>NC_012704.1:0-1223402 GCF_000023145.1 Corynebacterium kroppenstedtii DSM 44385
ATGGACCTTGGGGGCAGCCCTCACCAATTTGGACAGGCGAGCGAGGACTTTTTCAACACGTGGAATAACGTTGTCGCACAGCTGATGGCCATGAATCCACGCGAGGATATCCCAGGTCAAGCGCCTGGGACACGAATTACCCCTCAAGATAAGGCCTGGTTAAAGCAAGCTGCCCCCGTCGGTCTTATCGGCGGTGTCGCCGTTATCTCCACCCCTAACCGAACGGCCAAAAGCGTCTTCGAGCGCAAACTCGGCGATATCATCTCCGCCGAACTCACCGCAGCTATTGGTGAGCCAATAAAACTAGCTATCTCGATAAATTCTGCTGCTACGGAGACGGACGATTCTTCGGCAGAACCTCCCCGCACAGAGCCGCCTCGTGCGGAAACTCCTCCCACGCAACCACGCACAACGCAGTCTCGCCCCACCGAAACTCGCTCTGCAGAGTCGTACCACGATTTTTCACAACTCAACACGGGCCCCAAAACCGGCACACCCAGCGAAAACGTCGCACAACAGAACACGCAACCCTCGCATGAGATGCCCCGGCCCACCTCATATGAGGACGATCCCTACGTTCTTCAGTACCCCGATAGCTCCCCACAGGGGGAGCGTCCATCCACCTATCCCGACGCCACACCCACCGAACCCGCTTACTCCAACAGCGGAGACGCCCACGTCGGCAATTCTTATGACACACCTGCGGAAACAGCCCCGCAGCCGTGGAACGAGGGGTACATCAACAATGCGCGGCCCCAGCGTCGGCAAGAGCAAAAACCTGACTCCGAGCGATCATGGTTAAACGAGAACTACACCTTCGACAATCTCGTCGCCGGTGAGGGGAACCGAGTAGTGCGGGCTGCGGCCATCGCTGTCGCGGAAAACCCTGCTCAGGCCTATAATCCGCTCTTTATTTGGGGTGGCTCGGGGCTGGGGAAGACCCACATTCTTCACGCCATTGGGCATCGAGCCCTTGAGCTGCGGCCCAATCTGCGTGTCCGGTATGTGTCGATCGAGGAATACACGAATGAGTGGATCAACTCGATCCGCAACAACCGAGGTGAGGACTTCAAACGGAAGTACCGGAGCTTCGACATCCTGCTGGTGGACGATATTCAGTTCCTGGCTGGGAAACCCGAGACTCAGATCGAGTTCTTCCACAACTTCAATGCCCTCCATGGGGCACAAAAGCAGATCGTGCTGTGCTCGGACCGGTCGCCCAAGGAGCTGACGGAGCTAGAACCTCGGCTCCGGACCCGCTTTCAGTGGGGGTTCACGCAGGACATTCAGAAGCCTGACCTAGAAACGCGCATTGCCATCCTGCGGCTCAAAGCGGAGCGGGAAAACGCGCAGGTCCCCAGCGAAGTGTTGTCATTTATCGCGGAACAGAAGGCCGAATCGGTGCGTGAACTCGAGGGCGCGCTGAATAAAGTGCTCATTGTTTCATCGATCCAGCACACACCCGTCACCCTCGAGATGGCTCGCGATCAGCTTCAAGACCTGGTCGCCCCTGAGGTGGTGGAGATTACGGCGCCGACGATCATGTCCGTGACCGCGGAATACTTTAACTTGACGACGGCTGACCTGACCGGTCCTGGTAAAGCGCGGCCCATTGCCCACGCGCGGCAGGTCGCGATGTACTTGTGCAGGGAGTTGACGGACCTTTCGCTGCCCAAGGTGGGCAACAAGTTCGGCGGACGTGACCACACCACTGCGATGTATGCCGAGCGCAAGATTCGGAAAGAAATGAGCGAGAAGCGCTCGACGAATGAGGCCATCCAAGAAATCACCGCGCGCATCAAAGATCAGGCTCGGTAGCTTCCTGGTGTTTTAGGCCTGTTGTGGATAACTTGGCACGCTGACCTGCGCGTTTGTCGAAATTTCGTCTTATCCACAATGTTATCCACACCTGTGTAATTACAACTTTGTTATTTCATGATTTCGGTCACAACTCACTTTGTAACACTATTGCTAAAATAAGGTCGGTGGCCACAAATTTTTGGCACATGCTCCTGTGGATAACTGCCCCAAAACGGTGGATATAACAGGGGATAACTAACCCGCGATTGTGAATAAAATGATCCCCACCCCGGTTCTCCACAGACCACCCCAATTTATCCACAGCATTATCCCCAGTTTATCCACAACCCAACATCGACAATGACAAGCGACAATCCCGGTTATCCACTGTTTCCACACCCCCTATTGCTACTACCGCTTTTTCTTTCAGCGAAATGAGTTAAAGAAATAGGGCCCGGCCTTGTGTGGGGATAACCCAGATCAAAGCAGAGTTGCAGCCCTAAGCTGAGAGTACTTAACAGCAGATGCGCTAGTGACATGAAGAATCAATTGCGGGCTGAAATAACAAAAAGTGACTCGGGTTTGTCACCAGGAGTAGGTAACATCCAAACGTGCATCACTCCACGATGACGACAACGATCACAACCACGACTGACTCAATGAACACGGAGTAACAATGGAAGCCAATGGTGTTTCTTTTCGGGTAGCGAAAGATGACTTATCCGCAGCCCTCAGCTGGGTAGCGCGTAGTTTAGCGAGCAAACCAACTCAGCCGATTCTTCGCGGTGTCATGATGACCGCCGACGACGAGGGCTTGCTCCTTGCCGGATTCGACTACGAAGTCTCCACTCGCGTGCGAATTTCAGCCGAGGTTCTTGAACCCGGGCAGGTCCTCGTCGCCGGTAAATTAGCTAATGACATTATTGGGTCACTTCCACACAAAGATGTCGCTATCTCCGTCGACGGCACCAAAGTTCATGTGACATGCGGGCAATCGAACTTCGAATTACCTGCCATGACCATTGAGGATTATCCGGAACTCCCGTCATTACCGGAGGAGACCGGGCATATTGATCCGCATGTTTTCACTGCTGCCATTGGTCAGGTTGCGTCGGCAGCGGGCAAAGATGACTCCATGCCTATGCTCACGGGCATAAAAATGGAGGTCAAAGGGGATAACGTCGTCCTCGCCGCGACTGACCGATTCCGTTTAGCCGTTCGTGAATTTACGTGGGAACCGTCGTCACCCGACGTCGACGCGGAGATCCTTATCCCGGCACGTACCTTGGCCGATTCTGCCCGTACCCTCGATACTCGCCTGAACGATCCCATCCAACTAGCGATGGGCGCTGCCCAGGACGTCGGCAAAGATGGACTTTTGGGCATTGTGTCGGAGAATCGGCAAACAACAACACGGCTGATCGACGCCGACTTCCCCAAGTTCCGGCCGTTGTTACCGAAGAGCCACTCATCCATGGCCATCGTGGAAATCGCGCCATTATTGGACGCTATCCGACGCGTCAGCCTGGTCGCTGAACGAAATGCCCAGGTCAAACTTGAGTTTTCGGAGGACCAGCTTGTTCTATCAGCCGGGGGTTCTGAGGCAGGAACCGCGGAGGAGACCCTGCCCGCTCAATTTGCCGGCGAGCCACTTCTCATCGCGTTCAACGCGAATTATCTGAAAGAGGGCTTGGCCTCGATCGATACCAAGAATGTGGTGTTTGGGTTTACTCAGCCTTCCCGCCCGGCGATCTTGATCCCCGAGCCAGAAACCATGCCTGAGCAGGATAGTGATGGCCAATTCCCAACGCCATCGACATACTTCACCTACCTCCTGATGCCAGTCCGGCTACCAGGCTAAAGGCACATTTTCTGTTCGACGCTGTTCCCATCCCACGAGGCATCCCACCTGTGTATATTCGTGCGCTGCAATTACGTAATTTCCGGTCGTGGCCAGAGCTGGATCTTCACCTCGGCCCGGGAATTACTGTGTTTTCAGGGCCGAATGGTCATGGAAAAACCAACGTGGTGGAAGCACTTGACTATGTTGCCCACCTGGGTTCGCACCGCGTTTCGACGGATGCGCCGCTGGTTCGCGAGGGGCGCGAGTACACGACGGTCTCGGCAACGGCCATCAATAGTGGCCGGGAACTCACCGCCCATATGCTGATTAAGGCGCGCGGATCGAACAAAGCACAAATTAACCGTGCCCCGTGTAAAAGCCCGCGTCAGCTGCTTGGAATTGTCAAAACGGTCCTTTTTTCGCCGGAAGATTTGGCATTAGTACGTGGGGAACCCGAACACCGACGGCGTTTTCTTGACGATCTCCTCATTGGGCGGTTTCCTCGCTGGGCAGGCACTCGCTCCGACTACGATAAGATCCTTCGTCAGCGCAATACGCTGCTCAAACGGGCATCGAGAACCCTCCGACAGGGATATGGAGGAGGTAATGACTCTGACTCCGCTCTCGACACATTGGATACATGGGATTCGCACCTGGCAGCGGCCGGCGCACAGGTCATGGCGCAGCGGATTGTCTTGGCACACGTGCTCTCGCCGTACGTAAAAAACGCGTACCAGCGGTTAGCACCAGAGTCTCGACCTGCCCAGATCACCTACCGGTCCACCGTCGACAAGGCCCTCGTTGAGGCAGGGATTACGCCAGAGACCGTCGCCAATGATGTTGCAGGAGCGACACCTGTCATTGAAGCAGTGTTGTTATCAGAGCTGGCTCGCCGGCGGGATACCGATATTCAGCGGGGGACAAGTACGTGTGGTCCTCACCGCGACGATGTCGAATTGTTGTTAGGAACTCAGCCAGCGCGAGGTTATGCCAGCCACGGCGAATCTTGGTCATTTGCGCTGGCACTGCGCTTGGCTTCCTTTGAATGGCAACGTGAGCAGGGTACGGACCCCATTCTTATTCTCGACGATGTTTTCGCGGAGTTAGATGCCGCCCGCCGTCGCGCGCTGGCCACTGTTGCTAAGGATGCTGAACAAACGTTGGTTACCGCGGCCGTCGGGGACGACTTACCGCAGGACCTGGTGAATAGCGATATTCGTGTTCTGACAGTGGAAGCGTCGACGGTTGACGATTCAGACATCCGATCGTCCCGGATCACTCATGATTCGGCTGATGGTGGAGCGACGGAGGGTACCGCGACGGACACCGATGACGAAGGAGGCGACGCTCATGAATGACCCCGTCGCCGAAGCGCTCGCCCGCGTCTATTCGCACGGCCGCGTGCCCATGCCTCCCAATATGCGGAAAGTCCTTCAGTCCATTACGCCGACAGGACATAACGCTGACCAAGACAGCGCGACCCGCAAAAACGGGGTTTCTCGTACAAACAGTGCTGCCCACAAAGACGGTGTAAACAACAAGACCACCGATAAATCCGGCGAAGGAAGCGTCGGCAAAAAAGTCGATAAGGACAAGAATTCTAGAAATTCTCAGGGCTTACCGCGAGCGAAAACTACCAGCGCAACGTCGGTTTTTCGTGAGTTTTCGCGCACATCCCGGGTGTATCCCACGGGGCCCGATGGTCATCGTCGGAAAAATACGCGCCGGTATGAGTCCCTGGGCAGTATCGTTAATCGGGAAGTCGTGCGCCGCGGGTGGACGGAGAAAATTTCTCACGGGTGGATTACTGCTAACTGGTCGACGGTCGCGGGCGACTACTTAGGGGCGCACTCCAGAATAAGGATGATCAAAGACACGACACTGTTTCTTGAGTGTGATTCCACCGCCAAGGCCTCTGAACTGCGATATTTACAAACAGAATTGCTGAGCAGAATTGCACACCACGTGGGACCCGACGTGATTACTGCCGTGAAAATCTTTGGTCCGCGGCCACCGTCGTGGCGGCATGGACCGCTACATGTCAAGGGTCGGGGACCACGCGATACCTATGGATAGTGGGACACACGCGCGGGGAAATTCCACTGGTAAGCGATTTCCGGAATAGTCCCCGCGACATATGAGCCCGAAAATCGCGTCATACGGGCCCTACACGCCCGGTAGGCGTTCAACTGAGGGGGGATACCGGGTATGATGGTGGGCAACTGTGAAAAGTAAAGGAGCGCTGCTACATCGTGGCCGAAAATGCTGCCGAAAATAACACAAGGCACGACTACGACGCCTCATCGATCACCATTCTCGAGGGGCTCGAAGCCGTCCGCAAGCGACCCGGAATGTACATCGGCTCGACCGGAGAAAGAGGCCTACACCACCTCGTGTGGGAGGTCGTCGATAACTCCGTCGATGAAGCCATGGCCGGGTACGCCACGCATGTCGATGTCACCATTATGAAAGATGGAGGCATCGAAGTTGTCGACGACGGACGTGGCATCCCCGTTTCGATGCACCCCTCGGGAGCACCCACCGTCCAAGTGGTCATGACGCAACTCCACGCCGGCGGTAAGTTCGACAACGACTCGTACGCCGTGTCCGGTGGTTTGCACGGCGTCGGTATTTCCGTCGTCAATGCCCTGTCCACCCGGGTTGAAGCCGAAATTAAACGTGATGGCTACCGCTGGTACCAGAACTTCACCGACGCGATTCCGGACGAGCTAGTCCAAGGCAAAAAAGCCCGCGGAACAGGGACGACGATCCGATTCTGGCCGGACCCGGATGTTTTCGAGACAACCGAGTTTAAGTTCGAGACGATCGCACGGCGCCTGCAGGAGATGGCCTTCCTTAATAAGGGCCTCTACATCACGCTGACCGACAAGCGTAGCCAGGCGACCGAGACACCCGAGGATGCCGACGACACTGTCGAGGAAGCAGCTGCGGCGAAATCCGCTGAGGAAGCGGCTGCCGATGCCGAGCAGAAAGCCAAGAAGTCCAAAGAGCGGACGGAGACGTTCCATTACCCCGACGGGTTAAAGGACTACGTTGCCTCCATCAACAAGACCAAGACCGCGATACACCCGACGATCATCACGTTCGACGCCAAGGGCGACGAGCACGAGGTCGAGGTTGCGCTGCAATGGAACTCTGGCTACGCCCAGAGCGTCCACACGTTCGCCAACACCATTAACACCATTGAAGGCGGAACCCACGAGGAAGGTTTCCGCGCCGCGCTGACGTCGTTAATGAATAGGTACGCGCGCGAGCACAAGCTACTCAAGGATAAAGAACCTAACTTGAGTGGCGACGATTGCCGCGAAGGTCTCGCTGCCGTCATCTCTGTTCGAGTGGCCGACCCGCAGTTCGAGGGCCAGACGAAGACGAAACTCGGAAATACCGAGGTCAAGAGCTTCGTCCAGAAACAGGTCTTTGAGAACGTCAGCCACTGGTTTGAATCAAACCCGGCCGAAGCGAAGATTATTGTCAACAAAGCGGTATCGTCGTCGCAGGCGCGCGTGGCGGCCCGCAAAGCCCGGGACTTGGTTCGTCGTAAGTCCGCAACGGATTTGGGCGGCCTGCCAGGTAAGTTAGCCGATTGCCGATCCAAAGACCCGACGCTTTCTGAGCTTTACATTGTGGAGGGTGATTCCGCTGGTGGTTCGGCTAAATCGGGCCGTGATTCGATGTACCAAGCCATTCTTCCTCTTCGAGGGAAGATTCTGAACGTTGAGAAGGCGCGGCTGGATCGCGTGCTGAAGAACAACGAGGTTCAGGCGATCATCACCGCGTTGGGAACCGGAATTCACGATGAGTTCGACATCAAGAAATTGCGCTATCACAAGATCATCCTGATGGCCGATGCTGATGTTGACGGTTCGCACATCGCAACCCTCCTGCTGACCTTGCTTTTCCGGTTTATGCGTCCGCTGGTGGAAGAGGGCCACGTTTATCTGGCGCAGCCACCGCTGTACAAGCTGAAGTGGGGCAAGGGTGCTCCCGGCTTCGCGTACTCCGACGTGGAACGTGATGAATTGTTGGCGGAAGGCCTGGAGCAAGGCCGGAAGATCAACAAAGATGATGGCATCCAGCGCTATAAGGGCTTGGGTGAGATGAACCCCAAGGAGCTGTGGGAAACGACGATGGATCCCTCGATCCGTATTCTTCGTCAGGTGCAGTTGGAGGATGCCGCCAAGGCGGACGAGATTTTCTCGGTCCTCATGGGTGACGACGTCATCGCCCGCCGCAGCTTCATTACGCGTAACGCGAAGGATGTTCGTTTCTTGGATATTTAGTTGGCCGGTCGGACTCGGCTCCGGAGACGAAAATATCGACCTTTAAGCGGCTGATTGTAGCGATCAGCCGCTTTAGTCTATTTAAGTCAGTGTGACGAAATAATTTACGGGGTGGTTTCGTGGGTTTTGGCCGGGTGGGGGGGCGGTGTCGAATGTTTCACGTGAAACATTGACGGGGAGAGGGTGTGGGGAAGTGGTCTCTGTTCAAGATCTCAATACGAGACCTCTAGTCAGTTCAACGTCGTCGAGGTGGTTAACTTATGGGAGCGAGAAACTATGGGTTGCCACCACGTGGTTCTTGCGTGGAAACGGAATAATGTTTCACGTGAAACATCGTCCATTCGCTGGATGAAATTCAAGCAAGTCTACTGCGTAACGGTAAAGGATTTTTATGTATGGGCAGTAACGCAAAAACAGAAACATCATCATCCGGTGATAAAGGATTAAAAAGGGGACTGAGTGCTCGGCACGTTCACTTCATCGCCCTAGGATCTGCGATTGGTACAGGTCTGTTTTATGGCTCGGCTGATGCCATTCAGTCAGCGGGGCCAGCCGTGCTTTTGGTTTATCTCCTGGGCGGCGCGGTGGTGTATTTCATGTTGCGCGCCCTAGGTGAAATGGCAGTGCGAATGCCTGTGTCAGGATCTTTCGCCGAATATTGCCGCATCTTCCTCGGTCCGTGGTCGGGGTACATCACAGGCTGGATGTACGCGTTCGAAATGGTGATCGTGTGCCTTGCGGACCTGACCGCTATCGGAACGTATATGAGATTCTGGTTCCCCGACTCGCCCCAATGGGTATGGGTGGCGGTGACCTTACTCATCGTCGGTGCTGTAAATATCACAAGTTCACGGCTCTTCGGGGAGTTAGAATTCGGCCTCACCATCATCAAGGTATCCGCAGTCGTAGCCATGATCGCCGGTGGCACGATCATCCTAATCTTCGGTTTAGGCAACCATGCTGATTCCGGCGTTCATAACTTGTGGTCGCATGGCGGATTTTTCCCTCACGGGCCATGGGGGATGGCAATGGCGCTCGTGGTCGTCATGTTCGCATTCGGCGGTTCAGAGATCATCGGGGTAACCGCCGGAGACGCCGAAGATCCTGCCAAAACGATTCCGAAGGCCATTCACTCGGTGCCGATACGTATTTTGCTGTTTTACGTGTTGGCCATCGCGGTGATCGTTACCATTAACCCCTGGTCCTCGATCAATGGCGAGTCCTCACCATTCGTACAAATTTTTAACGATCTAGGTGTGAATTGGGCTGCAGCTCTGCTCAACGTTGTGGTTATCACCGCAGCACTATCTGCCATTAATTCAGATCTCTTCGGCGCAGGCCGTGTTGTTCACGGAATGGCGGCCGAGGGATTAGCTCCACGTTCTTTTGCCCGAACATCGGCCAAGGGTGTGCCCATCTTTACAACCACGGTAATGCTCGGGGTTCTCGTGATAGGCGTGGTCATCAACTTCCTGATCCCAGAGCGCGTGTTCCTCGTGATTGCTGCTCTAGCGACCTTTGCGACGGTCTTCGTGTGGCTCATGATTTTGTTGGCTCACCTTGCCAGCCGAACAGGGGACCAAGCACCATCCAACAAAGACCTGACCTATCCGGTTCCGCTGTGGCCATGGGGTCAATACTTCGCTCTCGCCATGGTCGTTATCACGATTATCATGATGATGTTTTCCGACGATACACGGCTGGCGCTCGTTGTTGGTGTGGCGTGGACGGCCCTAATGAGCGTCGTGTGGGTAGTTCGAGGCCGGCAAACCTATGAGGACTATCTCGCTACACGTGACGCAGAGAAATCTCACGTTTAATCCCGCGGAGCCGTCGCGTCTTCATTGATGCCACATCATTCCCGACGTTCCAACCGCCGACGCAGCCAGCGTCGGCGGTTGGAGTTGTCACGTCCTCCCACCGAGCTGACTAGAAGTAAATGTTTCACGTGAAACATTGCGGAGCCGTCGAGCCTGCCGAGCCCATTCAGGTCCACAGGAATAAGTACATAAAAATAACCCAGCCGATCCAGAACGGAAACGGCTGGGTATTAAATTTTCTGACGCTCATAAATACTGTGACACCAACGTAGAGGTCGTTGCCCTTACGCAGCGTCGGTTTTATCAACGCCACCTTTAGCAACCTCGGCTGTGAACCGATGCGAAGAACTGCTCTTAAGAAGCGTGCTTCTCAATAATGTCGCCGAGGTCGGGGAGGCCCTTCTCGACGATCCCTTCGAGCTTCCCCCGGAAGGTTTTGTAGATTTTCTGAGCACCTGAGTTATTAATGCTCCCCATGCGCTCATCACTTAGGTCCGCTAAATCCTTCGTGACTTCATCCGACCGCGTCTCGAGGTATTTACCAAAGCCGCCTTCCGGCTTGCCATTTTGGTAGGCCTGCCAGTAGGGGTTCAGACGATCAGTGAGGTGGGGCAAAAGACGATCGGTCATGTCTTTGACCAGATTGGGCCGGGCTTTGACGGTGCCGCTGAATGCCGTCTTAATCGCTTTACCGGAGAGCCCGGAAAGGTTATTGATGGAATTCTCGGTGGATTCCGCTAGGTCAGCGACCACGGGTTCCCGAGTGCCATCCTTCGTCAAAATATCGGAAAGTTCAGACATAGGCTCTAAGACTAGCCAAAAAACCGTCAGGTTGTGGCATCGCGCTAAACGGGGAGGTCAACCACGGCTGCACAGATAAACCTACGGGTTGACGCGCGTCCTCACTCGCGGGCTTATGATCGTCATATGTCTTCATCCCACTCAGACCAGTACATCAACGCGTACATGAATTTCATGGATCAATCGCCGACGAGCTACCACGCTGTTGCGGTGATGGCCGCGGGGCTTCATCAAGCGGGCTTTCACGCGCAGAAGGAAACCGACCCGTGGGATGTTAGGCCTGGGGGACATTACGTCGTTCGTGATGGTGCAATGATCGCTTATGTCATTCCGCCGCAGGCTGCGTCGGCTAGCACTACGGACCGTGAGAGCGTCGGCAAGAACAACGCGGAAAACAAAAACGACGACGGTGCACGCCACCCCGCGTACCGCATTATCGGCGTTCACACGGATTCCCCCGCACTCGCTCTCAAACCGACGCCACAGTCCACCACGTCCGATGGATGGGGACAGTTAGCCGTCGAGGTCTATGGTGGAGCCTTATTAAGTTCGTGGCTCGACCGTGAGCTCTGTGTAGCCGGGCGAGTTGTCGACAAAACCGGTGCCACCCATCTGGTGGGCACGAAACCGATCGCGCGTGTCCCGCAACTGGCTATCCACCTCGACCGCAAGGTCAATGAAGGGTTAGAGCTCAACCCTCAGAAGCATATTCATCCCGTATGGACGGTTGACGACGATAGCGCCGACATTATGGACATCATCGCGGAGTCCGCCGGCCTATCGAACAAACGCGAAATCATCGGCTGGGACCTCAAGCTGGTTCCGACGCAGAAGGCGGCAACGTTTGGTGCTCACTCACAGTTCATTGCGTCGGGCCGTCAAGATAATTTGTCATCGGTATTCGCAGCGTTTCACGTTTTACATCAGCTGGATACCGACGCGATTCCTGGCGACGACATCCTGGTCTTCGTCGCGAATGACCATGAAGAGGTTGGGTCTGGGACTCGATCGGGCGCCGCAGGCCCGTTCCTTGAGGACGTGTTGCATCGGACGGCCGTCGCTTTGGGCTATGACGCCGACGGTGAGGCGCGAATGATGGCTCGCTCCGTGTGTATATCGTCGGATGCGGGGCACTCGGTGCACCCGAATTACGCGGAACGCCACGATCCGGACACTCGCCCAATGATGGGGCGCGGACCGATGGTGAAAATTAACGCTAACCAGCGTTATGTTTCCGATGCCGTAGGGGAGGCGATCTGGCAGCGCGCCTGTGAGACCGCGGGTATCCAGCACCAAGCGTTTGTTTCGAATAACGCTATGCCATGTGGATCGACAATCGGGCCGATCACGGCGACCCGGTTGGGAATGGTGACGGTCGACGTCGGCATTCCGCTGCTCTCTATGCACTCCGCGCGAGAAATGAGCCACGAATACGATTGTTTCGCCCTCTCGAAGGCGATGGATGCGTTGTGGACGATGGAATCACTGGAATATGGACAGTGATCGGAGTGTCGCGTGAAGACGTTCCTCATCAAACGGTAAATACTCGGCGATCGTGAGCCCATCTATTGGACCTGCGGAGTCGATGGCTGACAGGATGGTCTGGAGCTGATCCATTGTCATCGAACCGCCTCCGGAACCATCACCTGTGAGGTTGGGGTTCGCGAAGTAGGTGGAGTGGAAATTCCGTGGGTTGAGAACGTCGATGTCGAAGTGAACAGCAAGGTGGTCAAACCGGCGGGCAAAGTCCGAAACCGCCTGGGTAGACAAGAATTGGTCACTCTGAACCGTATAGGGCACCTGGTAGTTCTCTAATACGGTGCGTTGGTAATCGAAGATATCTTGCAAGCCGACGTAGAGGATGTGATCACCGGGAAATGGTTTATTCCGAAGTTCGGCGCTCAGTGGAACAGAATCGTCACCAAGAAGAATCGATAATGCCATCGCGTGGGCATACGGATAGTCATCGGCCGGTGAGGATACGTCAGGGTGAGCGTCGATCCAGATGATTCCGACGTCGTCGTAGACGCCATGAAGATAATCGAAGGGAGCGACAGAAACTAGGCAGCTTCCGCCGATGGTGATGACCCGGTCTGGGTGATTATCGTCCAGGATTGATTGAGCTGAGTGAATTCCTTGGGTCAGGGTGTCGAGCCCGTAAATACCGTTCTTTGTGGGTAATTGTTGGTTATCATCGGGCGGATCGATGGGTACTGTCTTCCAAGGCTGATTGTCATTCTGTGGAAGTAAATGTTTCAGTAGCTCGGCACCAAAGTAATAAGTGTCTAGTCCGCCGCTAACAAAATCTGGGTATAGGAGCCGAAGTGTGTTCATGACGTCCTCCATATTTATTGCTTGGTAGCGATTGTAGTTCGGAAAACTAGGGCGCAGGAGCGCCTAGGTAAGGTTGAGTTAATTAATATTCCTTGGTAATTTCAGCCCATGCTACCTAAAACAATGAAAGCTGCTGCCGTGGCTGTTGGAATCTCGTGTGCTGGTGTGTGTGGAGCCATCACCCCAGCTGCTCAAGCGGGGGATGCGGGGGACGCTCTTCCCACGACCACCGACGTGCATAGTGAGAATTCTCACCCGGTTGTTTTTATTCTCCCTGGTCAATCGGTGGGCACGTTGCCGTACGGAAAAATAAAGTCGAACCTGCAGGCGGGTGGCTATGATGCTCGCGTTCTTGCTCTCAAAGGGACCGACGTTGTTGCCGACGCTCATCTCATTGCCGACGAAGTTCATCGCGTCCATGAGAATAATCCCGATGCAGAGATTTCGCTGGTCGGGCACAGTGCAGGGGGAATTAGTGCCCGTGAGTATCTGAAGCATCAAGGAGGGACCGAGGACATCGCTCGGTATATCGCAATCGGGTCTCCTCAGTATGGAAGTCCGGGCGCGTGCGTGCAGAGTGGTACTGCTAAAGATTTGTGTCTAGGCTCGGAGTATCTGAACCGGTTAAATGCTGGGGACGATACTCCTGGTCCGACGGAGTATTACGCTATTCGCGGTGAACACGAGTGGGCGGATGGCCGATTGGATGGCGGCCAATGCAGGATGAAGCCGGTGGCGTCTCCGTCGCCACTAATTAATGGTGGGTTCCACCACTCGATAGAACCGTTACAGTCTGAGGTGTCGGCCACGGTGCTTGCGGCGTTGAATAACACCTGCACTGGAGAGTATGTCGATGAGCCGATTGACTCTATTCAGGCCAAAGATACGATTTTCCAGGACGGGCTGTAACTTAGCTGGTCGCTGTACGTGAAAACGGTACATGTCGGGTGCGGATGGTGCTGGGTGCACCGCGCGAGTGGGGGTGCACCCAGCACGTGTGTTTATCGCAGTTCTGAATCGACTACGTTCCACGGGATGTAGGCACCGTATTTCCCGGTGTAATTCTCCAGATAGCCGACGTTAATTCCGATGACGCGGTTGTAGCGATCGACCATCGCTCCGCCCGACGTGCCGGGCTTGGAGTTAAGAGGTGAAACGAGGGCCACAGTGTTCGGGCGACCGTTCCAGCCCATGAGCGGACGGTCGGTCACGCGAGATTCGTTGAAACGCTGGCCGAGTCCGAGGACGTGGACAGGTTCTCCCACGTTAAGTGTGTTGTAGTCGCGTTTTTCCCAGCGGCCGTCGACGCGGACAGAGGGGTCAAGGTTGATTTTTACAGCATCGAGACCACGGCTCATTGCCGCGACTCGCCCGATGCGGTGGTTTGATTGGTCAAAAATCTCGGTGCCACGAGTCCAGCGACCGTGCGAGCAGTGCTCTGCGGTGTATCCGGTGCGGTCTCCGATCAGCGTGATACTGCACGTTCCGCCGCTACCGGAGCGAATAGTAGCTCCTTGGTGGACGGTGATGGTGCGGTTGTTCGGAGTTGTGAAGACGCCTTTGGTTTTGAAGTCCTTTGAGGCGTCGGGCCATGGATGATGCGAGTACGTTGGGTGCTCAACGGCGTGAGCTTCGTTGGCTGCCATGGGCATACCAACGGCAGCAAGTGTGATTGATAGTGCGGCAATAGATGCGCGAAGTAGACGGCGCACTTTTCCCCCAAAAAATATGATGTGCAAATTATGCCAATCTGGCGATGTTGGATGCTGGAGTTTCTCTCTCAGCTAATGAATGAGGATACGCCATAAACGGCGTTTCTGTGAAATGAATGAGATTGTGATATTTGTCTGTGAGGAAAAACAGTAGTTTAAAACATCTGCTGCTTTTAATTGGGTAGGAACTAGCCGACGATATAGCACGAGCTTTGTACGAGTTGTGCTGCTAAAGCACTGTGAACAGCATATTTAGAGTTATTGAAAACAAATTATCAACTCATCCCGAGTTCAATAAAGATTGGTGATTTAAGTAAAACAGTTGAGGGGATTGGCACCGTTATCTAAAACTAGAACATGTGTTGCGCGGTCTATGTTCTCAGTTTTAATTTCGTAGTGAGAATGGGGAATAACATTGTAATCTAATGCCCCTGGTTTTATCGGTGAGGAAACACAGTTTCCGTTGCCGATCGAAGGCTGGCAAAAGGCAGGTGTCCTCTTTGCTGTGTGGGTGGTAGCTGCGTGCGCCGGGGGCTGGTATCGAGTTGTAAAGCGATACGCATAAATTAGGCTGTAGGTGATGCATGTAGGTCGTCGGTAGCCGTTCGGAGGTCATATGGTTACCACTCCGGATGGCGGTGCCGATTCCGCGTCGGTCAGCAATGCTCCACACACCCACGTGTCGCTCGTTACCAAAAGTGCGGTTGTTCTATTAGGAATGACCGCACTTCTCAACCTCTATTTGACGCAGCCGATCCTGGGGGAGATCGCCGCCTGGGCACATATTCCGACCACCGATGCAGCCTGGACGATCAGTACGACGACGGCGGGCGTCGCCATAACGGCTCCTTTTGCGGGGATGTTGTCCGATCGGATTGGCCGTCGGCGGGTAATCCTGGCCGCTGTGGCCGCGATGGCGGTCATGACCGTGGCGGCGTTGACGTCGTGGTCCTATCCGGCCCTTTTGGCGTTCCGCTGCGCCCAGGGGATGTGTTGTCCGTTCGTCTTCGCCGTCGTCGTGGCCTATATCGGCGAGGAATATGAACCCGGGTCGGCCTCCACTCTGAACGCTCTGTATGTCGCGGGCACCGCATTGGGCGGTTTTTCGGGTCGGATGGTCGCCGCCGTGCTCTCCGATTGGGCTGGCGGTTGGCGTTTATCGTTCCTGGGTAATGCGGTTATCTTGGTCCTGACGCTGGCTGTGACGTATTGGGGTCTCCCGCCGGAGCGGCACTTCATCCGAACGGCGGACCGCGGCGTCGGTGGGTTCTTTGCCAACGCTGGCCGGCTCTTACGCAAACCACGCATTGTCATGTCAGTCTTGGTGGGCTTCGCCTTGCTGTTCCAACAGGTTGCGTCGTTTACCTTTGCCTCCCTGGCATTGGCGCACCCGCCGTTCAGCCTCTCTACCAGCACCATTGGCCTGATTTTTGTCGTATTCCTCATCCCGACAGTGACGACGCCACGTTTCGGGACACTGATGGACAAGTGGGGCCCGCGCCGGGCGTTTCTTGCCTCGCAAAGCGTGAGCGTCGGCGGCCTCGTCCTCACTCTCTTTCCGACGATTCCTACGGTGATCATTGGTCTCGCGTTGTCCTGCGTCGGCGTGTTCGCTGGTCAGGCGGCTGGAACGCTCATGGTGGGGAGGTTAGCCGCGGGTGCCCGGTCGACCGGCGTCGGCTTGTATCTGACGGGCTACTACATCGGCGGTGCGATTGGTGGGGTAGCACCGATTTCGTGTTATTCGGCGGCAGGGTGGAGTGCCGTCGTGGCGGTCGTTCTCGGTGTTGTGCTGTGCGCGACGGCGATGGGCTGGTGGGCATGGCGTCCGTTCGAAAGCAACAACGCCCCAGCCGCCTAAGCCCAAGAGCCCGCGCCACCGCGCCCCCGAATAAGCAGGCTTGTTAAGTAATTATGGCCACGCTTGGTGCGTCGCCCACTATTAATGCAGTTAGCCTACCCCCGCATGGTTACACCTACTGTTAATGCATTCACCAATTGTTTAGGCTCAATGTAGTTAGCGCAATCTCGTGTGCCTCACCCGCTTGCCGTGGGCTTTTGTTGCGACGACATCGGTGTCAGGTTAGTGAGCCTTGCGCATGTCTATATTTACGTCCTGTGAATAGGAGTCCCCGTGGTTCAGCGTCAATTCCCGAATCCAAAAGAAATTAGGGAATATCTGCACTTTAAAAAGCCCGAGCTGAATTTGAAGAAGCGTCGTTTG
This sequence comes from Corynebacterium kroppenstedtii DSM 44385, assembly GCF_000023145.1. Classification (NCBI taxonomy): domain Bacteria; kingdom Bacillati; phylum Actinomycetota; class Actinomycetes; order Mycobacteriales; family Corynebacteriaceae; genus Corynebacterium; species Corynebacterium kroppenstedtii. The sequence continues at coordinate 16,836 of NC_012704.1, forward strand.
GAAAACGCTTTGACAATTTATGACTTGCGGAAGATTGCGAAGCGTCGCACTCCAGCATCGGCGTTCGATTACACCGATGGTGCTGCAGAAGGGGAGATTTCTATCGCCCGTGCCCGCAAGGCATTTGAGGACGTGGAATTCCACCCATCCATTCTCAAGGATGCGTCCGAGATCGATATGAGCACCTCGATTCTCGGTGGCCCCTCCTCCCTGCCATTCGGTATCGCTCCGACGGGGTTCACCCGTCTCATGCAGACTGAAGGTGAGGTTGCGGGCGCAGGTGCAGCCGGTGCAGCGGGTATTCCTTTCTGCTTGTCGACGCTGGGCACCACCTCGATTGAAGACGTGAAGGCCACCAACCCGACGGGACGCAACTGGTTCCAGCTGTACGTGATGCGCAAGCGTGAAATCTCCTACGGGCTGGTTGAACGCGCAGCACAAGCCGGCTTCGATACCTTGTTCTTCACCGTCGACACACCGGTGGCCGGCAACCGTATGCGCGATGTTCGCCACGGTTTTTCCATTCCGCCGCAGTTGACGGTGAAGACCGTCGTCGACGCAATCCCTCGCCCCTGGTGGTGGATCGATTTCTTAACGACGCCTCCGCTGGAGTTCGCTTCCCTGAGCTCGACCGGCGGCACTGTGGGAGAACTGCTCAATAACGCCATGGACCCCACGATCAGCTTCGATGACCTGAAGACGATTCGTGAGATGTGGCCCGGCAAGCTCGCCGTCAAGGGCGTCCAGAACCTTGAGGACTCCAAGAAGCTCGCCGACCTGGGTGTCGATTCGATTGTGTTGTCCAACCACGGCGGACGCCAGCTCGACCGCGCTCCCGTGCCGTTCTTGCTGCTCCCCGAGGTGGCGCGCGAAGTCGGCAAGGACGTGGAGATCATGGTGGACACCGGCATCATGAACGGTGCCGATATCGTCGCCGCGCTGGCCCTGGGTGCAGACTTCACCCTGATTGGACGCGCTTACCTGTACGGCTTGATGGCTGGTGGCCGTGCCGGCGTGGACCGGACCATCGAAATCTTGCGGTCGCAGATTGAACGGACCATGAAGCTGTTGCAGGTCACGAGCATTGAAGAGCTAGGTCCTCAGCACGTCACGCAGCTCACTCGGTTTAACCGTGTGGACTCGTCTCGCGACGATGCAACTGTGTAACTCGCAGCGGGAGGGCTAGGTCTTACACAATTCCTTCACCAGTGTGAGGGCTAGCCTCCAGTGTCGCCACGGGCGCGGTTGTTCGCGCCGCGCGCCTGGCTGCCAGTGAATATGATCGACGCCACGGTGAGCCGTTTGCGTCTTTAGGCTCCCATTTGGGGGTAAAAATTGGGACCTGTCTGACGTCTACATGCGGTTTCCCGTGGTTTTTAGTTGTCACATCATCACGAATTTTGTCCCGTTTAGGGTGATCGTAGAAGATGTGACTAATACGGTGGCTTCACCGCGTATGTGTTGTACATCACTATTTTCTGCTGGTGTGTGAGAAGCAGTCTGGGTGATGCGTAGTTTGTCCCTTGGCATCCCCCAGTGATGCCCCTGAAAAGTGAGAATAACCGGTGTCATGAGTTCCACCTATCAGCCTGATTTGGCTCCGCTGGCAGACAATTTATTTGTCTCCGCGTTGGTAGCTTTCCTCCCCTTGGCCACAATCTTTGTCACACTCGGAGTACTGCGGTGGAAGGCCCATTGGGCGGGCCTCACCGCCCTGGCCGTCTCCTTCGTCATCGCCATCGCAGCGTATGGAATGCCCGCCCACCTTGCGGGCCTGGCCGCCACCCAGGGCGCGGTCTTCGGCATCTTCCCGATCATGTGGATCGTCATCGCTGCGATCTGGTTCTATGAGATCACTGTTCGTTCGGGCCGCTTCCAGGACTTACGAGCCCTCATCGATCGGCTTTCCGACGATCCCCGCGTGCAGGCAATTCTTATCGCCTTCTGCTTCGGCGGCATGTTGGAAGCGTTGGCCGGATTCGGTGCCCCACTGGCTATCACCGGCGTCATGCTCCTGACCATCGGATTCTCCCGCATGCGCGCTGCGGTGTCGGTCATGGTGGCCAATACCGCTCCGGTTGCCTTCGGTGCTGTGGCAACGCCGATCATTACCGCTGGTGCGTTGTCGGGTATTGATTACCAGCACATTGGTGCCATCGTCGGCCGACAGACTCCTATTTTGTCGGTCTTTATCCCACTCTTCCTCTGCATTCTGGTTGACGGAAAGCGTGGTTTGAAAGAGTGCTGGCCGATCGCTTTCGTCATTGGCCTCGTGTTCTCCCTCACCAAGTTCGTGTTCTCTAACTACATCTCGGTGGAACTGACCGATATTGCGGCAGCTCTGATGGGTGTTGCCGCCACCGTGATTATGCTGCGCGTGTGGAAGCCGAGGGGAACGGAAGAAGCCCGCGAGCGATTGTTTGTGGAACGGCACAAGGAGGACCAGGAAGCTGGTACTCAAGACATCGCAGGTGCAGAGACGGTTGCGCAGGAAACAGAGGAGCGTGAGCTCACCGCCGGCCGGACGTTCATGGCGCTATTCCCGTATCTCCTCGTTCTCGTGGTCTTCTCCCTGGCCGAGTTGTGCGATCCGGTGAAACACTTCCTGAAGAGCACAGATGTCACGATTCATTGGCCGGGTTCGGACGGCCACATTCTGACCGCAGGCGGCAAGGTGTCGGGCGCAACCGTGTTTGAATTCACCTGGCTCTCGTCGCCAGGAACTCTGCTGATTATCTCGGGGTTCATTGTTGCCGCTGTGTACCGGGTGTCTTTGAAGGTTTTGGGCCAGGCTTATTGGGAGAATTTGGTGAAGATGAAATTCTCCATTTTGACCGTTGCTTCCGTGGTTGCCCTGGCCTATGTCATGAACCAGTCCGGTCAGACGATCACGATGGGTACATGGATTGCCGGTGTGGGCGCGGCCTTCGCGTTCTTCGCTCCGATTCTCGGCTGGCTGGGCACTGCGGTGACCGGTTCTGACACCAGTGCGAACGCATTATTCTCGACGCTTCAGCAGACGGCTGCCGTGAAAGCGAATGTTGATCCTGCCCTCATGGTTGCGTCGAATACGTCCGGTGGTGTCGTCGGTAAGCTGGTCAGCCCCCAGAACCTCACCATTGTGGCGACGGCGGTCGGCCTGGTTGGGCGTGAGTCCGAGATTCTCCGGAAGGTGGTTCTCTGGAGCGTCGGACTTCTGATCGCGCTATGTATCATCAACGGGTTGCAGGCAACCGTGTTGAGCTGGATGATTCCGTAAGCTCGGATTCGGCAACGTCGGAATCATTTAAACGCGATAGTCGGGGTCATCGCTATCAATCAGTTCCCCGGCATGCGCGCCGATCATTAACGTATAGATCTGCTGAACATGGATTAAAACACCCGCCTTGGGTGGGGCGTAACCGTGAGCCTCCGCATAAGCAAGGCACGCGTCCCACACCGGGCCGGTGCGGTGGATTTCTGCCGGCCCGATAAACCTGTATCCATCGAGTTCAGCCCAGTCCACCACCGCGACCGCGGCCAGTGAGCCCTCGCGCAGGTTTTCATAATGCTGGCGCCCGGTGTTCTCGTTGTACACCAAGGTATGGTCGTCCCACACGCGTAACGACCGCTTCGGGCCGAGATTAGGCCGAAGGGTCTTAGCATCAGTCACCGTCGCCAAAAACGGAAGTTGTTGGCTGATCATTTCCTTCATGGGATCGGTCAGTGTTGCCATCATGCGTCCTTTCATCAGAAAACACTCGCGCCCTCGGTAGAGGCTTGCCGACGAAACTCCCCCGCTGTAGCGCTTTAGCGCTGAGGTTGTTCTTTATGCGCTGGTCCGCGAGCGAGTCTCCGCGCGTGAGTTCGTCGTAGAGGCTGTTATTTCATCACGATGAATGATAAAGTTCAAGCCATTGAATAATGAGGGGATTAACGAGCCCCATGAGATCTATCCGCCTCCATGTGGGAGAACTATGCCGAGTTCATCTAGTGCGCCTGGAACCCACCTTGTCTACTTTTCGTCTGCCTCGGGCAACACTGCGCGTTTCGTGGACAAACTCCACCTACCCGCGGCCCGGATCCCAATGAAATTGAAAGCTCCCGAGCTCCATGTGTCGGAACCGTATGTGCTTATCACTCCAACGTATGGGGGAGGAGATATCGCCCGAGCGGTTCCGCGCCAGGTTATTCGCTTTCTCAACGACGAACAGAATCGACGCTTATTACGCGGAGTAATAACCAGCGGAAACACAAACTTCGGAGCCGCGTTTTGTTGCGCCGGTCCAGTGATTGCGTCGAAATGCCATGTTCCGGAGCTTTATCGATTCGAGTTATTAGGGACGAGTCGTGACGTTGAAAAAGTTCGGAATGGATTGACGGATTTCTGGAAACGCGTGGAAGAAAAAGAAACTCTTTAGAGAGGAAAATGGTTTGTCCTATATCGATGATTCGATAACCCCGGCTGAATGGGCCAAATGTTCCGAGAAGCCGTTGCGGCCGGTGAATTGGAATCGCTTACAAGATCCGAAGGACTTGGAAGTGTGGCAGCGGTTGACGGGAAACTTTTGGCTTCCTGAAAAGGTGCCGCTGTCTAATGATATTTCCAGTTGGAATTCGCTACCTGACGATCTGCGCCAACTCACCGTGAAAATCTTCACCGGGTTAACGTTGCTTGACACGGTTCAGGCGACGGTGGGTGAGGTGAGCCAGATACCGGATGGCAGAACTGAGCATGAACAGGCGGTATATACCAACATCGCGTTCATGCAGTCCGTACATGCCAGGAGTTATAGCAGTGTTTTTAGTACGTTGTGCAGTACTCCGGAGATCACGGACGCGTACGGGTGGGCAACTCAAAATACTGTCCTCCAACGACGTGCCACAACGGTGATGAAACACTACTATGCCCGGGATCCTTTAAAGCGGAAAGTGGCGGCCACACTGTTGAGTTCACTGCTCTTATACGCCGGTTTTTATTTGCCATTGTGGTTGAGCTGTCGCGCAAAACTTATGAACACCGCGGACATGATCCGTCTGATCCTTCGTGATAAAGCCGTCCACGGTTATTATTCCGGTTATAAATTTCAGCGGGGGCTCGATGCCCATCCGGAGAGGAAAAATGAGCTCCAAGAGTTTACGTATTCTTTGGTGGACGAGCTTCTAAATTTGGAGAAAATTTACTCTGGTGAGTTGTATGGTGGCATAACTGCTCCCAATAATTCTCACAAGAGTGCAGAATCCTCATTCACCTCGCGTCCGAACTTCGCGGGTGTTATGGCCTTTGTCTATTACAACGCGAACAAAGCTCTCATGAATCTCGGTTATCCAGCCCTGTACGAGGATGAAGCTGAGCGGACCGAACCAGATATTTTGGCCGCACTCACGCCTGAGGCATCAGAAACGCACGATTTCTTCAGCGGTTCCGGGGCCTCCTATGTGATCGGGAAGACCGAAGCTACAGAAGAATCAGACTGGGATTTTTAGCAGATGTGTAGGTCGGTATTGGGCAGCTGGCCAGCCTGCAGGCCTTTAAACCAGGATGCGGATCTGTGCGCCAAGCGGGCTAGTGGTCGTTTCGAGATTTGATCAACGGATGTATAGCGCACATGATCACTAGACCCAGAGCTGGATACATCAGAAGCGCTGGAGCAAAGATCTCTGGCGAGTCTTGTTGCTGGTCCATCACTGACTGACAGAAAAGCGCTACAACTAACCCCACAACACCTAGCACTGATTTAACGTGTGCCGAAGTCTTGTTAAAGATGCCGGCAAAGATAGCGGCGAAAATAGCGCCCAGCCCCCCGACAAAGAGCATGTCTAAGAAGGCAGAAGATGCAGTCGTAGCGTTATCTGTGCCGATGATTTCACCTCCTACAAAAGCCACAATAATCATGAGAATTCCGACCACTCCTACGCCCAGAATTCGTTTTGTCGCTGAACTCACGAATTAAACTCCTGTCCTTGGGTTGGGGAAAATAGCTTCCCCTTGCCGCCACACCTGTGTGAGTGCAATAGCCATGTAGGCGCCCGTTACTCAAGCCGTAAATATGCCACGGCGGAACGTGGACTCCTCCTACATAGGGAAACGAATATCGAAAATGTTAAGCACACTGAACATAGTTCATCATGTTGAATTGCAGGTGTCTATAGAAAAAGAGAAGTTACCCTTATAGAGGTGGGTAGTAGGACGCCGCGTGTGTGGGTGGTAGAACGTGTATTTCAGAAGTTTCGGCTGCGTCCCTAAGGCTGAGTCACTTAGCGTCGACTTTTAACCATCTTTGATGGCATCAGTGTCTCTAGCTGCATACACCAACTGTCTGAGAATCCACGTGAGACTGCTTAGTAGTGCAATTTCACCAATGAGCTATTTGCGCATACATGCGGGTAGAGATAAGGAATCCCCGCCGTGGTGGCGGGGTTGGTGGTGAGCGTATTTACCAGACGGGTTCAAAAAAGTTGATGATGCGTCGCCACAGTGGGGCTTGTTGATACTCGTCGGTGGCTTTTTCTGGCACTGGTAGTCCGGCGTCGATGTAGGCGCCTCTTTCGGGTGTTTCGCCGTGTCGCTCGGAGTTAGCTATCGCTCTGCGGAGGTTCTCAGTCCAATCATTCATTGTTCCCACCGTCCTTTTCTTTCATAGTATCGGTGCCATTTGTCCTCTGTCTATAGAAACGTGTTATCAGCTCTCGCTCTGTGTTCCTAGCCAGCGAATTATGATCTAATTCATCGAGTTCGATGCGTGCGGCTCGACGCACTTCGTCGGTGGTCGTGTCGTCGCTGGCGTTTTCTACCGCCCAGGTGAATCGTCTCCACCATTCACTGCGGTTGTCGCTGTTTGTCTTTTGTTGCAGCGTCAAGATAACAGCAATCAGGCCGCCGGCGGCAATGATTAGTTGCACTAGTCGAAGCCACGCTTCTGTATCCATGCTGTTTACCCCCTGTCTACTCGGTGAGTGTTGTTGGACATGGAGTATTGACGCGTTTTAACAGCGATGGTTCCCAGAGCGGCCACACAATTCCGCGGGGATCGTCTACACCTTGGTGTATTGCGGCAAGTCGTCGAGATCCGTCGTCCCCAACTTTCCGCTGTTCTCATCCGGGTGCTTGGTTAAATGAATTGCAGCAATGATTAACAATCCCCACACCAGGGCCAAATAGAGGATCATGACGATGATAGTGACAGCATCCATGTCTAGGCCTCCTTCAGACCAGCGACTTCGAGCCGACGCTCACGGTCGCGAATAGATTCATAGGGATTATCCAGATGCTGGCCGAAGGGCGCTCCCTTCCCGGTCAGCGGCACTCCATAATCGCTGACCGGTGGGCCGTCGAGAATCGTTCCGCGTGGCCACGGAACCCGCGACATCACAAGAGCACCACCGTAGAAGAGAACGGCCAAACCCCAGCCAAAGATAGCCACCTTTGCCGTCGGATAGCCTTCGTATCCATCGCGAACCAGCGTGATGATCTCCAAGACAAACGTCGTCCCCAAAACCAGCGGGGTAAGTACCAAAAGGCAGAAATCCCACCATCGGCCAAGCTGCAGACTGCTGATCTGGTTGACGTGTTGCCGCAGCTCCGGTAGGCGTCGAAGCACCCAGCCAATGACGATGATCGCCACCACGGCGATGACAACAATGCCGATGACGTTCACGAACTTATCGACGATATCCAGCGTGGCAAGGCCCGTCGACACTGGGAAAAAGACCAGCGACGGGACCGCACAGGCCACGCAGACATAAACGGCAGCGCGACGTCGGGAAAGCCCGAATTTTTCCTGCACTGAGGACAACACAACTTCCACGATGGTGACCAGCGAGGTAAAACCCGCGATGAAGAGAGAACCGAAGAAGAGGACGCCGAAGATCGGGCCGCCGGTCATGTTGTTGATGATCGTCGGGAAGGCGATGAATGCTAGGCCGATGCCGTTGGTGGCAACGTCGGCGACGGCCACATGCTGGGTGACAGCCATGAAACCTAAGGTTGCGAACACGCCGATGCCAGCGAGGACCTCGAAGGCGCTATTGGATAGGCCGACCACGGCGCCCAGACCCGAAAGGTTTGCTCGTTTCTGCAGGTAGGAAGCTTGGGTCATCATGATGCCGAAGGCGATCGCTAGGGAGTAGAAGATCTGGCCATAGGCGGCAATCCAGACTTGGGGATCAAGCAGAGCGCCCCACTGCGGGGTAAAGAAGGCCTCGAGCCCCTCAGCGGCACCCGGCAAAAACAGTGCACGAATGACCAGAATGATGAACATGATGATGAGTAGCGGGACGAAGATCGAGGAGAGCAACCCGGTGCCTTTACGAACACCCAGGACCATGACCGCGGTGATCGCTGCCCATACCAGAGCCAGCACGATCGCGATCGGCCACACCACATTCGCGCTGGTCAGGCTTGTGGTGTCAGCGTGCAGGAAGTCCCCGGTAAAGAATTTCTCCGGGTCCGTTCCCCATGCCAGCTTTAACGAAAACCAGGTGTACATGGCCGCCCAGGCGAGGATTACGCAATAATAGACGGCGATGATGTAGGTGATGCCGGTCTGCACCCACCCGATGGCCTCGGTTTTCCGGGAAATACGACGCCACACGAGCGGGGCGGAACCACGGAAGCGGTGGCCGAGGACGTAATCGAGAATCAGGACAGGCACCCCTGCGGTCAGCAGGGCGATGACGTAGGGGAAAAGGAAGGCTCCTCCGCCGTTGTCATAGGAAATGTAGGGGAATCGCCAGATGTTGCCGAGCCCAATGGCGGAACCGATAGCGGCGAAGATAAACATGGATCGGCCACCGAAGGTAGCTCGTTTCGCTGGCTTGTTTGCTGGGGAGTTAGCAGCAGAGGCGGGTTCGTCCCCGCTGGATACGGATATGTTCTGGGGCATGGGTTGCTCCGTGATGTTCGTGCCTGCTCCTCGGGGTTTCCGGTGGCCGCAGGCGAGGGTTTTCGATTTTCCTTTCCGACGCCAACTGGGCCGGTGAAACCTGGGTGTAGGCCGCGGCCCTTTGTTAGCGGGTCTGAATAGCAAAAATCCCCGGTGCGGTTGTTTTCCGCAGGCCGGGGGGAGCGTCTGGTAAAGGGTAGCCAGACGCTCAGTTAATAATTCGGTTGAAAGTTACTTGTGCGCTCACGGGTACAGAGCATACCGCATGGTCTAGTAGAGGGTCAGGTGAGGTGCCTACCTCACCTCACAAGACTAAATGGTCACCAAGTCGCAGTACCATCCATCTTCCTCGACGAAAACCACGCCGACGAGCAGACACACTTTTGTCGTTTAACCCTTGGATATCGTTGTTGCCATACAGTTGCCAACTGGAGGGTTCGGCGGGTGCTTGAGCCCGCATATGTGTAGTGAACTAGAATCCGCCCTGGCCTGCGGGAATGTAAAATCCCTGGCCACCGAAGTGTAACCAGGGATCACCTGTGGAGCGTACGAGAATCGAACTCGTGACCTCTTGCTTGCAAAGCAAGTGCTCTACCAATTGAGCTAACGCCCCCTGTGGTTTTCACCACCCGAACCCCACCGAAGTGGTTTTCGTGGTGGGCCTAGGAGGACTTGAACCTCCGACCCCTTCGTTATCAGCGAAGTGCTCTAACCGCCTGAGCTATAGGCCCATGAACCGTGCAGAACTTTACCCACGAAAACGGGGTTTACCAAATCTGCAGGTCACAGTGTAAATAGATCGAATAAAAGCCTGCCCGCTCGATTGATGTGGTGGCCCGAGTGATGCGCCCACGGACCCCAAATCACACAGGCCCCGATCGCACGGGCCGGGATCGTCAGTCCCGTACCACCATTCTCACTCCACCAACAGCTCTCATCCGAGCCAACCCGTTGTAAATGGCTGCAGCAACAACGCCCAACAGGGTGCCGATGATGGCTTCGAAGACAGCGAGCGCGATGATCGCAATAATCACCATGCTCGTCGGAACTGAGGTGTCTGCGACGTCGTTAAGGGCGTCGTTCATGTTTCCCCATGCCCCCATCCCCGCCAGGAGGCCGAACATGAGGAGGGCAGCGAGTATCCAGACAAGCGCAATGATCGCGCTGACCGCCCCCGAGATCCGGGCAGCTCGGTGGAGATCAATATGGGTCACCTCCACAACACGTTCGCCTTGCGGCGTGCCCGAGGTGCTAGGCGCGCTGCCCAAAGGACCAGCGCCGTCGTCGGCAAGGTTGCCCGTCCAGCGCCGCGTGCCCAGATCCTGATCAGACTGGTTAGCCTGGTTTCCCTCGGGCGTCAGCCCGTGTGGTCCCGGCCCCGTCATTACTTCCCATCCTTAGCGTCGGAGGAGCCGTCACCGTCGGAACCGTCAGCATTGGGGTCGTTCGGGTCCGGTTCGGCCGGATCGGTAGGGGCGTTCCCTTTCTCCGCGGTCTTCGCCGCGTGCTCCTCGCCTTCGTCCTCGACGTTGCGGTCGATGGCGAGCAGCTCAGAGCCCTTGTCCAGGTGGACCAGCCGCACGCCCATCGTCTGCCGCGAGCTGGGCCGGATGTCCTTCACGTTGGACCGGACGACGGAACCGTCGGTAGTAATGCAGAAGATTTCGTCATCTTGGTCGACGACGAGTGCGCCGATCAGTTTGCCGCGCTTCTTGTTGTACTTGAACGTGGCGACGCCGAGCCCGCCGCGGCCCTTCGCCGGGTATTCCTCCATCTTCGTGCGCTTGGCATAGCCGCCGGAGGTGGCAACCATGAGGTAGGAGTCTTCACGGACGACGGTCAGCGCCAGCAGCGCGTCCTCGCCACGGAAACGCATGCCCTTGACGCCAGCGGTGGCACGGCCCATCGGGCGCAGCGTGTCGTCGTCGGCAGTAAAACGCATAGCCTGGCCCTCTTCGGAGACAAGCAGAAGGTCATCGTTGGCGGAGCAGAGCTGTGCGCCGATCAGCGAGTCGCCCTCGTTGAGGTTGATGGCGATCAATCCACCGGACCGCGCCGAGTCATAATCGGTGAGCTTCGACTTCTTCACGCGGCCTTGCTTGGTGGCCAGGACCAGGTAGGGCGCGTCTTCGTAGGTTTGCAGCTGGATGACCTGGGCGATGTGTTCACCAGGCTGGAACTCCAGTAGGTTGGCGACGTGCTGCCCGCGCGCGGTCCGGGACGCTTCGGGCAACTCGTAGGCCTTGAGGCGATACACGCGCCCGAAGTTGGTGAAGAACAAAATCCAGTCGTGCGTCGAGGTCACGAAGAAGTGTCGGACGACGTCGTCCTGCTTGAGCTCAGCCCCGCGGACGCCCTTCCCGCCACGCTTCTGGTTGCGGTAGAGATCCACCTTCGTGCGCTTGGCGTACCCGGTCGACGTAATGGTGGCGACGACATTCTCCCGCGCGATGAGGTCCTCTTCGGTGACATCGCCGGTAGCAGCGATGATCTGCGTGCGGCGGTCATCACCGTAGTTGTTGACAATCTCCTCGAGCTCGTCGCGCACAATCTGCCGCTGGCGCTCCGGCCGGGCCAGGATGTCCTTGAGGTCGGCGATGGTGAGTTCGAGTTCCTTCAACTCGTCGATAATCTTCTGCCGCTCCAGAGCCGCGAGTTGGCGCAGCCGCATCCGCAGAATAGCGTCAGCCTGGAGCTCGTCGATATCCAGGAGGTCCATCAGTCCGGTTCGTGCGATCTCCGGGGTCTGGGATGCACGAATCAGCGCGATGACCTCGTCGAGCATATCCAGCGCTTTGACCAATCCGCGCAGGATGTGGGCACGCTTTTCGGCCTCATCCAGACGGTGCTGGGTGCGTCGGACGATAACGTCGATTTGGTGATCGACGTACAGACGCAGCAGCTGGTCCAGGCGGAGGGTGCGGGGGACGCCGTCGACAATGGACAGCATGTTCGCGCCGAAGCTGGTCTGCAGTTGAGAGTGCTTGTAGAGGTTATTGAGCACAACGCGCGGCACGGCGTCGCGTTTCAGTGTGACGACGATGCGCATGCCGACGCGGTCGGAGGATTCGTCGTCGATCTTGGAGATGCCAGCGATCTTCCCGTCGCGCACCTGCTCAGCAATGCTGGAGACAAGGTTATCGGGGTTGACCTGGTACGGAAGCTCGGTGATAACGATGATGGTGCGCCCGCGCTCTTCCTCAATGGAGGTCACGCCACGCATTTTGATGGAGCCGCGGCCGGTGGTGTAGGCGTCCTTAATACCTTTATCACCGACGATGAGCCCGGCCGTGGGGAAGTCGGGGCCCTTTACGCGTTCCATGACGGCCTCGAGGGTGGTGGCCTCGTCCGCGTCGTAATGGTCGAGGCACCAGAAAATTGCCTGGGCCAGCTCGGTGAGATTGTGCGGCGGAATATTCGTCGCCATACCGACGGCAATACCGCCGGAGCCGTTCATCAGCAAATTGGGAACACGCGACGGGAGAATCGTCGGCTCGAGTGTTTTGCCGTCATAGTTGGGCTCAAAGTCGACGGTATTTTCGCGGATATCGCGAACCATCTCCATGGCCAACGGTGTGAGACGGCACTCTGTATAACGCATGGCTGCGGGGCCGTCGTTGCCGCGGGAGCCGAAGTTACCCTGGCCATCGACCAGCGGGTAGCGCATGGACCACGGCTGAGCCATGCGGACCAAGGTGTCATAAATGGCGCTATCGCCGTGGGGGTGGAAGTGGCCCATCGTGTCCGCGACGGGTCGGGCGGACTTGACGTAGCTGCGCTCGGGGCGATAGCCGTTGTCGTACATCGCGTAGATGATGCGGCGGTGGACGGGTTTCATGCCGTCGCGAACCTCGGGGAGAGCACGTCCAACGATGACGCTCATGGCGTAATCGATGTAGCTCGATTGCATTTCTTCTTGGATGTCGATCGGGCTGACGCGATCGAAAAGGTCATTGCCCCCGGTATTTCCGCTGTCATCACTCATGCGCTCTACCTTACCTCACAGGGCGGACATGGGAGCTGTGCATCGGTGGGTTGTTCGGGACCAACCTTTTCGACGGAGCGCTTCTGTTGGGTTGCTGAGGCGTTTTATTGAGGACGTCGCCTAGTCGGTGGTATCGCGGTGGTATCATTCGACGGCGGATCAATGGTTGAATAGTGAGTATGGCAATGACCCTACGGCTCACGGACGACCAAGACCGCGCCCTGACGCTGCTGGCAGAGATGACGGGTACTTCGAAGCACGAAGCTGCCGTGCGCGCGATCGTGTCGACGGCGGCGCGGACAGTGGACAATGAAGAAGTGCGGCAACTGGCCAGGTCCCGAGTTCCCGAATATGCGGAACTCGTCAAGAAGGTCCGGGCTAAGAAGGTTCGAAGATGACTGCGCCGGGAGTAGGCGGATCCCATGGGATGGATGATGAACTAACTGCTGGGGCCGGTTTTGGTTCTCGCCCACTAACCGCCGAACAACTCCTTATTATTATCGACGAATTTCGCGCTGCGGCTGGGTCCGGCGTGTACCTCGTGCATCCGTGGGCATGTGCGGCGATCACTGCGGCCGGGCAAGGGCGTATCGGTGGAATACCGACTCACCGAAGTGAAGCGGAGATGCTCGACGCCGTGGGTGAGGCGATTACTCGGCTGAAGCCGTTGAATAAGGCCAACGGAAAACTAGCTGAGCTAGTGATTGACATTATGACTATGCGACGCTGATGCGCTGGTGTGCCGCATCACGGCCAATTTTCAGCCAGAAGGCGTACAGCGCGCAAGCAATAAACAGCCCAATTCCGGTAGGCAGGATATAGACGTCTAAAAATCCCATCGGACCCACAATGAAGTCGATAATGCCTGCAATAGTGACGACGCCAGCTAATGCGATCCACACAGCTAAGTGCTGGACTTTAAAGAGCACGAGCACGCAGTGGTAAATCATCGCCGGTGCAAATGCTGCGAAAACGAATGCAGCTGCTCCGGGAGAGCCCGCTAAGAAAACAAAAGAGATAACAGTAATAATTGCTTCGATTAAGGGGAACTTGAAGAGAGGTTTGGACATGGTCGCGACCTTCGAGATTTATTCTTCGTCGCCGAGGGTTTCTCGCCGAATTTTCCGTCCTTGAAAACACTGAAAAACACTTCGGTTAGGTTTAAAATATACACGACAAACCCGTTACTCCGGGCTCGATTAGCCCCCTGAATCCAGCAAGAAAAGCCCTGGGCCAGCCGAAGCGTCGTCGTCGATAAGAAACGAGGACTATCCTGAGTCGTGGTAGAGTAGCAGCGTTTGCCGTTGGCCACACTCGGCCGAGCCACGCCCGATGGGGTCTATGCCCAATGGGATTTGCCCGACGGGATCTGAGGAGGTTTGTCGGGTGCTGTAGTTAAGGTGGAGCGACGGCAGGGTTTGATTCATTCCGTATAGGAGCACTGGTGCAGCCACTGAGACATTCCGACGCAGACGTTATTACTTCCTCGCGTCGCAGCGAGGCTCCCGATTATGCACGTTTGAATGAGGGTCAACGGTATAAACAACCTGCGGAAGGGCCTCATTACTCCGCCTTAGCGGACGAGGCCAGGGGGTTTGGCCGCGCTCACGCCAAGATCATTTTGTTTGGTGAGCACGCCGTTGTTTTCGGGGAGCCGGCCATCGCGTTCCCGATGCAGTGCTTGACTCTGCGGGCTACGGCTGAGCCGTGTGATGGGGAGTTGTGGCTGACCGCCAACAATTACGACGGTCCTCTTGCCGACGCCCCGACGTTCCTGTCTCCAGTCGGCGCCACGATTAAAGCCTGCCTGGACCTGCTTGAATACCCGCAGTCGGGGATGCACATTTCGTGCCGAGGCAACGTCCCGCCGGCACGTGGACTCGGCTCCAGCGCAGCGGCGTCGGCAGCGATGGTGGATTCCATCATTGATTTCAGTGGTAAAGACGTTGATTACCACAGTCGTTATGAACTTGTGCAGATCGGGGAGCGCGTTGCTCATGGCAGCGCCAGCGGTCTCGACGCCCACACCGTGCTGAACACCCACCCGGTGCTGTTCCAGGGCGGACGCAGCGAACCCATCACCGTCAGTCTCGGATCGCCGCTCGTCGTCGCCGATACCGGACAACCAGGCGATACGCTCTCGGCCGTCCGGGGTGTCGACGAACTACGGCGCACCCACAAGAAGCGTTTCACCAGAAATGTCGACGCCATTCGTCATCACACTGTCGAAGCGCGGATTGATCTTGCTCTCGACGACCGGGCCTCCCTGGGTGAGCGGATGAACGCCGTCCATGAACACCTCGCTGACCTCGGCGTATCCAGCCCAGAGCTCGAAAACCTTATCTCGGCCGCGCGGAATGCGGGGGCGCTCGGTGCGAAACTTACCGGTGGCGGCCGGGGTGGTTGCATCATCGCGCTATCTAAAGACGAAAACCACGCGATCGCGCTGTCCGACGCACTCCGCGCTGCGGGCGCACGTCGCACATGGCTCATGCACCCCTCGGAGTTTCAACGGTGACCGCCACACACCCCAGCATGGGCGATATCGGACCGATCACGCCTCGCACCGCGCGAGCCACCGCCCACCCCAACATCGCTCTGGTCAAATACTGGGGTAAGCGCAACGCTGACTTAGTTCTGCCCGCGACCGGTAGTTTGTCACTGACGCTCGATATCTATCCTACGGATACCGTCGTCAACCCAGATCCGAGTCTGACCAGCGATATTTTCACGCTCAACGGTGAGCCAGCGCCGGGGACGCCGACGCATAGGGTTAGGGCGTTTCTTGACTTGGTGCGCAAGCTCAGCGCGGAACAGAACCCCGAACTTGCACACATGTACGCACGGATCAACTCCGTCAACTCCGTACCCACCGGCGCAGGGTTAGCATCCTCGGCATCAGGATTCGCCGCCCTCGCCACCGCTGCATCGAAAGCCTACGGACTTCCCGGCGACCCGCGTTCGCTCTCGCGGCTAGCCCGCCGAGGCTCCGGGTCCGCCACACGATCCATTCTGGGCAACCTCGTCATCTGGCACCCCGGCGACGGCGATGACGAGAACGCTGATCTCACCTCGTACGCGGAAAGCGTTCCCGGCCCCGACCTCGCCATGGTCATCTGCGTCGTCTCGGGCGCGCAAAAAGCCGTCTCGTCCCGCGTCGCCATGGCCGATACTATCCGGACGTCGCCCTTCTTCGACGGGTGGGTGAGCAGCACGCAGCGCGACCTCGTCGACATGCAACAAGCACTGGCCGAGGGCGACTACACACGCGTCGGCGAAATAACAGAATCCAACGCACTGCGCATGCACGCGGCGATTAACGGCAACCGGCCACCCGTCCGCTACCTAGCGCCGACGTCCGTCGCCATTTTCGACACGATCGCGCAGCTGCGGAACGACGGGTTAGAGGTGTACGGCACCGCGGACGCCGGGCCGAATGTCGTTGCGCTCTGCCAAGCTAAGGACCTCGACGCAACCCACGCAGCCCTCCGCGAACGGTTCCCCGATCTCGAGCTCATTCCTGCCCGCGCCGGGTCGGGCGCTTACCTGACGCCCGTCGAGGAGACCAGCGGAAATGAGCAGATCAGGGCACATGAAGAGGACTCCGCCCAGGCTTCCGACGCAGCGAACCGTCAGGAGTAACAGCCGTGACACAGACCTCCGTCCACGCCTCGGCACCCGGAAAGCTGTACATCGCCGGAGAATACGCCGTCGTGCACCCCGGGCACGCCGCGTTACTCATCGCCGTTGACAGGTATGTGCACGTCACGCTCACGCCCACCGGCACCGATGCCGGAACACTACGATCCGACGCGAGCGACCCCACCAAACCCGACGAAGCACCGGTCCGGTGGGAAGCTAGCTTTGACCCGATGGCGGCCGCTCGGTTCCACACCGACGAGACCGGATTCCACAAATATGTAGCGGCCGCGGTCCTCACCGTCGAACGCTGGCGAGCAGAAAAACACCTTCCCACCAGCGGATACGATATCGACATCTCGAGCCACCTCGATGACGCCACGAGTGGCGCGAAATTCGGGCTCGGATCGTCGGCCGCGGTCACCGTCGCGACCGTTGCTGCCGCGGCCCGCCACCACGGGCTACAGCCCACGCCCGAGCAGATCTACCGACTCGCGGCCATTGCAACAGTGCGGGTTACGACAAAAACATCGGGAGGCGACGTTGCCGCCAGCGCACTCGGCGGATGGGTCGAATACCACTCGCCGGACCGAGCATGGCTGGAAGACCGCGCCTGGGGTTCTGGTTCCCGCACGACAACGATCAGCGACCTGCTGACAGGGGAGTGGCCAGGCTTATCACTCCGCCGCATCACGCCCGCTGCGCCGGGAATCCAACTCAGCGTCGGCTGGACAGGGACCCCCGCCGACACCACCGAACTCGTCGGGCACGTCGTCAAGAAAACCGCGCTACCCGACGATCTTCTCCAGCGAAGCGACGCAGCCGTCGGCAGTCTTGTTGAAGCGCTGACCGGCGAAAATGGTGGGTGTGAGGCTGGCTCGGGCGAACCTGCTTCGGGCGACGTCAATTCAGACGGCAGGGCAACGTCGGCAACCGGGAACGCCGTTGCACAAGCCCGGCAGGTCTTGGGAGAGATCGCAACGCAACGAGGGGTGGCCATCGAAACCCCTGCGCTGCGGACCCTCATCACCACTGCGCTCGACGAAGGGTGGTGGGCGAAATCGTCAGGAGCAGGAGGAGGCGACTGTGGAATCGCGCTCACTGTGCCGGGCGTCGACGCACACGCGCTCCACGAGCGCTGGACGGCGGCAGGAATCCGCCCTCTGAACTTGCATGTTTCGCCCACGGGAGCGGACACCGCCCCAGATGACACACCAACGGAAGGAGATGGGAAATGAGTGGCAGCCGGAAAGACGACCACCTGGCCCTAGCCGCCAGGCAACAACGCGAGGCTCACGGCGAACCTCCACAGCCCACCGACGCCACAACCCCAGCTCCCGACAACGCTTCCTCCGCACCCTCACCCCGCCCTGCCGGGAGTAACTCGACCTATTGCGCGTGGGACGACGTCCGCATCCTCCATCACTCGCTGGCCGGAATAGACCCAGGTCAAGCCGATATTTCCACCACCATCCCGACGGATCGTAGCGCCGGGGGAAATACGAACGCTGTTACAAACGCGAGCACCGGCGCGCACACAGCACAGCCGCTGCATTGGGGGCTGCCGTTCTACATCAACGGCATGACCGGAGGATCCGAACTCACCGCAGGAGTCAACCGCGTCCTCGCCGAAACCGCGGCACGCACCGGAATTGCCGTCGCCACCGGCTCCATGTCCATCTACCTGCGCGAACCCGACACCCTCCCCACGTTCCGCATCCTCCGCGACCGCAATCCCCACGGCACCGTGTGGGCGAACCTCAGCGCCGACGCCACACCCGACGACGCTGCCCGAGTCGTCGACGCCCTCCAGGCCGACGCCCTCCAAATTCACGTCAACGCCGTGCAAGAAACCGTCATGCCGGAAGGCTCGCGCGGGTACGCCTCCTGGCCCCGCAACATCGAAGCCATCGTTAACGCGCTCGAGGCCACCCACACGCCGGTCATCGTTAAAGAAGTCGGCTTCGGTATGACCCGGAACACACTTCAGCAGCTTCATGACCTGGGCGTATCCATCGCCGACGTCTCTGGCCGCGGAGGAACCAACTTCGCGCGAATCGAAAACGACCGACGATCCGACCGGGATTTCTCCTACCTCACCGGGTTCGGACAATCCGCCGCATTCTCCCTGCTCGACGCGACCACCGCGGACCCCGACACGTTGCCCACGCTCTTCGCTTCAGGCGGAGTTCGGCAACCCTACGACGTCCTACGAGGCCTCGCCCTCGGCGCCGACGCCATGGGAGTCGCCGGAACATTTCTCCACACCGCGTTGAGCACCGGCGTCGGGGACGCCACCCGCTCGCCACAGGAACGCACCCAAGGAATCGACGCCGCCGTCGACGCCCTGACCAGCCAGATCAACCGGTGGGCGGAGCACCTTCAGGCGCTTTACGAAATGGTCGGCGCAACCAGCACGAGTGACTTGCACAACACCGATGCCCTCATCACTGGGCCCCTGGCAGAGTCGGCTCGCGCGCGTGGGATTGATCTCACCGCCGTCGCCAACCGTCGTCGATAAAACGAATGATCGGCACGTACGTTTTAGCCATGCTCCCTCGCGGACAACAACTTAAAAACAATTCATGAATAAGGGCTCAGATAAAGCGCCCGAATAAAGTCCGAATAAAAACCCACATAAGGAACATAAGAAAAGGAAACGTAATGAGCGACAATTTATATGCGCCTATCCCCATGTCATGGATCGGCCCCGTCCACATCTCAGGCAACGTTGTGTCGGGAGAGACCGCGGGATGGAACGCCGAGGACGGCACACAAAACCAGGAATCCGGCGCCAGCTACGAAGCTGTCTCCATCCCGATGGCGACCTACGAAACGCCACTCTGGCCATCCGTCGGCCGCGGGGCAAAAGTATCGCGCTACGTCGAAGGCGGAATCCGCGCCACACTCGTCGACGAGCGAATGACACGATCCGTGTACTTCGAAGCCCCCAACGCCGGAGTCGCCCTTCGTGTGGCCACCGAACTCGACCGTCGTCGCGATGAGCTGCAGGCCGTCGTCGCTCATGCATCTCGTTTTGCCAAGCTCATTGACCTGCACGTCCAATACGCCGGAAACCTCCTCTTCGTCCGATTCGAATTCACCACCGGCGACGCCTCCGGCCACAACATGGTCACCCTCGCCTCCGACAACCTCATGCCGTGGATCCTCCAGCAGTACCCGGAACTGCGCTACGGATCGATCTCCGGCAACTATTGCTCCGACAAGAAAGCCACCGCAGTTAACGGCATCCTGGGCCGCGGTAAGAACGTCGTCACTGAAATGCTCATCCCTCGCAACGTCGTCGAAGAACGACTCAAAACGACGCCGGAACAGATCGCGGACCTCAACGTCCGGAAGAACCTGGTCGGCACCACGTTGGCTGGCGGGTTGCGCACCGCGAACGCGCACTATGCCAATATGCTGCTGGGCTTTTACCTGGCAACTGGGCAAGACGCGGCCAACATCGTCGAGGGATCGCAGGGCATCACCCATGCCGAAGTGCGTGACGGAGACCTCTACTTCTCATGCAACCTCCCCAACCTCATTGTGGGTACAGTAGGGAACGGCAAAGGCCAGGGCTTGGAGGTTGTCGAAGAAAACTTGCGACGCCTCGGATGCCGTGAAGACCGCCCAGCGGGGGATAACGCACGCCGACTTGCAGTACTGTGTGCGGCATCTGTTTTCTGCGGCGAACTATCACTGCTGGCCGCACAAACGAATCCGGGCGAACTGATGGCCGCCCACGTGAAAATTGAAAGGAAAGGCGAGTGAACGCACCCGTGAACACAGCTGTGAACCCCATTGGCATCCATGACATCACCTTCGCCACGGGACACCACAGCTTCGCCCTCGAAACCCTAGCCGCCAAACACGGGATCGACGTGGGCAAGTTCCACAAAGGCATCGGCCAAGAAGTCATGAGCCAGCCCGCTGCCGACGAAGACATCGTCACGATGGCAGCCACCGCCGCCAAGCGGATCATCGACCGCAATGGAACCGACGGAATCCGTACTCTTCTCTTCGCCACCGAATCTGGCGTTGACCAGTCCAAATCCGCCGGGGTGTACGTTCACGGGCTCCTCGGCTTGCCCTCCCGGGTGCGGACCATCGAAATGAAACAGGCGTGCTACTCGGGGGTCGGCGCGCTGCAGGTCGCGCTGGGTATCGTCGCCCGCAACCCACAGGAAAAAGTGCTGGTTGTTGCCTCCGACGTTGCGCGCTACGACCTCAACTCGGGCGGTGAGCCAACTCAAGGCGCTGCAGCGGCTGCGTTCCTGGTCCAAGCCAACCCCGGCATCCTGGCCGTCGAGCCGGCATCCGGCGTCTACACCTACGATGTGCAGGACTTTTGGCGGCCCAACGACCGGCACACGGCCCTGGTCGACGGCAAGCTCTCCATCGACGCCTACCTCAACGCCGTTCGCGGAGCTTACGACGACTTCATCGATCACGGAGGGGCGGACTTCGCCGCGATTGACCGCTTCTGCTACCACCAGCCATTCACGAAGATGGCGGTAAAAGCGCACATGGCGTTGCGCGAACACGTGGGGCTGTCCGCGGATAAAGCCGAAACCGCCGCCGAGCTCGAGACCACCATGCACTACAACCGCATGATTGGTAACTCCTACACGGCATCCGTCTTCCTGGCATTAATGTCGCTGCTCGAGACCGAATCCGACAACCTCGTCGGAAAACGCGTCGGCATCCTGTCCTACGGGTCCGGTGCGGTTGCCGAATTCTTCACCGGCACCATTGTCGACGGATACCAAAAGCTGCTCCACGCCGATGAGCACAAGAAAGCGCTGGATTCACGCGAGCCGCTCACCTACGACGCCTACCGCGATCTTCATCCCGGAACGCGCGTCGCCGACATTACGGATTACGACACACCGGAGGTCACCGATGCGCCATTCCGTTTCGCCGGCGTGAAAGACCACTCGCGGATTTACCAGCGTCGTTAAGAAGTGCGAACCGGCGTACCAGCGTCGTTAGTAATGGTGGTGGAATTCACGCGGCGGGCGACCCACGTCGTCAACCACAAGCCGATCAAAATGAGGCCGTAAGTCAGGATGAAACTGGCGACCGTGTCAGTAGCCCAGTGGGCACCGATGATCACGCGGCTGGCCGCCATGAGAATTCCCCACACCGTTCCGACCCACAGCGCAATCCGCCAGGCTTTGCCACCGAGCGGGCGCAACACGATAGCCAGGGCTGCAAGAGTGATGCCCTCTTGAGTGTGGCCCGACGGGAACGAGCGATGCCCATTAGGCAAATTGATGTGATACCACGGCTGATAGGGGCCTTTTCCAGCATCAACCTCATAGGGGCGGAACCGACCCCACAGGCTCTTCATCCCGTCGTTCACCCCGTGCCCAGCCCACACAATCGCGAGCATAATGACAGCCGAAATGGCGATCAGGCGCAACGTCTCAGTGGACAAATTCCGAACCAGCAGCCACGCCACCATCGAAATGATGATCAGCAGGACAATATCCATAAACATGGCGGGGGCGAACTGCGACCAGGTCATCGTGCCCGAATCATCATTATTGGCGACGCCGATCGGGGTGCCAGCTGCAAGGTTCGCGCTCCACGACCGACGATAGGACTCGGCCTGCTCTGACCAGCCAAGAACCGACAGGAAACTCGCCCATGTGAGCAGGATGCTGCCTAGCCCCCGTGCGATCCCCGGAAGAGAGGAACGGAGGAGGCATCCCGCGAGGACCTGCATAGCCAGCGCAGTCAGCACCGCCGGAGGGAACTCGCCATAGGACTGGAACAGTGTGCCGAACACACTGTCATGATTGATGACAGCATCGCTGACCTGCTTGTCAGTGAAGGTGAAGATAATCAGCAAGACGGTGGCCACGCCGAGTAACGCGGTGACCGCCGTGGTATTGACGCCGCCTCCGTCGTGTTGACGACGTGGGGTCGTGCCCGGATTTTGGGCCGGCGGGGGAGTGGTGCGAGCCGCATCCGGCTGCGATTCTGATGCCCAGGCCTGGCTGTCATCGGCCTGGTGAGTGGGGAGAGTAGGTGCTTGTGCCATACGTATGGTGTACCAAGCTTCTTTAACGTCCCACTGACGTAAATATGAACACTAAGTGAAGCTCGGGGGAAACAATGGCGGGTGGTTGTGTGCCGCGCCGCCTTTTGTCGTATAACCCAAAAACCCGCCATACGCCGGAGCGATATGGCGGGAACCCGACCACCTAGGAAAGCTTCCTAGACGGTGGATCGGGGGTTAGACCGGGCATTGGATCGGGGGTTGGACCCGACCGTGAAGATAGCCCTATTTCTTGTCGTCCTTGAGGGCGTGGCGGCCGGCTCCATTCGCGGAGTTGCTCTTACCATTGTTGCCCTTCTTGCCACCGTTGTTCTTCGATGCGCCGGGCTTCTGAGCACCGTTGTTCTTGGTCGCATTGCCCTTGCCAGAACCCTTGCCAGCTTTAGCCTTGGCACTCGGCGCCTGAGGAGCGCTGTTCTTCGGCGCACTGTTCTTGGGAGCGGACTTCTTGCCGTCAGACTTCTTAGCGTCCTTCGCCTTCTTCTCCGCCTGAGCCTTGACGTCCTTAGCTTCCTTCTTCAGGTCTTCAGCCTTGCTCTGGGCAGCTTTCTTAACCTCGTCCGCCTTGTCGTCGGCGCGGGAAGCGGCGTCCTTAGCATCAGCTTTAGCCTGCTCTGCCTTATCCGCAGCCCGATCGGCAACGTCGGAAGCAGCAGCCTTGAGGTCTTCCGCCTTGTCCTTGGCGGCGTCCTTCAGCTCCTCAGCCTTGCTCTGGGCAGCTTTCTTAACCTCGTCGGTCTTCTCCTTGGCCTGGTCGGCCTTTTCAGCCGCCGCGGCCTGAGCGTCGGCTGCCTTCTCCTTGGCATCCTCTACCTTGTCCTCTTTGCTGTCGGCAGAGGAGTTCGACGTCGGGGTTTCCGTCTTGTACACCAAGTGGGGCTCGTCGTTGTTCTTCGGCGGTTCCGTCGATACGTTCTTGGAGGAACGAGACTTGTACGTTGCCCAGCCACCGGCAACGAGCGCAACGAACAGGACGATAAATAAAGGCTTCTTGCTGCGCTTCGTCTTCTTCCCAGCCGCTTGATCCAGTGAATCGGTCACGGAATCGGGCAGGCGATCGCTGACAGAATCAGGCAGGTTGTTCGACGCAGCGGCTGCAACATTGCTGGCGGTCTCCGCAGCTTTGCCCCGAACGTCGGATGCGGTGTCCTGGGCTTTTCCGGCGAACTCGCTCGCTTTGTCTGAAGCTTTGTCCGCGAACTCTGCGGCCTTATCGGTGGCCTTGTCTGCGAACTCTGCGGCCTTCTTCTGGAAAGCCTCAGCGCGTTTCTGGAGAGCATCGGCCTTCTTCGCGTTCTGCTTCCGAGCCTTGGAGGCCTTCTTATCCGCCTTCTTCTGAACTTTCTTAGCCTTCTTTTCTGCCTTGGCGCGGGCCTTATTTAACTTCTTGCCAGCTTTATCCGCTTTGTCGGATGCAAGGTCATAAGCGCGTTCGCTCTCTTCGCGGATGCGATCAACGACAGCCACGGCAGTGGGATTTGCTGAAGCGCGCAGCTGCTCCAGAGTGGACTTCTTCTTTGACATGGCCGAGTTCTCCTTGGATGAGCTTTGGGAGGACGATTTCTTGTCCTTCTTCTTCTCCTGCTTTTTAGCTTTCTTAGCCGCTTTCTTGTCCTTCTTCCCCTTAGCCTCGGAGGAATTATCAGAGGACGAATCGTTGGCGTTCTGATCTATCTTACCGTTATCGCCCTGACCACGCGGTTTCCCGGGGTTGGATTCCTTCGCTTTTGCGTATTCAACAAGGCGCTCGACGGGGTCGAAGTCGCGAGCTTCCTTATTGTCTTTTCGCTGTTTGCGGGCATCGGAGAGGTTGCGTGCCGCGCGCAAAAACATGGTTGTGTCCGACGAGTTCATGGTTCTTCCTCAGTGGTTCCTTACCGGTTTCGTGGTCAGAGGCGGATCTTTATAACGTGTCTTTTACTACTGTAGTGGGGTGAGGGGGCGGTTCGTCTAGTAACTACGTACAATGAGTGTCGTGAGTACGCAGAAGACAGCAACCGCGATTTTGCACACTAATCGTGGCGATATTTCTATCGACCTCTTCGGTAATCATGCTCCCCAGACCGTCGATAATTTTGTCGGGTTGGCTAAGGGCACGAAGGATTACTCGGAGCGCAATGCTTCGGGTGGAGAAGAGGGCCCGTTCTACGATGGCGCAATTTTCCACCGCGTCATCGACGGTTTCATGATCCAGGGTGGGGATCCGACGGGAACAGGCCGTGGTGGCCCCGGTTACCGCTTTGGCGACGAATTCCACCCTGAACTGCAGTTTGACCGCCCGTACCTGTTGGCCATGGCGAACGCCGGCCCGGGTACCAACGGTTCCCAGTTCTTCATCACCGTCGCCCCGACCCCGCACCTGAACAACCACCACACCATTTTTGGTGAGGTCACCGATGCGGATTCTCAGAAGGTCGTCGACACGATCGCGGAAACAAAGACCGATCGCTTCGACCGTCCGCTGGACGACATCGTGATTGATTCCGTGGAGATCGTCGAGAACTAGTTTGTGTCGTCGGTAATCTATCTAGTACCGACGATTGACGACGAGTAACGTGGCGCCCGTGTCAGTGCCTATAGCGTTCCGGTACGTGTACTGCGTTGGTACGTGTAACGTGTGATGACGTGCTGACACGGACGATTCGCCAAACCCCTGTGACCTCGGGCGCGCTGATTGCCTGCATCGTCGTGTACCTGGTGACCGTTGTGCAATCCGGGTCCCTGGACGGCAACACGCATGAATCGTCCTTGGCGGCGTCCTGGTGGCTGTATCTACCCGCGCTGACGCCCGATAACGAAGCTCTCCTCCGTGGGCTGACTTTCAGTTTTCTCCACTCCGGCTTGACGCATCTCCTGTTCAATGGGGTGATGTTGTGGGTGTTCGGGGTCGGCATCGAGCGCACCTATGGTTCGCTGGCGATGGCGATCATTTTTGCGGGCACAAGCTACGGTTCGGCCGCCATGATTCAATGGCGCGACCCCCTGTCCCTGACCGTGGGGGCATCCGGAGTGATCTATGGCCTGATGGCTGTTGCCGCGGGCATGTATCTGAACAATAAACCGCAGATGAGGGCGCTTATCGTCCTCATTGTGGTGAACTTGGGGTATTCGTTAATTACGCCGGGCATCTCCTTGTGGGGGCATATTGGGGGATTGCTGACGGGTGCCCTGATGGCCATCGCGATCTACGGAGCACAGATTGTGACCGGTGTTCGCGGGCCGGGCCGACGTGTGGGACGGTTCGTCGCTGCTGGTCTAGGCACCGCGGGTATGGCGCACGGTGTTGGCTCGATGTCGAGTGGCACCTCATTGCTCGGTGGTGCTGGAGGCGCCATGATGGGGGCCGGTGGATCGCAGCGAAGGCTTATCGCGCGACTGTCAGCGTCGGTCGCTGTGTTCGTGGTCGGTTGTGGAGCGATGGTGGTTTACATCGCACAGGTTGATTCCGCGCTGGGGGTATAAATTCTCGGATTGGGTGTATTTCCCGACGAAAATCGGCATCTGGGCTACCAAAAGGCGGGGATGGGGTCTACAGTTGGTGTGTACAAGACGATGAGGAACCCGGTGAGAATCCGGGGCGGTCGCGCCACTGTGACTTCGTTAGCGGTTGGGCAGTACGCCTGGTCAACCTGGTCGTTCCAGGAAGGGACAGCCCGATTATTGGATCTGCTGGGGTGAAAACCCCAGGTTGGGATCGTGTTTAACGAAGCAGCCAGATACTCGCGTTTTGTATTTACTTTCTTTGTTACGCGTCATATCAAAAGGAGTTGCTGCTGTTGGCTAAACTATATTCTTTTCTCTTGTGAAAGTAGGCGGAGTTTAACTCACGCCCATCACAAATTCTCAAACTAGGAAAATTCTTTTCTTCTAGTGTTGTTACTCCATAACGAAACGCCCAGGCAGGCGCGTGGTCTCGTATGCCAGGGCGTTTCTTCACTTTCATAATTGAGGTCTACACTCGCGTAGGAATACGCACTGTTTATTTTCCAGAAGAGGAAGTATTTGTTATGACCGATTCATCACTTCATGCCGCTCAGCCAGCATCATCTCGGACGTCGGCACGCGCGCTCGCAGAAGCGATCGATGTTCCTTCGTCATTTGTGTGGCTGTTCTCTGCACTGGTCATTGGCCTGTTGGTGTACTACTTCGTTGGTATTGACCAGGGTGCGACCAGCGTCTTCGGTAACGACATGCATATCCACGAGTGGGTACACGATTCCCGGCACTTCTTGGGATTCCCCTGCCACTAATCTTCGCGTCGTCGCCAGGGCTTTCCTGGTAGACGCCCATATTTGGAGTTAAAAAATGGAACGCCAATTCGTTCTACGTTGCGGGGGCTTCGGTTTACTTGCTGGGCTTTTGTCCTTCATCTTCGCCAAGCTGTGGGCAGAGCCCATCATCAGCCGGGCAATCGATTACGAGGAAGGGCGTGACGAGGCCCAAGACGCCCTCGATAAAGCCGCTGGTATTGCCACTGGTGGCGATGAAACCGAACTGTTCAGCCGCACAATTCAATCGACCGTGGGTATCGGTACCGGTATGGTCCTTATGGGGCTTGCCCTGGGCCTGCTGTACGCGGTGGTGTTCAGCCTGTATCTTCGGTACGCAAAGCCAACCAACATTCGAGCCGCTGCTATTGGTGTTGCAGCCGCCATGTTTGCCTGCCTGTACATCGTTCCCTGCTTGAAGTACCCGTCGAATCCGCCCGCCGTCGGTAACCCGGACACAATTAAGCAGCGCACATGGCTCTTCCTCACGATGATTATCGCGTCGGTAATCGTGATGGTCGGGGTTGTTTTTCTGCACAAGGTTTTGTCCGCGCGCATGGATTCATGGGTTGCTTTCCTGATTTCAGCCGTTGTTTTCGCGGTCATCATGTACGCGTTTAGCCGGTTGCTGCCGTCGTTGGGGCATTTGCATGCCAACATCGACGAGTTCGGCCGACACAATTCTGAGACGCCTCGTCCACTGACAGACCCGGATGGGAAGATCGTGTACCCAGGGTTCCCTGCAGATGATCTTTACTATTTCCGTGTCTACTCATTCATGGCCCAGTGTATCCTCTGGGGCGTGATCGGATTTGGCACCGCGTTGGTGTCCAAGAAGGCCATTCATAAAGCCGCTGTTCAGGCTGAGAAAGAAAAAGTCGCGGCCTAAAATTAGATCCCGTAACCGTTCCGCGTAGCTATGTAATTTAAGGCGTAGCTACGCGTTGTCATATTGGTAGACATATCGTGTGTGCCGGAAGATATCCGTGGGATCACGGGATATGTGGCCTGTCTGTACCGATACCGGCTGATACACAGCTATTTAGGTGCCAACATAGCTTGCAGACCAACAATGAAGACTTTATTGTGAGAAGTAGCACCACGGTTTCGTGGTGGTTCAAAAAAGTAGGCCACCGTGCCCTTACACGATGACCTACTCGGGGCAAACCCCTCTTAGCAGAGCTTCTCGATCAGATCGAGTAAAGCTGCTAAGTGGCCAGCCAAAGGCCCATATTTCAAAGCCAGGGCGAGGATCCGTACGATCACGGCCCTGGCTTTGCTTATGCCTTTCAGCCAGCCTTTACGGCCTCTGGGAATAGGCTTCCTATCCACACCATCACCTCCTTCCGTTAAATTGGAGGTCCCCTTCATCGCTGATAGGAGGCCCCACGTGCTTCACGCGGGACAGCCGCGCAGCAACGAAAGGGGGCTTGACATCACGTCAAGGCCGAAAGTAACCATAGCAAATTCGAACGCCCCATTGCCGGCCATGAGAAGTGGGATTGAACAGCAATGGAAACAGGGCATGTGTGCCCATACGCCTTCACATGCCCCATTAATCAGCTCGCTAACATGCTCCTAGCATGCGGTACGCCGGAGATCACTTTCCGTTCTTGAGGTGAAGGAGTCTCGCTGAACCGCCAGGGGCCACCAGCCCGGCACCACGGTCGTAGAGAGCACGCAGTGATCGCACAGCCACAATGTGCCAAGAGGGAATGCGTTGTGTTAATGGAAAGGTCACCTCGTAGTAGGGCGCTCTCAGTGGGATAATTTCAGCATGAGGCGTTTTCATCGGCAGAGCCGCACGACCATCGGCGTGGTGAGGCTTATCGTTGTCTCGGCACCCCTCGCGAGCGCACGTCTGCCGCGGTTCGCGTCGTCAGAAGACACAGTCCGGTGGGCAGATTACCGGCACGAGCTGCGTCGTTACGAGGAATTCAGTGATATTAACGACGCGGGTCCGGGCACGGAAGAAGCGGCCAAATCCACCCGCTTGCGCGTTTTCGTCGGCAACCCGGGCCCGTGGGATGTGGGGGAGTGGGCGGGAAAGCCTTTGCCTCTTGTGTCGCCAATGAAGGTTGCGCAGTGGAGGAAGAACCCGGACTATGACGGGCATCGTGGGGAATCGCTACGCACCTATATCGACCGCGTGGCGAAGTGGGCTGACGATCTAGAACCAGGGGAATACGTCACGGTCAGCGACCAATCGCTGGGCCGCGCACTACTCGTGCATGCTCTGGATGCCCCGCCCGACGCCTTTTGGCGCTGCGATATACCCCCCGAGTGGCAGATGCGATTCCACCGTCGGCACAGCGGTGACAAAGAAATGTGGACTCTCCGCGGCCTGGCACCCGTCGATCCGGCGTCGTCGAGAATGTTGCGATAAGCCCGTTAGAGCGCGTCAGACAGATGTGCCTATTTCCATCCCATAGTCATTAAGAGTCCGACGACGAAGAGCCCGAAACCGATGGCGTAGTTCCATGCATTGAGGTCCTGCATGAACGGGATTTGCGGCCCAGCGATGTAGTTGACCACCAGCCATAGAAGCCCAGCAATGATGAAGCCGAACATGATGATGCGGTACCACAGCGGGGTGGACGCATTGTTGAGCTTGACCGGGGTACGGGTGGACGTCGATGACGACGCGGGCCTCGACTCTGAGGACTCAGTTACCTTTGACTTCGGCATATCAACCTTTCTGACTCCGCGTGGCAGCGCACGAACGATGGTGTTGTCTGCCATGCAAGGTTAAGGGCAGCGCATACATCGGCGGTATGTGGCCCTGTTACACGATGTCGTGGACTCCGACATAACAGCTTTAGCGTCACCATAATACGGTAATGCTGGTGAAACCACTGACACGGTGCCGGTAGAGCGGCGATATGACGACGCTTGAGAAGCCCCGCGATGCCATAACCGACGCCATAACCGTCGTCAATCGTGTTCGCAATTACCGCGAATGATCATCAATCGGCAGATGAATTTTTCTCACCGGTCCCCACACGACGGCGGGTTCATGGCCACGTATCCAGTTGCGAACGTCGTCGGAAGACAGTGCTAGCAGGGCAATAATAGTCGCCGTTGTGAGCAGCAAGTTGTTGTGACCAGCGGCGATCATGCGCATCCCATTGCGATCAAGGATCGAAATCACGATGGCGATGGTGAGGAACAGCATCAGAGCATCGCGCGCGTGAGTGAATCCGCCGAGCGTGAGCAGAACCAGAATCAGGGTGCCCAACGTTAGTAAGCCGACGTACCACTGCGTTGCAACGTAGGCGGTGTGGTGGCTGAAACCCATGTCCTGCAAGGTGCCGGGGATAAAACGGTGCTGATCCGCTTTGTATAGCAGGACGACGCTTTGCCACGCGACGACGAGGAACAGCATCCCCATGGACAGCATCAGGTTCGGTGGGCGTGGAGTGCGTTGTGCATTCTTCGGACGCCGGGCAGCGCGTTCCTCATCGGAAATATCGTTGCCATAGTGCGTAGACGCCCGGCCTGTATAGCGGGTTCCGTTGATTGTCGAGTCAACATTGTCCGAGCCACGTGCGGTGAGAGGCTCAGCATCGCTGCTTTCCTCGGCGGTGTTTTCCGCTTCGGCGTCGTTCTCGGTGATTTCCGACGGGGCGTCGCTCTCAGCGGTGGCTGCCTCGATGTCGTCGGGCAGTTCCTCGGGCGTTTCATCCGCACTAGCACCGTCGTGGTCAGCTGAACCAGAGCGCAACCCGACCCGACTGACGTCGACAATCGGAAGATCCCCGTCAGTGTGTATTTTGTCGCCGCCGCCATTGACATGGTGATAGCCCGTCGAGAAATCCTCAATCATGGATACCGAACTCTCGGGGACATAAGAACGAACCGTCGAGACGACGTGATCGCGTTCCCTATCAATATCGGCAGCAATGCGATGGGTTACTTGTAAGGTGAAAAAACTAACGCCGACGGCCGTGTCATAACTGGCGGACCCCACCCAGTCCACGCGGTGACCACCCGGAAGTGGCCAATCCTTGGGACATCGCCAGAGCCGAATGTGGTGGCGTCGGGAAGGAGAACCATCCACTTCCTGCTGGTAGGCGAGGTCTTGCTCGCGATCGAA
Organism: Corynebacterium kroppenstedtii DSM 44385; assembly: GCF_000023145.1. Lineage (NCBI taxonomy): Bacteria > Bacillati > Actinomycetota > Actinomycetes > Mycobacteriales > Corynebacteriaceae > Corynebacterium > Corynebacterium kroppenstedtii. The sequence continues at coordinate 47,758 of NC_012704.1, forward strand.
GAGGATCAGCGGACTTACCGGCGCCGCGGGATAGGACGCCCGAGTAATCGAACTCCAAACAATCTTTGCCGACGACCGAAACGTCACCGGATCTGCCAACGTCCAACCTGCTTCGGTCATCGAGCGGTGGAGCTGCTCGGCAGTGCCGTCGAACGCGATATTCACCGGATCACCCAAAAGCCCATCCGAAGTCCGAGTGCGTCCGATGAAGTAATTGGGGACGTAAATTCGCGTCAAAATTCGATGAAGCCGCGGGAGAGTGAGATAAGCAATCACACCCCACGCAGGAATGATCAACAACAAACGAAAATCTAAAACAAAACTAAGTTTGAAGTATTCCCCCGCTAACCAGATGCTGGCCAAACCCGCCAGCAGGAAGAATGTGTTATCGATCCGCTTTTCCCGCGGTGTACGGGAAGACAACTTGCGCAACGACGTCAAATCACTGGCGTGCGACCACATCGACGACAAAGATGGCATAGCCATACCCTAGTAAAACCGCGTGCGCTCTGTACTAATCCACCGCATGTTCCCCGCATGTCCCCCGAATCAGATTCGCGAATCCACCGCGGAGGAACCCGGCACGCAGAAAAGTGCGTGGGTATATGCCGAAATGTGATCAATTGCTCCTGAACGTGATCGAAGATAAGCACAATGCCTGTTTCTTGCGCGTAAGGCCCCCGGAACGGGGTACCGTCGTCGCATAAAAACAGCAACGCACCGTCGCAAACCTGAATATTTATGGCAAGAAAGGACGCGACGCCCCCCTCCAAGTTGGGTTAATCACTGTTCAAGTCCAAGAGTGCGGTAAGTCACGACGGTGAGCTGTGGTGCAACAGCCAACAAATCGGCTTAACGTAGTGGCCATGACCACGCGAAAAATTGGAGTGACCGAACTGGCTCTGCGTGATGCTCACCAGAGCCTCATGGCAACACGCATGGCCCTCGAAGACATGGTCGATGCCTGTGAGGATATAGACAAAGCCGGGTACTGGAGCGTGGAATGCTGGGGCGGGGCAACCTTCGACGCCTGCATTCGCTTCCTGAACGAAGACCCGTGGGAGAGACTGCGCACATTCCGCAAGCTCATGCCCAACTCACGCCTTCAGATGCTGCTTCGTGGCCAGAATCTTCTGGGATACCGTCACTACGAGGACGGCGTCGTCGATAAGTTTGTTGAAAAATCCGCTGAAAACGGCATGGACGTCTTCAGGGTTTTCGACGCGCTCAACGACCCCCGCAACCTCGAGCACGCCATGCAAGCTGTGAAAAAAGTGGGCAAGCACGCGCAGGGCACCATCTGCTACACCGTGTCCCCGCTACACGACGTGCAGGGCTACATTGATCTAGCAGGGCGTTTGCTGGACATGGGCGCGGATTCGATCGCGCTCAAAGACATGGCAGCGCTGCTCAAACCACAGCCCGCCTACGACATTATCCGTGGCATTAAGGACACCTACGGCGAGGATACGCAGATCAACGTCCACTGCCACTCCACCACCGGCGTCACGATGGTCACCCTCATGAAGGCCATTGAAGCCGGTGCGGATGTCGTCGACACCGCCATTTCCTCCATGTCCCTCGGCCCAGGGCATAACCCCACCGAGTCTCTCGTCGAAATGCTCGAAGGAACCGACTACGAGACCGGGCTTGACATGGATCGGCTCATTAACATCCGCGACCACTTCAAGACAGTGCGCCCGAAGTACGCGGAGTTTGAGTCGAAAACACTGGTCAACACCAATATTTTCCAATCGCAGATTCCGGGCGGAATGCTCTCCAACATGGAATCGCAGCTCAAAGCCCAGGGCGCGGGCGACCGTATCGACGAGGTCATGAAAGAAGTCCCCGTCGTTCGGAAAGCTGCCGGATACCCGCCGTTGGTGACGCCATCGTCCCAGATCGTCGGCACCCAGGCCGTGTTCAACGTGCTGATGGGCCGCTACAAAGTACTCACGGCTGAATTCGCCGACCTCCTCCTCGGGTACTACGGCGAAGCACCAGGTGAGAGGGATAAAGACCTCATCGAGCAAGCCAAGAAGCAGACCGGCAAAGAGCCCATCACCGAGCGTCCTGCTGACCTCCTTGAGCCCGAATGGGACAACCTGGTTGAGGAAGCTGACGAACTCGACGGCACCGACGGGTCCGACGAAGACGTCCTCACAAACGCCCTGTTCCCGCAGGTCGCGCCGGGATTCTTCAAGACTCGCCCCGACGGCCCGAAGAACGTCGGCAAGACTAAGGAACAGCTCGAGCGCGAAGAGGCGAAGGCCTCCGGCGACGCCACTGCCATCCGCGAACCGATTATGTACAAAGTCACCACAGGCGGCCGCAGCCACACTGTCTCCGTGGAACCCGCATAAACCAGTTGATCACCGCGAAAGACAGCAGAAACGGAGCAAATAAATGAGTGAGCAACCTCACGATCCCAGCATGCCTGAGCGCCTCGGACAGCTGGAAGAAGAAAGAAACCGCATCCGACTCGGCGGCGGGCAGGCACGCCTGGACAAGCAGCACGACCGCGGCAAGATGACCGCCCGCGAGCGCATCACCAAGCTTGTCGACGAAGACACGTTCCAGGAAACCGGAATGTTCGCCAAGCACCGGACAACGCACTTCGGCATGGACAAGGCCGACGCCCCCGCCGACGGCGTCGTCACCGGATCCGGCGCGGTCTACGGACGGCCAGTGCACATCGCGTCCCAGGACTTCAGCGTCATGGGCGGATCTGCTGGCGAAATGCAGTCCAACAAAGTGGTCGCCATGATGAAGGCGTCCGCGACCACCGGCACCCCCTTCGTCTTTATCAACGACTCCGGCGGAGCTCGTGTCCAAGAGGGCATCGACTCCCTCTCCGGATACGGCCGCGTGTTCTACAACAACGTGCTGCTCTCCGGACTCGTACCGCAGGTCTCCATCATCGCCGGCCCGTGCGCTGGTGGTGCGGCCTACTCGCCGGCACTGACGGACTTCATCATCCAGACCCGCAAGGCCAACATGTTCATCACCGGCCCCAAGGTCATCGAGTCCGTGACCGGCGAAAAAGTCACGGCCGACGAACTCGGTGGTGCCGATGCCCACATGAGCACAGCTGGCAACATTCACTTCGTCGCCGACGATGACGAGCAAGCCATCCTGATCGCGCAGAAGCTCCTGAGCTTCCTGCCGCAAAACAACACCGAAGAGCCGCCCATCGTCGATCCGGACGAGGTTGTCGAGCCCGACGATTCCCTCCGCGACATCGTCCCCGTCGATGGCCGCAAGGGCTACGACGTCCGCGATATCATCCGCAAGATCGTCGACTACGGCGACTTCCTCGAGGTCCAGGCCGGATACGCCCAAAACCTCGTGGTCGGATTTGCCCGCGTCGTTGGCCGGACAGTCGGTATCGTCGCTAACCAGTCGCAAGTGATGTCCGGCGTTCTGGACATCAACTCGTCGGACAAAGGCGCAAGCTTCGTTCGCTTCTGCGACTCCTTCAATATTCCGCTCCTCACCCTCGTCGACGTCCCCGGCTTCATGCCAGGTGTCGCACAAGAGCATGGCGGAATCATTCGCCACGGCGCGAAGATGCTGTTCGCCTACTCGGCGGCCACCGTGCCGAAGCTGACCGTGGTCCTCCGCAAATCCTATGGCGGATCGTACCTGGCCATGTGCTCCAAGGACCTTGGCGCGGACCGCGTCTGGGCGTGGCCCACCGCTGAAATTGCGGTCATGGGTGCCGACGGAGCCGTGAACGTCGTCTTCCGTAAGGAAATCAAGAAAGCCCAGGAAGAGGGTGGCGACGAAGCCGCTGCAGCAAAGAAGAGCGAACTCGTCCAGCTCTACAAAGACACCTTCTCGACGCCATACATGGCGGCGTCCCGAGGCCTCGTCGATGACATCATCGACCCCGCGGACACACGTCGCGAAATTGCTCTGGCCCTGGAGTTGCTGACCAACAAGCGTGAGAACCGGCCGTCCAAGAAGCACGGCCTGGCACCCAACTGATCGGAGAAGCATGAATACAGACAATGCATCCTCTGCTGAACTCAGTCAGTTGTTGGCCCGCCTGTCCAACCAGGTAGAAAAGCTCTCCCGCAACGTCACCAAGCTCGAAAATGAAGTTGCGGCACTGAAGCAGCGCTCTGACGAGGAAATTCCTGAAGATGTCTTGATTGCGATCAGTGCGGCCGTATCCGCCTACATGGGTAACCGCGGAACCGTGCGCGCAGTTCACTTCTTGCGCCATCGCAGCTGGTCACAGCAAGGTCGGCAGGCAGTTCAGCACAAGGCGAAATGGCAATAAGCCACGAATAGAAGGAACCCGAAAGAATGAAACTGACAGTTACCGTCAACGGCGTCCCCTATTCCGTGGACGTAGAAGTTGAACACGAAGAACGCCCCACACTCGGCACCATCATCACTGGTGGCAACAGCAACGGGCCAACACCCACCGCGCCGACCACCTCATCTGTCCAGGGTGTCAGCGCCAATTCGGTCACGGCACCCCTGGCTGGTTCCGTCAGCAAGGTGCTTGTGGAGGAAGGCCAAGCCATCACGGCCGGCGAAGTGATCGTTGTCCTTGAAGCCATGAAGATGGAAACCGAAATTACGGCCCCCAACGACGGCACCGTCACCGCGCTTCACGTGCAACCCGGCGACGCCGTTCAGGGTGGACAGTCTCTGCTGGAGATCGGGGACTAAAACCTGCATCTCGGCAGACGCGGTTGCACCGGTCGCTCCCGGTCGCGCCAGCTACCGGAACGTTGCTCCACCTGCTCAGGTACCGAAACGGTCACAAGTTCGTGGGAAATACCTGGCAACCGCCAGTGGTGCGAAATCCGTAGTAAAGTGTCATGGTGTTAGGCGATGTGCACACGAGCGTGCCATCACCGTCGCCCGCCTGCGGGAGTTATCCACGTAGACACGTGGCGACTGTGGCCACGTCGCGATATCACCACCCCGCTCTTATGAGCGCGGGTTACCCGACATGGATGCCGCTCGTTGCGTCGCAAAGCTAGAACAGAAGGAGAAGCCTATGGGTATTTCTGACGACATTAAGAACAAGGCAGACGAATTTGGCGGCAAGGCCAAGGAAGCTGCCGGTGACGTTACTGATAACAAAGACCTCAAGGCTGAAGGCAAAGGCGATCAGGCCGAGTCCAAGATCAAGCAGGGCATCGAGGACCTGAAAGACAAGGCCTCCGAGTTCCTCAATAAAGACAAGTAAGTCGGGGACTCACCCTATGAGGTCCTAACCGATTTCATAGCCGGGTTATGAGCGCAGTTGCGCTGGTAACCCGGTTTTTTAATACTCGCTATCGTTGTCCCCATGAAGCACCGGAGCACAGTTATGCCCGCCGACGCCTCCGCTGAACGTCGCGACGACCACTGCGACCATCTTGACGATCGGACCTATCGGACCCAACGTTTCCCCACGCCATTCGGCGATATCGACGTCACGATCAACGGCCACGCCATCGTGGCAGCGCAGTACATCATTGGTTCGGGCACCACAGATCCTGACATCACTGATCCCGGTGCGACGTCGGACATGAGCGAAGCCCAACGTCACCTTTTTACACAGATCGGCGAGCAGCTCGACGAGTACTTCAGCGGGACAAGGCAGGCATTTACCCTCCCGCTCGACGTCGAGGATGATCCCACCGAGTTCACGAAATCCGTGCGCGAAGAGATGAGCCATATTTCGCCCGGTGACGTGCTCACCTATGGCGAGTTGGCCGAAGCCGCCGGTCGGCCACGAGCAGCGCGCGCAGTCGGATCAGTGTGCAGAACAAACCCCATCCAACTCTTCATCCCCTGCCACCGAGTCGTTGCGGCTGGTGGTTCTCTCGGCGGATACATGGGAGGAGCTCGCGGCCTCATCCTCAAACAGCAGCTACTCGAAAGAGAAGGCGTCCCCTTTACCGCCGATGGGAAAGTCGATTTCCGCGAACTCGGTCGTCGGCAAGAAACGCAGTTTCACTGACCAATCATAGGTACGGGCCAATGACTGGTAGTCTCACAAGGAAATCACAGGATATTAGGGGACAATTCTATGGCTACAGGTTCTGGGCGGGTGCAAGATAAGACTGTGTTCGCCACGTTTATCAAAAGATTCCCGCCGTTTTTTGGCACCTTGCTCGCTGTGTATTCCTTTATCGCGCTTCTGTTCAGCGCGGTCAGGCCGGTCCGGCATCAGTTGCAGAGCATCCGGGAATTCTTTGACTACGTGATCCTCCCCATGCCAGAGGTCTCAATCTCATGGGCCCTCGCCCTGGGCCTGCTGGCAGGAGCTATTCTCGCCCGCAAACGCCTGGCCTGGTGGGTCAGCGTTATTCTCCTCGTGATCCTGAACATCGAGAACATCCTGCTCTTCGTGCTGGGCGTTAACGGCTACGACACCGGCAGCACGGTCACGACGGTTGAACTCAACGTCGGATTCATCGTCCAAGCAGTCATGCTCATCGGCCTTCTGGTTACTCGCTCCGCGTTCCCGGCGCGAACACGGCACGCGGCGATCAGAAAGGCCCTCGCGGTCTATGTCATCGGGGAAGGCCTGGTCACCGCCTGTGGCTGGCTACTCGTCGAGCTTTTCCCGCATACCCTGTCCCGCGGCAATCGTTTGCAATGGGTTCTCAACAAGTCCTTCGCCTTCTCATTGGTTGACGAAAAGTTCTTCGGCGGCCACCCGGAATGGATCGTGTCCTTCGTTATCATCCTGGCCAGCGCGATCGTTTTCCTCTTGTCCGTGTGGACCCTTTTCCGCAGCCAGCGCGATAACAATGCACTTACTCCCGACGACGAAACGGCCATTCGCGCCATGATCGCTCGGTGGGGAGAGGACGATTCCCTGGCATACTTCGCGACGCGCCGCGACAAATCGGTCATTTATTCACCTGACGGGCGGGCAGCGGTCACGTATCGCGTCGAACTGGGTGTTTGTATCGCGTCGGGTGATCCCATCGGCAACCCCGCTGCCTGGGATCAAGCCGTGGACGCGTGGCTGCACCAGGCAGTGATGTACGGGTGGACCCCGGCGGTGATGGGAGCCTCCGATCGGGGCGCGCACTGTTATTCATCCCACGGATTGCAAACCCTCCGGTTGGGCGATGAAGCCATCATCTACACCGATAGCTTCTCATTGAGCCAGCCCGAGTTTAAGGCAGTGCGTCAGGCCGTTGCCCGGGCACGGCGAGCAGGCGTGACCGTGCGGATCCGTCGCCACGGTGAACTCACCGATGAAGAAATGGCCAGCGTCCAGCGTGACGCCGACGCATGGCGCGACACCAACAACGAGCGCGGTTTCTCGATGGCACTCTCGCGCCTGGGAGCCCGGCCGATGCAAACAACCTCCTGGTCGAGGCCATCCAAGACGCCCACCATTCACCAACCGGCGTAGCCCGACGCGTCGGCGAGCTCTCCTTCTCCCCGTGGGGGCGTACCGGAGTGTCGCTGGACCTCATGCGTCGATCACCCGACTCACCCAATGGCACCGTGGAAATCATGGTGTCGGAACTCTGCAACGCTGGACTAGACGTCGGAGTCACACGAATCTCGCTGAACTTCGCCATGTTCCGCCAGGTCTTTGCGACGGCCCACGAACTCGGCACCGGCCCCGTCATGCGCCTGTGGAGGAGCCTCCTGGTCTTCCTGTCGCGATGGTGGCAGATGGAAGCGCTCTACCGATCCAACGAAAAATACAACCCCACCTGGGCGCCCCGGTACATCTGCTTCAAAGATAACCGCGCCATCGCCCGCGTCGGATTGGTGTCGGGCATCGTTGAAGGGTTCGTGCCCGCGCCCCTGTCGCGACGCAAACCCCCACTGACCCCCGTCGGATCCGTGAAACGAGAAGGCGCCGCCGAAGCACTCGAGCTCGCACCCCGCCTCATGGAGGAGGCCCGCGCCGGGCGTGCAGTGCACCATCGTCGCTCGGAACAAGTCAAAGTGCGCCTGGAAAAAGCCCAGCGCTTGCGCGATGAAGGAGTGAGCCCGTGGCCCACTGCCATCCGCCCGACGCATACCTGTGCGCAGATCGCCGGCATGGATGACGGTGTTGCCGCCTCAATTTCCGGCCGTATCATTGCCCGGCGCGACTTCGGTGGCGTCATGTTCCTCCAGCTCCATGACTGGTCGGGCGACACACAGGTGATCGTCGAACAAGCTCGGTGCAGCAATTATGAGGCCTGGCGCAAGGATCTTGACCTTGCCGACATTATTCGCGTTGAGGGCGAAAAGGGTGTCTCGCGGAAGGGCGAGCCGTCCCTTCTGGCAGACAGTATCCGGTTTGAAGCGAAATCCCTGCACCCGTTGCCCAACAAAACTGATGGGCTCACCGACCCTGAAGCGCGGGTGCGGTCCCGGCACATCGACCTGACTGTGAATGCTGAGTCGCGCCGGGCGTTGACGGCGAGGTCCGCTGTGCTGCACTCGATGCGGTGCGACCTGCACACTTCGGGCTATTTGGAGGCGGAAACCCCCATCTTGCAGCCCATCCATGGTGGCGCGAATGCACGGCCGTTTATTACGCACATCAACGCGTACAACATGAACTTGTATCTGCGCATCGCCCCCGAGCTGTTCTTGAAGAGGCTCATGTGTGGCGGGGTGGACCGGGTCTTTGAGCTGGGCCGCGAGTTCCGCAACGAAGGCGTCGATGCCACTCACAACCCGGAGTTCACATCATTGGAAGCGTATGACGCTCACGGGGACTACGAAACGATGATGACCCTGACCCATGAGCTCATTGTGAACGCGGCGACTGCGGTGCATGGGAAGCCCATCGTGACAGCACCCGACGGCAGTATGGTCGACATTTCCGGCGAGTGGCCCGTGAAATCCGTGCTCGACGCCATTACCGAGGGCGCGCGGGCGGACGGAATTTGGGACGGCCCGGTTATTTCGGTGGATACACCACGCGAAGAATTAGATGCCCTGATGGAACGGGCAGGCATGCCACTGCGCCCAGACGCTGACGACGGCACCATCATCGAAGAGCTCTACGACGAATTCGTGGAGTCGCGGACGACATTCCCCACGTTTTATAAGGACTTCCCGGTGTCCGTATCCCCATTGACGCGTCGGCACCGCAGTAAGCCAGGGTTAACGGAGCGCTGGGATCTCGTGGCGTGGGGCGTCGAACTGGGTACCGCGTACTCGGAGCTGACTGATCCTATTGATCAGCGTCAGCGTTTGGAGGAGCAATCGCTCCTTGCCGCCGGCGGAGACCCCGAAGCTATGGAGTTGGATGAGGAATTCCTTCGCGCTTTGGAATTCGGTATGCCCCCGACGGGTGGTCTGGGTATCGGCGTTGACCGCATCGTTATGCTGATTACGGGGTCGACGATCCGCCAGTCGCTGGCCTTCCCGCTTGTTAAGCCCGATAACAGCTGACATAACCACTACATCCATGAAACGCCTAGGAAACATTGCTGAAACATTCGTGATGTACAGGTAGTAGGGCAGAACGTGGAGTTCACCACCCATGTGAGCCTCCTGCGATAAAGTAACAATCTACCCCTGAAATAAACGAGAAGGCCCACGTCGCATTAGCACTGGGCTCGGTCTCTCACGGTTGACCCCGTGCGAGACCCCTGATCCTATTCACTGTGCACAACCCCGCACGTGGTAGATCTCACCGACAGACCACGGCTAACCAGGCTCGTTACAGCCATGTGAACGAAAAGGCGACCAGATGACGACTGTTCCCTCACGCCAGGGTCTCTACGACCCATCCTTTGAGCATGACGCCTGTGGCGTCGCGTTCGTTGCAAACATGCACGGTGACAAAAGCCGCGACATCGTCGACAAAGGAATCCAAGCACTTGTTAATCTCGAGCACCGCGGTGCTGCAGGTGCCGAGAAAAACACCGGTGACGGTGCCGGGATTCTGATTCAGATTCCGGACGCTTTTTACCGCCGTGAAATGGCCAAGCAGGACATTGAACTCCCACCCGCCGGCCAATACGCCACCGGCATCGCCATGCTGCCGGCTGCCCGGATGGCGGCGCTCGACGCAGTGCGCTACGTCGAAGACATCATTAAAGAAGAAGGCCTAACGCTCATCGGTTGGCGCGATTGCCCCGTCGACGATTCATCCATCGGCGCCATGGCCAGGGACGCGATGCCGCTGTTCCACCAGGTTTTTATTTCGGGAACCAAGGATGACGGCACCCCCCTCGAGGGCATTGACCTGGACCGGGCCGTGTGGTTCGTCCGCAAACGCGCCGAACGCGAACTCGGCAGCAAGGGTGCTGGTGCCGGATCGGGCGAGGACACCGTGTATTTCCCCTCGTTGTCCGCCCGGACCGTTGTGTATAAAGGCATGCTGACCACCCCGCAGTTGCGGGAATTCTACCTTGACCTGCAGGATCCCGAGGTGGAGTCCGCCATTGCGGTGGTCCACTCTCGTTTCTCGACGAACACATTCCCATCGTGGCCGCTGGCCCACCCCTACCGCATGGTCGCACACAACGGCGAGATCAACACGGTCCGCGGTAACGAGAACTGGATGCGCGCCCGTGAATCCGTGATCGATTCCGAGGTGCTGGGCTCTATCGACCGGGTCCTCCCGATCTGTGATCCGGGCGGTTCCGACACGGCTCGTTTCGACGAGGCCCTGGAGCTTTTGCACCTGGGCGGGCGTTCTCTGCCCCACGCGGTGCTCATGATGATCCCGGAGGCCTGGGAGCACAACGCCGATTTATCCGACGACGTCCGCGCCTTCTATGAGTACAACTCGTGCCTGATGGAACCGTGGGACGGCCCCGCCGACGTTGTCTTCACCGACGGCACCGTCATCGGCGCTGTATTGGACCGCAATGGTCTGCGCCCTGGTCGTATCTGGATTACCGACGACGGCCTGGTCGTCGGCGCATCCGAGGCCGGAGTCCTGCCCATCGACCCAGAGCACGTGGCGGAACGCACCCGCGTGAAGCCGGGCGAGATGTTCTTGGTGGACACCTCCCAGGGCCGCGTTGTCCTGGACGAGGAGATCAAAACTGACCTCGCGTCCCAGGCGCCCTATGGCGAGTGGGTCTCGCACAACCTTGTGCGCAAGGAGGATCTTCCTGACGCGGATTACCACTGGATGCCTCACCACCGGGCCGTGTTGCGCCAGCGTGTGTTCGGTTTCACGCAGGAGATCGTGGACATCATCGTCAAACCCATGGCCCTCAATGGTGCAGAGGCCATTGGTTCGATGGGCACCGATACGCCGATCGCGGCGCTCTCCGACCACCCGTCATATCTGTTCGACTTCTTCAAGCAGCGGTTTGCGCAGGTCACGAACCCGCCGCTGGACTCCATCCGCGAGAAACTCATGACCTCGCTGTTCACTCACTTGGGTGCGCAGCGGGACATCATGCACCCGGATGCGGACGCGGCGAAGCTCATCCACCTGGACGACCCCATTTTGCGTAACCGCGATTTGGCGCGGCTGGTTCACGCCAACGATGGGGGCGAGTTCCCGCAGTTCGACGTCGCCATTATTTCCGGGTTGTATGCCGTGGCTCACGGTGGTCGCGGAATTCAGGAAGCGTTGCGACGCATCCGCCGCGAGGTGTCGGACGCCATTGCCGACGGTAAAACGCTGATCGTGCTGAGCGACCGCGAGTCGGATGAGCGGTTTGCGCCTATTCCGTCGCTGCTGTTGACCTCCGCCGTCCACCAGCACTTAGTGCGTGAGCGGACGCGTACTCGGGCGTCGTTGATCGTGGAGGCGGGCGATGTCCGTGAGGTCCACGATATCGCCATGCTGATCACTTTCGGCGCCGACGCCATCAACCCCTACATGGGCTTTGAGACGATCGATGAGCTGCGTAAACAGGGCTCCTTGGGTGATATGGACCTCGAGACCGCGTTCGATAACTACACGAAAGCGGCGGTCAAAGGCCTGCTGAAGGTGATGTCGAAGATGGGCATCGCCGCGGTCGCGTCGTATCGCGGCGCGCAGCTGGCTGACGTCGTGGGCCTGAACCAGGAATTTCTGGACGAGTACTTCACGGGTAGTTTCGCCCCGATCGGCGGCGTTGGTTTGGAGGCCATTGCGGAGGCCGTCGGGGACCGCCACCGCGAAGCGTTCCTGCCCCGCCCCGAGGAGCAAGCACACCGCGAGCTGGAATTGGGCGGCGAGTACAAGTGGCGTCGTGAGGGTGAATACCACCTGTTCAACCCGGAGACGATTTTCACCCTCCAGCACGCGACGCGCACGGGCCGCTACGAGGTCTTCAAGCGCTACACCGAGAAGGTCAACAACCAGTCCAAACGGTTGGCCACGATCCGCGGGTTGTTCAAGTTCAACCCCAACCGTCCGCCGGTGGATATTGACGAAGTTGAGCCCGTGAGCGCGATTGTCAAGCGCTTTTCGACAGGTGCGATGTCGTACGGCTCGATTTCTGCCGAGGCCCACCAGACCCTCGCCATCGCGATGAACCGCCTGGGCGGCATGTCCAACTCAGGCGAAGGCGGCGAGGACTCCGACCGCTTCACGAAGGACCCGAACGGCGATTGGCGTCGTTCCGCCATCAAGCAGGTGGCGTCGGGCCGGTTCGGCGTGACAAGCCACTACCTGAACAACTGCACGGACATCCAGATCAAGATGGCCCAGGGCGCCAAGCCCGGCGAGGGGGGGCAGCTGCCCCCGCACAAGGTGTACCCGTGGATCGCGGAAGTGCGCATTACCACTCCCGGCGTCGGGTTGATTTCGCCGCCGCCGCACCACGACATTTATTCCATCGAGGACCTCGCCCAGCTCATCCACGACCTGAAGTGCGCCAATCCGGATGCGCGCATCCACGTGAAGTTGGTGTCGGAGCAGGGTGTCGGCACGGTTGCCGCGGGTGTGTCCAAGGCGCACGCGGATGTGGTGCTGATTTCCGGCCACGACGGCGGCACCGGCGCCTCTCCTCTGGGGTCCCTGAAACACGCGGGTGCCCCGTGGGAGCTGGGCTTGGCGGAGACGCAGCAGACCTTGCTGATGAATGGTCTTCGCGACCGGATCACCGTGCAGTGTGATGGCCAGCTGAAAACCGGCCGTGACGTCGTCATTGCTGCCCTCTTGGGCGCGGAAGAGTTTGGTTTCGCGACGGCTCCTCTGGTGGTTGAGGGCTGCATCATGATGCGCGTGTGCCACCTGGACACCTGCCCGGTGGGCGTGGCCACGCAGAACCCGGACCTGCGGGCGAAGTTCAGCGGCCGCGCCGAGTACGTCGTGAACTTCTTCCAGTTCATCGCGGAGGAAATCCGCGAGTACATGGCGGAACTCGGTTTCCGCACCGTCGACGAGATGGTGGGCCACTCCGAGATCCTGGGCGTGAACCGTGAAGTGGCAGATAGGCACCCGGATGCGGCGAAGCTCGATCTCTCGCCGATTTTCGCGCAGCCGGACAGCCCGTTCATGTATCAGGACAAGCACTGTACGAAGAAGCAGGACCACTCGCTGGACAAGGCGTTGGATAACCAAATCATTCGCGACGCGCGCGAGGTCATCGACGCGAAGAGTGAGTGCGAGCCCCTCGAGCTGTCCTACCGGATCTCCAACGTGGACCGCTCTGTCGGCGCCATGGTCGGATCGGAGATTTCCCGCGTTGGCGGTGCCGACGGCCTGCGTGAAGGCGCCTTGACCGTGGAATTTGAGGGATCGGCAGGTAACTCCTTCGGCGCATTCTTGCCCCACGGAGTCACCCTGGCCCTAACCGGCGACGCGAACGACTACGTCGGTAAGGGACTGTCGGGCGGACGCATTGTCGTGCGTCCCGACCCGCACTATGTCTCGGCGGTGGAAAAAGCTGGCCGTGACGTGTCGGGCGACATCATCGCCGGCAATGTTATTGGTTATGGCGCGACCTCGGGCGAGTTGTTCGTCCGCGGCACGGTGGGCGAGCGGTTCTGCGTGCGCAACTCGGGCGCGACCGCCGTCGTCGAGGGCATCGGTAACCATGGGTGCGAGTACATGACCGGCGGCCGCGTGGTTGTCCTTGGTCATGTGGGCCGCAACTTTGGTGCTGGTATGTCGGGTGGCATTGCATTCCTTCCCGACGACGGAATCCCCGCTGGTCAGGGCGGTATCCGTGACCGTATCGATACGGCGCTGGCTGATATTGAGGAGCCTACCGCGGAGGACGTGGCCTGGCTGGATCAGACTGTTGCAAGTTATCGGGAGTGGACTGGTTCGACGACACCAGTCGGCACATTTGTGAAGGTGATGCCACGGGATTACCGCCGTGTGCTCACGATTATGGAGAGTTGTCAGGCTCAAGGACGAGATGAGGCAGCAACTGCCGAAGCGATTATGGAGGCTGTGCACTGATGGCTGACCCACATGGATTTCAAAAGTATTCCCGCCACGACAAAGCCCACCGGCCGGTTCCGCTTCGGCTACTGGACTGGCACGAGGTGTACGAAAAGCAGGACTTAACCGATCTGCGCCAGCAGGCAACCCGGTGCATGGATTGCGGGATCCCCTTCTGCCACGACGGTTGCCCGCTGGGGAACATCATCCCCGAGTGGAACGACCTGGTCCGTTTGGGCCGGTGGCGTGAAGCCTTCGACCGCCTTCACGCGACCAACAACTTCCCGGAGTTCACGGGCCGTTTGTGCCCCGCGCCGTGTGAAGGGGCGTGCGTTCTGGGCATCAACGATGACCCCGTCACCATCAAGAATGTCGAGTTGGAAATCGTCGAATATGGCTTTGAACATGACTTTGTGAAGCCCATTCGCCCTTCATTCTCGACGGGCCAGTCGGTCGCCGTGGTGGGCTCCGGCCCTGCCGGGTTGGCGGCCGCGCAGCAGCTCACCCGCGCCGGCCACGACGTCACCGTGTTCGAGCGTCACGACCGCCTGGGTGGTCTGATGCGCTACGGGGTGCCTGAGTACAAGATGGAGAAGAAGTGGATCAACCGCCGCCTGGAACAGATGGTGGCGGAGGGAACCCAGTTCCGCACTAACATTTCCCCATCCGTGAGTGACCTGCAAGGCTTCGACGCCGTCGTGTTGGCGATCGGTTCGACCATCGGCCGCGACCTGCCCATTGAAGGCCGCGACTTAGAAGGCGTCTACCAGGCGATGGAGTACCTCCCGGAGGCCAACAAGGTCCAGGAAGGTGACAGAGAAGTATCGATGATCGACGCCCGCGGAAAGAACGTCGTGATCGTTGGTGGTGGCGACACGGGCACGGACTGCTTCGGAACGGCATTGCGCCAGGGCGCGAAGAGCGTCGTGCAGTTCGATATCGGCCCGAAGCCACCGCGGCCACGGGCGGCATCGACCCCGTGGCCAACCTTCCCCCGCAAGCTTCGCGTCGCAACGGCCCACGAAGAGGGCGAGTACGAGGTCTCCGGCGAGGAAGAAAAGGAACTCGTGGAGAAGCTCGGCCTGGACGCCCGCGTGAAAGGGCACCCGCTGGGCAACCGCCAGTGGAAAACGAACACGGTGGAGTTCATCGGCACCGACGGGAAGATCACGGGGCTGAAGGGCACCCTGGTGGACCGCACCCCGGAGGGCACGATCCCCATCGAGGGGTCCGATTTCGAGATCGACGCGGACCTGGTGCTGCTCGCGATGGGATTCGCATCTGTGGATCGCGCCGGGATTGTCGACGAGTTGGGGCTGGAGATCGACGGCCGCGGGCGGATTGTTCGCGACGAGAACTTCCGCGCGGAGGTGCCGCTCACGGCTGGATTCCGGGCGCCGGTCTTTGTTGCTGGCGACGCGGGGCGCGGGCAGTCCCTCATCGTGTGGGGGATTTCGGAGGGCCGCTCGGCTGCAGCCGCAGTGGATCGCCAGCTCATGGGCGAGTCCAGTTTGCCGACCGCTATCGTGCCGACGGACGTGCCGATGCGGGCGTAGCTGCCGACTAGTCGGACTAGTCGGCGATGCGGAACACGTCGGCGTCGTCCATCCGTGGTCCGCGCGGGTGGTGCGCGTCGGTGTCAGCCGGGACCCCAGCGATGATGACCATGATGGCCTGTTCGCCGTCGCGAAGGAATTCCTTGGTGACGGCATCGGCATCAAAACCGCCCATCGGGCCGACGCCTAGTCCGACGGCGCGGAGGCCCAAGATGAAATAGGCCGCCTGCAGGTTGGCGGACTGAAGAGCGACGGCGGTGCGCACCTCTTCGTTGCCCTCGAACATGTCGCGAGGGCCATCGCCGCCGGCGGGGAACTGCTGGGGCAAGTGGTTGTGGAAGTTCGTGTCTGCGGCCAAGACGAAGGCGAGGGGTGCCTTTTCGGTCTTGGCTTGGTTGTTGCCCATCATGTGTGGGACGAGGCGGGAACGCTTGTCCTTGGGGACCTCGATGATGCGCAGTGGTTGCCCGTTCATCGACGTCGGGCCCCACTTGACGAGGTCACGTACGGATTTAATGACCTCGGGGTCGATGCTGGTGTCCTCAAAAGCGCTGGTGGTGTGGGCGTCGCGGAAGAGGACGTTGAGGGCTTCGTCGTTAATGATGAATGGTGCTGTAATTGACATGTCATTTATGACTACGCGGGTGGGGAGGGCGTGTCAACTGGAATATTCCCTGGAGGACGATCGCGGGTTTGTGATCGTGAGTTTAAAAGGGAGTATCTTCCAGCCGAATTCCCGCATGCGCCAGGGTTGCTCGGCCCGAGTCAGTTAAACGAACAGCGCGAGTCTCCTTAATACGTTTCACCCACCCATATCGAAGAATGTGGTGCACAATTCTTTACCAAGGGACCCCGCGATATGGAAGCGTCGCTCGGTCGAGTCCATGCACGGAGTGGCAGTCAAGGAATCCGGGTGGGGAAGTTCCCATGTAGACAGCAATTCGCAGCCCGTGGGCGTGAGCTCCCATGTCTTGGTTAGATATTCCCGGCTGGAAAACTGTTCAGCCAGCTCTACTCCAAGTCTGCCTGCGAAGTGCTTATAGCACGTGCGACCAGCCCTGAACCGATCAGCTGAGTTGGAAGCCCGGAGGCTGTGTGCAGTATCAAGCTTTCTCTGAGTGAGGACCCCTAACTTCTCGATGGCATGGGCAACCTCATCGCTAGCAAGCCGGACATAACGATGTCGTCCTTGGTGGATATCAACCACTAGCCCCTGGTCAGCGAGGATGTTGACGTGTGCCGAGGCAGTGGAACGTGCAAGGACACAGTAATTAGCTAGTTCCCCTACAGTCCATGCGCGCCCATCCATAAGAGCTGCACACATAGCTGCACGGGACGTGTCAGCTAGCGCACCGGCAGTCTGTGAAATATCCGGAAGAGATTCAGGGAACGTGCGCATATCCATCGCTCCAGTGTGGGGCTCAATTAGTTCGGTGCTCGCCGAACTGTTCCTAGGTCACACTTGACCGTATCAATTTCGACGAAAACCAGGGGAGTGATGACGGTGAGCACGCAAGGTTCGCGGTACAGGGACACTTATGACGGCAGCTTCTACCTGGGCTTACGAACTTATTACAGTGCGCCACCTCAACGCTCAGCGCCGTAACACCGCTGTTCGAGCTATTTATCACTAAAAGAAATCGTCTGAGATGACATGGAAGGGGCAAGCGGTGGCCGTACAGCGAAAAACCGGGGCATTGGTGTCTGTGGTACTGGGATTTTTTATCGTCATGCTCGACACCACCATTGTGAATGTTGCACTTCCCAACATGGCCACTTCGTTGAATACGAATGTGGTGACGCTGCAGTGGGTCGTCGATGCCTACACATTAGCTTTTGCCGCACTCCTGCTGTCTGCGGGTGCTGCTTGCGATCGCTTGGGAGCTCGCGCAGTCTACGTCTTCGGACTGGTCGAATTTGGGGTGCTCTCTCTTGTTTGTGCCTTGTCATCAAGCGGGGGTGTCTTGATTATTGCTCGGGCACTTCAAGGAATCGGTGCAGCGGCTATCGTGCCCGGTTCACTGGCATTATTAGCAACGGTCTATCCTGACCCTGCTGAGCGCGCACGTGCGATTGGTCTCTGGGGTGGAGCCGGTGGCATCGCTTCCGCGTGTGGTCCGGTACTTGGTGGGTTGCTTGTATCTGCGGTTGGGTGGCAGACAGTTTTCTGGGTTAATTTACCGATCATTGCATTTGGTTGCTGGTTGACCTTTCACAGTATCGATGCTTCCCCTCATGATCGCACGCATAGACTGGATCCCGCTGGGCAGGCGCTTTCGATTGGCGCGCTCGTGGCTATTACTTACTCTGTTATCTCTTCTGGGGAGCGGGGATGGACGCAGGAGCAACTCCTGGTCCTCTGGATCGGCGGTGTACTGAGTCTACTTTTCGTATGGGTGGAATATCGTCATCCAGATCCCATGCTGCCCATCGGTCTCTTTCGGAGCCCACGGTTTTCCGCCGCAACTCTTGTCGGCTTCGCGTTGAATGTCAGTTTTTTCGGGCAGCTATTTGCTCTCTCATTATTTTCCCAGACTTATCGGGACTATGAACCGATTATCGCCGGGCTTGCTCTAGCTCCTCAGGCCTGCAGTGCCGTAGTCGCTTCTCCCTTGGGTGGCCGGGTGGCAGCCCACATTGGTGCATTTCCAGCTATGTTCATCGGGCTTCTGATTGGAACAGTTGGATTCGGAAGCTTAGTCATTTTGTCCTCGACAACGCCATATCTTTTAATCGCCATCGTGTCCTTCATTGCAGGTTTTGGTATGGCATTCGCGATGCCTGCTGCTACATCCGCAGCTGTGACGACGGCACCGCCTTCATACACAGGTGTCGCTGGTGGAGTCATTAATGCTGCCCGTCAGACCGGCAGTGTTTTTGGTGTCGCAGTTCTAGGCGGCATGATTGCTGGAAAAGATACTTTTCTAGCCGGATTTCATCAGGCTGTGGGAACCGCAAGTGCCGTATTTGCTGTAGCAGCTGTACTGGTCCTCATTTTTCTGGCAACAACTCGTGCGCCAGTATCGAACAAGGCTCGCACCCATTGATTTCGTGATGTCAGGTATTATGGCTTGGACAAGACCGGTTCCGCTGACCAGAGGGTAGCCCAGGGCCAATCCTCATTTTTCTTTCGCTTCCCGACTTTGGAGGTTACACGAGGAACAAGGGGCGAAAAGGAGGTGTGGCAACGATGTCGTAGGAAACATCATGCTCGGTACGAACTTCAGGATTGCGTGCGCGCAGGATAGCTACTGCGATTTTTGAACGGTTTCGGTTCGATCTCAAACGCCGCCGCTTGCTCGGTTCGTTCTTCGACGGTCCTGTGCATCGCGAGGTCATCGGTGGTTCTTCTAACGGCGTTATAGCTCATTCGATTAAGGAACCCGTTAGTGTTTACCCATAGACTGTTCACTATCTATTGCTCTGGGTAGAAAGACTCGTTATCTCCACGAACATCAACAACAATAACGGTAACGTGTTCATTCAGTCTGGCAAACTTATCTGCGGTCTAGGGGTGTGGGGCACGTTCGTCAACTTAGAGCTGCCTGACAGTATTGGTAACAAGGTCCCTTGTTTAGAGACAAGCTGATAGCCTGGACCTCAACTGCTCCATACCCCTAGTCCAAGCGGCCACGTTCATATGATCGTGTCCCCAAGTACGAGGAGATCGACGATGAATATCTTTCATTCAACAGCTGTAGCAGCTTTAGCTCTAGCGGCGACGGTAGTCGTTCCGGCGAATGCTTACGCTAGTGAGGCACCTGATGCACTATCGGCAGATTCCGTAAGAGAAACAGTACTGGCTCCAGGCGAAAGCGCTGTTTTTCAAAAAGGCGACATTGCTAGGGTTGAACTAATCCCATCTGATCTGTCAAGGAAAAGGCAGGCTAGATCGGCTGATTTAGCGACGGCGCCGAACTGTATTGTCGCGAAAGCCGAAAAAGGATTTGTTCAGGTGTATAACAATTGCGGTGGGAAAGAACCCCAACGCATTAAAGTCAAGTTAGCCTTTGGCCCCGACACGGCATGTAAAGCAATCCAGCCTGGTACCCGTTCTAACGTCGGCCCTGCTATTGGTCGGGTCGACGGAGTCTACCTCTGCTAGAGAGTAAAGATCAGGAAGAAGACATGAAAACACTACGCAGTAAAATCGCTTCCGGAGTGATTGTGGCTCTTACTTTTTCCACATGTTTCGTGCCTCAGGCTGGCGCATTAGGGAAAAGCGATCCCCGTCACAAGGATAGTATCGGGACATACACGGTAAAATGTCAGGTGCATGAGAATGCTCCGGGGAACCCCGTCAGTGGTTTTGTATTCGGTAATCACTCCAGCGATCCTGATGAAGCCGAGAAGGATGCCGATCTGTTCGTCTCTAAATTCGGCTCAAATCATACAAAGCGTCATTGTAAGACGCAGAAGAAATACCAGCCTCGAGGCGCTTACACAACGTCTATGGATGTCATGTAGTCCCTCATGCTAGAGAAAGGAAGTGGCATGGACGAGGTTGAAACGTGGTGCTTTTTTACCAAATTCGTATGCCGCTACGACGATCTTGATCAGGCAAAAGCACGGCATCAAAGATGCGTCGATGCCCTCCGCATAACGAACACGGTGCATTTCTCCTCCGAGGACGCCTATCAAGCCGGTCACACTGAACCGACTTTTAGACTCCTGTTAACAGAGATCATTCCACCGGGCAAGGAGATCACCCCTGAGAAAAAAAAAGAATATAAAGAAGAATATTCAGTCTTTGTTTTTGTCACAATTGTGGATATCCCCAACACCCCTGATTCAGACGGTGATGAAGTGAGGATTGTCGGCGAGAAATTAGAGATCGATTTCGAGGAAGGACTTCCTGCGAGATTCCCCAGCCGAACACGTGGTATCCGAGTCAGCCGAACCGGGAATGAAATTAATGGCTGCATCTACCAATAGCTTATGTAAAAATTTCGCAATGTATTCGCGTACACACCGGATACTACCTTCACATGGATATAGCTTCATAGCCGCTTACGTCCAATGGGTTTAGGCTAATGTTTGCTTAAACCGTTTTCGGTGTTGCATCAGGCCTTCTGTAGCCTATTGGTGATTTGAGGAGCAAAACGCGGGGGTGCACTTTTTGGACGTGTCACGTCATCATAGTCTGTGGACGTGTTCGTTATGTTAGTCTAATTAGTATTTGTTGTTTGCTTTTCTATTGGTCTGTATATGGAGAAAGCTTTCACTGTGCTCAAAGAGCTGAGAGATCTGCACCCGATGGCGGCGTCAATCCTCATTGTGACTGCGGTGTCCTCCTGGATGCTCACGCTGTCATTAGGTTTGACCATTGTTGGCGCTCAAGCTTCAGGGACTGACGCTGGGGAACAGTTCGCTGCAATAGGCGGCTTGCAGATTGCCTTAACGTGTTTGTCCGTCATCTTGTGTGCTCCCAGTGTGGTCCGCCTCGCGATTCGTCAAGATTCCCGGCGAGTGGCATTGTGGCAGGTTATCGGAGCGTCACCGCGTCAAGCCCGGTGGCGCTATGTGCTCTTGGCTTCTCTGTCGTCCCTAGTCGGATCGTTGCTAGGTGCATTTCTCGGTTATGTTTCGTGGCCTGCCTTCACTGATCTGGTGAGGCGGACCGGTTTCTTACTGACGCCGGGGTTAGAGTCGAAGTCGATTAACATCGGTGCCCTCCTATCTGGCCCCCTGAGTGCCTTCGGAGTTGTCCTCTTAGCGACACTCTTTGGATCGGCAGCTATGTCTAAGATCGATCCAGTTCAAGCTGTTGCAGAAACTCCTGAGCAACGAGGCAAAACCGGGTTCCTACGCTTATTCCCTTCGATAGCGATCGTTGCTGGTATAGCTGTCGGCTATATAGCAATCGCTAATACCTCACCGGTCACCAAGCCAGATAGTTTAAGTGGCCTGATTTCTGCATATTGGGGAGCGGCCCTCGGCTTACTGTTGGCATATGGCATCTCTGACAAGGCGTTGGTCCATCCTGTTGTGAGACTTGTCGGGGCTTTGTTTTCATTTACGAAGTCCGATTCGTGGTTTATTGCTAAGACATCCGCGTGCCGACGATCGATTGTCTCAACGTCGGTGATTACCCCGTTAGTTGTTGCTGCTGCCTCTGTTGGGTCTGTATTTGGCATGGTCGCTCAAACCAAGAACGTTTCTGTCGCCCTCGGTCAAAGCGAGGAGGATTTACAAGTTAGCCCTCCCGGACAAATTATTTTAGTTTTCGGCCTGCCAGTGATTATTGCTGCCTCGTCCGCGATTGTCTCTGTATATTTGACAAGCCGACTGAGAAATCATGACATTACACTTCTTGAGGTCCTCGGAGCCCGGCCCTCAACAATCCGTGTTGCAGCAGTCTGTGAATCGCTCATTTATTATTTATCTTCGACTGTCATAGCATTCCTCATGCTAGCGGTTAACGCGTTTTTTATGGGCAAGGTACTCGCTGCAGGTCCTGTTCCACATGCGTCTCCAGTTTGGTTCGGGAGCGAGACGTTTCTCTTACTCACCGCAAGTTTCATACTCTTGTCGATTTCAATAATTGTACCGACCATGCGAAGCTCTTCAGAGTTGAACGTCACGACATTAACGAGGTAAATCCCATGATGAATAGTCTCGTAGAGGTTTCAAACCTCAAGAAATCCTTCCAGATAAATAGACGGGATTATGACGAAATTCTCAAGGGGATTAATTTCTCCGCGGGGGAGGGTGAATTTGTTTCGATAGTTGGCCCGTCGGGTTCAGGAAAATCCACGTTTTTGTATTGCATATCTGGATTAGAAACGTTTGACTCCGGAAAATCAATACTCTGTGGTAATGACCTTGGCTCTATGTCGAGGAACGATCGAAGTCGTGCACGCCGACGCAATGCTAGCTTCATATTCCAGGATTACAACCTCATCGACTCCATGACCGCACTTGAAAATGTGGAGTTGAGTCTAAAGTTCTCGAAGAAACGAGTCTCCAAGAGAGATATCCGAAGAGAATTTGAGCGTTTTGGGATCGACGACAAGCTCAAGTTTTATCCAGCACAGCTATCAGGTGGTCAGCGGCAGCGCGTGGCGATCGTTCGAGCTCTCCTTGTCAGACCGCGTGTTCTTTTTGCTGATGAGCCCACCGGCGCGCTCGACTCATCGTCCACCAATGTGGTGATCGGTGAGCTTTCTCGGCTGTCGTCTCGGGGTACAACGGTGATCATGGTTACTCACGACCTGGAAATTGCGGCTCAGGCAGACAGGGCAGTCGTCATCTCCGATGGAAAGCTCGTTAGGAACTTGGTTTCGCCGACAGCTGCGTCGTTGTTCTCCGCAATCGAATCCAGATAAGTGAGTGAGAGGACAAGAGGAACAACATGCCAGTGGTAGCAGCTTTGATCGCGTCGGTTGGTCTTGTGATCGTGAGTATTCTGTGCTTGACCATCCCCGAAAACGCGGTCTCGGGAAAGGTTCCGAGAAACTCGGCGATCGGTATCAGAACGGCAGAAACGAAAAAGTCTGACGAAGGTTGGGATGTTGGACACCGTGCAGCAGCACCGATTCTCAAAAGAACGGGCATCGTCGCATTAATTCTTACAGCAGCACTTTTCTTGTCTTCTTTCTTCGGAGGTGAAATGAGCGTCGTGGCCGTCACTTGCGGAGTGCTTGGCTACGCCGTGATCATTGGTGGGCTGTGCTGGGCGGCTGTAGTCGCCAACAACGCAGCCAAGGAGATCAACGACCAAATGGAAGCGGAGGGGGTATAAGTCGTCTGCTTCCGTCACGGGGCTTAGACGCGTGTGATTCTTCGCTTGCTGGGCTCTCCGAACGTGAGGGCTCCATGTCTGTCAGGGATGACGATATTATTCACTAGTGTTAAACACCGGGTTTACGTCACACACTGTCTCACACAACTCACTATTATGTCGTGCATAAATCCCCGTAGCCGCAAAGAGAACCACGGATGGAGATAATCGTTTTACTCTCGGGTTCCGAAAGGTAACCAGGATAATACTGACAACGTTCGGCTCATCTCTCACGCGATGGGGCACAAAAACCCTCAGAGAGGGAGGGCTTTTATGACGACGTGGAAAGCTAGCAGCGGTACTTCTTTTACGGACGAAGATCTTGAAAAGTGGGCCAGGATTCAGGAGTCTGATGAGCCGTTTACTGGAGGACACCTTGGCTCTTCCCGTCCGGGTAGCCTAGTAAGCATTGGTAATCAGACATTTCCGGATAGTTACCTGCCCTGAGATATCGGAGCGCGAGGATACCCATGCGAATGCCGCATCATAACCCTCCCGCAATAACCGGGTTATTCATTAATACCTTTCTCACTTGCCGGAACGTCGTCTTCGACAAGTTTGCCACCGGTAAGTCGTAGAACACGGTCCGCTCGTTTAATGACATTCCTATCGTGCGATGCGAAGATGACCGTCGCATCAATGTTTAGGAGACGTTCCATTGCCAGCTCTGCTGAACTTGCGTCAAGAGCTGATGTTGGCTCATCGACCAAGACGACCGACGAGTCTTGCAAGATTGCACGGATGATTGCTACCCGCTGACGCTCGCCTCCTGATAGACCGCTGTTGCTATAGCCCACTGGGCGGTTCAAGCCGTCGGAACTGGCGAATTTATCTAGCCCGAACTGCTCGAGCAAGGTGATTAGGGTGTCATCCGAGGGAGCATGATTTGTTCCCAGAATTAAGTTGTTCCTTAGGGATGTCGGCAGTAGGTCAGGTTCTTGCTCGACATAAGTTATCGCCTTCCGCAAATCCCGCATACACCAGTCTTTGAGGGAACGGCCACCCACACGAATGTCACCGGCGGACGGATCGTAAAAACGAAGGATAAGTCCGAACAAAGTGGTTTTTCCGCTCCCGGATACCCCTGAGAGTGCTATCTTTTCACCGCGTTTAATCGCTGCGGATACGTCATTCAGTATTGTTTGGCCGTTACGAAAATAAGAGACAGATTCGAATTCAACGGCGCCTTCGACGCTGACATCACGCGAGCGGGTGAAACCATCCTCATCCCGATTTTCGATATCGAGGCTGAAAAGATCGTCGATTCGTTCCAGAGCCCCCTTAGCCTCGAATAAGGTGCCAAAAGACTGGGTTACCTGCGCAACGGGAGCGAGCATTAGAAATAGAGCCGTAACGAAGATAGTAAGGGTCTCTGCCGATAAATCTCCGTTGTTCAATCGGATCGAACCGACGAGAGCAACCGTGACGAGCGCTAAGTACGATGCGACCGTACTGAGGGGCTCAAGGACGGCCTCGACAAGGCTCATTTTTCGCCGATGCTGGTAGGCATGGTCAATCTCAACGGATATGTCTCTCGCAACCTTCGATTCAGACCGAAAGGCCTTAATCGTGCGGAATGCCGATAGAGCCGGCTGCAATATATCTCCCAGGGCGGCGAGGTGATCTTGCACTCTCGATGAGAGGCTCCGGAGGGAACTCGAAACGAGCACGATGATTACCAAAGCTATCAGGAGAACCGCGATGACGACGAGAAGTAACTTCCAGTCCACAACCGCCATGTAAACGAGCGAACCGATGATGACTGTGAAGCCACCAACAAAGTCGATGACCGTCGACGAAAAGGCGGTGCTGACGATCGAGGTATCCGACGTAATACGACTAGTGAAACTGCCGGCCCCTCTTTTCTCAAATTCGCTCATTTTCAAATAGAGAAGATGATCTGTGATCTTCTTGCGCATGTCACGGACAGCTCGATCTGCCGCAATAGAAGTCACATAGGTGGTCGAGGCTGTAAACACTGATGTCGCCAGAAGCGTCAGCAATAGTGGTGTAAGCGGCTTATAGAAATTACCTTCACTCACGCTAGACAGAAGCTGACTGACGAGTGCGGCAAAAGCAGAGTTGTTGCGGTGGCGCATAATGAAAGAGCAAGGCCCAGCGTTAATAGCCCGGCAATACCTCGAAGGAGAGAACTAATCGTCATAGATTTATATTTCCTTGGCGATCTTTGTGGGAGTGTTTACGTTGGCCTCACGCCGAAGTTGAGTGATCTCGTTTAGTACTGCGCAGCGGATGTCGAAAGTGGACTATTTCTGGTGTTCATAACGTGCGCAACAAACGCGCAGTGCGTCTTGCTCTTAAAGCATCATTATCCCCCGGTCAACGATGAACGCCTGTATGAGCCGGCCCGTGTGGAAAAGCCTCGATGGTGTGTAAAACTCATACTGACCAGTGTCTGGACAGTAACGGAGTTCAAAACTCGAATCTCCAGGCAGAGTGAATCTGCACATTGACAGGCGTTGCTCTCAAGGCAATTGTGGTAGTAGCAGATGCTGCCGTTATTCGTGACAGGAACTTACAATCTGGCCCCATTCACGATTTATCCAGAGCAAGCGCTTAAAGCTACCGTGTATGCAAACATATACCACATCAAGGCAGGGCTTTAGAGAAATAGTTACTGAGGTTAGGTGCAGCACAAAGGGTACGGCGGAAGATGAGAAGCACTAGGTTCGGGCTACCTCTGATGTGGCCGCGGAGTCCCACTTAGGCCATTAATTCATGGTTTCCTTGAGGTCGTCTCCACATCCGGCACCGATTTCTCGGCTTGGTGGCAGCAGTCCGTCATGCGGCAGGATTAGGGTCTGGCTATAGCGGAGTTCTGTCGTTGGTACAGGGGATAGGTGAGGCAAGTGGCGAAATTGGGGAGGGTGGCTGCTTCTTCATAGTGTCGGTGTCAATGGCAGGCGACTTCGAGGGCGCTAAGAAGATAATTTTATGAACGCCGCTCCACCTTGAAAACCAATTCGGTGATTGATGCGCGATTACTTATTTTCTATTGAGTGAAGCTAATACCTCGACTATCCTCCTCACTGAGGGCGATTGATTAGAATGTATTCGTTTGTGCAGGCACCCTTGTCGTGTGGCCGTGGATGCTAGGCCTCTTCAATGGCCATAAGCCATCCCATTGGAGGGAAGACATGAACCGCGGAAAACTTTCTCCAAACGCCATTATTGTTCTACTTTTCGGAGTAGCTATATCCCTTTATCTAGGGTTTTCCCATCATTCCGTTGTGGGAGCAGTCATATTTCTCGTCATCACTGCTATAGGAGCTTTCCTGGTAAATAGGTCTAAAACAGGACGAGGATGAGATCGGGAGCGGTCCACTCGTCTTCGCTGTAGGAGACGTGCGCGGGGCCTACCCATGTCTGGAGGAAGTGACATCCTGGTGCCGGCCACTACTACCACACGACGTTTGCGTAAATTAAAACAACAAGCTAAACAGCAAGAGAAACAGCCAAAATAACAGCGACGGCAATAAGAAGCGCCACAACTACATTTTTAACGTTCAGCCTTTCCTTTGATGCAAAGAGGCTAATTAATGCTACTGCCATGCACGGATACACAATTTTAACGTAATTGTCATGGACCCATCCGGATTGTGAAAAACAGTCGCGAATACAAGGCACACCAAGGCTAGAACGAATATGAACCGACGTATATTATCGCTCGTAAATGTTTGAGTGCTCGTACGATGATTTATCAATGGTTTTCCTTCCTCAGTGTCCCTAGGTGACGGCTGCTGGTTAGTGGCAGTCAGCAGCTCACAGAACCCAAGTATAGGCTACACAATATTAAATTAGTATAGTTTGCGAACGGGTTTTTGGTTAGCATGTACATCAGAGATGGCTACTGCCTTAAATATCACCCAACCGGGTTTCCGGCCTCACCACACATAAGAGAGACGGACAGGAAAGGATGCGTACTATGAGCAACCAATCCAACCATCCACCCGCGCAGCGGATTACTCGAGCAATGCTCTTAGTCCTGGTCATCGCCGTGGGCGTTATGGTCATTGAGTGGTTGTTGCTCAGTGCGCTGAACGTCGGGAACCGCGTCACGGTTTTCGTCATCGTGGCGGCTATTACCTCAGTAACAATTGGATCCGTTGTAGGGCAATGGACTCGAAAGCGGTGGCACAAAGAAAAAGCCTAAATACACTCTTGCAGGAGTCTAGTGCGGCACCATCTCTGCCACACGCACGTGCTCGCATACACTAGCGGCATGAGTTCTTTTCCGGTGACGGCTATTCGCGATTCGTCAATTAAGCTCGGTCAATTCATTAAACTGGCCAGCCTCGTTGAAACCGGTGGTGAAGCAAAGGAAGTGATTTCCGCGGGGCGCGTCGAGGTCAACGGCCAGGTTGAAACCCACAGGGGGCACACCCTGCATCACGGTGACGTCGTCACTATCGGTTCTATAGGAGCAGAAGTGGGTGGCCCCGATAACGAGGATGACTACTTCGATGAAGCCACCGCCGACGACGATTTCGACCCGGAAAAGTGGAGGAACATGTAATGCCCGCCTTTTTCGCTAGTGAAGGCATGCCCTTCTGGAACGAATTGCGCACGTATGACCTCGAGCGCTCCTCGGACTTTTACCGCGGCTTGTTCGGCTGGGAGATCGACAGCGCGGACAACAGCGCAAACAGCAGCGGCTACTACTACGCACGCAAGCAGGGAATGCCCATCGCGGGCATCATTCCGGTGGCATCAGACATCGGTAGCACCGCCCAGCATCAACCGAACCAATGGATGCTGTCTTTCCTTACCGACGACGTTCGCGCGGTAGCCGACCGATCTCGCGAACACGGCGGAACCGCCGGTGAGCCGGTCGACGGGCCGCGGGGACCGATGGTGGCCGCGACGGATATCGTCGGCGCACAGTTAGGGTTCATCCATCCGGCGTCGGAACCATTCATCGCTGGCGGGGAGCCAGGCACGCCCGTGTGGCATGAGCTCGCGGCCATTCTCCCCGACGGGGTGAGCATCGATGACGTCGCGACGTATTACACGCAGGTGGCGCGGTGGAACACCATGCGTCACGGGGAGGGTGCCCACACGGTCATCACTGCCGTGAGTGAAGGGGGCGCCTACGCCGGGGTGTGGTTCCCCGGGGAGCAAGGAGCCGCCGAGTTGAATGCGTCGGGGTCCCGATGGACGACGTATTTCGGGGTCGAGAACATTGTCGACGCCGCCGAGTACGCGCAGGCACACGGTGGGGACATCATCGTCCAGCCGCAAAACACCGAGTTCGGCCAGATCGCGATCCTGGCGGACCCCACTGGCGCTGCGCTGACAGTATGCGAGGCCCCGGAGCATGTGGAGGAACCGCATGAAGGGGACAACATTTTCGGCTAACTAAAATGCGCGGAGCCTCCGCCCGCATGTCCCGTTGAGGTACACCTCAATGAGGTAGATGACGTTGGGGGTGCGTGTTCGGGTGGCGGTCGGGACCTAGACCTAGACATGGCAGCGACGGAAGCTCGGCGACGATGGCGATGCATTCTTGGTCATTTTCCGACCAGGACACGTGGTAGGTGTATTTGTGGATATCCACCTAGATTGGGTCTGTTCCCCAACACTCAGGGGCACTTTACTATTGAGTGTTACAGGGGTGCAGGTTTACGGTGCACTTAAAGTTGTAAACCTGTAAAACTCCCACTGGTACGGTAAAAGACATAGCCCATGATTAGCGACTTAGTGACGATCAACGCGAAAAACGGCTTGTGAAACCCCCAACTGTGGATATGGCGCGGAAGCTCCCTAAAACGCTCGATACGTGCGTCTGCTCACCTATCAGCAACTTCGGCCAAAGAGAAAAGTTAACACCAGGAATAACGCCACCGGATAGGCGCGCCAGCGACTAGTCTCGGCGGGCTTGGTGGTGGATATAGTGAGGTGTCTAATCGGCGGTACTGCACGTTGGCGCCTGAATCAAGAGGTCACGGCATTTTTCTTTGGTGTTCTTCGCCGAGGTTGCGGATCGTTATCTCGGAGAAACAGATCCTAGAGGGAACCCTCTGCCATCGCTTGACAAATTGACGGCGTTTACGTGACTGGTAAATTCCCTAGGTACTGTCTCTTCACCCAAAGCCAAGTCATACCATAGCCTGGATACATTAGCTCCTTCGCTGGCGGGTTCGTCAACGTCTTTAGCCACACATGAAAGGCTATATAAACCCCATTCAGATTCATCAAATGGGTAAGTGCCAAAGTCTCGCATGTCCCTACGGAAATCTAGCATCATGACTTCGCGATATAATTCATCTCCTCCACGTGTAATCTCGTCAGTTACATAGAGTATCTCTGTGATTTCTCGAGCCTTATCTATCCTTTTTAAATACTGTTTATGAAATCGTTCAAGGTCAGACTCTCGAGCGAGGAAATAGGTTGTAAAAAGAAGGGTTTCGCCTAGCATATTAAATCGGATCACCGCCTACAGTGAAAGCTCCAGAATTTGTATACCTAGACTGAGTTTGACAGTGCCTTTTATGCGCATTTTTTCCGAATTTATTCGTGTATAAATCCGCATCTTTCTCAGCTTTTTTAGCACTCTTAGGATGATTACCGTAAATCAATCCTACTTTTGGGTTTCCTGGTCCGTTCTTCACTACTTGGCACTTCACTGTGTACATGCCCAGTTCATTTTTTGTCTCAGCCGAGAAAGCTGGAGCTGGGCTAACGAGCGGTAGCGAAATGGCAACCGGAATAGAGATAATCCACCTGGAGGTTTTAGACATACTTCTTAGCAAAGTTCTACCCTATCTACTCTCAGGTTTCCGCGGATGATCCATTTAACATTTGACCTGATACCTGGAGCAATCGTCTTACAGACGCTGTTTTTAGCGCCCAAAATCGGTACACCTTATGCGTTATTTACCTTAGGTTGGTCGAAATCGACTATGTCTGTGGAAATGATGGGGTACATTCCCACTCGCACCTCGCCTGAACTCAGTACGCCCCGTCGGAGGTGAGCACGGCCCGTCCCGTCTTCCACAGAATCATCAGGTCTGCCATGAAGCTCCAGTTCTCGACGTAGTTGAGATCCAGCGACACTGACTCTTCCCACGAGAGGTTGGACCGTCCCGATACTTGCCACAGGCCAGTCATTCCGGGGAGGACCAGCATCCGGTTGCCCACCAGTCCGGTGTACTGCTCGACCTCACGCCGCAGCGGGGGACGTGGCCCGACCAGGCTCATATCGCCCCTCAGAACGTTAAATAGCTGCGGCAGTTCGTCGATACTGTAGCGACGCAAGAACGAACCCACCCGCGTCACTCGCGGATCATTTTTCATCTTGAACAGCACGTCGTTGCCGTCGCTCTGGTCCTTCAACTGGGCCACCATTTGATCCGCGTTCTGCACCATCGACCGGAACTTGATCATCCCGAACGGCTTGTTGTTCTTGCCCATTCGTTCCGCGGTGTAGAAAACCGGGCCGCCGTCGTCGAGCTTGATAGCCAGCGCACAGACCAGCAGCAGGGGAGAAGCCATTAGCAGCAGAAGGGCAGCCACCACGCGATCAAACACGATTTTCGCAACGCAGTGCGTGCGCGCGTGCTGGGGGTGCTCCAGCTTGAGCAGCGGGACCCCGGCAATAGGCAGCATCTGGACGCGTCGGCCCGTGACATTGGCAACCGCCGGTGCGACCAGCAGCTCAAGATTAAGGCCATCCAGGCGCCACATGAGTTCGCGCATATCGTTCATACCGATCTGGTTACTGACGGTGACGATCACGGAATCGGCCTGCAGCAAGGACACCATGACGTCAATCTGATGCCAGTTATCGTGGATCTCCGCGTCAGGGAAACGACGCTTGAGCTCCGCGAGCTGCTCCTCACTGTGCTCATCCGACTGTGTACTGCAGAACCCGACGATGTCGAACCTATTGTCCAATTGCCGACGGAGTGTGCCGTACACCTCGGAGATGGAGTGCGGGTCGCCGATGAAAATGACCCGCTGGCTGAGCTTCTTGTGATCCAGCTGCCAGCAGTAGACCCGACGCCACCCGTACCGGATGAGCCGCAGCGTCACCAGGCCGACAGGGTAGGTGAAGACGAGGAACCGGAAGCCGGAGGTGTACTGAGTCAACTCGCACAGGATGGCGAAGAGCCCGAACGCGAACGTCGCCGCCCGGGCGATGCGGGAGTACTCCAACGCACCCTGGCCCAGGACTGCTATATCTGTTGTGCGCATCATGCGCCCAACCATCATCCAGAGAGCGAAAAGAATGACCTCAGGGACGAACATCGGGACTGTGCCCGTGCACGACCCGAGAGCGAACGCGCGCGCATTATGAGCCGTGAACGGCAGGAAATCGGCGGCCGCAATGAGCAACACCATAGCGATTCCCTGGCTGATCAGGATGAATGTCCCGATTCGCGATGCGTGCGCACATCGTATCGACTCCCGTTCGGAGGGGGTATCGGTCTCGACGCAGTCGTCGGCGCTGGACGCTGGAATTTCGTGGTGGGGCACGCGCAGCTCAGGTCTAGCGGAATGCTCGTCAGTGTGGCGTTCTCGGGCGCGGGTGGGTCGTTCCGCGAGACGAAGGCCAGTGATGTGTAACAGGCTCATGGGCACCGCCGATAGGGAGGGTAGGAGTCAGGAGCATTGCAATGGGGAGCGGTGGGTTGATCCTCATAACAATTTGATAACGCCCATATAGTAGGACCTATTGGTCGAGTTTTCATGCTTCTGGTTCTGTTGTTAACCAATCCTTTACATAGGGGCTTCATAACGACGAAAAAACAGCGATCCTGCCGCTCCATCTGCACGTCGCGGGCTATTTTTTGCGACATTGCGTCCTATGTAGTTGGTGCTGTTAATGCCGATTTTTAGATGCGGATTAGTGGATCATCGAGGGTCGCTTGGGGGCATTATGAAGATAATTCTATAAATTATCGACGCCCATTTGTGAGGTTGGCCACAATGCGGTTGTGGGGGCTGCAATATAGGTGCAATATTCACCAAACCCTAACTACGGAAGCTAGGTACGCTGGTAACTGTGAAGGGCATCATTTTGGCGGGCGGGACCGGAACCCGCCTACATCCAATTACGTTGGGCACGAGCAAGCAGCTCACGCCCGTCTACGACAAACCCATGATCTACTACCCGCTGTCTACCCTTATTCTGGCGGGTATCACTGACGTCCTCGTCATCACCACCCCTCACGACGCCACCGCGTTTCACCGACTCTTAAACGACGGATCCGCCTTCGGCATTTCGATCTCCTACGCGGTACAGCCCTCACCAGCAGGCATTGCCCAAGCGTTTGTCCTGGGGGAGGAACACATTGGCAATGAGCCCGTGTGCCTCATCCTCGGGGACAATATCTTCTACGGGCCAGGCATGGGCACTCAGCTCCGGAGGCACACCGCACCTGACGGCGGCGTTATTTTCGCCTACTGGGTGAAAGATCCCACCGCATATGGCGTCGTCGAATTTGAACATCAGGGTGATGCGCCCCGTCAGCACACGTCGGTCTCGCAATTCCGCGCCCTGGGGATCGAAGAAAAGCCAGCGCACCCGAAATCTCACTATGCCGTCCCTGGCCTCTACTTCTATGACAACGATGTCGTTGATATGGCTAAGGACCTTGCTCCGTCGGCCCGTGGGGAGCTGGAAATCAGCGACATTAACCAGCGATATCTGGATGCGGGGCGGCTTACGGTCGAGGTTCTTCCTCGGGGGACGGCGTGGCTGGACACGGGCACGCACGATTCGCTCCTGGATGCGGGGAACTTTGTGCGCACCATTGAATCGCGGCAAGGGCTGAAGATCGGTAGCCCGGAAGAGGTTTCGTGGCGGATGGGCCATCTGACTGACGATCAACTCCGCGAGCGGGGCGAAGCGCTGGTTAAATCCGGATATGGTTCCTACTTGCTGGACCTACTCCGCAGGTAGCTTACGCGGATAGCGCTGATTGCTCCCGGTCGCTTACGCAGATAACTCGTGCGCGGGG
Source organism: Corynebacterium kroppenstedtii DSM 44385 (assembly GCF_000023145.1). Taxonomy (NCBI): domain Bacteria; kingdom Bacillati; phylum Actinomycetota; class Actinomycetes; order Mycobacteriales; family Corynebacteriaceae; genus Corynebacterium; species Corynebacterium kroppenstedtii. The sequence goes on from NC_012704.1 coordinate 81,358, forward strand.
ATGCCCACCAGCACGGCCTCCGGGCGCTCGCACGACTTTGTCACCACAGCATTTGCTCCGACGGACACATCGTCGGCAAGTGAAAGAGGCTTGATAATCCGACAACCTGCACCTAAACGGACATTGTTGCCCAGGACCGTCTCCTGTCCGCGCGGGGCCTCGGAGATTGTGACAGAGGATTGCACCTTCAGATTGGCACCGGCTTTGACCCGACGGCCCATCACAACGCCGGTGGGGTGGTACAACATAAAACCGGGTCCGACGGAGACTTCCCACGCCAGGTCGGCGCCCGTCACGACATGATTAATTTGCTTAACCACAGACCCCAAGAGAGGTACACGCTTCCCCGCAACCTGAGAAAGCCGAAATATCACGACAGCAAGAAAACCGACATTGAGCAGACCGTGCAACCCATTTTCGGACCTGCGTGCTGGTGCATCCTGGAAGATGAACATATCGAGGATCATACGTGAGTACGCACTGCACCTGCGCAACTATCAGCCCCGCCATGAACGCGGGGAGCAGCCCCGCCACCTGCCCAGACCGTAACGAGAACCCCACGAACCAGAGAACATGAAAATACTCCACGTCACAGAGTGCTTCGCCGGAGGCGTCGCCACGGCCATCAACATGTATGCGTCACTCGTGCCCGAACACGAGCACATGGTGCTCCACACCGCCCGTCGCGCGAATTCACCAGCCGACCCCGACCCGGAATTATTCAGCCGGTCGTGGCGCCTTCCGGACGAGCACCGGGCAGCCATCGACACAGTTCGACGAGTGCGCGACGAGATTGCGCCGGATGTGATCCACGCTCATTCCAGCTTTGCCGGCGCGTACGTCCGCCTCGCCCGCTTGCGCGGAAGTAGGCGCCGCACACCCACGGTGTACACACCCCACGGTGTGGCCTTCGCGCGGAAAGACATCTCGGCGCTACACCGCGCGGTGTTCTATTCCGCCGAATGGGCATTGTCGTGGGGAACTTCTGTCTTCGCGCCCTGTGGCCAGTGGGAAGGCGACGTTCTCCGGCGGCTCAACCGCCGAATACCGCAGGTCGTGATACCTAACGCCACGATGCCTACCGGGGTGACATGGAACCCCACCGGCGCCCCCACGGTGGGGATTTCCGGGCGCGTCACACCCCAGCGCAGCCCCGAACTCTTCGCCGCGATCGCGCGCCGGGTGCATGAAGAGCGGCCCGACGTCGAGTTCCAGTGGCTCGGTGGTGGGGACGCTGACCTCACCGCGTCGTTGCAGCGCGCCGGGGTTCACGTTACGGGCTGGCTCGATAAAGACGATCTGTATTCGCGCCTGGCGGGGGTTAACGTCGGACTTCATACAGCTTTGTGGGACGGGTACCCCATGGCCGTGCTCGAGATGAATGACATCGGTGTGCCTGTCCTGGTTCAAAACATCCCTGCTCTTCGGGAGTGCCCGGCTGAGGCGCGTTTCGATGGGGTTGACGACGCTGCTCGCAAAGTTATCAGGGCGATCGACGAGCCCGAGTCACTTCGGAATGCGTGGGAAAAGGTCCAGGACAATCACAGCGTGGCGACTCTCACGGACGCGCTCCATGTGTGCTATTCGAAAGCGGGGGGAAATTAAGGGTAGAATTACCATCGGTTTTCAGGTAAATAAAACTTATTAATTACCGCGTACCGACGTTACCGACCCAATTCACCCCCGATATCCGCCGCGATCCGAACCTACGCATGAGTACGACGCGCGATATCCGCGCTAATAAATATCCATTAATAACCGAAGGACACGAGAATGCGGGCTGCTCCCTCCACTGATCTCGGTGGTCGTCGCAGCTCTACGCCTCGAAGCCGTGTTCGCGACAATCACATGTTTTTTTCGCCCGAGGACATCATTGTGCTCTGGTTCCTCGGGCTTCTGTGCTCCTTGGTCATCAGTGGTTTGCATTCACATTTATTACCGCCGAAATTCGACCGCGACGCACAAGTCATTCAGAACCTCCTGGCGAAACCAGGCCTCGTGAGATACGAGGACTACGGATCCTTTGCCACCATCACGTCGGTGTATCACGCGCTCGGCTTAGCGAACTCACCGACGCTGGCGGGATTCTTTGGCGTCATTATTGCGCATTGCGCATTAGCCGTCGTCCTGTGGAGGATGAGACCAATCCGTGTGACCGCCTTTAGCGTCTGTGCGCTTGTTCTCTACTCGCTCCTTGTGGGCGTCTACCAGGGCGTTTATACCAAGGAAATTATTATCAGCACCGTGGTTATCGTCGTCGCGGCCGTGCCGACGGGCCTACAGTCAGCGTGGATATGGGACTGCGTTCTCGCCGTCGTCATGGCTGCGTTGGGCCACTATTTCCGCCCATATTGGGTGCTCATCGCCGTCTTCTTCTTTGGGCTCCGACTCTTCGTCTCTAACACCGCGCTGTCCCGCCGGTGGATCACAACCCGCAGATTCGTTCTGCTGATGGTGGCGTGTTCCTTGGTGGCGTCGTTAGTCATTGTGGCTCGTGGTTTCCCCGCGGACCACTACCGCACCTTGGTCAACGCGGGCCGAGGAGCCGACACCGGGTCCCTGATCGGCCGTTTTGTCGAGCACCCCGAACCGATCGCGGGAATAGTCAATGTTGTGCTCTCGACGGTCATGCTGATGTTCCCCGTGACCCTGGCGGCCAAACTATCGCCCTACTACCTGGTGATTTTCGTAGTCATCGCCAGTTTTTGGGCGAGCTACTTTTACGCCGTCCGGCAGTGGCTGCGCAGCGACCACCGGCCCCCGCTCGTGGGGCGGGCAGTGTGCCTGATCGCCGCATTCGCCGTTGTGCAGGGGCTTTTCGAGCCAGACTACGGGTCCGCACTCCGCCACCTCACGCCACTGATCCCGTTGTTCTTCATTGTTGCGGCAGGGGAGCGAGGCGCTGAACGTGTGGCAGAGCACGGTGTGCCAGGCGGCAGTCGTGCCGGACGCGGTGTGACAAGTCCACCATTGCCGACGCCAACCCAGCTATCGCCGCCAGCCCACCCTCCTTCACCACCCAACCGACCGAGTGACCACCCTTCAGCCCGTCAAAGTGAGAGCTAAATGACTTACCCGCAGTACAGTGACCACGCCGATGCCTACCCACACCCCGCGGGTGTCGCTATGCCTCCCGAAGAGGATCGGACTCAGATCGTCCTACGAATATGGGCAGTAATCCGGCGTAACACCTGGATCCTTGCGCTGTTTATCGTCCTGGGTGTCGCCGGCGCATGGGGTGTCTCCATGCTGATGCCGACGAAATACACGTCGACAGCGTCGGTTTTCGTCTCAGTGGATAGTGATGGATCTATTTCCGACGCCTACCAAAGCACCCAGTTCGCTGAACAAAGAATGCAGTCCTATGCGCAGCTCGTCAGCGGTGACGTCCTTGCCGAGCAGGTCATCAAAGACCTCAACTTAGACATGACGCCGCGGGACCTCACCAAGGAACTCGAGGCGACCGTCGTTCAAGACACCGTGGTCATGGAAATCTCTGCCACGGACACCGACGCTGCGCAGGCGCAAAGAATCGCGTCGGATGCCGTGAAGGTTCTCTCCAACCAGGCCGAGCAACTCGAAGCGCGCACCGACAACAACGACAACGGGAATTCGAGATCGCGTACGTCGTCGAACCAGCAGTCCACGACGACCCCCAGGATCTCTCTGATCAATAGCCCCGAAAAAGCGACGCAGCCATCGTCGCCAAAAATGGCGATGAACCTGATTCTCGGTGGTGTGCTTGGGTTCCTGGTGGCGTGCATCCTTGTTGCGCTGCGGTTCTTCCTGGATCGCTCGGTGCGGTCGAGCGAGGAACTCGAGCGGCGAACGGGCCTGCCGAAGCTCGGGAGCGTGCCCGTCATTCCAGAAGCTCAGCGCACCAAGCCCCTTGACTTTAACGACGATCGCGTCCGGCCGGCCGAAGCATTCCGCGAGCTGCGCGTTAACGTGCGGTTTGTCAATGTGGATAACCCGCCGCGCGTGATTTCCGTGACGAGTGCGCAAATCGGCGACGGCAAGTCCATGACCAGCCTGAACCTGGCAGGGGCTCTTGCCGCTGACGGCGACACCGTGTGCCTGGTTGATGCGGACATGCGACGCTCGAAGATGACAACCTACTTCGGTGGTGCCATCCACAGTTCCGTGGGACTCTCGACAGCGTTGGCTGGCGACGCCGACGTGGCCGATGTGCTGCAGGAAACCGAGATCACGGGCCTGGACGTCCTTGCTGCAGGTGTGACACCCCCAAACCCTGGCGAGCTTCTGGGCAGCCAAGCATTCCGCCACATTCTCGACGAACTACGAGAGCGCTACGACTGGGTGATCGTGGATACGCCGCCAATCCTGCCTGTGACCGATGGTGCATTGGTTGCTACCACTGTCGACGCCGTTATCGTCGCTGTTCGATACGGGAAGCGGAACTACGATGACGTCACCCGCACGCTTGCGTCTTTGCGGGCCGTGCACGCGCCGATCATCGGTACTGTTCTAACGGCCGTGCCGCAAAAGTCCGATGAAGGGCGATACGTGGGGTCCTACTCCAGGTATGAATCGGGAAGCGACCATAAGGCTGTGGCTGCGGCTCCTGCATCTTCGACGACCAGCGTCGGGGATGAAGACAAGTCTGAAAAGGATAAGTCTGACGTTGTTGAGCAGCCGGATGTTGACGAGAGCAGTACCGCTGAGGACGATGCTGTTGGGGATGGGACGAGTGCCGACGAGGGCGCGGCGGGTGCCGACGTTGATGAGGATGCTGCCGACGAGACCGTCAAGGCTGACACGAGTGAGGACACCGCGGAGGCTGAAGCCAACGGGAGCGATACCGTCGACGACACCGCGGAGGCTGAAACCGCTGTGCAAGTAGACACCGAGGCCACCGACGACACGTCCACGGACGACGCGGCTAAAGAGGGCACCGAGGAAGCTAAAGAAGACGACGGGAAGGACGACTGACTAGGGTAGAGGCCTATGAAGATCGTCTTCGTCTGCACCGGCAACCAATGCCGGTCACCCGTTGCCGAATATGTCGCGCGTTCGTTTGCCAATGAACTCGCCGCCCAGGCGAAGACAAAGGGCCCGCAACTAGCCGATTCGTCCTCACTGACACTCGAATTCGCCAGCGCAGGAACACACGCCCACCGCGGAACGCCCATGGACCCACGGGCCTTGCGCTTCCTCGCCGCAGAGGGCATTAACTCCGACGGCTTCTCCTCAACGCGCCTCAATAGGGCAGCTCTCGCGGGCGCGGACATCGTCGTTGGTATGGAAACCGCCCACGTCGAACACGCACTCCGGATCGCACCCACGCTCCTCAAGAAAGCAGCCACACTGAGGCAACTCGCAGCTTGGTCAACGATCGATTCAGTCCACTTCCCGGACGACATCGCACACCTTCGCGCTACCCGCGCCGGCAAAGAGATACTCGATGCCCACGGCCCTGACATCCCAGACCCTGCGGCAGGGAACGACGACGACTTCATGCGCATCAGCCGTGAAGTCCGCGACGACATAAAAGCACTGGTCAAGGCCTTTGTTAATGGCCAGAATGCCTAGTTTCACGCCCGCTGTTTCACGTCCGCCCCAAACACCAAGCCGAGGTTGAATGCGCCCGTCTCATCGTTCCCACATACGGCGGCACCACCCCGTACGCCGCGCTATCGCGGTTATCGCTGCGATCGTCGTCGCATGGTGCGTTTTCGCATCGCGCTTTTTATGGTTCCCCCACGTCGATAAACAACCCGCCCACGTCGACGCCATTGTGCAACTCGGCGGCCCCCACGGTGGCGTCGATACTTATGAAGCAACACGAAATATGGCGCGTGAGTACACCACGAACCTCGTCATTTCAGACCCCTATACCGAAAAACCCGATCTCGGTGCACGGATCTGCGCACCCGAACCCGGCGTCGCCGTGTACTGCATTCATCCCGACCCGAGTACGACGCGGGGCGAAGCGCAGGCCATCGAACAGCTCGCCGAGGAACATGGGTGGTCGCACATCATGGTGTACGCGACCGGGAAATACCACGTCGCCCGCGCTCGGATGATCATCGGACGGTGCTACAACGGCGATCTAAACGTCGGATATCATAAAACCTCTCTGAGCTGGAAAGACACCATATGGGAGTGGGCATATCAGACCGGGGGCGTCGCAAAGGTGCTTGTTTATCGAGGGTGCTAATGCGTGCTGATGGGCATCGCCAGAATACGTGACGACGGCGCACTACTGTGCTTACCTCACCGTGCTCGCGTAACCGACACTGCACTGTGTCCGCCCCAAGACCGGATGCGAGGTCAGAGTGCCACGTTGTCTATGGGTAAGCTGGCAGAGACAAGTCTAAGAAGGCTCATTTATTCAGGAAGTAGACACATGACAGATACTCCTTCCGAGCGCCCCTCCGAGGACGTCACGACATCGCAAACCGCGCCGCACAAAAGCGCGACGGGGAAAGACAATGTCGTTGAAATCGTTGCTCCCGTGTCCGGACGAGTCATTCCCATTGAAGACGTCCCCGATCCCATGTTCTCCGAAAAAGTCGTCGGAGACGGACTAGGAATCTCCAAGCCGAAAAGCGGGAAGATCCTAGCGCCCGTATCGGGGAAAGTCATGATGGTCGCCAAAACCGGCCACGCATTCGCGCTCAAAACCGAAAACGGGCTTGAAGTCCTGGTCCACCTAGGGATCGACACCGTCGAGCTCAAAGGTGAACCCTTCGATATGACGATCTCCCGAGGTGATCAGCTCCACGCTGGGGACAAAGTCGGCATCATGGATGTCGACGTCATTAAATCGGCGGGTAAAGACACCACCGTCATTGTCGCGATCACCAACACGGCGAAGAAGCTCGACGACCTCAAAGTTACGCACAAGGCCGTCACATCAGGTGACCCCGTTGCTGCTGCCACCCTGAAAAAGCCGAAGTCTGCCGAGAAATCGACGACGAGCGGTACGCAGGGAAGTAGTGCGGCCGGTGCGGCTGGGGGAGCTGCAGCAGGATCCACACCGGCATCCGTACCCGCAGCATCCGGCGAGGGTGCCGACGCCGAACAAGGCAACGCTGCTGAACAGGGCAACGTTGCCGCCGAACGTCCCGCTGATCTTTCCGGCTACGACGCCACCGCATGGGACGTCATCAACAATATTGGCGGAAAAGAAAACATCAGCTCGCTGACGCACTGCATCACGCGAGTGCGCTTTTACCTCAAAGACGAATCCAAAGCCAACGATGACGCCGTCCGCGACACCGATGGCGTGATCGACGTCGTCAAAGCAGGTGGACAGTACCAAGTTGTTATCGGCCCCGCCGTCGAAGATGTCTACGATGCTGTGACCAAGCAGCTCGGGGACGTCGAAACAACAGACGCAGCCGATGCCGAACCCAAAGAACGCCCCACCACTCTCTGGGGCTGGGCCAAACTGGGCTTCAGCTCACTGATCGGCGTGATCACGGAATCCATGATTCCCGTTATCGGCCTGTTGGCTGCCGCCGGTATTTTGAAGGGCATCCTTGCGCTATTAGTGCAGGCAGGGTGGGTAGATGACAGCACCCAGACCTACATCATCATTGATGCTATGGGCGACGCTGTCTTCTACTTCCTGCCCATCTTCGTCGGGTTCACCGCCGCCCGAAGACTTGGATCAGACCCCATCATCGTTGCCATTGTCGGTGGTGTTTTGGCCTATCCGACGTTGGTAGACATGGCCTCAAAGCCAGGGGATAAATCTCTGCTTGGGATGTCGCTGAATGCCGAATTCTTCGGTCTGCCATTCCACATGGCGTCGTATAGCTACTCGATTTTCCCTATGATCGTCGCCGCGTGGCTGGCATCCATTGTGGAACCGTGGCTGAAGAAGGTCATTCCGACTGTGCTGCGCATGATCTTCGTCCCGCTGTGTGAAGTCGTTATCGTATCGCTGGCCATCATGTTGATTCTTGGCCCAGCCGTCATGTTTGTCTCGGAAGGCATTGCGTCGACTCTGATGTGGATCTACCACCTCTCGCCCACGATTTCTGGGCTTATCATCGGTGGTTTTTACCAGTGCCTCGTCATTTTCGGTCTGCACTGGGCGGTTATCCCGATTGTTACGGACCAAGTTTCCGGCCCTGGTGGGGATTCCCCGATCAACGCGATCATTTCCGCGACCATGGTCGCCCAGGGTGGTGCAGTGCTCGCCATCTTCCTGAAGACCAAACTCCTCAAGATCAAAGAGCTTGCAGGTCCGGCAGCGATCTCCGCGTTCTGCGGAATTACCGAGCCGGCCATGTACGGTATCAACCTGAAATACGGCCGCGTGTTCATTATGGCTTCAATCGGTGGTGCAGCGGGCGGAATTCTGACTGGCATGTTCCACGTAACCATGTACGCATTCACCGGTGCGCTTGTTGGTTTCCCGTCGTTCCTCCCGCCGGGCGTGGGTATCGGCGCGAACTTCTGGGGTTACCTCATAGCCTCGGTGACGTCACTGGTCGTCTCGTTTGTGCTGACGTACTTCTTCGGCTTCAAAGACAGCGACGTCGAAAATGGTCGCGAAGTCAAGAAGGTGCGGCTTGGTCGTCGTGACCCGGTGCAGAAATAACGCGGTACATCGATAGGCTGGCGCTGGAGAGACCCAACGTAGGAATGCCCCAGCGCCGGAATCGGGAACGTGCATTAGGCCGACGTGTCCGTGGTCGTACTGCCTGACTTCCGTGACAGGCGGGACGGCCACCACACTCGTCGGCCAATTAATTCGACAATCGACGGCACCAAGAACGTCCGCACGATAAACGTGTCGATAAGCACGCCCAACGAAATGATGATCGCCAGCTGAACCAGGAACTGAATCGGGATCACGAAGAGCGCGGCAAATGTGGCCGCCAGCACAAGCCCGGCACTGGTAATCACCCCGCCCGTGGAGACGAGCGAACGACGCATACCCTCGCGAGTGCCGGCACCAGGAGCTTCCTCGCGGACCCGCGTCATCAAGAAAATCGTGTAGTCAATAGCTAGCGCCACTAAGAAAATGAATCCGTACAGTGGCACCGTCGGATCTGCGCGATCCAAACCCACGGCCGTGAACAGCAACGACGCCACACCAAGCGCCGCGCCATAACTCAGCACCGTGCACAGCACCAGGACCAGCGGTGCGAGCAGCGAGCGCAACAACGCAGCGAGCAAAATTGTGATCAACGCCAGAACAATCGGAACAATCACTTTCCGATCATGTACCGACGTTGCGTTGGTATCGACGTTGATCGCGGTAGTGCCACCGACTTCTGCATTCATGCCTTTCAATTCGTGACGCAACGTCGTGACCGTCTGTTGCGCGTCATCCGAATACACCGGCGACGTTAACGTGGCCGATAGCAAGACGTAGCCATCAACGACAGTGGGCGAACCGGACTGGCTAGGTTGAGAATTCGCTGTTCCTGCATCCATTGTTCCCGCCTGCACTGTCCCGTCGGGGGAAAGAGGGAGCGAGCCCGACGGAGAATCCGTACTCGACACCGATACCGATTCAACCCCCGTCGTTCCCTGAATAACGCGCACTGCAGACGCCATCTTTTCTTCGGGAACCACGACGTATGCTGGAGAGCCCGAGCCTCCCGGGAAGTGCTCATCCAGCACAGCCTGGCCGTCGCGTGCCTGGCTGTCGCCCAACACGAATTCACTTTGGGGGACACCGTCGGCATGAAGCGTCGTCACCCCCACACAGCCGGCGGCCAACACGACCGATACTCCCACAGCCAACTGCCACGGGCGGCGCGACACAGTTTTCGCGACCCACGACCACACTGGTGACGCGGCGTCAGCTTTGCCCTCGGACGGCGTCGGCACGCGAGGCCAGAACACACGGCTGCCCGTAAGGAATAAAACAGCAGGTAGGAACGTCAATGAGATGACCATGGCGCAACCGATCCCGACCGCCGCGACCGGGCCCAGACCAGAGTTCGAGGCCAAGTCAGAGAACAGCAAGCACAGCAGGCCGGCAGAGACCGTCCCGGCCGAGGCAAGAATCGGACGCCACGAACCTAGCCACGCAGCGCGCGTCGCTTGCCATGCCGACCCGAGACGCGTATCCGAAGGCGGGAGCTTGCGTAATTCCTCCCTGTAGCGGGCGGTGTATAAAAGGCCGTAATCCGTCGCCGCGCCGATGACCAAAATGAAGAGAATGCCCTGGATCTGGCCGTTAATCATGACGACCTCCGACGACGCCAGCGCAACGTTAACCCCGACCGCGGCCGCCAATGCGATCATGGAGCCGAGTAGGACGAGGAACGGGAGGAAGGGCGACCGGTAAACGGCCACCAAAATGACCAACACGGCGGCCACCGTCACGAGCAGAAGTAGGCCGTCGATGCCGCTGAACGCGTCCGATAGATCAGCCGTATAGCCAGCTGGGCCCGTCACCCAGCCTTTGACGTCGGAGGGAAGATCGGACTTCAACGTCGATGTGAGGTCTTCCACCGCATCCGTCGGGTTGCTGTCGGATGGAAGCAGAACGAGCATTTGAGCAGCGGTTTTGTCGTCAGACGGAATGAAAGGGCTCGCCGAGTCGTCCCCTCCCGCAGCATCACGAAGTTGTTGAGTAACCGGACCCAGTGCGGAGATATCCAAGGGCTTCCCGTCGGACTGCTCAACAACAATGATCGCCGGGAGCCGATCTTGATCCCCGAACTCCTTGATCTTCTCCTGGACCTGCGCAGATTCCGACGATTGCGGCAGAAATGACGACTGGTCGTTCGTTGCAACGTTGCTGAGGTTGCCGAATTGTGGCCCGCCAAAGGACGCAATTCCCAGCCAGATCGCAATAATGATCACGCTGAGAGCGACGAGCTTCCCGGTTCGGGGCGATGTGCCGTTCTTTCCTACCGACGAGCTACCCCGCGCCGGGGTGGCCGGTGAAGTGGTGTCTCCCTCGGAGCGCGGAGAGCCGCCTGGGGAATGTGGAGTTGTCTTCATGTGGGCCGACCTCGGGAAACTGGGGGATATAGCTGGGGAAACGCGGGTGAATAGCTCTGGGAATGCGGAGACTACGGTCATCTTTCAAGCAGTGGTTCCCAGTCTAGGGGAGATGGTTAGGGAAGATGCCTGAGTCCAGCGTCGACAATAAAAAAGTTGGTAGGAAAGATAGAGGGGATAACGCACAGCAGTCACTGTCGTGGGCAGTCGCTGCAGGCGCATAAATTAGTTACACAAGTTAAGCCCGGCGCTGGACTGCAGGGTGCTGAACGAAGGAAACGGATAATATGACCATTCCCCGAGATAGAACGACGCTCCGCCGCCGCCTTACGAGCCTTTTCCAAGATTGGCGGTGGGACGGAACCTGGTCCCTGCGCACGATTCCCACCGACGGGCGTGCTCCTTTATTTGGCGACGACGCACAATGCCAACGCCACCGTCGCGTGATTACCGACATGATCACGGAAGGCTTCCCGGGGACCGACGTTCACTTTGTGAACCTAGAGAGTTCAGCGGCGGAGCCGGATGCGTCCGATGACCCAGCCGCGCCTGCCTGCCTCATCACCCTGATGTGCCACGACCTCGCCGACAAGGACGAGCGGCCGCTGACGCAGATCTTTGTGTATCAACTCGGAGTGTGGCGGGGGTTCGCGATCCACCACATGTGGGGCGACGGGCCCACGATGCGGGATCGGCTCGGGAGTGTGTATGCATATGTGGGATCCCTATGGCCGTGTGGGCGTTTTGCCAGCGTCGGCCATGACCAGCCGGAAAACGGCAAGCCCACGGTGGCACCGCGAAAACTTACCCGTAACGATGCCACCTTCCTCATGCAATTCGGTGCGTGGGTGGAAACGCTGATCAGACGACCGCGAGCAACGTTGCGCAGCGTCAAAGATGTTCTGAGCGCTGAAAAAGCGTCGTCGGATAATCACGCGAACGACCAGCAGGCCATGAACCGGCAGCCGGTGGACGCGGGCCCGGCGGAGTTACTCACCACCACCTTGACGTACACATGGGAAGGTCAGGAGGGAGAGAAACCAAGGGCTATTCCTCTGGCGTGGGATTGGTGGAATGAGCTGAACAACCAGCTTGATGAGGGCGACGGTTATCTCGATCCCAACGAGTTTTGGCTCATCGTTGGGCTGCGTCGCAACAGTAAAATTCTGGCTCACCGCGGCGGGAATCTCCTTGTGAGATCGCGGATTACCGTTGGGGGTTCACGCGATACCGACATTGCAGCGACAAAAGAACGCTTGAAATCGCCGTTCGCGGTCACCCGCGCAGCTCTGAGCGCCGCGCCACAATTAGTGAAGCAACTTCTGCAGTTGCCGCGCACGGTTTCTTTGCCCCCGATGGATATCCGATCCGCTACCAGCCCGTCCTCGATCACCACCATGTGGACCTATAACCGTCTGGCCACCGATGAACCCCAAGAAGTCGCCGTCGGAACGCAAGGGCTCGGAACCCTACTGGTCGGCAGTTTTGAAGAAGGCCACACTTATCGCGTCATCATTTCTGGATTCGTGTCCCAGAAAGTGCACCGCGCCGGGGTGGAAGCGTTGGATCGCGTCGTAAAAGACGCAGGTTATACGCGGGTATAACGGGCCGCCGCGGTACGCGCTCAGCCTGCACGCGCCACGCTACGCTCCCCCTCAGACCTGAGCGTGCCGCCCCTGCGTCGACACTGGAGAACACAAGTATGGCACCGCGACAATGCTCACCGTCATAATCGCGCAGAACAGATAAACAACCGGCCCACCGTGTAACACGAGCGGGGCAAGCATGAATAACACGGCGCGAGCACCGCTCCACACCATGTACCCTCGCTGTTTGCCCACGATAACCGGGTACTTCGAAAGCATCGCGGAGACCATTCCCGTCGTCGCGTACAACGAAAGCGCAATAAACAGTGGAAGATAGTCCGCCCCCAGGTACGCGCGATCATTCCACACAATGGCCGCATACTGGACCAAGGCCGTCCCCACACCGAGTACCACGGCCACAATCGTCGCAATGCGCAACTGCACGCGGTAACCGTCGGGGTCGTTGTTGCGGATCGCCTTCGACGCGGGAGCCTCAAAGCTGGGGGAGACAACCTGCTGTGCCAGCGTCAAGAACCCACCGTAGAGACGGACAACAATTGCCCATGCGTTCGCATAGGAACCCAGGACCGGCGTGACCATTCCCTGAATCTGGAAGCCGATATCGCCGAAAAAAGTGCCTGTTGTCGCTTCCTTGTGTTCCCGGATGTAGGACCGCAAGGGCGAGGCAAACACCGACGGGAACGCCACCAATGACGACCACTCCCGCTTAATCGCTGCCCCCACCTGCTGGTTCGTCGCCCGGGCCAATAACACCGCGCCCACCACGTAGTTCAGCGCGGCGACATAAATGAGGCCCTCACGGACGGGGACGAGGAACACAACCACGCAGGTCGCCACAATGTTCACTACGCCGTAGAGAAAACGAACCCGCGAATACACGTCCATTCGGTCTTCGCGAATCGTGATCGCCACGTACATGTTGTACACAGTGATCGCCACGGTCGCGAGCATCGCCCACAGCACCCGCGCCGACCACGCAGGATGGAGCCACATCAGCGCAACGCCCACAACACCCAGCATGACCGTGCCAACCATCGCCATAAAACCCGAGGCAGCCGTCGAAAATGACAGTCGGTCGTCGGGAAGGCGGAGATACACACTGTGGTAACTCAACGTCATCGTGCGGGACACGATCATGCCCAGGGACACCGGAAACAGCATGTAGGCCACCATCCCCGGCTGCTTGGCCACCACCGGCACCACCATGGCCACGAAGTTCAGCGCCTGGCCGATGAGGGCTGGGCCGAAGCGTGAATACAGCTGCCGAAGACGCGTTAAGGCGTTCCCCATCCGTCACCTCATTATTTCTTCACTCGCCATCGACAACCGTTGAGCTCACAGCGGTACGCCACCACAGACGGCTACCAAATCTGGACGCGGTCCTTCGGATCCAGCCACATTCCATCGCCTGGGTGGACGTCGAAGGCCTCAGCAAATTCGTTGATATTTCTGGCTATGACATTACATCGGAACTCAGACGGCGAGTGGGGATCGATCGCCAAGTACTGAGCGCTCAGCTGCGGACGGATGGCGGTGCGCCACACGTTTGCCCAGGCCAGGAACAGTCTCTGCATGGCCGTGAAGGTGGGGGCGTCGTCGTAGTTCATGCCCGTGTCCCCGTCCGACTCCTTGCCCAGCGGTGCCAGGGCGGTGCCGTCGGTAAGAAGGAAGGGCATCTCCAGGGACGTTTCGGGTGTGAGCCCCTGGTCCTCGAGGTACAGGCGGTAGGCCACCACAGCAATGCCCAAGCCACCGAGGTCGCCGATGTTCTCGCCGAGGGTGAAACGACCATTGACGTGCTGGGCAGTCAGCCCGCGCTGCCCAAGACCCTTCGGGATGAGCGGGTTGAACTGATCCACCAACTTCCCTGTCAGCTTTTCAAAGGCTTCGCGATCTTCCGACGTCCACCACGAGTTCAAATTGCCCTCGCCATCGAACTGGGAGCCTTGGTCGTCGAAACCGTGGCCGATTTCGTGGCCGATCACCGCGCCAATACCGCCGAAATTCTGGGCCATATCCGCGTCGGGATTGAAGAACGGCGGGCGAAGGATCGCAGCAGGGAACGTGATGTCATTGACCACCGGGTTATAGAAAGCGTTGACCATTTGGGCCGGGGCCACCCACTCGGACCGGTCCGTCGGGTTCCCCACCTTGGCGATCTCATACCGGTGGCGCCACGCCGCCGCACGTCGGGAATTAGCTACTAAATCCTCGCCATGAGGGGAAAACTCCAGGTTGTCGTAGGTTTTCCACTGATCTGGGTAAGCAATTTTCGCGCGGAAAGTTCCGAGCTTCTCCAGCGCGCGATCCCGCGTATCCGGCGTCATCCAATCGAGGTTGCTAATTCGCTGGCGGTACGCCTTCAGCAGGTAATCCACCAGGGACAGCATCTTCTGCTTGTGCTCGGGTGGGAAATGGCGTGCGACGAACTCCCGGCCGATATCGTCGGAAATGCTGCCATCAAGGAAGGACACCGCTCGCTTCCACCGGGCCCGCTGCTCGGTCGAGCCCGACAACACGCGCCCGTAGAAGTTAAACGACTCGCGGCTCACGTCCTCGGCCAGCAACGACGCGCGCTGCGTCAAGATCTGCCACCCGGCCCACAGTTTCAGCACGGACAGATCCGTTTCCTGGGCCAGCGTCGCCACATGCTCCAGGTAGCTAGGTTCGCTGACCACGATCGTGTCCGTCGACAATTCTGTCGCTTCCAGCCATGTTTTCCACGGGAAACCGGTGGGCAAATCGTCCACGGGGGTGGGGTTATAGGTCTTGAGCGCGTCGCGAGTGTCCTCCACATTCCAGTGCCCCTTCGCGAGGCGCGTCTCGAAGTCAATGATCGCCTCCGCCAACTTCTCATTCGACTCGTCGGCGAATTCTGCCGGGACCAGGGGAGAGTCCTGCCACTCTGGGCCGCTGGTGGCATCGCGAGCCATCGTCAGCATCGTCGCAATGTGCTCTTTGAGCTTGTCGACGATGGGCCGGTGAGCGTCTTCGCGGTAATAGGCCTCATCGGGAAGGCTGAGCCCGCCTTGATTCAAATAGGCCGCGTCGACGGGGGAATCCGACGCCTTCGCCACGTAATAACCGGCTAAACCACTAATCCCGACGACGTCTAACGCGCCGAGTGCCCGCGCAAAATCCTCAAGATTATCGACGTTGATACGTGTGAGATCCTCCTTCATCGGAGCAAACCCGGCCTGGTTGACGCTCTTGTCGCCGTCGACGTCCATGAAGCTTGTGAATCCCGCGCCGATCCGCGTGGTGGGGTCGGCGTCTTTGATAATCGCGTTGACATCTTCTTCTGCCTGGTCGCGGAGGGTGTGGAAGGTGCCGTCGACGGGGCGATCGTCGGGGATGGGGTGGTGCGATAGCCAAGGGCCGGACACGTACCGGTAGAGATCGTCGCGGGGTGAAGGACGAGAAGCTGGGACCTCTGAAATGTTGTCAGGAATCGATGTTTCGCTCGCGTGGTTGTTCTGCGACGGCTCGTTCTGTGCTGATGCGTTGCCCGATGGTGCCGTGGGCTCGGGATTGTTCACGGTTATGACCTTCCTTTCATCTGTGAGGAACGATAGCGGGCGGGTGGGACATGCAGACACGCAACCATAGTGGGTAACGCGGCCGGTCTGGGGTTGTCGACATCCGTTTATGGTGAGTTGTGGGCTGCACAGCCCAGGTGATTTTGGTTACAAAACAGGATTTTATTAGCTATAAGAAGTGGGGAAATGGGCAGGTCATCACCCAGATACTACTCACCGGTCGTCATTCTGTGGTGCTTTCCGTACAAAAACTACGCGCGCAGGCACCCTGATGTCTCACTGTGCTGTTATTGTCTTTCGTCATGAGTGGCGAGAATACACACGACATACCGCCGTGGGGGGGAAGCACCGCAAGAGGGGCAGCCACCCACGAGCAGCTCCGTCGCAGGCGTCGACGGAGGCGTCGGGGAAGGTCAAAATCCTGACACTGCCGGCGACCTTGACACGGCCCGGGAGCTTGACGCCGACGCATCCCGTTATCAACCCCTTCCGCAGGGGTCCAAGAAAACCGCTATTTGGGCAGCGTCGTTAATCATCGTCGGAGGGCTACTAGCCGCACCGGTCATTATCGATAAAGGCGCACCCGGTGACTACCCCGGCGACAAACACGGCGGGGATATCACCGTCGGAATGAAGGACAGTACGAACTTTACCGGTCCTAACCTGGGAGAATGCTACGACCAGTCGGACGATAACCCGTACGGATCCACCTACAAGTGCGGCAATGTCAACATCGATACGGCCACGATGACGGGCAACGACGATGTCGACCACGTGTTCCGCCGTGGAATCCGGGCTACCGCCCACGTCAAAATCAACGGCGACCTGCCCACCACGGAGGCCTCCAATGGCGAATGGGACGCGCGCGTGACAGCCCTGGAGCCGAAGGAATCCGTCACCAACCCGAATGCGAAGAAAGTGGTGTCGGCGGCTTTCACCAAGAAGGACGATAAGTCAACAACAATTATCGCCACCGTGAGCAGTGCCGACGACGAGGCCCTAGCTAACACGATGAGCAAAATTGTTTCCGCGCGTGGCCTAAAAACCGATGCCGTGCGCATGGCGCTGACGAAGTCGGCCACCAGTGACAATGACTCTCGCGGAGAGTCCGACGAACACTTACCACACACGGGGGAGGCGTAATGCGAAAAGACGTATTCACCTGGACATACATCGTTCTGGCGGTGGTATGCCTGGTCGCTGGCGGTCTCATGTCTGCCATGACTCTCGCGGAAACACCCGACGCTGTTGCAGTAGGCGTGGTGGGAGCCGTGATCTACCTCACTGTGTTCTTCGTCATCATGCGATTCCTGCCGATCTGGAGAAAAGGCAGCCTGATCTGGGTGATCGTGAGCCTCTACTGGGGAGCGTTCATGGTCATCTCGACGGTCATGATCACGGAGCTCGCGTTCTCTGACATCCTGAAGGAAGCGGGCTTGGGTCGGTTTGAAGCCTCCGCAACCGGCGCGATCCCGGAGGAGCTCGCCAAGGCGCTCGGCGTTTTCGTCATTCTCTTTATGGCGCGACGCGTGTGGGATAGGCCGTGGCACGGACTGTTGGCTGGTCTTTCTGTCGGCATGGGGTTCGAGGTCATGGAAAACTTCGTCTACAGCGGTGGTGGAGCCCTCTATAACGCGACATCCGACGTGCAGGGTGCCACCGAAATCTGGATTCTCCGCACCGGGTTGGGGTTCGGCTTACACCCCATGTGCGCAGGTCTGGCCGGTTTTGGAATGGCCAGCGCCCTCATGCTGACCAACAAATCAATGCTGTGGCGGTTGATGGTGGGCATCGGCAGTGTGCTCGCCGCGATCGCGTTCCATGGATGGTGGAACTTCCAATGGCCGAGTTCACTCCAGCTCGTCGCCGTCATCGCCGATTGGCTTGTGCTGTTCGCGGTGACCATCGTCATTCTGGTTAAAAACTGGTCGAAGGCGAAGAGGGATAAGAAACGACCCCTGCCTAGCCATAAGGAAGCGTGGGATCTGATTCCTGTGCGCGACACTCCATATCCATCGGTGCCGGATCCATCAGTGCCGACGAGCGCTGCGGAATAGTGCTGCATAATGAGGCGGAAGGCGGTGCTTTCGTCGGCACTTGTTGTGCCATGTCAAGCACCCGCTATGCCATGTAGAGAAAGTGATGATACGCAAGTAGTCGCATGAGTAGCGTGTTTCGCCTGTTGTTTATGTGTCTAATGAGTTAAAGTGTAGCCATGTCTGACTTGCGTAAGCCCTCCGTCGCACGTTCGCGCACCCGGTTTCGTCGAATCATCCCGGGGCTCAACCCGTTCCCGAAGACGATGAAGCACCGGAGATTCGCCGGCGCAGCCCTTATGACAGGCTCATTACTGACGACGGCCGCCCTCGTGTCCACAGCGACAGGGTTTACGCCAGCCGATGCCCTCAACGGCATCGACGTCTCGAGCAACAACCACTTCGGTGGGCAGGCGATCGACTGGGATTCAGTGGCTAACGACAACCAGTCGTTCGCGTTCATTAAGGCCACGGAAGGTACGAGTTACACCAACCCGTACTTCGCATCGGACTCGAAGAAAGCTAAAGCCGCTGGCCTGACGATCGGTTCGTATCACTACGCCCGGCCCGGCGGAGATCCGCGGCAAGAGGCGCAGTTCTACACGAAAGAACTAGCCAGCCAGCCGCAGCCGTCGCTGCCCCCAGCTCTAGATCTGGAAGAAACGGGCGGTCTGAGCCCATCCCAGTTGCAAAAGTGGGTACTTGACTGGGTTGATGAGGTCGAGAAGCAAACCGGCCGCACACCGATCATGTACACCTACTACAGCTTCTGGATTAACAACATGGGGAACACTACCGAGTTCTCCGACATGCCACTGTGGCTGGCATATTACGAGGATTCCTTGCCATCGACGATCCCCGGTGGCTGGAACCATGTGACATTCTGGCAGCACTCCGGTTCGGGGTCCGTCGACGGTGTTAACACCGAAGTCGATTTGAACAAGTACGACGGATCCGACTCCGAGCTCGCGTCGCTGGCGAAGAGCATGAAGGAAGACACTCCAGTTGGCGGCGTGGCCACCACGGTGAAACCAGCCGTCGACGCTGATGTGGCGTCGGCAAGCGTGTCCAACGACATCCAACACCAGCTGCAGACCAGCTCTAACCCGGTTCTCAAGACCATTGGCAATTCGTTTAACGTTCCCATCCCGGATTCGGTTCTGGTGGCGACGCTGGGCGTTGCGGCTGGAACGGTGTCGCTGTCACAGCTGTGGGACACGATCCGTGAAGAGGGTTTCGGCGGCCAGCTTGCCGATCAGCTCGTGCGGGCCGTGAGCGAAGTATCTCAGAACGGCGGGCTTCCGAAAGACAAGCTCCAAGGGCTGTTGGGCGAGAATGCGGGGACCACCCTAGGACAGCTAGAAAAGGCACTGTCTGATGCGATGGTTGCCCTGGGCAGTGGCGGAGCGCCCGATAGCGACGGTTCCGATGCGAATTCGTCGGGATCGTCGGGAAGTGCGGATGCTTCGGGAAGTGCGGGAACGAGTTCCAGCGGTTCAACTGCGGGAAGTTCCGACACTTCGGGTAGCGCGAGCGGTTCGACTGGTTCGACTCAGCTCGACCAGGGGCAGCAGGTTCAGTCCGTTCCTGGCTCAAATTCATAGCCTCACCAGCAGCATTCGGTAGAACCCGGTTAACACAGGGACGGCCATGATGCGCGTACTGATAGCCCCGGACAAGTTCAAGGGATCACTCACCGCTGCGGAGGCAGCTGAGGCCATGGAACGCGGGGTGAAGCGAGCTTTACCGCGAGCCGAGTGCACGACAATTCCCGTGTCCGACGGCGGCGAAGGCCTCATCGAGGTGGCCCTGTCAACTTCCCGACGAGGTCGTGTTAGTGGTGGAGATAACGCGCATGCTGGTCATGACGGTGGCTCGGCTTCGTACGCTGATTACGACGCTGACCTGCGTGTAACGCGAGTACGCGGCCCACTTGGCGACGACCACGACGCACGTTGGGTCCTTATAAAGCCCGCACACTCCAATGGCTCTCACGCGGGTCGAATAGATGAATTCACCGAGTCCTCTGGTAGTCCCGACGGAAACGAAGGCCACGATTCCATTGCCGTCATCGAAATGGCGGAAGCCAGTGGATTGGCATGGATCACCCCAGGGCCAGATGCTTCTCTTAGAGCGGACAGTTACGGTACGGGTCAATTAATTCGTGCGGCGGTGGACGCCGGTGCCACAACCATTATCTGTGGTATTGGTGGATCTGCCTGCACCGATGGTGGAAGTGGAGCACTCCGAGCGCTCGGCGCCCGGATCCTCGATGGCGACGGCAATGACGTTGCATTCGGAGGTAAAGGCTTGTGCGACGCCAGCGTGATTGATACGTCGAACCTGATCCCCGACCTTCGCCTCCGCCATTCCGACTCCGAAACTCATCAGGTCCGCATCATCATTGCCACGGACGTCTCCAACCCTCTCCTAGGAGACGACGGCGCGGCAGCCGTTTATGCACCTCAAAAAGGTGCAGGGCCCGAGGAAATAGATGCACTGGAGAAAGGGCTATCCCAATGGGCCACGTGCCTATCTCGCTTCAACGCAGACTTTGACCCGGCCAATGAAGGAATGGGCGCGGCGGGCGGTTTCGCGTCCGGCTTGACGGCGCTGTGCTCTGCTGTGACCGTTCCCGGTTTCGACGCCGTGGCCCAGCTCAACGGTTTTGACGACGCTTTAGGAGCCGGAGCTGATCTTCTGATCGTCGGCGAAGGGTCCCTAGACAAACAGACGTTGTCGGGGAAAGTCCCCGTCGCAGCAGCGCGCCGGGCAGAGGCGCGTGGCATTCCGGCGGTGGCTGTTGCAGGAGCAGTGAACGTTCAGAAGGACGAGCTTGCGGACGCCGGAATATCGGATGTTATCGGACTCGCCGAGATATCAGACCGAGCAGGCGACAAGGACGACACCATTCAGCACGCCGCCGAGTACGTCGAACGCGCTACCGAAAAGCTTGTCCGACGGTTCCAGTAGGGTGGCACACACCCGGCCGGCACACACCCGGGCTACACACACTCGGCTTAGGCGGATGATCCCTGGTCTTTGTAATTCATCGGGCCAGGGGTCCATAGACCGGAACGGGTTTCGGTCTTTTCGGTAATGTGCCCGGGTTTAATCTGCTTCTTCTTCGAGTTAGCAGGTGGCAGGAGTAGGTCGAGCTCACCCCAGTCACGTCCCCAGTCATCCCTGAAGTAGGTCGGCAGAGCCATGGGAACGGTGGTTGTTTCGACGAGGCCGAGGGATCCACCCCCGCTGTAGTCCATCCATCCACTGTTGGCGCGTTGCGAGTCATAGCTAGGCGCTATCCGGTACTTCGGCAACTCTGTGACTCCTGCCCAGTGATCATATTGACGCTGGCAGGGGAACTGCAGCGGTGTCTCCCATTCGAGGAACACCGGGTCCTTGCGTCCCACGTAGGAGTTGAGGGTCTCAAGTTGCGGCATCCGCGGCGGTGTGAACGCTAGCCAGTCCCGCCGCGCTAGTTCTTTATCTTTAGCGTGTAGGCGGAGCACATTAGCGTCGTCGGGAATGTCTGAAGTGAGGAACCGGAGGTTTCGCCACATAGGGGCCGGGCCGGGATCAATGGGGAGGAGTTCACCCGTGTTGGTGACTTTGCCGCTGTCATCTCTATGGCCGTACTCCAACACTAAGTCGAGGCCCGGCTGGACAACTCCGTTGCTGTCGATGTGCTTAATAGATCCCGCAGCCGAAACGACGATCAGTGGCGATGTGCGCTCGTCCAGCTTGTACCACGAAGTTTTGGTTTCAGCGGGCACCTGGATGCCACTGCTGTATGAGCCGACAACAGGGATTTTCTTGGGATCAAGTCCGAACGGAAGTGCAGCTGCAGAATCATTGATCCCGCGTGTGTGCTGGGTGCCGCCCTTTGTGCCAGCGGAGCTCGTGGTATTGGTGGTTGAACTGCTAGATCCTCGAGCATTCGCTTTTTCAGAGTCGCCGGCCCCCGCTTCTCCGCGGCTTGTTCCTGATGTTTGTGAACCGTTGGTCGATTTATTTGTACTCTGGTCGGAACTATCCGTGTCGGTTGAGTTGTTAGTCGAGTTCCGTGACTTGTTGTTCTCCGCCTTTTCTTTTTCCGCAGCATCGACGGTGTCGACTGTGTTGAAGTCGATGTCAGGGTAGATGGCTGCCGGAATATTATTCGCGCCGAAGTTTTGGTTGTTGTCGGCGGTCAACGAATCCTTAAATTTGCTGCCGTCGGCAGTAGAGAGCATATTGCTCGACGGGTGTTTTTCTACCTCAACATAGTCCGCCATTTGGCAGGTTTTCCCTGCGAGAGTGCGGATATTTCCTAGCCCGACGGAGTACGCGGGGTATTGCTTGATAAAAGCTTTCCCCATAGCTGCACAGTTAAAGACGACGACGACCGCGCAGAGAACAGCAATGGGTGACGACGTCAAAGCAGCGAACCGTTGTGCTCGCGCGCGTTCACGTTTTTCTAGTGCTTCGCTCTCTGAGTTGGTTTCGGCCAGTGTCTCTTGGATGTCCAACCGGAAGGATTGAATAACTCCCCACGCCATGATGAGAAGCGCAATCACCAACACAATGGTGGACACTTGGGTGTCTTTGATCGAGATGGGTTTGTCGTACCACGGGACACCCAGCGAGGAGACATACCACCAGCCGTTAATACCCGCCAGCGCGAGGGCTCCCAGGAAAACTGTGATACCGAGGTAGAGGAACCGGTTACGGACGGATCGCGCGGCAAACTGCGACGCGGCCACCGAGGCCAACGCGGCAACGGCAGCCCCCACCCCTGCGTAGACGCCGAAGTGGTGAGTCCATTTCGTCGGCGTGAATGCCATGAAGAACGCTGTTCCGATAACGACGAGGACGAGCCGCTGTGCCGGCCCAGGTCGTGCGCCCAACACGGTTTTGTGGCGCAGCATGGCGGCGAGCACCGTGCCGAGGGCCAAAATCACCATGAAGATGGGGAATCGGCGTGAAAAAGATCCGTTTTCTGTCGCGGAAAAGAGCGCTTCGTAGCGAACCGACTCTTCGTACCAGTGGAGTGATGGGCCGATAAACCCTCGCAGTTTGATCGATTGCATCACGGTGGAGAGAGTTTGATCTCCGAAGACTGCGACGAGGATCGCGGTCCCCACTGCGAGGAATGGGGCTAGTAATGCTGTGACTCCTCCAACAACCGCTTTCTTGCTCGATGACTTCGGGGTACCCAGCGCGTCAAGGCGGTGGATGACGATGCGGAAAATGCCAGACAATGCGGCCAGGAGTGCAGCCACAGCCATGAGCCCGGTTGGTCCCGCAGCGAGTGAAATCGACGCCACGATAACGGCGAGGGCTGCCGGGGCCAAGCGGTCTGTGCAAATGGCCCGTTCCAGAAGGACCCATGTCAGAATTGCACCGAGCGCGATGACTGGCTCGGGGCGCAGACCGTTGTTGTAGGCCATCCAGACGGCCAGGAACACGAAGCCCGCGGTCCAGTAGGGGACTTTTCGGCTCGCGATTTCTGGCCCGAATCGGGGGATGACACACCGTGAGAGCAAGAACCAGGTGAGGAATGCGGCAATAATTTCGGGTAGCCGCATCCACGTGGATGTTGTACCGACCCGGGCCATGAGACCGAGAAGGTCATAGTACGGTGCTCCGAACGGAGATTCCGGTACACCAAACCACCGGTAGTAGTTGGCCATGTAGCCGGAATGTTTGGAGGCCCTCGCCATTGTGAGCAGGTAGCCGTCGTCCGACGTATTCGCACCGAAGAAGTACCAGTAGATCAGTACGGTGCTGACTATGCCGTCGAGGGGGGTGAACTTCTTCCAGTTTTTCGGCAGTAGCGGCACACGGTCGTGCGTGCCGACCTTATCTAGTCTGCAGAGTGCGGCAAGGGAGACCAACGCCAAGACGAGTCCCGCGATCATCACGACGTACTTCACCAGGGTCGGCCGCGACGTAAACCGCGAATCGATAGTCGCATGCGCATGGAATCCGGCGTTAATCGCGTCATTCTTGGCGCTCGACGAGACCTCGGTGTAGACACCGGTCATCTGTGGGCGCCTGTCCCCGTCGACAGTTGTCGATAGCTTTTTCCCATTCTTGTCGGTCTGTCCGGGCACATCAACGGTGGTCGACGTCGCGTCGGAGTGAACCTTGAGGGTGGCGTCGTCGGGCAGCGAGTCCAGTGTCGAGTTCGTGATCTGAAGGATGACCTGGCTGCGGTTAATGACGTCAACACCGTCGTCAGTGGCGCGAACAATCAGCCCTCGTGACGCGACGAATCGTGAATCGTGCGGGAGGGTGGAGAGAAGGTCCGTCTGGTTGTCGTTGAGGTTGTCAGCCAGGGAAAGCGGGACCGTGAAGTCGAGCGACTCGGGGGAATAAGAAATCAGGGGTGCGACAACGGAGTTAATGTTGTCGTTCTGCGGCCAGTCAATGGACGATTGTGTCTGTTTGACCGGCAGGAGGGGGGTGAGGATGAACAGCAGGAAGGCGGCAATACCGGTGACCGCCGCCACTATTTTGGTACGTCGAATACGGGAGTCGCCGCCTGAGCCTTCATTGTCTGGCTGCTGTGAGGCGGGACTGCTTCCTTTATTGCCGTCAGTTTTCACCCGTGACACGTGTTGGGAGTCTACGTCACGTTCCTGTGAGGAGACCATTCTGGTTACATCACCTGACATCTATTGGGGTCTAACAGCGACGATAAATGGTCCGACTTGTGTCACTGTCCAGTCACTGAATGCTTCGGGGTGGAAGTGTATGGAGCGGAAATGCACATTGGGGTCGCTGGGGTACACATCATCAGCGACGTTCAGCGCCCAGTCGTCATCGTCGACGGAGCCGCGGAAGAGGATGGCGTCGGGTTTCCTCCAGGGCATGTCGTCCATGGCGGAGTTGAGTTCCTCGGGGGTTTCGGCCTCTGACCACTTCTCGATGGCTGCGTTCCGTTGCACAAATTCGCCGAGCGGGTTGGCGTAGTGAGCGGTCAGTGCCTGGAAGTCCAGGTAGGGGCGGTACGCCATGAAGGCCTGTTCGTCTGCAAGAAGAACCGTGTCGGTGGGTTCGCGTCCGATGGTGTCGGCGACTTTCTGGTAGTAGGTGCCGGAATCTGCGGGGACTCCGTCGTTGCGATGCCCGTCGCCGTCGGTGTCGGAGTAAGCGGAATTGATCGAGTGGGAGATGGACCAGGGGATTGTTGCCGCGAATTCGGTGGCTGCAATCCCAACGAGTACGCCGATGACCAGCGTGATTGTGGGTGCCGCGGTGGCAAACCGCTCGGGGTATATAGTGGGTATTCCATGTGCGAGGGCGTCACGGAGTCCGAGCACACCGGCGGTGGCGAGCAGCATAGTGATCGGCGGTTCCATGCGGAACCCCAGCAGCGTCGTCCCGTGGAGTGTGGCGGCCATGGAGAGCAACACCCAGGCGTAGTAGGTCAGCACAGCGATGGCGATCGGCATGGCAATGGGATGGGTGAAGCGCACGATGAGCCAGACGACGCCGACGAGGCAGAGGAACCCCAGAATGGTCATGTGGAACATGGGCGTCGGGATTTGTGTCCCGTCGGCAGGCAGGTAGTGCTGCGCTGTATCCGTGCTGCCATGTGGTTTGGTCAGCAGGTCCTTGATATAGGGAGCCCAGACCGTCGCTGCGATCAGGAGGGAGCCCATGCCAATGCCCGCGAGCCGGATGATCGGTAAGAAAGATTTCCGACGGATGGCTATGACGAGCCCAATAACGACGATGGCGAGGGCGTTGACACCGGTGAACAGGGTGTAAAGGGTTGCCGATGCGCCGAGGAAGAGCGCTGTTGCGAGGGCTGACCAGCGGGCTCCGTTGATGGCCCGCCACGCGAACACAGCCGCGGCGGGGATCCCCATGCCGACGATGGCCGCGTAGGGTTCGAACGATGACAGGGACAGCATGATGGCCGTGGTGGTCAGCGCAATAGTGGTGGCGAGCGGCAGGCTGCCGGTGATGCGCTGCCATACGGGCACGAGCATGCACGCTGTTGCACTGAGCGTAATGATGGCCCACGGCTGGAATGCGGCCCATCCGGCGAGTCCGGTGTAATGGGCGAACCGCCCGCCCGTGATGAACCAGCCGGCGGGGTAGAAGGTGGGGATGTCCGGGTATGCCATGTCGTGGAGGCCAAATTGCGCGGTCATCCGGGTGAGGAATTGCGTCCGAAATGCCTGGTCTACGGAGATTCCGTCGAGGTACAGGCGGGTCGCGGACAGGGGGATGGTGAGCACCGTGCCTACTAGTCCGGCGGGGGACATGTAGGTGATGATGTATGTCAACCAGACTCGCCATCGGGGGCGACGAACAGCGGGGGAGTCGGCTCCATTTCTTGCACTGGAGTTTTTCGCACCGTTGTTCGTGTCGACGCTGCCACGTCCGGCTTGTTTTTCGTCGTGAACCCACCAGATAAGGAGGGCAGCAACGACCACAATGAGAATGGCCGAGGTCAGCGTGGAGAGCGCCTTGAGAACGTTGGAGTTGCTAAACGCCGGATAGTGCGTGGTCTTCATGAGGCGCCAGAAAACCAGCGACATGATCGCGCCCCCGACCACCGCCAGGGCCATATTTATGAGGGTCCGACTAAGCCCAATGTGGTCGGCGGTGCGGTTTGTAGCAGGCAGAATGGGATCTGCGGATGCGGCTGCGTCGGCGTTATCGACACTGTCCGCGTCATGGGTTGTCGTGGTGGAATCCGCAACTGGCGTGGATGCTGGATCCTTGTGCGACGTATCGCTCCCCTTTTTCGATGCCATGGGGTAGATCATGGCATATCGGTGGGACAGAGGGGATATTGCCACGCGTCCTCGTCGGCAATCCCCGTCAGCGATTAGTCGTCGCCAGTGATCAGGATCGCGCGAATTCCGGTGTGGAACCCGTCGCGCAGGCTGACGCGCTGCGATTCACTCAGCGTGTATTCGTGCAACGATTCGCACGCGAATTGCAGGAGCGGACGATCCACATTCGGCGGGAGCCCTCCGCCAGAGAGAACGTGCGCGCTGTCACGCTGTTCCTCGGTCGCGACGTGATGGAACCACCATGTCGCATACTGTTGGCCGACATCAAACGGCGTCTGGAATCCCGTGGTCGTCCAGATCTCGTTGGGCAGCGGTACGTACCGAGACCGGAGCTTCCGCCGTGGCGCCATCATCGACGGCTTCGGCGCAGGCTTGGACTGCGGCGCGGGCGTTGCAGTTTCGGAAGCATTGTCATCGTTCGAGCCATTGCCTGAATCTCCGCCTGACGTGGCGTCGGCACTCCCATCCGATGCCTGCTGTGATGCCGCAAGATGCGCTGCTTGATGCCGCGCAGCGACACTCCCCGGGGTTGCAACAGTGGCCGGTCGATCCGCCGATCGCGGATCCTCAGGTTTGCTGTCGTCCTTCGGCGCCGGGGTATCGGCAGCCTCCGTAGTGGAGCCTTCATTTGCCGCCAAGGCTCCCCCGACTGCTTCAGCCGGTTGAGTGGTTCGTTGCTTGCCGACGCTGGACTCCGGAATTCGTGTCGCGGGTGCTCCTCCCGACGGCGAATGCTCCGTTTGCCCTGGTACCGCCTGGTCAGCGTCGGCGGCGCGGGTCTGTGACGGCGTGGTGCTGGCGTCGGGTCCGCCATTTCCATTGCTCCGACGATCCGCTGCGTTAGCGCTCCGTCGGGCACAGGCCATCATGTCGGCCGGCGTCGGACGTGATGGAGATGACTCCGCTGAGTGGGATTCGTGTGCGGATGTTGAGTGGTCACCGTGCTCGCCATCGGCGGCAGCGTTATTTCCGCGCACGCGCCGGGATGTCCACGTCTCGTCGCTGGTGTTCGCAGGTTGGCCGCCCTTTCCGTGCCGATCGGCCTCATGAGCGTTCGCCTCATGGGCATGGTTGGAGTCCGGGCATGAGGAATGGTCCTCGTCACCCTTGTTTTTCGCCAGCTGGCCGTTATATCCTGACCGCCCATTGCCACTGGGCTTTCCAGCATTGACGTGGGTTTCGGCCGTGGACGATGTTCGTGTACCAGACGTTGAGGTGCCGGAATCAGAGACGTCGGTCCCGGCCTCAGAATCACCGTTGCCATCGGTAGCTTCACCCGAAGCGTCCCCGGCCGAAGCATCCCCATTCGTCGCGCCACCGGACGTCTCATTTTCCGCTGTGTGTCCGTCGACAATCGGATCCTGCGCCTCCAGCGGGCGCGGGGGAATGGACGGCGGAATGGGCCCCTCGAGCGGCTGGATCTGCATGGTATCGGCGAAGTCTTCGCGCGGGTCCAGCACGGTGATCGAGTCGCATTTGTGCCGGAGCGCGTTGGACATCGAGTCCCAGCTGAACCCGTAGAGGTGGACCCGCACTCCCATCGCGGACGCTTCAACAACACCGGGGATCATGTCTTGGTCGCCGGACACAAGCACCATGTCGGAACACTGTTGGCGGACCGCCGCCAGAATCATATCGGCAACGAGCCTGGTATCGACCGCTTTTTGCGTGCGCCGCTGCCCAGTCTCGATCAGCAGCCCCGCGCGCAGCTGAACCCCGTCGACTGTCCGGAGTGCGCGTTGGTACCGGTGAGGCCCGGAATCTGGGATGCCGTCGTACCAATTTTGTCGCTGTACAGGCTGGCCAACATGTTGCGTAATCATTCGGTCGAGCACTGAACAGACTTCGGGTAGATCAATTTCGAGCTGTGTTCGGGCACCTTCCTCCCATGAGTTGTAAAAGCTTGCTAGAAGATAAGAGGTATCGACGAAAACTAAGGTGCGTTCGAGCATCGTTCACGGTTTCCTAACTAAAAATTTATCTAACTTTTTGTAAGAGGTTCTGGGACTCAGGTTAGCGATTTCTAGTCACTAACGCCGACTCACGCGCCCGCATTCTAGTGCATTTTACGGGGAGCCCCCACTGTATTGGTTCCCCCAACTATCCAATAGTAGTTCGCTATGTATCACCTTAACGGGGGCTTGTCGACGCTCAATGTCGGGTTTCTCCGCGCGCCCGTAGTGGAAAAGGTGGTAAAGAGTGGAAGGTATGGACTTGCGTTCGACGGACCCGACGGCAGATGCGCGCGATGGTTCTGCTGGAGAGTGGCGGGAATGGGATCCCGCCGACGCTCCGATCGCGTGGATGCGGAAGGCTATGGTGGCTGAGGCCCGCCGCGTCTGGTCCGTGCCGTGGGAGGCTCGGCGTCGCAAGGATGCTTCGGTTCTCGTGCGAGACTGCAACTTAGCGTTGCACGAGGGCTTGATCTATTCATTCGTGGGGGACGCTGCG
The DNA here is from genome assembly GCF_000023145.1 of Corynebacterium kroppenstedtii DSM 44385. NCBI lineage: Bacteria > Bacillati > Actinomycetota > Actinomycetes > Mycobacteriales > Corynebacteriaceae > Corynebacterium > Corynebacterium kroppenstedtii. The sequence goes on from NC_012704.1 coordinate 110,736, forward strand.
GCTGGATCCGCTGGTAGCCGGACCACAGCCGCTCCCACCGCAACCAGTAGCCCGACCACCACCAGCAGGCCGACCACCGCCACTCCGAACGTAGCTACTCCCAGCCCGTCGGCGTCGGCAGCCAGTATTTTGCATGTCCTCGCTGGTCAAGAGGGCATTTCGGGCGGAATCATCTCCGTTTTCGGCGAGGCCCCCTACGACAACGCCCGCACAATGGACAGCACCGTCATGGCCGGGATGTCGGTTCGGTACCCCGCCCAGTGGCGTGTCGACCGGGTGCTTCGCACTGCGGCGCGTCGCTACCCAAACTGGGACGACGATTATGCGGAAATGGTGTCTCGTGCATTCCAGCTGGATCTCTCTACCAAGGTCAACCACTTATCGACGCAGGCCAGGACGCTGTTGTCGGCGGTCGTGGCTGTGGCGGCGCGTGCGCCGTTGACGTTGTGGGATAGGCCGTGTGAGGGGCTGAATCCGGAGCGTCGGAAGTTAGTGATGCAGACTCTCGTGGCTGATTGTGCTGCACACCCGAGGACAGTGGTGATGAATCAGGCAGATCGTCGTGCCGACAACCTGGTGCATGCGTCCGCGGATCGTCTCCTCGTTGTCTCTGGCGGCACGATTGTCGGGGACTTTCCAACGGATGACGCGTAGGGGGGGTGTGATGCAGGTTCGTGACCGTTTGTCCTTGGCCGATGTGTCAACAGGTACCCGATGGTTAGTGGACCTGATGGTTGTCCTGGCTTTATGGATGGATGCGTCGCAGCCCGTGTTCGGCGTGGCGACGGCGATGGTGTGGTGCATCCTCACGCCGTATGGGAACCCGCGCTTGTTGGCCTATCGAGCGTTTGGCCTGACCATTTCCCGCTATGTCCGCGATTATGTGCTGGTTGCCGCGGTTCGTTCGGTGGCTTTGGTTGCGGTTGGCTGTCTGATCGGTGTCCTTGTCCGACGCGGCGTCGCAGGGTGGAGCTTGCCGCCTTTCCTTGGTTCTTCCCAAGCAGAATCTGTGACTCCATTTATCGTGTATCTGCTGGTCGTGGCGTTTGCCGGCGTTGTCCTGGGGCTCGGCTTTAACGCATTCGCGGGGTCGCGGACGATGTCGATGCGGCAGTATCCGGGGCTTGGTGGCGAGCAAAAGTTGGACGGCGACCGCTATGCAGAATCAAGATTCGTCGGCGAAGGCGCAGGGTTATCGGATCTAACGGTGGAGTTGTGGGGCGGACGTTCTTCGGCTGAAACACCTCGTACAGAGGAAGAGCAGCATAACTTGACCTGGCACTTCCTACCTACGCGCGAAACCTGTTGGGGAGTTTTCGCTGTAGCCTTGCTTCTATGCGGCATCAGTTTCGCGACTGGCTCGATGATCGTTGTCGTTGTCGGCCTCCTTGTGACCTGCGTCCTTGTTGGGCTTGTGCTCGTCGCCATCGCTCGGAACGCAATTAGCTTCGGCGTCCCGCGAGCCATTATGTGGAGAAAAAACTCAGTTCTCGCCCTCGGTCAAGCCGTGTGGATAGCTGTTCTGTTCATCATCACCGCAGTGTCGATCGCAAGCTAACTCTTTCCACCACCTCACCGCTTGCCTGGCACGCAGCTCACAGTTCCCCCTCCGCCTTTAGCTCACGGCCTTAACTCGTGGACTCACTGTTTCATTGCCGACGATGGAGCGAACGGAAAGGGATCGCGTGTGCGGTCCCTTCTTTTGTTTTCTGTTGGTGTGTTTTGTGGTGTTGTGCTGGGGGTTTGTGGTGTGTGGGTGGGGTGTGTAGTGTTCTTTGTCGTCGCCGAGACAGCCGCCGGGTAGCTGGAAAGTTAGTTGCTTGGTTGTTGGTTGTGTTGGTGGTTGGGGTGGAGATTCTTTCACTTTTTGTTGGCTGGTTTCAGATTGCGTGTTTGCGTCTGGCTGGTTGTGGTGTTAGGGTTTCTGCTTGCTGCACATGCTGGTGCACTGATTGTGGTGTGCTTGGTGTTGTGTGTGCGTGTGTTGTGTGAGAACTCGATAGTGTGCCAATGTACTTTTGTGTTGGTCGCAGCAGGTGCCACAGTGTTGTGGTGGTTGCTTTGATCATCATGACAAGACTTTTAACACCTAATTTTTTGGTGTGCTTGTGGTCTGCCTTCCCCGTTGGTGGGCTGCAACAACTATTTTTTCGGATTCCGATACGGGATTTTTTGTGTCGGGGTTTGTTTTTTGCTTGGTTTTCAGGCTTTTTGTGCTTTGTTTGTATGGAGAGTTTGATCCTGGCTCAGGACGAACGCTGGCGGCGTGCTTAACACATGCAAGTCGAACGGAAAGGCCCTGCTTGCAGGGTGCTCGAGTGGCGAACGGGTGAGTAACACGTGGGTGATCTGCCCCTTACTTTGGGATAAGCCTGGGAAACTGGGTCTAATACTGGATAGGACCATGCTGTAGGTGGTGTGGTGGAAAGATTTTTTCGGTAAGGGATGAGCTCGCGGCCTATCAGCTTGTTGGTGGGGTAATGGCCTACCAAGGCGTCGACGGGTAGCCGGCCTGAGAGGGTGGACGGCCACATTGGGACTGAGATACGGCCCAGACTCCTACGGGAGGCAGCAGTGGGGAATATTGCACAATGGGCGCAAGCCTGATGCAGCGACGCCGCGTGGGGGATGACGGCCTTCGGGTTGTAAACTCCTTTCAGCCATGACGAAGCCCTTGTGGTGACGGTAGTGGTAGAAGAAGCACCGGCTAACTACGTGCCAGCAGCCGCGGTAATACGTAGGGTGCGAGCGTTGTCCGGAATTACTGGGCGTAAAGAGCTCGTAGGTGGTCTGTCGCGTCATTTGTGAAAGCCCGGGGCTTAACTCCGGGTTGGCAGGTGATACGGGCATGACTGGAGTACTGTAGGGGAGACTGGAATTCCTGGTGTAGCGGTGAAATGCGCAGATATCAGGAGGAACACCGGTGGCGAAGGCGGGTCTCTGGGCAGTAACTGACGCTGAGGAGCGAAAGCATGGGTAGCGAACAGGATTAGATACCCTGGTAGTCCATGCCGTAAACGGTGGGCGCTAGGTGTGGGTTTCCTTCCACGGGATCCGTGCCGTAGCTAACGCATTAAGCGCCCCGCCTGGGGAGTACGGCCGCAAGGCTAAAACTCAAAGGAATTGACGGGGGCCCGCACAAGCGGCGGAGCATGTGGATTAATTCGATGCAACGCGAAGAACCTTACCTGGGCTTGACATGCACTGGATGCGGCCAGAGATGGTTGTTCCCTTTGTGGCTGGTGTGCAGGTGGTGCATGGTTGTCGTCAGCTCGTGTCGTGAGATGTTGGGTTAAGTCCCGCAACGAGCGCAACCCTTGTCTCGTGTTGCCAGCATTTGGTTGGGGACTCGCGGGAGACTGCCGGGGTTAACTCGGAGGAAGGTGGGGATGACGTCAAATCATCATGCCCCTTATGTCCAGGGCTTCACACATGCTACAATGGCTGGTACAGAGAGTTGCGATACCGTGAGGTGGGGCTAATCTCTTAAAGCCAGTCTCAGTTCGGATTGGAGTCTGCAACTCGACTCCATGAAGTCGGAGTCGCTAGTAATCGCAGATCAGCAATGCTGCGGTGAATACGTTCCCGGGCCTTGTACACACCGCCCGTCACGTCATGAAAGTTGGTAACACCCGAAGCCGGTGGCCTAAACTCGTTAGGGAGCCGTCGAAGGTGGGATTGGCGATTGGGACGAAGTCGTAACAAGGTAGCCGTACCGGAAGGTGCGGCTGGATCACCTCCTTTCTAAGGAGCTTTTTTCTTTTGTGTGTTGGCGCAAGCGCTGGCCGGTGGCTGGTGTGCGCCAATTGTTTGTTTTTGTGGGTGGATGGCTTGCTTCGGCACGCAAGTGTTGCGTGCGGCGCCACAATCATCGGGTATTGGTATCTGGTGGTGGGTGGTGTGTGGCTGACACAGAGTGTTGGGGTGCGTTGGTGCATTGTTGGGTGTCTGGGATGGCACATGGTTGTTGTTCCTGGCCCGGCTACATGTGGTTGCTGTTTTGTGGTGGCTTTGTGTGGTGTGGGTGTGTTGTGTGAGAACTGGATAGTGGACGCGAGTAATCTTTTCTTTTTGTATTTTGTCTGGTTTATTCTTACTCCGTCACACAGACAGTGCTTTGTGTGTGTGGTGGGGTAGTGTGTTGCCTTTTTGTTGTTGTTTGTTGTAGGGGCGCACGGTGGATGCCTGGGCACATTACGCCGATGAAGGACGTGGAAGGCCGCGATAGTCCTCGGGGAGTTGTCAATCAAGCGTTGATCCGAGGGTGTCCGAATGGGGTAACCTTGCCGTAGTTGTGTGCGGTGACCTGCTGGTGAATGTATAGCCGGTGTGGGGGTGACGCGGGGAAGTGAAACATCTTAGTACCTGTAGGAAGAGAAAATAATAATGATTCTGCGAGTAGTGGCGAGCGAAAGTGGATGATGGCTAAACCATATGCGTGTGATACTTGCTAGGGGTTGCGTGTGTGGTGTTGTGGGGCCGTGGTGTTGGGTGGCTAGTGACGCCCTCCTGCGTGTGGTGTGTTAGCGGAAGTGGTTTGGAATGGCCTGCCGTAGACGGTGAGAGTCCGGTACGTGAAAACACATGGTGCGTGGGGTGCTGTGGTGCCCGAGTAGCAGTGGGCTCGTGGAATCTGCTGTGAATCTGCCGGGACCACCCGGTAAGCCTGAATACGTGATGTGACCGATAGTGGATAGTACCGTGAGGGAATGGTGAAAAGTACCCCGGGAGGGGAGTGAAAGAGTTCTTGAAACCGTGTGCCTACAAGCCGTCAGAGCCTCCTTGTGGGGTGATGGCGTGCCTTTTGAAGAATGAGCCTGCGAGTCAGCGGCGCGTCGCGAGGTTAACCCGTGTGGGGTAGTCGTAGGGAAACCGAGTCCTAATGAGGGCGTGTTAGTGGCGTGTCCTGGACCCGAAGCGGGGTGATCTACCCATGGCCAGTGTGAAGCATCGGTAAGACGTTGTGGAGGCGCGAACCCACGTAGGTTGAAAACTGCGGGGATGAGTTGTGGGTAGGGGTGAAAGGCCAATCAAACTCCGTGATAGCTGGTTCTCCCCGAAATGCATTTAGGTGCAGCGTTGCGTGTTTCTTGTTGGAGGTAGAGCGACTGGATGGTTTAGCGGGACTATCATCTTAGCGACATCAGCCAAACTCCGAATGCCAGCAAGGTGAGAGCGTGGCAGTGAGACTGCGGGGGATAAGCTCCGTGGGTCGAGAGGGAAACAGCCCAGATCGCCGGCTAAGGCCCCTAAGTGTGTACTAAGTGGAAAAGGATGTGGGATCGCGAAGACAACCAGGAGGTTGGCTTAGAAGCAGCCATCCTTGAAAGAGTGCGTAATAGCTCACTGGTCGAGTGGTTGTGCGCCGACAATGTAGTGGGGCTTAAGTGCACCGCCGAAGCCGCGGAAACCATGCTTTTGTGTGTGGTTTGGTAGGGGAGCGTTGTGTGCTCGTGGAAGCTGCCAGGTGACTGGTGGTGGAGGGTATGCGAGTGAGAATGCAGGCATGAGTAGCGAATGACAAGTGAGAATCTTGTCCGCCGGATGACTAAGGGTTCCTGGGTTAAGCTTTTCTTCCCAGGGTGAGTCGGGGCCTAAGGCGAGGCCGTCAGGCGTAGTCGATGGATAACGGGTTGATATTCCCGTACCCGTGCATGCGCGCCCATGGTGAATCAGTGATACTAACCGCCCTGAAGCACGTGCAATGATCTTTTGGGTTGTTGTGTGTGTGGATGCGTGGGGCCTGATCTGGTAGTAGTCAAGTGATGGGGTGACGCAGTGTGGTAGCCGAGCCACTTATTGGATTGTGGTGTAAGCGTGTAGCCCGGCATCTAGGTAAATCCGGATGCTGTTGTGGGTGAGGCGTGATGCGTACCCGTTGTGGGGATGTTGGTGATCCATTGCTGTCGAGAAAAGCCTCTAGCGATGTGTGTGTGCGGCCCGTACCCGAAACCGACACAGGTGGTCAGGTAGAGAATACTAAGGCGACGGGTGAACTGTGGTTAAGGAATTCGGCAAAATGCCCCCGTAACTTCGGGAGAAGGGGGACCACTGCTGGTGACAGACTGGTTGAGCTGGTGGTGGTCGCAGAGAGTAGAGGGAAGCGACTGTTTACTAAAAACACAGGTCCGTGCGAAGACGTGAAGTCGAGGTATACGGACTGACGCCTGCCCGGTGCTGGAAGGTTAAGAGGACCTGTTAGGCCACGTTGTGGTCGAAGCGGAGAATTTAAGCCCCAGTAAACGGCGGTGGTAACTATAACCATCCTAAGGTAGCGAAATTCCTTGTCGGGTAAGTTCCGACCTGCACGAATGGCGTAACGACTTCTCTGCTGTCTCAACCACAGGCCCGGCGAAATTGCAGTACGAGTAAAGATGCTCGTTACGCGCGGCAGGACGAAAAGACCCCGGGACCTTCACTATAGCTTGGTATTGGTGTTTGGTTCGGTTTGTGTAGGATAGGTGGGAGACTGTGAAGCGGCCACGCTAGTGGTGGTGGAGTCGTTGGTGAAATACCACTCTGATCGTATTGAGCATCTCAACCTCGGCCCATGATCTGGGTTAGGGACAGTGCCTGGTGGGTAGTTTAACTGGGGCGGTTGCCTCCTAAATGGTAACGGAGGCGCCCAAAGGTTCCCTCAGCCTGGTTGGCAATCAGGTGGTGAGTGTAAGTGCATAAGGGAGCTTGACTGTGAGACTGACGGGTCGAGCAGGAACGAAAGTTGGGACTAGTGATCCGGCACTGGCTTGTGGATGCGGTGTCGCTCAACGGATAAAAGGTACCCCGGGGATAACAGGCTGATCTTCCCCAAGAGTCCATATCGACGGGATGGTTTGGCACCTCGATGTCGGCTCGTCGCATCCTGGGGCTGGAGTAGGTCCCAAGGGTTGGGCTGTTCGCCCATTAAAGCGGCACGCGAGCTGGGTTTAGAACGTCGTGAGACAGTTCGGTCTCTATCCGCCGCGCGCGTGGAAACTTGAGAAAGGCTGTCCCTAGTACGAGAGGACCGGGACGGACGTACCTCTGGTGTGCCAGTTGTTCTGCCTGGGGCAGGGCTGGTTGGCTACGTACGGGAGGGATAACCGCTGAAAGCATCTAAGCGGGAAGCCTGTTTCATGATGAGGTTTCTTTTGAGGTTCCCCAGAGATGATGGGGTTGATAGGCCGGATCTGTAAGCATTGTGAGGTGTTGAGGTGACCGGTACTAATTGACCGAACTAAACAACAACAAAGTCTTGTGGCGGAATACGATGGTTTGTTGGTTGCTTGCGTCTGCTGTTTGGTGTCTTGTGCAGCACACCACCCGGTGTTGGGTGTGTGTTGTCCCTATAGGTTGTGTTGGTGGTTAGTGCGGTGGGGTCACGCCCGGTCCCTTTCCGAACCCGGAAGCTAAGCCTGCCTGCGCCGATGGTACTGCACCTGGGAGGGTGTGGGAGAGTAGGTCGCCGCCAACCGTAACGTAGTTAATTTAATATGTTGTGTGTGTTTGTGTGTGGTGCGGCCGAACCCGGTGGGGGTGGGCCACACCACACACTTCCGTATATCTAGACGGCTTCGTCCGTCCCTTCTTATCCGAATGAATTCCTCATAGAAAGCTATTGCTAGCCTGGGGGCTATGAGGAAGTTGTATATTGCTGCCACCGTTTGGCTGGCGATCGGGCTCATCGCCGGAGTGTTTTATCGCGAATTCACCAGAGCCCATGATTTCGAAGGAGCCACTCAACTATCTGTGGTCCACACGCACTCACTTATTCTTGGGATGACAATGAACCTTCTGTTCCTTGTCTTCGCCCTGTTACTGCGAATCGACAAAGATCGGCGCTTCACCGCGTTTTTCTGGGTCTATAACGCGGGAGCCGCCTGGACTGTCGGATTTCTCGCTTTTCACGGCATCTGCCAGGTTCTTGGTCAAGACTTTCCCGAATCCTTGGCCATCGTCGCAGGTATGGGCCACATTATTATTACCGTTGGATTCGTCCTCTTCTTCGTCATCTTGAATAAATATCTCAAAAGGTGGCAAAAGAAAAATAACGTATCGCAATAAGTCGGTCGTTTTCTGACCAGGCAATTCCAGCTGGTCAAGCCGAGGTATTCATCCTTTCGGGTGTGATGGAAAGTTTCCTGGACGTTAAATCTTCCCAACGAGATAGGTAATCACGGCAATTACACGTATTCTAAGTTCCGTAATTAAACAATCTCGTTCGCCGTTACCCGCGGCCACCATCGTCGTTTATAAAATTCATACAAAACTGCCGCGTTTAAGCTATCCGGTTCTCTCGAAGCCCGCGCGTAACTTAAAAGTGGCTTTAGCTGTGCTGTTTAAAGGAGCCCTCATTATGCGTCTACGTTCAGTGGCTGCAGCTATCGCAACTCTGGCGTTATCCGCAACCGGCCTTGTTGCCTGCGGTGATGGGGGTGGAGCTACTCTCGACGGAGCGGGCGATCCCAACATTGTCCGGACCGCGGCATCAGAACCCCAAAACGGACTCATCCCCACCGATACCAACGAATCAAATGGTTCCCAGGTCCTCGAGCTTCTGTATCGCGGCCTTGTGTCCTACGGCGAAAATGGTAAGTCGCATAACCAAGTCGCTGACTCCATCACAGCTAATCCAGACAACACAGAATTTACCGTCCGACTCAAAGACGGTTGGACGTTCACCGATGGAACACCCGTCACCGCGGATTCCTTCATCGACGCCTGGAATTACGGCGCAGCTGGTAAAAATGCCCAAAAACAACAAGACTTCTTCTCAAATATTAAAGGGTTTGACGAGGTCAAAGATCCCAGCAGTAGCGTCGAAAAGCTGTCGGGGGTGCAGAAAGTGAATGATAAAGAATTCACGATTACGCTCTCCGATCCGGACTCCCAGTTCCCCATCAGCCTCGGAGCCACGCCATTCTTCCCGCTCCCGCAATCGTTCTTCGACGATCCGAAGAGCTTCGGTGAGCATCCCGTCGGCAATGGGCCATATAAATTAGACGGCCAAAATGCCTGGACTCATAACAGTTCGATTCGAACGGTAGCGAACGACAAATACGCTGGTGACGATAAGCCGAAGAACGGCGGTGTCACCTTTAAGCTGTATGAAAACCTCGATACGGCGTACACCGACCTGCAGGCGAGCAACCTAGACATCATCGGTCTCACCGTCCCGCCGACGGCGATGCAAACCTTCAAAGATGATTTCCCGTCGACGCACCTGATTAAATCGATCGCTTCTAACGGCGGCTTCGTCATTCCGCAATGGCTGGACCACTTCGGCAACGATGAAGAGGGGCACTTACGTCGGCAAGCGATCTCTATGGCGATTAACCGGAAACAAATTTCCGACAAAATCATGAACGGTACGCGCGTGCCAGCGAAGGACTTTACCGCGACCACGCTCGGCGACGTACCGAACGTCGAAGGCAATGAAGCCCTGGACTACAACCCCGACAAGGCCAAAGAACTGTGGAAAAAGGCCGATGAGATCAAACCGTACAGCGGGAAACTGGAGATCGCGTACAACTCGGACGGCGGCCACAAGGAATGGGTCGAAGCCGTATCAAATAGTATCCACAACGTGTTGGGAATCGACGCCGCGGGCAAGGCGTACCCCAACTTCAAAGCACTCCGAAACGAAGTATCGAGTGGGTCGATTCACACCGCTTTCCGAAGCGGCTGGCAGGCAGACTTCCCCTCACAAGCGAATTTCCTCCAACCCCAATTCGCGACGAATGGAGCGTCGAATGACGGTAAATACACCAACACGGAATTCGACAATCTCCTGAAAGATGCGTCGAAGGAAAGCAACCCAAAGAAAGCGCAGGAAATCTACGCGAAGGCGCAGGCGATTCTCATGCGGGAGCTCCCCGAAATCCCGCTGTTCTACTACACCGCGTCTGCCGCGTGGACTACCTCGCTGTCGAACGTGAATTACGACTGGAAAGGCGTCCCCATCTTCACGGATATCACGAAGAGCTGACCCATTGATAAGGCTCCCCCACGATAAGGACCCCTCATGTTTTGGTATATCGGAAAACGATTATTACAGATGGTGCCCGTCTTTCTCGGCGCAACATTTCTCATCTACGCCATGGTGTTCCTCACCCCCGGCGACCCCGTCGCAGCACTTGCAGGGGATAAACCCCTGAGCCCAGAGATTATCCACTCCATCCGCTCGCAATATCACTTAGACCAGCCATTTATCGTCCAATATCTCCTGTACCTCAAGGGGATTTTTACCGGTGACCTGGGACAAACGTTCTCCGGACAAAGCGTCGGCACCGTTCTGGGAAATGCCTTTCCTGTCACGATTCGGCTGGCGCTGATGGCCATCGTTATTGAAACCGTATTTGGTATTGGTTTCGGTGTCCTCGCCGGTTTGAAGAAAGGTGGGCTGTTCGACTCCACCGTCCTCGTTATCTCTCTGTTCATTATCGCGGTGCCGATCTTCGTCATCGGTTTCGTCGCCCAGTTCCTCTTCGGCATTAAATGGGGAATCTTGCCAGCCACCGTCGGTGCGCAAGGTGACTTTAAACACCTCCTCATGCCCGCATTCGTGCTGGGGCTTGTGTCCTTCGCCTATGTGTTGCGTTTGACCCGATCCGAAGTAGCGGAAGCATTGGGCCGGGACTTTGTGCGCACCGCGTATGCCAGGGGAATGAGCAAACCGCAGGTCATTCTCCACCACGTTTTGCGGAACTCGATGATCCCCGTCGTGACGTTCATCGGTGCTGACCTCGCAGCGCTCATGGGTGGGGCGATCGTCACCGAAGGCATCTTCAACATCAATGGCGTGGGCGGTCTGGTCTATCACGCTGTGATGTTGGGCGAGGCGCCGACTGTCGTGTCCGTCGTCACGGTCTTAGTCATCATCTTCGTCGTATCGAATCTCCTTATCGACCTGCTTTACGCACTTCTTGACCCGAGGATCCGCTATGCCTAATCCATCACACACACCCGCTCACAGGTCATCAGCAGGGAAAACATCGAGAAAATTGCCGACGTCTCACGGGGCGGATTCATTGGCAGCGGAAACACCCTCGCCGACGGTGGGACGCCATGAGGGCCACGGGGCCGGGCTGGTTACGTCGTCACGAACGGAACGGTGGGTCGCTGAAACAGTCGCCGCGGATGAACCATCGCGTGACGATCTCCTGGCGGACAAAAAACCACTGAGCACGTGGGCGGAAGCCTGGCAGCGATTGCGGCGTCGGCCCCTGTTCTGGGTATCAATGGTGATTATTCTAGCGGTGCTGTTGGTCACGTTCTTCCCCGGGCTGTTCACGTCGACGGACCCGAAAACTGCTGATCTGAGTAAATCGCTGGAGGGGCCCGAAGCCTCGCACCCCTTTGGTTTCACTCGACAGGGTTACGACGTGTATTCCCGCACCTTGTACGGTGCGCGTGCCTCGGTCGTGACCGGTGTGTCCGTCACAGTTGTTATCACGATTCTGGGGACGATCATCGGGTCGGTGGCCGGCTATGTCGGCGGCTGGTTGGACGCGGTGTTGTCCCGCCTGACCGATATTTTCTTCGCGATACCGCTGATCCTTGCGGGCATCGTTCTGATGCAGCTGTTCAGCGAACGCAACACACTGACCGTTATCTTGGTGCTGTCTGCATTCGGTTGGCCACAGATGGCGCGTATTGTGCGCGGCGCCGTCATGACGGTGAAAAACAACGATTATGTCATGGCGTCGCGTGCGCTTGGTCTTTCGCAGTGGAAGATTCTGCTGCGCCACATCATTCCCAACTGCCTCGCGCCCATTATCGTTATGGCAACAACGTCGCTGGGCATCTACATCGTGGCGGAAGCAACGCTGTCCTACCTGGGCATTGGATTACCACCGCAAACGGTGTCGTGGGGCAATGACATTTCCACGGCACAAAACACCCTCCGAGCAGCGCCGTCGACCCTGTTCTACCCCGCGGGCGCCCTGGCCATCACGGTGCTGGGCTTCATCATGCTGGGGGATGCGTTAAAAGATGCCCTCGACCCGAAGGAGCGTACGGCCTCATGACATCGATCCCATATTCCGCACCCCGACACTCCGCGGAGGCGCAATCGGTGGAGACACAATCCACGACGGCTCGTTCGGTGAAAGCAGAATCCACGAACAAACCGAAGCACAGCGTCGGCACGCAAAATTCCAGCGACGATGCCAGTCCGCTGCTGCAGATGCGTGACGTCGATATCGCCTTCGGCGGAAAGAAGCGGCCGATACCGACGGTGTTCGGCGTCAACCTCGACATTTACCCGGGGGAGACTGTCGCGATCGTCGGTGAGTCTGGGTCGGGTAAATCCACGACGGCGCATTCGATCATCGGTTTGCTCCCTGGTGGGGGGCATGTCACTGGCGGCACCATCACTTTCGACGGTCGGGATATCACGCACGCGTCCCCTAAGGAGCTGACAGCGCTGCGCGGTGCGGACATCGGTTTAGTCCCGCAAGATCCCATGTCGAACTTGAACCCCGTGTGGAAAGTAGGTTTTCAAGTTAAGGAGGCTCTGAAGGCCAACAACGTCGCGACGGGGTCCGCTGCCCACAAGCGGGCTGTTGAGCTGCTTTCGGAGGCTGGACTACCCGACGCCGATAAGCGCGTGAACCAGTACCCGCACGAGTACTCGGGTGGCATGCGTCAGCGCGCGTTGATCGCGATCGGTTTGGCGGCGCGTCCGAAACTACTCATTGCCGACGAACCGACGTCGGCACTGGACGTCACCGTGCAGCGGCACATTTTGGATCACCTGGATTCGCTGACCCACGAACTGGGAACAGCCGTGATGCTGATTACGCACGACCTCGGTTTGGCGGCCGAGCGCGCGGACCGGATCGTCGTGATGAGCCAGGGGCGCGTCGTGGAATCGGGCCCTGCGCAGGAGATTCTTCAAGATCCTCGGCACCCCTACACGCAAAAGCTGGTGGGGGCGGCTCCGTCATTGCGGGCGCGGCGTCATGATGTCATCGAACAGCGTGAAAAAGTGGCCCACGAGGCCGAAGAGAGGGCCCTCGAGCGCACCACTGGACCGCACGCGGCGCAGGACGGCGACGTCGAGCACATTATCGAAGTCCACGACCTGGGGAAGGATTTTCCGATCCCGGGTGGCCCGCCGTGGAAGAAGAGCATGTTCACGGCTGCTGCGGATGTGAATTTCTACATCCGACGCGGGACCACAACGGCGCTGGTGGGGGAGTCTGGTTCAGGCAAGTCCACCGTGGCGAAGATGATCCTCGGTCTGCTGCAGCCGACGCGGGGTTCGGTCACGTTTAATGGGCGCGATGTCACCGCTTTGAACCGAAAGCAAGAGCTTGCCTTCCGACGCAGGGTGCAGCCTATTTTCCAGAATCCGTTTGGGTCGATCGATCCGATGTATTCGGTGTTCAACACGATCGCGGAACCGCTGAAGATTCACAACATTGGGAATCGAGCGAGCCGCGAAAAGAAGGTCCGCGAATTGTTGGACCGCGTGGCCATGCCGGCGGCGATGATGCACAGGTTCCCGTCGGAACTATCCGGCGGTCAGCGGCAGCGCGTTGCAATTGCGCGCGCATTAGCCCTGGATCCCGACGTCGTCATCTGCGATGAAGCGGTGTCTGCACTGGACGTGCTGGTGCAGTCCCAGATCCTGAACCTGTTGAATGAGCTGCAGGCGGAGATGGGGTTGAGCTATTTGTTCATCACCCATGATCTTGCGGTGGTCAAGCAGATTGCCGACGACGTGCTGGTGATGCGCCAGGGGCGTTTGGTGGAGCGCGGAACAACGGATGAGCTGTTCGACCATCCGCGTGAGGAATACACGCGTAGCCTGATTGATTCGATCCCGGGCGGGAGTATCGACCTGGGCGGTGCGTAGCGGGTGCGGGCTTTCTCTGGTCATGCACCCGCCTTGTAGTGGGGGGTTAAATGAAGGCAGCTTTCAGAGTGCTTGTTGCGGGTGCTCTCATTTCCGAGATAGCAGTACTCGTTCTCGTCAATACGGGGGTGGGCTTGGCGAGCTGGTGGGCGCTGGTCCCCATCGGCTTGGTTGGCGTAGCGCTCTCGCTGCTTTATGGGGGTATGTGGCGGGATTATCGCAACAGTGAAGGCTCGTGGGCAGCGTCGCTTCCTACGACGGCCCGGAGATTTGGGGTACCCCGTAAAGCGTTAGCGCTACTTGTTTCAGAGGTTGGCTACCTTGTTTCTGCCCCCAGTATCTTTAGGCCCTTTAGTGGTACTCACGATGGCAGCAGGGTCTATACCGCCCATAAAAATCTTCGGACCCTGGTTTTTATGGTTTTAGGTCTGAGTGTTGTAGAGATTACCGTCGTTCATCTGGCTGTTTCTCATAGGTTTTGGCGATGCTTTTTTCTTATTATCAGTATTTACGCTGTCATTCTTCTGTCTGGCTTTTACGTATCCGTCCGAAACAGACCGCACTTCATAACCCAACAGGGAGTAGTCATCCGATATGGAAAGAGGCTTATTTGTGAGATACCGTGGTCACACTTGAGGAGCGCTAAACCCACAAGCGCAGGGCAAGGAGGAGACATAGCATTAGACGAAAATGGTCGCCTTAGGATCCCCGTGCTGAGCGAAGTCAACGTGAAGCTTGAGGTAGAGCCCCCAGTCTTAGTAGAAGATCTTCACAAAGGGTGCATCAGAGCTTCTTCTATTGAGATCTACTGTGATGACAAAGATTCATTCCTCAATGACCTTAATAATCGGCAATCGTTATGTTCTTGATTGACCCATACATATTTGTTGACAAGCGGGGGCCAAAACTCGGCTCTCGGGGTGAAACTTCCCTAATGAAACCTCTGCTGTCGAATTCATCGCCGAGTTTCATCACTAATTAGTTATTGTGAGATTCAATAATCTCCTCAGATGACTTTCACTCCCTTTTTTAATCGGCGATGGCGTCGAGTGGGCTAATGCGCGAGGCGCGGATACCGGGCCAGACCGCGGCGATGATGCCCACGAAGGCGGATGCGATGAGCATGGCGATGATCTGTTCCCACGGAATGACAATTTGCGTAATGCCTTGCGTTTTCATGACGTTCATGAACATCCACCCAATGTAGAGCCCAATGATCACCCCAATAATCGCACCATAGAGGGACAATTGGATGCTTTCGAGTGTGATCATGCGGCGTACTTGCCCGCGCACCATGCCCACGGCTCGAAGCATCCCGATTTCTTGCCGACGCTCAACAATGCTGAGCGCCAGCGTGTTGATAATCCCAACAATCGCGATGACCACCGATAGGGCCAGCAAACCATAGAGGATGGACAAAAGTTGGTTAACAAGTTGTGCTTGTTGGCCTTTGAATTCGTCCCGCGTTTGCACTTGGACAATGACGTAATGCTTGACCTTCTCTTTGATCCTTTTCTGCATGGTGACGTCGTCGACGGTGTGATCGGTGCGGATCGTGGTCATGAGACTGCGCCACGTGTGTTTATCAGGACTGATCTTGTCGATATCCTGCTGTGACACCAGCGCGGTGGGGAAGAGTTTGCTGTCCATGATCCCGATGACGGTGGAGGTAGCGTGCGCGTCGGCGGGCGCTCCCCCTTGCGATATAAGCACGCCGGCGGAACCCGGGCTAGCGGCTGTGAGTGCGTCGATGTCGACGGTGTCGCCCACATGGAGGTTGTGTTTCTTAGCAAAGCTGGCGTGAATAATAGTTCCGCCGCGGGAAAGGTCCTCGCTCCCCTCTTTCATCTTGAGATCGATGTAACCGTGCGGATTGTCGGGCGTGAAGATCACATATCCACGGTTCTTGTCGTCTCCCCGCAGCGTGGCATTGGCCAGTGTGTAGAAGGGGGCAACTCCGGTGACCCCGTCGACGGACGCGATGTCCTTGTTCACACCACCGGGCAGAGAAAACATGCTCCCCGTCGTCGCGCCAGGTGGCGTTGCGACGAGGGCCGCGGTGAGTTCATTGTCAACAAGGTCCGACACGGTGCTTTTCATGGAGGCACCGATCATGCCGACGGAACTCACCAGGGCGAGCCCAAGGGTGAGGGCGAACGCGGTAGTCGCAGTTCGTCGGGGGTTTTTCGACGAGTTGGTCGCCGCGAGCTTACCGACGGAGCGCCAGGGCAGTCCGAGAACGCGCCCTATTCCACTAACAAGCGGAAGGGAAAGCGCGGCAGAAACAGCGAGGGTGCCGACGATGATGGCTACGGCCCCGATGCCGAGGATGATCATGCGGTTCCGTGTCGCGAAGTCGTCGGCGTAGCTTCCCCACCACGCGAGGGCCGCGCCCCCACCAAGGACGATGAGCCCGATGAGCGTTCGCCGGAGCAAGGGCGCGGATTGCGTCGTGGCGTTCATCGATTCGACAGGTCGCGTGGAACCCGCGCGCCAGGCAGGCGCCCACGCGCTCACCAGGGTGACAATGATGCCAATAACCAGTGGCCACGCCATCGACTGCCACGTGAGAGGTATCGAGGAGTCGGGCATGTCAAGTCCTGTTTTGCTGAGCCCCGACACAAGGAGATGAACGAGCCCGAATCCAGCAGCGATGCCAATAAGTGACCCGACAATGCCGACAATCAGAGCTTCGATGAGCACAGAGCGCGTGATCTGTCCCCGCGACGCACCCAGCGAACGCAGGAGTGAGAACTCACGGATCCGTTGCGCCACGATCATGGAGAACGTGTTCGCAATAATGAACGTGCCGACAATGAGGCCGATCGCCCCGAACGCCAGAAGGAAGTAGTTGATGAAGGTCAACTGGTTGGAAATGCTTGACGTCATCTCTTTGGACGCATTCTCGCCAGTTTGAACCGTGCTGCCGGGGACAGCGCGAGAGATGGCCGCCATGACCTTCTGTTTATCCGCGCCGGGTTGGATGGCGACGTTGTAGGAGCTGATGCTGGTGCCGGCGAGTTCGCGGAATTGGTCGGGGTTCATGGCGACGCCGGCCCACCCGCCGAAGTTCGTCGACGTCGTATAGAACCCGACGATGGTGACGTCGGTACGCATGGTGGGTGTGGCGACGATGAGGTGATCGCCGAGGGAAATGTTGTTCTTCTTAGCCGCATTGCTGTTAAGAGTGGCTTCCCCCGACTTGGTCGGTGCGTGCCCTTGGGTAATGGACCACGCGGTATTGGCTTGCTCGTCATCGGGGTAATTGGGGAGGATTTGTGCCGTTGCTCCGCCAGTATCGATCATGGTGCCGTCGTCATGGGCGACGGCGACATTCATGTCGGTCATCTCATTGGTGGCGCGGACACCGGGAATGTTGTTGATAGTGTCGCGTTGGTGGGCGAAATCAGTGGCATGACCAGGTTTGACGGCGATGTCGACGCCGTCGTACATGGTAGTGACGATCTCGGTGAACGCCTTGTTTAGCGTCGCGGTGAAGATGAACGATCCAGAGACGAACGCTGTGCCGAGAATGACGGCGAGGACAGTGAGCGCGAGCCGAACCTTGTGCGCGCGGAGGTTACGAAAGGAGAGCGTCCACATGGGATGGTGGCGCAGCTGATTGTTGGGTGTGGCGGATGCGTTCATGAGGCCTGGTTATCCGGGTTGTCGATGGTGGCCATGGTGCTGAGGATGGCTTCTGTGGTGGGGTCGGTGAGTTCATCGACAATGTGGCCGTCGGTGAGGAAGATCACTCGGTCCGCGTAGGACGCTGCCCGGGGGTCATGGGTGACGGTGACGACGGTTTGGTTGTAGTCATCGACGACGGATCGGAGGGTGGTCAGGACCTCGGTGGACGAGTTGGAGTCGAGGTTGCCGGTGGGTTCGTCGCCGAAGATGATGTCGGGCCGGCCGATGAGTGCGCGGGCGCAGGCGACGCGTTGTTGCTGGCCCCCGGAGAGTTCGGAGGGCCTGTGATCAAGGCGCTTCGTGAGGCCGAATGAGGTGACGATGTGCGTGAACCATTCCTTGTCGACGCGGTGGCCACCGATGTCCATGGGCAGCGTGATGTTCTCTGAGGCAGTGAGCGTGGGGACCAGGTTGAAGGACTGGAAGACGAAGCCGATGCGGTCGCGTCGGAGCCGGGTGAGTTGTTTGTCGTTGAGGGTGGAGAGGTCGGTGTCGCCGACGAAGGTGGAGCCTTCGCTGACGGAGTCGAGCCCTGCCATGCAGTGCATGAGGGTGGATTTTCCTGATCCGGAGGGCCCCATGATGGCGGTGAATTCCCTGGTTCGGAATTCGACGGAGACGGAGTCGAGCGCGGTGACGCGGGTGTCGCCTTTGCCGTAGTACTTGGAAATGGCGTCAGCCCGGGCAATCGGGGCGTTGGCGTCGGCTGGAGTAGAGGACATGAGTGAGCCTAGGGGTATATGGTGTGGTTTTCTTCGGTTGTTTCTGCGTCGGGGAAAACAGTGGTCTTCGGCGCGGTGTAACCAGGTTGGAGGGAACGGGGCAAGCGTTTATCGCTGTCGAGTTTGGTCTTGTGTCCCCATTGGATAACGGGGACGGAATTGGGTTGTGTGTCGTCCGTGGTGGTTTTTGTGGTGTAGTCACTGGGTTTCGAGGAGAACGCGAGTGAATTCCCCTTGGTCAGCGCGAATCCGATGTTTTTGAGGAACCGGGACGGCGACATCGGCGAGCGGTATGCCTCGAATAGTGCCACAAAATCGGAATCGTGGAGCGCGATTCGTGCTGCGTGAACCTTCTTTTCGCTATCCCAGAACGGAGTGTCTGCCACCGGCGTAGCGCTGTCGGCAAGTTGCCAATACAGCGGTAGTGATTTGTCGTGCCCGATACGCGCGTTAGATTGTCGCGATTGGCGGGCGGCGAGTGGGTTTGCCAACCCCATGGGGTCCACGACCCGGACGTCGAGCGGCGCATTCATGCTGGTCATCCCCAGGTTGATGTAGGAGACCGTGACGGGGGTGTTATCTAGTCCGCTGGCTGTGCGGAGCACGTCGTCGTAGTGGCTGGTGGCGTCATCGACGGTCGAAGACTTCTTGCCAAGCTTTGCCAAGGCCTCTTTTTCTTCAGGACTGGTGAAGTTGGGGACGGGGGTCCAGACGAACCGTATGTCTTTATAGGGTTTGGTGGGGACAGAGGCGAAGGGCTGGACGCGGGGGCCGTCGGTAGTTAAGTCCTTATCTGGTGTTCCGCTGTGAGAAGAGCTGTCCACGTGGGGAATAGTTCCTTCCAGCGAGCCCGTGTAGTTGATCATGGTGGGCGCAGCCAAAAAATCTTCCGCCTTGGTGAGAGGGTCATGCGCTGAGTGTCCAGTAAAAGTAGTCCAGAATTCGCGTTCATCGACAATGTCGAGGTGCTTAAAATCTGCGACGGTCGTTGGCTGGGTAAAGGGGTGACCAGCGCATAGGCGGATGATCCCCCATATTCCAACACTTGCGCATCCCGCAATGATGATGATTGCCGACGCCGCCAGTGGCTGCTGCGTCGCGCGGGAATGTTCGTGGCGCTTTTGCCATGTGTGCCCGTCAACCGTCGGGAGTTGTGCTTGTGTGGATGACGCACGCGCGAAGCGGATGGGGACAACGGCGATGGGCATGGCCAGGGCGAACAGGGGGAGAAGCCACATGCGTCCGTGCATGAAGTCGCCACCGATTCTGATGACGTAGAGCACGTGCAGTATCCCGCAGGACACCATGATGATCACGGGGAGCGGAGTGCGGCGCCCGTCGGCCCGGAACACTGCGATACCGATGATGATCGCAATGGGAATGATGAGCCACAGCCAATACGGGTTAGCGAAATCGACGACATAGCGCCAGCCCTGTTTCCAGTCGGAGCCGGAGGCAGATTTTGCAACCGCAGTGTTGGGGACCAAGAGGCCGTAGTAGCCTGCTCGGAAAATCTCGTAGAGAAGGGGAAGTGGAACTGCCCACGCGAGAAGTGTCCAGCGTCGATGAATAATAAGGAGTACGACGATGGTGGCGGCTCCGTAGAGTGCAAGCTCGGGGCGGACTAGCCAGCTCAATCCAGTCCAGAAAGCAAGGGCATAACTCGAGCGAGGAAGACGGAGCCGAGAATGACCCCCAGGTGTTCTCGCTGGTGTTGCCTCGTCGCGTGCGTTGTTCCAGTACGCCATCAGGAACCACAGTACAGCGATCCAGAAGATGGAGAGCCCCCACTCCAACCCCGAGGTCGCGAAGTCACGTGCCGGCGGGAGGCAGATATAGAGCAGTAGCCCACAGGGAACGAACAGGGCCGCCGGTGAACGGTGAAGAGCAGCCGATCCCAAAGCGGCGATCGCGACCGCGAGAACCGAGAAAACCAGGCCTGTGTAAATGGCTATGGTCTCTAGGCGCGCTGATGAGACCGCGGCAATGGCGTAGATAATGTATTGCCACACAACGGATGTATTGGCCTCGACGCGCTCGCCTGCATTAAAAACAGGGCCATTACCAGCGAGAAGATTACGGACGGTACGCAAGACGATGAGCCCGTCATCGCTAATCCACCGTCGCTGCCACCCGCCGATAGCGAAGATCACAGCGAGTGCCAGTGCACTCAGCCATGATGTGATGAAGGAGACCCGAGCGCCCGCGGACTGTGCCGCACTATCTGTGACAGGCGTCTTTTTGCCCTCATACCCGGCGGTTTTAGCGTCGGATGAATGCTGCTCGGGGTCCCTCGTGGCCATGCCAGGATACTAACACTTGGGCCGGACATAGTTGGCCGCGATGATGGCGCAGCTATCCACTCAGCCCCAGTGTGTGAGTCAGATCTGGCGCCGTCACGGTGATGGGCCGATGGAGGTTGGGATCGGTCCAGCTCAGTTGCGTGGATCGCAGGCATAGGGGCTGGTGCCATGCTTCATCAACATGCTGGTGAGCGTCGATAGCTTCGGGCAATATCCGCGGATAGACCTGGTCGCCCACAATGGGCACTCCCAGGGAATTAAGGCACATTCGCAGCTGGTGGGTCTTCCCCGATAGCGGGTGCATGGTGTAGAGGGCGTAGCGAGTGTCACACAATGGATCCCCGAACCAGTTGTGATAGCCCTCCCGAAGTGCGCGTTCATCGTCGTCCGTCAACATGCGTATCGACGAAATGACGGTCTCGGCATTGGGCTTTCCGGGTTCCAGCCGCGCCTGGATAAAACCGTGTGTCTTTTCCATGCGTTGGTGGACGTGAATGCCGTCGTCCTCGAGGCTGATAGTGCCGGAGTCGATGGCGACATGCTCTATCTCGGCGCGGTCAGTGCTTTCCGCGAGAACAGGGTGGTAGGGGGCGATCGCCTGGTATGTTTTCCGGACTTGTCGACGCGCGAACAGCGTTTGGTATGGCCCGCGATAGCGAGGATGAGTAGTGAACAGTAGAAGTCCAGAGGTCGGGCGGTCGAGTCGATGGGCTGGAACGAGGTTGTCATTGCCGGTGGCCCGTCGAAGACGGACGGTGGCTGTTTCCGTGATGTGCCGGCCCCTGGGCATCGTCGCTAAAAATGGTGGCTTATCGACGACGAGGATCCCCGGTGACGAAAACACCGGCGTGCAATGCCCGGGAACGGGGGTTTCGTAGGCAGGTATGCGGTAGAACCACATCTCGTCATGTGGTTGAAGCAGGTCAGTGGGGTTGAGGACGCGTCCCCGGCCATCGCGAACGAGCCCGGCGGTGAACCGTTCCGCGCGGGCAGCGGCGGTGTCGGAGGGGTGGCGATGCCGCTGAGAGGAAATCAGGTGCTCGAGGAAATCATCGGCCGTAATCGGCGCTGCACCTGCCGGTACACGGGCATGTGAAGGATTAAGCCCGTCACGAATTCCAAGAGCACGAACCATGCAGACCAGCATAAAGGGCGCGCGCAGGGTGCCAGTAGTGAGGCTCGCGGGACCACGCCTGACGGCACGGAGTGAGAATCATGGACGGAATTGGCCGTCACCGTTGTTATGGGTTGTAGAGCGAACACAACAAAGAATCTCGATAGTTAGAACTTCGATAGATAGAACCGTAGGAAGGGTGTTCATGGTTAACCCAGATAATCCGTCATCAGACCAGGTGACGGCGGGCCACGTACCATCAGACCAGCCGTCCGATGCCAGCACCAACGACCTCCGCAATATCGAACTTGGTCTTCTTGACCTTGTCCCGGTGAGCGAGGGCATGACAATGTCGGACGCTCTCCACGCGACGATCCGTTCAGCCCAAGCGGCGGAACGTGCTGGCTACGACCGCTTTTGGCTCGCCGAGCACCACAACTCAAAGTCGTTGGCGTCGTCGGCAACCACGATCATGATTGGGCAAGTGGGGGCGGCTACGCACTCTATTTCGGTCGGCGCGGGCGGGGTGATGCTGCCTAATCACGCGCCTCTTCACGTTGCGGAAGAGTTTGGCACCTTAGACGCTCTCTACCCGGGCCGGATTGAATTAGGGTTGGGGCGTGCCCCAGGCACGGATCCGATGACGGCGCAGGCTTTGCGTCGGGGGAAGTCGGATGTACGGGATTTTGAGCACGATCTAGCCGAGCTGCGTCGTTACATGGGTCCGATGGCGCACCGCGTCAATGCCTTTCCGGGACTGCGCAGCCACGTGCCGTTCTTCATGCTGGGTTCGTCGGAAAATGGTGCGATGATCGCGGCTCGCGCGGGTCTCCCGTTCGTGTTTGCCAGCCATTTTGCTCCTTTCCGCTTGTCGACGGCACTCAAGACGTACCGCAATAACTTCGTTGCAGGAGCTTATGGCGATACTGTCGACGGCGATACTGTCGACGGCGATACCTCCGATGGTGGCGTCGGCAGTAGTGCTGCCAGGAGCAGTGCCGTGTCGGGTTCGTCGTTGAGCACGCCGCACGTCACTGTGGGCATCAATGTGATGGTGGCAGAGACCGAGGAGAAAGCTCGCCACCTGTTTACAACCCATGAGCAGAGCTTTTATGGGATTGTGACGGGAACGCGTGGGCTGTTTAGGCCGCCGAAGGACGTGCGGGACGGCAATGTGATGGCATGGCAGCAGGTGGATGCGGCTCTGCAGGTGAACGCCGTGGGAACACCTGATCAAGTGAGGGATAAGATTGCCCGCATTGTTCAGGCGACGGGGGCGCAGGGTGTTATTGCCTCTATTTACGCCTTTGACGTGGAGGATCGGCTGAGGGCGATTGAGATGCTGGGGGAGGCGTTGAGGTCCTGACATCTGCTTTCCGAGCCTTGTCAGAAAGCAACTCCATTTCGGGGGTAGTATCGTGCACCTCGGGGGTACACCATTGCGAGTTATGGGGGTACCGTGAGAGGTGGCAATGGTGTTGCCCGTCGGCTGTGATAATCGGTGTGTCGGCAGCAACATTACTGCACAGAAAATAGTTTCGCCTTAGTAGCGCAACGCATTGTGCGGGCAATAACGCTCGCATGAGTGACCTCGAAAGTGGGATGTCATGGTGAAGCAAAACGTTATTGTTGTTGCCGTTGATGGCTCTGCCGCCTCTCAGACGGCTACCCGGTGGGCTGCGAACACCGCACTGAAGCGGAAGGAGCCGATCCGCCTGGTCAGCACGTACTCTATGCCTCAGTTTTTATACGCGGAAGGCATGGTTCCTCCGCAGGAACTCTACGATGACCTCGAAGCAGAGGCCATGGAAAAAATTGATACCGCACGCAAGATCATTGCGGATTTCGACGAGTCCATCGAGGTCAGCTATCAGGTGGAAGAGGGCAACCCCATCGATATGCTGCTCGATATCTCCCAAGACGTCACCATGATTGTCATGGGGTCGCGTGGCCTGGGCGGTTTTTCGGGCATGGTCATGGGCTCCGTCTCAGCCGCCGTCGTCAGCCACGCGAAGTGCCCCGTCGTCGTTGTACGTGAAGAATCCGACGTATCGACGGCGACGAAGTACGGTCCCGTCGTCGTCGGAGTTGACGGTACGGGAGTTGCTGAGAAGGCTATCGAAATGGCATTTGCCGAGGCCAGTGCCCGTAAGGCCCCGTTACGTGCGGTTCACACGTGGATTGATATGCAGGTTCAGGCTTCCCTTGCCGGGTTGAATGCAGCCCAGAAGCAGTGGGAAGAGATTGAAGAAGACCAGAAGCGGCTGCTCGCTGAGCGGATCAGCGGTTATAAGGATAAGTACCCTGACGTGGAGGTCGAGCAGATTATTACTCGCGACCGCCCAGTCCGGGCACTTGCCGACGCTTCCGAGGATGCGCAATTGCTCGTCGTTGGTTCCCATGGTCGCGGTGGATTCCGCGGTATGTTGTTGGGATCGACGTCGCGCGCCCTGCTGCAAGAAGCTCCGTGCCCGCTGATGGTCGTCCGACCTGAAAGCAAGGTGTAGGTGCGATCCCGGCACCTACAGCGGGACTGCTACCTCGGTCGCGGTGTCGTGTGGCCTTGGGAACACGTTAAGTAGTAAGTTGGTCGGTTGATGGATGTAGATGCCATCAGGACCCTTACTCATAGGCCATTGGGCTCTAGGCCCCCCACGACACCAGTAGACAAGGAGAGTGACGGCGAGGTGCCAGCTGCAAAAACAACGACTCGTCGTCGCCGCGATCGGCCGAGCCCTCGTCAGCGATTGCTTAAAGCTGCCACCCGTCTATTCACTACCGAGGGAATCCGGGTTATCGGTATTGACCGTATTCTCCGAGAGGCCGACGTCGCTAAGGCCAGCTTATATTCTTTGTTCGGGTCCAAAGATAACTTAGTCATTGCCTGTTTAGAGCAGCTAGACGAACAATGGCGGTCGAGCTGGCATGAACTCGCCGATCAGCGCGAAAAACCGCAAGACAAGATTCTGGCGTTTTTCGATATCTGTATTAGCGAGGAGCCGGGGAAGAATTATCGGGGGTCCCATTTTCAGAATGCGGCGAGCGAATACCCGCGCCCGGAAAATGATGGGGAACGGGGAATTCGCCAAGCAGCATTGGAACACCGTCGGTGGTGCCGCGACACGATGGCGGAGCTGCTGACCAAGAAGTACGGCTACGCGTCCCGGACTATTGCGGAACAGATCATGGTTTTCTTGGATGGGGGCCTAGCAGGGGCGAAGATGAGCCGCGACGTCGTTCCGCTTCAAATTGCCCGGGAACTGGCACGGCAGCTGCTATCTGCACCACCCGGCAATTACGTCATTTAGGCCCTCTATGTAACGAGTGCGTGGCGCCCCACGCACTCCCTACACGCGGACGTCGTTATATGGCATCCAGTCGCTGATCACAGGGAACACAAACTGCATCAGAATCAGCACGACTGCCGCGATGAGCACGAGTGCCTCAACCACGCGAAACCAGGTGGGGCCGGGGAGGTGCCGCCAAATCCATGCGTACATGTGGTGTTCTCCTTAGCTTTCTAATTCGGCTGGTGTTTTGTTGCCATCTTTCGTTTCGACGCGGTCGAGCACAGCGTGAATCACCATGCGCTCGGCATTGGAAAACTGCGGATGGCACGTGGTCAACGTGATCATGGACAGCCCCGCGGACTCCGGCGTGGAGTCCTCTTTCCCAGGCACCGGGGCGATCGTGCTGATATTGCTCGGAGTCGTAATGTAGAGCCCACGAACGGAGGCATAATCGCCCGTCGTCGCCTGTTTAGCTACCGCCGGCGATGTGCAGTGTGCCAGGGCAGTTTCACGGTCGGCGCCTTTTTCGTCGATGGGAAGAACGCGATACACGTACCAGGATTCACGGGTTTCGATGACGATTGAGTCGCAGGTTTTGAGGTACCCCAAGTCATTAAATGGAGCGCCACGGCTGACACGGTGCCCGGCGAGTGCGAAGTTTCCCTTGTCCCCGGGATTTTGAGTTCGGGTGTAGTGCCCGGGCCCGCGGCTAAGGTCACTGGCCGACGTCCCCTGGATAATCGCGTAGTTCCAGTCCGAACCGAATGTAGGGATGCGCAGCTTTCCCATGGCTTCGCCCTCGTCGGCATTGAGGGTGTTGCGCGCGTTGGCCCATTTGTCGTCGAGCTGGCTTTTGGCCTGTGACTGTTCGTGGTCGGATTGGATATTGGTCCAGTAGGCTTCGTAGATCACAAACAGCATGATGGCGATGCCAATGGTAAGGATGAGTTCTCCGCTGACACCTAGAATTTTCGACGCCGTGCTGGTCTGACGCCGGCCGGCGCCGGCTGATACCGATCCGCCTGACGATGTCGTGGCGTTATCCAGAGATGGTGCAGTGTCGGCGCTGGCCTGTGTAGCGCTGGTGCTGGAATGTGTATCACCAGTATCGGCCTGTTCGGATTGCTGCGCGGCAAGTTCGCCGGGCGAGACCGGAGACGTGACTGTTTCCTTACTATGGCGAACCATAGACGGCAGTGTACGGCAGATAGAAGCACTTCTGCGAAAATCCTTGTGTGAGGCAGCTGCGTTCCGTACCGCCCGCTGCCCGGGTAACTGATATCCCTCTCAAGGTAGGAACGCTCTTGGTGGAACGCTATTGTCTTATGGTGGTGTTCCTGACTAGTTAATAGGAACGGTTCAGGAATTGTTGTGGCCCTCACGCAGATAAATTGAGAGGTAGTGCATGATCTACAGTCTTTTCGCGTATCCGGTTTCGGGAGTGATCAAACTGTGGCATGTGCTTCTGACGGCGCTCGGTGCAGATCCAATTTCGTCATGGATCGCTTCTTTGTTTTTGTTAGTCATGACGGTCCGTCTTATTCTGCTTCCCTTTGCATATGCGCAATATAAGTCGACCCGCATTCAAGTGAATCTGCGCCCGGTCATTAATCAAATTCGGGAAGAATATAAAGATAAGCCCGGGACTGCTGCCCGGAAGGAACGCATAGCCAAGGAACAAAAGGCGCGAAAAGACGCTGGTTACCGGCTCAGTGCTGGGTGTTTACCGGTCTTTATCCAGTTGCCCTTCTTCTTAGGTTTATATCGCGTCTTGATCCATATGGCTCGGCCCAAAGGTGGTCTTGGGACGACGGAACACCAGCCCATTGGTTTCTTAACCAGTCAAGATGTGGGGCAATTTCTTCAAGCTAAGGCTTTTGGTGTTCCTTTGCCGGCCTATGCGGCTATGGCGTCGGAACGTTTACAGGCAATGGGCACGGATAAGTCAACGATTTATACCTTGGCCGTTCCGCTCGTTCTTATCGCGTCGACCTTTACGACGATTAACATGTCGTATTCTACGTACCGCAGTTATCGTCAGCTAGAGCACGACAATCCCATCGCTGTGAGGATGCAGAAGATCATCATTCCTATGGCGATCATGGGTAGTGCCAGCCCCTTGTTATTCGGCCTGACGAGTCCGGTTCCGGTGGCCATCTTGTTCTACTGGGTGGGGAATAACTTGTGGACGATGAGCCAAAACATTTTGCTCTATCGAACAATCGATAAAAAGTATCCCTACACTCAGGAATTTCGTGAACATTTTGCACGGACGAAGGCTGAGCATGATGAGAAAAAGCACGCTAAGAAAGAGAAAAAGCGCACCCTGAAGCGAAATAAGTGGCGCCGTCGGGGGAGGGGATTGATACGACCTTGGCGGATTCCGGCCCTATGGTTGGAAGGCCATCGAGAGAAAAAGGCCTATAAGCAGGAGAAGAAACAGGCGAAGCTGGATAAGAAGCGGGAGAAGCAGGAGAAGAGAGCGGCTGATCGAGAGGCCGATAGACAAGCCCGGCAGGCCGCGGCGGCGGCAGCCGCGCGTGCGAACAGGCCCCAGATTAAGGCGATTGAGACTGGCCGGCATGCTCTGAAAGAGACGCTAGAGACCCCAGAGCTGGATGAGAAGCGGAAGAAAATCGTTGCGGCCCAGACGCATGGAGCGATGGTGCCACAACAAATAGCGCATACTGCGAAAAAGCCGAAGAAGCGCCGTGGACCGTCGTATTCGGGTTGGGGGCCGCGCGAATAGACCGCGTCAATAGGCCGCGGCTTGTCTGCGCTTCAATGACTAGAGCTGTAAGTGTTCAATCACTGTTTCGGCAATCTTCTGTGTTTTCACAGTCTGGGTTTGATCGGAGTGGACAATAACGACCACTGGCCCTTTGCGAATGGCATACACTGCCGAATTCTCCGCTTGAGCGCGATACCCCTCCCACCCCGTCGGTTGGTTGGTGTGTTCAACGTCGCCACCGCTGACGGAATTGTCTGCATTCTTTGTAATTGTTGCGCCATCATCCGTCGTTCCCGGGTGAGTGATAGCCGCGCTGATCATATCGATAGCTGCTTGTTCGTTTTTAGCTGTCCGAATGATTGTTTGCGCTTGGGGCGTATTTCCGTAAGAAAGCCATTGGCAGGCTGGGGGATTAAACCGCTTATCGACGGACACCCCGGTGACGCGTTGGCCGTTCAGGTCTGCCATGTCCTGATTGGCCAAGTACGGGCACGGCGTCGAGTCTGAAGCGTCAGAGGAGGGTCGGGCATCGATGGGGAGGCCGTCGGCGGCCACCTCGGCTGAGACGGCCTGAGAGCTGGCTGTAGAGCCATCTGAGTCCGATCCGCTCGATCCGTCGCTAGAACATGCAGCCAGCGATAGTGCGGTGATGGCGGCAAGGACGGTGGAGAAGGCCACACGGGAGCTCTTGTGGCGTGTGAGGTGTCGTTTCATGCGTCGATTGTGGTTCGTGTATTTGTTGCAGGCGTTATCGGAACCGAAATGTCGGAATCGATATGTCGTGAAAAAAGCGATGAACACCGCTGTGTGCGGTATCCATCGCGGTCAGGATTAATAACCGGAAACGGAATGTTTCGGTTTAGGAATCCTTGTTCACCGGGTGAGCGCGATCGTAAGCCTCGATGATTTCTTTCTTAATCTGGCCACGAGGTGCGACGTGGTAGCCATTCTCATTGGCCCACTTACGGATTGCGCGGTTGCGAGCCTTGGTGGCCTCCGAGGAAACATTGTTGCGGTACGAGGAACGACGACGTCCACGGCCGCTTTCTTTTGTTGCGGAGGAAATGAATGGCTCTAAAGCCTCGTGGAATTTACGGGCGTTGTCTTCCGAAACCTCCAGCATGTATGCCGTGCCGTCAACGCTGAAGTGAATTTCTGTTGCGTCGGACTCGGTAAGTTCGGTTCCATCTAGGTCGTCAAAAATTTGTGGAACGTATCGACGTGCCATTGTTATCTCCTTATATCAATCTTTTCTTATGGTGAAAGAAGCTAGCCGCGGTGAACTCTACGATCACACACCATGATTGAGCACTGTCACGCGGCATCGTACGACACGATGACATCAAATGGATGACATCAAATGGTCGTAACCATATGTCGATAACACCATATGCTACACCATTATGCGTATATATTCGGCGAAAGTCTACTCGTGCGCACCATTAATTTCTCTATTTATTGGAAAGCTTCTTTTACAGCACTCAGCCAGTCCTGAACACTATTAATGCCGTACCAACAGATATTCCTGAGGCGATTTTTCACCACTGTCAATCAGTTTTTACTACGCGTTTACACAGGGTGTTTTGATCTGTTGGGCATAATCCCGATCCAACTGCCAGCAAAACATAAGGAAGGCAAAGAGCTTGTAATAGAAAAGTAGTCCCACCACGCCAGCCACTATCCTGCCCACAAAGAAAAACCCCCACAGGGTAAACGACCCTGCGGAGGGAGGAATGAGTGATGGGTATTAATGCGAGATCTTGTGGTGGATCTCCGATTGCATGGCATCCAGCTCAGCCGATGCCTTCGATAGCGCGCGGTTACGCTGCTGCTTCGGCATCTTCTCTGCGCTCTCAATGTTATTGAGCAGAAGATCGAGCCGCTTATTGACATCCCTGGCGAAACCGGACGGGGCGTCCTTCGCCTGAACTCGCACATTCTCTACACGAGCTTTCAGCGGGGCCCCATCGCCGCGGAACCGAGACAAGTCCTGAGCAGATAGCCCCAGTTTCTTGGCTTTGTTCGCTACGCTCCGGCCCTCAATTCCATTGACCGCTCTGTAGATCAGGGGGATAACTACCGGAGCCGCCACGCGAAGCGCACCAGCCCACTTTGCAGCCTTAGCGGGCGAGAAACTCCGCTCACGAATTTGCTGCACAGCGGCCTGTGCAAGGTCCTTTTCATGCTTGCGTTGGTCCTTGCGGTCCTTCGCATCCTGCTTCATGACCTTTTTGGCGGTCTTGTTCAGATATTTCTCTTTTTTCGCGTTGAGCTTCTTTTCATCCTTAGCGCGGGACTTCGCCTGACGCTTCGCGATCTTTTCAGCTAATTTACGGTCGCGACGTTTTTGACGTGCTCGCTTTAGTAATCCCATGATCCATCCTTGTTGAGTTCAGAGCTAATGCGCTGGCGCGTAACCGACCGGCACTTGCTCTGCGCTACCGTGTTGGAATGCTCAGTAGTTCACGTAAATTTTAACTACTTCTATCGTCTTCTACTCTAACGGTTATCCTGCCATAGAGCGTTAATTGTGGTGCCCTCACCAGATTTTGCGCGAGCCCGCCTGAAATAATGAACCTAATGACTGCACCGAGACCCCATCCCACGGATACTCCCGTAGAGGCTACAGAGCTATCGGGATGTCGGTATCGTATTCGCCAACGCCGCACCTTCGATCGTGAAGGCCACCCTCGCCCACCACGCGAAGCAGCTCGAGCACGTCAGGCCCGGTCGGAACTCGAACGCACTCTGGTATTCGGGCAGCTGAGCGACGACGGAGCCACCGTACCCGGCGTCGGCAATAAAAAATCACTCACGATGACGATCGCTGATTGTGTTCAGGAAGCTGGATCGACGACCGATGCCGGATCGGCGACGGCAGCCGAGACCCAGGCGGACCGCGATCATGCGGGGACGCAACCCACATCCCAGGATCGTGAGGAAATGTGGGATGCCCAGGAGTGCGCCACCCTGGAGGCCCTGGCTGAGGGCGTACGAGTGATTATCAACCCGCGGCTCACGGCGCGGATATCCATGGCAGAGCTGCAAAGTGCGCGCCCCAGTGTGGACGTGGCGAACCCGTGGTGGTTGGCTGACCCCACCGATCCAGCGCTGAACCCCACGGATGACATCATTATCCGTACCGCGCCTGACTTGCTGGTTCGGGTGGATTCATCGGCGCTTCCGCATGAGGCTCGCTACATGCCGGTCACCGTGAGCACGCACCAAGGCATCGTGCCAGACCCCACGCGGCGCATTATGTCGGTTTCCTTACCGAGATTGGGCACATCGGCTCCCCTGTGGCGATCGGGGCGGGCCAAAACGCACTCCGGAGACATTCATCCGCTGGTCGCGGCGCATTATGCTCTTCGCGACGTCGGATTGTCGTCGGATCTGATCGGGATTGTGGGGCAGGGGGCTCATGATGTCGCGGTGTGGCCCGTCGGCACGATGACCGACGGCTTTGTTGATGCAGTTCGCGTGCCTATCTCTACGCAGCCGCGAAAAATTAAAGCGTGCAGCACCTGCCGCTTTGAGCGCGATTGCCACGCAGAGCTGAAGCAGATGGACGATATCAGCCTCGTTCTTCACGGGGCGCGGGCGGACAAATATCGCCTTGCCGGCATATCCACTGTTCATCAGCTTGCCGACGCTGACTGTGGCGACGCCAGCATCATGGCGTACGCGTACACGCAAGGGTGGACAGCGGTTCATCGCCCGGACAAGGTGCGGCAACGTCGGAATAGGTCGCGTGAGAACACGGCGGATGAAAACACGGCGCGCGTAAATGGAGTACGGACGGGCCTTGCACGTGGTGATGCCGACGTTGTCCGCAGGGCAGATGTCGAAATCGATGTGGACATGGAAGCGTACCTCGAGCGCGGATGCTACTTGTGGGGAACCTGGGACGGATCCACCTACCGGCCCTTTGTGACGTGGCAGCATCTGAACTCGGATGCCGAAGCGCGAAATTTCGCCATGTTTTGGGCGTGGCTGATGGATCAACGGGACCGTGCTCATGCCCGGGGCCAGAGCTTCGCTGCCTACTGTTATGGGGCGCAAGGGGAGAACATGTGGCTCAAACGGTCTGCTCAGCGCTTTGGCGGGCTCACCTTCAGCACTGCCGCCTCCGAGGCGTCGGAACCAGCGCCCGCCCCCGCAGCAACGGTCACTGTCCCCACCGTCGCGGAGGTCAACCAGTTCATCCGTTCGCCAGAATGGGTTGACGTGTATGCAGCCGTCAAAAGCGAACTCGTGGGGCCGGCAGGATTGGGCTTGAAAACCGTCGCGCCACTTGCCGGTTTTCACTGGGAAGACGCCGACATGGACGGGGAAGCATCATTATCGGTGTTTATGCAGTCAAAAGGGGTTGATCCGTTAGCTCCCATCCCCACGGGAGTGACGAGCAAACACGACGCCCGCGCACTACTTCTCCGCTACAACAGGGATGACTGTCGCGCGACCGCCGTCGTCAGGAATTGGCTCACGGCAGGCGCGCCGGGCGCGCACACCATGCCCGCCCCACACGCTGCTCTTAACTGACCTTGATTTTGCCCATCGCGCCGCGTTCAGCGTCGGCAAACTGGTGGTTAACCATCGTGTAGGTACCGGCCTCGGGGAAGTCGGCTTCCACAAAACCGCCCTGAGCGGCCAAAAGATCAAGCGCCTGAGAGCCTCCATCGTCGACACCGAAGGCGTCACGCCCATGTCGGAGAGTGTACGAACCCTCCTTGTAACTGGTATCAAACTGCGTTCCCACAATGTGGAAGGACTCGGAAATATTCGGGCCCGCATTGAGCAACCAGAACCGTGCACGCTCACCGTGCTTGAGCTCGAGAGGCTTTTGGACGTACTGATTCTCCAGGCCGTTAAACACCACCTTGCTGGGCTGTTCGCTGTGGAGCAACGCGGAATCAACCGGATTGTCCTTGTCCTTACCCAGGCCATACAGCTCCGACTGAACCATGATGTATTCATGATCCACGGGGTCCAGGTCCGGCGGATCAATAATCACAGCACCGAACATGCCGGCAGCAATATGCATACTGATCGGAGCCGTACCGCAGTGATACAACCAGATCCCGGCGTGCTCGGCACGGAACCGGTACTCCAGCGACTCACCAGGCTTGATGGACCGCATGGGCTGGTCAGGGCTCACCATGCCCGCGTGGAAATCAATCGAGTGACTAATAGAACCATCATTCTTCAGATGGACGACGAACTCATCGCCGACGTGACCACGCAGCACCGGCCCCATGGGCGCGCCGTTGAACGTCCACGACGCGCGCTTCGTGCCGTCCTCCCGGATTGTCCGGTTAACCTGCGAGACCGTCAAATCAATATTGTGCGTTGTCCCCTCGGGTGCAGGATCCACTGACGGATCGCGGATGACCTCGGGTTTCAGCGGACTATCCGTATTCGTCGATGCCATGGAGTGCCCGCTGGCGTGAACATCATCCTTATCCGACGCAGCATCGCCGCTGGAATCGCTGTCGGTGGAGTTCGCTCCGGCGGAACCGTTTGAGCCGCCCTTGGTGTTCACGGTCAGTTCCATACCGCGCATTTGGTGGCCGGGGATGGTGCACCAACCTTTGGTCTTCTTCGTAATCACGCCCGATGTGAACGTTTTGCTCTCTCCGGGGTCCACTTTCCCCGTTTCGATGCCATCGGCCAGCTTGAGGTCGTGGACTTGGTCGCCGTCGTTCTTTAACGTCACTTTGAGGCGGTCACCAGCGGGAACGTCAATGGAATTGGGGCTGAAAGACATGCCTTTGGCCGTCACGGTGACCGACGTGGTATGCCCGGTCGCTGCAACGGTGGAGCCGTCGGAATTGTCCGACGAACCACTGCCGGTCCCGGTTATGGCGAGAGTCGCGCATGCAATGAGCGCGATCGCCGACATCGTGGCCGCAACCTGGGCAAGCGGCGACCGTGAATGCGGCGGGTTCGGGGGAATCGCGCGGGCAGCGTTGGCACCGGCCTCGTCGGCAGGTGAAGCAGACGACGTCGCCGACTCATCGGCCTTTTTACGACGTGCCGCAGCCTGGGCTCGAATCGCCTTAACCTGGTTTTTAGCTGACACCGCCGCCAGCGGAACAAACATCGCTAAACCAATACCCGCAGCAAATGAGCCCACAATGTGAAGCCATCCGCCGACGGGAAGAACCCACAGGATCAAGCCGACGTTCACCATCGTCGTCCGCGCAGGCCCCATGAAATCCAGCGTCGCAAGCCCCTGTGACACGGCCTTACCGCCGCCGCCCATCGTCGAGGGAAGCAGGTAGCACATCACACCAATGAGTAATTGCGCGCCGAAACCAACCACCAGAGGAACCGTCGGCGTCGAAATAATCTCGTCTGGGTTCAGGATCTGGCTGATCCCTGCGACCAGCATCGTGCCGATGACCCAGACCACTGCGAAGGCTACCGACGAGCGCGCGAAAATTGCAGGTGGTTCGTGGGAGACGCGCCGGGAATTCCGGACGATCCCCGCCCACGGGCGTGCGCACAGGATCCAGCCCGCCCCGTAGACCACCATGCCGATGCCGACGAGCTCGAAGCGCCCGGAAATCGTGCCGATGCTCAGGACCAGGATGCCGGCCAGCATCGCGGCAAGCGTCGGAACTGGGCGGAATGCCGATACGCGCGCACGCCAAATAGCTGGGAAAAGAATGGTCAGCGTGCCCGCCGCGGTCAGGCCGACGAAGCCGAGCACATTGACCGCCATGTGCATCACAATCAGCCGATCATGCCACGTCCCCGGAAGAGGATGGGCCAGGGTCGCGCCCAAGCCCGCGCCAATGGGCAAGATTAACGACGCAGCGATGTAGAACATGACGATCGCCGCGTAATCTCCCAGTTCAGAGCCGGATTTCGCAGCACCGCGACGTGCCTTCACCCATTGCGAAATGAGCGATATCGCGTGGATCGCCACGGCCACACCAACGATGACAGCTCCCACGGTGACGACGATCCACGCCCACCCCTGCGCGCCGCGTGCAGCGTCGTTAAATGCCTGCCCAATGACGCAGAGGATAACGCCCACGTTGAGGGCATAAATTAAGGCCACCTGTCTCGGCCGGGAGGAGTCGGGGAGTCGCTGGTGGAGGAATTTTTCGGTGAAGTGCTGCGACCACACCATAATCGAGTTCATCAGTGCGCCGAGGGTGAAGAAATGCACCATCATCCAGCGGTTATTCGGCACAAATGGGTGCGCCAAGGCGAGGACGATGATGGCGGCGAGCCACAAGCTCACCGGGCGGGAGGCGCGTCGGTGCCAGGACTTCGCTGATGTCTTCGAGGACGATGACTCGCGCGGCCGGCCGGAAGTAGGCCCGTGGGACCGGCCGGGGCTGGTCTGCCCAGCGGAATTGTCGTCGGTGGAGTGAGAAGACCGAGCCGAACTATCAGGGGAGACGGGGAGAGATTCATCGCGGGAACTCATAGTGATTTCTACGCTATTCCACACCGAGGACAAACGGGAAAATGGGCATCGAAAATGTGCATATAATCATGCTCTGAGCCTTTCGAACCCCACCGCTTCGGTCTACCCTGTGCTCATGGGATTTCTTTTTGGCACTCGACCCACACCAACAAGCATCGTGAACAGGGAAGATGCGCTCCCCGGACGCGATGAACCTATCCTGCCTCACCCCGCGCCACACACTGTTCTAGGAACTCCCATCGACGGGCCCTGGAAAGACGGGCAGCGGAGCGTCGTTGTGGGGCTCGGATGCTTCTGGGGAGCCGAAAAACTCTTCTGGCAGATCGATGGCGTAGAAAGCACGGCGGTCGGTTACGCCGGTGGGTACACGCCGAACCCGACCTACCGGGAAGTCTGCACAGGCCGAACCGGTCACGCCGAAACTGTCCGCGTCATCTATGACCCACAGGAGGTGTCGTTCGAGGACCTCATCCGCACATTTTTTGAGGCGCACGACCCCACGCAGGGTTTCCGCCAGGGGAATGATGTGGGCACCCAGTATCGCTCCGTGATTTACGCACAGACCGACGATGAAGTGCAGAAAGCGCGCGAGATAGCGGAGTCCTTCTCTCACTCACTGGCCGACGCCGGCTACGGGGGCATCACCACCGATATCTCTTTGCTCAGCGACACACCGACGAAGACGATGTACCTCGCTGAAGATGAGCACCAGCAGTACCTGGATAAAAATCCGAATGGCTACTGCCCGGTTCACTCAACGGGAGTCGCCTGCCGGTGATGGCGTCGCCCGCGTCGATGGGGTGGTTCGCGCGATGAACAGCGCAATCACCGTTGCGATGGCCAGCCCGGTAAGGAGCCACACGACGAGCCCACCCCACTCCCACGAGTGCAGGACATGGCCGGAGAGCCAGCCCACGATCGACGACCCCATGTAGTAGCAGAACAAATACATTGACGACGCTTCGGCCCGGTTGGTGGTGGCAACCACCCCGACCCAGCCAGACGCCACAGAATGGGCCGCGAAGAAACACGCCGTGAACAGCAAAATCCCGAGGATGCTGCTGATGAGCTCGGGGGAAAACAGCACAGCCATGCCGATCATCATGCCGACGATCGACCCGACGAGGACGTGTGCGCGACCGAATTTGTGGACCATCGTCCCGGCCTGCGTTGCACTCCACGTTCCGGAGAGATAAAGGAAGAAGATCGCGCCGGCGACGCCCTCGCTGAGGCCAAAATGCCCTGTCAAACGGTAGCCAACATAGTCATACAGCGACACGAAGGCGCCCATAAAAAGGAAAGCAAGGGTGAATAACGCACTCAAGCGCGGGTTTTTCACGTGCTGGGCAATGGCGCTGAACTCTGAACGGAACGTCAGCCGCTTGGGCTGAAAACGCTGTTGATCAGGAAGCGCCCATGACGTGATGAAGGCAAAAATAATGGCTACCGCGACAGTGGCCGCGAGAGCCCACCTCCATGACGCAAATTCAAGCACGCCAGAGGGGATAACGCGGCCGGACAGACCGCCGACCGATGTCCCCGCCACATAGAGCCCCATCACTTGAGGAACGTGTTTCGGGTGAATCTCCTCCGACAGATACGCCATCGCCGTCGCCGGAACCCCCGCAACAGCGATGCCCTGCAGGCCACGCAAGATAATCAGCATGCCGACCGACGTCGATAAGGGAAGAAGAAGGCCGAGCAACGTGGCCGATAGGGCACTGAGCATGATGACTCGCTTGCGCCCGAATCGTTCCGAAATGATCGACGCCGGAATGATGGACAGCGCGAGCATCCCCGTCGTCGCGGAAACGGTTAATGATGCTGTTGCCGGTGTGACATGGAGATCCTCGGACAGGACGGGGAGGAGAGCCTGTGTGCAGTACAGGGCGTTGAACGATGCCAATCCAGCGCCCACCATCGCCAAGATGACTTTGCGGTACATGGGCGATTGCGGGGTGTACCCGTCAGGTAAGCCCTGAGTGGCCATAGTGTGACACCTGATTTCCCGGCTCGACGCTAGATGTACCTGACGTTAGATCA
This sequence comes from Corynebacterium kroppenstedtii DSM 44385, assembly GCF_000023145.1. NCBI lineage: Bacteria > Bacillati > Actinomycetota > Actinomycetes > Mycobacteriales > Corynebacteriaceae > Corynebacterium > Corynebacterium kroppenstedtii. The sequence goes on from NC_012704.1 coordinate 147,916, forward strand.
CCGCATGAAAAGAAGAGACACCCGCGGGTGCCTCTTCTTATAACGCTATTCATCGTGGCCGTCTATTTACCGTGGCCACGTGTGTGACCGGATACCCGGCCACAGGACTTTACTTGGACTTTGCCCGTGCGTAGCGCTCTGCAACGTCCTCCCAGTTGAAGACGTTCCATACGGCCTTCACGTAGTCAGCCTTCACGTTCTTGTACTGGAGGTAGAAGGCGTGCTCCCACATGTCCAGCATCAGCAGCGGGGTGAAGTCAACGGAAACGTTGCCCTGCTGGTCGGTCAGCTGCTCGATAATGAGGCGACCAGCGATGTGGTCGTAGCCGAGGACGGCCCAGCCGGAGCCCTGAAGGCCGGTAGCAGCCGCGGAGAAGTGATCCTTGAACTTCTCGAAGGAACCGAAGTCGCGGTTGATGGCCTCGGCCAGCTCACCGGTCGGCTCGCCGCCACCGTTCGGGGACAAGTTCTTCCAGAAGATGGAGTGGTTGGTGTGGCCACCAAGGTTGAAGGCGAGGTTCTTGGAGAGTGCACGAATCTCGTTGGCATCTGCCCCTTCTTCTCGGGCCTTCTCTAGCTTCTCCAGAGCAGTGTTGGCGCCAGCAACGTAGGTTGCGTGGTGCTTGTCGTGGTGAAGCTGCATAATCTCGCCAGAGATGTGAGGCTCGAGAGCGTCGTAATCGTAGGGGAGGTCAGGAAGTTCATACACAGCCATTTCAGTACCTTTCGTTACTAGCTAACACGCGCCGCTAAAACATGGCGCACTGTGATTTTTTCAACATTGTGACTCGCACAACTAATTTGTGCGTGAAACCCAGTGTTGTGGAAGCTCCGGGGTTTCGCAACCTTTAACGTGAAGAAATTTCTCTTTATTCCGAAATAGATGAGGCAAAAGGGCGCAGGTTGGCACCATAATGGATGAAAAATCCCTATTAATCAGGGTGAATCCATAAGATTTAGGTAGGTTGTGGGTGTGTAGCTGGTCGTGCCCTAGAAAAGGGGGAGGGGTGGCGCGGAGCGCTCATATCGAAACAAAAGAAACCCATATTCAATCAATCAGAACCGGGGGTAAGTATTTGATTGCTTGTCAAAACACTAGCGTATTCGGGCAAAACCGGGCACAATAACACTGAAGAATAAACCACGGCACATATGCGCCGTCGCACCATCTTTTCAGATCTCATTCCTTGGAGGAATTCTCATGGCAGATCAAGAACACCGCCGCCTTGGTAACAAAATCGTTCTTATCGGCGCTGGCGACGTCGGAATCGCCTACGCCTTCGCCCTCATCAACCAGGGTGTGTGCGACGAACTGGCCATCATCGACATCGACGAGAAAAAGACCGCCGGCAACGTCATGGACCTCAACCACGGCGTCGTGTGGGCGTCCAGCCCGACTAACGTCAAGGTAGGCACCTACGACGACTGCGAAGACGCCGCCATGGTCATCGTCTGTGCTGGCGCTGCGCAGAAGCCAGGTGAAACCCGCCTGCAGCTCGTCGACAAGAACATTAAGATCTTGAACAGCATTATTGGTGATGTCATGAAGCACAACTTCGACGGCATCTTCCTCATTGCGTCGAACCCTGTCGACATCCTGACCTACGCCACCTGGAAGATCTCCGGCCTGCCCAAGGAACGCGTGATCGGTTCGGGCACGGTTCTGGACTCCGCACGCTTCCGCTCCATGCTGGGCGACATGTACGACGTTGCCCCGAGCTCCATCCACGCCTACATCATCGGTGAGCACGGTGACTCGGAACTTCCGGTGCTGTCGTCGTCGACCGTCGGCGGTGTGTCGATGCGCAAGAAGCTCGAGAAGGACCCTGAGCTGCACGGACGCTTGGAGAAGGTCTTCGAAGAGACCCGCGACGCCGCCTACACCATTATCGACGCTAAGGGCTCGACCTCATTCGGTATCGGCATGGGCCTGGCTCGGATCACGCGTGCTGTCCTGCAGAACCAGAACGTCGTTCTTCCTGTCTCCGCATACCTGCAGGGTGAATACGGCGAAGACGACATCTACATCGGCACCCCGGCCCTCGTGAACCGCGGCGGAATCCACCGCGTTGTTGAGCTGGAGCTCGATGATCACGAAGCTGAGCAGATGAAGGCATCAGCTGCGCAGTTGCGTGAAATCAAAGACCGCTTCTACGGCCCGAATGCCGATCAGGAAGCAACGAAGTAGTATTCGGTCGTACGAGAAATCCGCCGCTCCGGAGGGCACATAGTGGAACAGAATGGTCATAACGGTGAACTCAACGATGCCAGCACGTCAGGGGCGTCGTCGTCGAAGGCAACTACGACAAATTCAGCGACGACCTCACTGAATGAGTTGATCCGTGGTGTCGATAGCCTCCTGACCATGCTCAGCGAGGTTGACCAGGATAAACGCGACCGTATCGACGCCGCAGACGCGGAACACCGTGAGGGGGTTCGCAATGTGCAGCACTTCGCGCGCCTCCAGGCCGATGATGCCCGCCACATTGTTGCCCAACTGCGGGCGGTAGGGATTCGTGTATCTGACCAGGCCCCCGTTGCCGACCAACTCCGTGCGGCGAAAACTCTGCTGCAGAACCTGGGTGGACAGTCCAGTGCCGACCGTGCTGCCGAGGGTGAAAGCTACGATATCGCCCGTTTAGCTGCAGCGATTGAGCGTTCTCAGGAGCAATTAGCGTCCAACAGCTCTGCTCTGTTGGGTGAGCCCCGGGATGGCATGCCGAGCTGCGTTATGGTGACTCTCCCCACTGAGGCAGCCGACGATCCCGACCTCGTCCAGTCCTTCGCCGACGCGGGGATGGACATCGCCCGGATCAACTGCGCGCACGATACTCCCGAAGCCTGGCGCGCAATGGCAGCGAACGTTCGTGCCGCCAGCGCACGCGTCGGCCGCGACATCAAAATCTCTATGGACCTGCCGGGTCCGAAATTGCGGGTTGGGGCTATCGAACCCGGCCCGCGGATCGCGCGTACCCGCGTGACCAGGACGAAGACCGGGCGGATTCTGACTCCCTCCAAGTTGTGGATCACACCCTTCGACCACAACGCCACGACACCCGCGCCCGTACCCGAGGGTCTTCCCGGCCGTCCCACGCTGGCCATCCAGGTTGATCCGGAGTGGCTGCAGACGGTCAACGAGGGCGACGAGCTATCCATGCTGGATGCTCGCGGATCCAAGCGCTATATGACCGTGCACAAGGTGACCGACGAGGGCGTCCTAGCCTACGGACGCCAGAACGTCTACCTGGCCAATGGCAGCCTGGTTGCATGCCAATACATCAAGACTCGAATCCATGGGATCGGGCGCTCTGAGCAGAGCGTTCACGTCGACGTGGGATCACGTCTGACGCTAACCAGCGACCCCACACCCACCGACCCGACGGACGATATCCCTGCCGTCAACTGTGGTGAGCCGGAAGCTATCCGCAGCCTGGGCGTCGGTTCCAAGGTCCTTTTCGACGACGCGAAGATCGAGTGCGAAGTCACGTCCGTCACCCGCGCCGGTGAGAAGGATTCAGAGGGCAACACCGCGGAGTACGATTCCGCGGAACTCGTCGCTCTTCACACCCGTGAAGGTGGCAAGAACCTGCGCGAAGGTCGCGGGATTCACTTCCCTGGCGCTCACGTCCGGCTTCCCGCGATGACCGACGAGGACCGTGCCATCCTCCCCGAGATCGTTCGCACGGCGGACATCATCGCGCCGAGCTACGTACGTTCCGCCGAGGACCTCACGGAAATTCTCGGCGCCATCGAGAAAGAAATCGACGTAGCAGCGTCGGAAAGCGACTCTCACAGCGTAGATGCCACGGATACCGCTGGTGGCAGCGAGGACCCTGCTACAGTCAGCGCGCGCATCCGGAACCTTGGCGTTATGCTGAAGATCGAATCCGAAGAATGTTACAACGACCTACCCAATGTGGTGACCGAACTGCTCCGTCACAGGAACTCGGGCGTCATGATTGCCCGTGGTGACCTCGCGATGGAACTCGGCTTCAGCCGCATGTCCGAAGCCCGCGAACAGATCATGGACGTGGCGAATGCCGCTCACATTCCCACCATCTTCGCGACGCAAGTCCTTGAAACCATGGCGAAATCCGGGCTGCCCTCACGCGCAGAAATCACCGATGCCGACGTTGCGCTGCGTACCCAAGGCGTCATGCTGAACAAGGGAACGCATATCCCGGATGCCATCAACATCCTGAACAGCATCGGTACAGCGCTCAACACCAGTGACAATTCTCTAGATTCACGAAGCCGAGGACGGGCCTGAGGAGCACACGGCTGGCTCGGCGGAAAGAAAGAGAACCGATGGAGATCATCGCCCACCGCGGGGCCAGCTGCAACCACCCCGAACAGACACTCGCTGCCTACGATGCCGCGCTCTCCGAGGGGGCCGACGGCATAGAATGCGATATTCGTCTCACCAAAGACGGGCATCTCATATGCTCACACGACCGAACATTCGAACGCGTCGCGGGAGATAAACGCCCCATTGCAGAACTTACTCGGGATGACCTTCCTAGCATCAACGTCGGCACCACTGCGGAGCCCCAACAACCGCTGCTTTTCGACACGCTTCTGGACCTCGTTGAGGGCACCGACTGCGGACTATTCGTTGAGACGAAACACCCCTCCAGATACGGCGCCCAGCTAGAAAAGACGCTGGTCTCGGTGCTTCGTGATCGGGGGCACGTCGACAATCCCCGGCTGCACGTCATTTCATTTTCCGCGATGTCGCTCGCGAGGATGCGGCATCTCGAGCCCTCGGTGCACCGGATTCTATTGCGGCGTGAAATTCAACGCCCGCTTGGCCCCATCCTCTGGCGGATGGATATTCCGCAGGCGTATGGCCCGTCCATCATCAACGCGAAACTGCGCCCTGGTCTGATTCGACGCGGCGACGGCTGCTACACGTGGACCGTCAACACGAGAAATGACGTCATGTGGGCAGCTCAGCACGGGATCGACTGGTTGGCCACCGACAAACCACGCCAAGCGCGCGAGTGGATGGATGAAGCATCGGCCCAGGCTGAGTATCCGACGGCAAGCTGAGTGGGGGCGCTATCCCACGTAGAAAACGCGGGTCCAGAAACTCCGAATCTCCTGCAATGAACTAGCTAGCCGGGGGAGTGGCCGGGTAGCCTAGGCCAGGTGTCAAGGAAGAAAAAGAAGAATGAGAATCTGCCCGAAGGAATGACCCGTCGCCAAGCGAAGTTGGCTAAGCGGGCCGCCGAACGTGCAGCACTAGAGCGTGACCCGCGACCATTCGGGGGTTTTGCGTCGGAAGCAGATCTTATTGCCATGCAGGAATTCGCCCCCTCCGCACGGGCGAAAATCTCGGTGAAGGGCGTGGACTACCCCGTCTACCTCGTGACCGTCCTGCCCGGAGCGACTGCCGCTATCGTGCGCGACACCGACGGTGACACTCCGCCCACTGCATTCGTCGCTCTTCAGCGGCAGCATCGCGGACCGAACCCCCACAAAGATTTAGCGCACACCCTCGCGTGGTTGCAGACCGCTCAACCAGGGCAAACGCTGGGAACATCCATTGCCGACGGCACCGAGCCGGAGCTCAGCGAGCTGATGGACCCCACTCAGAAGCTCGACGTGCAGGTCGAGAAGGACTTCGACTGGTGGCTCCCGGAAGGGCAAACCATTGATCCTGCTATGCAGCAGAACATGAAGCAGGTCAATGAGTCGATGCTCCCGACCGAGAGAGTCGACGTATCCGCGCCGGGCGCGGTCTGGTGGACCGATGGTGGCGACAAAGGCTACATCCGTTGGATCCGACAAGACGACGAAGACGCGTTATTTACCGCGCTGGCCCGCCTGTACGCCGCCGGGGACTTGACCTTGGGCGAAGGCACACGCTTTGCCGGGGCGTTCCGCACCCACGGTGTTGCGGTGCCCGTCTTTGACGTTGATCCCACGGTGACGACGCAAGAATTCCAGGAGCCTATTCAGAAACTCGCTGTTGCGCTGGAAAAAGCGTTGGCCGTGGACACCCCGTTGACTGCCGACGAACGCAAGGCGCGGGACACGATCCGTTCCCGCCAAGTGACTATTCGGTAGGTGGTCCGTCGGTAGTGGGCCCCGCGAACATCGGGGGCAGCGGGGCCCCGCGACTAGCCGGCTAGCGCAGCGACTTGAATAGTTCCTGCGCTCCGTCGTCGTCCCACACGTCGACGTCTCCGACATCTGTGGATTCATACGATGCGATGGGGATCGTTTCGTTACGCGGTGACATGCCCAACCCAATGCCCAAGCGCGCGAGATTCCACACGTGATCGTGCTTGTCCACCGTGAAAGAATCCGTCATACGGCTGACAAACGGGAAGAAGCGGAACGGGTTGAGGAACGTGGTGGGGGATAGCGCCTTCTTCACCAGCGCGGCGAGGAAGGTCCGCTGGTTCCTGGCACGGCCGATGTCGCCGTCGTCCATCGAATGCCGTGATCGAACGAACCCCAGGGCGGTGGGGCCATCAAGTTTTTGACACCCCGGCTGCAGATTAATTCCCGCGAGCGGGTCATCCATGGGCTGCTCGACGCAGATTTTGACGCCGCCCACGGCATCGACCACACCGGCAAACCCGCCGAACCCGATCTCCGCATAGTGGTCAATGCGCAGGCCAGTTGCCTGCTCCACCGTCTGCTGGAGGAGCTGCGGGCCGCCCAGCGCATACGAAGCGTTGACCTTGTCCTTCCCGTGACCAGGCACATCGACGTACGAATCGCGGGGGATGGACACCATCGTCGCCTTCCCCACGAAGGGAATGTGCACCAGGATGATGGAATCGGTGCGTCCGCCGCCCGTATCGCCGCCGGTGGACAGCTCAGCCTGCTGATCCTCAGAGAGGCCGTCGCGTGAATCAGAGCCGACGAGCAGCCAGTTCGTTCCCGAACCGCCGCTGGGGCGGCCGCCGTAATTGGTAAGAGCATCAACGCGATGGAGCCGAAGATCGACCCACACCATCGTCCCGAGGGCAACGAGTATGAGGACTCCTAGGAGAGCTCCTAGCTTGCGTCCCCACCCGGACGATCGCCACCGACGTCCACGGCTCGGGCTGGATGGAAGCCATCGACGGCCTCGGCTCGCACCGGACGGGCGGCTCTTATCGGAAGGTCGGCTGCCGGCGGGAGGATAACTGGGCGCGCCGGTGCGTCGGTTATGTTCCTCGATCCCGCGAGGAGGCAATGGCTGAGAGTATCGACGGGAGCTCGAACTGTAGTCCCCGGAACGTTGTTCATCACGACGGCGTGGTGATTGAGGGGAATCGGTTCGTTCCGACTGCCCGCTTCGGTATTTCGCACGGGACGACGCCGGCCCCGGTTGTGCGCGAAAGTGCTGGTATTCGTGCTTCTCGTGCCGCGCAGGAGAGCTCCCCCCGGAGTAGTCGACGTGGGACTCGTTAGCCCAGTCGCTGCCAGTACGCCTACTGTCTGCTTCGTGACGGTGAGCCCCACCACCAGCACCGTTGCCCGACGATGTAGTGTTTTTCCCCGACCGGCGTCGGATAGGCCGCCCGTAGCGGTCGACGATCGGACGGCCATCAGGACCGCGGAGGTAATCGTCATCGCTAGTGGTATTCATGTGAATAATGTTACTGGGTGTGGCGTCGGCGCACGTGGTGGCGTCCACTCGATGCCCGCGGAGCATCAGTCACAACAGGTAGCGGCGCTGTCATATCATTGCGATACCTGTGGGACAGCGATGGCCCCGATGACCGCAGCCATTCGTCGTCACGATCATGTGCCTGTTGCCACTGAGTGATCCGCGACCGTGTGCGCGGCGGAAGAACCGAGCCGGGCAGAAGAGCCATGATGCACATCAGCAGGATGAGTCCAATGAGGGCGATTAAGCTACCGGACTGAACATGTACCCTCGCCTGGGCCGCGGAACCGACCACGTCGGAAAGAGGCGGGACGAAGAACAGGCCCAAACCGATAGTGAGGAAACCAGCTAGACGACGACGCTCCGCCAGGACGACTGACCCGAAGGCGGGGAGTAGCGCAACCTGGAAATAGTGGGTCCACACCAGCCCAGAGCAAGCCGTCGCGATGCTGGTAATTCCCACCATGAACAGCGGGAATGCATATTCCCGACGCACATACGCGGCCGCGAGGACCAGAATGGCGAGCAACGCTGCCAGGATGAGCGGAATCACCACAACCCAGGTCGGTGGATTGCGGATAATGGGGACCCAGACGTTGTCGTCGTCGCCAAGGTGGCTTCTCAACATGATCGACGCGAAGCTCTGGCTCTCCATGGCGACAATGCGGGCAGACGATAGATCGCGAATGACACGAACCCAGGTGCGGAAGATCTCCGTCCCTAGCGTGACTAGTGACACGAGGAAAGCCACCACAGTAGTGACGACGGCGATGCCGGCCGTTCTGCGTGACCGACGGAAAAGGAACATTGCGGCGATCAGAGCGAAAGGACTCAGCTTCACGACGCTGACCAAGCCGAGCACGATGCCCGCCGAGCGGGGGCGAGTGCGCGCAGCCGCGATCGCGTAGGCAATACCCGCGTAGATGAGCGGGCTTGTTTGGCCCAGACGAATGGCCATGGAGAACGGCGCTGACAACCAGGCCACCACAACGACGGGCAGCAGAAGAACGAGTGGAATCGGCCGTCCCACCCAAACGCGATAGGCGCAGGCGACGGTGATCACCATGGCCCAGCCGGAGAAAAATCCCAGCAGCAGCGTCGAAAAGTCGTAGCTCATGATGCGGGTGATGAGGCTCATCACTTCCGCAACGATCGGTGCCTGAATGAATGGATGAGGCAAAGGCGACGTCACGTGCTCATTGGCAAATGGCGCCCAGTATTCACCAGCCCAGCGCGCAAAATCCTGACGGTTGTAGTCGTAAATATGCGGTGCATCGCCTTGTGCGACGAGCTCGCCGGCGATCCACAGAGAGGACCAGTCATCTGTCTGTCGGTGGGAGTTCCACGCCAAAACGGTGATGAGGCCGGAGATCACCGCAACGATATGACCCATCTTGCCGACGATGTGGCCGCGCTGACGCGGCGATGAGCCAGAGATGAAGGTGGAGTGGGGTGAACTCGCGTGGGCGAACCAGCGGGTGACGGTGGAACGTGCGCCGACTCGCGGGATAGAGCGCCTGACCACGGGCGCGGTGGTGTGCCCGGATGTCCGCCCGGACGCCGATGCCCTCGCGCCCCACGGCGCCCGAGACTCCGGTGCAGAGTTGGGGAGCCCAGCGCTAGTCACTCGATGGGCGGGCACCACGACGGCGGCTGCCAGCAAGAACAGCATGATAATCGTCGCCATCAAAGCCCCGCCAGGGACATAAAAGACTGTTTGAGCAAAATAGCGGTTATCGTGTTCCGCTGAAATAACGTCGGAAAGCGGTGGGAAATAGAGGACGCTGACCATCGCAATGCAGGCTACTGCCCACTTGCGGCGCGCCGTCAGCGCGAACACACCGAAGGCCGGCAATACAGCAATGATGAAATAATGTGTCCACACGAAGCCGGAAAAACACGTGGCCACGCACATGGCGCCCACCATGAGGATCTCGAAGGCGCGGCCGCGGCAGCGATAAGCCGCGATGGCCAAAGCCAGGGCAATCACGGCCGCGAGCATCATCGGAGTGACCACCATCCAGCCGGGCGTGTCCTGGATAATCGGCGCGCCCGCGGGCCCCTCGTCGATAAGATGGCGCTTCATGATTGACACGAAGGTCTGGCTCGTCGGCGCGATCACTTTGAACGTGGAGAACATGTGAATCCGCGCACGCCAGATTTCGTGCAGTGGCCACCCCACGGTTAGTACGGAGAAGCCGAAGCAGAGGGCCGTTGTTGCGATAGCGATGAGCGACGTTCGACGTGACCGACGGAACAGTAGCATCAGTGGAATGAGAGCTAGCGGCGTGAGCTTAATGACGCTAACGACCCCTAGTACGATGCCCGCTGACCAGGGACGACGGCGCGCTGCCGCGATGCTATACGCGATCCCAGCGGTGACCAGGGGCGTCGTTTGCCCTAACGTGATTGACCACTGAAATGGGGTGGAAAGCCACACCACCAGTGTGACGCCGACCAACACGCCCATGGGGATCGGGCGGTGAAACCACACATAAAATGCACCGGCCACCAGCACGACTAGCGCCCACCCCGACGCCACCGTCAAGAAGAACACCGACGTGTGGAAAGACATTACGAATGTCAGGGCCTCGGCCATTTGAGCAACGAATGGTGCCTGAACAAACGGATGTGGTGAGGCGGATGTGACATCTTGCTGGGCGAACGGCTGCCAGAAAGGGCCTGCCCAGGCAGCGAAATCGTCAGGGGCGTAGTCATAGATGTGCGGGTCATCACCCTGGCGGAGGAGCTTGCCGGCGATCCACAACGCGGCCCAATCACCATTCTCACGTGGGCCGTGCCACACTAATTGCGTTAGAAGCCCCACGAGGAGGCCCAACACGTGGGCCGGCCACCCGATAATCGCAGCCGAGCTGTTAGCTGAACTGCGGCTGTGTGCTCTGCTTAGTGCTTCACGGGCACGGCCGGTACCAAACCGGCTACCACTCCGAAGCAACAAAGCAGGCACAAAATTTCCTTCCGACAAAAGTATCGCTTACCAGTGATAACGTTGGCAGCACCCCGGCGACGGCAGGGGATGTTCGGGCCTAGCGACAGACGCTCAGGCTCTGGGGCTGCGCTCGCCCAGTTCGCGCACATCCGGCTCCGCGGAATATGCAGGTGACGCAGCTATAGGTGAAACCAAGCGTTGAGTATATCGAAACGCGTGGGGCTAGAGTTACACGGCCTTGTGGGGGCACATTATCTACAGCCCCAGCCACGGCAGATGGCCGGCTAGCAGCGCTGCGCCCACGAAAGCCACGCAGTCAATAGTCGCATGAGCAATCATCAGCGGCCACACACGGCCTGTGCGTTCGAAATATGTCCCGAAAACCAGGCCCATGATGGCGTTGCCCATGCCCGCGCTCGGGCTCTGGTATACGTGATACAGGCCTCTCAACAGGGCCGACGCCGCCACGCGTGGCGCCCCCGACACACCACACTGAGCCAAGCGGGTCTGCAGCCACCCCACTACGACCACTTCCTCGGCCCAGGCCGTCGCGCACGCGGAAATGACTAGCAACACGTAGGACCACCAGGCGCGGACCCCCGCCGCAGGATCAACCGTCGCCGACAAACCACACGCGCGAGCCACGCCATAAAAGCACAACCCGGGCAGACCAATCGCCGCAGCAGCCGCCAGCCCGTGCCACACGTCGGACAGTCCGGACCATCGCAAAAACCACAGAGGATTCGTCGTCACGGGATGAACCCACAACATATACACAGCCAGCGCGCCCCAGGCCACCAAGGTCCCCGCCGACAACACCTGCAGCGACACATCAAGCCACGCCGCTGGTGCCTGCGACGGATTCAACTGCGCGGTCTGCCCCTTCAACGGCGTCGGGGAGACCAGGGCCTCCACCAGGCGCAACGTTGCCCGCAGCCCTGACATACCAAATGTCACGGCCAGGACAATGACGATTTCCCAGCGCAGCGTCGCGGTGACACTACTTTTCGACGATGAGCCCGACACCAAGAACCTCCCACGGCGACACACGATCCCCCACAGCGCCCACGTGCATACTCACCGGCCACCCGTGCCACGGTCCCTCAATCGCCGTCGTCACGACGGGGACGGAAAGCCCAGACCAGCCCGTCAAATTCCACAACGTACACCACGGGGTCCACGCGGTTTGGGCCGCGAAATCTTCCTCCGGAGGCAAGGCCGCGAACGTGCCCACCGGCGGAGGCGGATACGCAATGGTCGGGTTCAGCACAAGATCTACATTCGCCGCATCAGACCATTGGCTGAGCACCAGATCCGGGAGCTCTCGAAGTCGGGCCAGCGTATCCTTATACTGCTCGGCTGTGATCGTCGTGCCCAGGTCACGGAAATACGTGCTCAACGGGGACAACGCGCCATCAAGATTCCTGCACCGGTAGGCCAGCACGATACGCAGCAGCTCAATCGTCTCCGGCGGATACGGGTTGGTCACGGGAACAACATCATGGCCCGCTGCCCTTACACGGTCGGCCGCAATCCGAAGTGCGCCCATCATCAGGGAATTCGACGCCGGACGGGGTGCTGGGTGCGAAGCACCGTGGGGTGCTGGGTGCGGCGCATTCTGGCCCGCACTATGCAGCGGTTTCGTTAAGATTCCCACACGCAGACGTCGAGAAGGAACACCTACATTCGACGCCCCCGGAACCCACTCAGTCCGAGTCACCCGCGGTTGACCAGGGAAAGTAATTAACGACGACGCTACCGCGACATCCGCAACCGTGCGCGCCAGAAAACCATCCGCGCGGAGCTGCCCATCGGTCGGATCGTGCGGGGGCTTAAACCCGACGATCCCACAACAGGCGGCAGGGACGCGGATCGAGCCACCGCCGTCGCTCCCATGCGCCACCGGGACGATGCCGCGCGCAACCAACGCCGCCGCCCCTCCCGACGAACCACCTGGTGCGCGACCGGACAGCGCCGGATTAACAACCGTCGGCAGATGGGTCGGTTCCGTGTAACACGATAAGCCCAGCTCAGAGGTTGCCGATGCTCCGAAAATGGTGGCGCCGGCGTCCAATAACGCCTCCGCCACGGGGTCGTTCTTGTCCGGCACAGACACGCGATCGGCCGAACCCTGTGTGCAGGGAATCCCCCGTACAGGAAGTAAATCCTTAATCGGAATGGGCAAGCCGGCGAACGCGGCGCTCTCGCGCTGAGCGCTGGGATAGGTCACGGGAATGTCGTCCAGGGCAAATCCCAGCTCTTGTGTGCTTAGCCCGGTGGACTCCCGGGCGGCCTGCACACGGTCCCGCGCGAGGCCCGCCAACACGTCCGGGGAAAGACGTTGGTCACGACCGTGCTGGTCAGAAGGTGTAGCGACATCTTCGGTTCCGACGCGACGACGCCCACCGCGCACCATAGCGAGGATATCGGCCAAAGGGGCGTCCAACACGTCGTGGAAATCCATACCTGACAGCCTACGGGGAGGCGGATATGGTTGCGCCACCACCACCTTGTCTATCTGATTCTTGATTCCCGGTGGTTTAGGGTTGAAGAGAACACCACGACATAGGCAGGTGGAATGAGCAGCGAGCAGTCAAGCAGCGTGGGCGCGCACCAAACCAGTCACACATCCGACACATCCGAGTACGACATTCCTGTCGTCGCATTTCTTGGACCGTCAGGGACGTTTACGGAAATGGCCATGCTGGAATTCGCAGGTCATGGGTGGTGCGATACGCCGCCCCAGGGTACTAGAGCGTGGGCTGCCGGGGCGGAAAACACCGGCGTGGATGCCACCGAGCCAACCGTCGCCAACGATCACCGCATAGTTCCGCTCCCCGTCGATTCACCTCAACACGCTGTTGACGCCGTTATTCGTGGCCGTGCCGATTGGGCGTGCGTCGCCATTGAAAGCTCAGTTGAAGGCCCGGTCACCAGGACTTTCGATGCGCTCGCGGGGTCGCACCCGCTGCAGATCTACCGTGAGATTGCCATCCCGATCGCCTTCTCTATCCTCGTCCGGCCGGGCACCCGCCCCCAGGACATCGCCACCTGGAGTGCGCACCCTGTTGCCCGTCCCCAGGTGACATCGTGGGTTGATGACCACCTTCCGCCGGCCGAGTTCGTTGCCGCCCATTCCAACGCGGCAGCTGCAGAGATGGTTGCTCGAGGAGAGGTCGACGCCGCCGCAGCGCCTGCTCGCGCCGGGCAGCTGTATGGCTTGGACTCACTAGCCGATGGCGTTGCCGACGTTGCCGGCGCGCAGACTCGCTTCGTGTTGGTGGGAAAGCCGGGCAAACCCACAGCTCACACGGGTCGTGATCGCACGTCGGTCGTCTTTAACGTCCGGAATGAGCCGGGTGCGCTGGCTCGGACGCTGACGGTGGTGTCGTCGAATGGTGTGGATTTGACGCGCATCGAGTCCCGCCCCACGCGGAAAGCGCTGGGAGAATACCGCTTTTATATGGACATGAGCGGGCATATCTCCGATCCACATGTGGCAACGGCTTTGCAGCATTTGCATAGAACGGTCCAGGTGCTGCGCTTCCTCGGCTCATGGCCGATCGACGACGGACCCCACGTGGCGACGACGTCGGGCCAAGCGGTTGCGTCCGATACTGTAACCGCGTCCGATGCTGTGGCTCCGTCGTCGACAATGAGCCCGGATAAACCGTCGACGGCAACTCCCGATGAGTGGTTCACCGCGCAGGAGTGGATTGCTCATCGGGCGAAAGGTACCGCCCCGGATACAGATGTCCTGTGGTAGAGCGATACAACGCTGGGTCGTCGGCACGGCGGCACGGCGGCACGCGGTGAGCGAGTACAGAGCGAGTACAGAATGATGACAAACGGCTGGAGGAAAACAGGTGAATAACGTGGGTACAACAGTCAACAGTGGCACATCAAACAGCGGCGTATCGGGGGAGAAGCAGCAGAACGCACCCCGCGGACGGCTGATTCTTTTCCGCCACGGGCAGACGACATCCAACCTCATCACCGCTCTCGATACCGCTGTGCCTGGCGCCGATTTAACGTCAATGGGGGTTGAGCAGGCTTTTACCGGTGGCGAGCGAATTGTTGCCGACGGCACCCTCTCCGGAGTAGGTGAGGTGCAGGAAGGTGATGCCCCAGCGGGCTCACCGCGCCCGGTCATTATCAGCTCGGAAGCCCTCCGCGCCCGGAAGACCGCCCGGTTTGCCGCGCAGGGGATGGTGAACCAGGGCGCGTCGGTGTTTACCGCGTCGCCGTCGACAGATGGTGTGAAGACCGTTCCCATCACGGCGGAGCTGGATGATCCCACTGTGCCGACGGCGATCCCGGGTTTGACCGAGGTCACCGCCGGTGATCTGGAAATGAACACCGACATGGAGTCGATACACACGTACCGCTACACCCAGTTGCAGTGGTCGTCGGGAAAGATGGATATGCGTATGCCCGGCGGGCAGTCCGGATGGGAAACGCGCCGTCGCTTCCTGGAGGGTATTACCCCGATGCTGCCGCTCCTTGTCCCCGGTGCGGTGCGGTCGGATACGGCTACGCCCAGTGACCTTATTGTGGTTGTTCACGGGTCGGTGATGCGCTTTATCGCTGGTCAGCTGGCCGGTGTGGAGGCCCATTTCGTGCAGGACGGCTATGTGTCGAATTGTCGGTGGATTGTGTTGGATTCCCCGGCATCGCTGGACCTGGCTGCGGCATCGTATTCAGACGTTGATCAGTCGTGCGGCTCGTGGCGGGTGAAGCAGTGGGCGTGGTTGCCGGGTGATCGTGTTCGGCTGAAGGGGTCTGTTCAGTAACGGTCGGTAACAGGTGGGGCCAGTGATAGCTAGGTAGCTACGCTGCGGGTTCGGTGTGCCGTTAGTATTGCCGGTATGCGGATTCTCGTCGTCGATAATTATGACAGTTTTGTGTACAACCTTGTGCAGTACATCGGGCAGCTGGGGGAGACGTGCACGGTGTGGCGTAACGACGACGACCGTTTGGTGGATTCCGCGGAGGATCGAGCCGCGGGCCGGTCGGTTGTTCAACGTTTCGACGGCGTGTTGATTTCGCCGGGGCCGGGGACTCCGTCGGCGGCAGGTCAGTCGATTCCGCTGATCAAAGCATGTATCCGTCATGAGGTGCCGATGTTGGGTGTGTGTTTGGGGCATCAGGCGTTGGCTGAGGCTTTGGGCGGTTCGGTTGTCCGTGCGGACGAGTTGTTGCACGGGAAGACGTCGCCGGTGTGGCATGACGGTACGGGTGTGATGCGTGGTTTGCCGGATCCCGTGACGGTGACGCGATATCACTCGCTGACGGTGGATGAGGCGTCGCTGCCGGAGGAGTTGGTGGTGACCGGTCGGTCGGATTCGGGGATGGTGATGTCCATGCGGCATGCGTCGCTGCCTTTGCATGGTGTGCAGTTCCACCCGGAGTCGATCATGACGAGCTGCGGCCATCGGATTGTGGCGAATTGGATGGGATGCGCTGGTTTCCTTGTCGACGAGGAACGCGTGCGTGAGCTGGAGAATCGGCATAACGCCGTCTTGTCGGGCCTGTAGGTCGCGTGAAAGTGACCAGGCAAGGTTTTTCCTCAACCTGGTCCTGGTTGTGGCGAATTAGTGAACCGTATATGCGGTTGTGCACTAATTCACCAACCCCCCGTTTTATGGCAGGAGGCTAAATGAGCCGACGCCGACGTCGATCGTGGAGTCTTTGTCGACGGCCTGACCAGCGGGGATCGACTGAGTCATGATCTCGTTGATCTTGGTGAGATCGTTCGTCTTTTGATCGTGCGTGGTCAGCCGGGCGGTCCCACCGGTCCATCCAGCCGAGCGGAGCGCGGATAGTGCTTGGCTCGTGCTTTGCCCGACGAGGTTGGGCATGGTCAGCTGGTTGCCGCGGGAGACCTGAAGTTCGATCGTTGCTCCCTTGGGCATCTGATTGCCTTCGTTGGCGGTGCGGAGCACTGTGCCTTCGGGGCGGGTGGAATCGACTTCGGTGACCGTCACTTTGAACCCGGCACCTTCGAGGTTTCCGCGTGCGTCGTCGATCGATTGACCAGTGACGACGGGCACCCGGACGCGTTCGGGCCCGGTGGACACTGTGATAGTCACAGTACTTCCCTTGGCGACGTGAGAACCCGACGCCGGTGTTTGCTCGATAATTCGGCCGGAAGGCACGCTGTCCGATGGCGCCTCTTTCACCGTTTGGTCGAGCACGAGCCCGGCCTCTTGAAGCAGCCGTGAAGCCTCTTGCGTGTCCTTCCCCGTCAGGTTCGGGACGTCGGTTTGCTCTTTTCCGGTGGAAATCGTGAGCGTGACCTGGGTGCCCTTGGGCACTTGCGATCCCGCCGCGGGGCTCGTGTCAATGACATGCCCCTTTTCGACGTCGGCATTGGACGCTTCCCGCGTTTTCACCTTGAAACCAGCGTCTTCGAGTTTGGCGATCGCGTCGTCCTCAGTGAGGTTCCGCACGTCGGGGATGCTGATCTTCTTGTTGTCGTTAGTGTCGACGTGGGGGAGGCTGCTGCTCGTTGTGTTGTCGTGGTAGTAGGACCATGCGACGGCGCCACCGATTCCGAGAACGGCGAGGATAACGAGTGTCCAGATGATCCGTATCCATGTGGACAGTGCACTGCGTTTCTTTTCGCCCTGCTCGGAGTGCTTGCTGGCGTGTTTGCCGCCGGAGTTCCGCGTGGCGGTGTCGCTCCCTGCCGGTGCGACGGCCGCGTGTGCTCTTTGCGCTTGGCCGGGGGCGTCTTGTCCAGGTTGGGCTGCGTGGGTGCCCGGCGTGGCCGCGCTGTGCGCGCCGCTTCCAGCTGCGATTCCGGCGGCTCCAGCCGCTCCCGCGGCCCCTGCGGCGGGCATAACGGTGGTCGCGACGTCGCTGGGATCGTTCTGGTGGGGCATCGGGCTGTAAGGATTGGTCCGATGCTGTGCGGCCAGCGGTGTGCGGTGGCTAGCCAAACGTCGAAGGTCGTCGGCGAAATCGGCGGCATCGTCATAGCGGTCAGCTGGATCCTTCGCCATCGCTGTCATGATGACGGCGTCGACGTTGGTGGCAGTGGTCGGATTGAGCCTGATGCCGTCAACGTGTGATGGTGGCACCGGTGTGCTTTGCACGTGTTGATACGCGACGGAGAAGGGCGATTCGCCCTGGAACGGCGGCTGTCCCGTGATGAGTTCGTAGAGCACGCACCCGCTGGCGTAGATGTCGGACCGCGGGTCGGCGGAGTGCCCGCGCGCCTGCTCGGGTGAGAGGTATTGCGCTGTTCCGATGACGGCAGCGGTCTGCGTCATGGAGGACGTCGCGTCGCCAAGTGCCCGCGCGATGCCGAAGTCCATGACTTTGACGGACCCCGTGGCCGTAATCATGATGTTGGCGGGTTTGATGTCGCGGTGGACGATGCCCGCTTCGTGGGAGAAGTGGAGTGCGTCGGCAACGTCGGCCATGACGGTGGCGGCGTACTCGGGATCCAGGGGCCCGTCTTCGCGGATGATGTCCCGGAGCGTGCGTCCGCGGACGCGTTCCATGACGATGTAGGGAACGGAGCCGTCGGCTTCGCTTGTCTGCCCGGTGTCGTAGACGGCGACGATGGCGTGGTGGTTGAGCTTGGCTGCGTTGAGCGCTTCGCGGCGGAATCGTTCGAGGAACGTGGTGTCGCGCGCGAGGTCGGGTCGCATCATTTTCACGGCGACGTCGCGTCCGAGGAGGGTGTCGGTGCCGGCGTAAACGTCGGACATTCCTCCTGTGCCGATGATTTCGGAAAGTGTGTATCGGCCCCCTAGTAGGGTGTTTGAATCCATCGTTTAGACCCCGCTCCGAGCGCTGTTTCCGTTACTGGTTCCGTTGTGGGAGCTGTGGCCTTGCCCGGTGGTTCCTCCTGTCCCGGTTCCTCCGTTGATGGCGGAGTTTTGTTGGTTGGTGTTGCCGGATCCGCTGTTGCCACCGTTGCTGTTTCCGCGGCTGCCGTTGTTTCCTGCGTTTCCGGACCCGTTGTTGGTGCCTCCGTTGGAGTTATTCCCTCCGGTGTTCGTGTTGCCGGAGTTGCCGTCGGTGGTCCCGTTGTTTCCGTTCCCGCCTGTGGTGTCGTTGTCGGTACCGGGGGTGTTATTCGTCCCCTGGTCTCCTGTTTCGGTCGGCTGAACAGGCCGGATTTCAGTGCCGGGGTTGGTTTGTTGTTCCGTGCTGGTCCGCTGCGGAGGCTGGTAGGTCTCCGCCGGCGCGGTGTCATTGTCATCGTTCTCACCAGGGACGACGGTGGTGATGACGCTGGTGACAGTTTCGCCAGTTTCGTCGCGCCCGCCATCGCGGTGAACACCGAAAGCCATCCATGCCCCAATAGCGACGACGATAAGGACGAGGAGCCCAATGAGCGTCCAGAGCCACCGCGTGGCCTTGGAGTTGTTGTTCTTGTTGGGCGCCGCGCCTTTGTTGGTGTTCCGGGCGGGGCTTTGTCCGCGATTGGGCGTGCCACCAGGGCGGTTAGCAGCGGCTGCTGCCGCGCCGGGGGCTGCAGCGTTCTGCTGGGCTGCCGGGCTTATACGTGTGCCGTCGGAGGGGCCACGGTTAGTTGCCGCTCCGCCGAGTGATGGGTGGACGGTGCCGCCGGGTTGCGGCGCTGGCCCCTGGACCTTGGGAGCAGGGGTTTGAGGTTGTTCGGTGACCTGCGCAATGGATTCACCAGGCGCTGTGGGCGAGACGAATTGCGCAGTCGGCTGGGGCTCACCATTGGTCGCGAACATGGCGGTCGGGGCGTCGGGCCCGCCGGGGGTCACCATGCCGTCTTGGTTAATTTGTTGATGAAGCGTTTCAGGCAGTGGCGGCATGTCGCCGTTGCGAACGTGGGCGACGGCCATGGTGAGTTCGGCACCATTGGCGTAGCGTGCGCGTGGGTCCTTGCGCAGAGCCGTCGCAATGAGCTCCCGCGTGTTCCGCCCGATGCTCTCAGGCAGAGCAGGCGGCGTCGTGTTGATATGCGCGATGGCGACGGACACCGTGGAGTCGCCCCGGAACGGCCGCTGACCGGTCAGCATTTCGTAGCCGACAACGCCGAGCGAGTAAATATCGCTGGCAGGCCCCACTTTCATCCCCTGGGCTTGTTCAGGGGAGACATATTGCGCGGTGCCAACCACCATGCCGGTCCGTGTGAGCGGCACCGCTTCGGCGGCTTTGGCGATGCCGAAGTCCGCAACTTTGACGGTGCCATCGGGTGTGATCAGCAGGTTGCCGGGCTTGATATCGCGGTGAACCATGCCGGCAGCGTGAATGGCCTGCAACCCGAGCGCGCTTTGCTGCAGCACGTCGAGTGCGAGCTTTTCGGGAAGTTTCTTTTCGCGCGCGAGGACGTCGGCAAGCGATTCGCCCCGCACGTATTCCATGATGATGAAGCAGAAAGTCAGCCCGGCATCGAGAACTTCGCGATAAGCGTGGGTGTGAACGACATTGGGGCTGTCGATGAGCGATGACGCGTTGGCTTCGTTCCGGAAGCGTTCGCGGAACTCGGTGTTATCGGTGTACTCGGGTTTGAGAACTTTGATGGCGACGGGGTCGCCGGTGTCGTTGTCGGTGGCGAGCCACACGGTGGACATGCCGCCTCGGCCGATAATCCAGTTGAGGCGGTAGTGGGTTCCTACGAGGCGTTGAACGCGCTCAATGTCTGATCGATCCGGTTGGAGATCGTTGTCATTGGTCATGTTTTACACCCCGTCCTTGAGTGCCTGGGCGATGACGGCGCGGCCGATGGGGGCTGCGACGGATCCACCCGTTGCTGCTTGTCCTCGGTCACCACCATTTTCGACGACGACGGCCACGGCGACGTCGGCGTTCTGGGAGGGCCCGAAGGCGACGTACCAGGCGTGTGGTTTGGAGGACCGTGAGTTTTCGCCGTGCTCGGCGGTACCGGTCTTGGATGCGATGTCGGCGCCGGCGTACCCGCTGGTGCCTTTTTCGGATCCGATCATGAGCTGCGTGATGCGGTTCGCGATGTCTTCGTTGACCGCGGTATTGACTTGTTCAGGTTTCGTGGTTTTGATGGGCTTGAGGCTGGAGTCGGTGATCTGTTTGACCACGTAGGGCTTCATCCTCTTGCCTTTGTTGGCGATCGTGGCGGCGATAATGGCGTCCTGCAACGGTGTGATGGACACGTCGCGCTGTCCGATAGAGGACTGCGCCAGTGACGGCTGGTCAGCAATTTCGCCGACGGTGGACGTCTGGACGGGCAGTCCGAAGTCATCCACGCTCTCACCCACGCCGAATGCTTTAGCGGTCTTCTTGAACTGCTCGGTTCCCGCAGCCATCCCGAGCTGGGCAAACGCCGTGTTGCAGGACAGAGTGAACGCGGTGGACAGCGTCGTCACAGAACCACTCCCGCAGCGCTCGCCATCGTAGTTCTCCATGGTCGTGTAGCTATCCGGCAGCGTGATCTGCGGTTCCGCGGTGACCGTGGTGTTGGCGTTGACGTTGTTCTTCTCCATGGCAGCAGCCGTGGTGATCAGCTTGAATGTCGATCCGGGCGGAAGCGTCTGCTGCGTCGCGTGGTTGAGCAGCGGCGATTCCGGGTTGTTGTTGAGGGCAGCCCAGTTTTGTTGTGCTTCCTCAGCATTCGGGGTCACGATGCTGCGCGGGTCGTAACCAGGGGTGGAGGCCATCGCGAGCACTTCCCCGGTGGAGGGGCGGAGCGCAACGACGGCACCGGTGTATCCACGGCTAGTCATGGCGTCATAGGCGACGCGCTGCGTCTTGGGGTCGATGGTGAGCTCGACATTGGCACCCTGGGTTTCCTTGCCCGTGAGGGTGTCGGTGAACCGTTTGGTAAACAGCGAGTCGTCGGTGCCGTTAAGGATGTTGTTCTGGCTGGCCTCGATACCTGCTGTCCCGTACCGGTCAGAAAGGTAGCCCTCGATGGGCCCAAACGCGTCGGGGTCGCTGACGTATTCGCGGTTGTACATGTCGTTAGCGCCCTTGACGGAGTGTGCCAGGATTTCGCCCCCGGCGCTGATTTGTCCGCGTTGGCGTGACTTCATGTCGTAGTACTGGCGTCGGTCAAGCGAGTTCTTGGCCAGGTGGTCGGTCTGGAACCCCTGAATCCAGGTGAGGTTGGCGACCATGGCAACAACGAGGAGGAGGCAGAAGATGGTGACTGCGCGGATGGACCGGTTCACTGTTGTGCCTCCTTCTGGTTGGTGCTGGCTTGCTGGTTGGTTTTGCGGTTCGCTGTTGCGGCTGACCCGCTAACGCTAGCTGGTTGCCGCGCGGAATTGGAAATGCGCAGGATGATGGCCAGCAGCATGTAGTTGGCAAGGAGCGACGATCCACCGTGGGCGACGAATGGCGTCGTCAGTCCCGTCATCGGCAGCAGTCGCGAAATCCCTCCGACGACGACGAACACCTGGATCGCGATGGTGAGCGACAGCCCAGAGGCGACGAGTTTGCCGTAGGTGTCGCGGGTCTTGAGCGCCGTCTTCATACCTCTGGCGACGAAGATGGCGTAGAGGACGATGAGCGCGGAGAGCCCAACGAGGCCGAGTTCCTCACCGATGGCGGCGAGGATGAAGTCGGAGTGCGCGACGGGCACCTCTTCGGGGTATCCGCGCCCGAGCCCGGTACCGGTGATCCCACCCCACGACAGGCCGAACAGTGCCTGCGAGAGCTGGTATCCGCCTTCGTTGTAGTGGCTGATGGGGTCGATGAAGTTGTCGACGCGTGTCTGGATCTTGGCGGAGATGTTGTAAATTCCGACGGCCCCAATGGCGGCAAGCCCAAGTCCGATAATGATCCACGACGGCCGCGACGTGGCGATGTACAGCATGCCAAGCACGGTCCCGAAGAGGAGGAGTGCCGGGCCGAAGTCGTTTTCGCCGGCCATGATGACGAGGGCGATCCCCCACACAACCAGGATGGGTCCGAGGTCGCGCAGTCGCGGGAATCTCATTCCCAGGAATTTGGTGCCGGCGACGTTGAACAGCGCTCGCTTTGTGGTCAGAAGTGAGGCGAAGAACAGGAGGAGCAGGATCTTCGAGAACTCACCGGGCTGGATGGAGAATGGCCCGACCTGGACCCACACGTTGGCGTCGGCGTTAAGGCTGGTGGGCCACACCATGGGAACGGCCATGAAGACCAGACCAGCGATACCGAGCAGGAACGAGTAGTCCTGGAGGGATCGGTGGTCACGAAGCCCGACGATGACGGCGACCATCATGGCCACACCGATCACTGTCCACATGATCTGCGAGCGCACAAGGTTATTCCCCGTGGCCAGGTCCAGCCGGTAAATCATGACGAGACCGATGGCGTTGAGCAGGGCCGCGACGGGAAGCATGATTTGGTCCGAGTAGGGCGCTTTCCACAGAATCACGAGGTGGGCGACGGTGAAAATAATGATGAACCCGCCGAGGAGGTAGGCAACATCCGTGGTGAGTGGGTGGTTAGCTGCGATTTCCACGGCAATGACCGCCAGCGCGAGAATCGCGGTGACAGCTAGCAGCAGCCCGAGTTCGATCCAGCGCCGTGGCCGTTTGGGCCGCGCAATGGGTCCTGTGTTGTCGGTTGCTTGTCCGGTTGTCGTCGCCGGGTACGCGACGGCGTTTCCTGCCGTCGATGGGTGTGAATAGGTCATTTATTTCACCTCCCGGCATGTGTCACCAGGTGTGGTGAGGTCTCCGGGTTGCCCGTTGGCGGTGTCTCCCGAGGCGTTGTTTGCTGCGGATTCGCCAGCACTGGGTGCGCTCGGTGCAGGTTCGCCGCTGGTGGCTGCGTCGGAGGGCGCGGGTTCGCCACTGCGGTCGTCGCGGCCGGCATCGGGGTTATCGGCGTTGCCGTGCGACGATTCGCGGGTGACGCACACAGGGAGCGCTTGCTTAGCTAGCCGCTCCATTTGTGTTTGGACATCGTTGTAGTCCCCCGATGGCAGATTGTCTACGTTGGTCCGCGTCGATGGCGGAAGATCGGTCAGCTGGAAGCGGTGGCATTTCTTAGTGGAGTTCGCGTCCAGCAGCGTGAGGTTGCCCTTGGCGTCCAAACATGCGCGTTGGTACGTGCTGTGGAGCGTTTTCCCAAGGATTGTTTCGTCGGCACCTTTATAGACGACGAGTTCGTTGTTGTCGGTGGCGATGTAATAGCGGTTATCTAGCGTTTTCTTCCCCCACCATCCGCCGGCACCGATGATGACGGCGAGGACAAGAACAATGACGCCCACCGTGAGACCGATGCGACGCCCTTTTTTCTTATTGTGTTTTTCGTGGTTATGGCCGTGCCCTCCGGCGACGGCTGAACCGCCGTGGGCGGAGTCAGCGCGATCCCCCGCGCCACGCACAGGATCAGCGAGGTCACCCCGCGATGCCTGCGCTCCTCCGTTGTTGGAGGATCCACCGTTGTCGGGCGACGCTGGTTGCGATCCGGACCGCCCCCCAGGATTCCGTTGCGCCTGGGCCTCTTTATTCTGTTGTATGAGCTTCATGCCCACGGCACGGCCGGCGGCGGTATCGGGCCGGGCGACGTCGGTCTGCTCCGGATCGAGCGCGCCGACGAGGAGGGGCGCGGCCGGGGCGTAGTCGTCGTCGCTGGTGTCGACGATTTCTCCGAGGACGACGGTGACGTTATCGGGGCCTCCGCTGCGTAGAGCGAGGTCGATAAGGCGCTCGGCAGCTTGGTCGAGCGTGCCGCGGGAGACGATATCCGCGATGGTGTCGTGGCTGACGGGGTCAGAGAGGCCGTCGGAGCACAGGAGGTAGCGGTCACCGGGGCGGACCTCGCGGAGCATCAGGGTGGGCTCCACGGGCCGGCCTGTCAGCGCTTTCAGGATGAGGGAGCGCTGCGGGTGGTTGGAAACGTCTTCGGGTGCCAGCTGGCCTTCGTCGACAAGGGATTGGACGTAGGTGTCGTCTTTGGTGATTTGCTCTAGTTGTCCGTCGCGGTAGAGGTATCCGCGTGAGTCGCCGACGTGGCAGATGGCGAGGGTGTCGTCGTTGAAGAAGAAGGCGTCGAGGGTGCACCCCATGCCTTCGGTGGCGGGGTTGATATCGATTTGGTTGGCGATAGCAGCGTTACCTTCGGCCATCGCGTCAGCCAGCTGCCCGCACATGTCGTCGCCGGGTCCCACATCGTCGACGTGGGCGATGTGGGAAATCATGAGCTGGGAGGCTATTTCTCCCGCTGCATGTCCGCCCATGCCGTCGGCTAGTGCCAGCAGGTGGGGGCCTGCGTACGCAGAGTCTTCGTTATTTCCGCGGATCAGTCCTACGTGCGATGCGGCCGCGTAGGTCAGGGCATATGTCATCTAATGATCCCTTCCTACTGCACGTGCAGTGTGGTTCGGCCGACGCGGATGGCATCTCCGCGGGTGAGGGTTTCTAGCTGGTCGATGCGTTGTTCGTTGAGGTATGTTCCGTTGCGCGATTCTAGGTCTTCCACGAACCAGTCGTTTCCGTTGCGGATGAACCGTGCGTGACGGGATGAAGCGTAGTCGTCGCTGAGGACAAGTGTGCACGATGATGCTCGTCCGACGAACACTTCGGATTGCGACGTCAGGTCGATTATTTGTCCTCTCTGGGGCCCGTTGGTCACGACGAGTTCCGAGATTGGGGCCTTATTCCGCTGGTTTCGTCTGCCGTCGGCGTTGGGGGCGACGGTGGGGTCAGGGCCGCCTTGGGGCGCTGCTACGGCGGGTGCCGCGAGTACGGTGGCTGAGGGTGTAGCCGAATCCCGTTTGAGAGCGCGCAGGGTGAGCGCGATAAAGAGCCAGAGCAGGATGAGGATGGCTAGTTTAACGAGAAACAACACCGTGCTTTGCATGGTGGGCATCCTCCTTGGTTGTGCAGCAGCATCGGTCGTGGCTCCATGTGCGCCAGCTGGATAGTGAGCTTACAGGCACACCTGGACACCCCACCGATTCAAGTCGTGCCCTACTTTACCTTCTTTGGTGTACCCGCGCGCCAACCCCGCAGCATAAAGCCCGTGTTCGTAGAGGTGCGGTAAAGCTTTTCGACGGTGTCGGCGTCGGTATTCACACCACTATCGACGACGGTACCGCCGCTGAGCTTGGTCTGCGCCGAGCTAATTTTCTCACGCCGCGGACTTCTGAGTTCGCACTCCCGCTTTACCTCCTCGGCTCTACTTCTGAGGCGTGTTGATTCGCACCTCTATATAAGAGTGTCCGACGGTGATGACGTCTCCGTCAGCCAGCAGCCAGTTGTCGATCGGGGTGTCGTTGACAGTGGTGCCGTTGGTGGAGTGCAGGTCCACCAGGACGGCCTCCTTCCCGTCCCACACGAGTTCGGCATGTCGCCGCGAAACGCCGGTATCTGGGAGGCGGAAATCCACCTGGTTACCACGCCCGATGATATTTGTTCCTTCGTGTACGTGATATGTCCGGGAGGACCCGTCTTGCAGTAAGAGGGTGACGGCCGCTTGTTCGTTTGCCTGTCCGCTTACCGACGCTTGTCCTGGGACATACCCGCCGTTGTCCTGTGCGTTCGGCGCTGCTGCGGCATCGGCGGGGGAGACGTGCCCGGTTCCAGGGGCGGGGTTAGCGGTGTCGGCGGCGTCGGCAACTTCGGACCACGCTTGTGCATGGCGGTAGCTGTCAGAGTCGACGCTGTGAGGGTAGCCGGATTGTCCCTCTGGCTGTCCGGCCTGCCCCGGCTGATCCTGGTTGGCGGAGTTGTTGTGTTGTGATGCGTAGACCTCGGTGGGCGGGCTCACTGGCCGCGCATCCTGGTGCTCCGACACGGAGGAGTGGCACTTGAGCTGGCCGGTGTGCAGGCCTTTGTCGCTCTTGAGGTCCACAGTGACGGCTTCGTACGTGCGCCATCCTTCGTTGCGGATGAAGCGTCCAAGCAGGTCAGAGAGGTCGAAGTTCAGGTCCGGATCGGCGTCGTTAATTTTGTCTAAGTCTTTTGCTGCAAGGTAGACGACGTACCGGTCGGGGGCATATAGAGTGCCGTGGGGTCCATAAACCAAGGAATCCTCGGCCTCTTGCTTCAAGAGTTCCTCAATTTCAGCAGGCACGACGGATCCGCCGAAGACGCGCGCGAATCCATTATCCATGCCGCGTTGCAGGGAGCTATCGAGCTTTCGGAAACGCCCGAGCATATCCATATGAACTGGGACACCTTTCTTGGCATCGCGCGAAAATCCAGGGCTGCACTCATGTGCGGCTGATGGCAAACAGTGTGTGGTCAGCCGCGGTTCTTCCCTGATCTGCCATCGTTCTTGATGTGACCGTGTTGTTCTCTACGCTATGCCATTTGAGAGAAGTTCAGGTCATTATACGAATTTCTTTCGTAAATACATAGGAGAGCAGCGTACTACGTCCAGGTTTTTCGTCTAGTTCGATCACTATCGACGGGATTGTGCGCGATATGAAGAAGGAATGTATGAGATATGAAGCCGATATATTAAGAGGTATAGGGGTGTTTTCGGCGAGTCCTTGGACTAGTTTGTGAACTTTTGCAAGCCTGTGACCTGCTCTTTTGTTTTCGACGTGGGGCGTCGTGCTAAACTGACGTGCGTTGTTTCGGGCGAGTGGCGGAATGGCAGACGCGCTGGCTTCAGGTGCCAGTGTCCTTTACGGACGTGGGGGTTCAAGTCCCCCTTCGCCCACAACTTCATTGTGAGTGTTAGTCCCCGTTGGTTGTGATCCTGCAAGGGTTTCAGCCGACGGGGACTTTCGCATTCTTCCAGTTTCCCCTCACCGTCGTTGATTCCTTAGATACAGTGTTCCCTAAAGAAACCTAACTTCATGCTGGAGGACGGAGTAGGGCTTGATCGACGTGGGTTGACGATCTGTGAGGGAGTCGGGATATGAGCGCGATGAATGCTACGGTGCGACGACTTTATGACGGTGTAGCACTGTCGTACGGAATGACGATGGTCGTACTCGGGTCGACGATTCCGTCGGGGTTGTATTCGATATATCAGCGGGATTGGGGGCTGGGTTCCAGCTCAACTGTCGTCTTCTTTTCTTTTTATGTCGTCGGTGTGGTTATTGCCTTATTGTTTGGCCACGTTTCTGACACTGTGGGAAGAAAACCAGTTATTTTGACGTGTGTTGCTCTCTCGCTGGCCTCGAGTGTGACCTTTACACTGACAACTAATTTCCCTGGTTTGTGTATTGCCCGCACGCTATCCGGGTTATCGGTGGGGTTATGCACTGGTGCATTTACGGCAGCTCTGCAAGAGGCGATATCTCCCGCCTTAGGCGCCCTTCTGAGCACGATTTACACATCATTGAGCTTGGCTCTCGGGCCTTTGTTTGGCGCGGTCATTGCCTTACATTCGGGGTTACCCCTAAGAATTCCTTTCATCATTTACGGAATTCTGACGGTTGTAGCCGGTGCATTGGTGTTATTAATCACCGAAACTCTCGAGAATCGAGGACGGCTGAGTCTGAAAGTTCAGATCGGTGTTCCGAAGAATCTCGTGTCTGCTTTCATTCCCTTCGCCGTCGCCATTGGCGTTGCCTACGGTACAAACGGGCTTTTCCAGTCTGTCGTCCCACTAAGCATGAAAGGCTTAGGAGTATCCAGCCAACTGGGTATGGCCTTTACGACGTTTCTCATGCTTGCGGTCTCCGCGGTAACTCAAATTGGGATGGCATTTCTTCCCCGCGAGCCAAGTTTGGCGGCTGGAATGATTATTTTGGTGGTGGGCCTGGGATCCACCGCGGTGTCCCTCATCATTGGCGAGCCCATCGTGGCCTGGTTCGGCATCTGTATTTCAGGTATTGGGCAGGGAATCAGTTTTCGCACTTCGTTGGCTGGCACAGCCGAACTATCGCCACGATCCGATAAAGCCAAGACAGTGTCGACGTACTACGTGGTCGGTTACGTGGCCACGGCCGTCCCGGCTCTCGCGGCAGGAATTGTGGGCGGTCAACCTTATGCTGTTGCCACCGTGTGTGCCGTCGTCGCCGCTTTTGCTATAAGCAATGTGTTTTTACTACGCAGTAGTAAGCGTCGGTAATGGGGGAGATAACGACAATGGCGATATTCCCCCGCTATAAGTTTCCCCGTTATAAGAAAGCCGATGGCAAAAGATGAGAAAACGGGGGTCCGCTCCTTGTGCTTTTAGTTATCGAGGGTAACTTCGATGTTTTCTTCTTCGGTATCAAACCATAATGCGGTAATTTCTTTTGCAACGGCTTCCCCATCTTCACGTCGATTTGCCTGACCGAAAATGTCGTACTTAGGGATGGTGACAAGCCACAATTCTCCATCCGGTTCGACTGTTGCATGGACGTGTATTGCCATTATTTTTATCTCCAATGTGCCGGCGTAGTGACAATCGTTGTAATAATATCTCCTCTGATTCCGGTGGAGCAGTGTTTTCTCCGCTATTCCGCTTTCCCGACGCAAAAGTGTAACGGGGATTACCCTGGCACTTATCCCTACATGTGACAGTCAATCGACCTGTGACAATCAATCTGAAAGGCGTCGTTGTGTCTATTGATCCGAAAGAGCTGATAGCGAAAACTCCCACCCAGTTGTTTATTAATGGGAAGTGGGTTGATTCGTCTAGCTCAGACACGTTTGATGTTGAGAACCCTGCCACCGGTGAGGTCATTGCAACCGTGGCTAGCGCAACTGGCGATGATGCCATTAAGGCTCTTGACGCGGCATCCGATGCTCAATAAGAGTGGTCGCATACGTCGACCCGTAAGCGCAGCTCAATCCTGAAAAAGGCGTTTGACCTGGTTCAAGAGAACTCTGAGGAATTAGCCACGTTGATGACGCTCGAAATGGGGAAGCCCCTCGCGGAATCCCGCAGTGA
Organism: Corynebacterium kroppenstedtii DSM 44385; assembly: GCF_000023145.1. Lineage (NCBI taxonomy): Bacteria > Bacillati > Actinomycetota > Actinomycetes > Mycobacteriales > Corynebacteriaceae > Corynebacterium > Corynebacterium kroppenstedtii. The sequence goes on from NC_012704.1 coordinate 177,225, forward strand.
GGTGACTTATGGAGGGGAGTTCCTCCGCTGGTTTTCCGAGGAGGCCAACCGCATTGGTGGTCAATATTCCACGAGCCCGGAGGGCACTCTACGATTCCTGGTTTCTCGCCGCCCCGTGGGTCCATGTTTCCTCATTACTCCGTGGAATTTCCCGCTCGCGATGGGCACCCGCAAAATCGGCCCAGTGCTGGCCGCCGGTTGCACCGTCGTGTTGAAGCCTGCGCGCCTGACGCCTCTCACCTCGCTGTACTTCATTGAGCTGCTGCGCCAGGCCGGCGTGCCGGAGGGCGTCGTCAATGTAGTGCCGTCGAAATCCGCGTCCTCAGTGTCGGAGCCGATCATGGAGGATTCGCGCTTGCGCAAGATGTCGTTCACCGGCTCGACCGGCGTCGGTAAGCACCTGCTCGAGGCTGCTTCGAAGAATGTGTTGCGCACCTCGATGGAGCTGGGCGGCAATGCTCCGTTTGTCGTTTTTGACGACGCCGATCTGGACAAGGCTGTTGAGGGCGCGATGGCTGCAAAGATGCGGAACATGGGGGAGGCTTGTACCGCTGCGAACCGGTTTATTGTGCATGAGTCGGTGGCCGAGGAGTTCTCGAAGAAACTGGCCCAGGCGATGGGTAATCTGACCTGCGGAAATGGATTGGATGAGGGCACCACGTGTGGCCCTCTGATTGAGAAGAAAGCCCTGGATAACGTTGCCGCTTTAGTTGATGATGCTAAAGAGAAGGGCGCGAAGGTGCTCTGTGACGGCGAGCCCCTCGGCGGCAAAGGCTATTTCTACAAGCCGACGGTGCTGTACCCCGTTCCAACCGATGCGCGAGTATTCAGTGAGGAAATTTTTGGACCCGTCGCCCCGATTACAACATTCTCGACGGAAAGCCAGGCACTTGAGTTAGCCAACGATACTGAATATGGATTGTCATCCTATTTATTTACGACGAATGTCCAGCGCGCGCTGCGGTTCTCGGAGGACCTCGAGGCTGGAATGGCCGGGTTGAATGTGGGAGTGCTATCCAACGCCGCGGCTCCATTTGGTGGCGTGAAGCAGTCCGGCCTGGGCCGCGAAGGCGGAAACGCCGGCATTGAGGAGTACCAGGAGGTTCGCTATATCGCGATGCCGACGGAGTAGAGGTGCGAACTCGTTAGCTGGAACTGGAAATAGCTTGCCGCGTCGCTTTCAACGCCGCACCCGATTTCCCCAATTTCATCATTTTCGAGATGAGGTCGGCCGCGGTGAATGCCGCGTGGTCATAACTCAGCCCGTCCGGCGGGTGAATGTTGGAAATGCAGTTCCGCCGCTCGTCGGTCGTCCCCGGTGACGCGTTATACGTGATGTACATGCCTAGCGAATATGGCACCGAAAGCCCCGGACGCTCGCCGATAATGACGACAACCACGCGCATGTTCATGGCGTGCGCAATGTGATCGCCCAACGCGACCCGCGCTTGGTCAGCTCTAACGGTGGGGGCAATGGAGAGCTCCGGGCAGATGCGGTGAAGCGTATCTCGCAACGCCTCTTCCGTGGCTTTCCCGTGATAGGACAGCGCATCGGGGGAGAGGCCATCCGCCATGACTATCCCCACATCCCATCCGGCCTCACGAGTGGGCAGTTTCTCCAGATCCTCATCATTGGGGAGTCGTCCCAGGTCAGGGCGTCGTAAATACTCAGACCGATTCCCGGCGCGTGACCGCACGAGCGATGCGTCGGCAAGGAAAGAAAGTCCGTTCGTGGTGCCGGAACTACCCGCGTCACCCGAATCATCCGCGCCACCGGCATGACTTGAATGAACAGCATCGCGTGCGGCAGCGTGAGCTGCTGCGAACGATAGTTTCGATGAGGTCGGTTGGGCTGCGCCGTGTCTGCCTAACCCGATCCGCGCCGGGGTGAGATCACGGACTCTCGCCCACGCGTCGGGACGATGATCGTCCTTAGCGCGGCCGGCATCGCCACCCGTGGTCGTGACGTCGAGCTGCCTCGTCATGATGTCCACCCCAATTCGATCGCATGCTCGGGTGAGAGCGCAGGCGCAGGTCCGTCGTCGGCAAGTAAACCGGCCTCATCCGTGACCCCGGTTGTGTGCAACCACTCTTCGAATTCGGGCGCCGGCCGTTTGCCCATGGTGGCGCGAACCTGCGCGATGTCATGGAAGGACAGAGACTGATAGCCCAGCATGATGTCGTCGGCACCCGGAACGGCAATAACGAAACCGGTGTTCGCCGCGGCCAGAAGGTGCAGGAGCGTGTCCATATCGTCGCTATCCGTTTCGGCATGGTTGGTGTAGCACACGTCGCACCCCATTTGAATGCCCAGGAGCCGGCCGCAGAAATTGTCCTCTAGCCCCGCCCGGATAATTTGCTTACCGTCGTACAGGTATTCGGGCCCGATGAACCCCACCACCGTATTAACCAACAGCGGCCGATACGCACGCGCCACCCCGTACGCGCGAGCCTCCAAAGTTTGCTGGTCAACCGGCCCATCGACACCGATGTTCGCACCCGCCGACAGGCACGATCCCTGGCCGGTCTCAAAATACAAAGCATTCGTGCCGACGGTTCCTCGGTGCAATTCGTCCGCGGCCTGCTCTGCTTCGGCCAGCATGTCGAGCGACACCCCGAAGGACCGCAGCGCTCCCTGCGTCCCCGCAATTGATTGAAAAGGCAGGTCCACGGGCGCGCCGGCCTCCATGAGGTCAATCGTCGTCGAGATATGTGTGAGCACGCTCGACTGCATGGGGATGGAGTACCGCCGCCGCACCTCGTCGAGCAGAAGCAGCAGGTCACGGACCGCTTCGGGGGAATCGCCGGCCGGATTAATGCCTACCACCGCGTCGCCGCACCCAAACAGCAGCCCGTCGAGGACACTGGCCGCCACACCCGCGGGGTCATCGGTGGGGTGGTTGGGTTGTAGGCGCGACGACAAACAGCCAGGTAAACCCAGTGTTGTGCGGAATTTCGTGACGACGCTCAACGCGGCGGAGACCGCGATCAGCTCGCCATTGCTCATCAGTTTGGAGACAGCCGCGGCCATCTCTGGTGTTAATGCCCACGCCAACGAGGAGATGTCGGCGCCGCGATAGGCCTGTTCCAGGAGGTATTCGCGGAATGAGCCTACGGTCATATGCGCGAGCGGGCGAAACGCGTCGGAGTCGTGGGTTCGGTGGATGAGGTCTGTGACGGCATCTTCGATGAGTGGGCGACGGAGGAACTCGCTGAGTCCCACGTCTGCCAGCACCATGGCGGCGGCGACGCGCTCGGCCGCGGAATTGGCGGCGCATCCGGCCAGTTGGTCGCCCGAGCGGATAGGTGACGCCTTCGCCATCACCTCTGTTAAGGAGTCGAATGAGTAGGTGTGTCCAGCTAGGTGTTGGGAAAACATTAGCGGACCTCCTCGGCCTGGAGGATGGTGGTTGTGCGCGGGGTGTGGGCGGGAGTTTGCAGGTCAGGTGCCTCCAGGTCGCGCGCTCTCAAGTCCCGCTCGGGGCGTTCCTGCCTAGCACGTTCCCGCGCTGCACGCTCCTGCGCAATATCCACCGGTGATGTATTCCGGCCCCACACTGCGTATCCGACGGCTGCCAGCGCCATCACACCCAACGCACATCCGGCGAGCACAGGCGCATTCATGAACGTTGCCACAACCGCGCCCAGCGACAACACCAACGCAACACCCGAGGTCACGACGCCACCGGGCGTCCGGTACGGCCGCGGCAACTCCGGGCGCCGCACCCGCAACACAATATGCGCCACCATCATCAATGCGTACGACACCACGGCACCAAACACAGCAACAGACATCAGAGCGTCACCATCCGCCACCAACGTCAACGCAAAACCCACGCACGCAGGGACAATCAACGCCCACGTCGGCGCGCCGCGTCGGTTCGTCGTCGATAAGAAAGCGGGAAGCAAACCGGCACGGGACAGCGAAAACGTTAGCCGCGAATAGCCATAAATGATTGAAAAGAACGACGCCACCAGGCCCAACAAGGCCGCGTAGTTGATGGCCACCACAACGGCATGGTTCGCGCCGACGCGCTCAAGGGCGGCCACCAGCGGATTTCCCGACTCGGCCACCACGCCAGTGCCCGCGGCACCCGGCCCCACGACCATCATCGTGATAGCCGCCACTAACAGGATCATCATTGCGACGACGATCGCCTTCGGAACCGATCGCGCCGGGTCCTTCGCCTCTTCGGCAGCCATCGGAACGCCCTCGATGGCCAGGAAGAACCACATGGCGAAAGGAATAGCCGCCCAAATTCCCGCGAAGCCACCATCGAAAAGAGAAATGCGGTCAGGCGTACCGGGTGCAGTGTGGGATGATGCTCCCGACCAGCCATCGGTGAACGCGCTGATATGCACGTGCGGGGCCATCACCACGGTGTACAGCACCAGTGCAGCGACGGCGATGATGGTGACGACGCACATCGCTTTGAGGGCCTCGCCGGCGCCTGCCAGGTGGACAACCACCACCGCGATGTAGCAGAAGAGATAAATGGGCCAACCTGCGGGAACGCCCGGGATGTGGAGGGATTCAACATAACTGCTGATGAAGGTTGCGATGGCGGCGGGGGCCAGCACGTACTCCAACAGAATGGCGATCGCCGTCATGAAACCGGCGAAATCACCCACTGCTACCTGCGCAAACAGGTGGCCACCGCCCGCTGAGGGGAGGGCGGCCGACAGCTCCGCGAGGGCCAGACACATGCCCATGTACAGCACCGCAACGATGAGGAGAGCACAGAAAAGGCCACCCCAGCCGCCGGAGCCGAGTCCGAACTGCCAACCGGCGAAGTCCCCCGAGATGACGAACGATACGCCGAGTCCAGCCAGGACAACCCAGTTGAAGGAACCCTGTTTCAAATGGGTCGATAGCTGTGTAGTGGTCTCAAGTGTTGCGGTCATAGTGAGACGGTAGGTGCGCTTTCTCTCTGTCCCGTTGCTGCCATGTTGCGGAAGCGTTGCTTTTCTGAGTTTGTGTTACGGCGGGGTAACACGGGGTGGGTGGTGGTGTTGGAGGACTTGACCCCGGCGACGGGAGATCGGCGTTCTCAAGAAAGCGCAGATTTTTACAGTGATTCCACAGGTTTGTTTTGTTGTTTATCCAGGTGGGCTTCGTAGGTTAAATCTCGTAAGCGAAACAGAGAACGTAGAAACAGAAAAGCGGCTCACGCTTTTCGCGACCTGAAAGTTTGGTGATTCATCTCGATCCTTGAGGGAGCAATGGGACAAAAGGAGTGCCGTACCTGCTGGGGAGCAAGGTGCGGCGCTCCTTTCATGTGTGCGAGGGGCGGTATGGCCGCTGTAAGGGGACTGCCCTACGAACACACTGTTGGCAGTTCGCGAGCGCACAGAGGGGTACGTCGCAAACAGGGGAAGTAGAGAAACTGAAGGCAGCTGGCCAGTATCGGATTTATAGTTTCTCTATGGGCAATAACGAGAGCGACTGCATCGTCATTTCCGATCATCGCTACTTAACGCCCGGCATGGTCAAAATGTGGAAAAGGTTAAGTGAGGACGAAAATACAGCATCACATCAAAGAGGCTGTGTATTTTCCCGAAGAGTACAACGACGGCTAACCGTTGAGCTTTGTGGAGGTCCAGGGCGGTGAGCTTATGGGCTTTTAGCCGCCATCCACACACCTTCTCGATAACCTGCGGCGACACCTCCATACTCTCTTCGGTTTTCTCAGTAACCACACAGGTTCGTTTTGTTGTTTGTCCAGGTACGCTTCGTAACTTGTGTCTTGTAAACGGAACAGAGAGGCATCAGCCCTTCTCACGACCTGAAAGTTTGGTGATTCATTTCGATCCTCGAGGGAGCAATGGGACAAAAGGAGCGCCGTACCTGCTGGGGAGCAAGGTACGGCGCTTCTTTCTTGTTGTTTTACCGTGCGTTACCTCGTGCAGCTTTTAGCTACAGGTCAGATGGCCACACTCATCCCAGTGGTCTTCATGCTTGTGGTGGAGGTGACCGTCATGCAGGTAGTCAACGTGGTCACCGTGAGGGATGGCAACGTGGCCGCAACCCGGACCGTGCTCGTGAGGGTGGTTCTCGTGGATCGTGTGTCCTTCAGTGGTGCATTCGTCCCAGTGGTCCTCGTGCTTGTGGTGGAGGTGACCGTCGTGTACATAGTCGACGTGGTCACCGTGAGGGATGGCAACGTGGCCGCAACCCGGACCATGCTCGTGGGTGTGATTCTCGTGAATGACGTGCTCAGCAGTCATAGTGCGCAACCTTCCTGTGCGTTTATCGACGCTACGGATACACTCCGCGCGTTACTCAACTCCGATCTTAACGACATTCACCACATATGGAAAATAGCTGGAAAAGGAATCACAGGATCTCTTATTGAAAACTGATTAGCGCCAAGTTAGAGTCCGATCCTCCGCCATACCCCTTTGTTAGACTCGCAACCTATGCCAATCATTCGCGTGAGCGCCGCAATCATCCGGAATCGTGACGGCGAGTTCTTACTCGTCCGCAAGAAAGGCACAACCGCATTTATGTTCCCTGGCGGCAAGCCCGAGCCAGGGCGAAACCCCAGATCAAACGCTCATTCGCGAACTCGATGAAGAACTAAACCTCCGCGTTGGAACAGAAGACCTGACCTTCGTCGGCACGTTCCGAACAAACGCTGCTAATGAGGCCAACACGCAACTACTTGCCGACGTTTTTACGCTCGACGGCTCGCTGCGCTGGGATAATAGCGCCGACGACGATAACGATGGCGACGACACCGATGTCGGCAATAATGACAATAACGACGCGCATGACGTAACCCCGCATGCTGAGATCGACGCGGCGCACTGGTTTACCAGCGAGGATATTAAAACCGAACGCGAACCTATCGCGCCTCTGACGCGTGAGGTGGTGCCGCAGTTATATGGGCGCGGGTTTCTCCTGTTCACCGGTTCGGCGTTGGGGAATAATCCGGTCTATCGGGAGGCCGTGGAGTCGCTGGTGCATTCCATTGGCGCGCACAATGACCACGTTGTTTATGGTGGCGGGCGCGCGGGCCTCATGGGGGTTGTGGGGGATACCGCCGCTGAGGATGGGACGTTGTGTATCGGCGTCATCCCCTATTTGCTGGCCGGTGTGGATGGCCCTAATGGGTTTAACCAGGGCGGACGTTCGTATGTGATTCCGCGGGCTGATGGGACGGTGCCCACTCCGGCGCGTGGGGAAATCGCCCACGACCGGTTGACGCGCTTAGAACTCGTGCCCACGATGTCTGCGCGTAAAACGCGGATGGGGGAATTAGCCGATATCGTCGTCGGACTCCCCGGAGGTGCAGGCACTGTCGACGAGCTTTTTGATGCGTGGACCCAGCAGCAACTGGGCTACACGCAGCACGCTGTGGCGCTACTCAATGTGAACGGTTATTGGGATCCACTGATCAGCGCCATTAAACACATGGTGGCGGAGGGTTTCTTAAGCTCTGCGTATTTGGAGTCGCTCATTATTGCGGATACCCCACGCGAGCTGTATGAGAAGGTTGACACCTGGGTCCCTCCGGCCCCGAAGTGGGGCTAGAGGTCAGCGCACGCCGATCTCCCCCTCGCCAGCAACTACATTGCCGGGGAAAGTCCTCCACCGTTCGGGCCTTCGCTGATGCGGAAGAGGTGCTCGTTAGCGAATTCCTTAACGCCCCACCGTTCCATCTCACGGCCGTATCCGGAGCGGCCAACACCGCCGAATGGCAGGCCCGCCTCGGTGACGGATGATTCGTTCACGAACGTCATGCCGTCCTTCAACTGGCTGGCCACTTCCCAAGCCTTGTCCAGGTCAGAGCCCCACACGGAGCCGGACAGCCCGTAGTCGGAGTAATCATTCGCGATGTGAACAGCCTCGTCGGCATCCTTCGCGGGGTACACAATCGCAACCGGCCCGAAGATTTCGTTGCATCCGACGTCCGACGCGGGGTCAACGTCGGTAAGAAGGGTGGGCTCCATGTAGGCACCATCACGATCCAGCGCGTGTCCACCCACCTTGATGGTGGCCTTGCCTTCCTTAGCGGCCTTGTCCAGTCGCTCGGCAATGCCATCGCGGGCGTCGATCGAGGACAGCGGGCCGATGTCGGCCTTCTCGTCATCCCACGGGCCGACGGTCATCTTGCTGATGCGCTCTTCCAAGCCGGAGACAACTTTGTCGTAGAAGGATTCCATGACGATCAGCCGCTTCGGCGCGTTGCACGCCTGGCCCGTGTTGTACATACGGATCTTCACGAAGTTGTCCAGGACGTCGTCGAGGTTGTCGTCGTCAAGAACGATGAATGGGTCGTTACCGCCCAATTCGAGCAGCGACTTCTTGTAGTTCTCGCCAGCGGTCTTGGCGACGGCTGCACCGGCCGCTTCGGAACCGGTGAGCGACACGCCCTTAATGCGCTTGTCGGCGACAAAGGCGTCCATTTGCGAACCGGAGGCGTACATGTTGATGAAGACGCCCTTGGGCAGACCGGCCTCTTCGAGCAGGTCCTGGCATGCCTGGGAGGATAGCGGGCAGATGGAGGCATGCTTGAGCACGAGGGAGTTTCCTAGCAGGAGGTTCGGTGCAGCCCACCGTGCAACCTGGTAGTAGGGGAAGTTCCACGGCATAATACCCAGGATTGGGCCCATCGGGTCGTGCCGTACGAAGGTGCGGATCGCGCCCTGGCGGGGCAGCTCGGTGTCCTGCATGAGCTCGTAGGCGTGCTCGGCGTACCAACGGTAAATATTGACGACGATTTGTATCTCGCCTTGGGCCCACCGCGTCAGCTTGCCCATTTCGCGACCGATGTAGCTGGCGAGCTCATCGGCGCGCTCTTCGTAGAGGTCAGCTACTTTGTTGAGGACGTTGACGCGCTCTTCAAGGGAGGTTTCTTTCCACTGCTTGTAAGCCTCGGTGGATTGGTCGAGGATCTTGTCGCGGTCAGCGTCGTCGATGCGGTTAAATTGGTCTTCTGTCTTGCCTGTACTCGGATTTTCTAATGCAAAGGTGCTCATACCACAGTCTTACACGGTTTGACTGGGTTTATCAGAAGGGCTGGTCAGTCCGTTGTTCCTTTCCAGATCTTCCACGACGCGTGGATCATGGGAAGTTGCAGCGGGAGGCGCGCTATCCAACCGATCTGCTCCGTCCACGGCCGGTCGAGGCGTTGGCGGACGGACTCGAAATTGCCCGGCCACACGGCGAGGAGCAGAGCTGCGGAAATGAGGCCACCGTATTTGTTAGCTTTGTTATTGGGTGCGGCGAGGAGTGCGGCAGTGCCGAGTTCGCCCGCGCCGGACAGGTAGTTCCAAAACCGTGCCGTGCCGGGGGCGTAGGTGGGGACGATCTCTTCGAAGGGTTTGGGTGTGACGAAGTGTCCGAATCCGGCGACGGTGTACAGGGTGGTGAGGCCCCAGCGGGCTTTATCAGAAGACATACCCCAGTTCTAACACGACGCTACTGTTTTCGCATGTCCCGGGGGGATTTTTGTTAGGTCGGGTGGCGTCCTGTGACCGGGCCCTGTGCCACTTCTGACGCGGGCGCTAGAGCGGCAGCTCTCCACCTGCTAGAGCGGGAGCCGTCCGGCGAGTGCACGTGAGAGCGTGAGTTCGTCGACGTATTCGAGGTCTCCACCGATGGGCATGCCGGACGCGAGCCGTGAGGTGGTGAGGTCGGGGAAGTCTTTGAGGAGCCGCGCGAGGTAGGAACTGGTCGCTTCGCCTTCGGTGTTGGGGTCGGTGGCGATGATGACTTCTTTGATGGTGGGGGCGTCTTCGTAGCGTGGTTCGTCGGGTGTGGAGTCGGCGGTTTCCCGGTCGGGGAGTACTCCGGCGATGCGCTGGAGGAGCTGCGTGATGGAGAGGTCTTTGGGTCCGACGTTGGCGAGGGGGTCGAGCGCGCCGCCGAGGACGTGGTAGCGCCCTTGGTATTCGCCGGTGGCCTCGATGACTTCGATGTCTTTGGGTTCTTCGATGACGCAGATGGTGGTGGCGTCGCGGTTGGGGTCGGCGCAGATGCGGCAGACGTCGTTGCGGGAGATGTTTCCGCAGATGCGGCAGAAGGTGATGCCGTCGCGGACGGAGGTGAGCGCTGCCCGGAGTCGGTCGATGTCGTCGGGGTCGGTGTGAAGCAGGTGAAACGCTATGCGTTGGGCGCTTTTGGGGCCGATTCCGGGTAGGCGTGAGAACTCATCGATGAGGTCTTGGAGTGGTCCTTCGAACAACGACGTCCTGATTTCGTGGGTGAGGTGGGGTACGTGCGGGTGGCTAGGTTTGCTAAGGCCGAGTGCTGTAGGCGCCCAATCGTTTAGGCGCCGATTGGTTTAGCCGAATGTTTTAGCCGAGTGCCTGCGAGAACGGGCCCATCTTTTCCTGCGCGTACGACTGTAACGCGGTGTTGGCGTCCTGGAGCGCTCCGAGGACGAGGTCTTGGAGAGTGTCGACATCATCGGGGTCGACGACGGACTTGTCGATGGTGACGTTGGTGACCTCGCCGGTACCCTTCATGGTGACCTTGACCAGGCCGTTGCCTGCGCTGCCGCTGATTTCGGATTGCGCGATTTCACCTTGCACGCGCTGCAGTTCTTCCTGCATTTGCTGTGCTTGGGCCATGATTTCGTTGAAGTCGGGCTCTGCCATTGTTGTCTCCTTTGTCGTTAATGATCGTCGTGTCGGTGTGTCATTGTCGCGGTTCAGTGTAACGAATATGTGCGACAAGGGTGGTTGCGGCTGGCCATGACTCCCCGGAGGGGTGGCCCCGGTTGCGAGGAGTTCCCGTTGGCGTCACCGCTAAAGGAAGGGCCTAGAGCGGTTGCGCGCCGAGTTCCTTGATGAGGAGCTCCATGGCTATGTCTTTAGCCGAGCGATGGTCGTAGTTGGGGTCGTCGCGCGTGGCGTTGACCATTTCTTCTTCGGCTTCTTCTTGCGTGTATTCGGTGCTTTCCGACGATGGTGCTTCGGCGGTGGCTACGCCCGTGTTGGAACCACCTGTGTCGGAGTTGCCTCTCGTGTTCGCGGTGTCACCGCTGGTGCCAGCGGGCGCATTGTTTGACGCGGGGTAGTAGTCGTCGGGTGGTGGCCCGTAGCCATCGGGGTCGTCGGGTTCGGGTGGCAGTGGCGATCCGTCACTGAATTCTTGCGGGGAGTCCGCTCGCCGTCCCGCGGGTGGCGTGTGCGTTGGGCGGGACTGGCCGTTCCGTGATTGTGGTGTGGCGTCGTGTCGTGGGTGGGCATGCCCGTCGCGCTGGCCTTGGCTGGTCTCGTCGGCGTTGGACTGCTGTTGTTCTTGCGCTTTTTTCCATGCTGCGGCTGCTGTTAATGCGGTGCGAGCAGAATCGGACAGGATAGACGTGGGCGAGGCCGGCGACGCGGGTGACGTGGTCCCCGCGATATCGCTAGTCGCGGAGCCGTTCCCGCTGTCGGCGTCGGCGCTGGTTGCGGTGTCGTCGCTGGGTTCGGTGTCGGTGGTGGCGGTAGCAGCGGAGTTATCTGCTACCGCTGAGCGAGGGTGGTCCGGGTGAGCGTCCTTCCATCGTTGGAGGGCGGCGTCGTCGGTACCAATGACCGCCTCAACGGTGACTGTTTGCCCGGTGGCGTCTGTGATTGCGTCCACGATGGACGTGTTGATGTGCTGGTCATTGAGCCTTTGCGCGAGCGCCCCGGTGTGGTGACCAAGGACGACGTGGTTGCGGAAGACACCAAGAATGACAGCTTCGCTGACCATGACCTGTGCAACTTTGCTTCGCTTGCCGACGGCCTGCTTGATCTGTGTCCATTGTGGCCGGAGTCCATCCGCCGTGAGGCCAGTTTCGTGGTCCGTGGTGTCGCTGTCTGCCTGATCCGTTTCCACACCAGCATCGGCGTGTTGGTCATGCTGGTTTGTTTCGGTATCGCTGGGCTGATCCTCGTGGCCGTTAGCCTCGGGACCTGCATTGGCCTCGGAATTTTCATTAGTGTCGGTAGTCTCACTGTTCTCGGAACCCGTGGTGGGCGTGTCATCGGAACGTGCGCTGTCGGCGTGCGTGTTCTGCGCATCGGCAGAACGTTCGCTCTCGGGGAGGACGACGGCGGGGCCTTCCTTCTCCTCGATCCTGTGCATACGCTCTTCGGCTTCGCGGGCGCGGGTTTCTCTCTCTTGTTGTAACGCCTGCTCACGCAAGTATTTAGAGAGCGTTTCCCGATCCATCGTCCGCGGATCAACAGACTCTTGTGATGGCGCAGCTTCAGCTTGCGACGATGCTGCAGCCTCATCCTGCGACGGCGTCGCAGCGTCTTCCTGCGGTGATGCCGGTGTTTCAGGTGCTCCTGACGAGGTGCTTTGGGTCTCCTGGGGCTTCGCATTCCCTGTGTCTCGGTGCTCCGTGCCCTTAGCTTCCTGGGACGTTTCGGTGTTCGCTTCCGAGGACGGCGAGGTTTGTGGCGTCGGAGTCTCAGTTTTCTTATTCTTGCGCGGCCAAATGATCCGCCCGCCACCTTTTGCCCGGGGTGGAGTCGCGTTCGCATCAGATCCTGAAGCGCCATTATCAGCAGCACCGCTACCAGCAGCTCGAGTACCGTCCTCAGAAGCAGAAGAACTCGTGCTCCCCACCCGATGACCATTGTCGCTGGTAGAACGGCTTGCCGTGGGTTGGCCACTTTCTAACGCTTCGACGCGTTGGGACAGTGCTTCTATGCCGTCGGCCGCGCCGGGCATGACCATCCGCGCGCACATGATCTCGAGGAGCAGCCGCGGAGATGTGGCGCCTTTTAGTTCGTTCAACCCATCACTCACGACGGCCGCGCATCGCGTGAGTGTGGCGGGTCCGAGGGATTGCGCTTCGTCGGCGAGGGTTTCGCGCTGGTCAAGTGGCGCGTCGACAAGTCCTTGGTCGAATGCGTCGGGTATGGATTGAAGAACGAGCAGGTCGCGGAAGCGGTCGACGAGGTCCGTGGCGAAGCGTCGCGGGTCGTGCCCGGCGTCGAGAACGTTGTTAATCGTGGTGAAGAGCCCGGCCGGGTCATTGTTGGCCACGGATTCGACTGCGGCGTCGATGAGTGCGCTGTCGGTGATTCCGAGAACGCCGGCGGCGTGGGCGTAGGTGATGCCGTTCTCGTCGGCCCCGGCGAGGAGTTGGTCGAGGACGGAGAGCGAGTCACGGGGGGACCCGCCGCCGGCGCGGATAACTAGCGGGTAGACGGAGTCTTCGACTTGGACTTTTTCTTCGCTGCAGATGCGTTCCAGGAGTCCGCGCATATCGTTGGGCGCGAGGAGTCGGAACGGGTATTGGTGCGTCCTGGACTTGATGGTGGTCAGGACTTTTTCGGGTTCGGTGGTGGCGAAGATGAACACGAGGTGTTCGGGTGGTTCTTCGACGATTTTGAGTAGGGCGTTGAAGCCCTCTTTGGTGATCATGTGGGCTTCGTCGATGATGAACACGCGGTACCGGGATTCGGCGGGTGCGTAGATGGCTCGGTCGCGGAGGTCTCGCATGTCTTCGACGCCGCGGTGGCTGGCTGCGTCGAGTTCGGTGACGTCGAGGGAGCCGGGGCCGCCGGGGGCGAGTGCTCGGCAGGATTCGCATTCCCCGCAGGGGGTCGATGTGGGCCCGTGTACGCAGTTGAGTGAGCGTGCGAGGATGCGGGCAGAGGAGGTTTTACCGCAGCCGCGGGGACCGGAGAACAGGTACGCATGATTGATGCGCCCGGCGTCGAGTGCCCGGCTGAGCGGCACGGTGACGTGTTCTTGGCCGACGACGTCGGCGAATGTTGCGGGACGGTACTTCCTGTAAAGAGCCACGTGTGTATGCTACCGCCCGGGTAGGACACGCCGTGGGCTTAGCATTTTTACGCCCCTGAGCTGCAGTCATATAACGCTCGCTCGGCGGAGGTCGCGGAGGTCCGCCCCTCCTTCGGAAAGCCGGGTCTGGAGTGAGTCGATCCCGTGTGTCATGCCGTGGAGGAATTCCTGTTCGGTGAGCATGATGATCTGGGCGATCAGCGTCATACGCCCCGGATGCGTGGGATTAACCGGTTGCCCGTCGGCCGTGGTGAGGTCGGGATGCTCCGTCACAGTCGGCACCCCTTTGGGCCAAATGTAGGGGACAACCAGCAGCCCGTGTTTCGTGGTGAACGCGGGGTTGACCATGGCCCCCAGCCCTGGCAGGAACGTTCCTGGCTGAGCCAGGCGCCCGGATCCTTCTTCGCTGAGCATAGTGGCCGCTGCAGTGACCAGTTGCCCCATTTCGCCTGGTCTGGCCAGGCCCACTGCGAGCAGCTCAGCGCGCACGTCCATTCCATCTGGGCTGGTCAGCCCGGTGGAGTATCGCCCCGCGTCCGCCGTACAGGCGAGCGTTTGCCGCAGGTCATCGGCCACTTTGGCGTGCCGACCGCGCGGCTGCTCCTCATTGTCGTCGGCGGAATCAACGGGTTCGGCCGTTCCGTCGTCGTTAATGAGGAGGGAGGTCACGGTAAACGGTGGGCTATCTGGGCTGACTTTGATGCTGGTCCAGTGCGTTTCGCCAGGCAGGATGGATTCCAACCAGGTTTGTGTTTCCAGTAGGTTCATGGGCGTGGTGGGCGCTCACCTCTGTTGTCGGGGTCGGGGTCGGCTACTTCTCGGCGGCTTCCGCTGCTGCGAGGAGGACACACGTGGCCACTCCATCCATGGCTTCTTCGACCTGCTCGATGGGAGGCAGCGAGGGCGCGAGCCGGATATTGCGGTTATCGGGGTCCTTGTGCAGCGGGAAGCTGGATCCAGCTTCGGTGAGCTTAATACCGGCCTCTTTAGCCAGCTCAACGACGCGCGACGCGGTGCCGTCGGGTACGTCGAGGCTAATAAAATACCCACCCTTGGGCTCTGTCCACGTGGCAACGTTGTAGTCGTCGAGCCGCTCGTGGAGCACTTTATCGACGGCGGCGAATTTCGGCGCGAGCGACGCGGAGTGTTTCCGCATGATGGCCTTGACGCCCTCGGCATCGTGGAAGTATTTCGCGTGGGCCAGCTGGTTGATCTTGTTCGGCCCGATGCCGCGGATCCCGGCGTGGCTGGCGTACCAGTCAAGGTTGCTTGCCGACGAGGCGAAGAAGCTCACGCCCGACCCAGCGAAGGTGATTTTGGACGTGGACGTCATAAACCAGAAACGGTTGGGGTGCCCAGCTTTCTCGGCGAGCTCCAGAACATTGATAGGCTCGGGGAACTCGTCGGTGAGGGTGTGAACGGCGTAGGCGTTGTCCCACACGATACGGAAATCGGATGCGGCCGCATCGAGTGCCGCAAGCTTTTCGCACGTTTCCCGCGAGTAGCTAATGCCCGTGGGGTTGCCGAAGACTGGCACGGTCCACATGCCTTTGACCTGCGGGTCTTTGAGAAGTTCGGCAACGGCGTCGAGGTCCGGCCCCTCATCCGTCATCGGCACGTTGATCATCTCGAACCCGAGGTGCTCGGTGATGGAGAAGTGGCGGTCATATCCCGGGACCGGGCAGATCCACTTAACGGTGTCTTCGTCTTTCCACGGCCGCGGCGAATCTTGGGTGCCAAAGATGTACGCCCACACGATCAGATCGTGCATGATGTTCAGGCTGGATGCGTCCCCCGCGATGATGTTGTCAACGGGGAGTCCCAGCAGGTCAGCGTAAATTTTCCGAATATCGACGATACCGCGCAGGCCACCGTAGTTGCGGCAATCGGTGCCATCATCGGCGGTGTAGTTGCCCGCGCCGGGAAGGCCGAGCAGTTCGTCGCCGAAGTCCAGTTGCTCAGAGGAAGGCTTGCCGCGGGTCAGGTCCAGCGCGAGGTTCTTGGCCTTAAGTTCGTTGTATGCCTGCTCGATGTCGGCTTTGGAGCCGGTGAGGGCTTCGACGTTAATTTTCGACGGTGTGACCTGCGGTGACATGTGAACCTTCCTTGAGACCATGCGATTCACTTTCATCGTACAGGGTGGTGCGGACATGGGAAGAGGATTTTTTATCGAGGCGCCTGAACTACAGATTCGTAGTAGAAGTTGCCGTCATCTCCGCGGTAGCACGCGGTTGTTTGGATTGGTTGCTTGTCGCGGTTTTGTTCGCACCCCATACCGGAGCCGAATGGGCCGAGAGTCCTCCACTCCATCTTGGGGCCGTTCCAACCAGCGTTTGGGACGTCTTCGTCCGCGTCTTCATCGTCGTAGCTGTCGTCGTAATTGCCCGTGTCCTGCGTTTGCGCTGGTGCTTGTTGCGTTGTGTACGTCTGCCGAGGCGTGTACTCCTCGGTCGTCGTTTCGTCGTCGTAGGTCGGCGTGGTCGTGCGAGTGGTTGTGGTGGCCGTCTTCGTCGTGGTCTGATCGGTCGTTTTGGTCTTGGTGATCGTGCTGGGTTCGGAATCAGCGTCGTCATTTCCGCAGGCAGCAAGCGTGCCGACGACTGCCACAGCGGTTGCTACAGCCATTACTTTCCGACGAATGACGTGGGAGTTTTTGCGGGTGCTCGGCGAGGAGGTGGCGGGTGATGAGGCGGTGGGGAGCATTTTTCGGGCCCTTCGTGAGTAGTGATGTGAGGGAAGTAAATGGTGGCGTCGCATGTGCGGCGCTTTCATTCGTTATGTGTTCTGGCCCGCGTTAATGTTCCCGATTGCGTGTTCTTTGCCCCTCGTTGTGGGGGCTGTGTAGCCCTCTGACATGGGCGTTAGGTTCCCTTGGGCTGGTCCGCTGGGCCCGTGTTCTTTCTATTCGTATAACCCGGCGGAAACCCTGTGTATGCGAAAAACCTAGCCGCCCAGTGTCTACTGGATGGCTAGGTTTTGTGGCGGAGGATGTGGGATTTGAACCCACGAGGGTATTGCTACCCGCACGCGTTCCAGGCGTGTGACATAGGCCGCTAGTCGAATCCTCCAAGCGTGGAACGCACCTGAAGTCCGCGTTCCGGTGGGCAAGCCTACCGGATGTTATGGGCATCGACAAAAACAGGCCTTGTAGGGCGTCGATAATGGGAATGTTGCGGCCATGTAGTGCGCTATTTTCCCAGCGGAGGGGAGGGATTGCTCTGGTGGGTGGGAATATGCGCCTCTGTGGGTTAGTATGGGGGCCGGATTCCGCGCGGCGTCCATCTTGTGAACTCCCCCAGGGCGGGAACGCAGCAAGGGTCAGCGAGCTCTGACGGGTGCGTGGGGTCCCCTTTTTATTTCTGCCGTTATGCCTGGACGGTGTTGGCTCGCCACGGTGTGTTGCGGCTGGTTGTAGTGGGGAACGGCTACACCGTGGGAATTGCATATTCGTGGGAACCGATGACTAGCTCCGTCGTCTAAACCGACGCGAGAACATTGCGACAATAATTTCTAAAAGCCGTAGACGAGCAGGTATCTATCTGGTAACGTCAACGCCGAAAAATAGGGGTTTCGCAAGTTTCCGTATTTGTTGGAACTTGTTTATTTAAAAGTTTTGTACCATTCCGTTTAGTTGTCGTTCTGGCTGTTGGGGCAAAACGTAATTGGGGTGTCTGGCTATTCGGAGTGGGTAAACTTTATAACAATTATGTAGGGGGATTGGTGCGGGGGATTGCTATCGCAACAGAAGTGATAGAGAACGGAATATCGGACGTTCGCGTATCGTCGGAATCTCTCTAAGCGTTGTGTCGATTGCTGCTGCAGCATTGTTGGCGGGATGCTCCCAGTCTGATGGTTCTGGTTTCGGGGATATGGAACCTGTGGCAGCGAATAGTGAAGATATAGATAGGTTTGGACCGTCGGAACCTGCCACTTCTCACATCAACCCGGCAGAAGAATTGTTCTCAAAACGGAAGGCGATCGGTTCTACAAGGCCCGTTCCTGAAGAAATTAGGTCGGGTAAAGGGAAAAACAAGGATCGTCCTTTGTGGGAGCGCCCGGAGGTATTGGCTAAGTATCCGGTTAAAGCAAAGAAGAATCCCGATGGCTCCTATGACTACTCAGATCCACGTTTTGAGAACGCCGATCTTTGTGAGGATGCCCCGCCGGGATATTGGGAAGGGCTGGGGTACCGAGTGGTAGGGCCGGGTTACATAAAACTCCGAACGTTAAAGAATTGTGTTTTGCAAATTGGAGATGGAAATTGGTCGGACGGTTTTGGCGTCACTACCGATAAATTAGATAAAAGAAAAATTGTAGATTCTCGATCAAAACAGTATTCACCATCAAGATATGACCAACCGAAAGGTGACGATGATATGAAGGGCTGTGTTTCTTACATAGAAACATCTATTGGTCGTGTTGGATTTGGTTATGTTGATTTTGATCAGAAGTTGGATTATGTGCAGCTATGTGATATTTCCCGAAAAGGATTAGAGAGGATTTTATAAAATGAATTTATCCATAGACCCTTGTTCATTAGATACAGCTGTAGGAGAGCTAGAGGCAAGCTCTGAGCCTAAATTTAACAAATTATTGTCTTTAGCCTTTTCCGACTCGGGGGAATATACCGGTGAGCCTGGATTGCGAATGCTGGGAGAACAACATTTTCAGGTCGTCAGCGGCAAGGTCGGGAGCGCGAGGCACACCTTGCTACAGTTGCGTCAACTCATCCGCTGGTTAGCTGACGGTACGAAGGAAATGCGGGGTGCGTTTGTTGGTCAAGACGACGCCTCGGCAGCAATTCTGTGCGGGCTTAAGTCGATACAAGCTGTAGATTTCACGTTTCCGGCTCGTCCGGACGGCGAATTTAGCCCCTTTGACTTTTCGGAGCCTATGTCGGGAGATGGTGATGATCCTGCTGCGGTGCTCGCGATGCTCGACGCAGGTAACGATAGTGATATTTATGCTCTTGCCGACTATTGGCATAACCTGTCTATCTCCTTGAACGAGACCGTCGACGCCCTGGCACGAGCCCGTACCCGGCTGGAAGAGAACACAGGAGAGTCTATTGATGCCGCGGCCGGGTGTTTTAGCCAAGTAATGGCCACGGCTCAGATTTTCGCTGATAACGCCACTGCCATGCACGCTTCCGTCTCCCAACTACCTCATATTCGGCAGGCTGCCCGCACACAGATCGCTGCCATCGAAGCCGAGCACACTGCAGCGGTCGCCGCAGCCACCAACCCCGCCGGAGTACAGGCAGCCGGGGAAGCAGCACGGGCAGCCACTCGAGAGTTCATGACTGGCCCCTATCAAGCCATGCTGACCGCGGCGGTGCCACCACTGCGCAACCTCACCGAACGCCCCGACGTCGGCCAGGGTGGAGGACACCTCACCGTACAATCGCCATCGCCCATTAACAGTCCTAGCACCGTACCCACTACGGTCACCCCAGCTATGGCTGCAGCTGGGGCAGTTGGAGGAGCACCCACCGCAAACAACGCACCACTTAATCCAACCCAACCAGCAACGGTCAGTGCAGATAACGTCGGCACAAATTCCACCCATCCCGCACCAGCACCACCCATCACGCCAGCCGCGCAAACATCACCCAACCTGGCGTCCAACGCAGATAGCGGACCCCTCGGCACCGCACCAACCTCAATTAACCGAGACAACGCTCGCGTTGCTCCCGGTGGTGTTAGCGGGAACGCATTCCCCCGGTCACCAGGGAATACTCCGTCACCTGGCTACACTCCTCGCACAACCCAAACACCGGACCGCAACTTGCGTTCTAGCACACCGAATAACGGGCTCGGTACTACCAACCGCACCCCGATTAACGGCGGACACGCCCCACACGGCAACGGCAACTATCCACGCAACGGAGTCAACGGGTCAGGTCAGCTCAGCAAGCCCGGCGAAATTCCGCGAAACAGGAGCGTCATCATCCACCCCGGACCAGATACGCCCATGCCCCGGACAGGCGACAACCCCCACTACCCAGGCTCGACGCCAGGGGAAGGTAAAAACACGGCACCACATTATGGCCGTGGAGCCGCAGCACCATCACCCACCGGAGGTGACGGTTCACGCCCCGCGATGGGCAGGATGGGCATCGCGCCCATGGGTGGCTACGGCAACTCCTCTAAATCCCAAAAACAAGAACCAGAAGGGAAATACAAGCCCATCACCAGCGAATTCGAGGCAGAATACAACCTGCGACAACTCCGAGGAGACATCGGGCTCACCACACCCCACGTCATCGGCGCGCAACTGCGGGAACCCAAATAATCTCCGAAAAGCTACTCGTCCAGGCCGGCCGCGATAGCGTCGGCAATCGAGTCAATCAATGCTTTCTCAGATCGATCACCCGAAACAGTAACCTCCTCGCCGCACTCGGCGCCCAAACCCATCAGGGACATCGCCGAGTCAGCATCCGCGTCGTTGACCAAGATGCCTTCCTCTGAGTCCGCGGCCATCTCCGCCAACTTCGCGGCAGGGCGCGCGTGTAGGCCGGCCTTATCCGCGACCTTCACACGCCGCGAATAGCCGCCACCGTTCGCATCGTCGCTATTCGTGCTGTCGCCAGCTGCATCTTCGCCCGGCGCGGCTGCCGAATCACCACCCGCGCTCTCAGATTCGAACGCGGAAATCGCACGTCGAGCCTCGCGCTCCACACCATCCAGATCCTGGCCCTGCTGGGCAGCAACGGCTCCGGCAACGGTGGCCTCAACAAGCGGGGCGTCAATAAACCGAACGGGCTCGTCGTCGAGCATGTCCACAACCATCTCGACCGTCATGGTCGCAGAGCCCAGATCGGTGAAAATAGCGCAGGCCAAACCTGCGTCGACAACCTTATTAACGGCGGCCTCAATGGCGTCATATGAGGTGCCGATACCGCCGCCATCGGGGTTGTCCTTATCCTCCGGGCCGGCATCCAAACCACCCGCCGGAACGATCAGCACATCCTTAGCCATTTGCGACGCCAGCAGCGCCAAACCATCGGCCAAGCGCTTCGAGTGGGACACCACCACGACGCCGACCTGCGGCGACTGTTCGGAACCTTCGTTTGCGCCAGACGCAGCGTCGTTATTGCTTGTCATCATCGTTCCTTCCGTAAGTCCGTCCTCCGTAAGTGTTCCCTCCGTCGTTGTTCTGTTCGCCGAGCTATCTGCAGAGCTACGTGCGGCCTCGTCCGCGGAGCTATCTGCCGCCGTCTCGCCTGCAGTCGCAGTTGATGCCGTTGCAGCCGCCGCGTCACCAGCAACCGCACGCGGTTTCCGAGCTTCCTCCTCGAGGCGCTGCAGCACCTCGCTCATCGCGCAACCCACTACGCATCAACGGCTTTGGAGGCCTCGGCCAGGAAATACGCAGAGCTCGTTGCACCGGGATCCTTGTGCCCCACAGAGCGTTCTCCCAGGTAGGAGGCGCGCCCCTTGGTCGCAGTCATGTCCACCGTGGCTTCGGCGCCCTTATTCGCAGCATCAGCAGCCGCGCGCAGCACCTCGGCGGGGCTCTTCCCCTCATCCGCAGCAGACCGCGCCGCCCGTGCCGCCGGGGCCCAGGCATCAACCATGGTCTTCTCGCCCTCGGTTGCCTTACCCCGCTTTTCGACGCCGCCCACCGCGGATTCCACCACGGAGGCAACCCCGTCGGCGTCCAGCGCATCACCCGACACGGCCTTCGCCGCGTACATAAAAGCCGTGCCCAGCAGCGGCCCGGACGCCCCGCCGACCGTCGACATCAGCGTCTTCGCGGTCAGCTTAAAAACGCCCGCAATGTCCTGAGGCTGGTCGTCGTCCAGCTTCTTCACCACGGCCTGGAAACCGCGGTCCACGTTTTCGCCGTGGTCGGCGTCGCCAATAGCTCGGTCTAGATCGATCAATTCCTCGCGATGCTCGCTAGCGGCCTCGGCGCACCCGCGGATCCACCGTTCAGCCCATGCCTTATCCAAATCTGACATTGTGTTCCTCCTCTGATTTATTCCGGTTTATTTCTGGACGAATGCCGGCGTCTCGGCGGGATCGTCGTACAGGGAAAGCAGTTCATCATCGACGCGGAGCAGCGTGACGGACACACCCTGCATTTCCAGGCTGGTGACGAAGTTCCCGACATCGGACCGCTCGAGCGTCACCCCGAGGTCCGATAGCCGCTGCGCCACTCGTCGGAAAACGATGTACAACTCGGACAGCGGCGTACCGCCCATGCCGTTGACCAGCGCAATAACGCGATCGGACTTCTTCAGCTCCAGATCCGCGACAATGGGGTCGAGCAGCTGATCCGTGATCTCATCTGCGCTGCTCATGGGGACTCGACGTCGGCCAGGCTCGCCATGAATGCCCACACCCAGCTCAATCTCACTGTCGTCGAGGTCGAAGGACGGCTTCCCGACGTGCGGCACGGTGCAGGACGTCAACGCCACACCCATCGACCGCACATTTTTAATGGCGTTCTGTGCGACGCGTTCGACCTCGTCGAGGGACAACCCGCGCTCCGCCGCGGCACCCGTGATCTTCTCGACCAAGAACGTGCCCGCCACCCCGCGTCGGCCAGCGGTAAACGTCGAATCCTCGACGGCGACATCGTCGTTCACGATGACCTGCCGAACCTCGATGTCCTCCATATCGGCCAGGTCGGCAGCGGTATCGAAATTGAGCACGTCGCCGGTGTAATTCTTGACGACGAACACCACGCCCGTGCCCTTATCGGCGCTCTTCGCTGCTTCGAAGATCGGATCGGGCGTCGGTGACGTGAACACGGGGCCCGGAACGGCGGCGTCGAGCATCCCAGTGCCGACGAACCCCGCGTGGAGAGGCTCGTGCCCGGAGCCGCCACCGGAAATAACGCCCACTTTGCCCTGGTCCTTGGCGTTCTCAGAACTCCGGGTGACAAACAGCGGGTCGGAATTGACCGTGACGAGCTCGGGGTGCGCCAAGCCCAGCCCTTCGATGCTCTCCGTGACGACGTCGTGCGGGTCGTTGATTAGTTTCTTCATAAACCTGGCTCCTAGGTGTCTGTGTGCTGGCTATTTCACCATCGAGTGGCTCTGTAGTTCCTGTTTTAGTGCGTCGGTGTTCCGCAGTCTTCGTAGGCCTAGGTTACTCGCGAAACCGGGGTGTTGAGGGGCAACGAGCTGCTTGTCGGAGCCTCACGATTTCTTGGGTGTAGCAGGTGTCTTATTAGAATCGGCAGCATGTCCATGCCGAAAATTGTGCTGTTTTATGTGTTCACGCCATTAGCCGACCCTGAAGCGATTCGTCTGTGGCAGAAGGCTTTGGCAGAGAAATGGAATCTCAAGGGCCGGGTCATTATTTCTAAAGATGGCATTAATGCGACGCTCGGTGGGGAACTTAACGACGTTAAACGTTATTGCCGTGAAACGCGTAGTTATGCGCCTTTTAAGAACGCTGATATTAAGTGGTCCGAGGGTGAAGGGGATGACTTCCCCCGCCTGAGCGTGAAAGTCCGCCCGGAACTGGTCACGTTCGGCGCTGGCGATGAGCTGAAGGTGAATGAAGAGGGCGTGATTGGTGGCGGCACGCATCTCAAACCGGAGGACCTCCATCACTTGATGGATGAACGCGGTGATGACGTTGTCTTTTTCGACGGCCGCAACGCCATGGAGGCGGAAATCGGTAAGTTCCGTAATGCTGTGGTTCCCAATACGACGACAACCCGCGATTTCTTGAACGAAATTGAATCCGGAAAGTACGATGACCTGAAGAAACGCCCGGTGGTCACGTATTGCACGGGCGGTATCCGGTGTGAGGTTCTCTCGGTGCTGATGAAGAATCGTGGTTTCGAAGAGGTCTATCAGTTGGATGGGGGAATTGTGCGTTATGGGGAAGCGTACGGTAATGATGGATATTGGGACGGATCGCTTTATGTATTTGATAAGCGGATGCATATGGAATTTGGCAGTGGTACGGAATCCTTAGGGCATTGCGTTGAGTGCGGTAAACCGACGGCACAATTTGTGAATTGCGCAAATAACGACTGTCGGAAGCTATTCCTCCGCTGCGATGAGTGCACGGCTGCGCATAAGCATCAATATTGCGGGGAGTGCGAACCTGCGCTGGTGTGATCCATAAAGTGAGATCTGCGTAACTTTTACTCGCCGTCAGTGGAGCTAGCGCTGACGGGGAAATAGCCGGGCTCCGCACATTGAAAGTCCTGCTTGGGCACGTTTTGCGGCGCGGGCTTCCGTAGTTCCCGTGCGCTCCAGCCTCTCGAGATGTCCGCCACATTTCACTTGTTAGACGTCTTATGTAGCTGATGTAATGCAAAGTGATTGAAAGTAGATATAGAGTCCGAACGGATATCGAGGGCTAACAAAATCTTTTTAGCTCCTCTGCGTCCCATTGTGTCGTTTCGGATAGATCGTGTTAGGTAGAAATTGAAGATCAAGAAAATGCTTGGCGTTGTAGCGTGCGCCGTAGCTGTCGCCGCGGGCAGCATACTTGCAGCCCCGTCGGTAAGCGCGGTGGAGAACGGCTACAACGCTGTTTACGAGCCGTGGTCGGCTGAAGTTCTCATCGGCGGGATTTGTACTGGTTCCGTGGTGTCGGACCGCTGGGTCCTCACCGCTGCACACTGCCTTGGCAACAGCCATGGCCCCGGCGGTCATGTCAAGATCGGCGAGCACGCTCAGCAGACGTTCAATGTTGACCGTGTTGTTCGCGAGCCCGGTGGAGCCGATATGGCTCTTGTCCGCACCGACGTATCGATGGGCGTTCGCCCCATCATGCTGCCGTCGCCTGGTCCGGTTCCTAACTAGCCGGGTCAGTTCACCGGTTGGGGCCCGGGTCGTTTCCCCGAAACCCAAGGTCTAGCCTATGTTTCGGGTCCGACGCAGGGTCCGCGCCCTGGTAACGCCGATATGTTCGAGACGAAGTCCATTATTGGTGGCCAGGAGCACGGCGACTCTGGCGGACCGTTCCACATTGGCCCGGTTATTTACGGTGTTCTGTGCTCGACCAGCGGTAAAGATGCCGATGGAAAGACCATCGCGAACTACACGAAGGTTGATCAGTTCCTCCCGTGGATTTATGGCACCATCTTCACCCAGAGCTGGCCGTGATGGGCTAATAGGACCAGGTCATTCGGCCTGGTAGATCTCTGGACCCGACGTATCATTTAGTTTGAAAGGTCATTGGTGCAGTCTTTTGCTGAGACGCACTGATGACCTTTTTTGCTGTCGCTAGCTACGGTTGCCGATGCTAACGACGGGTTAATAACTAGCGACGGTTCTTGGCTCGACCCTTATTCTCAATTGTCGACGGTTCTTGGGGGTAGTTAGTCGCGGTCTTCCCCAGAGTCAAAAGGAATAACGAATGAGGATCCCAATTCTTCATTGCCACAGCTATTGGCGCGGTTTCTCTTTTTGCGGTGGCATACGTGGGTGAAACGCAGCTCCAATCGTCGGTGGCGGAATCCCAGAATTGGAAATTGCTGCTGCGCTCTCCATCCCGGCCTCCATCGCCTTGGGGGGGGCTCTTCTTGAGCATCGGCGCAGTCAATATCGCCTTTTCTACTACTATCTGGTAAGTTTTCCCGCCAGCCCCTGGGGTATCGCATTCTCCTGCTGAACTGCTAGTTGAGTTGTTATTCGAGCTGTCGGAATCGTCGCTTTCTTCAGTTGGGTCCGTCGCTGTGTCATCGTTATTAACGGTGGGATTGATCGCGACCTTCCTCGGGGCAGGCTCTGTGGTTTCCTGCCCGGGGGCGGGGTTAGCGGAGGGTGTCGCCCCTTTAGACTGCGTTACCGATATGACGGGTGCTGCTTCGTCATTTTCTGCCCATTGTGGTCGTTGGACCACACGTAGCTCGCTCCACCAATTGCTCCGCCGAGCAGCACGAGTATGCCAACAATACTGGCGACGCCTTTCGCACCGATGCGGTTAGGTTTTGTGTTTGCGGAAACAGTGGTGCTTCCATTTCCGCCATAGTTATTTCCGCTTGGAGCATTTCCGTATTGAGGAAACCCTCCTTGAGAAAACCCTTGGTTTGGTGCTGGTTGTTGTGGTGTCGGCGGTTGTTCCCATTGGGGTTGGTTGGGCGATTGATTAGCAAATCCGGGAGCGCCTTGCCTCTGTGGTTGCCCTTGTGAGTTGTTCGGGTTGTTTACCGGTGGGAATTGCTTTGTTTCGTTGTTTTGACCGCCCGCATTGTTCCACGTACCTTCGGGATTATTGGGCGGAAATTGGGTGTTCTCGGGATCATTGTGTGGCTGTTTTCTGATTCGTCGCTCATGGCGATTCCTCGTTCAGTGGAGTAGGAAGGCTGGTGAGTTAGGGACTAGTTAGTTGCGTATTCAATTGCGCGCTGACTTCACCGCGTTGTCACTCTTCTTCTTAGTAAAGCGGACGTGAAGCTCACTTTTTATTTCCCACGGCGCAAGTCTGTGTTATATACCCGTTTTTGTGGGGAACAGTAAGGAAAATCCGCGCACGTCCTGATCTCTCGCGCGTTCTCTCATGCATCTCCACCCGAGCCAGAAATTGCGCCGTTCACTACCGCTGCAAAAGCTCTACACAAAGATTATAGACAGATCGGTCTATTTGAGGCTACTCTAAGCACGAACATGATGGCGTCCACGTCGGTGGTCGCCATGTATGACAGTCGTTACGTAGGACAGATGTCCTCATCCACCAGGTGCCACGCGTCAGGCGTCGCCTATTAAGCGGAAAGGTTGCCATGCTTATTACCGGTCTCGTGCTTGGAACGGTCCTTGGTTACGTTATGCAAAGGGGTCGCTTTTGTGTCACCGGTATGCTGCGTGACATCTTCACGCTGAAAACATGGCGCGGATTCGTGGCGCTCCTCGTCGTGATCGCCGTCCATGCAGTGGGCTTAGCCGCGCTAACATCGCTGGGCGTCATCACCCCGGAGGTCGACGACTTCGCCCCCTTCGCCGTCATCATCGGCGGCTTCCTCTTCGGCGTCGGCATTGTGTTGGCCGGCGGGTGCGCGTCGGGAACCTGGTACCGCTCCGGCGAAGGGCTCGTCGGGTCCTGGATCGCGCTGCTCACCTACGGTTTGTCGGCCGCCGCGATGAAAGCGGGCGCGCTACAGGGGATCAACAGCGGGCTCCGCGAATACACGGTCCCGCTCACCACGATTCAGCAGTCACTAGGGGTGTCGACGTGGGCCTTGGCTCTCCCGCTGGCCGTGCTGACCGCGTTCCTCGTCGCGAAGTTTGTCCGTGCCGAGGCAGCTCAGCCGAAAATCGCCCAGCTCGCGGCGAAGAAGACGGGCCTCGCGCACCTGTTGGCGGAAAAGCCCTGGCACGTGTACACAACCGGGGCGATTGTCGGTGTGCTGGGCGTCATCGCCTGGCCTCTTTCCGCTGCGACGGGCCGCAACGATGGTTTGGGAATCACAACACCCAGTTCGGACCTGGTCCGTTTCGTGACGACGGGTGACGCGACCCGCATCAACTGGGGAGCTCTCCTGGTGCTGGGGATCCTGATCGGGTCGTACCTGGCGGCGAAGGCGTCGGGGGAGTTCCGCGTGCGAGTTCCGTCGGGAACCCAGTCGGTGCGGTCGGTCGCCGGTGGTGTGCTGATGGGTGTCGGCGCTGCGTGGGCGGGTGGCTGCACGGTCGGGAACGGCATGGTGCAGACCTCGCTGTTTAGCTACCAAGGTTGGGTTGCTTTGCTCTTCATCGCGCTGGGGGTGGGGTTCGCCGCGAAGCTGTGGCTGAAGCCTGCCGAGCCGATCAATCCTCAAGATCCGGATGGCTACACCTTGTCGCCATCTACTGCCGACGCTACCCGCGCGGCTAGTGCTGGTGGCTTGGCTGTTACCTCTGCCGGCGACGCTGACTTGACGCCTGAGCCTAGTGGAGTCGAGAGCAGTGGAGTGTTGGCTGAGTCTGGTGATCGTAAGAGTCCTGAACGCGAGCCTGTGTTGGTGGGTACCTCCGCGGGTGACGGTTCTGTCGCTGATTCCGAGCTGGGTGTCGGAGGATTCGCGACCGCTGTTGGCTTACCGGCGGTGTCTGTGCTCGAGCGCCCGGCTGATGGTGGCCCTAATGACGTGAGCCCAAAGCTTCGCGGTGGTTTACGTCGTGTCGGTGAGCGGCGGTTTGTCCTGGATACGCTGGGGGCGGTGTGCCCGTTCCCGTTGATTGAAGCGAAGGCCGCGATGCAGCAGCTCTCCAGTGGGGATGAACTGGTCATCGACTTCGATTGCACCCAGGCGACGGACGCTATCCCGCGATGGGCGGCGACTGATGGTCACGAGGTCACGAACTTCGAGGCCACCGACGACGCCGGATGGACCATCACCGTGCGGAAAGGGTAAATCGATAGTGTCTTAGCCTTTAGAGGTAATACTGCCTCGGTGTATAAACAATATTTCCGTCGCTGTCTTTGCACGAGGCAGCACCAGGTATTGCATTTGGATCTTCGTCGTCCTTGTAGACCACCTCGTTAGGTTTACAAGTCCAGCCGTTTTTATCCGGGGCAGTTGATTCTTCGTAATTATCTGACGAGCTTCCAAAATGCCTGGTATCCACGTAATTTTGCATCGCTTCAAAGGTATGGGAGCAATCCACATCACCTTGGTGGACGAGTACGGGTGCTTTTATGGTCTCGTCGTTGTATGTAGCGAGTGGTGCCTCGACGTCGCCACATTTGGATCCGGTGACGCCTGTGCCATCGCCTTTGCGTTTGGTAATGGTGTAGCCCTGATCGGTGAAGTCGATGCGATTATTATCGACAATGCATGTCGCTTTTTTATCCTCAAATACTCCGCATACGGTGTCATGGAATGGGGCTTTTTCTCCAGGGTGGAGAACCCCGCCACCATAGTAGAAATCTCCATTGTCTTTGAATTCCTGCTGAGGATAAACGAACTTTTGTTCTGAATCCTGTCTTGATCCTGCACCTTCAGCTGGATCGTGTTTATCGGTTTGGAAGCAGTCCAGCATATTCATCATGTTCGCTGAAAAACCGATATAGCAATTGAAATTGGTGTCAGCGAGGCGGAAACCCACCCCATCACCACCGCCGAGAACATCTTTTCCGATGGGCATATCGTCAAAGAGATGTGTGTACGTTGTTGGTTCACTGGAATCGTCATTGGTCGTGTAGTGGTTGTAGGCCACGCCACCACCCACCACCGCGCCACCGCCAAGGATCGCCGCGCCGATAAGGCCTTTTGTTGATGTCAAGACGCCGGTGGGTCCACTTTTGGAGGCTCCACCTGCAGCGACTTTGCTTCCGCCTGCTGTAATCGCGTGTGAGCCACTCACCGGATCTGGTGGCCCTGCGGTGAAAGCTTGGGAACCGCTCACGGGGTGGGGTGGTCCTGCGGTAATAGCTTGCGAGCCACTCATTGGATTAGGCGCTGTGGGGTGAGGCCCTGTGATAGTGCCGTGTCCGCCGGGTGGCGTACCTGCTGCCGATGCTCCTCCGTCATAGTGGGGACCGACGGGGTGATGTGGCGCTGGTTGGTGCGAGCCGATTGATCCGCTAGCTCCTCCGTCGGAGGAGTGGTGGGGTCCCCAGCCAGATTGACCTTCGGACGTAAGACGCTCAATCGACGGACGTGGGAATTGAGAGCGACGCTTGTCTTCTTCGCCCGTCCGTGGCGTCGGCTGTGGACCTTGCTGTGGTGGTTCTTGCGGAGGCTCTACAGGTTGCCAAAATTGTTGCGGGGGCTGGCTCCCGGGCCAGGGTTGATTAGGCGGCTAGGGCTGGTTCCCCGGCCAGGGCTGGTTGACAGGCTGGGGCGGATTCCCGGGCGTTGGAGGATAGTTGAATTGGCCATTCGGTGGTGGCCCATTAAAACCCTGCGGCCCATTAAAGCCTTGAGGCGGAAAGGTCGTCGTGGGTTGTGTGTCGCTCTGCGTTCCAGCACCCCACTGCCCATTGCTCTGAGCAGTTTGCCCATTGGGCACGTTGTTCTGGTCGTTGGGTACGTTGTTGTTCTGGGGATTGTTACCGTTCTGATTCTCGGTGTCTCCCCAAGCTTCGCCGCGGTGTTTTTGTCCCCATTGTTGTTCGTTCATATTTTTCATCCTCCTTTATTTATTAAAACGTTGAGGAGGGTTGTTGGTATTACATTCTGCATAGGCGTCCTAAAAGAAACTGATTTGTTATTCGCTTGTCATCTGTTTGTGATGCCGACAATGGGGGCTTCACTTATGCTAGGAAGTGTGTATTCAATTTCAGTACGCATTTAATTCCACCGTGCGGTGATGCGAGGTCGAAAAGCATGAAAGTGTCATCGTCCCACGTAGTCAAGGGCATTGCGTTATTAGCTAGCGTGGTCGTGCTAGCTGGATGCAACCAGGGTGGTGATAACGACAACTCTCAAGCCACTGACCAGCCGACGTCCGAGGTAACGAAGTCCTCCATCGCTACTCCGAGTTCTGAAAACGCGGCAGCGTCAGAGGACAGTAGTAGTGGCGCCGCGGAATCTGACGAGCAAGATGCAGATAGCGACAACCAAACTGCTGCTCAGCAGCGAAAAGATCAGGAAAGCGGCACCGACAATATTGCGGCACGGGAGTATCAAGACCACGCGGCTGAGGTTCCTCCACCTTCGTCGGGAGAATGGGATATTGATCTCTCCTCTTTCCTTGAAAATCAGCCGTGTGCGGCGTTGTCTTGGGCAGTATTAGTGCCCATGAAAATTGTTGACGGCAGTCCGCCTACGCAGACCATGCTGTTCCACAACGGACGATTCATAAAAACTGTGTCCCAGAAAACTACATACTCGCCGGATGTCTCGCGTGTTGATGATTCGACGATCAATGTGAACTGGAAATGGTCCAAGCCAGGGGACCCTCTGGCCGAGAAAACTGGTCGATCATTTGCTACGTTCCGTTGGGATGATCAATCCGAATCCGTCGTTATGGAAGGTGAATTACCGCCAGACTAAGTCGTGTGTGAAACCTCCCGGCGTTATACGTAATTTCGCCGGGGGTAATCCGGGGGATCGTGTTATCGATCTAAACATCTATTGGCCGCTGCGAAACAGGCTCAGAAACTAAGATTTTAAGCAGCAGAGCTGTATTCGGCGGTCAATAATTTCCAAACAATGGGTTCAATTACCGCCGCGTTGTCACACATCTAAAACAAAGGCGGGTTGTCATGCACCACCGAGATAACGTCCGACGGTATTTCCCCTACGCTCATAAATCACGGCATGTACGTAAGTCGTCGCATTCACGTTTCATTTCCGCCGCTATTGTTACGCTCTCTATTCCGCTGGCTAGCGTCGCCGTCGCCAATGGTGCACCCAGTGATTCCCCGCAGCCTGATATTCCGGCGTCTTCACAACCAAACGCGATGTGCGTCCCTTATCTCGGCGATATCAGTAAAGGGAATGGGCAGTTCCCTCTAGGTTTGGTCGCGCCTGATTTCGGTGATGAGGGTTATGATGTCTTACCCGTTGCTAATGGTAAGAATCTGCCGGAAAGCATCGACTTGCGAGACAATCACCAAGGTTTCAACGAAAAAATTGATGTTGCCCTCCATAAGGGATCATTGGTGGTTCGTCACCGAGGAGAAGAACAATGGCGGCATCTTCCGACCCCCCGATTGTTTAGATGGAAACATTGTCAGTATGTCCATCAACGGTGATTCTCTCATCGCGCTGGATAAAGATGGCTGGATGTACACGCTGAGTAATTTGCTTTCGAGCCCGACACGATGGGGTTGGATCAGAGCCTGGGGAGGGCCCGTGTGGTTGGGCAAAGGATTGCAATCGCCCACCACTGAGGAAGGAAAATGGTCGTTTACTCTGATCGACAACAATGTGGATAAAACATATTCCACCCCCGACGGCAAAGAACAACCAATCTCGTACGCAAAAGTCACCCAAGTAGTCGCACTCGGCCAAGACGGATCACATCTTTACAGCCTTGATCCATGGCTTGCGCGTGATTATTCCTACGAAATCGGTACGCCATTTAATTCGCGTTTCCAGGCCGAATCGGTGTCAGCGTCAGGATCGGTCATCTTTATTACCAATAAATACGGTGATATGTACACGAAATTGTCCGACTATGACGTACGCGGTGCCGACCCAGCTCAATTCCGCTACCAATGGAACGACCCCAATAATCCGGACGAGCGCCCGTCGGCAACTAATGCCCTTCAACAGCGATTAGATAACAACACAGCGCCGATAGCGATTGAAGGGCAAGAGTGGACTCACCAGCCAAAAATTCCTGGCACGATCACGAGCAGGATTTCTATCCACACGACGGCACCAGGCTCAACGAACCGCGAACTCAGGGTAGAGGGCACGAATTCGGATGGTGAATCGGGTTATTGGCACAAAGCTCTTGACGATAAAAACTGGGCCTTCACCGCAACCGGTCTACCGCTAGAGGGGAGGAAACTTGAAAACTCCTCCGCTGATCGAAGAACAGATACATTGGCGGACGAATCTCCCTTTAGTTACGAGGGGAAAGTAACCGACAATGCGTCATTAAGCATCGATCACTTTGCCTATGCAAGTGAGAACCATGACATCACCGTGACGGTTAATGGTAAGAAGTATCCGCTGCTCCTAGAGACCGTCGATGGTCGCCTGGGAACTCCATTATCGCAGCGTGTGTCACCAGGTGAAGGGGAATTCGGAAGCAGGCCTGCCGGATTGGTTGAAGGAATTCCACGAAATTACGTGGCAGCGATACGTGTTCCGCAGGAAACTAAGCAGGCCGCCGAACACGACCCCGAGTTGAAGAGTTTTCTGGAAACCTACCTCAAGGGTGAAGACCCGCACCAAATATTTGCGCGGGTCACGCTGAGTGAATTCCAGATTATTAATTCACTAGTGAAGGATGTGGCGGTACCGGCTCCCGGGGCCGTGGCAACTCTCAAATCAGTGGACTAAAGCCGGATACCTCTTCACTGCTTATCGGTGTTTATAGGTTTCCCACGGCCTTCCGGACAGCGTCGACTATCTCACCGCGCGTCGTCGCGTCGCGGAGGTGAGTGCGGA
Source organism: Corynebacterium kroppenstedtii DSM 44385 (assembly GCF_000023145.1). NCBI lineage: Bacteria > Bacillati > Actinomycetota > Actinomycetes > Mycobacteriales > Corynebacteriaceae > Corynebacterium > Corynebacterium kroppenstedtii. Next base: position 209,938 of record NC_012704.1, read on the forward strand.
AATTGTCTCTCATCAGGGCACGGGCAAGTTGGGCAAGAATCTTCATGTGTTTCTTATTCGCTCCTTCAGGAACGGCAATGAGGAACACAAAACGTACGGACTTGTCATCCGGGCTGTTCCACTCGACGCCGTCGTCTGGAATCCGGGCGAACAACACCGTCGGCGTTGCGACGCCAGCTAACCGCGCATGAGGAATGGCCACTTCATTTCCCACCGCCGTCGTCGATTGCTCCTCGCGAGCTAGCGCTGCCTGGATCACTGCTTCACCATCGGTAATTCGGCCGGCGGTGACTGCGTGGTTTACCAAACCGCGAATGACATCTTCGCGTTTTCCAGAAGGCGCATCATCGTCCAGGACAACGAGCGTTTCGTCGATAAGGTGGGGAGTCTCTGACTCCTCAGCAGGTTTGGCGCCGGAAACAACACCGGCAGGTTCAGAGGTGCTAACAGCGCCAGTGTTCCGCGGGCTAGAAGCACCAGCATCACTCGCGTTAGACGTGGACGTCGGCGAATGCTCACTTCGAGACATGCTTATGCGCGTCAGCCCGATCATGACGGCGACCGTCGTCGCGATACCAGCGAGCACGGCGATGAAGAACCACACAACGCCGTCGATAGCTCCCAGCACGGCAACGATAGGTCCGCCGTGCATGACGTTATCTTTCACACCCCATAAACCGGCGAGAGCTCCCGCGACGGCCCCGCCAATAACATTGGCCGGAATAACCTGAAACGGACGAGCCGCTGCAAAAGGAATAGCGCCCTCGGTAATACCAAAACATCCCATGATTAGGGCAGCTATGCCAGCATCTTTTTCAGGCTTAGTAAACCATTGTCGGCGAATAAAAGTAATAATGCCCATTGCCAGTGGCGGGACTGCAATAGCCGCGGCGTTCATCCCCATTGGTGCAGCATTGCCGGCAGCAATTAAACCGCCACCGAAAAGAAATGCCGTTTTATTAAACGGGCCACCCATGTCAAAAGCGATCATTGCACCCAAGACAGCACCCAGCACCACAGACGACGTCCCATTCATGCTGGCTAGCCAGTGCGTCAGGTCGTCGAAAAGCGATGCAATCGGCGCGCCAATGACATAAATAACAAGCAGGCCGACAATGAGTGTGGTCACAATCGGAATGACAATAATCGGCCAAATAGGGGCCACATACTTATTAACGGGAATTTTTCGAATAGCCAAAGCTACGTAGCCGGACAAAATACCCGTGACAATGCCACCAATAAATCCAGTGCCCGCCTCGGAGCCATACAGTGAACCGGTTACAGCGACCATGCCGGTAATAAAACCGGGTGCCAACGCAGACCGGTCCGCAATTCCTTCCGCGATATAGGCCGATAACACCGGCACCATCAGGCTGAACGCTAGTGTGCCCAGCTGATTAATGTCGTACCAAAAGCTGTCCTTTGGTATTTGCATACCTTCCGATGTTGGGTGGCCACCCAAGGACAACGCCACGGCGATGAGCAACCCGCCCGTCACCACGAAGGGGATCATGCGCGATACCCCAGCCATCAAGGCTCGATAGATCACTGTTGCGGGGTTCAATGATTCGCCGCTCATCGATCCACTCGCCGATCCGTTCATCGACGTTCCATCGGCGTCGGGGGAGAGGCACCCGGAACCTCCCCGACCACCGGTTCCCGCGCCATGGTCACCGTCGCCACCCTGGTTCTCCTTGCCATGCTGACCCCACCGCGGAGCGACCAGCGCGCGCCGAAGAAGATCTTCAGGATGGCTGATCGCGGCATCAACACCCGCCGTGACCAGCCGTTTATTCACAAACCGCTCTTTGTCAATCGCAATATCCGCCGCAATAATCACGGCATCCGCCGCCGCGATATCCGCATGAGAAAAAGCATTATCGACGCCGATCGATCCGTGAGTCTCCACCTTGATCGTCGTGCCAGCCTCCTTGGCCGCAGCCTCGAGTTTCTCCGCGGCCATGTACGTGTGCGCGATCCCCGTCGGGCACGCAGTAATCGCCAGGATTGTTGATCCCGCGACCGAGGGGTTCTCTCCGTCAACGGCGCTGCTCCCGTTAACGGTGCTCTGGTCAATGGCGGCCGTTCCCCCTAATGACGGCTCCCTATTTCCATCTGTACTCATGGGAACGACTCTAGTTTTTGAAACTCCGGCCGGCTCGACCGAGATACATTTTCGATTCGATTTCGATTCGCTCGCTATACACATTCGCCAGAAACTCGAGGTAATACGACAGGCGGTCCGGAAAAATCCTGGGGCGCGACGCACCGACGCACGGCACAAGGAGCCGGTAGGCGGAAAACTGAGGGAAAGCGACACCTAGAGCCCGAAAAGTGCGGGGGAATATTCGGCCCAAAATAAAAGTGCGGGGGGATACGGCCAATTTTCGGCCATTTTTCGCCCATATCCCCCCACAGTTTTCACAACCGACCCCTATATGCCCCCGCAGTTTTCCAGCACGCGGACACACTTTTGTCGTATAACCCAAAACTCGACACACATACAGGAAGTCGAAATACATATCAGCCGGAAAACTGACTTAAGACGCCAATAGCTATACCGTTATTAGATGGCAAGGGAGGGTTACACCTCCGTCGAACTACGAAGGGCTCACGCTGTGCCAGCCTCATCTCATAGCTCCCCGCCGGATCAGTCCGGTTCCTCACCCCGCCAGCACTCTGCAGAATCACCGCATCCGCGCCGCGGCACTCCACAACAGGTCGCCCAGGCGCTTAAGCGAGCCGTCAACCCGGAACCTCGTCTGCACCCCGGGCTCATCCCCGGCCTCAGCGTCGAAGACACGGACCGGAAATTCCCCACCAACAAAACCGTGTTCGTTGTCGCGCTCACTGTGGCCGTGGCGGTGGTCCTCTGGGCGGCCGTCGCGCCGGGGAGCATCAGCGTCGTCGGCGCTGACATGCAAGAATGGATCACTACTCACTTCGCGTGGCTGCTGGGCGGCCTCATGATCGCGGTCCTTCTTTTCATGCTGATCGTGGGGTACGGCCCCACCGGGAACATCAAATTGGGTGCTGACGATTCCCGCCCGGATTATTCCACCGGATCGTGGATCGCCATGCTCTTTGCTGCGGGCCTCGGCATCGGCTTGATTTTCTACGGGCCGCTGGAACCACTGACGCATTTGCTCGACCCGACGCCCGCCACCGACGCCAAGTCCGGCACGATGGCCGCGGTGTTGCCGTCGATGTCAGCGACGATCCTGCACCAGGCCAGTTTGGCGTGGGCGATTTATGCCTTCGTCGGCGGTGCCATCGCGTACTCGTCGTACCGACGCGGTCGCCTCTCACTCATTTCCTCCATTTTCGAGCCTGTCTTCCCCGACGGAACGCACAAAATTCTGGGAGGAATTATTGATATTTTCGCCGTCCTTGTCACTCTCTTTGGAACGGCGATTTCCCTCGGCATCGGCGCCCTACAAATCCGCACAGGAACGTCGCTATTAACAGGAAAAGAAATTCACGGCAACGCTTTCCTGATTGGGGCGATGGTTCTTCTTACCGTGGTGTTTATTTTCTCTGCAGTAAGCGGAATTAAACGCGGAATCCGGATGCTATCGAACGCAAACATGATCATTGTGGTGGCATTGGCTGCTTTCGCATTAATCACCGGCCCCACCTTGTTCATTCTGGATCTTTTCCCGACGTCTATTTACGCGCTGTGCCAAAACTTCACGGCGATGATGTCCATCTCGCCGAGCCAAGGCGATGCCGAGAAAGAATTCTTGACGTCGTGGACCACGATGTATTGGGCGTGGTGGGTGTCCTGGTCGCCCTTCGTCGGAATGTTTATTGCAAAAATTTCGAAAGGACGAACGCTGCGCCAATTCACCACTGTGGTGATTTTTGTCCCTGCGCTCATTTCCACCGCGTGGTACACGATTTATGGCGGCACCGCGATGTGGATGAACATGAAGGGCCCTGGTCTTGAGGTTAAAGGCTCGGGCGAAAACGTGATGTTCGATCTGCTGGATAATCTTCCTTTGACACCCATAACATCGACCGTTGTTCTTATTGCGGTCGTGATCTTCTTTACGACGGCTGCTGATTCCGCCACCAACGTGGTGGGGTCGATGTCTCAGTCGGGGCGAGCCTTGCCGTCCACTCCGATCACGATCATGTGGGGCGTTACCCTGGGGCTTATCGCGATCTTCCTGCTGCTGGCCGGTGGTCAAGATGCGCTGTCGGGATTGCAGTCAATCATGGTGACCAGCGCGTTCCCGTTCGTGTTCATTGTCATCGGGATCATGATTGCGTGGGCGAAGGACCTGCGTCAGGATCCGTACATGATTCGACGCACCTACGCGCGCGAAGCCATTTCGCGTGGTGTGCATCGCGGCATCGACATGTATGGGGATGATTTCGTGTTCGGCACCTCGCGTGTTCCGTCGGAGCAGGGGGCGGGTGCCGAGTTTCATAGTGACGATCCGTCCTTGACGGATTGGTATGTCGACCATCGAGGTGCGAGCACCGAGGGCGATGACGACAACGAAAACGGATAACGCCGTAGAGAAAATAACCCCGGCGAAAGCGCAAACTCGCCGAGGTCACATAACGTCAAATAACCAGGCTGAGCAGCATAATCGAAACCAGCCCCGTCACCGAGAGGATCGTCTCCATAAGCGACCAGGTTTTGAATGTCTGCCCGACGGTCATACCGAAGTACTCTTTGACCAGCCAGAACCCGGCGTCGTTCACGTGTGAGAGGAACACCGAGCCGACGCCAATCGCCAGCACGAGCAGGGCCGTGTGCGTGTCGGTCAGGTTGGCGGCTGCGGGTGCCATGATTCCGGCGGTGGTAATCGTCGACACGGTTGCTGAACCGGTAGCTAACCGAATCGCCACGGCGACCAGCCACCCGGCCAGGATGGGGGAGAGCCCCACACCGTGGATCCAATCGCCGATGACCGTCGCCACACCCGTTTCGACCAGCGTTTCTTTGAAACCGCCACCGGCTCCCACGATCAAAAGAATCCCCGCGATGGGCCCGAAGGAACCGCCGGCGACGTCGGATGTTTCTTTCAATGAATGTCCGGTGCGCAGCCCCAGCATGATCATCGCGTAAAACGTCGTAATGAGCAGGGCAACCAGGGGCTCGCCGACAAAGTCGAGGGCATTGCCAAATGCGCTTCCTTTGTCGATGCCGATGGTTTCCTCGACGGTCCTGGCCAGCATCAACACCACGGGAAGTAAAATAACGGAAATACCGACGCCAAACGAGGGGCGGGACTCGCGCGGAATATTTTTATCCGTGTCGAACGTGTCCGGCGCCGGCACGGGAACCCACTTCGCCATGAACCTCGCGGAAATCGGGCCAGAGATAATGACCGTCGGGATGGCGACGATCAGCCCAAGACCCAAGGTCAGCCCGAGGTTGGCGGACAGCGAATCGATGGCAATCAAGGGACCGGGGTGCGGTGGAATCAAACCGTGCAAAGCTGACAACCCAGCGAGCGCGGGGATGCCCAATAACACCACCGGGGCGTGAACACGCCTCGCCACCAGCATCACTACGGGAATGAGCAGAACCAGGCCGACCTCGAAGAACAGCGGAATACCAATCAGGAACGCCAGCGTCGCCATCACCCAGGGGAGGCGGTGCTCAGAGGTGTGTTCGAGGAATGTGTCAACAATTTCATCCGCCGCGCCGGTCTCAACGAGCAGCGCGCCAATAATCGCACCGAGCGCGATCAGAACCCCGACGCCGCCGACCGTCGACCCCATTCCCGACGAAAAAGCGGTGAAGGTATCAGTTAGCGTGATACCCGCCAGGAGCGCCAGCGCCCCAGAGCCGACCAGCAGCGACAAAAACGGGTGCAGTTTCAGCCACGTGATCAGCACAATAATGAGCGCAATGCTCACGCACGCTGCCATGATGAGCTGCCCGTGGGAGGCGTGCACAGTGACGGTGGAGTCAGCTGCGAGCGGAGTGAGCATCACACGTGACCTCCGGCGTCGGCACTTCGCTGAGCAATGGCCAGCACCTGTTTGTCCAGTTCCTCAATGGTTTGGGAAATGTCGAGGGTGATCCCGTTCTCGTCGCCCTCCAGCGTTTCCAGCGTGTCGAACTGCGATGGCAGCAGCGAGCGGGGCATAAAGTGGCCCGACCGCAATTCCATCCTGTTCGCGATGAGTTCCATCGGGCCATCGAGGTGTACGAAGAGCACATTGCCGTGGGCCTCGCTGAGCAAATCACGATAGGCGCGTTTCAGGGCAGAGCAGGTCACGACGGTTGACTCGCCGGCGTCGCCGTGCTCAGACATCCAATCCCGGAGGGCCCGCAGCCACGGCCAGCGGTCGTCGTCGGTAAGCGGAATCCCAGATTCCATTTTCTGGATATTCGATTGCGGGTGAAAATCATCGGCCTCCGCGTAAGGGAAGCCGGTCGAATCATGGAGATGCTGGGCAACGGACGTTTTCCCACTGCCACTAACCCCCATGACGACAATATGGAGAGGCACTGAAAGGTCCATAGTCGTTCCTTGTCGATATGTGGTTCGGCTCACTTAATGCCGCGTAGGAGCCGAGGATCACACCTAACCGTACTCATGAACCGGACATAACCCACGCATGGCTGGGGCTTCCTCCCGTATTTTCACCCCCGACATTGGCTCATCCGTTGGAGTGAGCGGTAAATCGTGCACGTGAACGACGGTCATACAGTCACGACGGTTACCCCCGCTGTGGCCGCGTTCTTTACCGGCTATACCGCCTATACCGGCGCGGGGTAGGTGAACCTTATTGCTGCATTATTGCAGCTGTCTTATTGCTGTTTTATTGCGGAGGCGTCCAGACGACGGGTTCATGCGACATCGCTTCGAGGTCGATGACCTGCAAAAGTTCGGGTGCCGACGCACACTCCGAGTGGCCGAGGGACCGCGCCACCCACGCCCATGCCGTGTCGTGGCCAAGCTCACGCACCGTGACCGCACCGTCGCGCTTCGCTAAGCGTTTGAGCTGGTGATCGGTGTTCTCATGGCCTTTCATTTCTTGCTTCGTGACGACGAGGGGCACGTGGTTGTACCTCCAGCGCGTGGGATGAACAGCCGGCGTGGCGGAGGTAGTGGCGGAGGTAGTGGCGGAGGTGTGAGTAGCCCACGGGTGCAAAGCCGTGGCCAGGAAGTTTTGGGCGGGCGCGGAGGAGAGAAGGTCATCACCGCGCGTGATCTGGTCAACGCCCATGGTGAGGTCATCGACGACGACGGCCAGGTTGTACGCCCAATTGCCGTCCCCGCGGTGAAGGACGATGTCATCGACCGGGCCTGAATAACCGCTGGGAACACTAGATTGTGTGGAATCGGACGATGGTGCGGAATCGAGCTGCTGACCGTACGTGGCGAAATCTTCGTGAATAGTCCAGAGCCCTGGGGCGGTGGTGTGACTACCGTTCGTGGCGTAATCATTACCCACGACGGCCTCGTACGCCGCGTGGGCGTTGAAACGAATTGCTGGTTTACGCCCTTGTTCAGCAAGTTTGGCGCACTGCTCGTGGCGTTCTTCGTCGGTAAGGTTTCTGCACGTCCCGGGGTACATTCCGGGTGCCACATGTGGCGCGCGCGATGCTTCCCGTATATCTTTCCGCGAGCAGTAGCATTCATAAACCCAGCCGCGTTCGGCTAGCCAGTGGAGGGCCTCGTCGTACAGAGGAAAGCGATCAGATTGTTTGATGGGCTCGCTGTCCCAATCCATGCCGAAGGAGGCAAGATCCTCCATCTGGTCGAGTGCGGCGCTGTCGTGGGAGCGCTGTTGGTCGATGTCCTCGATGCGGTACAGCATGCGCCGGCCCGTTGAATGCGCGAAAAGCCAGGCCAGGGTGTATGTACGCAGGTTCCCGAGGTGAAAATCTCCGGACGGACTTGGGGCGAAACGCCCCGCGCCAAGTTTTGAGGGCTCTTCAGGTGTTGAGTGCGCCTTAGGTATTGAGTCGGCCCCCGGCGCTTGCGTGTGTTCCCGTGCTATACCCACTGTGTATCGCTATTTCTGTTTTCCGCTATTTCCACTCTGGTGCGCGCCCACCATTGGCATAATACCGACCGAGAAATTCATCGCGGTATTCGTGGAAACGGCCCTCGATAAGAGCTTGCCGCGCATTATGCACCAGTGACACAATGAATTGAATGTTATGAATACTGCACAGAGTTCCCGCTAAAAACTCTTTAGCTTTGAGCAAATGGTGAATATACGCGCGAGAATACTGGCTTACATACCCTTCTATTTCATCATCTATAGGACGGAAATCGCGGGTAAACCGTGCTGTCTTCAAGCTCAATCGGCCGTCTAACGTGTAAACGCCTCCGCGCCGGCCCAGCCGGGTGGGGGAAACGCAATCAAAAGTATCTGCCCCGGCCTCTATGGCGGTGAATAAATCATCGGGCTCGCTAATTCCTAATAAATGGCGTGGTTTATTCTCTGGCAACACGTCAGTGACCCATCCGACGATGGTTCCCAACGCACTTTTCTCCAGAGCGCCACCGATTCCGAAACCACCGAATCCACGACGGCCCTCAGCCTCGAACTGGTCCGACATATCGACCAATGATTGCGCAGCGTGGCGTCGTAAATCTTCATATTGGGCGCCCTGAACCACACCCCACAAGGATTGAAGTGGCTTACCGGCGCGGGTCTCCGTCAGCCGGTTATGTTCCTCGAGACACCGCTGAGCCCAACGCCGGGTTCGCTCCACCGACTCCTCTTGATATTCCCGCGAATCCATGAGCGTCGTCAGCTCATCAAACGCGAACATAATATCGGCGCCTAATCCATGTTGGATTTGCATCGATTTTTCGGGTGTAAAGCGATGCTTGGACCCATTAATAACGCTGCGGAAATTAACGCCATCCTCATCGACATGAGCGTAACGCTCTTTATGCCGGGCTTTTACATCCTCGGGTTTAATATCCTTGGTGTCCATGGCTAACACCTTTTTAAACCCGACGCCCAAGCTCATCACCTGAAATCCACCAGAATCGGTGTACGTCGGGCCATGCCAATTCTCAAACTTGGCGACGCCACCGGCCTCATCGACCAGCTCGGGCCCGGGCTGAAGATAAAGGTGGTAAGCGTTTGAGAGGATCGCTTGAGCACCGGTTGCTCTGATTTGCTCTGGAGTGAGCATTTTTACCGTTGCTTTAGTTGCCACAGGAATAAAAGCTGGCGTGGGAATATCGCCGTGAGGAGTATGGATCACTCCGGCACGTGCTTTCCCCGCGGAATTAATGACGTCGAATGACGTATCGGTGGCACGTGAGCCCGCTACGGTAGGGGATTCAGTCATGACAGCAAGAGTAGCAACGGCACGCCCACGGTTACGAAGCTCAGTGGCATGGGCACGTTTCGGCTGTGGTCAGCGCGCGGAATCCGCTAGCTCTCCCACCATTGGTGCTCGGGAACTGCCATCGTTCCGTCTTGAAGCGGTTTCACGCCCAACGCTTGGTGCAGCTGCACAATATTGTGGTCGAATCCCCACGCAGACCCAGCCATATACACCCCATAGAGCTTGGCCGTAGCTTCACTTACTTCTTCGCAGGCAGCATCCCAATTCTCTTCCAAGTTGTTGCACCATGCTTTGAGGGTACGGGCGTAGTGAGGACGTAAGTTTTCCTCGTGCATCACTTCAAAGCCTGCACCCTGCATATTCGCAATGATATTTCCTGAACAGTGCAGTTCTCCGTCGGGGAAAATATAGCGATCAAGGAACGGGCCAGCATTGGTCTTGGCTTCATTAATCGGGCGAGTAATGCAGTGGTTGAGTATCAATCCGCCCGGGCGAAGCTTGTTGAAAAGAAATGAAAAGAAATCGTGGTAATTAGCCGTACCGATGTGTTCCAGAATGCCGATAGCTGAAATGGCATCGAAATCTGTTTCTGGAATATCTCGATAGTCTTGGAACCGCACCTCAGCACGGTCACTAAGCCCCTGACGAGCAATCTCTTCATTAGCCCACTCGGCTTGTTCCCGGGACAAGGTTGCCCCGATCGCCTTGACTCCGTGGCGGGCGGCGTAGCGAACCATTCCGCCCCAACCGCATCCAACATCAAGAAGCGTATCCCCTGGTTGTAGGCGTAATTTATCGAAAATAAGGCGGTATTTATTTTCTTGCGCTTCCTCCAGGGTGGCGGAGGGATCGGGATAATAAGCGCAGGTATAGGTCATCGACGGCCCTAAAAAGAGTTCATAAAACCTATTCGAGACGTCATAATGGTGGCTAATTGATTCTGCGTCGCGTTGCTGAGAATGTCGGGATAGGCCGTCGATAGCGCGTTGCCAAAATGGGACCATTTCCTGCGGAGGTTGGGGCAAATTCCGGAAGGCATCCATTGCCGCCAAGGAACCGATAATCCGGCGGACCGTGGACGGCGATAGCTTTTTTAGACGAACAGTCCGCAATACCCCGAACAAGTCATAGGGGTTCGCAGGATGGGTGCCGCTCACCCGCAAATTATCGGTTAAATACGCGCGGGCAAGGCCTAATTCACCGGGAGCCGTCGCGATATAGGCTAAGCCGTCTTTGGTGATGTGGATTCCCATATCGCCGGAAGCGTCCGCCGAAGTCGCTGCGCCATTCGTCCCACCAGCAGAGGAACCGTCAAAAGCGGTCACACGAATGGGGAAATCAGCGATGGCGTCGATAATCTCGCCCACCGTCATGGGGTGGGACGCGGGCCGAATCAACTTGGTCAATGGGGTGCTGATCAGGGCCGACATGATCGTCGGGTCAGCACCGACCATGCTGGTTGCGTGGCGGGCAAGTCCGGGAATTTTCACCATGACGATTAACTGTACTAATAGCTACGTCCGCTAGCTACGCTTTCCACCAGGGGCGCAGCGGAAGATTCCACGTTCCATCGTCGGGAAGTTTCTGTCCCAACACCTGGTGGAGCTGAATGATGTTGTGGTCGAAGCCCCACTCGGAACCGGCCATATACAGACCGAACAAACGCGCCGTGGACGGCTCCACCAACGTGCTGGCCTCGTCCCAATTCTTTTGAAGATTCAGGCACCAATCACGCAGCGTATGGGCATAATGTGGCCGCAGATCTTCCTCATGAACAACATCAAAACCGACGTCCTGCATGCGGGTAATGATGGTGCCCGCGCCGGTGAGCTCACCGTCGGGGAAAATGTAGCGTCCAATGAACTGCCCTGTTCGCGTCGGGCGGTTATGTGGCCGGGTAATGCAGTGGTTAAGGATCATTCCCTCAGGCCGCAATTTGCCATAAAGGAAGCTAAAGAATGATCGATAATTCTTCGGACCAATGTGCTCCAAAATGCCGATAGCAGAAACAGCGTCGAAATCGCTTTCTGGCACATCGCGATAATCCTGGTAGCGGACCTCGGCGAATTCCTCCAGGCCCTGGCGCTTAATTTCTTCATTCGCCCACTCAGCCTGCGCATGAGACAGCGTCACGCCCAACGCATGAACCCCACGCTTGGCGGCATAGCGAACCATTCCGCCCCAACCACAGCCGACATCAAGAAGGCGATCGCCCTCTTTCAGCCGCAACTTGTCAAACACCAACCGGTATTTGTTTTCTTGGGCCTCTTCCAACGTCGCATTTTCAGTGGGGTAGCACGCACAGGTGTACGTCATGGATGGCCCTAAGAAATGCTCGTAAAAGCTATTCGAGACGTCATAATGATGACTAATCGCTTGTGCATCGCGAGCCTTAGAGTGCCGACGAGTCGACTTCGCCACTCCCTCCATCGCACCGCGAAGAGCCTTGTGCCATCCAGGAATAACTTCCTGGTGGGGGATGGGAAGGCGTCGGAAAGCGTGATGATTGCGTAACTCACGGATCAGTTTGGCAATCACACGAGGATTCTTAGAGATCGAAATCGTCGAATACGCCTTTTGTAAATCGTCGAAAAGGACATACGGATGGGCAGGATGAGATCCTTTGCCCTCAACAGTCAATGCGCCCGTCACATAAGCGCGGGCAAGTCCTAAATCGCCCGGTGCCGTCGCGATATAGGCCAGAGCATCCTCGTTTTCCAGACGGACAGTAATATCGCCCGAACCAATGGAGCTTCCGTCATAAGCCTCCACCTTGAATGGCAGCGGCCCTTTCGTAATAGATGCGATGATATCTGCGACAGTCATACTCAATGCGCCCGACTCTTTTCTCTTCGTCCTCAGGTATTCGGCTGGCGCAATGGCGCTACACGGCAGGTACTGGCCTAATGACCTCGTGTGTCGGTAGCGTCATCGCGTCGCAAATAGTTACAACCATAGTAGTACTGAGCGCTTCCCTCACCACGTCGGGCGGAATTCGCTTATTTTCCGCCTACTGCTTTGTCGAAAAGACCGGGGAAACGATGGTTCGGGTCATAAATGTTCTTCACCAGCTCTGGAATACTGCCTCCATAAAGAGCGGAAAATTCCTCTTTCGAATAAAAAGCCTCGGAATAGAGTGACTTATGCCCGCCCAAGTCGCGAATCTTTCTTTCAATAACACGATTAAATGCGCCGGGTTGCGGATCATCCGTCAAATCCACGGGCACCGAGGACCAAAAGCCGATATTGACCCACACATCACCCACGGACAACGGGTACAGCGGCCACGGATGGGAGCCAGCGCCGTCAGCCAGAGCGACATCGGAGGACAACACATTGCCGCGGGTCGTCAACGATGACGACTCTTCCGCCAGCTTGATTGGGCACAACCACACTGGCTGGATCTCGCTGGCCTGGAAGAACCACTCCAGGAACTCCGGAACCTTATCCGTCGTCACTTCGACATCCTGAACAACGCGCTCACGGGCGGGACGGCCATGGTGAGCCTCAATCCGGTCCGCCAAATCCCATCGCTTGTCGGCGCCCACGATCTTCCAATAGAACGACGACCGCAACAGCCCATCAGGCCACATCCGACGGATCGTGGGATTCTGCGCACCAAACGCGCGCGAACACCAGAACCAGTCCGTATCCCACCGCCACAGATAATCGTGCGTGGTCAGCGTGTCGCGAGTCGTGCCCTCGGGGTGCTGCAGAGAGCGGTAATAAATGTGCTCACCCGTGTAATCGGACACTCGAGGCGGAATCTCCGCCGATTGCCGACCCAAGACCAAATAGCCCTCGGTAGGGGAAAACACCACACCATCTAAATGATCGACAGGCTCGCCGTCGTACTCGTGGCTGGACACAATGCTGTCAATCGCCGCGGCAATAGAGGTGAGGTCGTGAAAACGAACATGCCTAAGCTCCACGAACGGCTTAATTTTCTCAATCTTTATTTTGATCCGAACCGCATAACCTAATGAACCATACGAATTGGGATAAGCACGGAAAAGATCAACATTTTCGACGGGACTACAGGTGACAATATCGCCCGTGCCAGTCAAAATATCCATCTCTATGACGGATTCGTGGGGCAGACCATTGCGGAAACAGCTGGACTCCACGCCCATGCCGGTAATAGCGCCGCCCAATGTGATGGTCTTCAACTCCGGCACAACATAGGGCGCGAAACCAAACGGAAGTAAGGTATCCACAAGGTTTTCATATGTGCACATGCCTTGAACGTCGGCAGTCTGTGCTTTTGTATCCACGGCAATGACGCGGCCAAGCCCCTCGACGTTCAAACCGGGTGTCTTTGTTGCCGTTCGAGAGCGGAAAAGGTTTGACGTTTTCTTCGCCAACCTCACCTGGGCTTCTGACGGAATAGCGTCAAAAGATTTCTGAAGCTCATCGATACCTTTTTGGTGTTCAAACCACCCAATAGGGTCGATGACGCGCCGGGACCCATTACCCCAGTGCGCTGCAGTTAACTCCTCCGGAGGAAGACCACCCCGCGGCCCCGGAACGACATCGGGATCAACCCCGATATGGCTGCCCACTCGAGAGACACCAGACACGGCGGCACTGGATAATCCTTCCGCCGCAGATCGGGCGGTAGTGCCAAGGGCGGAATCACCGAAAAGAGCAGAGGGGCGGAGATGGTCACGCAAAGTCATGACGTAAAGTCTATGCGCTCCCGGCGAAGCTGCGACACTTCATTGTTTAATTCCCTAGCTAATTCGAGATGCCTCGACCCCATATCCAGGCTATCCAGGCCACCACGAATCGACGGATCGATGTCATCACCCAGCGGTGGGAGATCATCAACCTCCACACCCAACGCCCGAGCGATAAGCACGTCGGCAAGCTGCGGATTCCTCGCTAGCGCCGGGCCATGCATGTACGTCGCAATAATCGATCCTTGGACGGCCCCTTCGGCAGAGGTCTGATAATCAGCCTCATCACCCTCAAGGTGGACCGCCTCTGCGCCATACGCGTCACAGTTACCGGTCCCGTGAAGCACACGTCCCAACGGGCGTGCATCCGGGCCCAAAATCGTCGCACCCATGTGGTTCGCAAAACCAGTGAGCTGGTCAGTCAGCCCGCGCGTGAAGTCATCGGTGCGTACCGACGTCGCGTCCTGTGATGATCCTGCGTCCTGCTGCTCAGCCTGAAGCGGCTCCGAGCGAAGCTCACCGATCATGCGGACCTTCAGGCTCGACGTCGTCGCATCCAGCAGCCCAAGGCCATCCACCATGGAACCGGACGCGCGGAAGGATTGCCCAAACACCTGTAGACCAGCGCAAATAGCAAGAATCGGGGTACCTTTGTTCGCGGCGCGAATAATTCCCCCGTCGGCACGAAGATGCTCGGAAGCAAGAATCTGGGCTGTATCTTCACCACCGCCGACGGTGTACAAATCCAAACTGTCCGGCACGGGGTCGCCGAGATGAATCGGAACAATCTCCGCCGCCACCCCGCGGAGGCGCAGGCGTTGGCGCACAATCAGCGCGTTGCCGTCGTCGCCATAGGTGCCCAACACATCGGGCAAAATCAGGCCGATCTGGAACTGCGATGACGACCGCCGCGACCCTGACGGCGAAGACACAGCGTGGGATTTAGCGGGCATCGGTGTCCTCCTTGTCTGCGGTGTTCTGCTTCGACTCCTTGGCGACGGCCCGGTCAAGGGCGCGCTTGAGGTCGCGGAAGGCCGTGTAGTTGGCCAGCACTTCCACTCGACCCGGCGGGCACGTTTTGATCGCTTCCAGTGCATCCTTCACCAGTTGGTGGCGGACGCCGGCGTATCCGAGTCGAACGGCCAGGTCAGCACCGCGTTCACCGGCGGCAACTACGGCTAACTCGTCGAGATTCTCAAACCGAACGTCCCATAGCCAGGACAGGTCTACACCGTCGGCGACCTGCCCATTTGTGGCAATGACCAGGCCATCCGCGGACCGATCAACCATGCTCAGCGCCTCTTGCCAACCGGCAGGATTCTTAGCGAGCAACAGATGAACGTCGCGCCCGGCATACGACACCGTGGAATAACGGCCAGCCACGGACTGCACGTTTTCGGTCGCCGCCAGGCCTTTCTTCACATCCGCGCCCAAGGCCAACGCGGCCACCACTGCTTGGGCTGCGTTGCCACGGTTCGCGTCTCCAGGCAGCGACAAAGTCAAGGGCAGAACAGTTCCCGCCGGCAAACCCGTCGCCTTTGCCGCGGACGCAGAATCAATACGCAGCCCGTCGGGCGTCATTGAATAATCCGGGGAGGGGCGTCGGAACTCGGAGCCATCGGGCAGGGGCTTCGCCGCGTACCACTCAACATGGTTGGTCGAATCCGACTCGTCCGACACCTCGCGGCGAATAATCGCACCACCCGTACGCGGGCACGATGTCGATTCACCCTGCCAACCCAAGCCAGCTGACACCCACACCACGTTCGGGCTATCCCACGCAGCCGAGGTCACCATGACATCGTCGCAGTTAGCCACCACCGTCATGTTGGGGTGCTTATTCACCGCCCCCCGCAGCGCCCGCTCAATACTGTTGATCTCTCCCACGCGATCCAGCTGGTCACGGCTCAAATTGAGAAGAACCAGCACCTGCGGATCCAGCTTGTCGGCAATGGCCGGCACGTGCATTTCATCGACTTCCAACGTGGCGACGTCATAATCGCCACCTGCACGCAGCGCCGAGACGACGCCCGCGTCCATGTTGTCCCCGCCCTCATTGGTGGCGGTGGTGAAAGCGGTGCGTGCGGCAGCGGCCAGCATCCGAGTCGTTGTGGACTTACCGTTCGTTCCCGTCACCAACGCGATGGGGCGCCCCGCGTTGATCCGGCCCATGATCATCGGATCAATCGCTGCGGCAATCATCCCGCCGATCATCCCGCCTGAGCCACGGCCCGTTTTCTTCGAGGCCCAGGTAGCTGCGTCGGCAAGAGCAAGAGCAGCCCGACCCTGAGTGTTGAGCTGGGCCTTCGGAGTATCGCTGGTCACGCTCGTGATCCGAGCCTCCAAGGAGTCACTGACACTATCCGCGCTGGAGCGGAGTACCTGGTCAGCGCGCCGACGGAACGCGTGCAGCGAGCTCACGGCGCGTTCCCGTACGCCAGAACGAGTGGAATCCGAGTTTTCGGTCATTGTCCTAGAATACGTGGCTCCCGGACACATGCCACTTCAGTCCGGGAGTATTGTGAATCCTTTTCGGGGTCGCTTGTCCTGCCGGGAGTGTGAGTTATGGCTGTTCGGGCGCGGTTTATAGCTGCGCGGTTTAGCGCTGCTCGGCGTCGGTAGCCTCCTCGGCCAGACGCATAAACTCGGTGTCGCGAACCAGGGGAATGCCCTTCCTGTGTGCGTGCAAGGCGCGTCCCTCATGAGGAGCCCCATCGTGCTCTAATCCGTGGCCCGTGCCATTGAACACGACCAACGACGTCTCCCGGGTTAGCTTTTCGGAATAAGTCAGCCCAGCCCGCACGGCCGCCTCGATCAGATCATCAGGATTCATATCCACTTCGGGAGCGACCGTGAAAACCATCCCGCGCTTCAATTTCTGACCGGGCGACCACACACCCGGGTTAGGCGCAATGACCGGGGCTAATGCCGCATCAATTCGTATTGCCGAGCGCTGCAGCCCTACTCGATCCGCCCGCAGGTCATGCGGATCACGCTTATCGACGTTGTCCCAGGCATCATCATCCGCCCACACCAGCGGGGTAGGAGCATCGTCTGGACGCTCGTTATCCTTCTTGCCGACGCCGGTCTCGTCGCTGTGATCTTCGTCGTCGCGGTGGTCGTCGCTACGTCCCGAGTCGCTACGGTCATCCCCACGACGCTCGCGCGCTTCGTGCAACGCAAACGCCGCAGCGCTGATGGGCTCGATCCCGGCGCGATCAAGCTGTTCCATGGCCAGCTCACCCACCAGAACAGCGTCGGCCTGGAGAAGCTGCAGGGGGTCGATGCTCCGTCGCAGCTCAGATGCCTCGGCCCCAACGCCGGGAAGCGTCGTGTACGCATCGGGTGAGGAGCCCATGTCCAGCACTGTGGTCGCCGGAAGTGTGTCGTCGACAAGATTGTAAGCGGCCGCAATGCCCCGCAGGCGAGTTTCGGCGATGGGCAGCCCCTGCCGCCGGGCCGTCGCTTGTGTGTCGATGATCGATACTGGGCGGGGGACGTGCCCATTATGGCGACGCCTGCGCTGGCGACGGTTTTTTGCCGACGCGGAACGGACCGTCCGGCGTGCCTCCTGCGCGATGAAACCCCAGGTGGTGGCGGTGTCGTGGACGATCAGGACGCGGCCGTCGATAACGCGATCGATTTGCCGGAGCGTGGAGCTGAAGCGCGGGGCTGTGCGGAAAGCATCGGGGGCGAGGCCGAAGAGGTGGAGGGGGCCGGGGTCGGCGTCAGTGTTGAAGACTCGTTGCCAGTTGGAGACAGGCAGGCCGTCGGCGTCGAAAAATGCGGCGTCGAGGGCCAGCATGCGGCCGGTCGACGGGTGGATGTTAGTTGTGCGTAGAACGACGGCCACCATCGGCGCGTCCTCGATGGACGGGATGGGTTCCCGCGGTGAGCGCACGTGGGTGTTTCCGGCGTTGTATTTGTCCTTGTCCGGGTTCGTGATGACACCTTCGGCCGTCAATCCTCGGTGACCACGGCGCGGGCCTGGGGTTGCAGGCGCACGTGTTCCAGACTTTCGCGTTGCGGGCGCACGGGTTACGGACGATGGCTGCGTGCCCGACGAGGGCTTCCGACGAGCCGGCCGCGTCGACGAATCCGACTGTTCCTGCTGTCGCGCCGGGCGCTGGTCCTTGGGTTCGTGCTGTTGGCTGCGCTGTCCGGCGTTGGGCGCCGCGGCCGGCCGATTGCTCCGCCGCCGCGCCCGTCGGCGATTCTTATTCCTCCCATGCTGCGAGCTGGAGTTATCCCCACTCGAAGACTCGTTCGAGGTACTGCTCCCCGAGCCATCCTTCGCACGTTGCTGCTTATTTCCGTGCTGCGCGGAATAGGTGGCGCGGCGCCGACGTCGCTCTCGACGCGCACGCGAATTATTGCGGGAACGACGATGCCCGTCGTTCGACCGCGAACCCCCGGTGTTGTTCCCCCCACGGTCGGCGTCGACGTCGTGTGAATGTGACGTGCGAGCGTCGGAGCCCCGGCTGGTGGAAGAGTGATCGGAGGTCGATGTCATGCCCGATATGCTACCCGGCGACGAACTTGTTGACGTTTCGGGTAATGAATGACGGAACAAGGCGGATCAGATAGCGCAACGTGAGGTCCAGGCCTGACACGGAGTAAAAATGCCGCTGCCGCTCAAAGAAATTCGCGGGGTGAACAGCTTTCCACACAACCTCGGCCACTTGTTCCGGCGTGATCCGCACACCGAGTCGCTTCGTCGACGCGGCATCGACGTCGGCAAGAGCGGTTTGTACCCACAGCGGTTGAAGAGCGACGACGCGGATCTTACTTTTTCTCCACTCAAGGTCCAGCGCCTGGGTGAACCCCGTGACGAAGAACTTCGACGCGGAATACGGCGTAATGTGCGGTTGGCCGTAGAGTGCCGCGGCGGAACCCATGTTCACCAGGTGCGCGCCGGGCGTGCGCGAGAGGTACGGATGTGCGGCGCGCGCTCCATAGATGACGCCGGTGCAGTTGATATCGCACTGCTTCTTGATGATCTCGGGGGACTGGTCGACGATGTCGTGGTCGCCGATGATGCCAGCGTTGTTATCGAGCACATCCAGCCGCCCACCGGTGTGCGCGGTGAAGTCTGCCAGCGCCTCTTCCCACTGGTTGTAGTTGGTGACATCGAGTTCACCGGTGATGATGTCGGGGTAATCGCGGGATAGTTCCTCGAGGGCAGCGGCGTCGATATCGTACACCCCGACGATCCAGCCTTCCTTGTGGAATCGGAGTGCGACTTCGCGGCCGATGCCCGACGCCCCGCCCGAGATAAAAATATTTTTATGTTGTGAAGTACTCATGTGATCAATCTAACCTTTTTTGGGCGCTGCTCGCGTACACTTCGAAATATGTTTGCACCCAAATGTTCTACGTTCCTTCCGGATCGGCTGCCGCAGGGCCCTTTGCCCGACGATCTCGCCGCGGAACTTCGTGCGCTCACCGTCAACACCACCACCGGAAGTGTTGCCACCGAAAAGCGGCACAACGTAGAGAATCCGTGGGACGGCGCCACCGTCGGCTGGGTGGGTATCGGCACCACAGACGACGTCACCCACGCTTTCCGACGCGCCCGCGAGGTGCAGAAAACATGGCGCGAGACCCCCTTTGATCAGCGCAAACAAATACTCACGCGCTTCCACGACCTCGTGTTGAAGAAACGTGACCTCCTACTCGACATCATCCAGCTGGAAACGGGGAAGGACCGCGCCTCAGCCTTCGACGAGGTGATGGACGTGGCGAATAACGCCCGCTATTACGCAAACTCGGCCGAAAAACTAATGCGTCCCGCCCGACGGACTGCCGGCATTCCCGTGCTCGGGAGAGCGCGCGAGTATCGCTCGCCGAAGGGAGTGGTGGGGCAAATTACCCCATGGAATTACCCCCTCACCCTCGGAATATCCGATGCCATCGCAGCCATCGCCGCAGGAAACACGGTGGTAGCCAAGCCCGACTCCGATACACCATTTTGTTCGCTCATCTGCGTACAGCTGCTCAAGGATGCCGGACTTCCCGCCGACGTCATCCAGATCATCACCGGCGAAGGGCGCGTCGTCGGATCCGCCATTGCCGACGCGTGCGACTACCTCATGTTCACCGGTTCGACGAAAACCGGCCAGCGCCTGGGCCAACAAGTAGGGCGACGTCTCGTCGGCTTTTCCGCAGAACTGGGCGGCAAAAACCCCATGATCATTACGGGCGATGCCGACGCGCGCCGGGCAGCCTCGCGCGCCGTGAACGCATGTTTTTCCAACTCGGGACAACTCTGTGTGTCCATCGAGAGGATCTACGTTGTCCAGGAAATTTACGACGACTTCGTCAGTGCTTTCAGCGCTGAAGTCAACCGGATGAAACTCGGCGCGGGCTTCGATTGGTCCGTCACCATGGGGTCCTTGGTCAGTAAAGAGCAGCTCGCCACGGTGGAGTCTTTTGTTGAGGACGCGCGCGAGAAGGGTGCCCGCATCCTCGCAGGTGGGCGCGCTCGGCCGGATCTTGGCCCGTGTTTCTACGAACCGACCGTGCTCGAGGGAGTGTCAGATGACATGAGGCTCAAGCGCGAGGAAGTCTTCGGCCCGGTTGTTTATGTCGAGAGGGTCAACACTGTGGACGACGCGCTCGCCCGGGCAAATGACACGAACTACGGGTTGAACGCGTCCATCGTCGGCCCGTCCGACACGGCGTGGAACATTGCGCGTCGTGTTGAGGCAGGAACGGTCAACATTAACGACGGCTATGCCGCAGCATGGTCGACGGTCGACGCACCTCTCGGCGGCGTCAAAGACTCCGGGATGTCCCGCAGGCATGGCGCGGAGGGACTACTGAAGTACACCGAGTCGCACACCATCGTGGAGATGCGGGGCATGTCGGTTAGTGGCCCACGTTTCCTCAGCCGCAAACTCTATGCCGCCATCATGGGAAGGCTTCTCAGCGTCGGGCAAAAACTCCGGCTCCTGAAGTAGCGTTACGCCGCAGCCCGCGCCCTGTTGGCTGCGCTGGTCACGGCCTTCAGCGACGCGTAGGTAATGGAGCTTGCAATGCCAACGCCCCACACCTTGGTCCCGTCGACATCGGCCAGGATGTAGGCGGCTGCCTCCGCGTCGTCACCGGACGTCCTGGAGTGCTGCGAGTAATCCTGCACTTCAACGTTAATTCCGATGCTTTCCAGCGCATTCGTGTATGCGGCCACCGGCCCGTTGCCGTGGCCGGTGATCGTCTGTTCCTCGCCGTTGATGATGAGGTGTGCGGACACTTCCGCGCCTTCGTTTTCATTCTGGCCCCCGTCGACAGTAATGCTGATGGCGTCGATGGGGTCATCTCGGTCCAGGTATTCGCCGGCAAAGATGTCCCACATGTTCTTCGAGTTGACCTCGCCACCCTCGGCGTCGGTGACGGCTTGGACCACGCCAGAGAATTCAACCTGCACTGCGCGCGGCATGTTGATCCCGTGGTCGGTCTTCATGATGTAGGACACGCCGCCCTTGCCGGACTGCGAGTTCACGCGAATGACGGCTTCGTAGGTGCGGCCGACATCCTTCGGATCGATGGGCAGATAAGGCACTTCCCACGGCACCCGGTGGACGATACGCTGCCGGTCGCGTTCGGTATCCGTAGTGTCGTCGGTGGCATTCGACTTTTCAGCCTTATCCACCATCGCGTCGAGGCCCTTATTAATGGCATCTTGGTGCGATCCGGAGAACGCGGTAAACACCAGGTCACCGCCATAGGGGTGACGCTCAGGCACCCGCAGTTGGTTGCAATATTCGACGGTGTGCCGGATCTTATCGATGTCGGAGAAGTCGATCTGCGGATCAACGCCCTGGGTCAGCATGTTCAACCCCAGCGTGACCAGGCACACGTTGCCTGTGCGCTCACCGTTGCCAAACAGGCAGCCCTCGATGCGGTCCGCGCCGGCCATGAATCCCAATTCAGCAGTGGCGACGCCGGTTCCGCGGTCATTGTGTGGGTGCAACGAGATGATGATGGAATCGCGACGGTTCAGGTTGCGGTCCATCCATTCGATGGAGTCCGCGTACACGTTGGGCGTGGTCATCTCCACCGTCGAGGGCAGATTAATGATGATGGGGTTCTCCGGGGTGGGATCCATGATCTCGACGACGGCGTCGCAGACTTCCTTGGCATAGGCTACTTCAGTGCCGGTGTAGGACTCGGGGGAGTACTCCCAGCGCCAGTTGGTCCCCGGATAATCAGTGGCGATGGATTTAATTAATTCCGCGGCATCCGTCGCTAATTTTTTAATTCCTTCTTTGTCCTTACGAAAGACAACATCTCTTTGCAGAATAGATGTTGAGTTATAGAAGTGGACGATGACGTTCTTGGCGCCTTCACACGCTTCGAACGTGCGTCGAATCAGGTGTTCGCGAGCCTGAACCAAGACCTGGATGGTGACGTCGTCCGGGATCATGTCTTGTTCGATGATTTCACGAACAAAGTTAAAATCCGTTTGCGATGCTGAGGGGAACCCCACTTCAATTTCTTTGTAGCCCATGGTGACCAGCAACTCGAACATCCGACGTTTCCGCTCGGGGCTCATGGGGTCGATCAGAGCTTGGTTCCCGTCACGCAGATCGACGGCACACCAGACGGGGGCGTGATCAATCGTTTTATCCGGCCATGTGCGGTCGGGCAGCGTGATGTGTTCTACCTCGGTGAAGTAAGGCTGGTAGCGTCCGGCAGGCATCTGCGACGGGCGCTGTTTGTTCCACGACGGTTGATCGGCAGGAATGTCGCCGTCGGGAGTAGAAATATGGGCAGGGGCGGAAATGAATTCGTCAACGGGGGACATGCGGTTCCTCTTCGGTTTCCGGAATATGTGTCAAGTCCCGACCGGCACAGCGAACCCCGCGACGGGGAGCCGATCGGTTATACCCGGGCCCCGCCGCGGCACATAAGGAGGAGAGCCGCGCAGCTAGATGTTCCGCTCAAAGAACGCATATGAAAACCGTAGCACGGTCACTGCGCATGTGAAGGATTATGGGAAATAGACGGGGCAATGAGATCCGCCCCTTGTGGCTGCCCACTCATCGACTAATCGACGCCTTTACGCGAGAGCACAGTGGTGGACACGATCATGACAACCAGAGCGATGGCCATGACCACCCACCCCATGCCGTGGACCTGGAAGTATTCCCCCAACACGATGTAACCCAAACTAAAAGCGACGATAGGTTCCGTGATGGTCATCGCCGGCAACGAATTCTTCAGCGCCCCCGCATTGAAGGACGACTGCTGGACCGCCGTTCCAATGGTCGCTCCAATAATGAGTGCATAGGTTTGCCACGCCAGAAGCCCACCGACGATGCCGTCTTGAACAAAAACGTCAATCGCAGCTTTGGAAAACACAGCGACGTAGCCAAACACGGCACCCGTGACCACCCCGAGAAGCAACGCCTGCTCACGCCGAATCTGCCGGTAAGCAAATCGGTCAATAGCCGTGAGCACCACAATCCCTGTGACGACGGCAAGGATCCACGTCATTAACGACGGGTGCGTATTCCCGGGGATCGGCCGGCCGAGGATCACCAGAACGGCCACCGCCGCGGTCAGCAAACCTGCCCATGTCATTTCCGATAACGACACTCGACGCCCGTCGTACCGCGCGGACAGCGGGAGCGTAAACATGAGCGATAACACCAGAATCGGCTGCACGACCAGCAGCGTTCCGAAGGCCAACGCGATGACTTGCAGGCCGTATCCACCCAGCGCGCAGAACGTTCCCGCCCACCACAGAGGTTTGGTGATCACGGTTAGAATGGGTGCGCCGCCGTCGTCGTCATTGGGGACTTCTTCTGCGATTCGGTGACGAACGACAGTGCCCCACGCGATTGTCAGCGCGGAGGCGAGGGCGAAAAGGATAGCAAGGGCGTTATTATGCATCGCCCATAAATTTAGCTGCTCGGTAGTTGAGGTATCCTCAAGGCCACACGTGTCGTGTCGGTTGTTGATGGTTTCATGTTCATGATGGTTCCGTCACGTGCCCAGAGCGGATGAGGAAAGGCAGAACCCGGTGGCTCTAATCGTCCAGAAGTACGGTGGTTCGTCCCTTGAGAATGCCGAGCGCATTCGTCGAGTGGCGGAGCGCATCGTCGAAACGAAGAAAAAAGGACACGACGTTGTTGTTGTGTGCTCGGCAATGGGCGACACGACCGACGAGTTCCTTGACCTTGCGGCGCAGGTTAACCCCGTGCCGCCCGCCCGCGAGATGGACATGCTGCTGACCGCGGGGGAGCGCATTTCCAACGCGCTGGTGGCCATGGCTATTGAGTCCCTGGGCGCGCATGCACAGTCCTTTACCGGCTCCCAAGCAGGGGTATTGACGACGGAGCGCCACGGGAATGCCCGGATTGTGGATGTCACGCCGGGTCGTGTGCAGGAAGCGCTGGATGAAGGCAAGATCTGTTTGGTCGCCGGCTTCCAGGGAGTCAACCGTGAGACCAAAGATGTCACGACGCTGGGCCGCGGCGGTTCGGATACCACCGCTGTTGCTCTCGCGGCGGCATTGAACGCGGATGAATGTGAGATTTATTCCGACGTCGATGGTGTGTACACAGCGGATCCACGAATCGTGCATAATGCGCGAAAGCTCGACACCATCAGTTTTGAGGAAATGCTGGAGCTTGCCGCCGTCGGCTCCAAGATCCTTGTTTTGCGCAGTGTGGAATATGCGCGCGCGTTCAATGTTCCCATGCGTGTTCGGTCATCGTATAGCACAGATCCAGGCACTTTAGTTACCGGCTCAATGGAGGATATTCCCGTGGAAGAAGCAGTACTTACCGGTGTGGCCACCGACAAATCAGAAGCGAAAATCACCGTTTTAGGTATTCCGGATACCCCCGGGGAAGCGGCTCGTATCTTCCGCGCCGTCTCTGATGCAGAGATCAACATCGATATGGTGCTGCAGAATGTGTCGTCGCTGTCCGATAACAAGACCGACATCACATTTACTTGTCCTCGTGCCGACGCCTCACGCGCGGTTGAAATGCTGAAGAAGCTGTGCGAAGTGCCGCGGGACGAGAATCCGACGGTGCCGGTGTCTGATACACCGGCCGACGCGGCGAAGGCCTCGATGCAGCCGGGGTCCGGGGCGTCGGAGTCCGCAGCGACGGCCCAGCCGCGCGTGTTGTTCGACGATCACGTCGGCAAGGTGTCGCTGGTGGGTGCCGGAATGAAGTCGCACCCCGGTGTCACCGCTGATTTTTGTGAGGCGCTCCGTGACGCCGGTGTGAACATCGAGCTCATTTCCACGTCGGAAATTCGCATTTCTGTGTTGATCCGTGATTCGGATCTGGAGAAAGCAACCCGCGCCTTGCACGAGCGTTTCGCGCTGGGTGGCGACGAAGAAGCCGTTGTCTATGCTGGAACAGGGCGCTAAGCTGGAGTTTCACTGCTAGGTTTCACCTGGCCTGGCTTGTTTTGTTTGGCTGGTCCGTACTGTCTGGGAGGAATCACCTGATGACCACCATTGCCGTCGTTGGAGCTACTGGCCAAGTGGGGCGCGTCATGCGCTCCATCCTGGAGGAACGCAATTTCCCGTGCGATAAGGTTCGTTTCTTCGCTTCGTCCAGAAGCGCGGGAACAACATTGCCTTTCCGTGGCGACGACGTCGTGGTCGAGGATGTTGCCGCAACCTCCGACGAGGACCTCAAAGGTATCGACATCGCGATTTTCTCCGCCGGTGGTGCGGTGTCGAAGGAGCAGGCGCCACGGTTTGCGGCCGCAGGCGCCACCGTCGTCGATAATTCGAGTGCCTGGCGTAAAGACCCCGAGGTCCCGCTGATCGTGTCCGAGGTCAACCCCGGCGACAAGGACAAGGCCGTCAAGGGGATTATCGCTAACCCGAACTGCACCACGATGGCAGCGATGCCTGTCCTCAAGATCCTCCACGACGAGGCGGACCTGAAAGTCCTGCACGTGGCTTCCTACCAGGCGGTGTCGGGTTCGGGCTTGGCCGGCGTGAAGGCCTTGAAAGAACAGACAGATGCCGTTGAGAAGCGTGACGACGTTGACCTCGCGCATGATGGTTCCGGTGTCCAGCGTGTCATTGATGAAGAGAAGCTTGGTTACGGCCCGTATGTAGCGCCGATCGCGTTCAACGCGTTGCCGTTTGCTGGGAATTACGTTGATGATGGCTCCGATGAGACCGATGAAGAGCAGAAGCTGCGTAATGAGTCTCGGAAGATTCTGAATATCCCCGATTTGAAAGTAGCTGGCACGTGCGTGCGTATCCCGGTGTTCACTGGGCACACTATGGTGGTGCACGCCGAGTTCGCCCGGTCGATCACGCCGGAACGTGCCCGCGAGTTGCTGGACAAAGCCCCGGGCGTTGAGGTTGTCGATGTGCCCACGCCTCTGGAATCGGCGGGTATCGACGATTGCCTCGTGGGGCGCATTCGTCAGGATCAGACTATCGACGATGACCGTGGTCTGGTTCTTGTTGTGGCGGGCGACAATCTACGTAAGGGCGCTGCGTTGAACACCATTCAGATCGCTGAATTGCTGGTGTAGAGGGAGTCGGTCTGAGCTGTGTGAGGGGGCCTGGGGGGACTTCCTCCTTTTTTCGAATACTGCTAGCGAACTGGGTAGCGCTAGCGTTTACCCGTGTGCCCGTTCCTGCACCGAGCTGAGGTGACGGTGTTTTTTCGTTGCGTGGTTTGACGTTGCCTCGATGAGGTCGGTGCGCGCCCGAGCTACCCGGGATCGAATCGTCCCCACGCGAACACCGACGATCGTCGCTGCTTCGTCGTAGGTGTATCCCAAGACCTGCGTAAGGATGAGCGCTTCTCGGCGGTCGGGATCCAAATTCTCCATAAGGAGCTGCACGTCGACCCAGTCTGACCAGGAACTGCTGGCGGCAGTATTCGTTGCCGTGTGCTGATCAGCCACGGTTTCCCATTCCGTACCGGTAGACTGTGGCCGAGCCATGTCATGCCGGACGCTATCGACCCACACTCGTCGCGCAACGGAAAGCAGCCACGTGCGCGCACTCGAACGGCCTGCAAACGTCGGCAAAGCAGAGATAATGCGCAGGTAGGTCTCTTGGGTGAGATCGTCGGCGCGGTCAATGTCGGCAAGATGAGCAAGGAGACGCCAGACGTCCTTCTGGGTGCGTCGGATGAACTCGGTGAGCGCGGCCCGATCCCCCTGGCCGGCACGGAGAGCTAATGCTGTGACGCGTGCGTCGTCCTTGTCATGTCTTGTCACGGTATTCACCTTACCAAGTTGATGGAGAAAGTCACCTCTACCAGGGGTCTGTAGGAAGGCTATGGATCTATCCTCCATTAATCTTAAAAACCTCTAGACGGAAAGAACTTTAATAGGGTACAGTTAAAGGCGTATCGCACCGCTGGTGGGCTCTTTACCCCTGAATGACGACGACATGAGCTCACCACATGAGAAGGAGGATCCATGTCGAACGATAGTTCGCACGATCAGCGTTTTACCTCAGACGATGTCGCGCAGCGGGGAGTGTGCCCCGTTACCGGTCATGGTGCCCCGCAGGCTGATGGCCGGAGCATCTCAACCCGTGTCAACGGCGCTCCGAACGCATCTGAGGAGCACAGCGTGACCGTCGGCCGTGAAGGTCCCATCGCCCTGCATGATGTGTCGCTGGTGGAAAAATTGGCGCACTTCAACCGTGAGCGGATCCCAGAGCGTGTTGTTCACGCAAAGGGGTCAGGCGCATTCGGTGAGCTCACGATCACGGAAGATGTAACGCAGTACACGAAGGCGGACCTGTTCCAGCCGGGGCGCGTCACCCCGATGCTGGCCCGCTTCTCGACCGTCGCCGGAGAGCAAGGCAGCCCCGACGCTTGGCGCGATGTCCGTGGCTTTGCCCTGAAGTTCTACACCAATGAGGGCAACTACGACCTCGTCGGCAATAACACCCCAGTCTTCTTCATCCGCGATGGGATTAAGTTCCCCGACTTCATCCGCTCCCAGAAGCGGCTCGCGGGGCGCGGCACGATCGACGCCGACATGCGCTGGGACTTCTGGACCCGCACCCCAGAGAGCGCACACCAGGTGACCTACTTGATGGGCGACCGCGGAATCCCGAAGACCTTCCGCAATATGGACGGTTTCGGCTCCCACACCTACCAGTGGATCAACGCCAAGGGGGAGCGGTTCTGGATCAAGTACCACTTCAAGACCCGCCAGGGATGGGATTTCCTTACCGACGAAGAAGCCGCGAAACTGGTCGGCGAAGATGCTGACAGCCACCGCGAGGACCTGTACGCGGCGATTGAGCGCGGCGACTACCCGACATGGGACGTTAAGGTGCAGATTATGCCCCTGGAGGAAGCCGCTGGCTACAAGGTCAACCCGTTCGATTTGACGAAGACGTGGAGCCAGAAAGACTATCCGCTGATTCCTGTGGGGCACTTCACGCTGAACCGGAACCCGGAGAATTTCTTTGCGCAGATTGAATCCGCGGCATTCGAGCCGTCGAACCTGGTCCCAGGGATTGGGCTCTCGCCGGATAAGATGCTGCTTTCCCGCGCTTTCGCTTATGCCGATGCAAAGCGTTACCGCCTCGGTGTGAATGCTGATCAAATTCCGGTGAACAAGCCAGTGTGCCCCGTGAACAGCTATGCCAAGGATGGAGCCGCTGTGTACGACTTCCCGCCAGCTTCTGAGCCGACGTATTCGCCGAACCGCTTTGAGCGCGGTGGCGGGTACATGGACGTCGACGGTACCGACGCTGAGGGAACCGGCGCTGTGCAGAAAGACATTGCGCCCGGTGAGTCCAAGTACGGCTTTGGCCGCGGCCAGGAGTCCGGCTTAGGTGCTGCTGAAGAACTCGGACTCTGGGATGACAACTACGGCGGCGATTTAACTCGCGGTGCCTATGTTCGTCATCCAGAGGACGATGATTTCTCCCAGGCTGGTGCCTTAGTCCGGGATGTGATGGACGACGCCGCCCGCGATCGTCTGGCCAACAACATTGTTGGTGCGATGGCTGGCGTGTCCGACCAGGTCGCTAAGCAGGCCTTCAATTACTGGACCCACGTTGACGAGTGGTTGGGCGCGGAAGTCGAAAAGCGCTTTACCGCGTCGAAGTAGTGACGTCGGAACAGTGACGGTGAAGGCAACGTAACAACATAACGGACTAGTCTTCGCGTATTGACCCCGGTCTTAACCCCGGTCCGTTCTTCACATGGGTGAAGGGATCGGGGTTTCCGCGTACCGTGGGTGGTGTTTCGTATCCACGATGAAGTTAGGAGTTTTTATGTCTGATGCTCTGTACACCGCACGCGTGACTTCAACGGGTGGTGGACGTGATGGCCATGTAGCTAGCGACGATGGCCATATTGATCTGGACGTTCGCCCGCCGAAGGCGATGGGTGGATCTGGTGAAGGCACGAATCCCGAACAGCTGGTCGCTGCTGGCTGGGCTGCGTGCTTCAATAGTGCGCTTCAGTTGATTGCCAAGCAGAGTGGCGCTGATCTGGACAAAGCCCCAGAAGTTACCGTCGAGTGCTCTTTGGTGAAAGACGAGAACGACGGTGGCTTCAGGATTAAGGCTGCTCTGGATGTCACCATCTTCGGTGTTTCGGAGGACCAAGCGAAGGATTTCGCGGAGCAGGCCGACGCGATGTGTCCGTATTCCAAGGCTTTCCGCGGTGATAGCGAGACTGTCGTTACTGCGCACGCGAAGTAACCCTCAAACGTGAAGTATTTCTGAACGAGGTGGTTGAGTAGCAGAAAGCTGCTTAAGCGCCTACGTAACACAGCGCTTCAATGGGGAACGGGGTTCTACTAACGATTCCGACCCTTGAGGCGATTCGTGCTTTTAGTGCTATCTGCGCGCAAAACCTCTCACGGTGGAGCCATATTCTCCGTGCGGAGATGACGCCACCGTGAGAGGTGACTGGTGAACGCTGGAAAGGATAAAAGCAGCGCTCACACGGGTATCACTTATTAAGCGTATTACTTGATAAGTGCACCAACGAGTTTAACGATGTTGGATGCGAGACCGGAGATGTCTCCAAACCATCCTGCAATCGTGTTGGCATCGATTTGTCCGGCAAGATCTCCTGCCTTGGAACCAGAGTTCACAGTATCATCCATTCCGGATGCTGCGTCGGCTGCCTTGGAGTAGTTGAAGTTCATAAGATCCTCTTCATGCGGGGTAGCTGGAACGTCGGGTGTATTAAACAAACTTCCCGATCGTGTCCAGAATGAATTCAACGATGTTTACAGCGTAGCGGGCTGCATCTTCATCAAAATAACCGGGGAACGGCTGTTGACCAGTAGGCATATCTGACCTCTCTTTATGGAAGCCCGTGGTGTTAACGGGACTGAGTTAATTTCTTTATGTAAAGCTAATAGTCGAGTTGGCGTCGTTAAAGTCGCTGTGGGACGCGAGCGGTGCGACGCGCTTACACATCAAGGCACACCTTTGATCGACTTTTTGGGGGCGGCCGTCCTGGCGTACGTCATTGGCGTTGTAAACGTTGACGGTTCCGATCAGCTGCTCACCAGCCTGAGTGCTACCGGGCGACTTAATTCCGAGATCGATATTGATCTTCCCGTCTTCTGTCGCGCGGTAGGTTTGCCAGGTGTAGACCACGATGTTGCTGGTCTCGTTTGACTTCACCAGGCCGGCGCGGACTGTGTAGTACTGTCCGGGGGTGAAACCTGTGCCATCAGCCTTGACCTGAACGGTGGCGAAGCTCTGAGCCTGGACAGTGTGGCTTCCGTCAGCCTTGTTGGTGAAGGATACGTTATTTAGTGCACCTTCGGCGTGGTCAGGATTGACCGGGGATTCAATAACGTTTGAAGGATCCCACCAGCGTGAGGGCCAGTCGGCGCTTGACGCCATTGCTGGGGTGGCGGAGCCGGCGACGACGGCGGCAGCTGCCAAGGTCCCAGCTGCGATGCGGGAAATCTTTGACGTGAAGAAGTTCATTCTTAGAGCCTTCCGAGTGCGAAGCCGATCATCGAGTTAGCAGCTTCGACGAGGTATGGTCCAATTTCCGTGATCCAGTGAAATGCTGGGTATGGATCGTTCGGCGGATCGAGTGGCTGGTATGCGTTCGGGTTGGTATCTGCACCCATGACTTTCCTCCAGGTGTGATGATCTTTGTCGACGACGGATGGAGCAACCACAACGTAGGGGAAACTTATCGACGTCGAAAACGTGTCGTGCTGTATTCGGCGGTGGCAGGGGCCGTCGTCATTGTTTTGACTGACTATTTGCCCGCTCATATAAGCGCGCAAAAGACCCCACGGGGGTCTTTCACAGCACGTAAATCTTTTAGCCAGCGAGGCCCTTGACCAGGCCCATGATTGCGGAAGCCAGGGTGGTGGCTGAACCGATGAGGCTGGTCAGAGTGTTGATGTTGAAGCCGTCGAAGAAGCTGCTGGCGTGCTCGCTAGCAGACGAAGCAGCGTCAGAAGCAGATGAAGCATGCTCGCTAGCCGTCGATGCAGCGGAGGAAGCGGCGTCAGAAGCGGAGGATGCGGAATCGGAAGCGGCCTGCGCTGCCTCTGCGGCGTAGGAAAAAGCGGACATAACAATCCTTCCAAGAAAGTAGACAAAGTGTTGTCGCTAGCTGATGAGGACTTCGGTACCGTCTTCCCGCTGGCGGGAAAAGATCGGTCAGTCTCACCGGGCTTACCGTTCCATAACTTACGAGAGTGACAAGTTAAAAGATAAGGAGAACTAGGATTATTTCACCTTCTGTTAACCGAATCTCGCGGATTTAAGCCGTCGAAGTTAGCGACTGCATGGCTGCAGATGTTAAGTATTTTTGAGGGAAAATCCACTTAAGCTGGGGTCGAACCGAGTTTCATGTTGAAGACGGTGAGTGGGTAGGAAGCTAAATCTGTTGATTCTTTCACACTGTTACACTTACCCCTATATTGGGGGTATTTGATAGGTGTGCATGCGGTGGCCGGCCGAAAGTGCTGGCACGGAACGTCTAATACAAGACGTTCCGCCGGGGGTTTCCTGCAGGGGCCTTTCGCCAGGAAAATCCCGCGCGCTAGCGCACATTGAGCGAGCTACGCAATAGACCGAAGGGTGCTAATGAGTTGATCGGTCTCGTCAGTATTTGTGACGGTGATCCGCACTCCGTCACTGCTGAAGCACCGGACAAGGATATGTTCCTTCCCCAGGGCCTCGGTGAACGCATCAGATTGACCCCCAAGATTTAACCAGAGGAAGTTCGCCTGGGACTCTGGAATGTCATACTCGGTCAAATTCCACCGTGACGAGTGGATGAATTCGTTAATAAGGAAGTCGCGCAGGCGATGGCGCTGCGGAATCGTCCGAGAGACTCTCTCGGCTTTACTCTCAGGGCTGTTGAGGCACGCAATCGCAGCATCGTGGGCCATCGTGCTCACCGAGAACGGAACCTGGGTGCGGTTGAGTGCGCTAATGATCTCTGGGGTCCCAATCATGTAACCAACACGTGCGCCAGCCAGGCCATAACACTTAGAGAAGGTACGGGCGAAGCAAACATTAGGGTGTCGTCGCACAAGGCCCAGTGAATCCGGTGTGAGCTCGTCGTCGGTGTAATCCAGGTATGCCTCGTCGATACACACAGTGACACGCTCCGGAACGCGCGTAAAGAAGGCCTCTAGTTCGTCCTCTGTAACAAGTGTCCCCGTCGGGTTATTGGGGTTACATAAGATAATGAGCGACGTTTTGTCGGTGATGGCATCGGCCATGGCGTCGAGGTCGTGGCGATGGTGAGCATCGAGTGGGACCGCGACAGGGGTGGCTCCGGCGATCCTACTGAGGATGGGATATGCCTCGAATGACCTCCACGCGAAGAGCGTTTCGTCGCCGTCTTTGCAGGTGGCCAGAATGAGCTGCTGAAGAAGCGAAGAGGAGCCACATCCGATTGCTACTTCATTAATTGCGACCCCGTGGAGATCGGCGATAGCGTGATGCAAAGGTGAAGTCGCCATATGAGGGTAGCGGTTGAGGGTGTGCGCTGCGGATGTAATCGCTTCAATCGCGGCGGGGAGCGGCGGCTCAGAAGTTTCGTTGCTGGCTAGGACCAGGGCATCGTCGGCCTTTTTACCGGGCGTATATGTGGGAAGTTGGTCTAAGTCGGGGCGGATCATTCTTGTAATGGTAAGCCGGGGATTATGCGGCGCAAAAGTGGAGTAAAAGTGCGGTATGTGCCGCTGGGGAAATGTCGGGGGTTGTGGTGGTCTTTGCGGGTGCCGTTGAGGGGTAGCTCGCTTGCCGACGTTGTAGGTAGTGGTGTTTGTCTTCTCTAGTTGGTCCCTGTAGTATCGCCTACGGAATTCGCGACAGCGGTGTCTTCTTGATCAGTGGAAGCTGATCACGATCGACATTGTGCCGTGATTTTCGCTGGAGGTGTGCCAGAGCGGCCGAATGGGGCTCCCTGCTAAGGAGTTGACTCGCAAGGGTCCGAAGGTTCAAATCCTTTCACCTCCGCCATTTTTTAGCGCCTACTTCACTTTGTGTGGGGTAGGCGCTTTTCGATTGTGTACCAGCGGGATATGGAGTGGGGCGGGGCGTTAAGCAGCTGCTTAGGCTATGTGTTTTCGGGTCCTTGTGCGCTATTTTTCCTGATAAATGAATGAATTTGGGGGTCTGGCTCCCTCTGTGTAATATATGTCCCTGTTGCGCTCGTAGCTCAACGGATAGAGCATCTGACTACGGATCAGAAGGTTGGGGGTTCGAATCCCTTCGAGCGCACAACCAAGCCCCTCACCGCAGTATCGCGGAGAGGGGCTTTGGCAATCCGTGAAGTTGGCGCATGTGCATGCTCACGCTGACGTGATCGCCAAATCCGGAATCCCGTTTTCTCGTGTTCACATCCCGGAATTGTCTATTTCATCAAGATAACGAGAACGCACACGCTCATAGATGGCCTGGGCACGCTCCGGCGTCATCTGTCCGTGCGTGGGCGACTCTACAATGGCTGCAACACTATCTTCGGTGGGTTTCTATCCTGCTAGAACACCGCTTTGCATGGCCTCCACAACAGTGTGAAGGCGTTCCGCATCCAGACCTTGCAATGCATTGGGGAATGCTGCCTTGTAAGCTTCAACGCCACGTAAGAAGTTGTAGTCAACAGTGGGCATGATCGATCCCTACTTTCCGCTCAAGATCCATCCCAAACATAGCGGTCAAAACGCTTTAGTGGGCACATTTTGAGGATTTTGTTGGTACCCTGTCCGCACCGCTTGTGTCGTATAACCGCCACGTAAAAACCCGAAAAGCACAAGCCTGGACTGTGCCTACACCTAAGTAGGCACAGTCCAGGCTGTACTCAATTGTCGACCGGAAGCCGGTTATCTGTTACTCGGCCATGGTCGTAATAGCTCTACTAGTTGGATTCACCAGCGTCTCCACCAATGTTCGGAGCGATGTTGCCGCTCAGAGGCAGGTTGATGTCACCGGTGTCTCCCGAGAATGGGAGGTTGTTGTTGGATAGTGGCATGTCACCGGAGAGGTCTCCAGAAAGTGGCATCTTGCCTGATAGATCGCCAGATAGCGGCATGTTCAGGTTGTCACCAGACAGCGGAGTATTGATGTCACCGGTATCGCCGGAGAGTGGCATGTTGATGTCACCCGTTGTTACCTGGAGGTGAGGAGCAAAGTCGCCAACCTGCTCGGGGAAGTTGACATTAAATGTGGGTGGTTCTGCCGGTGCGGGAGCCGGTGCAGGTGCGGGGAGGCCCACATTGTTGAGCTCCACGAGAAGGTCCTTGATCGGCCCTTGCGTGATCTCGTTGATTTGGAGGAGGAAGTCCATCGGGTGTCCTTTCGGGGAAGCTTTAGGTCCAAGCCCAGAGCGGAGGTCTTTCCATCGGTCCGGAGCATCTCTGACATCAAACTTTTTGTTCCTGATTGACGTCGGTAGTGCCCCGTTCCGTGAAGGTCCTCTGTGGATCAGGGGATGATTCGGAGGTTAAGTCATCCCGCTATGTGCTGCAACTAGATCTGGAAATATAAGCAGGTGGTGAATCGATCACGATTTCGGCGTTGCACATTGATTTTTCTGAAAAATCGGGTGTTGCCCCTACGGAAAATGCGACAAGCTGTGTGTTTCTACCTTCGTCACCGTAGGTTACGGCTGCACTATCCTCGATGTATCAATTATTGGCTTCACCCCTTTATGGAGGGCGAAGCCGTCCTATGATTCTCGGATGGACGATCCCCGTGCCAGAGTCCGGGAATAGCGGTAGGCGCAACCGATGCACACGATAAAGAGGACAACACCACAGACTGCTGCCCCTGCTTCCCATTCCTTGGGAGCAATCGCTAAAACATCGCTATCTCCGGCCGCAGCAATGATCCCGGCATTGAGCACACCGAAAAGCGACTCACCAACAATCAACCCTGTAGCCAGCAACACTCCGAGTCGACGAGCAAGCTCCGGGTTACGTTGTTTCTTCGCCCACCGGTTGTAGACGTACCCAATCAGCGCTCCGATCGGGATGATGACCGTCAACGAACTGGGCAGATACATTCCCATTCCCACAGCGAGACCAGGCAGCGCGTATTTGCCATGCGACGTCGCGCTCACAATCTCATTAATAATGACGACGCTGACGCCGATAGCCGCTCCCAGACCGATCAATGACCAGTCCAATGAGTCGCCGAAAATACCTTGCGCCACCGAGGACAGCAGTGCGGCTTGAGGTGCCGCCAGCGCGTCATCTCCTGCGCCGGGTTCCCCGGCAAATCCGAATCCGGACATCATCAGTTGGAGCACAGGGGGGATAATCGCAGATCCGAAAAGAACACCGACGACGAGCGCTACCTGCTGTTTCCATGGCGTGGCGCCGACCAGCTGCCCTGTTTTCAGATCTTGCAGGTTGTCATTGGAAATTGTGGCCACGCCGAAAACAACGGCGGAGGTAAAGAGTGTATAGGCAATCAATACGTCGGAATGAGAACGTGATTCCGCACCCATCGCTACTTTAATGAGAAGGGCTGCGGAAATGACGACAATAATTCCCACGCCTGAAATCGGAGAATTCGACGCCCCAATTAAACCGGCCATATAACCGCAAATACTCGCCACGACGAGACCAACAAGCAGGATGTAGATGATGCTGATAGCGATCAGCCCACCTGTGTGATGCGCAATGGACGTGTCTTTAACGAATAGCCAGAGCAATAGGCCGATGGGGATCATAGAGAAAAGCGTTACACCCGCAACGACGGGGAACGGAATGTCTTGCTCAGTAATATCGACTGCTTTCCCCGAATGACGAGCCCTCGAAGACACTAAGGAATCTTTAATTCCTTTGGCGATGGGGCCAGTGATTTTAATAAGCGTCCACACAGCAGCGACGGCCATGGTGCCAGCACCGATGAACCGGACATCGCTGGAAAACGAGTCGGACACGATGCTTTCTAGCCCCGACGCGCCAGTTCCCGGGGGAATATGGCCGGCTGTGCGCAGTGGAAGTAGAACACCATAAGAAATAAGTAGCCCGACCACCATGGCAAAACCGACGGAAAGCCCCACCAGATGGCCCACGCCGATGAGGGCGAGTGACAATGATCCACCGATCATCGTTCCACCCGAGCCAATCCGGAACGCCGCCGAAATCTCCGTCGCTACTGTCTTCAGTGCAGCGAGCAACGCATAGCCGCCCGATGCTAAACCCCCGAGGATGATCATTCGCAGACCCATGCGATTTTCGTCCACTGCGGATGAGCCAGCTGACGACTGGTCACCGTCGTTAACAGAGTCTTGTGCGTGGGTATCTCCCACTTTCAAAACTTCCGCTGCCGCAACGCCCTCGGGGTAGGGGAGGTCAGAGTGCGTGACAAGGGCGCGTCGGAGCGGAATGGAATACATGACGCCCAAAATGCCGCCGATCGCACACAAAGCGGCCGTCTCCCAGTATGGAAAACCTGACCACCAGCCGATCATGACCAGGCCTGGGAGGACGAAAATAATGGCAGATAATGTTCCCGCTGCAGAAGCAATAGTTTGAACAATATTGTTTTCTGCAATGGTGTGGTCTTTAAAATTCCGAAGAATCGCCATTGAAATAACGGCGGCCGGAATGGATGTGGCAAAAGTTAGCCCAACTTTGAGTCCGAGGTACACATTTGCCGCAGTGAAAACCAGCGTAATTAAGCCACCGAGAATGACAGTCCGAAGAGTGAATTCTCGAGTTGATGCTGCTCGCTGCACTGCCACGTTGCTCGGCCCATTGGGGGAATCGTTGTTCGACCCATGGGCCGAACTATTACGCGAAGCGTTCTGACGGTCGTCGCGTAATTTAGGGGCCGCATGGGCGGAGGAATCATTCTGTTCCACGATGACGTTCTTTCTTCCAAGGTCTTCCTGGGGAAGCGTACCCGCGGTATTTTACTGACACGTCGGGTGCGCCCCGTACGATAGGCTCCATGCGTTTCTTAAACGGTATGGTCCCGCAGTACGACCTCACCTATGACGACGTCTTCATGGTTCCGTCACGGTCCTCCGTGGGATCCCGTCAAAAAGTGGATCTACACACCAACGACGGGACAGGAACGACGATTCCTCTCGTCGTCGCGAATATGACCGCGGTGGCCGGGAGGCGTATGGCGGAGACAATCGCCCGACGCGGCGGATTGGCCATCATTCCCCAGGATGTGCCGGCCGATATCGTCGCCCACACCATCGCCAGCGTGAAGTCCTCCGACCTCTTCTTTGACACCCCGATCACGGTGAAACCGCACCACACCGCGGGTTATACGCGCCACCTTTTGCCCAAACGCGCTCACGGCGCAGCCATCGTCGTCGATGATGGCAAACCCATCGGCCTGGTGACTGAAAAAGACCTGCGTGGCGTCGATAATTTCACCCAGGTTGGCCGGCTGATGAGTACATCATTGGTCACTCTTTGCGACGACACCACCCCGCAGGAGGCCTTCGCGTGTTTGTCCGAGGCTTCGCGAAAACTCGCCCCGGTGGTCAGTAAGGACGGCGAACTGAAGGGGATCATGACGCGCAAGGCGGCATTGCGCGCCACGCTGTATCAGCCTGCGGTCGATAAGAACAACGCGCTTCGCGTCGGTGCGGCGATCGGTATCAATGGGGACGCGACGGGCCGGGCAACTGCGCTGGTTGAGGCAGGTGCCGATGTCATTGTTGTGGACACTGCCCACGGTCATCAGCAGCACATGATCGACGTTTTACGCAAGGTGAAAGCCCTGGATCTGGGCGTTCCCATTGTCGCCGGAAACATTGTGACAGCGGACGGCGTCGAGGATCTCGCCGCTGCTGGTGCCGACATCATTAAAGTTGGGGTGGGCCCTGGCGCGATGTGTACGACGCGTATGCAGACCGGTGTTGGCCGTCCGCAATTCTCTGCCGTGAAAGAGTGCGCGGATAAAGCCCGCGAGGTGGGTGTTCACGTGTGGGCTGATGGGGGAGTCCGGCACCCGCGTGATGTCGCCCTGGCATTGGCTGCCGGCGCATCCAACGTCATGATCGGATCATGGTTTGCTGGAACCTTGGAGTCGCCGGGTGACTTGATCAAAGAAAATGATGGCCGTGCGTATAAAGAGTCGTTTGGCATGGCGTCGCACCGCGCCGTGGAGCACCGCAACTTGCATACCGAGGAGTTTGAGCGCGCACGCCGGTCAATGTTTGAAGAGGGCATTTCGCAGGCCCGCATGTACATCGACCCGGAGCGTCCAGGTGTAGAAGACCAGGTTGACCACATTGTTTCCGGTGTGCGCTCAGCGTTTACGTACGCGGGGGCGGATACGATCGAGACTTTCCGTGAGCGGGCGATTGTTGGGATTCAATCGGCAGCGGGGTATGCCGAAGGGCGGCCTTTGTCGTCATCGTGGAAGGCGTAGCGGTCGAACTCCCCCGGCTAGAACACTTCGATCCGCGCGCCGAGGTTCTCGGCCTGCTTAAGCTGGTCCACCCAGCCAGCATCGCCGGGATGCAGCCGCAAAACCGGTCGCTTCCCGGTGCGCGCTTCGTATCGAATGCGTGACCGGTGCCCAGCGTCGGCCAGCTCCGCGACGCTTGGTGGCGTCGCCCTCAAACTCTCCCGGGCTTCGTCCAACATGGTTTGGACTTCCTCAATGGCGCGGAGAACCTCCTTCACATTGTTCTCGCACATGGCCTCGGTCAGTTCGGGATCGGAACTGGCAACGCGCGTTCCGTCGCGGAAAGAGCCTGCAGCCAGGGACAATGCCAAGGCGCCTCCACTGTCACCCGCCACTGCCAGGGCATCAGCCAACACGTGTGGCAAGTGAGAAATCCGGGCAACAGCCGCGTCATGGGACTGTGCCCGCGCCGGGACCACCTCGGCACCGACATCGTAGGCAAGATTCACCACGCTCATCCATTCGCGCAGCCACCGGCCACCGTCGCCGTCATTCGTGGGGGCATTGTCGAAAGTGACGACCCACGGCGCGCCCGTAAATAGCCCGGTCTGAGACGCTTCCCACCCGTTGTGGCTCGTGCCGGACATGGGGTGCCCGCCGACGAAGCGATCATGCATCCCGCGCGCACGAACCTCCCGTATGACAGCCTGTTTCACACTTACAACGTCGGTAATACCGCAGGTCGGCGCGTGTTCCACGACACGGTCGAGCATGGTCCCCACAGCGCTCATCGGCGTGGCGATCACCACAAGAGCGTCCTCATCCTCGGCTCGTTCAAGCACAGCCGAGCAATCATTCGACGCGTCGAAACCGTCGTCGATAATGTTTGTCACTGTGGATTGTGTGCGGTCCCATCCGAAAACTCGCCGTCCCCGGGCCTGCACGTCGCGCATGATTGAGCCGCCAATGAGCCCCAGGCCGAGGATACACACGGGGCGGTCCTCGTGAAGAATGTGGTGCTTGCCGGGGGTTGTGGCTGGGTCGGGATAGACTCCGGATGGTGTGGAGATGCTCATTCTGACAAGTGTGGCACAGTCCGACTACGGTTATCTATATGAATGCGGGTGTGAACGACGACGGCCAGACTCCAACTTTTGCCGTTGCACTGACAAGTCAAGATGGGCAGTGGATGGGCCGGATCCTCCCTGAACGCGCCACGTGGGACCTTGATGTGGCCACGCGGGCTGTGCGCGATTTGCGCTCCGAAGGACCAAGTTTTGGCATGGTGTGTGTGGACGATGACTGGTTTGTCCTCATTCGTCCTACGCCACGGGGGGCGCAGCTTTTACTTTCCGACGCCACCGCCGCTGTTGTGGACGATTACGCCGCGGAAGTGTTGGATGAGCTGGACGTTGACGTCCCCGACATGGATCCTGATGAGCGGGCCGATGCGGAACCGTGGCCGGAAGGGGACCTGGAGATTCTCGAGGACCTCGGTGTACCCAGCGACGTGTTGGCCGTGATTTGCGACGACGATGAGTTGTGGGCATCGGAGCAGCTCCTCCGGATTGCGGAGGAAATCAATGCGGATGAGGAGCTTGCCGACGTAGCGCAGCTCGATTATTAGGTCATTATTAGGTCGCTGACGTGATTGGTGCTGGGCTGCCGCGGCCTGTCCCTGAGCAACAGACGGAACGCTGGATGCAAATGGCGTTGGACGTGGCGAAACGCACGCCGCCGGGCGACGTCCCGGTGGGTGCCGTGGTGGTTGACGCGTCGGGCCATGTTGTGGGGGAGGGGTGTAATGAGCGTGAATCCACGGGGGACCCGACGGCCCACGCGGAGGTTATTGCTCTGAGGGCGGCTGCTCGAGAGGTTGGCGACGGTTGGCGCCTGGAAAACCACACTCTGGTGGTGACCTTAGAGCCGTGCGTGATGTGTGCGGGTGCTGCGGTGACCTCCCGCATCGGGGGCATTATTTTCGGTGCGTATGAGCCGAAAACTGGGGCGTGCGGTTCGGTGATTGACGTTGTGCGTGATCCGGCGTGGCCCTTTCCGACTGTCGACGTCAGGGGCGGTGTGCTGGAGCGAGAATGTCAGGATCTTGTGGAGGAGTTTTTTGCTCGGCGTCGGAAGTGAACAGGGGCCATTGGTCAGCGTCGTAGTGGCGCGACTGTGCGCGCATGGCTGTGTAGTGGCGCAGCCGTGGTGTGCCGCCATATAAGAAAACGTTCCAAAAATTTGTCTAAAACGCATAAAACGGATGCATTGCAACGCGAATATCGCTACGGTCGGTATCACAGGTTTTATCTACTACGAAATGAGGTTTAACGATGGATCTTGACAACCTAAATGACAAGGCCAAGGACGCTATTTCCGACAACCGCGACAAGGTTGAGGAAAAGGCTAACGACGTCGCCGACAGCAAGTTGGGCGACAAGGCTGATAAGGCGAAAGAGGGGGTTAAGAAGGGCCTCGATTCTCTCGACAAGTAATTATTAGTGCGGGATTGCCGTTATTGCGTAACGACGTTGGTTTCCTGTTTGAGCAGGGAAAACGGGCGTGATTTTGGCTGCTTGGAGTCCTAGGCTAACCTAGTTCGCGGTGGCGTGTCCGAGCGGCCGAAGGTGCGGCACTCGAAATGCCGTGTGCGGTAACCCCGTACCGAGGGTTCAAATCCCTCCGCCACCGCATTATTTAAACCCCCAGCGGTAATAACCGTTGGGGGTTTACGCATATGTGCTCTTTTGTGCCTACTGCGCCCCGTGTTAATTCGTTACCCGCAATTCATCCCAGAATATGAGGTTTTATGGTTCAGCAGAGTCAGCGGTCGAGTAGCGTAGTGCTCATCGTCATCGGTTTGTCCCTAGCGATGTTTATGTTTTCGGTGAACCAGACGATGCTGAGCGTTGCGCTCCCAACGATCGTTGGAAGTCTGCACGGCGGCGACCATATCCTCTGGATATCCACCTCATACATGCTGGCATCGACGATTTTTCTCCCCATGTATGGAAAACTAGGTGACCGATATGGGCTAAAGAAACTATTTCTTTTTGCACTGATCGTTTTTATCATTTCATGCGTGTATGGGACGTTTGTTAACTCCATGCCGGCGCTAGTTATCACCCGCTTTATTCAAGGTATGGGTGGCGGAGGCTTAGTTGTTCTTTCCCAAGCTCTCTTAGCCGCCGCTGTTCCTCGTCGTGAGCGCGGAAAATACATGGGTTTCATCGGTAGCGTATTCGTGATTTCTACCGTCGCCGGTCCCGTCTTGGGTGGACTAATTACCGAATATTGGAATTGGCGCTGGACCTTCGGCGTCAACGTTCCCTTCGGAATCGCGTCACTCTTTTTGTGTATCAAGTTCTTACGGGAGCCGGAGCCAGAAAAACAGTCATCCCGTATCGACGTTGCCGGAATGGTCCTTATTGGTGCTGTGTCTACCTTCCTCGTTTTGTGTACAGCCTGGGCCGGGCATGGAGGCTGGGGGCAACCCAAAGTTGTGCTCTGCATGGTCGGTGCAGCGGCATGCGTCGTCGCATGCATGTGGGTAGAAAAGCACGCGGGCGATCCTGTTCTTTCCCCGTATATTCTCACCAACCGAAATTTTTTCCTCGCCACACTTATCGGCATGTTGCTTGCTCTGGGGACATTTGGCGTAACGACCTATTTGCCAGCCTATATACAGATTGTTGAAGGAATTGATGCCGTTACCGCTGGTTTTGTTCTTCTTCCGATGACAGCGTTGATGTTCGCCTTTTCTCTAATTTCGGGATTCATGGTCAGTAAGACCGAAAAGTATCGGGCTTTATTGGTTACGAGTGGCGTGTTCTGTGTAGCAGGATTTCTCGCGTTAAGCTCGCTCCATACCGGCTCTGGTGTCTATGTCCTCATCGCTGTCTTATGTGTCCTGGGCGTCGGTTTCGGTCTTGGAACCCAACTTTCTGTTTTAGTAGTTCAAAACTCTTTTTCGACGAAGGTGATGGGCACGGCAACAGCGTCGAATAGTTTATTCAGAGATTTAGCGGGCACCTTGGGAATGTCCGTTGTCGGCGCCTTTTTCGCCTCCCGCGCTAGTGCTCGTTTTGCCGAAACCGGTACTGGTGTGTCATTCGCATCGCTGACTCCGGAGTCAATGAAACAGTTGCACGAGCCTGTTCATAGCATCATTGCTCAGGCCTATCACGATGCTTTAATTCCTGTCTTGGGGACCTTTGTTCCGTTAATGATTGCGGTCGTTGTTGCCGCAATCTTCGTGCGTGATGACCGTTTGCGGGATACCGGCACAGTGACTCGAGTGAGATTAACGACCCGAGCGAAATTGTTGATACCGGCCTGTAACTACCGCTTACCACCGTTTCCGTCGCGACCCCCGTAGCG
The DNA here is from genome assembly GCF_000023145.1 of Corynebacterium kroppenstedtii DSM 44385. Lineage (NCBI taxonomy): Bacteria > Bacillati > Actinomycetota > Actinomycetes > Mycobacteriales > Corynebacteriaceae > Corynebacterium > Corynebacterium kroppenstedtii. The sequence continues at coordinate 253,094 of NC_012704.1, forward strand.
CTCACCCGGGAAATATAGAACAATTTGGGTAGAACTAACCCCAAAGGAGAGCTGACAAAGTATGAAAGCAATCGAAAGTAGCGAGTGGGTTATCGACGGGGCATTGACGGTATGGGAACCATCCACCCAGATGGCGGAGGCCCCCGAGCACACACCGACGGATCCCACGCCCCCATCGTTTTTGCAGAAGGATCACATCCGAGGAGTTCTCACTCAACGACAGTCGGGCAATACCCATCGCGCCTACACCTGTGCGGTGGCCACCCTTCCCGGACCGCTGAACACGGACGCAATGACCGAGGCAGTGAATAATTTTGTGTGCTCGCACGAGGGATTGCGGAGTACCTTCGTCGTCAATACAGATACCGCAGGCACCCAGGGCGCGGATGCTGGTGCTGCGGATGCTGCCGCAGCCAAAGCTGGTGGTGGGCAGCCTGAATTCGGTGGCGCGTCAGTAGAGCGGAAAACGGTCCCCGCATCTGCCATTGATCTTGTCCCGCGCGTCCTTGCTGAGGCACCTGATGGTGCTGGCGAAACGACCGCGAACGACATTTTGAATGATTATCTACCAACGCACGCGGTATTCGATCACTTTCCCGGTTTTGTTATCGGTGCTGTCGATAAGGGTAAGTACTGCGAGGTTTTTATGCAGTAGACCATGCTTTCGGTGATGGATTGTCTTTGTGCGTGGGCATTCTTGAATTAATGGCGAGGTACACCGGTACTCCGGCGCCCGGTTTAGTGGAAGATACGCACCCAAGCTTTGTGGAATATACCCGCGAAGAATATCAACGAGCTGCCACGGTCACCCCTGATTCGCCAGGGGTGAAGCTCATGCAGGAGTTCGTCCAGGCCACGGGCGGTGCCCCTCGATTCCCCTTGCCCACTGGAATCGAAAACAATGAGCCTCAGCCTGTTAAAGAAACCCAAGCAGATTTCACTCTTGCCGATGCTAATGACGTGAAAGTTTTACGTACATTAGCTCATGAGAAGGGAGTTAGCTTTAGTACCGTTGTGTTCGCTTTATTGGCGCTCGCGGAACATAAGGCGGCGAAAACAACTCGGTATTCAACCATCGTCGTGAACAGCACACGAGGAAAGAAATATGCGACCTCGCAGGGCTGGTTCTGCAATTTCAACCCGCTGACCTTTGATATTACGGGTGAAACTCTGGACGAAATTTTGCCCACCGTTGCCGAGGCGCAGCAGAAAATGCGCGAGGTCCTTTATGAGCCTGTCCACGCGTCAATCATGCCGCTGTTAGCGACCGGGGCCGTGGACGCAAGCATTTTCGATAGCCCGCAATTGGTTACCTATATGGACCTCAGCTGGTTCGCGGAACCAGAAGGCGCGAATATTCGCCTGCTCACGGGTGCCGGGAAGACGAAGAACGCCAGCTTGTGGGTTTTCCGTAATCCGGATGGCTTGCTCGTCGGAAGTCAGGCCCCCGACAACCCCGTCGCTGCGGAGTCTTTGCAGACGTTCTTCCGCGCATTCCGCGACGCGGTCCAAGACGCTGTTGAGAACGCCATTTCGCAAGAACGATAATCGCCCCGGGAGCTGCTAGGAATTAGCCAGCTTCCTTTTCAATGAGCCGGATCGCCGTCGATAATGCCTGGTCAGGCGTCGTCATCTCGGCGGCGAATGTTTGTGCAGCCTCCCGAACCGGTGACGACAGTGCGCGGTCGAGGTCGTCCGCGAAGTGCTCAGCGGTCAAATGTGACAATGACGACCCGACTCCGACGCCTAGGTTTTCAATGCACGATGCCCAGAAAGGTTGCTCGAAGCCGAAGGTGTAAATCATGGTCGGGTTCCCGGAACGCAGACTTGCCGCGGTCGTGCCGGCTCCACCGTGATGAACCGCAGCGCAGCACCGTGGCAGGACAGCAGTCTGATTGATCGCTCCGGTGAAATACACATCGTTAGCTTCGTCATGCTCTTTATTGCCGACGGGGGACGTTGTTGGTGGTTCGTCGTTGGTGACATTCGTCGTGCTGTCGAATCCGCTGAAGAGTACGCGCAGGTTTCGTTTTCGCGCAGCGGAGACAATGGTGTCCACAAGACGGGCCGGATGCGATACCGGCATTGATCCGAAGCTCACGAAAAGCGGTGCGCTACCACTGGAAAGCCAGTGGTCAAGATCGGCGGGGAGGGTGTCCGGTTCGTTGAGGCGTCGCCGCGCGGAGACCGGAAGATCAAGGTAGCCGACGACAACTTTGTTACTGCCTGTCCATTCTCTGGCGATGTCCGGGACGACTTTCGGGTCGCAGAGCTGTAGTTGAGGGACTGAACGGTCGCGTAAATAGCGTGTGAATGGGTGGAATCGAGGAGCGAGCCCAAGGTGACGTCGGAATGCATTCTCCCAATGCCCGTACAAAAGGAAGTCGAACCATTCCTGAATATGCCATGAATTCTTCTTCATCCATTTGGGAGCATTGCGGGTTAGTTTATGTGGCCAGCCCGAATAACTGTTATGCGAAATCGGCGCATATCGCAGGACAACGAGCGGAATATTCCATTTTTCAGCCAGTGAAGTCCCTTGCCTTTGGCACATAGGGTTCACAATTAACAGAGTTGGTTGTGTGAGTCCGGGGCGATTGGCATCCGACGAACCCTGGGCACTGTCATGAGAAAAGTAATAGTTGATGAGGTCTTGATGTAGATCATCAACGGAATGCTTAAGAAAGCGTGCAGCTAATCTCGCAATCGCGATGGGATTTTTGCTCGCCAATGTTGATTGTGCGCGATCGGTCATCTCGCCGATATTGATCCCCGCAGGGAACACTGACTGGATCCCGGCAGTGCGTGCAAAAGTCGTCAGGCTAGGCGTGCATAGGAATGTGACAGTGTGACCACGGTTCTGGAGTTCCAGGCCGAGACTAATAGCGGGTTGGATATCGCCGCGGCTACCAGACAAAACGAACAAAATATTCTGGTGAGTGGATTTCTGACTGGGGTGGGTGGGCATAAGTTTTCCTTGGAGGAAGTCGTGGTGAATAGTGGTGTGCGTGTTAGTTGGTAATTATTGCAGCGGGTTGGGAGAAACGTCCTGGTACCGTCGGTGACGTGGATGTGTGCTACCTCGATGATATTGCTCTTTCAGGCCCGTGTACTCAGTATCTTCTGGACTGGGATGGGACTCCCGGTTCGGAAACCTTTCCACTGACGCTTAACCAACGTAACCATCTGGAGAGTGTGAGGACGAGTGGCCGTCCATCGTGGGTCGCGGGATCGTTTGTCCTCCCCAGTAGTGTTCTCGATGGGACACAGAAGTGCACCGACGTTATTGCGGACGCAATCCGCACTCTTATCGGTGATTATGACGCATTGCGGCTAGTTCCCTCCGATTCGTCGGAAAGCGAAAATAGCCAGAGAATGTGGTCGAATGATCAACTATCGATCTCGGCCGAAGCATTCCTTACCGATTCTGACGCAGATTCTTCAACTATTCGTCAAGAAGTGGAGTCGAGGATCGACGACGCGTGCGTTCCAGGGCACAAACCAGGGCTCTTCTTTGCCCGGTGTGGTCGTCGCCTCGTGGTGGCAACTGACCATTTTCATGCGGATATGGCGAGCATCCACATCATTCTCCGACGCCTGTGGGATCTCCTGACTTCATCGACAGAGAAACTTGGAAACGGTAATAACAACCCCGAGGCCACCGATGAAAAAGTCGGCAACTCCCCAGCCCCTGATCCCGCCACAGCTCCGTCGTTTACTGATGCGGTACGAAAAGAAAAGGAAGCGTCCGCCCGCTGGCATGACAGCGAGAACAGTGATGAACTCCAGCGCGCGCTTGCGGTATGGAAGCGCTTCTTTGATCGCACCGAGGGAATTGTCCCGGCGTTCCCCGCCGAATTAGGGACGGCGACGTCGGTGACTCCTCACCACCGTACCGAACTTCTGCTACCTGCCACGGACATGACCGGGCCGATTGCAACGAGGACATTCGCCGAGGTCATGGCAGCTCTTGCCAGTTCTGTGCACACGGTGGTGGGGGCGGAATCCCTCCCATGCGTGGTTCCGATCCACACCCGCGGACGGTCGTCGAGTCCCTATCACGGGACCGTGGGGTGGATGGTCAGCAACGGTCCCGTCATCGCCGAGCCGGGTAACAGCGATGGTGTTCGCCAATGGTTGCGTGACGGTATCAACGCCGTGACCGTCCCACTGGACATCATTATGGAGACATTCCGCCCCGTGATGCCGACCCCGCAGCCCTTCATGGTGTCGTACAGCGATTTTCGCACCGGGCCCGGCCGGTCGGCAGCGATCCCCGGAGCCGTGTATTTTTCATCACTCGCCCCTACAGCAACAGTGCAGCTTTGGTTCACCAGAAACGACAAAGGGCTATCACTCCGGGCGAAATATCCCGGAACGCCCCAGGCAGAGGCAATACTCGACGAGTGCGTTGACGATCTCACCCGCCGGTTAACCGGTACCGCCTAAACCCGGACGCTCGGCCGGGACCCACCTGAGCGCGACTGCCTGAGCGCGCACCAACTAAGCGCGAACGGGCACAGCAGCCGCATAATCACCCGTCGTCACGACACTATGAATGATGGCAGCGAACCGTGACAGGAATGCAGCGATCGATTCTTCCGCCTGGGCGTTATTGGGGTAGCGCATCGAGACGTTAAGCCCCTCACCAGTGCGGTTGAGCCAGATGTAGACGTCGTCGTCGCTCATCACAGAGCTACGGAGAACGCGATCTCGATCCCCCACGTATCTGCACCCGGCACGAACCGCGTATCGACGTAGGAGATCACGAACCGCGGAGGCTCATTGATGTGCAATGCGTCGCTCACGGCGGCATAGGGGTAGACCGACAGATCACGGTGCCGCTTCGTCGCCTGAACCGTGTCCGAGAACGCGTCGGTGAAGCTCGATGCCCCGTTGAGCGGATCGTCGACGGGCATGAGCCCAACAAACCACCCGGCAGACAGCATGTACTTGGGCTCGTGGCGAGTGTGCATCGGCATGATATACCGCGCCGACGACACCGGCGAGAGCTCCGTGAGCGCCAACTTCAGGGCAGTCAGAAGCGCCGACTTGGTCGAGCCACCATTGGCTTTGGCGCGCTTACCCAGCTCCGCGATGTCCTTCTCGTTGAGCAACCACTGGGAGAGGCTGTGCTGTGCCCGGTGCTGGTCCGCCGGCGTGGCCGACCCCGACTCCGCGCCCGACCGGATAGGCAGCGGGAACACCGGCGGTGCAAGATGCCCATCAGTACCAGTGAGGAACTCCTTCCATTCCTCCACCGCACGCTCACGAGCGGACGCCGATTCCGTAACCGCGCGTTCTCCCGCACAGAAGTCCACATAAGAACCTGCTGGTGGCAGTGCTGGTTCCCGCTTATCGACGGCTGCTGCGTAGAGTTCCCTGAGCTCGGCGATGGTGAACAGCTGCGTGTAGGCGTCCATTACCGCGTGATCAGCGGCGAAAATGACGGTGAATTCCTGCGCTGCTTCAGACGTTTCAGGCTCAATCGTTGCGACGGTGACGTGCGGCCACCCGATCCCATTGACATGCTGAGCGAAATGCCGGTGAATCTCGTGGCGCAAGAGTTGGTCGTCGTGGTAAACGCCGAAGTCGTTTCGAGAAACATCAACTGCGGAAGAACCCAGCGTGTAGCGCGTAAAGGTCGTAGTCGCGTCGTCGCGGTCATTAGCGACGGCTGTCGTCCGGTATGCCTCATGACAGCTAAACCATGTGGTGAGGGCCTCGCGGAAAGCATCGGTATGCAGCGGCTGATGGATAACGAATGCTCCACCAATCCAATCCTCCGAGACGGAGGGAAGTCCCTGCTCAGCGTTGTTCTTTTCTGTGCGGAGAACTTCGCGGAGGTGATCCTCGTGGTTGATGGAAAGGCTGCGTTCGTCCTCGCTCCACTGGCTAGCGTCGTCGGTAAATTGCCAAGTAGACAGCTGCCCCGTGGGGAGGGGATAGTCGGCTAGTTCGGTGTATTCCATCGTGTCGTCCTTCGTATGCTTGTTGCCGTGCTTCTGTGCCAGTACTTCGATGTGCTTATTCAGCTGAAGTGCTGCTACGACTGTCGTGCGAGCAGTCGTGCTACTGCACTGAGTACGTGATTGCACGATGCGGGTGAGTGCACTGTGTAGGTGCGTTCCGGCCCGGGTAAAAATGCTGCTCTGGTGGGTCGATCGAGGACGCGGAAAGGGGAGACTGCCACGCCACGCTGGTTGCTATCTCCACGGTGAATAACGAAACACCGTAGATGAGCTAAAGGTTTGTACTCTCAAGTTTCGGTAGCGTAGGTTGCCGTGGCGGCCTCGTCAAGTGCTTATTTTCAATTCCGAACGATTTTTAATGGACTAGCCGTATGATTTGCAACATAATTGCGCATAGAGAGAAGGTAGAAAGACGAAGGAAACTGCCTGCTCACCGGCATATCGGTGAGCTCAACGACGCAGTCAAGGGGTGCCATCCACAAAATGGCAGTGAGGTTCGTTACATATCCGAGACAACATATGATGCAGCAGCGGTCAGCCCCGCCACTGTCAGAACAGAGGGCCATGCCCCAATTTTCTTAGCTAGTGGGTGCGACGCTCCGAATGCGGCCAAGTAGGCGGCGCCGAGTGCTTCAGCCTTCGCCGGGCCTCTCTTAGCAAGCCAGGTCCGCCCAGCGTAGAGGCCAGCTGCACCAAGAACGACGCCTCCCAGTGGCCGGATCCCGGTTTCACGCGCGGTGATCCATCCGCCGATCAAGCCCGTCGCAACAATAGGAGCCGTATCAACGTACTTGGCTTTCTTTAAAGTCCAGTTAGTTTTTGCCATATCAGTCAAAATACACGTCTTCTGGCTTCAACGACTCGGCACGGCGCGGTTGCGACTCCGCATTCTCCACATAATGGGCAGCATGGGGAATAAATGAATGAGATTGCTCATCGGACAGCTGCCGCTTGACCTTCGCCGGAACGCCCGCAGCCAGCGATTTCGCAGGGACTTCCTGTCCTTCCAACACCACTGCAGCAGCCGCGATCAGGCTTCCCTCGTGAACAACGCTGTGGGAGAGCAACGCAGATTTCATGCCCACGAGCACCCCATTTTCCACAGTGGAGCCATGAACCAGCGCCATATGCCCGACGGTGACATCGTCGCCTAGCGTGCACGGTGCATCACTATCGACGTGGAGAACGCTGTTGTCCTGAATATTCGTGCGTTCACCAATTCGAATCGAGTTCACATCGCCACGCAGAACGCAGCCGTAATACACGCTGGAATGCGCACCGATTTCAACATCACCGATCAACGTGGCATTGGGCGCAATCCATGCAGTGCGGTGAACTCGCGGCCGCCTCCCATTAAAGGGGAGAAGCAGCGGGCCGTCGGTGGATGAAGCCGTTTGTGGAGCGAAAGCCGAGTTTTCCATATCTCCATACTAGAAAGCCGCGAGAACCGGGGGTAGCCGGAACAAGCCGCGGCTACTCCTCACAGCGTTACTCCTCGCGACGGTAGACTTCCTGCGCCGAGACCTGGTCGCGAGCCATGATCGTGATGTGGTCAATATTCATCCGCGACGGCCGCGTCGCAATCCACACGACAGCGTCGGCAATGTCCTCAGCAACCATCGGCTCGAGGCCGCGGTAGACGGCGTCGGCCTTCTCCTTATCGCCACCGAAACGCACCGTCGAGAATTCGGTGTTCACCAGGCCGGGGCAAATCTCACACACACGCACCGGCTTACCCAGCAACTCCAGGCGCAGCACGCGCGTCATAGCAGCCACTGCATGCTTGGCGGCGTTGTATCCGGCTCCACCGCGGTACGGCTCGTGCCCGGCAATCGAGCTGATATTAATGACCTGACCATCGCCACTGGCCTCAACCTTGGGCAGCAGAGCACGAGTCACCCGGAGCGTGCCCAACACGTTGGTGTCATACATCCATTGCCAGTCCTCGACGTTGGCGTCGGCAATCGACTCGGATCCGTGCGCCCCACCAGCGTTATTGACCAACACGTCACACCGCGGAACCTGCTCACAGAACTTATCGACGCTCTCCTGATCGGTGACATCCAGCGGCAGGGCGACGGCGTCAATACCCTCTGCGACGGCTTGGAGCTTCTCGACGCGCCTGGCACCAATGTAGACGGTGTATCCCGCGTCGGCCAGCGCCTTTGCGGACGCCGCGCCGATGCCGGAACTTGCGCCCGTAATGACGGCTACAGGTTTGGTGCCGTCGCCATGAGCGCCAGAATCATTAGTGGTAGCGGAAAAAGCGTCTTTAGAAGGTGATGTCATAAATAATTCTCCAAAGGTACGGATATTTATAAGGGTTTTACAGGTTAAAGATTGTACGGGTCGTGGGGGACACACGTGCCCCGCTCGACGGAATGCGCCCCCACCGCGCCACTACTGAATAGCGACTTTTTGATCCAACGTCGTCAGCGCCTTATCCAGGATCTCAAGACCCTGGCGTGCAACGTCGTCGGGAATATTGAGGGCGGGGCAAATGTGGATACGGTTCATGTTTTGGAACACAACCAAGCCGTTCTCACGGCACTCCGCAACGAGCTCCTTGACCTCGGGAGCGGTTGTTCCATACGCACCGAGCGGTTCGCGGGTTTCCTGATCCTTCACCAGCTCGACCGCCCAGAAGCAACCAAGGCCTCGGATATCGCCGATGCTGTGGTGCTTCGCTGCCAAATCACGCAACGCAGGGCCGAAAACGTCCTCGCCCAACCGGCGGGCATTCTCAACCATTCCTTCCTCGTCCATGGCATTGATCGTCGCCACGGCAGCAGTCGTTGCCAGAACATGACCGGAGTAGGTCAACCCGCCGGGGTAGGGGGTGTGGTCAAAATCAGCGGCGATCTCGTCAGAGATTGCGACGCCACCCAACGGGACATAACCCGAGTTCACGCCCTTGGCGAAGGTCACCAGGTCTGGTTTCGCACCAAACTCCTCGAAGGCGAACCAGTTGCCTGTGCGGCCGAAACCAGCCATGACCTCGTCGCAAATCATGACAATGCCGTACTTATCACAGATTTCGCGGACACCCTGCCAGTATCCGGGCGGCGGAGGCATAATTCCCGCAGTGCCGGGGATCGACTCCATGATGAACGCGGCGAACAGCTCCGGCCCCTCAAACGCAATGAGGTTATCCAAGTACTCGAGGGCGCGCTGGCATTCTTCCTCTTCCGTCGTGGCATGGAATTGGCTGCGGTACAAGAATGGCCCGAAGAAGTGAACCGCGCCCGACGTCCCGTAGTCATTTCTCCACCGACGGTTATCGCCCGAAATATTCATAGCGATTTGGGTTGCGCCGTGGTAGCCCCTGAAACGCGACAACACCTTGTAGCGGCCCGTGTGCAGACGTGCCAAACGGATAGCGTGCTCGACGGCATCCGCGCCGCCGTTCGTGAACAACACCTTGTTGAGGTGATCGGGCAAGTGCGACGTGATCAGACGCGCGGCCTCCGAACGCTTGTCATTCGCGTACGCCGGAGCGATGGTGCACAGTTGGTCCGCCTGCTCCTTGATGGCCTGCACGACCTTCGGGTGCTGGTGGCCAATATTCGTATAAACCAGCTGCGAAGAAAAGTCGATATATTCCTTGTTATCTGCATCGACGATGTAGGAACCGTGGGCCGATTCCATCACAATCGGATCCAACTCCGCCTGTGCAGACCACGAATGGAAAACGTGGGCTCGATCGTCGTTGTAGGCGCGTCGACCAACGTCGGACTGGGGTACTGGCACCGTAAACCTCCATGGTGTCGGGTCAAAAAAGATGTGCCGTGTCGTCGCTGGGTAGGGCCCCGGTAAGACCCGGGTAGGACTCCGCAACGCACCGGCTCCGCCGAGTCTAACGGAAAAAGTGGCTTTTAATCCCTTGCGTTAACAAATGTTTACAATTGGGCGGCTATCGCGCGGGTAGTCATCGTGCCGGGAGGTGTGGCAATCGCGCCGGGACATGCGCCCTACGCCCACCCGAGTTCATGCAGACGGTCGTCATCGATACCGAAATGATGCCCAATTTCATGGACGACGGTGACTGCAACCTGGCGGACCAATTCCTCCTCTGAATTGCAGTATGCGCAGATCGCTTCCTTGTAAATCGTGATTTTGTCGGGGAGGGCAAAGCTATACGACGACGTCCGCCGGGTGAGAGCGACCCCCTCATACAGGCCCAAAGTGTTGGGATTCTCGCGGTTCCACGGTTCGACAACCAACGCAACATTATTCATATTGCGCAGGAGTGATTCGGGGATAAGCTCAATGCCCCTGTCGATGAGCTCGTCGAACCTTTCGTCAGATACGGAGATCATGACAGAACCTAATTTCCTCGTTTAGGCGCGCGGCTCGGCTGTGGCGGGGGCGGGTTGCCATTAATGGTGAATTCACCTTTTGCAGAGCCCTTCAAAGTGGATAGTGAGTTATTGTCTCCCGTTTTAATCAGAGAGCAATTGACGTTCCGGGAGCCACCCTTCCAGGAATCTTCCGTAAGCGTTGTCCAGAACGGTTCGAGCGTGGAGTTATAGAGCTTGTCATCGCCCCCGATGAATGCTGTAACCGAATCAGTACACCGCTTATTGAGATACTCATTTTGATCTTCAATGGATGGGTATTCTTTGAACTTTTCACCCAGATCAATGATGTCCGTGACCTCATATTGGTGGTCAGCATTACAATCCACGACTTGAGCGGTGGCATCCACGGATGTATCGCCCTCAGTTTGTTTGTTCTGGTTAACGTCCTTCTTTTCGGTAATGGCTACGCACTCGCCGGGCTTAAACACCGGTGACTGGTCCTGATCAGCCGCTTTGCCCGTAAGGGCGCTGGCGTGGCCATTATTCCCCGTCACTTGGAGACCGCACAACAGCGTTCGGTCACCATCTGCCCACGACTTTTGTGGCGGCAAAATCGGAGCAATCGTAAACCGACCCGTAGGATCAAACTTCCCGCCCAGATAGCTGAGCGTGGGCTGTTTACACAGTTCATCGGTCAACTCCGCTTGACGTTTCCGGCTGAGCATACCGGCGTTCGACCCGAATTCACTGGCCGGGTAGGCCGCCAAATTCTCCCGATGAGAGACCTCGAAGCGGTGAGACTTGGCGCAGTCGACGGTCTGAAAATCGGACACAGTGCCGTCGGAGGAGGTCTTCCAATCCAAGCACTGCCCAGCCTCGGCATTAGTAAAGGACTTTTGTTTCGATTCCTTATCTTCCCCGGGTGCCGTATGGGGGGTGTCCGACGCGGAATCGGAATGCTTTTCCTGGGCGTAGGTAAAAGTGCCCGCGGCTGATCCGCCACAGAGGAGTGCGACGAGGCCGACAATGACTGAGGAACGTCGGACTGTCGGTTTCATGCGTCACCTTCGTTTCCGGGGTCGTTGACTAATAGCGATCGACGTTTATTCGCGACATATCCTGCCACATGAGGCCCACTACTTACTATTATTCCAGTACTATTCCTGTACCTTACTTGTTTGCTTTTTGACCGGTTGAAGCTGGACAGCCCTAAAACCATTAAGCTAATGCTGTGATTGATCTGAAGCAGCTTCGTGATGACCCCGACCGTGTCCGTGAATCCCAGCGCACCCGTGGCGAAGACCCGGGCCTCGTCGATCAACTCCTCCAGGCTGACCAGGCCCGACGTGAGGCTATTTCCGCTGCCGACGCCACTCGCGCAGAACACAAGGCCTATACAAAGTCCATGGGCAAGAAGATGCGCGACGCATCCCCGGAGGAAAAGGAGAACCTGCGCGCAAAAGGAACGGAACTGTCCAACGTCGTCAAGGAAAAAGAGGAAGCCCAGCGGGTTGCTGAAGCTTCGGTTCATGACCTACAGATGCAGATCTCCAATATTGTAGAAGGTGCGCCTGCCGGTGGGGAAGAAGACTTCGTCGTTGTCGAGAAAGTGGGGACCCCGCCACAATTCGACTTCGAGCCGAAAGACCACCTCGAGCTCGGCGAATCCCTGGGGATTATCGATATGGAGCGCGGTGCGAAGGTATCGGGCTCGCGCTTTTACTTCCTCAAGGGTGCGGGTGCTCTGCTGCAGCTCGGGATGCTGCAGCTCGCGGCACAGAAGGCCGTGCAGCACGGGTTTGAACTGATGATCACCCCGGTCATTGTTAATCCGGAGTCGATGTCCGGCACCGGTTTCCTGGGGCAGCACGCCGACGAAATCTATTACCTACAGGAGGACAACCAGTACTTGGTGGGTACCTCCGAGGTTGCGTTAGCGGGCTACCACAGCAAGGAGATTATTGACCTTTCCGCTGGCCCTAAGCGCTACGCAGGGTGGTCCTCGTGCTTCCGGCGTGAGGCTGGGTCATATGGCAAGGACACGCGGGGAATTCTGCGCGTGCACCAGTTCGACAAGGTCGAAATGTTCAGCTACTGCAAGCCGGAGGACGCGGCCGCAGAACACCAGAAGCTCCTGAGTATGGAGCGGGAGATGCTCGCTGCCGTCGAGGTTCCTTATCGGATTATCGACGTTGCCGGTGGCGATTTGGGTTCCTCGGCAGCGCGAAAGTTCGATACCGAAGCATGGGTGCCGACGCAGAACACGTACCGCGAATTAACGTCGACCAGTAACTGCACGACGTTCCAGGCCCGCCGACTGGGGATCCGCTACCGCGATGAGAACAATAAGACGCAGATTGCGGCGACGTTGAATGGCACCTTGGCGACGACGCGCTGGTTAGTGGCCATTTTGGAGAACAACCAGCAGGCGGACGGGTCGGTGAAGGTCCCAGAGGCTTTGCAGCCGTATGTGGGCCAAGACGTACTGAAACCGGTGAAGTAACGCGGGATTAGCGCTCTTCACCGGCTGTCAGAACGACGTAGCGATAAAGAGTGCGGTGGGTGTAACTAATATTCAACAAAGCTTCCCGCACGGGGCGAATACAGCGGCCCGCATAACGGAAAGCTTTGTGAGAGAGTCAGGTTGCGTTCGTTTAGGAGAACGCAACCTGTCAGTACTTATGGCAGGTGCGTAACCCGCGAGTCCTTAGTGTGCGTCGATGAACCCGATGGCGCGGTCGATGACTTCGTCACGAGAGGGCTCGTTCATAGTCTCATGCATGGAACCCTTCCACAGGACCATGTGTTTGTCGGTGGATCCGACTGCGTTGTACCAGTTGATATCGAGCGGGTAGGGAACCAATCCGTCGGTATCGCCGTGCATGATGAGCGTTGGCTTCGTGTAGTTCTTCGCATGCGCACCGGTGTAGAGCAAGGCAGATGCGATCTGGTACAGCGTCGACACGTTCAACGTCTTGCTGTTGAGCGGATCGTTAGAGAGCTGGTCACGAACATCCGGATCTGAGACGACACCCAGCTTGAAGGCGTTAGGCACGTCGACGGTCTTGAGCGGCTCCGGGGACTCGATCGGCTTGCCCGCGTCCGGTGGCAGCTTCAAGCCGAACTGGTCCAGAACGCCCTGGACGTTGTAGCCGAGCATGGCGTCGAGCGGTTCGAACGGGCGCCTGCCGTCGTTAGGCAGGTATGGTCCGACGAAGAACGGGTAGGACTGTCCGTCGGCGTGCTTGTACTCCGGCATCAGCGTGTTCTCGCCGTAGTTGTTCACCGGAATACCACCACCGTTGGTCACGGTCGCGTCGATGGTGTCGGGGTAGACCACTGAGTACATCTGAGCGGCCATGGCGCCCATGGAGTGGCCCATCATGAACACTTTGCCCTGCTGCTCGTTGTGAATCATGTCGACGAGCTGCTTCATGTCGTCGATAACGTAGTTGAAGTTATCGATCAGTCCCTTGTGAACGTTGTTGTACGGTTCAGCGGAACGGCCGTGACCGCGGTGGTCAAGGCGGTAGACGTTGTAGCCGGCCAAGTTCAGGCGGTACGTGATGTAGTCGTAGCGCTGTTGGTTCTCTGCCAGACCGTGGATAAGAGCAATGCTTCCCTTAGCGTTGGGAATAATGTTCTTCTTCCAGTAGATCTCGGTACCTTTGCCATCGGTCGACGTGAATGTGCCATCAGTGACCTGAGCATCGGGGGCGACCATGCCAGTGATGCGGCCAGGGTAGGTGTTGTAGGTACGTACGACTCCGTCGGGGTTGGCTTCGGCGGCGGCAATGGTGCCCGAACCGAAGATCACTGCAAGCGAGAGAACAGCGGCGCCACTGGCCTTCTTGAGGGACGACATTTTTAACCTCGTGTGGGGAGAAATGAACAATGGTCGGCGCGGTTAATCTTCACGGTTCTAGTAGACAGCTAGTGTGATAATTAACCGCTTCATCTATCCGACATTTCAATGCTCCGCAGTCGGGATCTTCTTAGAGTGGAATAAAAATAGAGGCTTGGAAGTTGATATATCGAGATTTCTTCTCGACGAAGGCCTCGCTGTTTTATTCCTCTGGCCGATGCTCCCAACCTGGGTATTGATTCAATCGGTAGATATCGCTAAAGAAAATACTAATGCACTTCAGAAGTTTGACGAAGAAAAAATGAGCGGCCCCACCCCCGTGTGGGGTTGGTATGTAACGAACTGAGATATACGGCATCCTTATCGATGTGTGGTGTGAGAAGTGAAGTGCTCTGGACCGGACACAAGTGACCTACGGGAGTCATGTGGTACCGCGTTTACCCAGGTAAAAGCGCTATTTTATGGTCAAACCGAAGCGTGATTGAGGGTGTCCTCATGTGTGGAGGGGTCGGGGGTGGCTTTGCTGCGAATGTAAAAATTAGCTCAACGATGCGTGAGTGATAGGGCGTGATGAGAGAGTAAGAAATAACACACCGGAATGACGCTTAACGTCAAGGATTTTGTTGCACCCCAAAAATAATTTTCCGCATCTCTGAATTCAGACGCTCTAAAGTCAGATTTTGGCGAATGTTGTCGCATAGAGATATATGCAACAGTGGTCAAAGAAAAGTGGCCGCGCTGCAATGTTTCGACGCGAACGAAAAATGAGATCGAGTGAAATTGTGGAATAACTCTGTCGAGGGTGTTAGAAAATAACCTTGGGTAATGTCGGATTATTTCAAGCGCTAAGAGCTAATAGATTCCGGCGATCAACTCGAACCCAGTGCAAAATGGGTTCCGGGCGGTGCGACGTTTCCGGGAAGGAACTGGCCGCCCGCTCACTGGTGACCAGTTGGCGGAACGCACTCCCGGATCCGCCACGATCATTGAGCCCGAGGTTAACGAGCCCGTCTCAATGGCCCGCTACTTAGCTGGGCTCGTTGGTGCTCTCCTCCCAGTTGTACGTGCGTTCGACGGCGCGGTTCCAATCGCTGTAGAGCTGCTTGCGCTCGTCTTCGCCCATCTTTGGTTTCCACACCTTGTCCACAGTGCTCTGCTCCTTGAGCTCATTGAGCGAATCCCAGAACCCAGCGGACAGACCGGCCGCGTACGCTGCACCCAGCGCCGTGGTCTCGATGTTCTTCGGACGGACAACCTCAGTGTTGATGATGTCGGACTGGAATTGCATGAGGAATTCATTCATCACCATGCCGCCGTCAACTTTTAGGGCATTAATGTCGACGCCCGAGTCCGTGACCATGGCGTCAAGCACCTCGCGGGTCTGATACGCGGTTGCTTCGAGAACCGCACGGGCCAGGTGGTTGCGGTTAGCAAAACGCGTCAGTCCGACGATCGCACCGCGAGCATCGGGACGCCACCGCGGGGCGAACAGGCCAGAGAAGGCGGGGACGAAGTAGACGCCACCGTTGTCCTCCACGGACTTGGCCATGTTTTCAACCGAGGGTGCGTTAGGAATCAGCTGGAGGTTGTCGCGAAGCCACTGCACCAAGGAGCCACCCATGGCGACCGATCCTTCGAGTGCGTAGACCGGCTTTTGGTTCTCGATCTGGTAGCACACCGTGGTGATCAAACCGTTGTCGCTCCACTTTGGCTTTGCGCCGGTGTTGAGCAGCATGAACAAGCCGGTTCCGTAGGTGTTCTTCGCGTCGCCGTTGCCGAAGCAGCACTGGCCGAACATGGCGGCCTGCTGGTCACCGAGCACGCCACGGATCGGGACGCCAGCCAGCGAACCGCGGGCACGGACCGTCCGGAAATCGCCGATCGACGGGCGAATTTCCGGAAGCATGGACTGCGGGATGTCCATCGCCTTGCACAGGTCCTCATCCCACTTCAGCGTCTTGAGGTCCATGAGTGATGTACGGGAAGCGTTGGTCACGTCGGTGACGTGCAAGGCGGGGTTGCCGTTGTCGCCGTCGACACCACCGGTGAGGTTCCACAACAGCCAGGTGTCGATCGTTCCGAAGAGGAGGTCACCTTTCTCTGCCTTCTCGCGGGCACCCTCCACGTTTTCCAAAATCCACATGATCTTGGGGCCGGCGGGGTACGAGTTCAGGCGAACACCCGTCGTCTTGCGCCAACGGTCCGGTCCTTCGTCGCCAGCAAGGCGCTGTGCGATGTCGTTAGTGCGGGTGTCCTGCCACACGATCGCGTTGTAGATGGGCTCGCCGGTGTTCTTATCCCAGACCACCGTCGTTTCACGCTGGTTGGTGATGCCGACAGAAACGACGTCGTTGACGGAAATGTCCAGTTCCGCCATGGCTTCACCGACTGCGCGTCGGGTGTTGTTCCAAATCTCGTTGGCGTCGTGCTCAACCCAGCCCTTCTTGGGGAAGATCTGCTTGTGCTCGAACTGGGCGACGGTGGCAATGGATCCATCGTGGCGGAAGAGAATGCACCGTGTGGAGGTGGTTCCCTGGTCGATGGCTGCTACATATTTCTCTGGCATGGGATCTCCAAAAGTGTGTGGTCCAAAAGTGTGTTGGATAGTTACTGCGTTGTCTTATGTGTGAGTCGAGTTCGTGGGGTCGTGGAGGGTTGTGCTGTTCCTTCGCGTATATACAAGCGCGCCCCGGGCGACACTGATGGGTCGGGCGGAGCGCACTGTATTCATGATTTATCCGAGGGCGACGGCGGTGAGGCCGGCGGCAACAGCACCAAGCATCGGTCCGACGATCGGCACCCAAGCGTATCCCCACTGTGCTGCACCTTTGTCCTTAATGGGTAGTACGAAGGCGTACATCAGGCGCGGGCCAAGGTCACGCACGGGGTTAATCGCGTACCCGGTGGGTGTACCGAGGGACAAACCGATAGCGACGATGATGAATGCAACGCCGAAGTACTTGAGCGGTCCCAAGTCTCCACCGGAAGGCCCGAGGAGGATGAAGACCAACAATGAGTACGTGGCGATGAACTCTGTTAATGCATTCCAAAAGTTATTGGGATGAGCGGGGACGGTGAAGAAAATGCCCTGGGTGGTGGCATTTCCCTTGACGTTATTTCCGTTCTCGTCCAGGTTGTTGGCGTCAAACAATTGCTTGAATGCTGCCCACGCTAGGAACGCACCAGCCATTGCACCGAGCATCTGTCCACCGAAGTACCAGGGGACGAGTGACCACTCGAGTTTGTCGTCGATAGCAAGGGATAAGGTGACGGCCGGGTTCAGGTGGCCACCGGTTTTGTCGGCGATACTCGCGCCGATAAACACTGCGAGACCCCAGCCAAAAGCAATGGTCAGCCAGTTGGTGTTGCGGGCCGTGGACGTCCGGAGATTGACCGCGGCACACACACCGTTACCAAACAGCATCAGCATCATCGTGCCGAAGAATTCCCACCCCATGGCTTGGGGGCCTGTTAGCGTTTCCATCTCACCTGTCCTGAGAAGTATCGACGTCCGGGCGAGTATCTTCGACGCTCGCCTCGATCTTGTTAGCGGACTCGTCGGTTAGCTCTTTTTCAGCCTTCTTCTGAGCCTCGACACGATCCGTGAAGACCTTGATCTCTTCCTTACGCGCCTTTTCATCCCAGCCCATCGTGTCCGCAACCAGCTTGGAGACGGCTTCCGCACATTCGACGCCACGGTGGTCATATTCCATCGCGAGGCGCATACGGCGGTGAAGGATGTCCTCCAAGTGAGCCGCACCCTCGTGGGTAGCTGCATACAGTGCTTCAGCCATCAAGTAGGCCGGTGCGCCCGGGATCGGCTCAAGCAGGGACTTGTCCTTGTCGGCAGGTGCCAGGACTTCGTAGATGAGCGAACCGTAGCGGTTGAGCAGGTGATCCACGGTCTTTTCGGAGATCCCCAGCCGCTTGGCCAGCTGCGGAATCTGGTTGGCCAGTGCGTGGTAGCCGTCGGCACCGAGAAGAGGAACATCCGTCGTGACCGAATCCGGAACATCGAACGGAATGTCTTCCTTGGCAGCGTCGACCGTATCTGCACCGATCACGCGGTAGGTCGTGTACTTACCGCCAGCCACAGACACGAGGCCAGGGGTGACGCGCGCGACGGCGTGGTTACGCGACAGGTTCGTCGTCGAGTCCGAGGAACCGGCAACCAGGGGGCGGAGTCCCGCGTACACGCCGACGATGTCGTCGTACGTGATCTGGCGCTTCACCTTGGCGTTAATGTGCTCCAGGATGTAGTCAATATCGGCCCGCGTTGGTGCAGGGTTGGCTAGGTTCATGGTCCAGTCGGTGTCGGTGGTACCGATGATCCAGTACTCACCCCACGGGATTACGAAGAGAACGGACTTTTCCGTGACGAACGTGAGGGCAACGTCGCCAGGCAAGACCGATTTCGGGACGACGATGTGAACACCCTTGGAGGTGTGAACGTGGAATTTGCCCTCGACACCGGCGAGTTTTTCGATCTCGTCATTCCAGATGCCGGTGGCGTTGACGAATACCGATCCGTGAATGGTGGTTGTGCGGCCAGAATCAGTGTCGACGATCCTCGCGCCGGTGATTCGGTCCCCGTCCTTCTCGAAATCGACGACCTGGGTGGAGGGGCGGATCGTTGCGCCGAACTCTGCCGCGGTGCGCAGGACGGTCATGGTGTGGCGGGCGTCGTCAACGAGGGTGTCGAAGTAACGAACACCGCCGACGAGCGCGTCTTCTTTCAACCCGGGGGAGAGCTTGAGCATGCCCTTGCGGGTGTAGTGCTTCTGCATTGGCACGGATTTCGCGCCACCCATGAGGTCGTACAACATGAAGCCCGACGCCATGAACGGACGCTGCCAGATGCGGTGCTCCAGCGGGAAGATGAATTTCAGCGGCTTGACCAGGTGTGGGGCCAGGCCGGACATGCTGAGCTCGCGCTCGCGAAGCCCCTCGGCAACAAGCCGGAAGTCCAGCATGGCGAGGTAACGAAGTCCGCCGTGGAACATCTTGGACGAGCGTGAGGAGGTACCTCCAGCGAAGTCACGGGTTTCCAGGACGGCAACTTTCAAACCACGAGTTGCAGCGTCTAGTGCAGTACCGGCCCCGACGGATCCTCCGCCGATGATGACCATGTCGTAGTGCTCTTTACCGAAATCTTCCCACGCTTGTTCGCGCTGTTCTTTATTCAGTGAAGTGCTAGTGGCTGAGATCGCCATAATTGCTAGGTTCCTCCTTCAAGCTGAGCACGTGTGAAAGAGCTGGAAAGTAGCACTGTGTAGAGGTGATTCGTCCTCCTTGTGGGTGCCAGGGGTCTGGATTAGGAGGGGTTTTCACCGTCGTTGTGTTACGTAGCTCTCGTACTCACTCCATGAGATGTGAAGGTCACATTATTTACGGTGTCGACGCTATCATCTGGTGCGGACCTGCGTGAGCTTTTACCTACGGTCGCGTAGGTAGTAGTTTTGCTGTGTGAACTACCAGCAGTCTCGTCGGGTGCTGGAGCTATGGCTGATAAAGGTTTATTTATGTCCGTTTGGCGCATTATTTTCGTTAGTTATGCCCGTTAATGACCGGAATTGGGCGGTAAATTAATCTCAAAATTAACCCATTATGGGGGTAGGAATCGGGGCTGTTCGATGGGTTTCGGCGCTAAGTAAGCTTCTCTGCAGTGCCCACAGATGACGCATTTGTCGTGTGGTGAACATAAAAAAGCTGGTGAATTCCTGTGTCCATAAGCTCACCGTTAAGATGAGGCCTATGGCAGATCCGTTTTACTTCGGCATTATTGGCCTCGCTCGGACCCTATTCGCTCTGGAAGGCCTCCGTTTTCGAGTGACAGGAACCGAGAATGTACCGGCCAAAGGAGGTGCCGTTGTGGTGATGAACCACACCGGTTATCTTGACTTTGCCTACGCGGGAATTCCCTTCCGAAGCTGCCGCCGATATGTGCGTTACATGGCCAAATCCGAAGTATTCGATCACCCCATTGCGGGGCCGATCATGCGTGGAATGAAACACATTCCCGTAGACCGGATCGACGGGAGCGAGTCATACCGCCAGGCTGTGGATTATCTCCGATCGGGCCGTTTGGTCGGTGTGTTCCCAGAATCGACCATTTCGCGCAGCTTCGAGATCAAAGACTTCCGCAAAGGCGCTGTGCGGATGGCTCAGGAAGCGGGGGTGCCTTTGATCCCCGTCACCATTGTTGGTTCTCAGCGTGTCTGGACGAAGGGGCATCCGAAGCGGTTGGGGCGCACACGAACCCCGATTTATATTAATGTTCTCTCGCCTATCCACCCTGACGGCGACGCGGCGACAGAGACAGATCACCTCCGTGATGTCATGGTCAACGACTTGGACAGGCTGTGGGAGATGTACCTGCAGGATAACGGCCCAATTAAGGGCGACGAATACTGGATTCCTGCCCGGTACGGCGGAGCTGCCCCACCGTTTGAAGTTGCCCAGCGGGAGGACAACGCCGTCGCTGAGGAGCGGCATCGCATCCGCAAACTGCGGGACGATTTGAATAATTTGACGCATGTCGTGACGACGACAACCCGCGATATCGTCAACAAGAGTGTGAGCATGAGCTCCGACGCGTGGGCGAAGAGTTCCGACGCGGTGAAGTCTGCCTCAGTGAGCGCGCGTGACTCAGTGACTGAGTCCGCAGCGGCCTTGAATGAGAAAATGCCGTGGCAAGCTGATGAGGAAACGAAGCTGCGTAAACGCGCGGATAAGCTCGAAAAGAATAAGCGCAAAGAGGAAATAAAGGAAGCGAAGACCGCCGAAAAAGAAGCTGAGCAGGCTGAGAAAGCGGCCAAGAATAAGGCTAAAAATAAGCGCGGCGATGGCGCTGAAAAGATCGTCGAGTCTTTGCAGACGAGTTTCGATTCTCTTTATGAGGAGACCTCCAAGAATAATCACGAGGGAGCCTCGAAGATTATTGAAGCACGAGATTCTTTCTACCGTTCCTCGCGCGAATTGCTTCAATCGGTGCAGTCCGCCACTGCATCCATGACAGACGCGACCCGTGATGTCGAATGGATGTCGTTAGATAAGACATTAACGTCACTTATCGGGCAAACGAAACAGATTCGTGACAAAATTCCTGCCCGCATTAAATCGAAATTACCTTCGGACGTGGCTGCTGTCTGTTCCGATATAGATGGGACGATCCTTCACGAGAATACAATTAGCGACGCGACGCGTGACGCATTCGAGCAGCTCAACGCCCATGGTGTCGAGGTTCTCTTGGCTACCGGGCGGGCCATTGAAGAAGTTGAGCCTGTAGTTGATCAACTCCCGATCTCTCCCGTTGCGATCTGCGCTAATGGTGCCGTGGTTTATGACACTAAGGATAAACGCGTACTCCACGTGGAAGGCTTTTTTGAAGGCGGAGCGGATATCCTCACGCATCAAATTGAGGAAGATATTCCCGAAGCTGAGATAATTGTGCGCACCGTTGATAACACTGCGGTCAAAGTTGTTGTTAAAGCGGATATGCCGAGTGAAGATATCGCTGATGCGCTGGATGAAAGCGTCCGGGAGAGAAGTGCACTCACCTATTCCACCCCGTATGGATCTATAGAATTAGGCCCTATTGGTGTGAATAAATCGACCGGTGCCGAATGGTATTTCCACAATAAAGGCATAGACCCGTCCCACGTTATCGCTTTCGGCGATATGCCCAATGACACCGAATTACTCTCCTATGTTGGTGCAGGCATCACCATGGGGAACGCCGATCGCGATCTTATTCGCGATGCTTCTTGGGTGACATCCTCCGTGGAGGACGACGGAGTCGCCGAGGTTCTCAAATATGTTCTGAAACGTTTTGAGGACCAGGACGCTGATGTTCAAGACGCGGATGCTGCGGACCAAGCAGATCCATCGAGCCCAGCTGCAGAGAAATAAACCCCACCGTGGATATCGACGCCAGCCGGCCACAAGACACGGGGAACTCCAGTGCCGGACTTCCCGACGCCGTGGACCTTGCCCGGTGTGTCCCTGCGCCCTTGCTCGTCGCCTCTGACATCGACGGAACCTTTGTCACGAGTGCCGAACGCGTCACTCCGCGGCTGACGTCGGCAATTCACCGTATGGTGCGAGCTGGAACGTCGCTTGTCTTGGCCACGGGACGGCCCGCCAGGTGGACGCTCCCTGTCATCAGCCAGCTGCCTGCTCGCCCCCTCTGCGTGTGCACGAACGGATCCGTGATTTTCGATTCCGCCAGGGGAGAGGTTCTCAATGCACATGAGATTCCCCCGGAACACGTCGCTGACATGGTGCAACGGGTGGTCGACGGCCTCGCGTCGGATCCGCGAGGGATTCACGTCGGATTTGGGGTGGAGCGCGTCGGAACTGATCTCTATTCCGAGAAGGACCAATTCCTCATTGAGCCTAACTTCGATCACGTATGGGAAAGCCAGGGATTTTCGCTGGTGAGTCTCGAGGAGCTCGTGACCGAGCCCGCCGTCAAACTACTGCTTCGTTCGCCCGAAGTCACCAGTGAAGAGCTCTATCAGCTTGTCGCGCCGATGATTCCCGTTGATAAAGGGCATGTGACCTATTCATTTTCGGGTGGCTTGCTGGAAATCGCAGCACCCGGTGTGACTAAAGCTGGTGGTTTGGCCGAGGTCGCGGATCTTCTTGGTGTCGACGCGGGCGAAACCGTTGCCTTCGGTGACATGCCGAATGACACAGAGATGCTGGAATGGGCGCGAATGGGGGTAGCGATGGGTAATGCACATCCGCTGCTTCGAGAGGTGGCAAAAGTGGTAACTACCAGTAACGATGAGGATGGCGTGGCGCGCGTTATTAACGCATGGTTCTAGAAGACGCCTCACAACCGAATCGGGTATTTCCGCCCGGTTCACGGTTTGCTAACGTCAGACATCGGGCATCCAACATGAGCCCTAAGGAGCTGCCATGAGCGAGGAAGAGTCGCAGGTCAATAACCATCCTGTGGTGCATCTCTCACACGGACCCTACGCTGCGGAAATCGCTACGTATGGGGGAGGGGTACGTTCCTTCACATACCGGGTTCTGCCCCTAATGGAGGGGTATCGCGACGGTGAGTACCCGCCCTTGTCTGCGAACGTCGTGCTAGCTCCTTGGCCCAACCGAATCCGGGACGGGCGTTTCCACTTTCACGGTCAGTCGCACCAACTATCGATCACCGAGCCGGACCGGAACAACGCCATTCACGGTTTCGTGAGCGATGCCGCGTGGGACGTGGTTGCACAATCTGATGACTCCGCTGCGGTCACACTGGCAACCACCATCGAGCCCCAGCAAGGATGGCCGTGGACGCTTCAGGTGACGTCGACCTATGAACTCTCTGATCAAGGGCTGACGTGTACTTGCGAGATCACGCATCGTGCCGACGCTCCCGGGGCTGGTGCTGCGCCGGTGGCATACGGGTTCCATAGCTATCTCAGTGCTCTCGGAGCCCCGATCGATGAGTGCACGCTCGACATGTTCGTTCGCAGTCAACTTCCCCTGGATCCGGACAGGAAACTTCCCTCGGGCGACGTTATCGACGCCACCGCAGGGTCTCCGATCCACCGGATTGAGCTTCGTGATCAGCTTCTCGACGACTGTTTCGGGCGAGAGGCTTTATCGGACAGCGCATCCCCAGATAAGGCGAGTGCTGAACCCCCATCTAATGACGTCGCTCCTGATGTTCGTGCAGCGAGACTAGTCAATGGCGACGGCTGCGGGGTGGAAATGTGGGTCTCTCCACAGATCAAGTGGTTCCAGGTTTTTACCGCGGATCCATCGTGGGGCTATCCCTATCCCGGCCGAGGCCGCGCGTTGGCCGTCGAACCTATGACGGTGCCTCCCGATGCCTTCAACAGCGGGACGGATGTGGCGGAGATCGCGCCGGGCGATTCACTCGTCGTGAAGTGGCGTATCGGGTACGCGGAGCCATTAACCAGATAACAGGCGTGAAAAATACATATCGATAATTCAGAAAGAATAGGACACGCGCATGGAGACTATGGTCGCGGCGGAATCTGTGCTCCGCCTTGATGCCAGTTGGGTGGATTACTCGCTGGTAGCGCTCTACTTTGTTTTTGTTTTGGGAATCGGGTGGGCAGCCCGGGCGAGAGTATCGAGCTCGATCGATTTCTTCCTCTCTGGCCGAGGGCTGCCGTCCTGGGTGACAGGTTTGGCTTTTATTTCCGCCAACCTTGGTGCAGTTGAAATCATTGGCCACTCTGCCAACGGCGTCCAGTACGGCATGCAAACAATGCAGTATTTCTGGATTGGCGCTGTTCCTGCCATGGTTTTCTTAGGCATCGTTATGATGCCTTTTTATTACGGCTCCAAAGTTCGTTCGGTCCCCGAATTCATGCTCAAACGGTTCGGGCCGACGGCACACTTGGTCAACGCCATATCGTTTGCCCTGGCTCAGCTTCTCATTGCCGGTGTTAACCTGCTGCTTTTGGCAAAAGTGGTCAATTCGCTTTTGGGATGGCCTCTGTGGGTTACCTTGCTGGTTGCGGCGGTCATCGTCCTGTCGTATATCACCTTGGGCGGTCTCTCCGCCGCAATTTATAATGAGGTCCTCCAATTCTTCGTCATTGTTGCGGCGCTCCTTCCTCTGACATTGATTGGTCTCCATCGTGTTGGCGGTTGGGGAGGATTGAAAGGTTCCCTGAACGCTGAATCTCATTTCCATACGTGGCCAGGACAGGACATTTCGGGGTTTGATAACCCGATAATTTCCGCAATTGGTATTGCGTTTGGTCTTGGTTTCGTGTTGTCCTTTGGTTATTGGACAACAAACTTCGTTGAGGTTCAGCGCGCGATGGCCTCGGAATCATTGAGCTCTGCACGGAAAACGCCGATTATCGGTGCATTTCCGAAGATGCTGATCCCCTTCGTTGTTGTTATCCCCGGTATGGTCGCCTCTGTTCTTGTTACGCCTATTAAAGATGAGACAGCGGAACCCAATGACGCCATCCTTTATTTGATGCGTGATTTATTGCCTAATGGTCTTTTAGGTGTCGCGATTGCTGGTCTTTTGGCTGCGTTTATGGCCGGTATGGCGGCAAACATTTCTGCATTTAATACCGTCATGAGTTACGACATCTGGCAGACATACGTGGTTAAAGATCGTGACGACGAGTACTACCTGAAGTTTGGGCGGATTGCGACGATTCTTGCTGCAGTGATCGCCGTGGGGACTGCATTGGTAGCAATGAACTTCGGCAATGTCATGGATTACCTACAAACGCTGTTTGGTTTCTTTAACGCTCCGCTGTTCGCCACCTTCATTTTGGGCATGTTCTGGAAACGCATGACACCCACCGCTGGTTGGGTAGGCCTAGTGACCGGTACTCTCGCCGCCGTCATCTTCTGGGGATTGTCGTTGGGGTCCGCTCCCGTGGTCAGCCTGCCTGGACAGGGAGTCGCATTCGTTGCCGCGTCGATTGCATTCGCGACGGATATTGTCGTATCGATCCTTGTGACGATGGTGACAAAGCCGAAACCGGATGAAGAATTAGTGGGCTTTGTCCGTTCTGTCACGCCGAAAGCCCAATTGGTGGACACCACGGAAGCAGAACAGCCGTGGTATCACCGGACCGTCCCATTGGGGATAGTGTGCTTGGTTTTGGTCATCGCTCTGAACATCGCATTCGCATAATCGAGGAACGTGATGTGCGAATGATGACAACGATGTCGTGCCGAACGATAAGCAAAATAACTAGTTATAGCTGGACGAGAAATAAGAAAGGCGCTAAATACGATGACTGAGCACACATCAACTCCCGCGAGCGCACCGGAGAAACACAAGGCTGGAGCTTTTGATATCCGGACTGTGATCGCGATTTTGTTGGGGATATACGGCCTTGTTCTTGTGATCTGTAGTTTTGCACTCGATCCAGGCACGAACCCAGATACCGGAGCATCAAAATCCGCAACAGACAATTTATGGGTCGGAATTGGGTTGCTTGTCGTTGCCGGTGTTTTTGTGGCGTGGGCAAAACTCAAACCCATCATTGTCGACGAATCAAAGATTGTTCACGACGACGAACCCGGCGTCGGGTAACGGTGATTCTCCGGTTAAATAGTGACTTGTACTAGCTGATTCGGAACATGTGATGGACTCAGAACAGCAAATGAATTCCGTAAGTGGTGAAAGATTGAATAAGAATTCGGATCATCCGTATTCAGTAACGTCGATGACGCTGGCTGACGGAAGGGAACTGATTTATTTTGACGATGACCCGGAGGTCCTCAACGGGTCTGTGAAACGCACCCTGACAGATTCACGCGAATTGCCGCGCGCGAAAACCGATTCGGAAATTCGGCGTGATCCGCTCTCAGGGGAGTGGGTCGCCTACGCGAGCCACCGCATGAATAGAACATTCATGCCGCCCGCTAATGAAGATCCCCTGGCGCCCACCATTCCGGATCATCTGCCCACAGAGATTCCGTCGCCGGATTATGACGTCGTCGTCTTTGAAAATCGGTTCCCCTCGTTCAGTATGCACATGTCCCGGACGCCGAGCACCGAGGGAAATGATGGGGGAGTAGAGCAGCTCAGTGCCGACGATGACGCGCTCTTGGATAACGGAATGGTTCCCCACCGTCCTGCTGTAGCACGATGCGAAGTCATTTGTTTTACGCCGGACATTTCGGGTTCTTTTAAGGACTTACCTGTTAGCAGAATCCGAACGGTTATCGAAGCATGGGCACATCGGACGAAAGCCTTATCTGCAATTCCAGAAGTTCGGCACGTCTATCCGTTTGAAAACCGTGGTGAAGAAATTGGGGTGACGCTGCAGCACCCTCACGGGCAGATTTATTCCTACCCGGAAATTCCACCGCGTATTCGGAATATCGTTCACTCGTCCAAGGAATACCGTGAAGAAAACGGTAGTGATCTGTTCGATGATCTTCTCTCCGCTGAACTGGAAGAGGGAACCAGAATTATTGATCGCACCGATCATTTCGTCGTTTTCGTTCCTGCGGCCGCGAAATGGCCATTAGAGGTCATGGTCATGCCACTGCGTTCCGTACCAGATTTCGACGCATTATCCCAGGAAGAGCGCGCAGATCTCGCACCGTTGTTGAAGAAGCTCTACACCGCCGTCGATAAGTTTTTCGATGGAGTTGAGCGAACACCATATATCGCGTCTTGGAATCAAGCGCCCACCGTGCCGGAGGATCGTGATTATGTTCGGCTCCACCTTCAATTGTTCTCCCTCATGCGGTCGCCACATAGGCTGAAATATTTGGCGGGCTCCGAATCCGGAATGGGATTCTGGATTAACGACACCACCCCCGAACGCATTGCTCAACGATTTAGAGAAATATGGGACGACAAATAATGACAGATTCGCACGCGGAGCCAAAAGACCAATCGCAGGCAAAAACCTCACGCACGCCACATGATCCCGAGGCAATCCGGTGGGCCGAGGCCCGCAGCGATCAACAACTTATTGCCGACGCCACGACATTGTTTACCGAGACGTTCGGGGGCACGCCCGATGGCGTGTGGGCTGCTCCTGGCCGCGTGAACCTCATTGGTGATCACGTCGATTACGCAGGTGGAGTGTCCATTCCCTTCGCATTGCCACATGTCACCACCGTCGCGGCGCGTCGACGCACCGACGACACCATCTCGATTGTTTCTCTTCCGCCGGGCGCCGCAACGGAATCCGGAGATGCCGTAACGGGGGTAGAGGATAATAGTTCCTCGCCCACCCATCCCGAGGCGCTCCGCACCACCGTGGAACTCGCGGATATCGGCCTAGGTCATCCCGCCGATTGGTCCGGTTACGTTGCGGGACCTATATGGGCTGGCCACCAGAATGGCGTGATATCTTCATCCAACCAGCATGACAATGGGTTGGACCTCGCCATCATTTCCGATGTTCCGCTGGGATCAGGTCTCTCAAGCTCGGCGGCTTTAGAGTGCTCCGTCGCACTAGCCGCCCGTGAGCTCGCCGCTCCAGGGCAGCCCCTCGACCAGGCGGCCTACCAACTCCTCATCGATGCCGCGATCCGCGCAGAAAATGACGTCGTCGGAGCGTCGACAGGCGGGCTAGACCAGCGCAGTTCCCTCCTAGCGACAGCAGGCCACGCCTTAGCCATTGACTTCCGCACCAACGTCGTCAATCAAGTCGCGTGCGACGTCGAATCCGATGGGCTCGCGTTCTTGGTAGCCGACACCAACGCGCCCCACTCGCTGTCCGACGGACAATATGCCTCGCGACGAGGCGTTATCGACGGCGTCACGTCCCACGCCGGTGCGTCCACTCTCCTCGACATCGACGATCCCATCGCCGCCGCAACCTCCTGGGCGGACACCGATGAATCCACGGTCACGCCCGACGTTGCACGCGTGCGCGTCCAACACGTCATCGACGAAACCGCCCGCACCCGGCGCGCCCAAGATGCTCTGAACAGCAAGAACTGGAAAGAATTCGGGCGGCTCATGAACGAGAGCCACGAATCCCTCCGCGACCTCTACGACGTATCCACGCCGGAACTGAATTCCGCCCGCGATGCTGCCCTCGACGCAGGTGCCGTCGGCGCCCGCATGACCGGCGGGGGATTCGGCGGAAGCATCATCGCGCTCGTCCCCACGGACCGCATCACCGCGGTTGCGCAGGAAATTCACCAGCGCACCGTCGATAAGAAATTACCGAACCCCACATTCTTGGCAATCACCCCGGCGGCGGGTGCTCGGCGGCTGGTGTAACCCGGCGAACGAAAGATAAGCTTTAACCGTGACTGTCACCTCGAACACTAGTGAATATGACCTCTTTGTGGTCGGATCTGGATTCTTCGGGCTCACCATTGCAGAACGCATGGCAAGCGCCGGCAAGAAAGTGCTCATCGTAGAGAAACGCGAGCATATCGGCGGAAATGCCTACTCAGAAGCCGAGCCGGAGACGGGCATTGAGATCCACAAATATGGTGCCCACCTGTTCCACACCTCCAATGAGCGCGTGTGGAACTACGTCAACCAATTCACTGACTTCACCAACTACCAGCACCGGGTGTTCGCCATGCATAAGGGCACGGCGTACCAGTTCCCCATGGGGCTCGGGCTGATCAACCAATTCTTCGGGCGCTACTACAGTCCCGACGAAGCACGCCAGCTCATTCAAGACCAGACCGACGGGTTGGATCCGGCAAAGGCGAAGAACCTGGAAGAGAAAGCGATTTCGCTGATCGGGCGGCCGCTGTACGAGGCATTCGTGCGCGATTACACCGCCAAGCAGTGGCAAACCGACCCGAAAGAACTGCCAGCGGGGAACATTTCGCGGCTTCCCGTGCGGTACACGTTCGACAACCGATACTTTAACGACACCTACGAGGGGCTTCCCGTCGACGGATACACCGCCTGGCTGGAACGCATGGCCGACCACGACAACATCACGGTCCGGCTGAACACCGATTGGTTTGAGGTTCGCGACGAACTGCGCGCGGCCTCGCCCAACGCCCCCGTCGTCTATACCGGGCCACTAGACAGGTACTTCAACTACTCCGAGGGACGCTTGGGATGGCGCACCCTCGATTTCGAAACGGAAGTGCTCGATACCGGAGACTTCCAGGGCACACCGGTCATGAATTACAACGATGCCGATGTGAAATACACCCGCATCCATGAATTCCGCCACTTCCACCCCGAGCGGAAAGACCGGTACCCGCGCAACAAAACGGTCATCATGAAGGAATACAGCCGCTTCGCCGAGAACACCGACGAACCGTACTATCCCATCAACACGCCAGAAGACCGCGACAAACTGCTGGCTTACCGTGACCTTGCGGCGAAAGAGGCGCACGATCACAACGTTCTCTTCGGTGGCCGCCTGGGCACGTATCGCTATCTGGATATGCACATGGCGATTGGGTCTGCCCTGTCCATGGTGGATAACAAGTTGATGCCGTTCTTCGAGGATGGCCAGCCTATCGAAGCGTAGGGGAGCCCGAGGATAAAAGTCATCGGGCGGCGACCGGGTACATTCCCAGTGCGCCGCCCGATAAATCTCAGTCTAGCTGTCTATGCAGCTACCCACGTAGCCCAGCTGCCTACTTCTCCTGCTCCGGCGGATTGAGCGGATCACCACGCTTGACGTGGTAGAACGGCGTCTCATCAGCGGCAAGAGGAGTCTTCCCGGCAATAATATCCGACGCCTTTTCAGCGATCATCATCGTCGGCGCGTAGATATTGCCATTCGGAATCGACGGCATGACGGAAGCGTCGACAACATAAAGACCATCGGTGCCGTGAATCTGCATGGTAGAGGGATCGACCACCGACATCGGGTCGCTCTCCGGCCCCATTGCGCAGGTGCAGGACGGGTGTAGCGCGGTCTCAGCGTCATCCCGAACCCACTCGAGGATCTCCTCATCGGTCTGCACCGCAGAGCCGGGGGAAATCTCCCCGTCGGTGTATTCCTTCATCGCCGGGGTATCCAGCAGTTTGCGTGACACCTTGATAGCTTCAACCCACTCGCGTCGGTCCTGCTCCGTCGACAAGTAGTTGAACAAAATGTCCGGCTTGGTATCCACCGTCGGCGCAGTGATACGCACATACCCGCGCGCATCCGAGTACATCGGGCCAAC
Organism: Corynebacterium kroppenstedtii DSM 44385; assembly: GCF_000023145.1. Lineage (NCBI taxonomy): Bacteria > Bacillati > Actinomycetota > Actinomycetes > Mycobacteriales > Corynebacteriaceae > Corynebacterium > Corynebacterium kroppenstedtii. The sequence continues at coordinate 283,825 of NC_012704.1, forward strand.
GTGGAACTGGAATCCGTCGTCACCCTCCGGCTTGGTGCCGTCATAACGCATAGCCAGGGGCAGGAAGTGGAACATGAGGTTCGGGTAGTCCTCGTTCTCGTTCGAGCGCGCGAACCCGCCAGCTTCGAAATGCGACGTAGCCACGGGGCCCTTATGCGTCGTCAACCACTGCAAACCCAGCATCGGCCACCGCCACTTATCCAAGTAGCGCTGAGCAGAGACAGGCTTGGTGCAGTTGTACTGGACATACACCTCAAGGTGGTCCTGCAAATTCTCGCCGACACCCGGCAAATCCTTGACGACGTTGACGCCAACCTTGTTCAGCAGATCCTTATTGCCGACGCCGGACACCTGCAGAAGCTGCGGCGAATTGATTGCCCCGCCACACAGGATCACTTTGTCCGCGCGGACCTGGTGAGTGCGGCCATGCCAGTAGTACTCGACGCCCACGGCCTTCGTCCCCTCGAAGAGAATGCGGCGAACGTTCGCACGGGTACGGAGCTCCAAGTTCTCGCGATCCAGGACGGGGTGAAGGTACGCGCGGGCCGCGGACAGGCGACGACCGCGATCAATATTCGCGTCGAACGGGCCGAAGCCTTCCTGGCGGTACCCGTTCACATCCGGCGTGTAGTTATAGCCCGCCTGCTCGATGGACTTGAAGAACGCCTTGAACAGGGGCGATGTTGCCGGGCCGCGCTTCATGCGCAGGGGGCCATTGTGCCCACGGAGGGGATCGTCATCGGGGGAGCCCAACGCCGTTTCCATCCGCTTGAAGTAGGGGAGGCAGTACTTCCAATCCCACTTCTCTAGCCCATCGCGCTTGCCCCACTTCTCATAATCCATCGGGTTGCCGCGCTGGAAAATTTGCCCGTTAATCGACGACGAACCACCGACGACCTTGCCGCGGGCGTGGTAGATCCGGCGGCCATGCATCTCCGGCTCGGGGACGGACTCGTATTCCCAGTCGTAATGCTTATTGCCGATGGGGAAAGAGAATGCGGACGGCATGTGGATGTAGAGATCCCAGAGGGAGTCATTCCTCCCTGCCTCCAGCACCATGACCGACGTCGAAAAGTCTGATGACAGCCGGTTAGCCAACACTGAACCGGCGGAACCAGCGCCCACGATGACGACGTCGCGGTGTTCCACCGTTGAACCGGACTTGGGGAAAAGCTTGCCAATCTTTGAGCCAGCCGATGCGGCTGCGGACTCCAGCCGAGAAGCAAACGAACTCACGTAGAGATCCTCCTTGCCTAGAATGCATACGTAGGGCGCCGATGCGGCGCGTGATGGACATGGACATCGGGAACCATGGCAGCAAAAATAGCGCGGTAGAAATAGTGCAGCTTATTTTCGCGCACATTTTGGCCGTGAATCCCATTGATAATGAGTGATCAGATTATCAAAAATAGACGAAAAAACCAAGTTGAAAATGTGTATTTAATACCCTGAAAAAGCGTTTGAACAGTAGCTATGCATATTGTGAAAACTCTTTTGAAATGTGACCGACTACATTTTCTATCTAAATTGTTTATACTCATACGGTCCCAGAAAAACTGAAGGAAGAGACGCATGGGCCGATTGGAGAGTTCTATTTCAGCCAGAAAGACGTCGACAATCCCTGACCATGAGGACGCGGACGACAATGACGCCGACAATGGCACAGGGAAAAAAGACCCGACGAAAAATCAGGTAGCCGGTGGGTCTCAACCAACCAGGACCGTAGACCCGCCGGATGTGAACTGGCCGGTGTTTATCATTTCCGGCGTTCTCATTATCTGCATTGCACTGTGGGCGATACTGGCACCCGATAACGCACTGTCCGTGCTGACGGACATCGTCGGAACAGTGTCGAAGAATGCTGGATGGTTCTATATCCTCACCGCCACGGTGGCTGTGCTGTTCATGCTTGGCGTTGCCATCACCCGTGCAGGCCTCATCAAACTCGGGCCGGACCATGCGAAACCGCAGTTCGGCCTTTTCTCTTGGGCATCGATGCTTTTTGCCGCAGGTATCGGCATTGACCTGCTATTCTTCTCGGTGGCGGAGCCGGTTTCTCAGTATTACCACCCGCCATCAGGTGATGGTGAGAGTATTGAAGCCGCACGTCAGGCCGTTGTTTTCACTCTGTTCCACTACGGGATCACAGGGTGGGCCCTTTACGCTCTGATGGGGATGGCCTTCGGATACTTCGCGTACCGCCTGAATATGCCTCTATCCATTCGATCGGCGCTCTACCCACTCATCGGTAAGAGGATTCACGGACCCGCCGGCGATGCCGTCGATATTGCGGCCATGTTAGGCACGGTTTTCGGTGTTGCTACATCATTGGGTATCGGCGTTGTTCAGCTCAATTACGGGTTGAAGGTCCTTTTTAACTTTCCCGAAAACTTAGGCTGGCAAATTGGCTTGATCGTGTTAGCCGTTGCGGTGGCCACGATTTCTGCAGTATCCGGTGTTGATAAAGGAATCAAACGACTCTCAGAGATCAACGTGCTCCTCGCTATCGGGTTGATGCTTTACATCCTGGTCACAGGCCGAACAGCTTTCCTCTTCGATGCCTTGGTTATGAATGTTGGCGAATATGTCTCGAAGTTCCCCGGCATGACGATGGACACCTACGCCTTCTCCGGTGCTCAGGAATGGCTGAACTCATGGACGCTGTTCTTCTGGGCATGGTGGGTGGCCTGGGCCCCCTTCATCGGCCTATTCCTGGCGCGCATTTCGCGTGGACGCAGTTTGCGGCAGTTCGTTGTCGGTACGATGTCCGTACCATTTTTATTCGTCCTGTTATGGGTGTCCTTTTTCGGGAATTCCGCTCTGGATAAAGTTATTCACGGCGATAGCGATTTTGGTCATATGGCCGTCGATAAACCAGAGCGCGCGTTCTACCTCCTGCTCAATCAGTATCCGGCAGGCATGGTTGTGATGGCGGTAGCGTCGCTGATCGGTCTGTTGCTCTATATCACCTCTGCAGACTCCGCGGCATTGGTCATGAGTAACTTCACGTCGAAAATTACGGATTCTCAGCAAGACGGACGGTCATGGTCCCGTATTTTCTGGGCTGCCGCCGTCGGTGTTCTCACCATATCCATGCTGTTTGTCGACGGTATTCCCGCGTTGCAAAACGCAACGATCATTATGGGATTGCCATTCGCCATCGTCATGTATCTCGTGATGTACAGCTTGTTTAAGTCATTGCGTTTGGAACTATTACAATCCAAATCGAGTGCACGTGCTCTACATGGCGCAATGTCTAGCCGTGCTGCGCCTGCGGAAGCGGGAATGAACTGGAGGAAACGCCTCAACCGAGCCATGTCATTCCCGTCATATGCGCAGGTGGAAACATACATTGACAAGGTCGCTGCCCCTGCTTTGGACAAGGTGGCGAAGGCATGCAAGGAACGCGGCGCAGATGTTGAGTACACCCGGTCAATCGTCGAAGGACTGGGCTTGGCTCAGCTTGACTTCCGCGTGAAGTTTGGGAGCGACAAAGACTTCCGCTACCAAATTTATCCGACGCAGTATCCGATGCCGTCGTTTGCCGGCCGCATTCATCTGGATAGCGACAGTGAAGAACTGTATTACCGGTTGGAAATCTTCACCCTCACCGGTTCGCTGGGCTATGACGTTTATGGTTATACGGAATCTCAGCTCATCGAAAACGTTTTAGATTTGTATGAGAGGCATATGGAATTCCTTCACCTTCAATCCGATCTCCCGGGCGGTTCCGACTTGTCGGATAACGCCGATCCGGTCGTCGAATGGGTGGATGATTATTCCGACTATGCTGCGGACAGTGCCGCTACAACAGGCAGTTCTGTGAGAAGTGAAAAACAAGGGGAAGCGGATCCGTCGGCCTCCACGGAGGAATCGACCACAGCTGATCACTCTTCCTCAGCATCATCACAGAGTTCAGCCTCTCCACAAAACGAAAAATAACGATCACGAGAAAGTGAGTGCAGACACTTTATGTCGCAATCAACGACGCAAATGAAAACTGCCCCGACGCCGGCAGCCGAGCCGGAATCATTGTTCATCAATGGTGAATGGGGTTCTGCAATCGACGGTAAGACACGCACGATCACCTGTCCTGCTAACAATCAGGCAGTGGGTGTGGTCGCTGAGGCGTCAACAAAGGACACCGACCGCGCTATCGCCGCTGCTCGTGAAGCATTTGATTCGGGTGTGTGGTCAGGATGGTCGGGCTTCGATCGCGGCCAGCTCCTCCTCGCCGTCGCGGACGGTATTGAGGAACGCAAGGACGAATTCGCGCTTGCGGAGTCGCTGGACACAGGCAAGCGACTGATGGAATCGAATGCCGATATGGATGACATCATCGGATGCTTCCGTTACTTCGGCAAGCTCGCTGGCAACGACGCCGGACGCGTCGTCGACGCGGGTGATCCGTCGATAAGCTCACGTATTGTGCGTGAGCCGGTGGGCGTGTGCGGGCTGATTACCCCCTGGAATTACCCGCTCCTTCAGGTTGCATGGAAGGTTGCGCCCTGTGTGGCAGCGGCGAACACGTTCGTCCTGAAGCCGGCTGAGCTGACTCCCCATACTTCTATGTTGTTGCTGGATGTGATGGATAAGGCCGGCTTGCCGAAGGGTGCAGGAAACCTGATCACCGGCGCCGGTAAATCGGCGGGCGCGCCGTTATCGAGCGACCCGCGCGTCGATATGGTGTCGTTCACGGGTGGCCTGGAGACCGGACGTCACTTGGCCTCTGAAGCATCTCTCACGGTGAAGAAAGTTGCCCTTGAGCTGGGCGGAAAGAACCCGAACGTCATCTTCGCGGATGCCGACTACGACGCCGCGCTGGATAACGCGATGAACGCTGCATTCGTCCACTCCGGCCAGGTGTGCTCGGCGGGCGCTCGGCTCGTCGTCGAGGAGTCCATTGCTGAGCGCTTCGTCACAGATCTTGTGGCCCGCGCGGAAAAGGTTCGCTTGGGTGGCCCGTTTGATGAGAAAGCGGAGACGGGTGCGCTGATCTCGGAGGCACACCGCGAGAAGGTCTCGAATTATGTGGCCCATGCGCGCGAGCAAGGTGCCCGCGTGCGGTGTGGCGGTGCTTTTGGTACCGGCCCGACAGCCGATGGCAGTGCGTCACTGGATGATGGCTGGTTCTACTTGCCGACGGTGATTGACCAGTGCACCCAGGACATGGATTGTGTTCACGACGAGGCCTTTGGCCCGACGGTGACGGTGGAGACCTTCTCGACGGAAGAGGAAGCCATTCGCATCGCGAACGACACGAACTATGGGCTGGCAGGGGCCGTGTGGACGTCCGACGCGGGCCGTGCAGAGCGCGTTGCTCGCGGGTTGCGGCACGGAACGATCTGGATCAATGACTTCCACCCCTACTTGCCGCAGGCGGAGTGGGGCGGTTTTGGCCAGTCCGGTATGGGCCGCGAGCTCGGCCCCACTGGCCTGGAGGAATACACCGAGCCGAAGCACATTTATCACAACACGACGCCGGCCGTGACCGGGTGGTTTAGTCCCGAGGAGTAGGTTTTTCGACGGTAAACAGCGGCCGCATGGTCGTGACTGATGCGTTCTCCGTCGGGTCGGATGCCATGGTGATCTCCATGCGTCGGCTATCCATCACCACCACAGGAACAGTGGTGGGCCGGCTAGCTGCGGCGACGGCGGGCACATCGTATGTCACGATCGGCTGACCTTGAACAACGTGGTCGCCCTTCGCGGCATGGACGGTGAATCCTTGGCCATTTAATTCGACGGTATCGATACCCAGGTGCACGAGGACGCCGATGCGGTCGTCGGTCATGATGGCGAAGGCGTGTGGGAACAGCTGCATGATGCGGCCGCTGACGGGGGCGACGGTCTCGAGGACGCCATCTTCCGGGCGTATAGCGAGGCCACGGCCCACTGTTTCCGACGCGAAAGTTTCATCGTCCACCTGCGAAAGCGGGATAACTGTTCCGGGGATCGGCGCCCGGACCTGCAGTGGTCCGTGTGATTCTGCCGGATGTGAGCCTGTGGAACCTCCCGTATTCGCGCCGGGGGTTGGCGCGTCGCCTACCGCGTCGTCTGTCGCGTCGGAAGTAGCTGCTTGCTCGGGCATCGCTGCATCTGACGTCGGTCCTAAGCGTTGTGCTGTGCCAGCAACCGCGAGAGCTGCGTTGATTTCGTCTTTAAGGACATCGGACTCTGTCCCAAAGACGGCTTGGACGCTGGTTCCGATTTCCATGACCCCGGACGCGCCCAGTGCTTGGAGCTTGTTCTTATCGACGGCGGCGGGGTTGTTGACTTCCATGCGGAGCCGGGTTATGCATGCGTCCACGTTCGCGAGATTGTCCCGCCCGCCGAAAGCGTTAATAAGGGCTTCGGCCCGCGACGATGGCGTAGCTGAGCCTTGCGGGGCGGTGCTACCCGTTTTGGCAGGGGTCCCTTTAGACGGAGCATTGTTCGACGTCGTAGTGCCGGTGTCTGAGCCCGATTGATCGGTGTTGCCCGCTGTGCCGACCGTCGCGTCCGCTCGGCCTGGTGTGTGAAGGTTCCAATGAACGATGGCGAATCGGAATATGACGTAGTAGAGAACAGCGAACGCGAGCCCTTGAACGATAAGAAGAGGAATGTTGTGTGCGGCAGGGGCTGTGCCGTAGAGAATCAAATCGAGTAGGCCGGCGGAGAAAGAGAATCCCAGATGGATGTTCAGGAGCTCCGCAATGGCGAGGGATAGTCCCGTGAGCACCGCGTGGACAACGTAGAGAGGGAACGCTAAGAACATAAACGCGAATTCGAGTGGTTCGGTCACGCCGGTGAAGAATGCCGTCAGCCCGGCGGCCGAGAGGATACCGATCGCCGTCGCTTTTTGTCCCTTCTTCGCTGTGTGAATCATGGCCAGCGCCGCTGCGGGGAGACCGAACATCAGAATGGGATAAAAACCGGAGGTCAGCAGCCCCGCGGAGTGGTCGCCTGCGGCGAAGCGGGAGAGCTCGCCGGACACAGTTCCGTCGGGTCCGTTGTAATCACCGTAAATAAACCACACATAGGTGTTCAGAATGTGGTGAAGTCCCACCGGAATGAGCATTCGGTTAGCGAACCCATAAACGAACGCTCCTAATGCACCCGTTCCACCGATGAATCGGCCGATCGCCGTCAATCCTTCGTTGAAAATGGGATAAATGTACGACAGAACAAATCCGGTGATCAGCGTCGTTACTGAGACGACGATGGGTACGAATCGGCGCCCTCCGAAAAACCCGAGGTAGGATGGCAGTTTAATGTCGTGATACTTGTCGTATAGCCACGCGGTGAGCAGTCCAACGACGATACCACCGAATACGCTGTAATCGATGAGGGCTTGGTCGCCCGCGGAATCTTTAACTCCGTTGAGGACGAGCGGCGACATCTGCTTAAACACCGCCCCCATCACGAGGTATCCGGCGACGGCCGCCAGGGCTGTTGAGCCGTCGGCCTTCTTAGCGAATCCAATAGCTACGCCGACCGCGAAGAGCAGCGGGAGCTGGGAGAAAAGCGCTTGTCCAGCGGCACTCATCGCCTCGAAGAAAGGGCCGATGACGGGGGTTTGGATCCTTCCGAGGAGGTCGTCTTGGCCTAATCTGAGAAGTATTCCCGCTGCCGGCAGGAGCGCGATGGGCAGCATGAGGCTTTTGCCCAATCGCTGAAGCTGGGAAAAATCGGGTCTATGAAACGTCCGTTTCGACATCGACGGTGACGCTTCGGGTAGCGACGACGAGGTGTCCGCCGTAGTGGGGAGCGAATCTGGCTGCTGGGGGTCCTCAGAATTTTTACGCGAGGACGAGCGCGTAGTACTTGTCATACAACCTATGGTGGTGGCACCTGACGTGTGAATCAAGTGAGGTCTTCGTCACTTAAGGCGAAACAAATTGAGCTGAGCCTTATTGATATGGCGGGGAGTAAGGTTTTAGTTCCTCTATCCTGTTAGGAAAGTGTTATACCAAGGGTTCGAAGTTTGGATGCGGTTGGCGTGAGTTTAGCTGGAAGTCACGCCCCGAGGATAAAAATCAGCTTGCATAGGTGAACTGCGGGGAAGGGGTCTGGTATAGGTCGGGTTCAACAAGCATCGTCGTACCAGGTTATCCAGATTATCTTGTGTGTGATTATACGGCTAGTACTCGGTGTTCTGATTTATCTGAGATTCATGTTTTATCTGGATAAAATGCTAGGGAACTGATAGTGAAGAAGGTTCCACGGGGTATTCTCTATGTAGCTATCGTTATTCCTTCCGCTGCTGTGGATATTTATTAGTTGCGTACACCTATTGATGTCTTGAGTAGAATGTTAAAAAATACTCCAGATTTATATTCAGCGGTTAATAAGTTTAAATATGGCAAGGTTGTGTAGAACAACTTCGATCTATATTTTCCCAATGATGAGGAAACCCGAATTGGCAACCCGAGGATATGTATCGGCTTCTGTGAACTACACAACCAACACCGATGATCATCCCTCAAACCTGGACAAAATGTACACGGAGATCAAGAACAGTGTGAAAGCTGTGGTTGCACAAGCCAAGCAACACGGATATCCGGTCAATCAAATGGCCATCACCGGGAAATCCGCTGGCGGTACCCTCGCGATGACGTACGCCTTCCGCGATGGGAAGGACAGTCCCGTTCCCCTGAAGTTTGTTTTCAGGAAGTCGGCCCCGCGAGCTTCCAACCGGAGGAGTGGGCTGGCTCAGATGGTGATATTAAAGGCTACGGGAGAGACGAAAAGAAGTTCTTAACTGAATTGACGGGCGTGCATCTCAGTGATCATGACATGGAGGATGGTTCTTATCACGAGCTTGCGGAACGTGTTTCTCCTTATCATTACGTTTCTGCTAATTCCGTAACCATGCTGATGGCATATGGAAAGAAAAACAAAATTGTTCCCTTTAAGGTTCATAATCGCTTATTAAGCGCCCTTGATAAAAATCACGTCCCCTACGACTATCACGTCTTCCCCCGGTCTGGGCACGGTTTGTATTCGGACCCAGGCCAAGCAAAGAAGTACGTCCATAAACTTGGCGACTACTACGACAAGTACTTCGATTAACCGCTTCGCACAGCGCGGGCTTGTCCTCCTGATTCTCCATCAACTCCGACGCGAAATAGCTCTGCGCGGACCCAGCCAGTACTCTAGGCATGGTGTTTGCATCGAGGATGTGCTGAGGCCAGCGTCGTAAGTCAGTGCTGCAGTGCTGTACTGCTGGACCATAGTTTTGGACCATTGTGCTGGCGTCATGCCATTGGGGAACCTCGTCGCGCTGGTGAGCTGCGGTAGGCTCAGGATGTTGACGGAAGTGAAAATGAAAGGGTTAGCGAGTATGAGCCAGGCCGGGAGTCAGGCTAAAAGTCGAGCTGTGGAGCGCCTTCAGCGCGTTATTCTGCCTCGCAGGGGGGAGCCGCACGATGTTCGCTCGTTGTACATGATCGAGTCGAAGGCGAATAAGTCGCGCGCTGTGCTCCATAGCCGCACCGAGGCAACATTCCCGGCAGGCGCCGAGGTCAGCTTCGAAACCTATTTCAACGGGTTCCCGGCTTCATATTGGCGACGCTGGACCCAGCTGAAATCCGCCGTCTTGAAGCTCGAACTGCAGGGCGATGCCCGCGCTGACGTCTACCGGTCAAAAATCGACGGATCTCGCATTGCCGTTGAAGGCAAGATGACCGACGTCCTGGCCGATGACATTCACGCAACGACGGCCGAGGAGAGCACACAGGACACCATCGAGGGCGAGCCGTCATCCGCGGAGTCGACCGTATCGACACTGGAATTTGAGGTCCCCCTGGACCGCTTCGAAGATGGTGGCTGGATCTGGTTCGACCTGACCTGCGAAACGGATGTCACCTTGTTGGCCGCCGGGTGGTATGCACCAGAACAACCTGGCCCCCAAACACTGCCCGACGGGTCGACGATCGGCCCTCAGGATAAATCCGTGACGATCGGTATTCCGACGTTTAACCGTCCCACCGACGCCGTTGCCGCTTTAGAAGCCATCGCTTCCGACCCGGAAGTCGACGCCGTCATCGACGCGGTTTTGATGCCCGACCAGGGAACAAAGCACCCTGCCGATGAACCGGGCTTTGACGACGCTGTCAAGCACTTCGGCGATCGGTTCCACGAGTTCCGCCAGGGCAACCTGGGTGGATCGGGTGGTTACTCCCGCATTATGTATGAGGCCCTGGGCGGTGCTGGCTCGGAAGAAGAGCGCAAACAGCGTGCCACCAAAGCTCCATTCATTCTTTATATGGACGATGACATCGCCATCGAACCTGATTCCATTCTTCGCGCACTCCAGGTTGCCCGGTACGCACGCCAGCCCATGTTGGTCGGCGGCCAGATGCTGAACCTGCAAGAGCGTAGCCACTTGCACAGCATGGGCGAGGTCATCGATCGGCATTCCTTCATGTGGACCTCGGCACCCCACGTCCACTACGACCACGACTTTTATCAATACCCGTTGCGTGACCGTCGAGATCATGGGCGGAACGCTAACGTCGATGTCATCACCTCGCGTGACCTCCACCGGCGTATCGACGTCGACTATAACGGCTGGTGGATGTGCATGATTCCACGCGTCGTCGCAGAAACCATCGGGCAGCCGTTGCCGCTGTTCATTAAATGGGACGATGGTGAATACGGCCTCCGCGCCGGGCACGCCGGTTTCCCGACGGCGTCGTGGCCGGGTATCGCTATTTGGCATATGGCCTGGTCCGATAAGGATGATGCCATTGACTGGCAGGCATATTTCCACCTGCGCAACCGTTTGATCGTCGCTGCTATCGAGCAGGACGGTTCCATTTTGGGCATGTTGCAGTCGATGGCCAAGGCGACGACGAAGCACCTCATGTGCCTCGAGTACTCGACGGTCGCTATTCAGAACGAAGCCATTAAGGACTTCTTGCGTGGCCCTGACCAGCTCTTCGACATTCTTGGCACCGCGCTCCCGCGTATTAATGAGTTGCGCAAAGAGTACCCGGATGCCGTCGTGTTGCCCTCAGCGTCAGCGGTTCCGCCGGCGAAGGGTGGCCCGAGGAATCTCACAAAGATCCCGCTTAATCCCTTAGCTAAGGTGTCGACGCTGTCGAAAGCTCTGAAAAAGCAATTCTCACCCAATGATGGTGACCCCGAGGTTCCCGACGTTAACCTTCCGCCGATTGAGGCTCGCTGGTTCTCCTTGTCGCGTGTCGACGGAGCTACGGTGACGACGGCCGACGGCCGGGGAGTTGTGTTCCGCAAACGTAACCGCGCCAAGGCCGTGAAACTGGCCCGCGAGTCGATGCGCCTGCAGAAGGAAATTTACGATCGCTTCCCTGAGATGCGTCAGCTGTATCGCAAAGCTCACCCCAAGCTGACCAGCCGCGAAGGATGGAGCACGATCTTTGAACGCTAAACAAAAAGGGCATCAACACAAAGGGGATCCCTTCGACGAAACCCGGGTGCTTGAGCTCATCCAGGGTGCCATTGCAGATAAACCGGGCGTGATGCCTCTGGCCAGAGGACTCAGCCATGCGGGTGAACATGCCGCCGCCTGGTTGGCACTGGGTGTAGTCGGAATGATCGCGGATGAAAAACGTCGACCCCAGTGGGGAATATTGACCGGGGCAGCGTTTGGGAGCCATGCAGCATCTGTGATTCTCAAGCGTATTGTTCGTCGACCCCGACCTCATGGGCCGCGCGTGCGGATCGGAGTGAAGACTCCGTCTAAGTTGAGTTTTCCCTCGTCACATGCGACGTCGACTACGGCAGCAATGATTGAGCTCTCGCGGATCACCGGTTCGCGCGTGCCTTTGACAGTGATTCCGCTTATGATGCTGTCGCGGATGACCGTCGGTGTACATTATCCAACCGATGTTGCAGCCGGGGCTCTCTTGGGAGGAATATCGGCGGAAGCTATTCATCGGGCTGTGACGCACCAGTAGGCTAGTGCGGTCAATAGCGTCGAGAGGGTAGTGCGATTGATGGCGACTGCGAATGTCACCACAGAGGAGTTATAAAGACACAATGGCGGGCAATGAACACGATCCGTATCCCAGTAATGAATCCAATGGTGCCCTAATTGGGTCCGAGCCTCATACCCGAGGTCTCTACCCCGAGGCTCCTAAAAACGCGGACGACAAAGCATCTGCGAAAATACGGGCACCCAAAAACCTGCCAGAGGCGATGTTCAAGGCCATCCGCCCCAAGCAATGGGTGAAGAATGTCTTGGTGGTGGCCGCTCCTGCAGCGGCCGGGTCGGATATGTTCACCGGTCGCGTCGCCATAGACGTCTTCATTGCGTTTGTCGCCTTCTGTTGCGCAGCGTCCTCTATTTATTTAATTAACGACGCCCGCGATGTTGAAGCCGACCGCGCCCACCCGACGAAGCGGTACCGCCCCATTGCCGCGGGCGTGCTCCCGATCGGGGTGGCCTATGGGATGGCCACTGTCCTCATTCTCGCCGCACTAGCTGTTTCTTTCTTATCGACGTCCGCCTGGGCCCTGGCGGCAGTGATTGGCGTGTATATCATCCTGCAGTTGGGATACTGTTTCGGGTGGAAACACCAGCCGGTGATTGATATTGCGCTGGTGTCCTCCGGATTCCTCTTGCGCGCGATGGGTGGTGGCGTAGCTGCCGGGATCGACCTCTCACAGTGGTTCCTCTTGGTTGCTGCGTTTGGTTCGTTGTTCATGGCCGCGGGTAAGAGGTATTCGGAAATTCTGTTGGCAGCTAAATCGGGGGCGAAGATCCGTAAATCCTTAGAGGGATATACCCCCACCTATTTGCGCTTTGTATGGACCTTGTCGGCGACGGCGGTCGTGCTGACCTACGCCCTGTGGGGCTTTGAAATGGGCCAAAAAGATAGTTCTGCATCAGCCCTCTGGTACGAGATTTCGATGGTGCCGTTCACGGTCGCTATCTTGCGATACGCAGCCGACGTCGATCGCGGTGATGGAGGCGCGCCAGATGAATTAGCACTCCGTGACCACGTGCTTCAGTTACTTGGGCTCCTCTGGGCTATCGCCATTTTCATCGCGGTGTACGTGGCGCCGTCCTTCTAGGTTCCGGCTTGGAGGTTGCGGCGTGTGAATCGTCGGACCTGGTGAAAATTACGAAGTAACGTGGACAGAGTATTATTCGATTATTATTGTGTGTCATCGTTCCACCGAGTGTGATCGGTGATTGCTCATTTCCGGTGCGCTGGCCGATTGTGAGGATCTGCCCGGGGTGGATGGACGGCTATTACGAGCCGACCGCGTTCGTGCCGCGAATGAGTGAGATAGGGAACTTCCCAGGCTCTTGAGGAAAGAGGAAAATTTTATGATGAGCTTCTCGCGACGTGTAGGAGCTATGCGTAGGCCCTGGCTGATGGTGGCCGTGCTGGTGAGTGCCATTGCGCTCATGCTGGGCATAACCACCGCCCTGAGCTCAAATAAAGCTCATGCGGAGGGAAGCCGAGACACCCTACGTCCGGGCTGTACATGGGATGCTGCCGCCTACTGGGTGCAGAAGTGCACAGTCCACTCGGACGCCATGAACAAGGATATTCCGGTCCAAATTCAGGCAGCCAATGGTAACGGCAATGCAGGCCTTTACATTTTGGGCGGATTCGCTGGGCCGACGAACAGCAGTGGCTGGATTGACTGGGCTCACGCTCAGAACATTTTCGTTGATGACAACATCACAAAGGTCTTCCCCCTGGGCGGTAAAGCTTCCTTCTACACGGATTGGGAAAAGCCCTCTACCTCAGCCGATGGTACCCAAATCTACAAGTGGGACACGTTCTTAAGTTCTGAGCTCCCCGCGTACCTCCAGGCCAACTTTGGAGTTTCTCCGACCAACAACGCGGTTGCTGGAATGTCGATGGGCGGCACTGGTGCGATGAACTTGGCGGCTCATCATCCCGATCAGTTCCGTCAGGTTTCGTCCTTCTCAGGTTATTTAGCTACTTCCAATCCGATCATGCGTATGGGCATCGCCTCTGCGATGCAAGGAAATGGCGGGTACCGCATTGATCAGATGTGGACTGGTGATCGTATCCGTCAGAACGATCCGACTAAAAACGCGGCTGCATACCGAAACACCGACGTATTCATTTCAGCGGCGACAGGCTGGTGGAATCCTCAGGATGACTTCTTTGCTAACCCTGTCTACTCCGTATCCGTGATGGCGATGGAGGCTGTGTCGCGTGTGACCACGACTCAGTTTGAAGGTGCCCTCCGTGCACAGGGTATCAACCCGACCATCGATTACCCATTGGCTGGTGTCCACAACTGGACCAACTGGCGTGAGGAACTGATCAAGGTTCGTCCTCGTATCCTGCAGGCAACTCAGAGTGCCGCTGGTCAGGGTGTTCCTGAGGGAGATAAGCCGTTGACAGGTGATCCTGGTTCACGGTCTGCTACCGTTCCAGGTGTTCGTGGCGACGATGTTTCTCCCGCGGCTCAGAATGACGCTGCCGCCACCGGTGGTGACGTCCAGCGCGCTGTTGAGAACAGCCACCAGGACCAGTAGGTCACCACTGAGTCATCTCAGAGGGGAACCTGGGAAAATAACGTAAATATCCCTTCATAAGACGCAGACACCGTTTAGGGTGCCTGCGTCTTATGTGTATCAGCCGTCGCGGCCCGGGATCCGTCGTCAAGCGAAGCGTCGGTAAAAAATCACATAAACAACACCGTTATCCGCGCGTCGCATAGGTAACATGCGTATAACACGGTAATAATGATGTCGGAAGAAAATGTCTACCGGCACAGAACTAAGGAACTACAGGTATGCGCGCCTCTTCGAAGCTCTCCCATCGTCGGACGTGGCCCACCACGATCGCTGCAACAGGTTTTGTTGTCATGCTAGGTGCAGCGGCTATTCACACAGGCGCGAGAGCCGAGGACGCCCCCGCAGAGAGTCAGAGCCCCGGTGCCTCTGAAAGCGCTGCTCCGCAAGGTTCTGAGAACAGTAACGCAGCCGCCCCAGCAGAGCATGCTGATGTTCCTGATTCAGTTCAAAGAGAAGCCGCCAAGAATGCGTTCCCTCTGAGTATTCCTTCCGAACCACTTCCGATGCGCACAGAGCAACAACAGCTCGATAACCTCCCCGATGGGGTATCCGTTGACCACGTCGATTGGTTAACTGATCGACGTGTGGCGCTGTATATCAACTCCAAGGCGATGCCCGGGAATCCCATTAAAGTTGAGATCCTTCTCGCTCGAGATTGGTACCCCCAGCCAGATAAAAAATTCCCCACGGTTCTTGGGCTCGACGGTATCGTCCCTAACCAAATTGAGAACGGGTGGACTGCGGGAACGAATATTGTTCAGCAATTCGCGGACCGCAATGTCAACGTCGTGTTGCCAGTTGGTGGCCTGGCCTCGTTCTATACCGACTGGCTGAATGAGGATAGTGGCGTGCTCTACAAGTGGGAGTCCTTCCTCACTCAGGAGCTTCCCCCGATTCTTAAGGAAGGCTGGCGGGCTAATGACAAGACCGCCGTCTTCGGTATGTCGGCCGGTGCGACCGGTGCCATGAACCTTGCCGAACGGCATCCAGACATGTTCAACTTCGTCGGCTCGTACTCGGGTTATCTGGACACCAGTTCCCCTGGGATGAGTGAAGGCATTGGCCTTGTCATGAAGACCGTGTCGCCCTTTAACGCTGAGAACATGTGGGGAAAGTATGGGTCTGAAGGCTGGAAAGAGCATGACCCGAAGCTCAACGTCAGTAAGTTGAAGAACACCGGCGTCTATGTTTCCGCAGGATCGGGAGCAGCCGGATCCTATGATGACGAAAGCCAGGTCTTACCAGGGCTTCCCAAGAAGGGGCTGACATTCGGGCAAGAGGCACTAGCTCGGATGACGTCGGAAACGTTCGTGAGCCACGCCAAGCGTGCGGGTATCAATGTCACGACGGCGTTCCGGAATTCTGGAACCCACACCTGGCCGTATTGGCAATTTGAACTTGGTAAGTCCTGGCCGTACATGGCGGATGCTCTGGGCCTGTCCGAGAACGATCGTGGCGCGAACTGCGTCCCCATGGGTGAAATTGCCAGTACCGCGTTGAAAGACCAAGACAAGCTTGGTGGGTGTACTTCTGACGAATACGACGGCGCCAATGGAGGAAAGATCCAGGATTTCCGGAATGGACGCACGTTCTGGAGCCCGTCGACTGGGGCACATAACCTGTGGGGTCGTATCGGCGCTCATTATGCCGAGATGGGTGGACCGAAGTCATTCCTGGGCTACCCGACGAGCGAAGAGATCACCTCTCCGGACGGCAAAGGCCGGTTCGTGACGTTTGAGCACGGATCCATCTATTGGAACGCCGAGACCGGACCTCACGCTTTGAAGCCAGAGATGTTCGACGCCTGGGGAACAACGGGCTATGAAACTGGAAAGCTGGGTTACCCCACGGCCGATGAGAAATCAGTGGCCGGAGGCGCGATCCAAGAGTTCCAAAATGGGCTCGTGACCAGGTCCAAAGACGGAACAGCGCACTATGTGCAAGGTGAGATTGCCAAGAAGTTCAAAGGCATTGGTGGAGTAGACAAACTCGGGTTCGCCAAGACCGACGAGGTACCCGTTGACGGCGGGGCGTTCACCGAATTCGACAAGGGCTACATTTACTGGTCCCCAGGTACTGGTGCCCACGTCATCATGAAAGGTGGGATTTTCGACGCCTGGGATAAGAATGGTGCCCAAGGTGGGAAGTACGGATTCCCGACCTCAGACATGAAGAATATCCCGGCCGGCGGACTGACCATTGATTTCCAGCACGGCACTATTAAAGAGATGAACGGTCAGGTTCAGGAATCGTAAATCCGGGGATCGTGAATGCTGGGGCCATCCATCACTATGATGGCGCGATGACAGCGACGAGATAATGGTGCCGAGATAACAGTGTCGACGGGAACGACGGGAAGGACACACGCATGACTTCACGCGGTGGATTCACAATGAGCTCGAATGCTGCTTATGACGCTGATGGCCACGAGGCGGGCCAGCCGTTAGCTTTCCCGCGTCGTCGGAACCGTCGTTCCTCGATCACGCGGGGTGCTGCCTTAGCTTTAGCATCGGTTCTGGGCGCGGGAGTTCTCGCAGCGTGTGGTGATGGCTCTACAGCCACCCAAGACGATTCCGATTCCGCCACGACCACTCAAGCCCGATCATCCAGTTCATCGAGCAGTTCGACAAAGTCATCCGCGAGTTCGTCGTCGGCAAGTTCTAAAAAATCGGCGGATTCCAATAATGGCGTCGGGGATAATCCTGATGCCAAAGACGATGAAACTCCGGTTGAGGTGTCGCGCGTTCCGGCACCGAATCGTGGTCAGCGCACGGACGAAGAAAAGAAGTTCCTGGCGACGATTCAGAAGGACAAGATCAACGTTGATGGCTCCGCAGCTGATCAAGTGATCGCATCTGCTATGGAATACTGCCAGGCGAAGGCTGAGGGGCAGGAGAGCTTTTCGGTCAGAGCGATGGCGGGGCAGCTGATTGAGCAAAAACTCACTGACCAGCCGTTGGACCAGGTGGAACGCGCGATTACTGAGTCTGCCGACAGCGACTTGTGTGGTGACTAGACCCTCGACATGTAACCTGTTGCTATGGCGCAGAAAGGGTCTCGATCAGTATTCCGCAAACTACTGGTCATCGTTGGTGTTCTCATTCTTCTGGGAGCAATCGCCGTCGGAATAGCGCAGTGGATGGGTTCTCAGGGTCAAGGCCCTGGAGTTCCGTCGAACGATGGCCAGGGATCCGGTAATTCGGAGCAACCCGCAGATTGTCCGTCTGTCGAAGTTATTGCTGTGCCTGGAACAGGGGAGTCCTCGACGAGTGACGATCCCCTCCACCCGACACAATTTCCCAATGCATTGCTTCAGGGTGTGACGGGGCCTTTGACGCAGAACAATAATTCATCGTCTGTGAAGGTCTGGACGGCGAATTACCCTGCTCAGATGAAAACTCTGGCGACTTTGGATCAGATGAATTATGCGGATTCGGTTAACGAGGGAGTTCGCATCGTCAACGCAGAGCTCTCCGCGACCCATGATCATTGCCCCGCAACGAAGTTTGTCATCATGGGGTTCTCCCAGGGAGCAGCCATAGCGGGCGATATTGCGAGTGACATAGGAAATAATCGCGGGGTCGTACCGAGCGATACCGTCGCCGGAGTCACCGCGCTTGCTGATCCACGTCGGATGACTGGTGAAGGAGAAACAGTCGGGGCTCAACCAAAAGGCATCGGGTCTGAAATTGCCTTGCAACCATTCGCAGCGGTGTTGGGCAATGTGGTACCTGGGTTTACTCCCCGTGGTCCTCGGTCCGGAGGCATGGGAGATCTGAATGATCGCGTCAATGAGATTTGTGCGCCGGGCGACGCCGTGTGCGATATGCCCGCCAGCTTGAAGGTGGAGCCAGAGAACGTGGACGCGCTGTTCACGGGTAACTCACTGCATATTCAATACGGCACGAATCCCAACGTTATCGAGGGAACGACGGCTATCGCGTGGATGCTGCAGTGGGCCCAAGGACTCATTAACAACAACACATAATCGACAACACATAGGTCACGTCGCATAGATCATGTCGCGGAGGTCACGTCGCATAGGTGGCGCCCCTGAGTGACGGGGGTGGCGCCGCGCAGGGCCGCGCGCCCGCTGACATGAAAAAGTCCGCACCTTGCTCCCCAGCAGGTGCGGACTTTCTCTGTCCCATTGCTCCCTCAGAGTCCTATAGATCACCCTTCTTTCGTAGTAGATCTGGCATCAAGCCAAAGTCCGGTTTTCAGTGGCTAACGGTGTACAGGTGCTGTGACGCTATGTACCCGTGGCACTCCGCGTCGGTAGAAAACTGAGAATCCTGTTGTGGTCTCCGCCAGCCACTGACAAGAGTGAATCTACGGACATTCTCTGGTGTTTCCATCGAGTGAAGCTGTTAGTTTCCTTAGAACTGTGCTCACTATCACCCAGCAATTTTCCTATAAAGACGGAAGAAGATGAGGTTCGTTCTTTTCTTTGTCACAACCACCATGTATTTTATGGATAGGACATGGAAGTCCTGAGTCATTCCAGACATGTCTGTGAGGGGATCGCAGGTCATCACTGGACACAATGGGGATGCATTGTCACCTCAAGGCTCATAAGCATTTGACGGTGGGCATGGTGTAGCTCAGAGCCTCAAGAATTTCACGCTTTGGGCTGGGGGATCCAAACCGTGCCACCAGGAAATAAAGGGGAATTACATACAATGGGGGATAACGAAATCTCTTCGCGGGCAACTCACCGGGGATACCGCGGAAAGCACAGGGATAGTGAAACGCGCATCGGGGACCGCGCATCCTTCGCTGTTCCAGCAATGAGCTTGGGCATTGCGTGTGTAGGCATCACCGCAGCAGCTCCCGCTGCATTCGCCGGAGGATTTGTCGAACCACAATCGGTATCCGTTAAGCCACAGCAAACGATGAATCAGCAGGTGGCAAAACCCGCGCAGGCAATACCCAAACAATCGCAAACGGTCATCTCAGCGTCCGAACGTGGAGGTACACAACAGTCCATCGCTCAGGGGATCCGCGTACAGCAAAAGCAGATCCCGCGGATGACACCGCAATCCACCGCAACGCTCCCGAAAGCTACCGCACCTCAGCGTGCTGCCGTGCAGATTGATCAGCAGACACGTAACGACGCTCACACTGTCCAGGTTAATCGGCAGTTATCTCAGAAAGAGATCAGTGGGAAAGACCTTGTCGCGGGAGATAGTGCTCGTAATGACCACGCGCAGCGCATCGGCGTCGGCCCGTGCTCCGTTGGAGTGTCTAAGGCTGGAGCGAAGTCGGAAGCTGTCTCTAACGAGAGTGCAATCGGCGTGACCGCGGTAGCGAAACTCGCCATGGACTACAAGAACCGGATTGCTAGCCATATCGCCGCGCCGGGAGCTTCTTTGGCTAAGAGCGCAGATTGCTCCTGCCTGCCGGACCGTGGTGCACTCCAGCAGAAAGATGCTCAGCGCATCGCCGCGTCGGCCCGCCACGCATGGAAGGCGGATGGAAGCACGACGAATGAGTCTGCTGTCGCAATCAGTGGCATCGGTAAGTCAGGAATCGTGTGGGGCGTCAAGGGCAGCATCTCGTCCACGAGTGCCGAACAATCTGTTGAACAGCAGCGTACGAGCATGCAGAAGCGCATTGTTGAGCAGAACCGTAACTCCCAGGTGTCTGCCCCGGTAGAAAAGGGCACCCCGATTCAGAAGGGCACGCCGATCGAAAAGGGTACTCCCATCCAGAACGTGTCCCGGACGGTAGAGAAGGGCACGCCCATCGCCCAGCGGAATGTCATCTCTGAGAAAGACATTCGGGCCGCTCAGGAAACGGTCAATCAGCACATTGCCAATGCCGCAGCAACGGTCAAGGCCAATGCTGCAGCAGCGGTTAACGCTAACGCGTCAAACCTGATCAACGCTGGTCTCTCGATTGCCGGCAACGTTTCGGCAGCCATTAACAGCGGTTCTGGTCATAATGTGCAAGGGAACTGCCCTGTTCAGCAGCAGGTGAAGCAGGACCCATGTCAGAAGCCAGCACCGGAAAAGAAGCCGTGTGCGTCAGCACCACAGGGTCAGCTAGGGGTCAGCATTAATGCGCAGGCCTCCCTCGGAGTCAATCTCAACCTGTCAGTGTAAGAACTGCCAGAACAAAGGGGTTCTAGCACAGGGAGAATCCAGCACAAAGAGGACGAGGGCCTCTGGACGCCACCGTTAAGCGGTGAACTACCCCGGCACAACGTGGGGAAAACTGCCGCGGTGGCGATGCGCCTATTTCACGCCATCGAACAGCTTCACAATGGGCTTCGATGCCGCCAGAATGATCAGTCCGATCACCACGCACACCGAGATCATCGTTACGAAATAGATCGTGGAATCATGTGCGGATTCCGGGTTGTAAAAGCCAGCCAGCGTACCTGCTAACGCCGTACCCACAGCGGAAGTCAGGTTCCACATCGCCACCATCCGTGCTGGATACGCACGCGGGGCGAGCTTAGTGGACATCGACAACCCAACCGGAGACAGCAACAACTCCGACACGGTGAAGAGGAACAGCACCACAACAATCATGTAGTAGGGCGTCGAATGGTCGGCGTAGCTCACGAAGAAGAGGAACGGAACCAGACCAAGCCCCAACATAATGGCCGACACACCGAACTTCACCGGAGTAGACGGCTGACGTGTACCAAGGTGATCCCACAGAATCGTGAAGAGTGGCGCTAGAAGAATAATGAAGATCGGGTTAATCGACTGAACCCAAGAGGCCGGAGTATCCATGAAGCCCCAGCTTAAGTTCAGCTTCTTATCCGCATACATTGCGACCATCGTGAACTGCTGCTGATAGATCGACCAAAACACGCACGCAGCCAGGAACATCGGAATGAATCCCAGCAAACGATGGCGTTCCGTCCGATTCACCAATGAAGAACGGTACATTTCCTGCCAGAAATAAACCGCGGCAACAATCGCGATGACCGCAACATACGTCGACAATTGCGAAGTGGGGAAAGCAAAGCAAGTCCCACAATGATGACCGTCAACGCGATAACCCCGCCCCACGACTTCACGCGTTCATCAGGCCGCAAAGGGTTCGGTGCCTTGGCTCCAGCATTCTGCAATGTGGTCTTCCGCATGAGAATGTACTGAATAAGCCCCAAAGCCATACCAACCGCAGCAGCCCCGAAGCCCCAGTGGAACCCCATCTGCTTCCACAGCGCGCCTGTCACCAGAGGGCCGATCAATGCACCGATGTTCACGCCCATGTAGAACAGCGAAAACCCGCCGTCGCGTTTGGGATCGCCCTCTTTGTACAGGGTTCCCACCATCGCGGAGTTCGCCGTTTTCAGAGCTCCTGACCCTACCGCAACCAGGACAAGGCCAATAATCAGACCGGTGAAGCCGGGCAGGAGGGCCAGCGACATGTGCCCCAACATGATGAGCACCGCCGAATAGAACAGTGTCTTTTCCGCCCCGAGGACACGGTCAGAAATCCACGCGCCACCGATGGAAGCGAGGAACACCGCACCGCCATAAGCGCCGACGATCGACGTCGCCAGGCTTTCGGACATGCCCAGCCCGCCGTCGTCGGTGCTGTGGTACAGGTAGAAGAGAACAAGGCCTTGCAGCCCGTAGAAGCTGAAGCGCTCCCACATCTCCACGCCGAAGAGGTTCGCCAACCCCCAAGGGTGGCCGAAGAATGTTTTGGAGGTGGTTTCGCCGCTTCCAGCATGGGCGGATCCGGTGGATCCTGGGGCCTGGTCGGTATGTGACATACAACTATTGAAGCACTCCGCTATTTTTCGCCATGCATAGCGGGGTCATTTATTCATGTGTCACTTGTCAGCTTTGCGCTTTTCTTCGGCATCGATCAGAGCTTGCCGACGCTCACGTCGCTTGTGTGCGCGTGACGCAGAGAGCCGAGTAAGGCCCCTCCATCCGAGGATAAAAATTGCCGACGTGACCGTCGCCACGATGATGAATGACCAGTGCGGGAATTTGCTGTGGTGGAAGCCCCAGATCGTAAGGCCCACGATAACGGCGGGAATCCACACAGTGATACCGAACGGGACCACGGTGCCGGCGGGGCGGCGGAGAATGGCCATGACACCGAACCCGGCGGCCGCGCCGAGCAAGAACGGCCAGGCAGTGGCGAGGACACCGCCCCAGCTGAATGGCAATTCCGGTGAATTGTGTGCGATACGCGCGAGTAGTGCGAAGAGCAGAACCGCGATGATGTCCATCACAGCTGCCTGCACGTAGCTCACCTGCGTACCGGGTGCGCGGTCCTCGGTGGTCTCGGATCCGTGAGAAGCGGACTGTGACATGATGAACTCCAATCCTTGTTTGCGCCATGATGCAGCGCATATGTTGTCAGTGTCGTCGATGCTTTATGTGGTTGTTGCCGCGAATTGTGTTGTTATCCGTGTTGTTGCCGCGTTATTCCTCAGGATCGCCCCAACATCATCGCGCGTTTCGGGCCCGCATATTGAATGAGGAAAATGACCCACCCCACCGCGGCCAGGAGAATGAACGAAATCATTCTGAAAATAATGGTGGCAGCAAGCGCGGTTGCCGACGTCATACCGGTGGCGACGAGGGTGCCGACGATCGTCGCCTCAACGGGCCCCAACCCGCCCGGCGTGACCTGCGCAGTTCCCACAATCTTGGCAGTCACGAACGCGAGAACAACCGACGCCACATTCGGGTGCGCACCCACCGCCCACAGGCAAACGAGGAGGCAGAGGCAATCGGCCCCCCAGTTCACAGCCGACCACACGGCCGCCAATGCGAGCTTCGGCAAAGGCAGGTCAACGCTGCTGAGGGTCTTGATGCTCTCGCGCGCTTTGTCGATTCCCATGTTGAGAGGCTTGCCCCGGTAATGGTTGACCTTTCGCAGGATCTTGACGACGACGCGTTCGACGTGAGACAGGTGCGCCGCCAGCCACTTCACAATGAGTAACACGACGACGACCGCGGTGAGAGAGATCACGAGTGTCCACGGGTTTACCTTGGCTCCCAAGAAATAGAACGCGGTGAGGCCATAGAGAGCAAGCACTCCCGACGCGATCACACCGGAAATCACCATGTACCAGCTGGCGATCACTGACGATGCTCCCCATTTGTGCTGCTCACGGAAAATCATCGCTAATGAAATAGCAGGACCACCGGGGAAAGTGGCGGATACGGAGTTCGACGTCAGAGTGAGGGCGTAGACACTGGACCGCTTACACGGAACCCCAGCGCTGCGTAAAAGGACGTACATGAGTTCGCCCATGGCCAGGATGGATACGCCGATGAACGCGATCCCGACGATGATCCACGTGGTGTTGGCCGACCCGATGTAGCCCAGCCCCTCCGACACGAAGTCGATACTTCCCCGGCCGATCATCGTGAGGGCGACGACCACAGCAAGGAAGAACACTAACCGGACAAGAGGGTGGCGCATGAGGGAAAGCGCTCGCCGCCACCAGGGGAGAGGCTGAACCTTCACGCTTCCAGCGGTGCGGGATCTGCGTGACACTTGTTCCTTGGGGGCGACGGTGGTCTCCGCGGCTGACTGCGCGTAGGCAAGCACTGTATCTTCAGCGGTGTCCTCTGTACTCGCAGTGGTCTCGGTTTTCCGTCCGGGGGTTCCCGCTTCGATAGTCATGGCCTCAACTCCCTCACGACTAGCCGTCATGATGAGACGATTTCACGGAACGGAGGGAGCGGTACGGTTGCAGCCACGCGCCGTCATCGGGGAGGCGGTCGAGGTTCACCCGCGGCAGCGGTGTGGTGAAGATATCCGGGATGTCTTCGAGGTCGACGAATCGTATCGCCTCGCTCATTACCGCCCAGGTGGCGTGTTCATAAAACCCCAGCACGGCAACGTCGATACCCTCGGCGGCTAGTTCCTCCAAGCGTGGTTGAAAATTTCTGCCGTCCGCGCTAGCGACATACACCGAGCGCAGCACCCCCTCGTCGTACCGACGGTTGATGTGCGCCAGCATGTCCGGATCGACGTCGGTGTCGTCGAAAAGCTTGGGTTTGGCAAACACCGCGAAACCGAGATTGCGGAGCGCGTCGATCCACGGGCGGATCGAGTCCGCAGACCCCGGCATGATGTTGGTGAAGACCGTGGCTTCCGGTTCGATCTGCTCGTCGCGGGAAGCGCTGAGCTGGTCAGCCTCGTTGATCAGCCATTGTCCCAGCGAATCGAAGCGGGGGCGGTAAGCGGAGCTTGGCCTTCCACCGAGAATCGATCCCAGGCCCATGTCGATATTGGGTGCATCCCAAATGAGCAGTGCCGACGGTGTCTCGTCGGGTACTGCTGAGTATGAATGGCCCCGGGATGTGGTGTTTGCGTGGTTCGTCACTTCCGCCTCCACAAGTATTCCCTGATTGTGTGATCCATGCTAAGCCCACGGTTTTCAAATTTCGTGGTGAGTTGCCGGTCGGTCAGGATGGGGGACTCGTTCCACGGCCAGCCCTTGTACTCAAGGAGTGGTTCCACGTCGACGCGTTCGTCGATCCATTCGGCATAGTCGGCGTGATCGGTGGCGACGTGGAGCACACCACCGGGTTTGAGCCGGGATGCAATCAAATGCAGCGTTCCTGACTGGATGATGCGACGTTTGTGATGGCGGGCTTTGGGCCAGGGGTCGGGGAAAAAGACTCGCACCCCTAATAGCGACTCGGGCGCAATCATACGATGGAGAACTTCGACGCCATCGCCACGAATCATTCTGATATTGGTGAGATCTTCCCGGATGAAGGCGCCGAGCAGTTTCGCGAGCCCAGGTTTGTAGAGGTCAACCGCGATAACGTTGAAGTCTGGTTCGCGGGATGCCATCGCCACCGTCGACGTCCCCGTCCCCGATCCAATTTCGAGGATGGTGGGGGCGGACCGGCCGAACCAGCTGTCGGTATCAATAACCGCATCATCGAGGACGCGGCCGTAGGTTGGCCATTTATCGTCCCACAGTTCTTGCTGACGAGGCGTCAGTGTTCCTCGCCGGAAGCTCACGGTTCCTAGTCGGGGGTAGTCGCGACCGTCATTGACGACGGTTTGCGGGGGCCGACCGTGGGGGAGCTCACCAATGGGGCCTTCAAGATTCGTGGACATCGGGCTTATTTTGCCAGGGAGGCCTATCTTTAATCAATCTTTCGCCGACAGTGTTGCGGGCATCGTGAGCACTTTTTCTGGGGAGTTGCTCCGAATTGGATGGGGATTGCGTGGGAATAATGTGGGGAATTTTTCTCATTAGGGTTGATCGTGGTGTGGATCCTGGTCATAATATGGGCGCACACCATTGAGCATTATGCTGCGCCAGGGGATGGGCGCGGCTCATTAATCACTCAGTAATCAGGGGGACTTTATGCAGTCGGGAATGTCGGTCTCGTCGCTCATCCGTTTTATTCAAATGTCATATCCGCATAGCAATAGCGAGGCCCGACGCTTTTTCGACCACGCTGTAACTCATGTGAACTCCCCATCGGAGGTTTCGGACGCATTGGAGCAGAGTGCTGCGGTCGATCCTGCGATGCGTGATCGAATACAAGAGATTATCGACGTTCAGGTGGGTGATGTTGCGTGAGCGCGCCGGCGATTCCTCAGCAATCATCGTGGACGGGCGTCCCTGCATCGTACGGCAGCGGGCTGAGTGATAAAAGACACGATGAGGGAGAGCGGCATTTCGTCGTCAGCATTATCGGGCCGGATGTGGCGGCGCTCCCGCGGGTCGCTGGTGTCGTGGAGGCGGCGGTACGTGGTGGTTTCCCTGGTGACCCCGAGAATGTGACGTGGGAGGTCGCTATTGCCGCTGGTCCCGAGGTACAACCCGATGTGGTTGTGGCGGTGGTGCCTCCCGCAGCGCACGCGATTATTCCCGCTAAGGACCAGCGCATTCTTGAGGCTGTGCGCCGCGCCGTGGATCACGTTGTGATTCTCTCGACGCCCGATGGAGCGCTTTCTGCAGGTTCGGCGGGCGCCCTGTTCTTCCCCGGCGATGGCAAGCAGTTGCCACGTGACTGGGAAGGCATCCCGATTTGTTATTCCGATTATGAATTGATGACGGTCTGTCACCGGTGTGCGAAAGAACTCGTGACATCGTCGGCGTCGTCGGTGTCGTCGGTGTCGTCGACGGTGGCCAGTAATCCGGCCGGTATCCTGGCACGTAATGAGCCCGGTAACCGAGCAAGTAATCCAGGGAAAAGTGATCTAGCGAGCAATCCCGTAAGCAGTGATATGAATCGCGTGGGGGAGAGTGCTGATCGCACTCCGGCGACTGATGATGTCACTGAGGATGTGGAAGAGTATTACACGTTGCCGGTTCCGTCATCCGGGGTATCGACGCCGAGCTCGGCGACGACGGCTGTCCTCTCTGATATTGGCGTCGTCCGCGTTCCGGAAAGGAAACTCACGTATAACGTGTCGCCACACGTGTTGCTCCCCTCGAGCACCTTGAGAAATTGGCTGCATACGGAGGAAAAACAACGCCGGGACAGTATGGCTGTGACGAACCAAAATTGCCGGGCGAAGATGGATCGCGCTGTTCAGGATGCGTATCGGTCGGCATCGTCGGCCTGGCGTTCGTGCCTTGACCCGAAAGAATTGCCCGAGATCATTGATGCCGCGACGGATCAGCTGAATGATGATCGGCCGGCCGGTACTGAACCGGTGCCCTATATAGATGTGCCTTTTGATCCTCCGGAAGCGAGCGTGACGGAACGGATCTTGATCATTTCTGTTGGGATCAGCCTGGGGCTCGGCGTGGCTCGAATGGTGGTGATGCCCCTGGTGGGGACCGCGTTTGGGGTCTCGATCAGCCTGGGGATCGCGTTCGGCTTGTTCTGTGCGATTGTGGTCAGTTATATGCGTCACCAGCAGCTTCAGAATAATTTTCGACGGGTGGGCGGCGCGGATGCGCTGTCTTTAGCGCGCGATCAGTGGATTGATCATGCACGTCGGGTGACCAGTCATGCGGAGGAAAAACGAGTGAAACGCCTGCGGTCAGGGGGTTTGCGTACGGTGGCGTTGCAGGAGGCTCTTGCTCATATGGAGATGGCGTCGTCGTCACGCCCGGGCACTTCACGTGCTGGTGCTCCGCGGTCGGATTCTCTCCGGCAGGGCACTTCTCGGTCGGGGGTTCCCGGCCGGTCGGCAAATGACGCCATCCGATAAGTAGCGAGAGGCGACGGACATGTCGGATGCATTTTTCTTATTTGACGACGACGAGATGTTGGTCGACTGGTGGGGTGGCCACTCGACGGTCGGGCCCCCGTCGGCGTCGGCGCTCTGTGGCTTGACGGACTGTGAAACGGGCCCACCGGGGGTATCGGGGCTGACGTTGTCGCTCGAGGGAAGCTTCTATGACCTGGGGGATGCCCGGCTTGATGCTGATGGCGACGGAACCAGTGACTCGGTGACGCTTTCTGACGATGATGGCTTGACGGTGTACACCGACTCCGATGGCGATGGCATGGTCGACCGGGTGACGACCGTCCGGTTTGATGGGGGATATGCCTCGTGGGCGATGAGTTCCGGCGGTGAGCTGGATGAGGGGCGTGCTGCTCAGGAGCACAATATTGGGGGTACTCAGGGACACAATCTTGAAAGAAGAACGTCGGCACGCGGGCCCCATAACTCCAGCAATGAAATTTCTTATCAAGTACATTCATTGGGTGGGGCTGTCACCCACCTCACTAGTCACAGTGAGAAGAGTCACAGCACTCCGGGTGGCGACGAGGATTCTTCACGTGACGGAACAACCCGCGATCATGGGTTAGCGACAGGTGACAAGCGATCATCCAGATCAAAGCAGTGTTTAGACACGTGGACTCGGGGCCGGTGGGAATGCATCGAGCGCGGTAGTTGGGATTGACGCCGGTATGAGTGTCGGAAATGCCCAAGAAAACACGTAAACCGAACCGCGAAAAGAGCGGTGATTAAACGGGCGAAAAATACCCCCCAAAATGTGAAATCCGTCGCTACACGAATTGGGGTAAAGAGCCTCTTTTCCCCCTACTTCCGGTTACAGTGGTACCAGAAGCCGGGAGCACGAACGGACCGCGTGGGCGACCGGCACTGTACATCGATGTGAGGAGAAAATCCTATGTCAGCACCTACGATCCCGGGGCTCGAAGGTAATGCCCCTACGACAAACCAAGACATGCTCAATTGGATCGCGGAGTGCGCTGAACTGTGTCAGCCGGATAAGGTCGTTTTCTGCGACGGCTCAGATGAAGAGTGGGAAGCCATCGCAAAAGATCTCGTCGAAAAGGGGACCCTCATCAAGCTGAATGAGGAGAAGCGCCCCAATTCGTACTTAGCCTCATCGGATCCCGCCGACGTTGCTCGCGTTGAATCCCGGACATTCATCTGCTCGAAGACCGAAGATGGCGCCGGCCCGACGAACAACTGGCGCGACCCGGACGAAATGCGCGCCGAAATGAGCGAGCACTTTAAGGGATCGATGAAGGGCCGGACCATGTACGTGGTTCCGTTCTGCATGGGCCCGATTACCGACCCCGACCCCAAGCTGGGGATTGAGCTCACCGACTCCGGCTATGTCGTGATGTCGATGCGCATTATGACCCGCATGGGCAAGGAAGCCCTCGATAAGATCGGCGACGGCCCCTTCGTGAAGGGCCTGCACTCGGTAGGTGCCCCACTGGAGCCGGGCCAAGAGGACGTCAAGTGGCCGTGCAACGAAACGAAGTACATTACGCAGTTCCCTGAGGACCGAGTGATCTGGTCCTACGGCTCCGGCTACGGTGGCAACGCCATCTTGGCGAAGAAGTGCTACGCCCTCCGCATCGCATCTGTCATGGCCAAGGACGAAGGCTGGATGGCAGAGCACATGCTGATCCTGAAGCTGATCTCACCCGAGGGCAAGGCCTACCACATTTGCGCTGCCTTCCCGTCCCAGTGCGGTAAGACCAACCTCGCGATGATCCAACCGACCATCCCCGGCTGGAAAGCCGAAGTCATCGGCGACGACATCGCATGGCTGCACTTTGGCGACGACGGTCGGCTCTACGCAGTCAACCCGGAAAACGGCTTCTTCGGCGTCGCCCCCGGGACGAACTACAAGTCCAACCCCAACGCCATGAAGACAATGGAGGCGGGGAACAACATCTTCACCAACGTTGCCTTGACCGACGATGGGGACGTCTGGTGGGAAGGCCTCGAAAACGAGCCAGACCACTTAATCGACTGGAAGGGCAAGGACTGGACACCCGACGAAGACTGCTTGTCCTCGCACCCGAACTCCAGGTACTGCGTACCGATCGAGCAGTGCCCGGTCGCCGCGCCCGAGTTCAATGATCCGAAGGGTGTGCCGGTCGACGCGATCCTGTTCGGTGGACGCCGCCCCGACACTGTCCCGCTGGTGACCGAAGCTATCGACTGGCAGCACGCCACCTTCATTGGTGCCACGCTGGCTTCCGGCCAAACCGCCGCCGCTGCCGAGGCCAAGGTTGGCACCTTGCGCTACGACCCCATGGCCATGCTTCCCTTCATCGGCTACAACGTGGGCGATTACCTCCAGCACTGGCTGGACATCGGCAAGAAGGGTGGAGACAAACTCCCCAAGGTCTTCCTGGTTAACTGGTTCCGCCGCGGCGACGACGGCCGTTTCCTCTGGCCCGGCTTCGGTGAAAACAGCCGTGTCCTCAAGTGGATTGTGGATCGTATCGAGGGGCGCGTCGATGCGAAGAAGACAGTGGTTGGATACACCGCCTACTCGAAGGACATCGATATCGATGGCCTGGACACGGACCCCAAGGATGTCAAAGCTGCGCTGACCGCACCTGCGGATAAGTGGCAGATGGATCTCTCCGATACCGAGGATTGGTTGAAGAGCTTGGGACCGAAAGTTCCGCAGGAGATTTGGGACGAGTTCGACTTCCTCAAGACCAGGATTAAGACAGCCAACAAGGATGGCAACAAGGCCCTGGACAACATGAAGACGAAGTAAAACCTTTCTCTTCCCAAGGAACCAAGCCAAGGGCGCACATCATCTCTGGTGTGCGCTCTATGCGTGTAATATTGCTGGTCATGAGTCATGATCATCCAGTAGTACGACACACCATCTTCCAGAACTCTCTAATGACTGCTTTGTTGGATGGTATTTACGACGGAGAAATGACCATTGGCGAGTTACTCGGTAAAGGTAACTTCGGGTTGGGGACCTTCGATGCCCTCGATGGGGAAATGGTCATTATCGACGGGGTCTGTTACCAGTTGAAACACGACGGAACAGCCCGCCCCGCGGAACTCGAGCAGCGGACACCCTACGCGGTGGCAACAAATTTCGTGCCCCGCATCGTCCGCGAAGCGCCATCACACATCAGCCGGGCGGACTTGTCGTCGTTCATCGACAGCATGACACCGTCGGAAAACTACATGTATGCCCTGCGTATCCGTGGAAAATTCACCGAAGTGCGAACCCGTACAGTCGTCCGCCAAGAGCGCCCCTATCGGCCCATGCACAAGGTGACCGAGGAGGACGCCGCCCAGGTATTTAACGACGTATCGGGCGTCATCGCCGGCTTCCGCACCCCCATTTATGAAAAAGGAATTTCGGTTCCAGGCTGCCACGTGCACTTCATTGACGACGATCGCACCAGCGGCGGCCACGTCTTGGACTTCGAGCTCGAAAAGGGCGTCATTGAGCTATGCCCTGGCACGGACCTCGAGCTCAAGCTTCCCTTGACGCAAGATTTCTCCCGTGCAAACCTCGCCCCGGAGGACTTGGACGAGAAACTCCACACAACTGAGGTGAAAGACTAGTGTCTACGGCCCGTCGAGGAGCGAACGTGGTAGAGGCGTGGCGTCCGCGATTTCATGTGACGCCGGCGGGTGGCAGGCTCATGGCACCCCATGGTGTAGTGACAGATGACGGGCGTCTTCACGTCTTTTTTGCCCATGACCAGCGCTTCCCGGTGCAAAACTCACGCCTCCGCTGGGGTCACGCCAGCGTCGTAGTGACCCCGGCCCCCGATGGACACACCCCGCGGCTGCGATCCGAATGGCGCTTCCACCCGGACGTGCTCGTTCCCAACCACGACTATGACCGGGACGGGTGTTTATCAGGCAGCGCGGTTCGTGACGACGAGGGCACCGTGCGCCTGGTGTACACGGGCATTGTTGCCCCGCAAGGGGAGGGACGCCGCGTCCACAACTCGACGCCGGCCGAAGATCCAGCCTCCGCCCACTTTTCCGCCGATTGGTGCGATACGTCGGTCAACATGGCCGCCCTGTTCGACACCAGCGGTCGGCATGGTGGGTGGTGTCGTCCCAGTAGCCATAACCCCCTGTTAGATAGCGCCGCCTCCCCGGACGGAGCCTGCGGTCCATTCGTCTTCCGCGATCCCGATTCGCCCTTCGGCGGCTGGCGAATGGTTCTGGGCTCAGTGCAGGAGCCGTCGTTAACCCTGTATCACTCGGATAATCTGCGGTCATGGACGGCCGACGGCGAATTGACTCTCGACACGACGGGTGCCGTGGAGGGCGACACCTTCGATATCGTCCCGGAGGCAACGTCGTGGGAGTACCCGAACCTGCTTCGTATGCGTGATTGCGCAACCGGGGAGGATAAGGATGTCCTCGTGGTCAGCATGCGGGGTGTCTCGCCGAACGCGCACCATTTTGCCAGCTCAGCCCAGTGTGTGTATTGGGTCGGTCGGCTTGAGGGGACAACATTCCGCGTTGAACGTGGGTGCAGTGAACTGGACCTCGGCCACGAATTTTATGCCGCCCGGTTCGCTCCGGTGACGGGCGATGACGCAGCCGTCGACGATGCCATCATGATCGCGTGGGCCGGTTTGCCGGACGCGGATAACCAGCCGACGGCCGACGACGGGTGGGTCCATTGCCTCACCATGCCGCGCCGGGTTCGTCTGTGTGGCGGCCGTCTCGTTCAAGAATTCGTGACGACGTCGTCGGCAGCGGCAGATGTGGCGTCGGGAGTGATTGATTCCGCAATCATCCCCGAAACGAATGTGTACGGCACCGTGGTGGGCGTGCGTCGGGATATTCCCGAGCCACGTCACCGCTCCCACCTGGGGTTGGTGTCGGCGGACGGCGTCCATGTTGATGTGGACATGATGCGCAACAAAGCCGGTGACCTGCTGGTTCGCATCGATCGGGCGGAGCAGTCCTACCACGACGGCCCCGATGTTCGCGGCGTCATGATCCTGTCCGAGGCGATCGACAACTACCGCAACCATATTGGTAAGCCGGAATTGTTGTTGAGCGTGGACGGGTCGATAATGGAAGCCGACGTTGCGGGGTACACCTTGACCTCGCGACTGTTCTTGAATCGTGGGGATCATTGGGCCGAGGAGACGTGGTCATAGCTGGTGAAATGGTGGAATAGGTTTTGGGAGCTTTCCGGGCGGGAAGTCCGTAACTTTTTCTCTCTGCCGGAATCTCCGGGGACGGGTCGGTACACGATCCACGGGATGATTACGGGCCTCGTCACCCTTTTCACCTTGGCCATTGTTTTCTCGCCAGTGTTGGCCATGCCGGGCCTGACGGGCGTATTCATCGCGATGTCCGCCCGCGATATGCCCCCGCTGCGCCGGCTCCGTATTCTCGTCGTTTTCGGCGTGTGTTTCGTTGCGTCGCAGGCCCTTGGTGTTGCGATCTCCGGCAACATCATGCTCATGGTTGTGGTGATGGCCCTGATGGGCTGCTTCGGCAGCATCGTCTACCACAGCTTGATTACCTTTCCCCCGGGTGCCATGCAGTACGTCATCGCCTGTGCCGTAGCAACATACCTTCCTACCAGGGGTGTCGACGGAGCCACCCTGGTGACGGCGGGCGCCTGCGGGTTCGTCCTCGCGCTGTGCATTTCGATGGGGCTGCAGCTGGTGGACCGGAACAAGGCGATGCGCGATGACATCACCGCGGCGGAGGACGCCGTGGAAGCGATGCGTGAAGAAAACCTCACCCACACCGAGGCCGCGCGGCGTCGCGTGGCCGCGCACGCAGCGGTTTTCACGGCCCTGGAAGATGTGCGCTTGGGATACGGCTGGGGGCGTCAACTTAAACCATTTTCGGCGTTCGGCCGGTACGCGGAGAAAAAGACGCGGGATATTCACACGCAGTTTGTGGAAGCCGTCGTGTGGCGTCGGTGGCATACGCTTCGCAAGATGAAGTACCGCGTCAATGCAGATCACGCGCCGAAACTGTCGCGCGTGTCGCCACATTTGGGCCCGCCGTCGGCTCTTCGTCGTGTGAAATGGTCGCTGAGTTTCCGCTCGGCGGCGGTGCAAATTGGCCTGCGCATGGGCATGTCGATCTTCCTGACAGGCGCGCTGACGTACGGCCTGGGTTTTGGCCACCCGTATTGGGCGGTGATGACCTCCGCGATGGTGCTGAGCTTGGGCAAAGACCGGATTAGCACAACGCACCGCGGGTTCGATCGCGTCGTCGGCACCTTGGTGGGTATCGCCCTCTTCGGCGTGATCCACGTGATCGACCCGCCGACGGTACCGTTGCTCCTGATCTGCGCCCTGCTGTACTCAACCACCCTCTTCACCATCGGCCGCAACTACGCGTTGGGGTCGGTATGGATCACCGCCATGATCCTGCTCATCCTCAACACCGCGCCCACCAACAACCTGACCGCAACCCAAATTGTCTCCCAGCGCGCGGGCGAGACAATTATCGGCGCCATCGTGGCTCTCTTTGTGTTGTGGGTGACAGGATCCTCCCGGGCCCCGACGTCGATTGTGCGGAGGCAGGCTCGCCGTGTTCTTCTTGCCGACGGTTTCCTCCTGGATTATGTGGCGGAGCGGACGGACCTGACGCGTCCGGGCATCGTGGCGCGACGCCAAGTGCTGCTGGAGCTCAGCGCATCCCGTCGGATGGAGGAGCTGTATGCCCGCGACCTCCCCAAGGGCCTGGCCGAGTGGGAGGATCTCTCGGCGCTGATTAACGAGTTCTCCTATGTCGTGTTGTGCGGCTGCTGGGTGGAAAACCCGGACGAGGTGATTGATGCGCGGCGGGCGCGCCGGGCATTGAATGAAATGATCCGACGCTTGCCCGCGATCGATGGCGTCCCGCTGGACACGAACAACGCCAGCGACCTCATGAAACGCGTGCTGGTGGCGGCCCGGCCTACGTCACTGCGTCAATGACTCCATAGGCTCGAAGCGTTCCCCGTATTTCGCGGCGAGTTCACGCGCGCGTGCGACGAATCCAGGGATGCCGCGGGTGGGGTAGTCGTCCCCCGCATTCTCGGGGAGGTCAGCATCCTCAGGCCGAGCGTAATTCTTGATGAACTGCCGCGTCCCACCTGTCCATGCCGGGAATCCGATCCCCATGATCGAGCCGATGTTGGCGTCGGCATCGTCCATCAGCACACCCTCGTCGACGCATTTCTGCGTTTCCAGCGCTTCGGCGAAGAGAATCCGTTCCCGCAGGTCAGCGAAGGTGGGGGCACCCTCGGACGGCTGGTTAGGGGCATCGCCGCGTCGCCCGACGTGGTCGCCGTCAGACACCTTGGTTTCGTAGTCGCCGATGGACACGCGACCGGCACCCAGCTCAGTCCACAGTCCATCCCACAGGCCGGTGCGCTTCCCGTCGGTGTAGGTGTAAAACCCGCGCCCTTCGAGTTTGCCCGGCCGGTCATAGTCGTCGAGCATGGCATCGACAATCGTGCCGACGCCTCCGTCGTCAATCTCAATACCGGCTGCTTCGGCGGCCTTGGCATTCTCGGTGTTGATCTTGCGCACGAGCTTGAGGTTGAGTTCGTCAGTGAGCTGCAGTGGCGGTGCAGGGTAGCCGGCTTGACGACCTGCCGCTTCGATGACCGCTGGATCGATGCCCTCGGCGAGCATCCGCAGCGATTCATCCAGCATGAACCCGATCACGCGCGATGTGTAGAACCCACGAGAATCATTGACGACGATGGGCGTCTTGCGGATTTGTTGCGCAAAGTCGAGCGCCCCGGCGAGAGTCTCGTCGTCCGTCTTGTCGCCCTTGATGACCTCGATGAGCGGCATCTTGTCGACGGGGGAGAAGAAGTGGATGCCGATGAAGTTCTGGGGGCGGTTGACGCCCTCGGCGAGGCCCGTGATCGGCAGCGTCGAGGTGTTGGATCCGAGGAGGCAATCGTCAGGGACGGCTTCTTCGATTTCGGCCCACACTTTGTGCTTGAGCTCGGTGTTTTCGAAGACTGCTTCGATGACGATGTCGCAATCGGCAAGGTCGGCGTAGTCGGCCGTCGGCGTGATGCGGTCCAGGAGTGCTTGCGATTTTTCGGCGGTGGTACGCCCCCGGTCCAGTGCCTTCTTCTCCAGCCCCTCTGAGTAGGCCTTTCCGCGTTCGGCATTGGCGAGTTCGACGTCCTTCAGCGCGACCTCGAGCCCTGCTTTTGCTGCCACATAGGCGATGCCGGCGCCCATCATTCCCGCGCCGACCATGCCCAGCTTTCTAAACTTTTTCTTCTCGACGTCCTTGGGACGCGAGCCCCCACCATTACAGTGCTGCAGATCGAAGAAAAATGCCTGCATCATATTGGTCGCGATGGGGCCGGTGACCAGCTCAACGAAGTATCGAGTTTCTATGTCGAGGGCGTGATCGAAATCCACCTGTGCCCCCTCAACCGCTGCGGACAGGATTGCCTTCGGCGCGGGCATGGGTGCGCCCTTGATCTGCTTGGTCACGGTCGCGGGGAAGGACGGAAGAATGCTCGCTAGCTTGGGCGATGTGGGGGTTCCGCCCGGGATGCGGTAGCCCTCCCGGTCCCATGGTTGTGAGGGCTCAGGGTTGCTGGCCAGCCACTCGCGTGCGGCGTCGGTAAGCGCGTCTGGGGCGACGACATCGTCGATAAGGCCGAGACCTTTCGCCTGTTCAGGGCGCATGCGCTTGCCGGTGGTGAGCACCGACATGAGTGCCTCTTGAATGCCCAGCATGCGGACGGTGCGTGTCACTCCGCCACCACCAGGGAGGAGTCCGAGGGTCACTTCGGGAAGGCCAATCTTGGAGCCTTTGGCGTCGGCAGCGATGCGATAGTGGCAGCTCAACGCGATTTCTAACCCGCCCCCGAGAGCCGCACCGTTAATGGCGGCGACAACGGGCACGCCGAGCGTTTCCAGCGCGCGAAGATCCTTTTTCATGCTGGTCAGCATGTCGTAGGTGGCTTGGGCGTCGTCGGGGCCGGTGTTAATCATGGAGGTGATATCGCCACCGGCGAAGAACGTTTTCTTCGCAGACGTAATAATGACGCCCGTGACGGTCTTGTCCTCGACGGCCGCGGTGAGTTTCTCCACGGTGTCGTGAAGGCTCGCGCGGAACGCGTCGTTCATTGTGTTTACGGGCGAGGCGGGGTCGTCCATGGTCAGGGTGACGATGCCGGAATCGTCGGTGTCCCAGTGGATCGTTGTGTTGGTCATCGTTGGCTCCTTGGGCTGGTGAGTGTGGCCATTCTTGTCGACGTTGGCCTGGGTAAACGGTGCATAAACGTTCGTTAGACGTTGCTTTTCGACGTGGGTTAGACGCGTTCGATGATGGTGGCGACCCCCATGCCACCAGCGACGCAGAGTGTGATCAGTGCGTAACGGCCGCCCGAGCGGTGGAGTTCGTCGACGGCATGTCCGATCAGCATGGCGCCGGTCGCGCCGAGTGGGTGGCCCATGGCGATGGCCCCACCATTGATGTTGAGCTTTTCGTCGGGAATGTGGAGCTCGCGTAGCGCGCGGAGGACGACGGCGGCGAAGGCTTCGTTAATTTCCCACACGTCGATATCGTCGGCAGTGAGTCCGGCCTTGTGGAGTGCGGCACGTGCAGCGGGTGCGGGGGCGGTCAGCATGATGGTGGGTTCGACGCCGGTGGTTGCGGTGGTCACGACCCGAGCGCGCGGCGTGAGCCCCATGTCCGTACCGGCCTGTTCGGTGCCGATGAGCGTCATGGCGGCGCCGTCGACAATGCCCGAGGAATTGCCTGCGTGATGAATGTGGTTGATGTGCTGAACCTGCGGGTAGCGGGTTAGCGCGGCGGCGTCGAAACCCCCGATCCTCCCCATTTTGTCGAACGACGGCTTGAGCCCTGAGAGCGATTCGACAGTAGCGTCGGGGCGGATCGTTTCGTCCTTATCGAGAAGCTTGAGACCATTCTGATCCGTGACGGGGACGATGGAATTGGAGAAACGTCCCTCCTCCCACGCATGAGCAGCGCGTTGATGAGACCGCGCCGCGTAACTGTCGGCGTCGTCACGAGTGACACCATCCAGTGTGGCAATGAGGTCGGCGGAAACTCCCTGGGGGACAAAGTCCGTGTGGAAGGCGGTTTCAGGGTCCATCGCGAGGGCTCCGCCGTCGGATCCCATGGGCACGCGAGACATGGATTCCACCCCACCAGCCAGAACGAGGTCATCCCACCCGGAGCGAACCTTGGCGGCGGCCAAGTTGACCGCGCTCAGCCCCGACGCACAATAGCGGTTCACCTGGACGCCGGTGGCGGAGTAGGGGAGGTTCGCCATGAGGGCCGCTGTCCGCGCGATATCCATTCCCTGATCCCCGACGGGGGTCACGCAGCCGGTGATGACGTCGGAAATGCGTTGTTCGTCGATATTGGGGTTGCGGCGGCGAATTTCTTTAATGAGCGTGGTGAGCAGGGTGACCGGTTTCGCGATGTGCAGCGAGCCCGTGCTTTTCCCTTTGCCGCGGGGTGTTCGAAGTGTCTCGTAAATGAATGCTTGGGGCTGGGTCTCGGCGGCAGGTGCCATGTGGTTTCTCCCTGGTTGATTATTTCCGTACAAGTGCGTGCGCGTTCGCGCAGTCTGTACGCGTTTATGCGCGTTCGTGCAGGTGGCGTGCGAGCGCACTCACATACCCGTTCAAATGTGTTATGAGTCACTATATGTGAGTGGGGCGGAAATGTGGCGAGAGAACAGGAATAAATTTTTCATGGGGGTGACCGACGGCGACGCTGGAAGCTAGGGCTTCCTATTCATCGCACCGTTTCCTCAGCTCAGCTGTGTTTACGACGAATGATCGTTCAGGTACTTCATGGCTGCGCGTCCCCCTCGATGGCCCGCGCGCGTAGCTCCTACGGTCGAGGCGGTTGATCCATAGCCCAGGAGAAAAATCCGCGGGTCTCGTTCAACGCGTACTTCATCGCGCATTTTTATCCCGCCGCCGGGCATGCGTAACTTCAGGGGTGCAAGGTGCTCGAGAGCATGGCGGAACCCCGTGTTCCAGAAGATGATGTCGACTGTTTCGTGGTGGTGGGCGTCGTATGGTTGCCAGCTTTCGGGCACCACGAGGTGATCGGAGGAGCTGGGCCCAAGGCCGTCCGCCGACGCCGATGTAGGTGGCTCAAAGTCAACGCCGTCGCTGGTTATCCGGGTGAACATTCCACGGCTCACCAGGACGCCATCGCGGACGTCGTCGAGGTAGGTGCCCCACAGCGGAATGCCAGTGGTCCGTACCACGCTGGCGGGTTCGTCTCCGGCATAGGTGCGGTCGCGAACTGCCTGTTCAACGTCGCGGCCCCACCGGGTATCGAATGTGCGGTCGGTGAAATTTGGCGGCCGACGAGTTGCCCACACCGTTTCTGTCACAGGGGCAAGTCGCAAAAGAAACTGAACGGCACTCAAACCACCCCCAACGACCAGCGTTTTCTTGCCCGCGAAATCGTCGGCAGTGGTGAAATTTACCGTGTGGAGCTGCGTGCCCCGAAAATCTGCAATACCGGGGATATAGAGGATGTATGGGTGCGTCCACGTTCCCGTCGCATTTAACACGACATCACAGGTCACAGAGGTGCAGGTCCCATCTTTCATCCACACCACGGTAAGCGCTTCAGTTTTTTCGTCGCTATTGCACACACCGATGACTTTCGCGGGGCGTTCCACGGCAAGTCCGAATTTCTGCTCGTAGTCGCCGTAATACTGGGCGACGACGCGCGACGCGGGGATGTCCGGGTCAGGGTGGCCGAGCGGTAGGCCGGGGAGGTCGGCAATCCCGTGGGCTGCGTCGAAAGTGAGGGAGTCCCACCGGTTTCGCCACGCGCCACCGGGGCCATCATTGGAGTCAAGAATGAGGAAATCGTCCCCGGGCGTGAGGCCACGGTGGACGAGTTCATGAGCGCCCGCGAGACCAGCTTGTCCTGCACCAATAATGACTGCCCGGTAGTGGTCTTTCATGCCTCCTCAGTGTAGCTAAGCGCGGGGGAGCGGCAGGCGCGTTTACAGCAGGATCGGAGCTACAAGGAATCCGAGAAGAACACACACCGTAATGGATACCGTGCCGGGCAGAACGAAGGGGTGGGAGAGCGGCGTTTTGCCCACGCGGGTGGAACCGGTGTCGTCCATTTCCATCGCCGCAACCGTCGTCGGGTAGTTGGGGAGCAGATAGTAGTTAGATACCGCCGGGTAGCTGGCCACCAATGCCG
Source organism: Corynebacterium kroppenstedtii DSM 44385 (assembly GCF_000023145.1). Lineage (NCBI taxonomy): Bacteria > Bacillati > Actinomycetota > Actinomycetes > Mycobacteriales > Corynebacteriaceae > Corynebacterium > Corynebacterium kroppenstedtii. Next base: position 323,723 of record NC_012704.1, read on the forward strand.
TTGCCGGGAGGCCGAGTTTCACGAACAGCGGCATGAAGGCGGACGTCGTCGCGGCATGGGAGAACATGAGCGGCGCGGCGAAGTAGAAGAACACAGCAGAGAGCCATGGTTGCGAATGAAGAGCGCCCGAGAGGCCGTGGGAAATCGTGTCGGCGTAGTGGCTGACGAACATGTTTCCTAACCATGCGAGGCCCATGATGCAGATAGCTGCGGTCATGCCGGAACGGAAGGTTTCCTGAGTGGTGATCTCGCCGAAGGGCTTCTTCGCTAGACCACAAATGACGGCTGCCGCGGTGAGCATGACGGCCATAATCGCCAGCGTCGCACTCAGCGGCGGGTTATCGACAATGCCCAGCTCTTTCGAGGTGACCGTCGCGTAGGTGACCACCAAAATCAGAGCAAACAGGAAGACCCACAAACTAGGAACTGCGCTCTTCGCCGGAGTGTAGTTTTCAATACCGGCTGCCGACGGCTTCACAAGGCCTTGCTTCTTCCGCTCCTGATAAACAGTGTCATCGGCCAATTCTTTGCCCTGTCGAGCGGCAACAAATGCGCCGGCTGCGCACCCGATGAACGTCGTCGGGATAACAATCGCTAAGCATTGCAAGTATCCAACATGGAAGGGATCCAAAGCGACGACCAAAGCAGCCATAGCAGCAGAAATTGGAGATGCCGCCACACCAATTTGCGACGCCACGACGGCGATAGATAGCGGCCGGGAGGGCCGAATTCCGCGCTCTTTAGCAACGTCGACAATGATCGGGATGACGGAATATGCGGTGTGGCCAGTCCCGCACAGGAGCGACATGACGAATGTGACCAGGGGAGATAAGTAGACGATCTGTTGCGGATGCCTGCGCAATAGTCGTTCGGTCAGATGAACCAAGTAATCCATCGACCCGGCCACTTGCAGCGCGGCCACGGTGCAAATGACAGCCATGATGATTCCGATAACAGCCCACGGAATATCGTCTGTCGATGTTGAGACCCCGGTGATCGTGAGTACTAGGACACCTGCTGCACCCGCGAACCCAATGCCAATTCCCCCGAAACGAGCCCCCAGAATAATGAAGGCAAGAACGATAAGGAGATGAAACCAAATCATCAGTCACTCCGTTCAGCGCAATTTAATTTTGTGATGATAAGCCGAAGACAGATTAGGACTACCGGCAGTCCCGACGCTATTCTGAGCCCGCATATGCCGGTGTGATATTTCTAATGGCTGTGATTTTGATCAAGTAGTAGAGCGATCAAAATAGCTCTTGCGATCAACGGGGTAACGCGCTCGCGCAATTAGAGCGAATCAGGGGTTTCCGGGGACTTCCCCGCAGGTCGGCCCCCGGCTTGTCGCGCGTCGAAATACAAGTACAACCCAGCCAGAATTAAGATCATCCCGCTCACGCCCGTTATCCAGGGAACTGCCTTACTCCAGATATTGAGCGGCTTAATCACTCTCTGAATATCGTGTAGCCGTGCTTCTTTCGTGCGGTCATCCCACTGAGCGTCGAAGTGAAGCATAGTCCGAGAAGGAGAGGCTAATTCTTTATCCTGATTTTCCTTAATCGTTTTTGCTTCATTGTAATTTTGGGAATAAAAAACCCATAACGTGACCGAATTATTCGTTATTATTCCTGTCGCTGGTTCAACATTTATCGTTCGGGTAGCCACATAGTACGGATCCATTTGGATAGGGGCACCGGAACTCAATCCCCACGAGGACGCAGGAATATTCCGCCGAAGTCTGTCTAATTCCTGCCGCTGCTCCTCTGACACATTGCCCGCATTGTCCATGAGCCGTCGTTGTGCATCATAAAGGTTGACGGGGCCTAGGTCCTGGCTGAACTGATAAACATCAATTCCCTTCGAATACACATCTTTTCCGCGCTGCTGAATCGCGTTCACAAAATCGATGGGGGTCGCGGTACCAGTGGCAGCATCAAAGAACCGATACGACCGTCGTTCAGACCCGAAGGGAAATCGAAATTGGTAGCCATCGCGAACGAAATCATTGATAGATACCTTCACATCGTCGCCCATCCCCAGCGCGGATAAATCCATCGCAACAGAAGACTGAGGCTTTTTCGAGGGGAACGCCGTGTGGCGGTTCAGCACGACCTCATCGTGGATCGACCCGATCTCATTATCCGCGTCTACCTGGCCCTTCGTATCCGAACCGTTCTCCCTTTCCGGGGTATCCAGGTCGCCGGCGTAGAGCGTCGATACTGCGCGAAGCTTTGTTGTCTTTTTCGACGACGACGCCGTCGTCACTTTTTCGCTCGCCCGCAGCGGCACGTCTGTTTCGATGTAGCAGCGCGTCGGCATGACCTGTCCGACGCAAGCCGGGTCCGAGGAGTGCGACGCAGAGGGGCGGCCAGCCTTAAACGCTGCCGAGTCGATGAGGATCCCCCGGGTTGGCGCCGTGGACACGTCGTAGTTGATGTTTGCCGGCAATTCCTTGAGCGAGGGGACGATGAACGTCGGCGCGGCAATGGCAATGACTAACAAAATGGCGCCGGAGCACAAGGAGCTGCGGGTGATAGCTCGGCGGTGCCGTGCGCCGAATGCGCTACCGGGAAGTCTGGACAAGACGCTGCGGCCACCCGCGTTCGCATTCACGGACTCTCCTCATCGACGGTGTGATGTTCTAACCCTAGGTGGGGGATACGATCTGCGTCTACTTCCTGCCTCAGTCGACTGGGCACCAGGCCGGCATAGGGCCGGCGTTAGTGGGGATGAACGTGCCCAGCGATGTGTCCCGGATCGCGACTACTTGCTATCGGGAAGCGGAGGAACGATAAGCACCGGCTTGCCGGAGTGGCGCAAAACGTTATCCGACACACTGGCCTGGAAGAGCGACTTGAACCCGGTGAGGCCACGTGTACCGGACACGATGACGTCAGCGTGCAGCTCTTCGGCGGCGTCGACGATGGCGCTCCAGATGGTGGTGGCGGATTCCACCAAGAACGGTTCTGCCTCAAACCCGTTCTCGCGGGCGATCTGCACCCCTTCTTTGCACGTCTGAAGGGCTTCGGCGTGGGCGGGGTCGCCGTCCTCGGGGTTGTCGGCAGGCTGGTAAATAGCGCCAGCCATGGAGGCTCCGACGCCACGGTTAGCTTGGTGCTGCAGTGGCTCCCACGCCGTCAAAATGTACGCGCGCGGGGTGCTGAGGAAGCGGCCCGCATATTCCAGTGCCCGTTTCGCTTCGACGGAGCCGTCGTAGGCGATGAGCATGGTGTCTTTGTGGCCCCCATTGCTGGCGTCGGAGGCTTGGTTCGTCGGTTCTGTGTGAGCTGAAGTGGTGTCAGACATTGGAAATCCTCTCGGTAGATACGGTCCCAGTGTAGGTCTCTTAGTTTAGGTACGGGGTTAGTGCATATAAGCTAATCGCTGTGTCTAGTAGTAAACACGCTCGTACGTCCGCTGGCCCCGGACGAAAACATCACCGTGCTGCCTGGTGGTCACTAGGTTTTCTGCTTTTCCTGTTGCTGATGGCGGGAATTGCATATGCCACTGATTTAGTGATGAGCCAGGGGCAAGTTCCCCGTGGCGTCAAGGTCGGTGGCGTCAGCATCGGTGGAATGAGTAAAGCAAGTGCGGATACTATGCTCCGCAATGAACTAGGAGATAAGGTTCGCGAGCCTGTCTCTATCAATGCTGGCGATATGACCTCGTCCCTTGATCCGACGATGTCCGGTTTACGGGTGGATTGGGATCAGACGATCGAGAACGCCGGCCATCAACCGAAGAACCCGTGGACCCGGATTGAGTCATTTTGGAAAACCCGCGAGGTCAGCATTGTTAACGATGTTGATGAAGGTTCCTTAGACAATGCGCTCCAGCGTGTTGATAAAGAGCTCACCCGGGAGCCCGTTAACGCTGAGCTCTCTATTGGTTCCGACGGTAAAGCCGATGTCAAAGATCCGGTCACTGGCCAAAAGATTAACCACGATGAACTGGCCGAGAATGTTTCTAAACATTGGTTGAACACCACCCGCGTTGTGGAGATTCCGGCTGAAGAAGTTGAGCCTGAGATAGGCGAAAAAGCGGTTAAGCAGGCCGAGCGGGATGTTCTCAATAAAGTTGTCTCTGGCCCGTTAATTTTTAAGGGCCGTGATGATGTGAGCGGAATTATTGCTCCAGAAGATATGGGGCAAATCGTCACCTTTCGGGCCGATGGTGACCATTTCACTGCCGACTACGACGACAGCGCCGCGAAGTCCATTCTTTCTTCGCAATTAAGTTCCACCGAGCGAACAGAGAAGGATGCGGACGTACTTATTGGCGACGACGGTTCGGTCACGGTGACCTCGCCTAGCCAAGATGGTGTGAGTATTAACTGGTCAAAAACCCTCGATGATTTGCAAGGGAAATTGACGAATACCACTGTCCGTGATTACGACGTCGCCTACACGGACGATAAAGCGACGTTTACCACAGAGATCGCTGAAAAGGCGGACTTTCGCGAAACGATGGGGGAATTCACGACGGGGGGATATGCGGCGGATTCCGGGGTCAACATTCGCCGCGTGGCGGAAATGGTGAATGGTGCCATCGTTTCCCCAGGCCAAACCTTTAGCCTGAATGGTTTCACGGGCCCTCGTGGGGAAGCGCAGGGATTCGTGAAAGCAGGCATCATTAAAAATGGCCACTCGGATGAAGGTGTTGGCGGAGGAATCAGCCAGTTTGCTACGACGCTCTATAACGCCACCTATTTCGCGGGAATGACCGATGTGGCACACACGCCCCACAGCTATTACATTTCCCGATACCCTGCAGGCCGGGAAGCCACCGTCTATGAAGGTGCTATTGACTTAAAATTTAAAAACCCTTTTGATACGCCGGTCATGATTAAAGCATTCACCGGTGATGATGACATTACTGTGCAGATTAAGGGCATTCCACAGGTGAAAGTGGATTCTATTCCGGGGGAGAAAACAAACTTTACGAGCCCATCGTCACAGCAACTGTCAGGTCCTGATTGCCATCCATCATCGGGTTCCCAGGGATTCACTGTGACGGATACGCGGGTGGTGACGTCGTTATCCACAGGGCAGGAAATTTCCCGTAATACAACGACAACCAAATATGATCCGTCGCCAAAAATAACTTGTTCTTAGAGAGGTACTTGTGAGCTTTTCTTCCCCCGGTCCGTATTCCGGAGGCCCGTATTCGGGCGGTGTTAGTAGCCCCTCGGGAGCGTCGCGCCGCCGAGGCGTCGGGTGGGGGCTGGTGACCCTCGTCGTCGGCGTTATTGCCTATTCCGTCGTGATGCGCGTCATGGTTCGGACGGATAATCTCAATCTCTTCCCGACGCTGCTCCTCATCGGTGCGGTTACGGTTCCGCTTGCTGTGCTCTTTGTTGCCTACGCTGCTGACCAGCGCGTTCACGGCCATGAGGGGCTTGTTGCGCTCACCGCCGTGTTCGGCGGAATCGTCGGCACAACCACTGCAGGTTCACTGGAGTTCGACGTTCTCCACCGCATGCCCTGGTTAGGCATGCTGGCCGTGGCCGTCATTGAGGAAACGGCCAAGCTGATCGTCCCCGGAGTGATTTACCTGTGGGGACGCCGTCGAACCGCAGGAATGGGCGTTGTATTAGGCGTCGCCTCGGGTGCCGGGTTCGCTGTGCTGGAAACAATGGGATACGGCCTCAACGCGCTGATTGCCACACACGGGAATGTGGACGCCGTGAGCGCGACCCTCCTGTTGCGTGGGCTCTTGTCCCCGGCAGGGCACGTGGCGTGGACAGGGTTCACGGTGTGGGCATTGTGGCGCTGCGCTGATACGCCCAAACCGAGCAACGGCCGACGTGTGTTCGCCTGGGCGTGGGTGACCGCGGTCATTCTGCACGCTGTGTGGGATGGGACATCCTTGTGGATCCTGCACGTCGGCGTCGTCTTCATCAGCGTGCTCGGATTGCTATCGCTGATCGTGTGGTCACGGTCGACGTCTCGCCAACAACCGACGTCCCCGTGGGAGGTTGTGTGACAGCGACTGACATTTACCCCGACCAGAAAAATGATCAGGCCCGCCAGGACCGATCCGACGGAGATCGATCGGTGAAAGAGCGGTGGACTGATCATTGCCGACGTCGGTTCGCCGACAAAGGTACGTATCGGTATCGGCTTCCGTGGTTGCGGTCCCTCTCACAGGATCAATTAGTCACGACGCGGCGTGTGGGGATGGCCGTATGGGCAGTGGTGGTCTGTGCGATCGGCGTTCTCGCCGGCTGGTCGGAAGTGGGATCGTTCCTCATCCCACTACTTTTTGTCGGTTTCGCAATCTATTCGTTGGGGCACAGCCGCTTGGCCTACATCCTGGTGGACTGGGGCCCGTTCATTCTCTTCCTGCTCGCATACCGGGGCATCAAAACCGTCGTCGGTTGGATGGGGATCCCTGTTCAGTGGAACCTGGCTCCCGACGTTGATCGTTGGCTCTTCGGTGGGACCTTGCCGAATGTGTGGCTTCAGGAGCATTGGCGGTATGCGCATGCGCCCTGGTGGGAATTCATTCTCATGGCCGTGTATTCGTCATATTTTTTCATGCCTTACACGGTGGCATTTATTGAATGGCTGCGGTCGCGCGCAGAATTTCGGCGCTACATTGTTGGTTTGCTCGCCGTTTCATTTATTGGTTTGGGAATTTATGTTTTTGTTCCCGCGGCTCCTCCGTGGGCGGCCGCGCGATGCACCCCTGCCGACGTCGCCGACCAGCCTTCCCACACGCCATGCATGTTCTCCGCCGAACACGCTGGTGAGGGCTCTATCTTGGGGCCGGTTAACAATAAGAATGACTCTCCCGAGCCGTGGGTTGAGCGCCTTACCGCTCATGCGTGGAGCCAGATTGCCCCCTTCGGGCTGGCTGAGGGCGTCAAAGATTTTCAGGATGGTGCCCGACGTGAAGCACGCGCTGATGGTCCGACTTTAGGTCCGGTGGAGCCTGTTCCCGTGGGCGAAGGCCCGCTCGCTAAAGCACAAGCGTCGTCTAATTTGGTCTCTGCCATTCCGTCCTTGCATGCCGGAATAACGATGTATTTCGCTACTTTTCTCTTCAGCCGCCGGCGGTGGAAATGGGGAAGTGTTGCGTTGATTTACGCGCTAACAATGGGATTTGCGTTGGTTTTCTTCGCTGAGCACTACGTTTTCGACATTATTCTCGGCTGGACATTGGCTGCCGCAGTTCCGCTTGTTCAGACTTGGTGGATGTCCCGTCGTCGTGAATCGATTAATAAATAATAAGTAATAGATAAGCTGAACACTTTCGGGTGGGTTCTCTTTTCAATTGGTGTGATGGGCGCTATTGTCCTGCGTAAAGCTCTCACGGAAGATCACTATGCGCGCATCACAGACCGTTCATTCCCAGCTCCCCACGCGTTCTGACCGGCTCGATTCATTGCCATTCGGCCGCGAACATCGCAAACTTCTCGTTGGCTCAGGTGTCGGATGGGCGCTGGACGCCATGGATGTCGGTTTGATCAGCTATGTGATGGCCGCGCTTGTGGCAGAGTGGTCCCTGTCCAACACCCAAGCATCGTGGCTGGGGTCCATCGGTTTCGTGGGCATGATGATTGGCGCCTCCGTCGGTGGTTTGCTCGCTGACAAGTGGGGGCGCCGCAATGTTTTCGCACTCACGCTGCTGACCTACGGCATTGCGACGGGTGCCGCGGCGTTTTCTGTCGGCCTCGTTATGCTGCTCATCCTGCGCTTCATCGTCGGCGTGGGCCTCGGTGCGGAATTGCCGGTCGCGTCGACGCTGGTCTCTGAGTTTGCTCCGCGCAAGAACCGCGGGCGCATCGTTGTGGCGCTGGAATCGTTCTGGGCGGTCGGCTGGATCATGTCCGCGCTGCTCGGTTACTTCCTGGTGCCGAAAGAATGGGGCGGCTGGCCCGGCTGGCGGTGGGCACTCCTGGTCGGAATCGTCCCCGCCGTCTACGCCCTGGTCGTTCGTCACGGACTACCTGAGTCCGTGCGCTTCCTGGAGAGCAGGGGTCGCCTTGCCGAGGCCGAGCGCAGCGTTCGGCTCTTCGAAAAAGGATCGTCACGTAATTCGACGGTTCCTTTCGACGAAGCGGTCGCTTTGACCCCGACCTCCGTCGCTAAGGGAGATGCGCCGGAGCGTACGTCGGAGAGGGACACGTCGTTGGGCGGTACTCCAACGGGGAACCGCCCTGGTGAGGACGCTGCGGGGACCACTGCTGGGGAGTCGTCGATATTCAGTGCCCACATGCGAGGCCGCACGACTGCGCTGTGGGTGGTGTGGTTCTTCGTCAACCTGGCCTATTACGGAGCGTTTACGTGGATGCCGACCTTGCTGTATCTGCAGGGACATTCGCTGGTGAAGTCCTTCGAGTTCACATTGATGATGACCTTGGCGCAGCTGCCCGGTTATGCAGCAGCAGCATGGTTGATTGAGAAATGGGGCCGACGCCTGACGCTGTCGGTGTTCCTGTGTGGTTCTGCGGTGTCCGCGATTCTGTTTGGTCTGCAGTCCGGGGCGACGGGAATTATCATCACAGGCCTGTTGCTGAGCTTCTTTAACTTGGGCGCGTGGGGTGCCTTGTACGCGATCGGCCCGGAGATCTATCCGACGGCGATGCGGGGGACCGGAACTGGTGCGGCTGCAGCCGTCGGTCGAGTGGCAGGTGTGGTCGCACCCTTGATCGTCCCGATCATTTTGGAGTGGGGGTCCACTCCATTGGTCTTCACCATTTTCGGCGCGTCATTCTTCATCGCGGTTGCTGGCGCTGTGGCTCTGCCGGAGCGGCACAACATGGACATGGTGGAGTAAGCGGTTCTGCCGGAATACAACGACAACCCCTTGGCCATAACCGTGTGACCAGGGGCTTGTTGAAATGGAGCCGATGACGGGAATCGAACCCGCGCCGCTTGCTTGGGAAGCAAGAGTTCTACCATTGAACTACATCGGCATAGGGGACTACTACGAAAAATGCGTGATACGCATGATCCGCACGTGATCAGCGAACACTGCAACGCATGTTCCCCCTTTACTGTAGCATTGCCACTTTTGAGCCAACAAAACTCCCGGTCAACGTGCTGGGGATAGCTCAGCGAATAGAGTCATATGCTTGTGGGGTTCCGGCAGTCCCGGGGTAAACTATGGCCTGTGATTCTCTCCGACCGTGACATTCGTTCTGCAATAGATTCTGGACACCTAGGTATTTCTCCCTTCGATCCGACGATGGTCCAACCCAGCAGTATTGATGTTCGCCTGGACCGCTACTTCCGTGTCTTTAACAATGCGCGCTACACGCATATTGATCCCAAACAAGAGCAAGAGGATCTCACGTCGTTAGTGGAGGTCAAGGAGGGTGACGCATTCATCCTTCACCCCGGGGAGTTCGTGTTGGGGTCGACGTTGGAAGAGTTTGCCCTGCCAGCGGATTTGGCTGGCCGTCTTGAGGGGAAGTCGTCCTTGGGCCGGTTGGGGTTATTGACGCACTCCACGGCTGGGTTCATTGACCCTGGCTTTAACGGCTACATCACGTTTGAATTGTCGAATGCCTCTAACCTCCCGATCGCCCTGTATCCAGAGATGAAAGTAGGCCAGCTGGCGTTGTTTATGATGTCCAGTCCTGCGGAAACACCGTACGGGTCCGGGTCATTGGGGTCGAAGTATCAGGGACAACGCGGCCCGACGGCGTCGAAGGCTTATATGAACTTCCGCTGATCGCTCGCATTCTCGCAGCGAGCGACGGCTGAACATGCTTCAGCGATAGCTTCCGCGTAAATTCATAGGCATGCGGATGTCTGTGATTGGAACGGGATACCTGGGGTCAACGCATGCGGCGTGCATGGCGGAATTAGGGCATGAGGTCATCGGGGTGGACGTTGATCCGCATAAAATCGAGCTTCTGTCGCGCGGAGAAACGCCGTTTTTCGAGCCTGGTTTAGACGGTCTTATTCGGAAGCATATTTCCTCGGGGCGGCTTCATTTCACGACGTCGTATCAGGACGCGGCGGATTTCGCGAATGTTCATTTTTTAGGTGTCGGTACTCCGCAACAGAAGAATTCGTATGCAGCTGATATGACTTTTGTTCGCTCTGCTGTCACGAATTTGGTGCCGTTATTGCGGGGGCGGCACATTATTTTTGGGAAATCGACGGTCCCAGTGGGGACCGCCCGTGTGCTCCAGCAGTTGACCGATCGTCTGGTTGCGTCGCAGGATGCGGATAGTTCCGCGACTGACGCTTGGGAGACGTCGGTGGATATTGCGTGGAATCCTGAGTTCCTCCGTGAGGGACACGCTGTGCAGGACACGATTCATCCGGATCGCATTGTCCTCGGCGTGGAGAATTCGCCTTCCGAGGTGGAAGACGTCGCTAGGAAGATTTATGCGCAACCCTTGGCAGAGGGAACGCCGTTGTTGGTCACTGATTTTGCGACGTCTGAGCTGGTGAAAGTGTCGGCGAATGCGTTTCTCGCGACAAAAATTAGCTTCATTAACGCGGTGTCCGAGGTGTGCGAGGCATCGGGGGCGGACATCACGGTGCTTGCCGACGCGATCGGCGCGGATGAACGCATCGGGAGGAAGTTCCTCAACGCCGGGCTCGGCTTCGGCGGCGGTTGCCTGCCGAAGGATATCCGGGCGTTTATGGCCCGCGCCGGCGAATTGGGCGCTGACCAGGCGTTGACCTTCCTGCGTGAGGTGGACGCGATCAATCTCAGGCGTCGGGAGAAACTGATCAGCATGGTGAAGGATGCGTGCGGCGGTTCCTTGCACAACGCGCGCGTGACTGTGCTGGGGGCGGCGTTCAAGCCGGAGTCGGACGACGTGCGCGACTCGCCGGCGTTGGCGGTTGCGGGGGCGTTGAGCCTCGCGGGGGCCCAGGTCAGCGTGTACGACCCTCAGGCGATGAAGAACGCGTCCAAGGTTTTCCCGACCCTCATGTATGCGGACACGGTGTGGGATGCGCTGCACAATGCCGACGTGGTGGTCGTGGCGACGGAGTGGACGCAGTTCAAGGAGTTGGACCCGTCGGAGGTGAGGGCGTGTGTCGCGTCGCCAATTATTATCGACGGCCGGAACTGCCTGGATGTTGACGCGTGGATGCAGGCGGGGTGGTCTGTGCGGGCGCTGGGGCGCAGTTTGTAGCGTCGGGCTGACGCGACCCCTAGTGATGGTGGACATGAACGTGGCCGCGTCCACCTGCGTTGCTGGCGTCGGGATCAGGTTTGACGGTGACCGCAGCGATGATCGTCGTGATCGGAACGGCGAGCGCAAGGGCGATAGCACCGACGGCCGACCTGACGATTTCAGTGGCGATGAGGTCCGAGGTCAACACCTGCCCCAGCGGCCTTTCCGAGGCCGTGATCAGCAATAACATCGGAAGTGCTGCGCCCGCGTAGCTGAGGATCAGCGTGTACAACATGGACGCGATGTGGTCCCGCCCCACTTGCATACCGCCCGCGAAGAGTCGCCACGGTGATGCCTTGTGGTCGATGAATGCCAGCTCGTTGACGGTGGATGCCTGCGCCACGGTGGCGTCGTTGAGCGCACCGATCGCCCCCACGATGAATCCCGCCAGCATTAATCCGTGGACGGTGACGTCGGGAAGATAAAGCTGAACCAGGAGGTTGTCCTCTTCGCCGAGTCCGCGGAGCCGGGTTCCGTCGATACCCCAACCAGCCATGATTGCGGCCAGGCCCAGCGCGATGATTGTTCCGGCGAGCGCGGAACTGGATTTCCAACTGATTCCGTGGACCAGGTAAATCACGACGAACATGATGAGGGCGCACGATGTGACGGCAAGCAGGAGTGGATCGCCGCCGCGGAGGAGGGCGGGGAGCATGAATGCGCCGATGATCGCCATCGTGATGACGAGGCCGACGAGTGAGCGCGCGCCGCGCCAAGATCCGATCGCCACCATTGCGATAGCCGTGATGATGAGCCAAGCGATCACGGGTACTTTGCGTTGGTAATCGTTGAACGCGTAGCCCATGCTGCCATCGTCGGTGGCGTGGCGGGTCATGCGGATCTTGTCGCCCTCGCGAAGATCGGGGTCGCCGGGCTTGTGGGACGTCTCAATGAGCGTGCGTTTCCTCTTGTCAGGGCCACTTGTGATGTCGACAATCGCGCGAGTGCACGTGCCCGTCGATGTGGTGGGCTCGCGTGGTGTGTCGTCGAATGTCCGGCCGACGCTGGGGGATCCGCATGCTGCCTCAGTTGTGACGGCAACGGTTCCGTCGGCAATGTTTTGGGGGAGGGACGACGTTTCTTGGAAGGACTTATCGACGCGGGCCGGTGTGTTCGACGGCCACAGGGCGACGGTGGAGATGGCGCTGAGGATGAAGCCGATGAGCAAAAACCCGGCGAGGATGCGTTGGCCGAGCGTCCAGTCTTTGATGTGCGGGCGGAAGCGCTTGGTGGTCTTGCTGGCCTTGGGTTGTGGGGTTGCGGGTTGCGACGGTTTTGGTTGCGACGTGGCTACCTGTGGCGCCGATGCCTGCGGCTGAGTTTCGCGGCGCGCGTTGCTGAGTCGTGACCTGCGGGTTTCCGTCGGAATGGGTGCCTGCTGGGGCGATGAGTCGGCCGTGTGAGTGCCACGCGGCTGGTATGGTTCGTCGCCGGACGCTGAGTGTTTACCCACAAGGACTCCTCATTGTGAACGGATCTGTCGGTAAAAACGCAGCTCAGATCACAGATGTGCAGGCCAGGTAAAAGGGAGCGTAGGCCGAATAAATCTGAGCGACGACACCTAACCGACAGTATGTTCCAGTAACAGTAACGTGTTTTTCAGAATAGCGTGCGTGGGTATGCCGCCGGCGATGGGTGTCCGCGGACTTTACTGGTGGTAGCTGGACAAGAAGTTGCCGAGGCGTTCGATCGCATCTGCCAGATCACGAGCCCACGGGAGAGTGACAACGCGGAAGTGGTCGGGCTCCGGCCAATTGAATCCGGTGCCTTGGACGAGGTGGATCTTTTCTGCGCGCAAGAGATCAAACATGAATTGTTCGTCGTCATGAATGTCATAAACATTCCGATCCAATTTGGGGAAGGCATACAAAGCACCCATCGGTTTAACAACCGAAACGCCCGGGATCTCATTGAGCTTTTCGTACGCTACATTCCGTTGCTCTAGCAGACGGCCACCGGGGAGTGTGAGGTCGTAGATGGATTGCTTGCCGCCAAGCGCCACCTGAATAGCATGCTGAGCAGGCACATTGGGGCACAAGCGCGTTGATGCGAGCAAGTCCAGCCCCTCGATGAACCCCTGGGCATGTTCCTTGGGGCCGGTGAGGACCATCCAGCCCGACCGGTATCCAGCCACACGATATGCCTTGGACAATCCGTTGAATGTGATGCACAGCAGATCAGGTGCGAGAGAAGCGATGCTGATGTGTTCGGCATCGTCGTAAAGAATCCGGTCGTAGATTTCGTCGGCAAGAATGAGAAGTGAATTCTCGCGGGCGATATCGACAATTTTCTGCAGCGTTTCCCGGCTATAGACAGCCCCAGTGGGGTTATTCGGGTTAATAACGACAATTGCCTTGGTTTTCGGAGTGACCTTGGCTTTGATGTCCTCGATGTCGGGGTTCCAATTATCGTCCTCGCGACAGAAATAATGCACAGGTTTTCCGCCGGCCAACGAGGTCGCCGCCGTCCAGAGGGGATAATCGGGGGCGGGAATGAGCACTTCATCACCATCGTCGAGGAGAGCCTGAGTAGTCATGGTGATGAGCTCAGAGACCCCATTACCCAAGTAGATATCGTCGATATCGGCGCTAGGGAATCCGGGAACTAATTCGTATCGCGTGGCAATGGCGCGGCGCGCCGGGATGATGCCTTTCGCGGTGCTGTACCCCTGGGCGGTGGGCAGGGCCGCGATCATGTCACGCATGATGACATCGGGTGCCTCGAAGCCGAAGACCGCCGGGTTACCGGTGTTGAGCTGCAGAATCCTGTGACCATCGGCGATCATGCGTTCTGCTTCGGCATTGACCGGCCCGCGGATTTCGTAGAGGACGTTGCGCAGTTTGCTGGACTGATCCAGGTGCTTGAGCCGCGGTCGCCCAGTGACCTGGGTCGGGGTCGCGCTGCTGGTGTCGGTGTTTTCTGGTGCGGGTGTCGCGTTTTTATCGGAAGAGCTCACCCGACCACTATGCCACGCGTGAGGGGCAAAAGTGTGAATTCGTTTTTAATTACCAATGGTGGTTAATTGCCGATGTAGATGTGGATATCGTCGTCTTTATTTTCGCAGCGCACGAGCCCGGGTTTAAATTCTTGGCATTCCAGTTTGAATGTCGAATCAGAAATGGGGCTATCTATGGTTATGCTTCCCCGATCATCCTTCGGGGTGTCGTTATAGACCTGGCGTGCCGTGTCCGCCACGGAGCAATCCCACCCGACCGGGATCGCGGAGCGCGTGTATTCGCCCGTGCTGCTGCCGCATATTTGAACTTGGCGTGCGTCAAGATCGATATTTTGCCCGATCGATCCTTTGATTGTCTTTCCACCGGGGGTCGGGAAATTCTGTTGGGGTTGATCAGCTTGATTATCTTCCGACGGAGCGGTGGATGTTTTTTCCGACGAACCAACGGTGAAATTATCGTTATTAGCCATCCAAATAGCGCCGAATAGTGCCGCAAGAATTAAGACAGCGACGACGAAGACCAGTGCTTTTGCAGGTGTGGTGGCAATCCAGTTCTTGAACTTTTCTTTCCGCGAGTTTTCTGTGGACTCTTGGTCGGCGTCGGTCTGATCGTTGGAGTGACCGGTATCTGCTTGAACGTTGGCTGCCTTCTTGCTCCCGTCGGAGGCGCCGCGTGAACCTGCGGAACGGCCAGAGACAGATGAGCCAGAGGCAGCTGCCGATCCCTGAGCTGCAGTGTGAGGCGTCTTGTCGTCTGCTGTGTTTTCCGACCTGTTGGGCGCTGAGGGAACCTGGCGGTCTTGGTTGCTCTTTTCCTTGCCGACGCTTCCCTGACCGCTGCTTTTACCGGCCGAGCTGTTCTGGGGCTGAGCCTGGAATGCGTTCCCAACGGGGCGTGACCCGTGCGTCGTGGTGTTAGGTGACGGGTTATATGCGTCGGACGTCACCGTCGACGGTTTGCCGTTTGTTGATTTTCCCGTCGTCGGGCTACTAATTGCGCCATCCTGATGACGCCCAGAATCCTGCTGTGCGGAATCCGGTTGCGCCGAGTGGTTCGTTTGCGCGGGGGCGTCAGATTCTGCGGAACCGTCGGCCGATGAGGTCGTGTGGCCATTAGCCTCACGCATCATTTCCGGAGTGATGACAGGAAACCCCGCCGCCCCATTCGTCGAAAATCCGCTTTTTGTGTCCGGATTGTGTGAATCAACGCCGTGTGATTGAGTCTCGTGCGATTGGTCCTCGTGCGCCTGTGGCTCGTCGAATGCGCGGTCTTCACTGAGTGAATCATTTTCGGGGAGGACATCGCGAGCAGTGGGAACGTCGGAAAACTCAGCATCGATAGGTGCATTGGTCGAAGAGCTGCGGGAAGAGCTGGACTCAGTAGTGTCCTGACCTCGTTCTTCCCTTGGAGGCTGAGTTCCCTCTACACGCTGCTCTTGCCCGTGACGTTGTTCTTCCGCACGACGCTGTTCGAATGAGCTGCCCGAATTGGGCCGGTTTTCTGTGGAAAACTGGTCATTGGGTTGGGTGGAATAGCCTTCCGAATCAGACTGTGAAGTCGGGTCGGAGGGGGTTGTGCTCATTCGTCATCCTCAGGCTGTAAAAGTGATACGGGACAATATACATGCGGGTGCAGGGTCCCACAGTAATAATGCGATAACTAGCTTAGTGTTTTTGTATGCGCGGCGTGAATGGCCGGGTGCGGCCTCGTCCTCGTTGGCCTCGCTGGTCGCAGCGGGAAAATGGCATCGCTTATCAAACGTCGGCACGTTTCTCGTTCCCGATTGCTCGCTGTACTTTCTACCGAGATATAAGAATTCCTAGTAAACTTTATTGTGACGAGGCTCGTGCATGGGTTTTCACTAGCCCATGTACCAGCCATCCGGTATTCCTCGGGCATGACTGTGGTGGAAGAGCAACGCAGTTTCCTCATCAGTGGCCCGTTGTAAAAATATGAGAAAGGTTTGACTGATGAACGAAGTTATTTTGGCTGCGGCATCCGCTCCACCGCTCGGAATTATTGGGTGGGTCATTATCGGTGGCCTCGCCGGATGGATCGCATCGAAGATCATGGGTACCGACGCTCAAATGGGCGTCCCGCTCAATATCATCGTGGGTATTATCGGCGGTTTCCTCGGAGGATGGCTGCTCGGTGCAGTTGGATTTGATGTCGAAGGTGGAGGAAAGTTCTTCAGCTTCCTTACCTGTTTGCTTGGTGCGGTAATCCTCTTGTGGATTGTTGGCCTAGTGACCAAAAAGAAGTAGAGGATAAAAACGTAGGGCGTTGGCTTTACACCGCGTCGCATAAGGGCGTAAGCGTAAGGCCTTGAGTTAGCGCCTGAGTACATACTCAACGAGCCCGGAGCTAGAGTCGATCTAGTTCCGGGCTCGTAGTGTTTGCTTATGAGGTATTACATAGTCAACGGAATTCAGTACTCACCGTGACTGGCCATTGGGTGATCCAGCATTGTGATGATCCAGAATTGGAAATTATCTCAGAGCGGCGCATAGTGAATTTTTCTTCTACCAAACGTAGGTGAGGGGATCGGTTAACACGATGTCTGGTGAATGCATGCCGGGTGAATGCTATGTCTAGGGCGAGAATGTACCGGAACGCCGGCGCCCGCTATCTCGTCGACTATGTATCGTCCGCGGCCAAACAATGTTCCTTTCGTTCCCATCATGCGTCGATCCATCATCAAGCTTCGGGCGTTCGCCGTCGAGTTGATAGTTCCACGATTAAAAAATGGTTGGTGAGTAAATTCGCATTCAATAAGGATCATGATTGCTTTTCACACGAGAAAAAGCGTCACAGGTATTTAGGTGCCGGCCGTCGTGCTGATTGTGTACTGGCGGGAATCCTGTTTGTCATGGGCGCTGCCCTCATTCCGTGGATGGCCATTCTGCTGTTTACGATGCCATTCCCCGGCGTCCTCGGCTGGATTGCGTTGGATTGCGCAGAAATAGCCGCCCTGTGGACCAGCGCTTGGTGGGTGCTGAAGCGTCGGCTCCACGCGGCTGCGGGTTTGTGGGGTGTCTGCGCTTTATTGCTTGTCGACGCAATTGCCGACGTGACCACGTCGTTTCCGAATATCGGGAGCGCGGTTGTGACTATCTCGGTCGAGTTGTTCGTGAGTGGCTGGGCCGCATGGTGTGCTTACGCATGGGGAAAGAGTGTGTGAGTGTGGGGAGGTCTTTTACGCGTGTGATAAGGCCATTCGCGTGACGTAGAGACCGTTTACGTTCGGAGTAAAAAGGCGTAAGTGTGGAATGAGAGCGCAGGAGGTAAAGCCATGATCACGACGGAAAAGATCCACGACCAGCCGGCGGAGGGGGAGGGGACGCGGATCCTCGTGGATCGTCTCTGGCCGCGCGGGGTGAAGAAGGCCACAGCGCCGGTTGATGAATGGTTGAAGGGCCTTGCTCCTTCGCCGGAGCTGCGAAAAGACTGGGGACACGATCCAGCGCGCTTTTCCGAATTCGCCGACAGATATCGCTCTGAGCTGGATGAACGTCTGGCCGCCTATAAAGACACCGACACATCGGGTGACGACGGCGACAGCTCGGGTTCCGACTCCGATTCGGAGGTTTCTCAGGTGGGGGAGATGCGCGATCGGGCAGCGTCGGGGGAAAACATCATCTTGGTCTTTGCTGCAAAAGACCGTGTGTTTAACCATGCCGTCGTTTTGAAAGCGTGGCTTGACGAGCACACGCGTTAATGATGGGTACGCACCGGCGATAATCCTCCGTTTCGCACTAAAACCTTCCCACGAAGGCTCAACCGCGCGCAGGAGACGTCGGTTATGTGTTTGGGAAAGGCGCGGAGCGCCGTTCATACACACGGGAACGCGCGAAAAACGTCGGCTCGGAGCGTCGGCTATACATCGGTTATATGTACAGAAAGACACATCCACACATCAAAAACGCCACCTTGACCAGCGTCGATAAGAAAAGTTGAGTTGTGTGGAATAACTTTGAGCACGACGTCGTTACATCTAATGTCGCAAGGTTGAGCGAGTAAGACTCAAGTTAGCTTGACAAGCCTGAGTCTTCTGGGTCAGACTGTGACAGGTCGTTGAGTCTGATTCACTCAGCCTCACACAAATACGTAGATGCTCCGGGTGAGATCACGGGCAGGACCGCCGGCGAGAGCCGAGAGTGATCGCCGAATGATCCGCCGGGCACAACAAATGTAACGAAAGGAAACACAGATAATGGGACGTGCAGTTGGAATTGACTTGGGTACTACGAACTCAGTGGTATCCGTTTTGGAAGGTGGAGACCCCACCGTTATCGCTAACTCCGAGGGCTCGCGGACGACGCCGTCGGTTGTAGCTTTTTCAAAGAACGGCGAGGTGCTCGTTGGGCAGTCGGCAAAGAACCAGGCCGTGACCAACGTTGACCGCACTATTCGCTCGGTCAAGCGCCACATCGGCGACGACTCCTGGAATGTCGATATTGACGACAAGAAGTACACGGCGCAGGAGATTTCCGCCCGTATTCTTCAAAAACTGAAGAGAGACGCTGAGAGCTACCTCGGCGAGGACGTGACCGACGCCGTTATTACCGTCCCGGCTTACTTCTCCGACGCTCAGCGTCAGGCCACGAAGGACGCTGGCCAGATTGCAGGCCTCAACGTGCTTCGTATTGTGAACGAGCCGACGGCTGCCGCGCTGGCATACGGCCTTGAAAAGGGCGAAGACGACCAGACCATTCTGGTGTACGACCTCGGTGGCGGTACCTTCGACGTCTCCCTCCTGGAGATCGGCGAGGGTGTTGTTGAGGTCCGCGCAACCAACGGTGACAACAAGCTCGGTGGCGATGACTGGGATCAGCGCATCGTTGACTGGCTGACCGACAAGTTCAAGTCTTCACACGGCATTGACCTGACCAAGGACAAGATGGCTATGCAGCGTCTGCGTGAGGCTGCTGAGAAAGCCAAGATTGAGCTTTCTTCCTCACAGCAGACCAGCATCAACCTGCCGTACATCACGGTCGACGAGGACAAGAACCCGCTCTTCCTCGACGAGACGCTGAGCCGCACGGAATTCCAGCGCATTACCCAGGATCTCCTGGACCGCACTCGTAAGCCGTTCCAGCAGGTTCTTTCCGACGCCGGCATTTCCGTTTCCGACATCGACCACGTGGTTCTCGTCGGTGGTTCGACCCGTATGCCGGCCGTGACCGACCTGGTCAAGGAACTGACAGGCGGTAAAGAGCCGAACAAGGGCGTTAACCCGGACGAGGTTGTCGCTGTCGGTGCTGCTCTGCAGGCCGGTGTGCTGCGCGGCGAGGTCAAGGACGTTCTGCTTCTGGATGTCACCCCGCTATCCCTCGGTATTGAAACCAAGGGCGGCGTGATGACCAAGCTCATCGAACGCAACACGACCATCCCGACGAAGCGCTCCGAGACCTTCACCACGGCGGAAGACAACCAGCCTTCCGTGCAGATCCAGGTCTTCCAGGGCGAGCGCGAGATGGCGTCGGCTAACAAACTGCTCGGCTCCTTCGAGTTGGGCGGAATTGCGCCGGCTCCGCGTGGTATCCCGCAGATCGAGGTCACGTTCGACATTGACGCCAACGGCATTGTCCACGTCACCGCGAAGGACAAGGGCACCGGCAAGGAAAACACCATTAAGATCCAGGACGGTTCTGGCCTGTCCCAGGACGAGATCGATCGCATGGTGAAAGACGCCGAGGCTCACGCGGAAGAGGACAAGAAGCGTCGCGAGGAGCAGGAAGTTCGCAACTCTGCGGAGTCCATGGTTTACCAGACCCGCAAGTTCGTCGACGACAACAAGGAGAAGGTCTCCCAGGACATCCAGGACAAGGTTGAGGAAGCCGCCAAGGGTGTCGACGAAGCCCTGAAGGGTGACGACATCGAGGCCATCAAGTCCGCTGTTGAGAAGCTGTCCGCGGAGTCTCAGGAGATGGGCAAGTCCCTCTACGAGTCCGAGGCTGCCAACGGTGGAACTACCGGTGGCGCCGCAGGTGCCGCGGGTGCTGCGGGCGCCGACGCAGGATCTGACAACTCCGACCCCAACGTTGTTGACGCCGAGGTAGTCGACGAAGACAAGAAGGATGATGACAAGTGAGTCTAGGCAACGACATGCCCGATGACCCGGGTGCGCCGGCCAACACAGACCCCGAAGGCGCATCCCCCAACGAGGCCGAAGCTGCGGTTGACGAAGCTCGCCTCGCGCAGGAAACGCCCGACGGAGACGCTCCGGAAGGGGCCGTCGACGGTGAGAACGTTGCCGAAGAGCTTGACGACATCGACGCTGAAGTAGATGGTCTTCAAGACGATCCCGACGTAGCGGTTGAATCCGCCGAGGATGACGCAGCCCGTGATCTCCAGGACGAGGGGCAAGAGCCCGTTGATGACGGCGCTGGTGCTGGTGTCGCGTCCCCCGTCGAGAAGCAACTCGAAGAAATGACCGCCGATCTGAAGCGAGTCTCCGCCGAGTACACCAACTACCGGCGTCGGGCTGAGCGCGATCGGGCGGCCACATTCGAGCTGGCCAAGGCGCAAGTCGCGAGTGACCTCCTGCCCATGGCGGATGACTTCGACCTCGCGGAAAAGCACGGCGATTTGAAAGAGGAAGGGCCACTGAAGGTCTTCTCGGACAAATTCACCAAGCTGATTGCGGATCTGGGTGTTGAAAAGTTTGGCCAGGAAGGCGATGCTTTCGACCCCAACTTCCACGAGGCCGTTCAAGACATGTCATCTGGCGACGAGAAAATCGTGGCGACGGTTCTGCGCGCCGGGTACCGAATGGGTGACCGCGTGTTGCGAACAGCAATGGTCGTGATCGGCGACCCAGCGTGATTGGACCGGCCCTGACCATGGGTCATCGTGAGTAACCCTTATCTTTAGCTCTTATCTTTAGCCCGGGTGGTTAATAGCCGCCCGGGCTTTTTCATGCGGTGATTAGCGTTGGGGCTGGACGAGTGCAGCCCGTTGCTCGTGCCTGCTTTGTCCCCGTCGTCCTCCTCGTAGTGCCCCGTAGCGCCCTGTAGTACGCAGAATTGCAGCCCTAGTAGCTTACTGAAACAAAATATCCTTCACTGGCGAAGTAAATAGAGTCCCGGGCATACTATGTGCACGGCTGGCCCAATCGTCGGCAGTACATATAGGCGTCTGCGTGGAGCGTAATTCTTAGGTGCAATTCCTAGGTGCGAGGCCGATCCTGCGATGGCCGCCATAAAACGTGGCGTGGTCGTTGTACAAAACGGGTGAAGCCACCGTCCCTTTTTGGTATGGTCACCTTTCACAATTAACTCCGCGCAGTGAGCCACTAGTTTCCCGCCTAGTTATCAGTTCCCCAATGATGGAAGCTTTATGAAAGAAGCAGCAGCCCCTGAGCAACGTGTTCAGCTTGACGAATCACCTATCAACAACACTCAGACAGGGGAGCGGTATTCGCCCCGAATGGGTTTGGGCGAATTTACCATGAATGTCCTCAATGGCATTTCGGTTGCCGTGGTTGTGGCATTGGTTCCCCAAGCGCTGTTAGGAGAGCTATTTAAGGCCCTGCTTCCTGTGTTCCCGCAGGGGAAGGAAATCATCGGGATGGTGTCCGTCGCCTCCAGTATGCTGCCGATAGCCATCGGCCTCCTGGTTGCGATGCAATTCAAAATGACGCACATTCAGACCGCCACCGTCGCGATCTCGGCCGTGATGGGATCGGGCGTCGTCAAGGGGATAAACTCCGACGAATTCCTCCAGCTCAAAGGCACCGGCCTGGTGATCAACACTGGTCTGACCGCCGCCTTCGCCGTCATCATGATTCTCCTCATCGGCGACAGGCTTAAGAGCTACACCATCCTTGTACTTCCGCCGACGGTCATCGTGATAGCCGGTGGTCTCGGTAAATTTGTGACGTATCCGGCGGTGCTGGTGTTCACGAAGTGGCTGGGTAACCTCGTCGTCGGTGCGGCGGATCTGCAGCCCATCGTGATGGGGCTGATCCTGGGCATTGCTTTCGGCGTGATGATGGCGTCGCCAATTTCGACGGTCGGAATTGCGACCGCTATCTTCCTGTCCGGTATCGCCTCGGGTGTGGCGAACGTTGGATGCTGCGCCGTTGCCTTCACCATGATGTGGGCCGGATGGAAGGTGAATGGGCCCGGTGGGTCGCTTGTGCACGTGGTGGGATCCGCGAAAGTTCAGGTTGCCAACATGATGCGACGGCCTGTTGCGCTGTTGCCGGCGATAGTTGCGTGCGGTGTTAGCGGCATTGTGGCGGGCATTTTCCGGGTGCAAGGTACGCCCATTTCGGCCGGGTTCGGGATTTCCGGGCTGGTCGGCCCGCTGGCGGCGCTGAATGCCGACGGCTGGGGCTGGAGTGTTCGGAACATCCTGGTTGTCGCGCTTGTTTACGCGGTCGTGCCGTGTGTGTCGGCGTTTTTCGCGGTCAAGCTCTTCGATAAGAAGCTCGGAGTGACCAATGAAAACATGTATGCCCTGAAATTCCACTAAACCTTTCTGGGGGAGCGATCTGAGATTTAGTTGGCGGGGGATGGCGCCTGGTGTTCGGTGGGGCGCAATCAGTCCGGGTGGCACCGCCTTGTGTTGGTGGGGGCTGAGCTGGTCTTTTTGGGGTGGGGAACGCCCGGTCCAGGCCCCCTTCCGTGCTTAGCGCCTAAAACTGCGGCGGTATATGGCGGGTCTATGCGAGAACTGCGGGGGTATATGGCCAGTTTTCGGCCATTTTTCGCCCTTATACCCCCGCACTTTTAAAACGTCCCAATATTCCCCCGCAGTTTTCACGCTTCACTCAGGTCGGGACGACGCCCGACGGCTCTCGGGCTTGTGACTCGCCGGCTTTGTGATTCCCGACCGCGCCTTATTCCCCGGTTCTTTGCCCGCCGCACTTTATCTAGGAGCAAATCATGAGATGGGCGGTTGAAGCTCCGGCCTCGAAAACCTGGCTCGAGCCTGGAATATTTTCCCTGTTTAAGCCGTTATTCCCAATGTAAAGTTAAGTCTACTAGACTCAACCTTTGAGGTTTGGTGAGCGAGCCACGTGTGTGGTGGCGATAGTTTGTTCTGCGGTTTTGGCATGCACCGACGGTTACCGCGCGTCCGGAACCACGAGCACAAACCCCGACGCCAGCCGGGCGGCGAGATGGTCGGAAACGGCTAACGCGCCACGAAGGTGCCGCAATACCATAAGGCGCTACGTGGCATCCCACATACCCCACGGCGCATCAACCCCACCAACCAACACAAGACAACAACAGTAGCAAGCAACAAAGCGATAAATAGCGGAAGAAGGCAACTATGACGGCTCAACGAGAATGGGCAGAGAAGGATTATTACAAGGACTTAGGCGTTTCTCGCAGCGCTAGCGAGGATGAGATTAAGAAGGCGTACCGCAAGATCGCGCGCGATAACCACCCGGACAGCCACCCGGGCGACTCCGCCGCGGAAGAGCGTTTTAAACAAGCCAGCGAGGCGTATTCCGTCGTCGGCGATGCCAAAAAGCGCAAGGAATACGACGAATTGAAGGACATGCTCGCTTCCGGCGGTCTCGGTGGCTTCGGTGGCAGTGGCTTCAATAACGGCGGGTTTAACTCGGGCGGATTCGGTGGCCAGTACGGGTCGTCGGGCGGTTTCCGCACCACATTTAGCAATTACGACACGGGCAGCGGCTTCTCCGCGTCCGACCTGTTCGGCGGCGGGTCCGGCGGAGGCATCGGCGATATCCTCGGCGACCTCTTCAACGGCCGGGGTAGCGCGTCTGCTGCCGCCAGCCGTGGCCAGCGCAACCTCCGCGGCGCCGACGTCGAAACGGAAATTACGTTGGATTTCCGCGAGGCCACCAAAGGCGCCACGGTGCCGATCCGCTTGACGAACCCCTCGTCGTGCCAGGAGTGTCACGGTTCGGGCGCCAAACCTGGGACGTCGCCGCATACATGTTCGACGTGTAATGGCAAAGGTGTCGTGTCCGACAATCGCGGCGCGTTCGGGTTGTCGCGGCCGTGCTCCGATTGCGGCGGCACGGGCACGAAGATCGACGATCCCTGCCCGGCCTGCAAGGGCAGCGGTGTGACCAACCGCACTCGGACGATTACCGTGCGTGTGCCGTCGGGCGTTGTCGATGGCCAGAAGGTTCGCTTAGCTGGTCAGGGCGAGGCGGGAATGCGCGGCCGCCCGGCGGGCGATTTGTTCGTCACCGTACATGTGCGGCCGGACAAGCTCTTCACTCGCAAGGGCGACGACCTGCGCGTTACCGTCCCAGTTAGTTTTTCTGAGCTCGCGTTGGGCGGGGTCGTTACAGTGCCGACGCTGGACAACAAGGTTCGCGTCAAGATCCCCGCGGGCACTAACGACGGCCGGACGTTGCGTGTTCGTGGTCGCGGTGTGCCGAAGCGCAATCAGAAGAATGGCGACCTCCTCGTGACGGTGAAGGTGGCGGTCCCGCCGAAGCTGGACGAAGGGGCCGCCTCTGCGCTCCGTAGTTACGTGGCCGAAGAGAAGCGTCTGGGCTTTGATCCGCGCGCTAACTGGCCAGGGAAGGAGGGGTAAGTCATGGCTTCGAACTCTGATCGACGACGCAATACGACGGGCCCCTCGAACGCTGGCGGAGCTGCTGGAACGCGTGGGGCTGGCGCTGGCGCGACTGGCGGAGCTGCTGGAACGCGCGGTGGCGAAGCTGGCGCCGAAACACGTGGCGGCGAAAACCGCGCGACCCCCGACACGTCTCGGCAAACTCACACCAGAGGAAATAGGCAGCCGCTGGGCGAGGTACGTCGGGAAGAAGTTTATGTCATCTCGGTGGCAGCGGAACTGACCGGACTCCACGCTCAGACGCTCCGCACCTACGACCGCATGGGGCTGGTGACGCCCGAGCGAACGCGGGGAGGTGGGCGTCGGTACTCGCCGGACGACATTGAGATGCTTCGCGAAATACAGAAGCTTTCTCACGAAGATGGTGTTAACCTCGCGGGGATACGGGCGATCATTGACCTGAAGTCTCAGGTGGATGAGCTGCAGGCGGAGAACCACCAGCTTCGGGAGCGGTTGGCTCGTATGGAAGCTCAACACGGCAGGTCACGTGGGGAAATTGTGCATGTGCCTCGGTCTACCGCTGTTGTGATGTGGGAACCGGGGGCTCGCCGTAGAAAGGATAGGCGTGATAGAAGGTAGCCGGCCGCGCGGCCATGACTCCGTGGTGCAGGATGGCGACGCCGTTGACGACGATGTGGCGCAGGACGCCACCGGAGTCCATGAAGCATCCCTGGTCCCCGTCGTCACTGTCCTTCAAACAGACGGGTCGCGCTTCGTCGACGCCGTGTTTACTCATCTTTTCGCCCGCCGTCCCTCGTTTATCCGGCGTCTTCCGGCGGACTTGTCGCAGCTTAAGCCCAGTTTTCGGCGTGCGCTGGTGCACGTCTACGCCAAGCAGGCAACAGGTAATGGGTTGGATCGACGCACGCGGCGTTTCCTCCGGCACCTTGCCGAGGACCACCGCAGCTTCGGCGTCGAAGCCCCCGACTATGTCGCAATGGGGGACGCCATTATCGACGCCGGCCGCGAAATAATCGCGCCGCAGGTCACGTCGGAAGAATTCGAGCTGTTCGCGATGGCGACCGGCCAAATCATCGGCCTCCTTGAGGAAGGCGCCGCCGAATACAGCGAAGTCCCCGTGCGCTGGGGCGCCACCGTCCTGGATGTCGACCACCGATCCGACGCCATCACGGTCGTCCGGCTCGCCGCGGATTCGCCGATTCCGTACCGCGCCGGGCAGTTGGTGCCAGTCCTGGCGCCGCAGTCGTCGGGTAAGCGGAAATGGCTGGCGCCCGCCATCCCGCACAGCGACGATAGGCTGATCGAGTTTCATCTCGAAGTGCCGCGATTTGAGGGGCCCCGGCAGCAGTCGCTAAAGGGCAGCTCAGCGCTGGTTTTTGACCTCGCCCGCATGACTCGTCCTGGCGACGTGTGGGAGATCGGCGCCGCGCGCGGTTCCATGACGGTTGATCTTCTCGACGGTTCGCGCCCCGTATTGATGGTGGCCCACGGTGCCCATCTGGCGGCGATTCGCGCGATCATCCTCGACCTTGCGTCGAAACCGTCGCCGCCGCAGACGTACCTGTTCTTCGGCGCCGAGTACCCCAGCGACCTGTACGAACTCCGGACGCTCTGGTCATTCGACACGGCCATGGACTGGCTGACCGTGCACCCGTCGACGGTGCATGCGGAGGAAGACCAGTTCGCCCGCATGTCGGCCTACGCTGTCGCGCCACGCGATTTCACTGTTCGGGAGGGTATTTCACTTGCCGACGACGTTATGGCGCGCGGCCCGTGGCTCGGCCATGAAACGCTGTTGGCGGGGCCGAAGACAGTGGTGGGGGATATCAAACGGAAGCTCATGGCGTCGGGCATGAACCCGGCGCTGATCACCATGGCCTCGTAGGCGGCCCGACGCGGGGAACGACCCGGTCGCCCGACGCGGGGCCGCTTTTCGTCGCGCGCTACGAAATAACCACCACGAGATCCCCACCATCAACGTGGAAGGTCCCGTCGGAAATAATGCGCTCGATGGTTCCATCAACGGGGGCCGTGATGCTGGCCTCCATCTTCATCGCCTCGATCACCGCGATCTTGTCGCCGGCGTGAACAGTGTCACCTTCGTCCACGGTCACCGTGACATTGCCCGCGTAGGGCGCGGCAACGTGGCCGGGGTTGGAGCGGTCGGCTTTCTCCGCGGGGTTGACGTCGGCTTCGACGGATTCGTCGCGGACAAAGACGGGCCGTAGCTCACCGTTGAGGAAGCACATGACGGTCCGCACGCCGCGCGCGTCGGGCTCCGAAATGGACTGCAGCTGCACAATAAGGTCAATGCCCTTTGCCAACTGAATCTTTTGTTCTTCGTTGGGGTACAGGCCGAAGAAGAACTGGTTCGTGGAGAGGCGGCTGACCTCGCCATATTCGTTGCGGTGGGTATCAAAATCGGCCGCGGGTCCGGGGAAGAGCAGTCGATTCAGCGTGTTCCGCCGATCCTCCGATGACCCATTCAAGTGGTCTTCGTCCTCGGCCGACACGGGCGTGATCTCTGGCGTCTTCTCCCGACCCTTGAGCGCCTGGGTACGGAACGGCTCGGGCCACCCACCGGGCGGCGTCCCCAGCTCACCGTTGAGGAACCCGATGACCGAATCCGGGATGTCATAGTCATTCGGATTTGCAGCGAAGTCGGCCGGATCAATACCCGCTCCGACCAGCTGTAACGCGAGATCGCCGACCACCTTGGACGACGGCGTTACCTTCACCAGGTGCCCGAGCATCTTATCGGCCGCGGCATACGCGTCCTCGATCTGCTCGAAGTTGTGCTCCAAGCCCAGCGCCGTCGCTTGCGCGCGAAGGTTCGTCAGCTGGCCACCAGGGATTTCGTGGTTGTACACCCGGCCCGTCGGGGCAGCGAGCCCCTTATCAAACGGCGCGTACACCGAGCGCACACCCTCCCAGTACGGTTCCAACGCACTCACGGCCGCAAGGTCCAGGCCAGTGTCGTACTTCGTGTTCGCCGTGGCCGCGACGATGGCCGACAGCGACGGCTGCGACGTCGTCCCCGCCATAGGAGCCGACGCACCATCGATAGCATCCGCGCCAGCCTCCCATGCAGCCATGTACGTGGCCAGCGATCCGCCGGCCGTGTCATGTGTGTGAATATGGATGGGCAGGTCGAATTCCTTACGCAGCTCGGTGACAAGCATGCGCGCCGCCTCGGGGCGGAGCAGCCCGGCCATGTCCTTGATCGCCAGAATATGCGCGCCCGCATCCACGATCGTGTGCGCCAGATTCATGTAATAATCCAGCGTGTAGAGCTTTTCGTTGGGGTCGGCGACGTTGCCGGCGTAGCTCATCGCTACTTCCGCCACCGCGGTCCCGGTCTCTCGGACGGCGTCGATCGCGGCCTTCATCTGGCTCACGTCGTTCAGGGCGTCGAAAATTCGGAAAATGTCGACGCCAGACGCGGCAGCTTCCTTCACGAACGCCTTCGTGACCGTCTCGGGGTAGGGGGTATATCCGACGGTGTTACGCCCGCGGAGCAGCATCTGGATACACACGTTCGGCATCGCTTGACGCAGGCGGTCCAGCCGCGCCCACGGATCCTCCTTGAGGAACCGCATGGCGACGTCATAGGTGGCGCCACCCCACGCCTCGACGGACAGCAGCTGGGGTGTCGTGCGCGCAACATGGCCCGCGGCGGCAACGAGGTCGTTCGTGCGGACGCGCGTGGCCAGCAACGACTGGTGCGCATCGCGGAACGTCGTGTCGGTCACCGCCACACCGCGGCGTTGCCGCAGCTCCTGCGCGAATTTCTCGGGCCCGAGCTTCAGGAGCCGGTCGCGTGATCCCTCCGGCAGCGGAGCCGACGTGTCCAGCGTCGGCAATTTATCTGCCGGGTTGAGAGTGGTCGCGCGCTCACCGTTCGGCTTATTCACCGTCACAGTGCCCAAGTACCGCATGATTTTGTCGGCGCGGTTGGCGTACGGCTTGGTCGTGAGCAGATCGGGGTGATCCGCGATAAACGACGTGGTGAAATTGCCGGCGCGGAAATCCGGGTTATCCAGGACCCCGCGGAGGAACCGGATGTTCGTCGCCACACCCCGAATGCGGAACTCGTCGAGCGCGCGCCGGGCACGATGGACAGCGGAGTCGAAGTCTCGCCCGCGGCACGTGAGCTTGACCAGAAGCGAATCGAAGTGCCCGGTGACCTCCGCGCCCGTGGCGGTACCCCCGTCGAGGCGAATACCGGAACCGCCCGGCGACCTATAGGCCGTGATGTATCCGGTGTCGGGGCGGAAGTCGTTGGCTGGATCTTCGGTGGTGATGCGGCATTGCATCGCGGCACCGTGGAAAGAGATCGTGTCCTGGGTCAGCCCGATCTCGGGCAGCGACGCGCCCGCCGCGATCTGCAGCTGTGCCCGGACAATGTCGATATCCGTGATTTCCTCGGTGACTGTGTGTTCGACCTGCACGCGCGGGTTCATTTCGATGAACACGTGGTTGCCGTCTTCATCAACAAGGAATTCGACGGTTCCCGCGCCGCGGTAGTTGATGTGCCGCGCGAAGTTCACCGCGTCGGTGCAGATGGCCTCGCGCTGTTCAGGCGTGAGGCTAGGCGCAGGCGCGAGTTCCACGACTTTTTGGTGGCGACGCTGTACGGAGCAGTCGCGCTCAAAGAGGTGGACGACATTGCCTTGTCCGTCGGCAAGGATCTGCACCTCGATATGCTTCGGATTAACCACGGCCTGCTCGAGGAAAACGGTGGGGTCGCCGAAGGCGGTTTTGGCCTCATTAGATGCTGTTTCGCACAGCTCGCGGAGTTTGTCGCGGGAGGGAATGAGGCGCATACCGCGCCCGCCGCCCCCAGCAACCGCCTTGACGAAGAGCGGGTAGGGCATATCCGATTCGTCAGCCAGGCGTTCTAGCTCGTTGAGGTCGTCGGTCGCGGGAGTGTCCCCGAGGGTAGGCAGCCCCGCCTCTTTCGCGTTATGAATAGCGGTGGCTTTGTTACCCGTCATATCGAGGACGTCGGCGGTGGGCCCGACGAACGCGATGCCCTCGCGTTCACAGGCGCGCGCGAGCTCGGGGTTCTCGGACAGGAACCCGTAGCCGGGGTAGATGGCTTCGGCCCCGGAGTCTTTGGCGACGGAGATGATTTCGTCGACGTTGAGGTAGGCCTTGACCGGGTGGCCTTCTTCCCCGATTTCGTAGGCTTCATCAGCCTTGATGCGGTGGGAGGAGTGTCGGTCCTCCCAGGGGTAGACCGCGACTGTGCTGGACTCGAGTTCGTGTGCTGCGCGGAACGCGCGGATGGCGATCTCGCCGCGGTTGGCGACGAGAACCTTAGAGAACTGACGTAGTGGCATAGCTTCCTATCTCAACATTGAGGCGAGCTGGTCGTGTCGATGAGTTTAGCGGTAACCATGCCAACAAACGATGTCAGTTGGTCAGGCCCTTGATGTAACCAAACCGGTGGTTCGTGATCGATACCGCTTGTTCCAGCAGGAATGGCAGAATTTCACGACGCCCATCGGCAAGAACCGGGTGGTCGATAACAATCGATCCCGAGTGCGCCGCCGCTTTGTACAGCGCCGGGTCGACGTCGCCGAGGGTGCGCACACGAACGGACTCTGCGTTTTCCACTTCGGCCGCGTAGGTGGCGTCTTCCACACGACGGATACTGAATCCCATGGCCCCGAGCTCGGTGGCGGTCTCTGCGGTAGCGGAAACGTCCATCGGAGTGCCCGAGATTTCCGACGCTAACGTCAGGCGGACAAGGTCACGAATGAGGGTCGGCGACGAGCTGGGCGATCCAACTCGGACGCGCAGCGGTGCCAACAGAGGCCGGTAGCGGAAGATGTTGGACTCGGCGATGAGTGCGGTGTTGTCGTGCTCAACGCCGAACTCGGTGCTCCAGGCGTAGGCGTCGGATTCAGCCGCGCGACGCAGCCAGTACAGGTCGGCCGGGGTGAGCGTGTTGTCCAGCTGGCCCTTGATCCGGCGGAGCCGCCGGGCAACGTGGCGCTGAAGCCCCGCACGGGGTAGCTCGTCGACGTCCCCTTCGGACCAGGTTCCCTGTTGCGCCACGTAGTTCGGGCCGCCAGCTTTGGCGCCCGACCCGAGCGCGGAGGCCTTCCACCCGCCGAAGGATTGCCGCTGCACGATGGCCCCGGTAATACCCCTGTTGACGTAGGCATTACCGACCTCGACGTGGTCAATCCACCAGTCGATCTCGTCCGGGTCGAGGGCGTGCAGACCACCGGTGAGCCCGTAGCCCGTGGAGTTCTGCCATTCGGTAGCTTCCTCCAGGGTGGCGGCGTGCATGATGCCGAGCACTGGCCCGAAGCACTCGTGTGTGTGGTACCACGATCCGGGCTTGACATTGTCTCGCAACCCCGGGGACCAGAGCGTCCCTTCTTTGTTCAGCTTCCGTGGCTTGACCAGCCATTTCTCTCCGCTCTCTAGCTGCGTCAACCCTCGCATGAGCTTGTCGGATGGGGGCTCGATGATTCCATTCATGGTGGTGGAAATATCGGTTCCCGGGCCGACTTTGAGGGTCTCGACGGCGTCGATCAGCTGGTTCATGAATCGCTTTGACTTGCCGACGCTGCCCACCACAATGACCAGCGACGACGCCGAGCACTTCTGCCCCGCGTGGCCGAAGGCCGACTTGTAGACGTCGGAAACGGCGAGGTCTGGATCGGCAGATGGCGTGACGATGATGGCGTTCTTGCCGGAGGTTTCCGCGTTGATCACCATCTGTGGTTTCCAGCTGCGGAAGAGCCGCGCCGTGTCGGAGGCGCCGGTGAGGATGATGGAGTCCACCGCCGGGTGGGAGACGAGGTGTTGGCCGGCTTCATTCTCGGCAACGTTGACGAGCTGGAGGAGTTCCTCGTCGATGCCAGCTTCACGCAGTATCCCCACCGCAACTTCGGCGATGCGGACGACTTGTGGTGCAGGTTTGATGACAACGGCCGCGCCGGCAGCGAGGGCGGCGAACACGCCACCCATGGGGATGGCCAGCGGGAAGTTCCACGGCGGGGTGATAAGGACTACGGAGTACGGGGTGAACCGTGATCCCTTGACGCCGTCGAGCGCGCGGGCGGATTCCGCGTAGTAGCGGGCGAAGTCGATGGCCTCGGAGATCTCGGGGTCGGATTCCGCCACGGTCTTGTTCGCCTCGTGCGTCATGGCGGCCAGTAGTTCCCCGCGGTGCGCGGCCAGCGCGTTAGCGGCGGCGTCGAGTACCTCGGCGCGGTCGTGTCCGCTGGTGTTGCCCCACGCGGAGGACCGTGATCGTGCGCGGGCCACGATGGCATCGATATCCGACTTCTCCGTGATCAGCGGGCTGGTGACGGGGCCCGGGTCGTGGTCCAGCCACCGCAGGGCCCACTCGCGGTTGGCGGGCAGCGATGGGTCGGTGTCCGGCTCGTTGACGAAGTGGCCGGGGACGGACTCGACTCGCTTGGACACGTCAGCAGCGGATCGTTCTTGCCGACGGTCCTGCTGGCGCCGTGGTCCTGCGAACGTGGTCCAGCGGTCGTTGACGGCGTTGAGGTAGCGCTTTTCTTGCTCCTGCATGGGCGTCATGTCGTCATCGCCGGCGACATCGGGCGCGAACAGCGCGTACAGGAAGTTTTGGTGCGCGCCGTTTTCTTCGAGCCGTCGGACCAGGTAGGACACGGCAACGTCGAAGTCTTCCGCGTGCACAACGGGGGTGTACAGGATGACCGTTCCCGTGATCTGACGCACGGCCCTGGCCTGGGCGGGCGCCATACCTTGGAGCATTTCGATATCGAGCTGGTCCTCGACGCCGCGCTGCACAGAGAGTTCGTGCGCGGTGGCCACCGTGTAGAGGTTGTGAGAGGCCGCACCGATCCGAATGGCGTTGGCGTGCTCAGGCTGCAGCGCCACATCCAGGAGCCGCAGGTAGTTGGCGTCTACTTCAGCCTTCGTGAGGTACGGGGTCTGCTTCCAGTCGTGAATTTCGGAGTCCACGCGCTCCATGGACAGGTTCGCGCCCTTCACAATGCGCACCTTGATGGGCGCACCGCCCTTGTTGACGCGCTCGTGCGCGAAGTCAATGAGTTCGTGCAGGGCATCCAGGGTGTCGGGGAGGTAGGCCTGAAGCACGATACCGGCTTCCAGGTCCATGAACTCGTCTTCACTCATGAGCTCCTTGAAGAGCTTGATGGTGAGGTCGAGGTCTTTGTATTCCTCCATATCCATATTGATGAACGGATGCGGTGTGCGTTTGACCGCTTCCCGGTACAGAGGACGGAGGCGTTCCTTGAGCCGCCGCGTGTTGCCTTCGATATCCCACGGGTTGAGCTGCGAGCACACCGACGATGCCTTGATGGACACGTAGTCCACCTTGGGGTTGCGGAGCAGCTCGATGGTCCGGTCTAGCCGACGTGTTGCCTCGCGCTCGCCGAGGACAGCCTCGCCGAGGAGGTTGATGTTGAGCCGGAATCCGTTGGCGTGCGCGTCGTCAAGCAGTTTGTCAAGCGCCTTGCCATTGGCGTCGAGCACCAGGTGTCCCACCATTTTCCGCAGGTAGCCGCGGGCGATGGGCATCACGATGCTGGGCAGCACTTGTCCGGCCAGCGCTCCGAGGGAGACGAGTGCCGTATTCAGCGGCCCGAGGAAGTCGGGGAGGGATTCTTTCCGTCCAAACGGGCTGCCCAGGGAGGCAAATTCCTTCGCGGCGACGGCGTTGTCTTCTGGGCGCGCGACTCGGTCGACGAAGCCCATGGTGAAGTCGATGCCCTGTGGATCGTGAACGAGGGCCGCGAGTTGTTCAGTGGACGACGATTCCTTCCGCGTCTGTTCCCCGTTCGTCGCCTCGAGCCATTCGTGTGCGCGGGCGATGGCGCGGTCGGTGATGTTGTCGAGGTCGTGGGAGTTGGGCGGGGGCTTGAGGAAGTCGGGGTTGTCGACGTTGCTGGCGGTTGTGGTGGTGGCGGAGATTTCGTCACCGGTGGCGTTCAGCTTCTTATCTTTCTTGTTTTTCTTACCGCTTTTGTTGTGTTTGCTGCTCATGGGGTGCTCCCTTGTGGAGTGTGGGTGGTTGGTGTGCGTCCTGGCTCAGTGTGTGGCCGAAAGCCACAATTGCGCTGGTCAGTATGTGTGAAAACCACATTATTGCGCTGCTGCACCTCCTGCAATGATCACCCCTGAGATGTGTGGGCATCGGCCGGCACCCCGTCGGTAATGACCTGTGCAAGCGCCGCCGAGTAGTCCCTGTACCGGTGGTTTTTCATCAGCTCACCGAACCTCAGCCCAGGAATAACGAGTCCTCCCAGGTCGCGAATTTTCTGGTCACTGGGGGGAGTAGCCGCCAGACCGTTGGGGGTGAGCCACGCATCGGCACCCCAGCGTGCGTAGGACGGGTCTGGGCCGTGCGCACCGACGTCTGGTCCGGCTGCGAACATGATGGGATCAGCATCATTCCTACCGACGACGATCTCCGCGTGCCTGTCCAGCGCGTGTGGCGCTAATTCGTGCGCATGATTCGCGCCGGTTCCGGGGGAGCCGACGATGACGACGGTGTCGGCTTCGAGTGGCGGTGTTGTGTCTGACGGCGTTGCGTCTGAAGATGTCGCGTCCGAGGACCGTGCAGCATGCCCGACGACGACGCTGCCGTAGCTGTGGCCGGTGACGGTGAGTTGGGCGGAGGGGTTGCGTGTGCGGAGCGATTGTTGGAATGAACGCAGGTTTTGTGCTCCGCGGATGGCGTTATCTGTGCTGGCTGCAGCGGGTAGCGATTTGGGCGCGGGGTAGGCCGACCATGCGATGACGCTGGCTTTGTTGCCGCTGGCTTGCCTGATCTCACGTGCCCAGTCTGTGTGCCCGTGAATACGTCCGGGTTCACTGGAGCCGACTCCGCCGACGAGGGTGGCGACGGCGGGACTTGTGGTGGGATCTCCCAGCGCGATGGCTACTCCGTCATGGTCGAGGTGGACGAGGTAAGCGTCGTCGTTGTCGGCGAGTGTCTTCAGTATTCCCTCCAAATACTGCTTTTCTTTGTCGTCGTGCGCGGTAGAAAGCCAGGTGTCGAGGCGCTCCCGGAGGATATAGTCGGTGTCTTCAACGGTGCGTCCGTCGAGCCAAGGTTGTGAGTTGTCACGTTGGGGATCCGGGGCGGGCACGGTAGTGGGGAGGAAGGCGTCGGTGATCCCGGCGTCGGCAAGGACATGGGCGAGTGCTTTGAAGTTGGGGCTATTCCATACGTCGACCAGGAGGTGCGCGAGCACACCGTCGATAGTGTCCAGGAACTTGAGTAGGAGGGCGAGGTCGGCTTTGTGGGCCGTTTCGATGATGTACAGGCCGGCGCTGATGAATGGGTCGGCGGTGGCGTCGCGTTGAGCTTGGAGCTCTTTGATGGTGTGCTCGAGGGATTGCGCGTGGCAGAGGGGGCCGCAAAGTGCCGACGAGTGCGCGCGCAATAAGCCGACGGACTGTGTGATGTGGTCGGTGACCGCGCGCGTATCCGCATTAATCGATTTTAGCGATGCATTGGCGGCGTCGCCGTTGATTCCGCCGATGATGGTGGCGGGGATGGGGCTATCTGAAATGCGGGTGGTCAGGGGTCTGATGAGTCCGGCCATTGAGGCGGCGACGGCATTGAGCTCGTCGGGGCTCCACTGAGGGACATGTGTGAGCGGTCCTCCTCCGAGCAGTCCGTGTGCCAGCGGTCCTCGCATTACCGACGCTTGAGCTGCCGAGGTTTTGTTCACCGTCGAGGTTGCATTAAGTGCCATGAGCTGCGCCTTTAGCCGAGTTTGTCCGCACGCGTGGCAGTGTCACCTGCATGCATCGGGGATAGTTCGCTCAAGTGCGTTGACGAGGCGTCGTCCGCGGCGCAGACACGACGTCGTAATGAATCGACGGATTCCGCGAACCGCGTATGCCGTGCGCTCAGTTCGTGGGCCTGGGTATAGGCGGCGTCGGCCATAGCGAGCAAAGCGGCATGGGTTCGCGATAAGTGGAAGCTGGGCGCTTGTTCATGCGCGGCGTCGCATACGGCGCCGACGTGCTCGGCGTGTTCCGCATGGTCGTGGTGGTCGTGCATCAGGGTGCGCAGCGCGGACGGAGTGATCGTGAGAGTCATGCGCCACATCGTGCCAAGAACATGCCCGTGGTGCGCGTCGTCAATAGTCGTAAATCGCGTTTTCTGTGGATAACTCCGCGCCTGTGGATAACTGGGGGTCGGCGGCCAAAATAACCCCTAACGTGTCACATCCTGCCGTTAAACTGCCACGGGGGGACCTCTATGCCGTGACAGCAAGCCCCTATGCCGTCACCCCAAATTGATCGAGCGCCAACTTCCCGGCCATCAACACCACCACGACAAGCAAAACAATACGGACGAATCCAGCACCTTTACTGAGGACCATTCGCGCCCCGATCTGCGCGCCCACAATGTTGGTGACGGCCAGCCCGAAGCCCAGCAACCACCAGATATCCCCATTGATCGCAAACACAACCAGCGCGCCTAAGTTCGTGAAGGTATTGAGGATTTTGGCCCACGCGGCACTGTTCAAAAAGTCCTCCCCCAGCAGCGACGTGACCGTGAGGATCAGAAACAAACCGGTGCCGGGGCCGAACGCGCCGTCGTAAATCCCGAGCCCCGTGATCAGCAACAATGCCGCAATCCATCGCTCATGCGTGACGGTCCGTCGGACTGTGACCTGCCCAAATGACGGCCGGAGCAGCACGAACGCCCCGACCGCGATAAGGAGCACGATAACGATCGGCCGCATAATGTCCTTATCAACGGACGACGCGATAACCGCCCCGAGCGCCGACCCACCAAACGCCAAAGGCGCGTAACGGAAAGCGGTCCGCGCGGCCGGGACGCGCCGGGCCATGGTGATCGCGGAGCTGCCGGTACCGCAGATAGCAGCGACTTTGTTTACGCCGAGCGCCTGCGAATACGTAAAGCTGGGGTTCAGGATCATGATGAGCGGGAGGAGGATGAGCCCGCCGCCTCCGACGACGGCGTCGACCCATCCGGCGAAGAGTGAGGTGGTCAGCATGAGGGCGATCACGGTGGGGGACATGCGAAAATCGTATCGCTTCCCTTACTGGTTCTCACTGATAGCTACTGCTATTCACTGATAGTCTGTGGCGTATGCGCATTTCACTGGCCCAGATTTGTTCCGTCCCCGATGTTTCTAGGAATACGGATGCTGTGTGTGAGTTGATCATGCGCGCGTCGTCGGAGAACTCTGACCTCATCGTGTTCCCGGAGGCCTCGATGTACCCGTTCGGTCAGGGGCGGTTGGACACGATCGCGGAGCCGCTGGATGGTCGGTTTGCGACGACTGTCCGCGAGACTGCCGAGGCTGCCGGCATTGTTGCCGTGGTGGGTATGTTCGCGCCGGCCGATTCTGTCGAGACGGAGAAAGGCACGCGCCATCGGGTGGACAACGTTGCGTTGGCGGTTGGCCGCGATGGTGCCGACGGTGATCGCGTCGACGCGGCGTACCGCAAGATCCATTGCTATGACGCGTTCGGGTACCGCGAGTCGGACACGGTTCGCCCAGGTAATGAGCTGGAATATTTCCAGTGCGCGGGTATGACTGTCGGACTGTCGACGTGTTACGACATTCGCTTCCCGCAGCAGTTTAAGGATCTGGCACGGGGTGGTGCGCAGGTTATTGTTGTGCCGACGTCGTGGTCGGATGGCCCGGGCAAGCGCGACCAGTGGCGGACATTGACCGCTGCACGAGCGTTGGATTCGACGACGTGGATCGCGGCTGCGGGGCAGGCTCGCCCGGGCGGATATGACAAGGTTGGCCAGTCCGACGGTCCGACCGGGATTGGCCACAGTGTTGTGGTCGGTCCCGACGGAACGAGGGTCGCGGAATTGGGCTACACCTGCGGATATGTCACCGCGACTATTGATACTGATCGGCTGAACTCCGTGCGACAGAGTATCCCGGTGCTTGGCGACGATTAGTGCCGACGGTGGAGTCAGTGAATCCCGAGGATGGTTTTATTCCTCTATATGATTCGACGGCTGCCCTGGTTTAGATGAGGTTGGTGAGGGAGCGTACGAAGTTGTATCGATTCATCCCACGCTGCTGTATTTCGCCCCTTGCTTGTTTTGAGGCGCGCTTATAGGGCTGTAGTGTCCAGTTTTTCATCCGTCAGTAACTGAAGTTACGCACCCTACTCGGTTTTGAGGGTAGAGACACCTTAAGTGTCGTCACAGTTAGAAAATTTGCTAACTTAAGTAAAAGCTTTAAGAAAAACTTTTACTTACTGGTAAATGTTATAGGTAAGGGTTAAAGTTATCAGCTTTGCTGAAAGTGGGGTTAACCTGGCCAAACGAAGAGGTAGCGTTGTAATAAGTTAGCCCCAGGTGGGGGTGAAATCTACATCAAATAAGGGTTATCTTTCTTAGGGTATGGACATCTGTTTAATGGAGCTTATATCCTAAATTTGAGTTGCTTACGAAATGAATTTTGTAAGAGCTCTGACCGAATTTTGACTTTGATTGGATTTGCGATGAAGAAGAAAAGCGTACTAATTGCTGCCGCAATGGGGATTATGGCGTCATTTTTTCCGGTAGGGGTAGCCTCCGCCGCTCTTGACATCCCGCAAGGAACCGCGGACTGCGGAGACATTAATTTGGATGGTTCGAAGGCAAATGCCGAATGTAAGAATCTAACAGATCACAGTGTAACGGCGGAACTTTGGGTTAATTGTAAACCTGCTTCTCCGGATCAGCATACAACTCAAGAGTTGCAGCCAGGTGAATCCTCAAGGTTGCAAGTAGATTGCCCAGCTCCATGGGATCATGCCTCTGGCGGAGCGGCATCCGTACACTAAGATACTATGCGCATCGAAGTAAGCGGGTTGAGTTTTTCGTATAAAAAGGCTAAGTCTGTGTTGGACGGAATTTCGTGCACTTTTTCCGGTGGAATTAATATCGTGCTCGGTTCTAATGGCGCGGGGAAAAGTACCTTAATGAAGATTCTCGCGACAGAGCTTGAACCCCAGTCCGGCGTGATCAGGTATGATGGCAAAACAGCGGAGCGAAAAAACCGTCCTACAATCGTTTCGCGCTTAGGTTGGGTGCCGCAACATAATGCGGTTGATACATCTCAAACTGTGCGGGACTTAGTTCAGACGGCAGCGTGGCTTCATGGTTATTCCATGAGTGAGGCCCGGAGCGCAGCGTCCGAGGCCATTGCGCTTGTCCATTTGTCCGATAACGAAGGCGACCGTTTTTCTTCGTTGTCCGGTGGCATGCAACGTCGGGCGATGGTTGCTGTCGGGATAGCTCACCGTCCCGACGTCCTTATTTTGGATGAGCCGACATCGGGATTAGACCCAAACCACCGGGCGTCGCTCCTGAATATAATTCGTCGCCTCAGTGAGAAAACCTCAGTCATTATGTCGACGCATATTTCCTCCGATATTGAGCCTACTGATCGAGTTCTTTTCCTTGATTCCGGACACATTGTCGCTGATGTGCCCTCGGAAGAGCTCGAAAGGAAATATGGAAGTATTGATGCTGCTTTCGGTCAATTGACTGCGGGAGTGATCTAATGGGGTGGCGACGACATCTCCGTTATTTTGTCCCAGTGCCCTTCGTTGCTTTTCTTTTATTCTCCGCGTGGCGAGTGGGCTACATTATTGGCTATTGGCCGGACGTTAACGAAGTACATTCTGAAACACTTGCCCTTATCGGAGTGTGCTTAGCGGGGTGTACTGCCTATGACATCGCGCGTCATGATGTTGACTATCTCCGCACGATATCGTCAACCTCCATAAGACTAAGCTGGTATCTTTGCGGGCTCGGGGCATTGTATGCATTGATATACAACATCGTAACAATAGTTGTGTTGTATGCCGTGTGTTTATCCGGAGACCCCGGTGGTTATCCATGGTGGTCGATTCCGATTATGGGACTGATTTGGTCCCTGTTCTCCGTGGGGCTCGGCGGAGTTATTGGCCGATCACTCCATACCAAACCGCGTTTAGCGGCGATTGTCGGCTTCATTGCGGGGATGGCCGTCGTGGTTCTCACTTTGATGGCAGGGCTGCTACGCGTAGTTCCGAAAATTCTATTCTTGAGGCCGTATTCATCGGGGAACTACGTGGGCTACGTAGAACAATCAGTCCAATTACGTCCAGTTGTTGTTGGTGTTGTTATAGGAATTGCACTGGCAGCAGTGCTCATTTTCGTCACCACAGCCGATTGGGTAAGGGGTAAAAAGCTTTTATCGTTAGCTCTACCTGGAATCGTTATCGTCTCTGTGGTGGCAACTCTCGTCGGAATAAATGGGCCTCTGGTGACTGCACGTGAGAAACCATCGAATCCTTCATGCACTCATTCAGCCGACGGTGCTCGGTATTGCAGTTGGCCAGAAGATGAATCCACTGTGCGTGAAGTGGATAAAAACTGGTCTGCCTTTTTGTCTGAATTGGACGAGTTGGGGTTCGGGGTCGACGCTGGTGAGTATGCTCCCAAAAGAGTTGGTGGCGACGTCACCTTGATGGCGGCTGACGCGGGACGATCCTCAACTCTTGTGTTCCATGACGTGGCTGAAACCGTCATTGCACAAGACAGCGATAAATCGGGGTGTGAGCTTTCCGAAACGGATGGAGTATCGACTATCTATATCGTCGCAGAATGGATTGCCGATCATTTCGGAGACAAGCCAGTTCGCGACGTCATCGGTGGGGCGAATGGCCCGGGTACCAGTGATGCCCAGAAGTGGATGGACAAGAACACTGAGGGGCGGCCATTTCAGGAGCAAGAAGAGCGAATTAAAAACATCACGGGGGATCTTAAGGCCTGTATAGCTTCTTCTGAGAAAGGCAATGCCCAGGATAATCCAGGAAAATAAAGCACCCTGAAGTGAAAGAAGTGTGAGGATTACATATGAGTAATAGCGTCTTCCCCTATCTCCGCCTTCGTGGCTGGCGTGAAGCGCTATTGCTGTGTTGCGTTGTCATTCCTCTGATCTGGTTCCATGATTTTTCGCTCCCACAATTGTTTGGTCCAGAATTGAGCATCCCTGTTTTCCTTCCGAATCTGGTCCCGGTGGTGATGGCAGGGGCGATGGGTGTTCTGCTGGGGAGTCAATGGTCGGAATCGTATGAGCGCGCCGTGACGTCTCGCTCGACGGAACGCCCGCGCCTGATTCTGTCTGTCATATGTGTTCTCATCTTGGTTGCTGTAGCCGGCCTGATGAGGGCTCGTTATCTGGGGTGGGAAACGGTTAGTTTGATCAGTGCTCACAGCATTGTGGCTATTGGGTGTGCGGCTGCAATTGGTGGCTGTTGGGGGTCGGCAGTGTCTTTGCGCCTAATGCCGGCTCTTTCTCTTATCCTTTGCCTCAGCCCGTGGTTTGTGGGGGAGAGCACGGCGTTGGGAAATTCGGTCGGGATCGGTACGAGTCCCGTGGTGTTAATAGGGGAAGCTGTTCTGGGGGTCATAGGTTTGGGCGTCTGGGTCCGGCAGGGTCGTTAGCTCATCTGGGTGCGGTGGCCCGTTACTGCCGACGTGCCCCATCCCGCCGGTCGACGTTCCCGTCCGGCTCGCACGTGCCCATCTCGCGCATACGCGCACAACTCATGCACCCATCATGCGTCCATCCTGCGCACGCATGTCCAACCCACGCACTCACCCCTCACCACCGTCCCCATCCGCCACAAAAATTTTTTCTAAAAAATCTACCTTGAGTGGAATAGACTCAACTTCGTGTCAGTTGTACTAGATGTGATTAAAACTTGCGTGACGTACACTCAACAATGGTTATAGCAACGTTCTTCGTCGGCTAGCGGTCAGCAACCCGGTCGGTTCCGTCGACTGAGTCACAAAGCTTCCGCCGCACAGGCCACACACAGAACGGTCAACATAGAAACAACAAATACAGAACAACGAACAAAGAACAGAAAGGTGACATCATGAGCTCTTTTACCCCCACAACACGCACAGCTGAGGCCCTCCAGGCTGCACTTCAGGACGCCTCGAAACGAGGTAACCCGGACATCCGTCCAGCGCACTTACTCGTCGCTCTCCTCGAGCAGGCCGATTCTATTGCGTCGCCGGTTATTCAGGCTGTCGGCGCAGACCCGAACCAGGTCCTCACTCGGGCACGAAGTCTGGTTGGCGGATACCCCACCGCCACTGGCCAACAAATGGCGAACCCACAGTTCAACCGCGATTCCCTCAACGCACTAACCACCGCGCAGGAATTAGCAGGCCAGCTGGGCGATAGCTACGTCTCCACCGAGGTTTTGCTCGCCGGCATCGCATCCGGCGATAGCGACGCAGCGAAATTGCTGCAGGAGTTCGGTGTCACCGCGGACGCCCTCAAGGCAGCGTTCCCGTCGGTACGCGGAAACCAAAAAGTGACTACCGAGGACCCAGAAGGCCAGTTCCAGGCCCTCGAAAAGTACTCCACGGACCTCACCGCCCGAGCGCGCGACGGCAAAATCGACCCCGTCATCGGCCGCGACGCCGAAATTCGACGCGTCGTCCAAGTGCTGTCACGGCGGACGAAGAACAACCCGGTGCTCATCGGTGAGCCCGGCGTCGGTAAAACCGCCATCGTCGAAGGCCTCGCGCGGCGTATCGTCGCTGGTGATGTGCCCGAATCGCTGAAGGATAAGAAACTCGTCTCGCTCGACCTCGGGTCCATGGTCGCGGGTGCAAAATACCGTGGCGAATTCGAGGAACGGTTAAAGGCCGTCCTTGACGAAATCAAGAACGCCGACGGCGAAATCATCACCTTCATCGATGAGCTGCACACCATCGTCGGTGCGGGCGCGACCGGGGAATCCGCAATGGACGCCGGCAACATGATCAAGCCGCTGCTGGCTCGTGGCGAGCTCCGGCTCGTGGGCGCAACCACCCTGGAGGAATACCGCAAGTACATCGAAAAGGACGCCGCCCTTGAGCGTCGGTTTCAGCAGGTGTACGTGGGTGAGCCCAGCGTCGAGGACACTGTCGGTATTTTGCGTGGCCTCAAGGAGCGCTACGAGGTTCACCACGGTGTTCGGATCATGGACTCCGCGCTGGTCTCGGCCGCGACGCTGTCCGACCGCTACATCACAGCGCGGTTCCTTCCCGATAAAGCCATCGACCTTATTGACGAAGCCGCCTCGCGGTTGCGGATGGAAATCGACTCCCGGCCAGAGGAAATCGACACCGCCGAGCGCGTGGTGCGTCGGCTAGAGATCGAGGAAATGGCCCTGGAGAAGGAGACCGATGAAGCGTCGAAAATCAGGCTCGAGCATCTGAAAGAAGAGCTTGCCGACGAGCGCGAAAACCTGAAGGCCCTGACCGCCCGGTGGGAGAACGAAAAGTCTGCCATTACCGAGGTGCAAAGTGTCAAGGAAGAGCTGGAGAAGGCTCGGTCTGATTCGGAGATCGCGGAGCGTGACGGCGACTACGAGAGGGTAGCAAAGCTGCGCTACGGCACTATTCCTGAACTGGAAAAGAAGCTGCACGCGGCCGAAAAGTCCGTGAACTCCACCGAAGAGAACGCCATGCTCTCTGAGGAAGTTACGCCTGAGACCGTGGCCGAAGTTGTCTCCGCGTGGACCGGCATCCCCGCCGGCAAGATGATGCAAGGCGAAACCGAAAAGCTCCTGGCCATGGAGAAAGTTTTGGGTCGTCGCGTGGTCGGCCAGGACGAAGCCGTGAAGGCCGTGTCCGACGCGGTACGCCGTGCGCGTGCTGGTGTTGCGGATGAGAACCGCCCGACAGGGTCGTTCCTCTTCCTCGGCCCCACCGGCGTCGGCAAGACCGAGCTGGCTAAGGCGTTGGCGGACTTCCTCTTCGACGACGAAAAAGCCATGGTTCGCATCGATATGTCGGAGTACGGCGAGAAGCACTCCGTGGCGCGGTTGGTTGGTGCCCCTCCGGGATACGTCGGTTACGACGCCGGTGGTCAGCTGACCGAAGCAGTGCGTCGTCGGCCCTACACGGTGGTCCTGTTCGACGAGGTCGAGAAGGCTCACCCCGACGTCTTCGATGTCCTCCTGCAGGTGCTCGATGAAGGCCGCCTGACCGATGGGCAAGGCCGCACGGTGGACTTCCGGAACACCATCCTGATCCTGACCTCGAACTTGGGCGCAGGCGGGACCAAGGAGCAGATGGAGGCGGCCGTCAAGGCCACCTTCAAG
Organism: Corynebacterium kroppenstedtii DSM 44385; assembly: GCF_000023145.1. Taxonomy (NCBI): domain Bacteria; kingdom Bacillati; phylum Actinomycetota; class Actinomycetes; order Mycobacteriales; family Corynebacteriaceae; genus Corynebacterium; species Corynebacterium kroppenstedtii. The sequence goes on from NC_012704.1 coordinate 367,508, forward strand.
CCGGAATTCATCAACCGACTTGACGACGTCGTTATGTTCGACGCTCTGACCAGCGAACAGCTAACCAAGATCGTCGACATTCAGATCGACGCTCTGGCCAAGAGGCTGGAGTCTCGACGCCTCGTGTTGGACGTTCACGACGATGCGAAGGAATGGCTGGCCAAGCGCGGTTACGACCCCGCGTACGGTGCTCGCCCGCTGCGTCGGTTAGTGCAGCAAGCCATTGGCGACGAACTGGCGAAGGAACTCCTCGCCGGGGATGTTCGCGACGGCGATGTTGTCGAAGTCACGGTGGCCGAGGGTGGAGACAAACTCGACGTCCACGGCGGCGGTGTGTCGACGCTGTAAGCGAGAATTTTTATAGCCCTTCCGGAGTGGTGTTCGGGAGGGCTTTTCGGGTTTCGTAACACTATTGGCCGTTAAGGCAATGCTGGAGTTGGATGAGGTCTTCTTCAGGTGGTGGGGGATTGTCCGGACTCCCTGGAGCGGGAGTAGCTAGATAGAGCGCTGAACTCGCCTGCACATCTTTGCAGGAGTTCCCTATCGTTTGGCCAAGTTCGGAGGAAATATCCGTGCTCGGCAAAGCTTGGGGGACTGCGAGTGAGCGTTTGCGGTAGAGACCAAACTTAGCCATTGGGCTATCTGAGGGCGCGAAGGCATTATTGACCAAGTACAAAGTCTGCGGAAGGTATTGCTTGGCCGGTGCATCAGCATAGAGATCACTTAGTGTGCGTGCCGCTGCATGGAGAAATGGTGCATTCGTTTCGCTCGAACAAACTTGGCGGTTGAGCTCTGGAATTGATGCACAAGCAGTCAGTTTGTCCCTTCGGTCGGTAGAAACGTGATCAACCTGACTGTGTCCCACTATGAGCACGATGAGGGTGAGGATAAAAGCGACAGAGGGGACCCAAATCCCTTTGCGCTTATGACCAATTGCGACGCCGGTTAGTGCTAATACGGCGACAATGATAAGGAAAGCACCAATAGTTGTTGTTGCTGAACTTGTCCCGGCGACAACAACGGATGAAGAGACATCATGTGAAATAAGGAACCAGCTATTGGCGGCCAGAGCGATAACACTGACTGTGATAATAGGGATTAAAACAGCGGTAGTTACGGAAAGCGCTGGTTTTTTAAGGAGTGCAATGGTGGTGTAGTTACTTAGTTTCTCCCAGACTGCGATCCCAGTGCGCCAGCGAGTTTGCCCCACAAAGGTTCCAACGGCCATAGCTACTGAACCGAAAACAAAAATGCCATTGAGGCACGTGGAGGCTAATTCAGCCGGGCTGCCACCCCAATTCTTTTTATCCTGGAGCAGGTAATACGAATCGCTTATAGTTATGATCAAGCCGATGGCGATTTGTTGCGTAATTCGTCGCCACCCGCGAGCTCGTAATTGTGCGACAGGAATATTACCTGCACGGTACACAGTGGAACGGCTAAAAATATTGGACTGCTGGTTGGCATGAAAACGACCCCGACCGACAGTGTCCTGACGTAAATATATGACGCTTAAAAGGATAAAACTGCCTAGGCAGAGGGGAATACTCAGGTCGATAGTGCCATCCGAGTAGAAAGACCCAGGACTTCGCAAAGCGCCATATACGGTGTCCCAAACAGTTGGATACTGTGGCCAGGAAAATAGCATGGATCCCGCTGTTGCGATGAGCGGGAGAATCCATATCCGAGTTTGTCCTAGAAGTTCGCGCCCAAGCAATCCGAGTGTGAGAAAAACAAGGATATTTCGAAATACGGCAATAAATCCAAAATCCGTGAGATTAGTGGGATAACAGGCGATCGAGACAACAGCTCCAGTAATAACGGCAGATCCCAACAGAATAAGTCGACGCCGGATGAGTGGTCGTGGAGCACATAGATCAGGTTTTGTCTCGTGACTGAAGATGAATACTAAAGGCAGGCTTGCAATGAAACTCAGCCACAATGGTTCAATTTCAATGGTGCCGCCGTTAGACTCCAGGGTTAGAAGGATAGCCATTCGCAGCGCGAGCGTAGACACCACGGCGATAACAATATCGTGTGGTAGCCGATGAAAACGTGCCCATAACCACCAGCCTGGTGTTTTTCGTTGCAGTACCATGAGCTAGCGCTCACCTACTAGGTCTAGGTACTGGGCTTTCAGCTCGGGAAGCTGGCGGGTATGGCAAAACTCATCCCACCCTCCAGAGAACATAAAGGCACCCCGGGACATGACGGTGAGGGTGTCGGCGATGTCAATAATGTCTTCGACAATATGAGTCGAGGTAAGGACGACGGCATCTTGAGCAACAGTCGCAACGATTCTTCGAAGTGAATCACGCTGTGCCATGTCAAGTCCAGCCGAAGCTTCATCAAGTATGAGTAGACGTGGGGAACCTACCAGTGCAGAAGCGATTCCGACGCGCCGTCTCATGCCGCCGGATAGTGACCCAATGGTGGCATCCGCTTTGTCTGATAGCTCTGTCAGATTTATCAACCGATCAACTTCGGCCGACACGTTCCCATCCGGTATTTGTTTGAGCCAGCACATATAAGCCAAATGTTCTCGGACGGTAAAACGTGATTTCGGCAGGTTCTCTTGTGGTAGATATCCCAGAATGTGCCGCAGGTCCATGCCTGTGTAGTCATTCCGATTAGCCGAATCGGGATCATTGTCAGTAAAACGAAAACTCCCCGACGAAGGCTTTCGTAACGTAGCGATTACCTCAAGTAGTGAAGATTTACCCGCACCATTGGGGCCCAGCAGGGCATGAACACCAGCGCCCAAAACTAGATTGGCATCCTGCACCGCCACTGTGGAGCCGTATTTCACGGTCACATTGTCGATGCATAAATGCATGTCAAACTCCCTTGTCTGGAATTAACTAAGCTTTGAAAACTAAGACTATATGAAGCCTACCCTCAATACGCGTGAGTGACCGGATGACACGCTTTTAAAGGGTAACCGTTGTCGTTACCAGGAGCATCTCACAACCTGCCACACTGCAGTCTGGAGCTCGTCCGCATAAGCTAGTGCCCATGACCGTGTACGTTTCTCCAGATATCTTGTCCAAAGCTATCAACAAATCGAATCGTATTAGTATCTTGAGCACCCACTGGTCCAGTGGAAGCCGCACCGCGTATTCGAGGTTCGTGTCCGAACACATTCCGGACGCTCAGTTCTGCCCGCCAGAGTTGGCCCTCACGGGGCTTCCTTCGCGCGAAGCCGGGCGTAACCCGCTTCCGAACAAAGGGATCCTGCAGGACTGGGTCTACAAGTGGGGGCTGGACAAGAAGACGCCGATCATCATTTACGGCCAGCACCACGGCATTTTCTCCGCCCGCGCCTGGTGGATTCTCAAGTGGGCTGGGTTCACCGACATTCATATTCTCGACGGTGGCCTTCCGGCGTGGGAAGACGCCGGCCATCCCGTCATCGCCGGGCCGGGGAGCCTCCCGCAGCGGTTTCGCACAGAGATCACCGTCGGCAATATGCCCACCATCGAAGCCGATGAGATCGACCAGTGGATTAAAGACGGCGGTTTCCTCCTTGATGCGCGCGACGAGCGTCGTTTCAATGGGATCGCCGAAAAGTTGGACTTCCGCGCTGGCCACATCCCGGGTGCGATCAACATGCCGGTCCAGGACTTTTATAACGAGGACCGGACGGTGCTGTCGCCCGACGAGATTCGGGCACGGTTCAACAGGGCGGGAATTACCGACGGCTCGAAAGTGGCTGTGTATTCCGGATCCGCGCTGCACTCGTGCGCGATGATTGCCGTGATGGAGCATGGTGGGATCGACGGTGCCACGCTGTTCACCGGTGGTTGGTCGCAGTGGGCGGGGAATCCTGAGAATCCCATCGAGCGCTCGGGCGATTAAGCATTGCGCGACCCCGTCACCGCCCGAACCATGTGACGTTCGTGTAAATATTTCTGCCCGTCGGGGGTAACCTACTGGCGTCGTGCCTGCTCATTGCCTCGAAATGAGGTAACCAGATGGCGAAGTGCGCTCGACATGTCCGGGGTTGCGGATATAGTCGAGTGACGAACATGCCGTTACGAGTTGCAACGGGAGAGCTTGCTTTCCGCGCCGGGCGCATTGTGCTTCCGGCCAGGAAAGTAGCGCCGTAGGAGCAAACCCTCCCCGGGAATCTCTCAGGCCCAGTACCGCTGCAATGAGGCACCACTGGAAAGAGCTGCGTATGCAGCCGCCGAAGGAGAAAAGCAGACCGAAGCAACGCGACCTGTGGGCTCTATAGATTTGTAGGGCTCCATGCAGGGCCAAACACAGCGCGTTGCTAAGGCTGCCGAAGCTCTCAGGTACAGGAGACAGTGCGGGGGAGGCGACCGGTCATCGCCTTCGACGAATGGGAAACAATGTCTCATCCACAGTCTCAGCAGCAGTCACCCCACCAGGCTCACCCGAAATTTGATCCGCAGAACACGCAGGGTGCGGCCCCCGCGTCTATTAAATCCACGGCAGACCTCACCGCGCCGTTGAGTTCACCGCGCGTGTCTGCCGCGGCGTTCCCGTCGCGCCACATTGGCCCCAACTCGTCGAGCATTCGGCAGATGCTGCAGACCTTGGGGTATTCGTCGGCACGCGAACTCGCCGAGGCAGCGTTGCCTGATTCCATCAAGAACCGGGATCTCAATCTGCCGCCTCGTCGCACTGAGCAGGACGTGTTGTCCGCGCTGCAGGTGTATGCCGATAAAAATGTTCAGAAGAAGCAGCTGATCGGCGCGGGTTATTATGACACGGTCACGCCGGCGGTGATCAGGCGAAACATTGTGGAAAACCCGGGGTGGTACACCGCGTATACGCCGTATCAGCCGGAGATTTCTCAGGGCCGCCTGGAGGCGCTGCTGAACTTCCAAACTGCGGTGGGGGATTTAACCGGGTTCGACGTCGTTAATGCGTCCTTGCTGGATGAAGCCACTGCCGTCGCGGAGGCCGTTCAGCTGATGATCCGCGGTGGGCGGCGGCGTAAAGGTGGGGAGTCGGTCGTGCTCCTCGATAGCGCCTGCCACCCGCAGGTGATCGCTGTTGTTCGGTCGCGGGCGAAAGCTGCTGGTATTTCGCTTCGCGTATCGACGATTACCACAGACACGATTGCCGACGAGGAGAACCTTGCCGGCGTCGTTATTGCTCAGCCCGGAACGACGGGTGAGGTGCGTGACCTGAAGCCCCTGATTGACGCCGCGAAGGAGAAGAAAGCGCTGGTCACGGTGGATTGTGACCTTCTTGCGCAGACGCTTCTGGCATCGCCGGGTGAGCTCGGTGCGGATATCGCGGTGGGTTCTGCGCAACGCTTCGGTGTGCCGCTGTTCTTCGGTGGGCCCCATGCGGCGTTTATGGCTGTGACGACCTCGCTGACCAGGAAGATGCCGGGGCGCATCGTCGGTGTGTCGAAGGATGAGGAAGGAACTCCCGCGTATCGCTTGGCTCTGCAAACCCGCGAGCAACATATTCGACGCGACCGCGCGACCTCTAATATCTGCACGGCGCAAGCGCTGTTGGCTGTTGTGGCCGGCATGTACGCGGTGTGGCATGGGCCGGATGGCTTGAAGGAAATCGCTGGCCGTATTCACGCGCATGCTGCTGCGCTGGCCGATGCCGTCGTTGCGGCTGGTCTTCGCATTGAGCATGAGACGTTCTTCGACACCGTCACCGTGAAGCACAGCACTGATAATGCAGCGCGTATCGCCGTCGCGCGGGCCCATGAAGAGGGCTTTAACCTGCGAGAACTCGGTGGTCGGCTGGTTGGTATCTCCATCGGTGAATCTACGACCGATACTGATATTCGTCAGTTGGCTGCGATACTGATCAGCGCTGAGGGCCGCGATAGTGGTTCCGGTCCCGACAGTTTGGATGAAGTGCGTGAGCTCACCTCCGGGCTACCTGGTGATCACCGCGATGTGGCGACGGCCGGGACAGCGCATCTGCCTGCGGATCTTCTTCGTCTCGATGAGATTTTGACGCACCCGATCTTCCACGCCATTACCTCAGAAACCGAAATGATGAGGTATCTGCGGATGCTTTCCGACCGCGACCTCGCCCTCGACCGCACCATGATTCCGCTCGGTTCATGCACGATGAAACTGAACTCTGCAGTAGAGATGGAGCCGATCACGTGGCCGGGCTTTGCCTCCATTCACCCGATGGCTCCCGACGATCAGACGGCGGGGTGGCGTGAACTCATCCATGACCTGCAGGACAGTCTGGCGGAGATGACCGGCTACGCGGCTGTGAGCGTGCAGCCCAACGCGGGGTCGCAGGGCGAATTCGCTGGTCTGCTGGCTATTCGCCGCTACCACCAATCGCGCGGCGATAATGAGCGCACCATCTGCCTGATCCCGGAGTCCGCCCACGGTACCAATGCGGCGTCGGCGGCATTGGCTGGTCTGAAAGTTGTCGCGGTGAAATCTCGCGACGACGGATCCATCGACCTCGATGACCTGGACGCGAAGCTGGAGAAGCAAGGCGACAAAGTTGCCGCCATCATGATCACGTACCCGTCCACCCATGGCGTTTACGAAGAGCATGTTTGCGACGTGTGTGAGAAGGTCCACGCGGCCGGTGCGCAGGTGTACATCGACGGTGCTAACCTCAACGCGCTGGTCGGGCTGGCGAAACCCGGGCAGTTCGGTGGCGACGTCAGCCACCTCAACCTGCACAAGACCTTCACCATTCCTCATGGTGGTGGCGGCCCCGGCGTCGGCCCGCTGTGTGTTGCTGAGCACCTGGTGCCGTTCTTGCCGGCTGATCCGATGGAAACAACAACTACCGACGCAGAGCGCTCCGGCGATGTCCCGTCCGAGGCTCACGGCGTGCCGATTGCCGGTGCCACCTATGGTTCCGCCGGCGTCGTCCCGATCTCCTGGGCATACATCGCGCTGATGGGTGGCGATGGCCTGGCGGCCGCGTCGGAAATGGCCCTGGTGAACGCTAACTACATCTCTCACCAGCTCGCCGACGATTTCCCGACCCTGTACACGGGCAAGAACGGTTTGGTTGCGCACGAATGCATCCTCGACCTGCGCGAGATCACGAAACGCTCCGGCATCACCGCGGAGGACGTGTCCAAGCGGCTCATGGACTTCGGCTTCCACGCGCCGACCCTGGCCTTCCCCGTGCCGGGGACTCTCATGGTGGAGCCCACCGAGAGCGAGGACAAGGGCGAACTCGACCGCTTTATCGAAGCCATGCACACGATCCGTCGCGAAATTGACGAGGTGATCGACGGCACCGTCGCTGAGGAAGATTCCGTGATTCGCCACGCTCCCTATACGGCCTGGTCAGTGACGCGCGACGACTTCGACGACGCCGTGTCCCACGGCCACTTCACTCGTGAGAAAGCGGCATTCCCCGTCCCCGGGTTGCGTCGGACCAAGTACTTCCCGCCGGTTCGCCGCATCGACAATGCCTACGGCGACCGTCATGTGGCGTGCTCGTGCCCACCCTTGGAGGATTTCGCCATCACCGACGATGAATTCAACAGCCTGGATAAATAGGCACCCACACCAGCACCAACCCCCACGGACGACTAACCCCAAGCGATGTTGACAGGAGAACACGACGTGACAGACCAACCCGCCACAGGATCCGGCACAGGATCATCCACCCCACAAAAGACCGCATTGCACGATGTCCACGAGGAACTCGGCGCCCGCTTCACCGATTTCGGCGGCTGGGATATGCCCCTCAAATACGGCAGTGAACTGGACGAACACAAAGCCGTTCGCACTGACGCCGGCATTTTCGACCTCTCCCACATGGGCGAGGTCCGAGTCAGCGGCCCACAGGCAGCCGAAGCGCTCGACCACGCACTGATCTCACGGTTATCCGCCGTGGCCGTCGGCAAGGCGAAGTACTCCATGATGTGTACCGAGGACGGCACCATCATCGACGACCTCATCACCTACCGCCTCGCCGACGACGAATTCCTGGTCATCCCCAACGCCGGCAACGCGCCGACGGTGGCCTCGAAATTAGTCTCTCGCGCTGAGGCTTTCGACTGCACCGTGGCCGACGAATCCAGCGAAACGTCGTTAATCGCTGTGCAAGGCCCCAATGCGGAGCGCGTCTTGGCGTCGCTACCCGGCGCGGATGTCCGCAACCTGGCTGAGGTGAAGTACTACGCCTTCTTCCGCGGCACCGTTGCCGGGCACGACGTGATTATCGCCCGCACGGGATACACCGGGGAAGACGGGTTCGAGATCTTCGTTCCGAACAGCGGCGCCCACGACGTATGGGCCGCGATCATGGGTACCGACGCGGTGACACCATGCGGGCTGGCCAGCCGCGATACGCTCCGACTGGAGGCGGGCATGCCTCTCTACGGCCACGAGCTCGACCGGTCGCACACCCCGGTCGACGCCGGCCTTGGCGTGTTGGCCGCGACGAAGAGCAAGGACGCCTTCGTCGGCCGGGACGCCATCGTCGCTGCGAAGAAGAACGGTGCGGCACAGAAACTCGTCGGGCTCAAAGGGGACGGGCGGCGAGCTGCCCGCGCCGGCTACACCGTCTTGACCAGCGACGATAAAGAGGTCGGGGAGGTCACCTCGGGCGCGCTGTCGCCGACACTCGGCTACCCCGTGGCCATGGCCTATGTGGACGCGGACGTCGCGGAGCCGGGAACCGCGCTTTCCGTGGACATTCGTGGTAAGCATTATCCCTACACGGTGGTTCAGCTTCCGTTCTATAAGCGCGACCGCTAGCCCCCAACAATCGACCCCCATCAATCGACGGTAAAAACCATTCATCCGCAGCGACGAGTGCGGATAACAATGCGAAGGAGATCCTGATGTCCAACGTTTCATTGCCCGCTGACTACCTGTACTCCAGTGACCACGAGTGGATCGACAACGACGCCGCCGAGCCTGGCGACACCGTCCGCGTCGGCATTACCCATGTTGCCGCTGACCAGCTGGGCGAGATCGTGTATGTTGACCTGCCCGACGTCGGCACGGAGGTCGAAGCCGGAGAGGCTTTCGGTGAGGTGGAATCCACCAAGTCAGTCTCCGACATTTTCGCTCCCGTCTCGGGCGAAGTGGTCTCGATCAATGAGGACCTTGGCGACGACGCCGGCGTGATCAACTCCGACCCCTACGGCGATGGCTGGCTGTACGAGGTTCGCATCTCTGACCTTGGCGAGTTGTTAGACCAGAGTGCCTACGCCGCCGAGAACGATATTGACGTGTAGGGTCTGTCAGCGAATAACTGGTCAACGACGGCTGCCACTACTCCCTGTCGGGCTCGACGCGTGATCCCCAGGGGCAGGGGTGGCGGCCTTTGTGTGCGGGTGGAGGCATTGTCCGCGTAAGCGGATAGACTATCTAACGATGAATTCCGCAGTTTTCCTGATTCTTGGCGCTCTGCTGCTCCTCGCGGCTGCAGCGCTGCTGTGGGCTGCCAACCGACCGGCAGATGATAGGGAGTGGCGCCGAGTTCTCAGCCGCCACGCTGGCGTGCACGAACGGTCGACGTCTTCCATGGTGGCGAGGGGTGACCGTTCGTTTGAAGGGGAGAGGGCGTCCGGTGGTACGCGTGGTGCGTCTGATGATGTTCCGTTTAATGATGCCGACGCTGGCTCTGGCGATGCTGGCGATGCAATCCCGCCGCGCCGCAGAAACCCACGCTTTAATCCCCAGCAGACTCAGACTGCGGATGAAGCATTCTCACATTTCGGTGTGCACCCGCATGTTGAGGCGGAGGAAGAGCGCGCTGATCAGGAATGGTCCGACGCTGGCCTGCCTGGTAACGACTTCTCGATGACGCACGCGGATGAGCCAGTGGATGCCCAGCGTGGAACGGCGTCCCATGATGACGGTGAGGACAACGCGTCCGCTGGGACGCGCAATGATGGAGGCGAACGTCGGGACACAGTTTCACCATCTCGCAGCGTCCCCGCAGGTAACGCGGGTGCCGCGTCGGAATCGCCGGCCGACTCACCAGAAGGCGCAGCTGCAAACACAGCTCCACCAGCAGAATCACCAGAAGACACCACAGAGGAGTGGTTCGAGAACCCCACCCGAGCGACCCGTCGGGCACGTCGATCATGGGCCGCCGAGCACGGATGGCAGTTTGACCGCACCGATCCCGACTTGGCTCACGAGTGGGCCGACCACGTCGGCGCATCACCAAGCGAAGCCAAGGACGTCGTGTCGGGACGGATGCGCGCCCGCCGCGCCCACGTGGCCGACATCAACGACAACTCTTACCTGGGGTTACGTCGATCCGGATCCTCCGACATACTCATCGACTTCCGGGACCGCGACCGCTGGGCACCGCAGGACCAGTCTGGCGAAGCCCCCGGCCACATCAAACCGCCCCGGCCCGACCAGGAATACGTAGGATCGTGCGGCGGATTCGCCGTATTCTCCTCGGACCCGCTGTCCGTCCGGCTCATGATGGATTCCCGCGCCGACCGCGCACTCGCACACCTCCGCGGCGCCACCGCAGCCATCGTCATCGACCCGTGGTGGATCCTCGTCCGCTGCAACCGCCGCCCCACCATCGACGATATCCCCAGGATATTCGCCTATATCGCCGATCTTGACGACGCCACCCGCGTCCTGCCCAACCCGACAGCCGAGTATCTGGACATGACGGATGGCGACCCCGGCCGCGCGTATTCGTACGACATCTTCACCCTTGGCGACGGCCCACGCATGCAGGCCGTTCCCGACGCTGGCCTCGCCGGTCATTCCGCCACGGCTGGCCAACCGTCTGGCGGGCAGTCCGCTGCCGATCAACCGGCTACCGCCAGCCAATCCGGCAGTAACGACGTCGGCAATAATGATGAGCCGACTAGCCAGGAGGACCAATCTGGTGCGGATGCTCACATAGGATGGTCGGATAGGCCCGAATTCCGCCACGAATATGTTGATTTGCCGCGCCGGGATCGAAGCCGACGAGAGGGGACCACGACGGACGACGAAGCGTGGGATGAAGTGGGGAAATCCACCGGAGATATTCCCGTTGTCGGTAGCGATCCTGACCACTCCGGTGCGCATGAGCGGTCAGGGCGAGTCATCCGCGTGGAGTCCGATTACGACAAGTCCACCATTTTCGGTGACCCGCCGTCGGAGGGGCGGCACCGGAAGAGCTCGGCCCGGCGAGGTGCGTCCCACCGGCGGGAGGATGATGATGTGCCCATCGTTGATGGTGAACTCGAGCCCGAGAATCGGCTAGACCAGGATTAAGCGGAACTACAAGCGGGCAATGAACAATCCAGCAGCCAGAAGGAGTTTCTTTTTATGACGGATCACACGAACCCAGGGGCGAAAGACGCCGAGCCAACATCTGCCGCGAAGAATTTGGATCCAGAGCGCCGGGCCCGGCTTGCAGAGCTGGTCAAAGAGCTGGCAGTCGTAATGGGGAAGGTTACCTTATCCTCCGGTAAAGAGGCAGATTATTACGTCGATTTGCGGCGGGCGACGTTGCACCACGAGGCATCGCCATTGATCGGCGCTCTTCTGCGGCAGCTCACCGAGGATTGGGATTTCGACGCTGTTGGTGGCTTGACCTTGGGCGCGGACCCCGTCGCCGATTCCGTTTTGCACGCATCCGGCCGGCCCATCGACGCGTTCGTCGTGCGCAAAGAGGCGAAGAAACACGGCATGCAGCGTCGTATTGAAGGACCGGACATCAAAGGCAAGCGTGTGCTCGTCGTCGAAGATACGACAACCACAGGAAATAGCCCACTGACGGCGGTCAAGGCGGCACGTGAAGCCGGGGCCGAGGTTGTCGGTGTCGCCACCGTGGTGGACCGCAACACGGGTGCGGCCGATGCCATCCATAAAGAAGGCTTGGAGTACCGATCCATCCTGGGGCTGAAGGATCTCGGACTTGAGTGATTCACCCCACGCGGCGGATCCCCACGCGTCAGGCTCAGGCACGGTCAAACCACCAGCTGGCGTCGGTGCCACCGAGTGGAATCCGCACCCCGTCGGCGTTGGCCCGTGGGAGGTTGAGCATCCTGGCCAACCACGTCCGACGGATGATCGTTATGATTCCACGCTCTTGGACGAGGGCGACCGGCGCAATGTCGTTGACGCCTACCGGTATTGGAAGCGCGAGGCCATCGTCGCGGACCTGGACACGCGCCGCTTCCCGTTCCACGTTGCGATCGAGAATTTCACGTCGGACCACAACATCGGGACCGTCGTGAGGACCGCGAACGCGTTTGCAGCGGAGGCGGTGCACATCGTCGGCAAGAAGCGGTGGAATCGTCGCGGAGCCATGGTGACCGATCGCTACCAGCATCTTTATCATCACTCGACGGTTAACGACGTGCTCCAGTGGGCGCATGAGCATGATCTCACCGTGATTGCTGTGGACAATGTGCCCGGCTCGGTTCCTGTGGAAACGGCCGAGTTGCCGGAGCGGTGCCTCCTCCTGTTTGGCCAAGAGGGGCCGGGGGTGAGTGAGGAAGCGCAGCGCGGTGCTGTGCAGACGGTGTCGATCGCCCAGTTTGGTTCAACGCGGTCAATTAATGCGGGGGTTGCGGCGGGGATCGCGATGCATGCGTGGGTGAGGCAGCACGCGGACCTGTCGCGAGCGTGGTGAGTCGCGCGGGTTCTCGGCGGCGACCGCGCGTGGTAACCGCGCAGTACCCGCACAGCGCCCGCCCAATCGTGTGGGTTCAGTAGCGCCTACATCATCTATAGGGCACGATTAATACAATGCAGGATAAACGACATAGCAATCAGACTGACGCGCCCGCCGACGTTACCGCGGACGCTACCGCCGGCGATGTGGCCGACAACGAGGGCAGTTCGCGAATTAACCGCGCCGAGCAGGTCAACCATCGTGGCAGCTCGTTGCGGCCGCAACGCCGCCAGCAGGAGCTGTGGGAGAAATGGGACCACCGCGCCGATTTAGCCGAGGACGCCATCCATGAGCGCCACGCGCGCCGGGTATGGGGCCTGCCGGGGACGAACCTCGCGGTGGTCTCGTGGCCGGCCTTGACGCGGGATAAATTCTTCCTGCGCTGGCATTACTGGTGGCAAGCCCACTATTTGGATTGCTTAGTGGACGCGGCGTCGCGCCGTCCGCTGAAGTCCCGCTCGCGCCGAATCAGCCGGACCATGCGGGGAATCCGCCTCCGCAACGGTGCGCCGCTAACCAAGAACCGCTATTACGACGACAAATCCTGGTTAGCGTTGGCACTCGACCGCGCAGAGGGGCTCGGCCACGGTCACCAGGCGAGGAGCCTGAAAGACCTCCAGCAGAACATCATCGACGGCGTCGACTCGCTGACCGGGGTTGTTCCGTGGCGCGTGGGGGAGGCGTTTTATAACGTCCCGACGAATGGCCCGGCGGCGATCATGATGGCGCGGATGGGCCGCGTGGATGAGGCCGAGGCCCTCACCGACTGGATGTTTGAGAACCTGATCAACCAGGACGGCCTCCTGATCGATGGCATCCGCATGAAGATGGATGGCCCGGAGCCCTCGACGGCTGTGTACGCCTACAACCAGGGCGTTGCTCTGGGCGCCTGCGTCGAGATTGCTCAACGACGTCGCGAGGAAGCCGGCATCACCGATGATCCCTCGAGCGCCGGAGCACACGCCGGTTCCGGCGTGGCAATGTCCTCGATCACCCGGGTCCACAACCTGGTCCACGCCATCGCGGTCAACTTGGCGACGGACACCGGCGTGATCAAGGGCTCCGGCAGCGGTGATGGCGGACTCTTCCGCGGCATTTTGGTGCGGTACCTGGCTTTAGTGGCGACGGATCTTCCCGACGATCAGAAACTTTCCCGTGCGACGAAGCGCTTGGCAGCAAAACTTGTCTTGTCGACGGCAGACGCGGTGTGGGACCAGCGCCTGGAAGTGAACGGGCTCCCCGTTTTTAGTGCCGACTGGACGCGTCAGGCGGAGCTCCCGCGCTCGGGCGGGCGCATCGCTGGGTCGACCGGTGGGGCATTGGCAGGCTCGGAGATCGCCGAGCGTGATCTGTCCGTGCAATTGTCTGGGTGGATGGCGATTGAAGCTGCTGCCCGGGTGGTCAATAACGAGCGGCTGCGAGGGGCCTAGTGGCTACCGGTCTTTGACCGGGGCAACTGGCGCGAGCAGGCTGGATTCGTACTTGATCTCACCGGCGCGAACTTTGTCGTAGTAGCTGAGCTTTGAATCGATAAAAGCCAGCATGTCTCGCAAGTTCGAGATCTTGTCTTCGACAACACGGCGTTGATCCCGGAGGATGTCCTTGCGCTGAGGGATACTGCCCTCGCCCTCCAGGCAGAGCTCCATGTATTCGCGCATTTGGTCGATTCCCATGCCGCATTCGCGAAGGCAGCGGAGCCCCCGCAGCCAGGCAATATCGTGCTCATCAAAGACGCGATAGTTGTTTTCATCGCGCATGACGCGCGGCACGAGCCCGATTTTGCAGTAGTACCGCACGGTGTCTACGGAGATTCCGCTGGCCTCGGAGGCTTCTCTGGTCGAATACAACATGGGGTGCTCTATCGCCGCTGGTTGATGAGGTCCGTGAAGAAATCGACGGTCTCGACTGCTTCGTGGTCGAAGAACAGTGAGGATCCAGTATCAAGCTCAGCGATGGCGGCCATATCCTCATCGGTTAAGCTGAAATCTTCGATGTCGAAATTCTGCTGGATACGCTCGGCATGGACGGATTTTGCCAGCCCGACGATGTCCCGCTGGTAGAGCCACCGGAGCACAACCTGGGCGACTGACTTATCGTATTGCTTCCCGATCTCGGTGAGCACGGGGTTATCGAAAAGCCCATTGCGGCCTTCACCAAACGGGGCCCAGGCCTCGACGGTCACGCCGTGCTTCTGCAGCTCAGCGACGCGCTCGGTTTGCTGGTTGAATGGGTTGATCTCAATCTGGTTCACGACGGGGTAGGCGGAGTTGAAAGACCCCAAGTCGTGCACGCGCGACGGGGTGAAGTTCGATACACCGATGGAGCGGATCAGGCCCTCTTTCTGGGCGCGTTCGAGACCCCTCCAGGCGCCATAAACATCGTTAAAGGGCTGGTGGAGCAGCATGAGGTCAACGTAATCGGTACCTAGTTTGTCCAGTGAGACCTTCACGCTGTTGTAGGTCGCATCTTCGCCGTAACGGTCAAGCCACACCTTGGTGGTCAGGAAGAGCTGGTCACGATCAATGCCGCTTCGACGGATACCTTCGCCGACGGCTTCCTCGTTGAAGTAGGCCTGGGCGGTATCAATGTGACGGTAACCGGCTTCGATGGCGTGGGTGACTGCGTCGGCCGTTTGGTCGGCGGGAATCTGGTATACGCCGAATCCCTGAACGGGGATTGTGCGGCCGTCGGACATAGTCAGTGGTTTCAGCATGATGTACTCCTTTGAGATTGACTACGCCCAATTCAACAACTTGAGAGTGACTCCCAAGCAAATCTGGGTGTGCATCGGCGGACTGACTGGCTGGAGCTGTGAGCACCGCGTGACACAGTGGTCAGGCCCCTGGAGAGCGCTTTTCTTTTAGCTAAAGAGCTCTCCTATGACTTTGTCGATCGAGTCTAGAGGAGCTACAAACCACTCGGTGACATGAGTAGCCTTAGTTGAACTGTCTAAGGAATTAGGGTCTTGAGCAGTAATTTCCAATCGGGCGTGGGAGAACGCTCGATGGATCGCGGCCTCGACGGCTGACGCCTTGACGTTATACAGCTTGTAGGTCGCGGCTATCTCGACAGGCGCGAATAGATAGGTAGCTGATTTTTCTGCGCCTCGAATGCGGCCTTCGACAGTGCCAGTAGTGAAACCGATCTTGTACAGGTCCTTGATCTGTTTGATGTCAGGATCATCGCTCAAGGATCGCAGGACATAGATATACCCAGAGGCGATCTCTTCGCCATCGATTTCTGAGGTTTGGATAGGTGTCGTCCGGGCAAGTACTTTTCCATCCTCCTCGTAAAGGCGAATCGCGAAGGACTGTACATACATGGCGCTCTCGGTTCCGTTTTCAAAAATCAGCCGCAAGCGAGCTTTGGGCTTGCCGCCAGAATCGAGTGGCGCATTGGGCTCGGGGTCGTGAACTTCCGCTACGAATACGAGAGAACCTTTGAGCAGATAGAACTTGCCCTCGGTGATAGACGTTTCGCCGGAGAACTCTGCGAGTGCAGCGGTGCCGTTGCGCAATTCTTCGTGCTTTTTCTTGAAAAAGTCACGGAATTGGTCAAAGTCCTTCGCTTTTTTACGCTTGGCTACAGAGTCGGCACTCTTACGCGTCGCCTTCGGAAGGACACTGACATCGTAGAGGTCAGATTCTTTCTCTCCATCAGACAGGATGTTGCCGAGTACATCATCGCCGAACTCTGGGTCTTCCAGGAGGGCATCGACGGAGTCCGGTACCTCAGGAGGATCTAGCAGTCCTACATCATCGAGGTGGGCGAGGGCTGCTCGTTTCTTGTCGTCGGCACGAATACCAACAAGGCGAGCCCCGAGCTTCCGCTCTGCAATGTTAAGAGTATCCGGTGACGGTTCGCGACCGTTCTGGTCGTAGAACTCGAGTACTTCTATAAAAGCCCGCTCAAGACGATCATCGCTGGTGAGTTTGCGTGGCTTGGCTGGCTCATCGAAGAGTCCCTCTGTGTCGTTTTCCAGTAATTCTAAGAGCTCGGGAGAAAACTCTTCTGACATCTATGCTTCACCCCTCTGGGGCTCCTGCTCGCTTTCCGTGTTCTGTTTAGTAGAATTTAGTTGCCGCTTCTTTGCTTGCAGCCACAGCAGAATCTCGCCTAGCCGCTTTTCCTGCGGACTGTCAGAGCGTGAGTCGGGCCTGCGCTTGTGCATTTCCACGAACGCCTTAATCTTCGGCGCCATTTGTAGCGCCTCAGCTTCTGTCACTTCGACCTTAGAAGCCGTGATCGCATCCTGGATCGTTCGCAATACTGAGGTGTCCACGTTTTTGCTCATGATCTCAAACGCTTTTTGGAACGGGTTGATGGAATCAATGAGGTTGATATTGATTTCCTCGATATCCACAAACTTGTCCGCCATGCGAATAAAACGATCATCGCCCACTTCTCGGACTTCGCCGTTCTTAATCACGGAGTCCACCACTACTTGCTGGCGGACTTCTTCGACTTCTTTCTCGGTGAGATCCGGATAGCGTTCCCGGATGATCCTCGGAATCAGGACCTTGTTAGTGGTCTCCGGTTCCATTCCACCGGCGGCAGCTTTAGCGAATGTGACGTCCTGCAGAATTGTGGCCTTAAGATCGCTCAAGTCTGTGTCCACGATTTGCTTGACGCGCGCTGTAGAGGGCTCCTGGAAACCCTGGATCTTGACTACACCTTTGTCAGTCTCGTTGTTGGAATCATCAGTCTTCTTTGCTTTGAAGGTGAAATTCGGAGCGAGAACTTGCTCCATCAGCAGCGATGCGGTGATGGCCTTGAGCATATTGTTCACTGCAAGGGTGACATCGCCCGTATCCGCGTCCGGCTGGGCGACCAGGTTAGTGAATTGTGCGTGCGATTTTCCTTCGCAATCTCGAGTAACCCGCCCGATAATCTGAATGATTTCCGTCAGGGAAGCGCGGTAGCCGATGGTCAGGGCATGCTCAGCATAAGGCCAGTCGAAGCCTTCTTTTGCCATGCCGAGAGCAATGATGATGTCTACTGCATCTCTGTCTTTAGATGCCACAGTGGAGAGGTAGTGAAGCACCTCTGCGCGCTGCTTTTGGTCTGTGTCATCCACGAGATCTGCTACGCGGATGAGTTTGCCGTTGTCTCGGCGGCGTACAACGTGTATTCCGTGCTCATCGGTTTCGACCACCTTACCGATGGCATCTATTATCCTGCCGACCTCTTCATATTTGTCTTTAGTAGAATCGCCAGAGTTTACCGACGGGATATGAATGATCGTTTTGAGGTCAAGATCGAGAGCTTCGCCGATGCTATCGGTGTATCGACCTTGGTAAAAGTGGTGCCCGATGCCAAGCGAGTGCAAGTAACGGTATCCGTTGAGCTGGTCATAGTAGTTGAAGGTAACAGGCGTGAATTTGGCTTCATCTTCTGCGGTGAGTACGGGCACGCTGTCGCCACGGAAATAGGAGCCGGTCATTGCGATTACATGGACATCGGATTTGGCCATGACATCGCGGAGAACTCCGCCAAGGCGATTGTTATCCAAATCGGCCGAGACGTGGTGGAATTCATCGATCGCTAGCACACAGCCATTGAAATCCTCGGGGGAGAGTGCATCGAAGGCATAGCGCAGGGTGGCATGGGTACAAACGAGTATGGCATCTTTGTTTGCCATAAAACGCCTAAAGGATTCCACCATGGAGGCCGTGGATCCGGGTCTGCATAGGTTGTTTTCCGGTTTGACGGTCCAGTTGGCGAAGAACCCGTTAGTCTGCAGGTCAGTATCTCCGAAGGATCCGCCGATGGATCGCTCGGGGACTGCGACGATGACTTTCCTGCGCCCCTGGTTGAAGAGCTTATCGAGTGCGACGAACATGAGTGCGCGTGATTTACCGGAGGCCGGTGGGGCTTTGATCAGCAGGTACTGGGCACCGCGCGCTTCCCACACACGTGCCTGCATTTCCCGCATGCCGAGTTCATTCGTAGCTACGGACTTCCCTGATTGCTGGTAGGTCACATCCACGATGTTCATGGCGTTGATGTCAGGCTTCGACTGTTCACTCATTGTGTTGCCTCTTTCTTGGTTTCCGACGCCGCCGCGTAGTGGTTTTAGCTGCTTTCTTGGCTGCCTTTTTGGCTTCGATAGCTTCTGCTTCTTCTGTGGTCATCTTTTCGTATAGCTTGAATAATGCGGCAAGGCGTTCTTCATCGGACTCGAACCCTGATTTGCGGTAGATGCTATCCACGAGCGCGTCATTCTCCGCGTGGGCCTGGCGTAGCAGGTCCGGCATCGTGTCTGGGTCATACAGCTCGGCAAGTGTGAGTTCGCAGAAGTACTCTCGCACGTCCAGGATCCTCAGTGCCGTTCGCGTGAGCTTTTCTTTCATCGGGCCCGTGAGGTGCGGGACGGGGAAGTTGTTGTAGACGATGGTGTTGGAATAGCGGTAGTCCGTCTTCATCTTCCCGCCAACGGCGCCTAGCCAGACCATGTGGATCTTGGAGGTGAGCAGGGCGAAGAGCCACGGTTCGGCGTTGTAGGTAGCGAAGGCCAGGTTCGAAATGACGGTATCGGGTCCAAGAAAACCAATCGGGACGTATTCGCGCCGTTCAGATGAGACGCTGGGCACGATGATCGAGTCCGTGGGCTTGTAGGCGCGTTGTCGGAAGCGATTCGGGTAAGCAGCATATTCTCGTGTAGACGCTGCCTTGCTCTCAGAACGGAAACGTGCGACGGTATCTAAACGGTCAGCGACCTCAGGTATCAAAGAAGCTGCTTCTACGTCTTGATCCTCAATCCATAGGCAATATCGATCATTTCCTCGGATATAATCAGCCGCCCCAATATATTTCTTCAAGAATCTCTGAGTCTCTGGGAAAGCTTGAACTAGTGCGTTGTATTCCGTTTGGTCCAAGTTTAGATGACCGCCATCAGTTGGCTGGGAACCACGAACCATTGGGGGAAAACCTGATAGTGGTTTGGGCCTTCTCTTCAAACTAACAATTGGTCCGGGGGTCAAATAGCCATTAATCTCGGCGACTTCGTTTCGAACGGAATTACTGAAGAGATACTTTGGTGACTTGCTGGATTTGCGCAACGAAATTACGGCCACGGTAACCCCGGCGTTGCCTTTTGCGTTGTTTGACCATTTGAACGATGTGTAGGCGTAACCGATTTCTAATCCCATGTTGAAGATCGTGGGGAAGAGCAGTGCGACGTGGTCGCCTTGAGACACGCTATTTGTAGTAATGAACGCGAGCTGTGCTCGGGATTCTTGAATGTAATCAGAGCCTTTGATGAACCAAGCGGAGATGTAGTCCTGGTTTGTGGAGAACTTCCTTCCTGCGTACGTGGCAGCTAGGTCTTCCTTCTGTTCCTTGGTCTGCATGCTTGACCCGAGATAGGGCGGGTTACTGATGAGATAGACCTCGTCCTCAGTCTGGTGGGGACAGACTTCCTGCCAATCGATGCGGCAGGCGTTCGCGCAGGTGATCTGCCCCATGCTGCGCAGCGGAATCATTGGTAGCTGGAAGCCGAACTTGTCTAGATACTCCTGGTTCATCTGATGTTTGGCGATCCACAGTGCCAGAATGGCCACCTCGGTCGCGAAATCGTCAATCTCAATCCCGTAAAAATGATCGATTTTTACTACAGAATCAGAGAACAGGGTCTGGTGTTTAGGACTGAGATACGCAAGTCGGTCCAGGATGGCGTGTTCCAGACGTCGTAGCTCCTTGTAGGCGATGACAAGGAAGTTTCCCGATCCACAGGCCGGGTCAAAAATCTTGATGTCTGCGATGCGGCTTAGTAATTTCTCAAGTCTGGGTACTGAGTTGTAGGCACTGTCGAACTGTTCCTTGAGATCATCGAGAAACAGAGGTTCGATCGTCTTCAAAATATTAGGCACTGATGTGTAGTGTTGTCCCAATTCGGAGCGTGATCCCGTTTGCACCACGGCCTGGAACATGGAACCGAAGATGTCTGGATTGACATCTTTCCAGATCAGGCGGCCCAGCTCGATGAGGAGGTCTCGGGATTTTCTATCAAAGTTTGGAACTTGGTAAGGAGCATCTGCAGAAAAAAGGTGGCCATTGACGTAGGGGAAAACTTGAAGATGTTCAGCAAGTTCTGATTTATCAGCCATGTCTAATGCCGCGAAAATATCTGTGATGACACGAGCTACATCAGATCCATCTTCATGCGTGTAGGACGCAATGGCCTTGGTAAATGCTCCTTTGGGGAAGAGATCCGTGTCTTCCGCGAAGTAGCAGAAGAGCAACCGAGTAAAGAAAATATTGAGCCCATGACGATCGGCATCCGTGGCCAGCGAAACAGCATTGTTGCCTACCAACGCATCGAAGAGCTTGCCCATTTTTTCTGCAGCTTTAGTGTCTGCATGCTTTTCAGCGGCGAACTGGGCTTTTTCCATTCCTGCCCACGGAAGGAAGAAGGTATAGTGCTTATCAATCTGCGCGATTGGGAAGATTCTGTTCTCGTTAGTCTTTGTATCTACAGCTGCTAACCATTGGTTGTCAGAGACGATGACGAAGCGGGTAGTGAACCGGACGACGCGCTCATGTTGACGGAGCTCCTGGACCGCTTTCAGGAGGCGAGTTTCTCTCTCAGCGGGGGAAAGCTGTTTGGTTGACCGGTTGGCATCTGTGGCGTCACTGGTATCGGCAATGTTGCGGTAGTACACGACATTCTTCTGTGCGTATTCCTGCGAGGGATCCTCGGCTACGTTGATAGAGCCGTTGCGGAGCCGGGTGATGCTGCTATTAGAGCGGCCATATGCCGAAAGAAGTTCGAAGAGCAGCTCATCATCGTACTCTTCGCGTCCAGCGAGAGCTTTGACTCGTTCTTCGATTGTTTTGATGTTGAGCAGGGGCACGGGTAGAGCCTTCTAAATGTCACGGCGGGAGTTACGTGCTACCAGTTTATCGGACCGCACTGGCCTTGAGAATGGTCTCCTCACAATATGGGTGTGCTTTCAGACTGTCATTTCTGAGTCACCCCAGGCGTGGGAATGCTTTTTCGCTCAGTTTTACTCGTGCATAGACTCACAAACTCCCACTGAAACTTGTACAAAGTTAAACTCAGATTGAAAAAGTGGTGCTTTGCCAATTGTGTGATAGTTTTGAAGATTGGCAATTATAAAGTGCCAGTTCAGGTCGCGTTTAAAGTATAAGTATTCTTACTTTGTAGGTGCGATTCAGTCACAAAGCCTCACTGAACGTCACTGAAGATCACAACTCACGCCAAGTATGCAAAGTTTTAATACTTAGTTCGAGGTGTGCGGTCTGGACTGCCTATCGGAGAACACCGCCGTATGATGAGGACACAACGAGTTCGAACGTATCAGCACTGCCTTCTGTCGTATTACCCTCTAAAATTCGCGCGATGGCGATCTTTTTCAACGTAGTAAGCCGTTACGGCAAGCGTGTCTACAGTGCGTTGGAGTAGAGCTTCCTCTCAATAGTTGCCCCATCCGTATGGGGCTATGCAATCCGCGCAGCTGCACCCGGCAAACGCTCCACCTCACGTCACGAGTTTTCTCGGGAAAACTCGTTGTGGCCAGTGTCGGGCCTGGTACAGATCTGAAACCCGGTATGCTGAAACCAAGTAGGAAAACATCTCTGGAAGTACAACCACAAATATGATGCCGACGTCCCCTTGTGAGACTCCGCACCTCAGCGATGCGCAAATCGCCGAAGCTTTCATGGACGCGGTTCACATGCTCCCGACTGAGTCCACGAGTACAGACAAGATCGTTGAGAAGCTGTTCTCGCTGAGCTAGGCACCGCCGAACGTCGCTTCGAGACTAAGTAAGTTTTCGTGTGTGACCGGTGATGCCGAATCCATCGAGGCTCCTATTACTCGCAATGCTCGGAGTGGCTCGAGACCAAAGCGACTACCAGCGGTAATTCGAAAACTCATTGCCAAACATGTCAGTCTGCTCTCCGAACACTCCAAACTTCTTGACCAGGTCAGTGACTTGGAGAACCGGCAGTTCACCTTCCTTCACAACAAAGAAGAAGTCTCCGCACTCGCCCCCTGCCAGCATTGAGTTCATCCCATACCTCGAGCACATGTTCATCGACCATGGAGAGGCCGGCAAAGATGGAAAGCTGACCTTCACATTCTGAGATGGAAGCACGCTCAACACCCGGAGGTCTGCAGGCTACTGAGGAGTCTAATGAAGCTAGACGTCCGGCTCCGCCATCACTTTGAGGTGCTGAACACCACCTTGGTTGATGAGATCTCGTGCCAGATCATTCACGATTGGCATCATTTCATGCACGTCCCCAAGTGGGTCTAAAACTGTCGTTACCGGCTGGAACTTGACAATGGGCTCCACATACTCCGCATCGAGCAGTAATCTGGTCATCGCTTGGTTAGTGCGAATATAGATCGGTCCGTTGTCTACTCCAACAAGCCCAGCCCGAATACGGAAGCCACCGTTCGATCGACGTTCTTCCGCGTGAGTTCGTAGAACTGTGATGAAATCAATGACTGCAGACTCCAAATGTGAAGACATACAGTGATTCACCAAACCGACTGGGTAGTACGAAGTTGCCTTTTCTCCGTTACGAAGAAGGCCTAACTGATAGGCACCTAACACAGTAGCGTCGTCATACAAATACTTGCGAAACGCGCCCGAACTACGTCGATCATTACGTAACACCCATTGCCGCGTACCCTTCTTGACGTCACCATGTTCCCACCAGCTGCCTGTTCCTTTTCTAAGTAGTTCAGGTATTAGTGGCTTCAACGTGTACTGGTAAACATCGTTTTGACTGGCTGGCTTACGTTCGCTTACGGGTTCGAATGGGATCGCAGCTACGGCAAGGAATACACCTTTTTCTGGGGGAAGCGCAGTGCACGCACGTTCGAAACGATCTTGGAGTAGGCGCTCTTGGTCATCGGCATATTGAAACCGTTCTCGAAAGCCGCGCTCGATCTCGCGGTCGCTCATAAACTCGGTGTGCGGGCCGTTTCGTCGTGGCGCGACAAAGGCATTATCACCCTTGCGAGCGAAATGGGGTGCATCGCGCGAATCTGGGATTCTCATTATGACAACGCTCCCGGTTCGTGTCCCATCCCTGTAAGGAAACTCGAAAAACTCCAGACCGAGTACGGGTGGGCCGATCTTGGAATAGGCGGTTCTGAGGAGCCGCTGTTGAGTGTCGGCCGACCATTCCACGGCGTTGATCCTTGAGGCGGCATTGTTCGTGCCGTCTTCATCTACACCAAAAACGATCCAGCCGCCACCGCTATTCGCCATCGCTGCGATGTCTTTGGCAGCTTCTTCATCCCACTTAGGATGCTTGACATTATATGGGGTCTTCTTCCAGTCAAGATCGTTACTTTCTTCGACTCCATGTTCGACCGCTTGCTCAATTAAATCGAGAGACAGATCGCTCGCTTCGAGCCCTAATGCCCGATGAATAGGTGTAAACACGGTACTCCTTACAATCGATCTAAAAGATGGAATATGTCCCAGCAAAACTACTTCGAAGTTGAACTAATAATCTCCAATTTGCACCACTCAGCCAGCCACCGCATACAATCTGCGAATTTATATGAAACTTCGGTGGAGGGCTTCGATAATCTTGGCGCCCGCGATGCGATTTAGGAATTTTCGAGTTGTCCGGGCCGTAATAACGCTTTTGCTTGTCTGCGGCGTAGAAAGCACTCACAAGCTCTCACTGAGCGGCACTGAGGACCGCAGATCACACTAAATATGCAAAACTTTAAGACTTAACTCGAAGTTTTGTGACTTGCTCGAAGTTTTGTCAGTTTGTTTGTGACTTTAGGGTCAGCGGGCACCGGTTGTAACGCTCCGTCGCCATGTTTTTTATGACTCGGCGAGATTATGACTCACTAGCCTCACGCTCATGCAGCGTCTCCTTAGCATCACGTGCAGCCAGCGGAGCAGCAGAGTCGTCGCTAGTAGCAGCTCCCTTCGACGCACGTGATTTCTTAATCGCGCCGATAATCCCCGGCAGAATAGAAATAAACACGATCGCCAGGAATATGAGCTCGATATTCTCGCGCACAAAGGTGAAGCTACCCAGCCACACGCCGAGAACCGTCACACCGCCGGCCCACAGGAACCCGCCGCAAATGTCGAAAAGGAAGAAGCGGGCATAATTCATGCGCGCCATGCCGATCGTCATAGGCGCATAGGTGCGGACAATGGGGACGAACCGGCACAGAATCACAGCCAGCGCCCCCCATTTCTTAAAGAACGCCTCGCCTTCGGTGATATAGGCCTTCTTAAAGATGCGCCCGTCGGGACGTTTCCTGATGCGGTCGCCGAGCTTCCTACCAATCCAATATGAGGACTGGTCACCAGCGATAGCGCAGGCGATCGCCACCAAAAGCACCTGCCACACGGGCGCAAACCCATTGTGCTGGTTAGCCAGCATGCCCGCGGTAAACAGCAGGGAATCGCCGGGGAGGAGGGGAAACCCGAGCCCAGTTTCCACGAAAATAATGAGCCCCAGGCCGGGGAGAATCAGGTGGCCGAAGGGACTATCGGCGCCTAGCCAGTACATCGGGTCCAGCAGTTTCGGAGCTGCTGTCACCGTTTCACTCGCCTGAGCGAGGATGCTGGTGCGCAACTGCGGCACCAGGTCAGCAGAGGCCGCTAGCGTTGCTCGGGCCGACGTAGCAGCGTCGGCAAGCAAGTTTGTGCCGTTAGCAAGAGCGGCGGAAGCGAATGTTTTTACCCCTGTACCACCCATGGTGAACGCTTGGGTAAGAACAGTGAGGTCGACAGCGGTCAGTGCACTCATGATCCCACAGCATACTTGGTACCGATCCATCCTTTTGACTCCGAAACCGTGAATTTTCTGTGAAATTCCTTAATGGGGCATCACGATGCAGGTCATGAGTGGTAATGGGCGCGGGTGCGTGGGCACCTTTCTCGTGGTAGTTCCGCCTGATTTCTCGGGTTATTCCCCGCAGTGGCCGATTCTCCCCTGCCGTGCCGTATTTTCTTATGTGTGAACCATTTCCACGGCGTAGAACGGCTTAGCGACGGCAAGATGATCGTGATCCAAGGATCGGTGGCCGCCGGGATCGCATTTTGGTTTGCACACCATGTGATCGGCCACCCGCAGCCGTTCTTCGCCCCCATGGCGTCGGTGATCGCGCTTGGCACTAGTACCGTCGGCCGATTGCGCCGGTCGGTCGAACTTGTCATGGGGGTCTCCCTGGGAATCGGCATCGGCGACATCATGATCTCCCACATCGGAACCGGATCCTGGCAGATCGCCATCACTGTGGCCTGCGCCCTGGCAGCCGCACTCTTCCTCGACAAATCCCCGCTGGCCCCGATCCAAGCGACGTGTTCCGCCGTTTTAGTAGCGACGATTATGCCCCCGGGAACAATGGGCGGGATCACTCGAATGATCGACGCCCTGGTCGGCGGTCTCATCGGGATCATGGTGATCGCTCTGGTGCCCAATAGTGCCATCCGGCCGGCGCGACGCGAAGTAAGCCGGGTGATCGGCCACGCGGGGCATGTCCTTGACACCGTGTCGCGAGGTTTGAGGAGTAACGACGTCGGGGTCGTTTCCGACGCGTTGGTGTCCGCACGAGGAACTCAGGCACGCATTAATGCCATGATTGCCGCTGTTCAGGGCGGTACAGAGGTCGCTGCGGTGTCGCCGTTTTATTGGGGTGCGCGCCGTGACATGCGGAAAATGAGCCAGATTTTGTCGCCGGTGGACAATACGATGCGTAACTCGCGCGTTCTCGCGCGCCGGGCGGCCACGATTATCTCTGATCAGAAAGACATTGACGAGCGTATTCCAGTTATTTTGGACGCCTTGGCGCACGCCTGTACCGAATTAGAATCGATCTTCGCCGAGCAGGGGAAATCGGGGAAGCTTCATGAGGCTCAGCGTTTACCCGCAGTGATTGAGCAGCTGAAGAATACCGCGGCGGTGACGTCGGGGGATCATGGTGAGAAGTCTGGCATTTCGGGCATCGTTGTGATGGCGCAGGCGAGGTCCATCATTGTGGACTTGCTCCAGGTGTGCGGCTTGTCGCGTGAATCGGCTGTGGTTGTGTTGCGGCCGGAAGATAAGAAAGGCGACGGTTCGGATCTTCAGATTTGGGAAGGGTAACGGATCGGGTAGGGCAGCGGGGAAGGCTAGCTGGGAGGGGAGAAGCCTAAACGTGGGCGTGGGTTCGCGCGATCGCGTCACGCTCGCTTTCGCTGAGTCCGCCCCAAATGCCGTAGGTCTCGCCCACAGAGAGCGCGTGTTCTCTGCATTGGTTAATAACGGGGCAGGTTGCGCACACCAATTTTGCCGCGTGTTCGCGGGCTGCGCGGGCGCGTCCTCGTTCGCCTTCCGGGTGAAAGAAGAGTGATGCGTCGGTGTCTCGGCATGATCCATGCCGTTGCCATTCCCAAGATTGGATGGTGGGGGTGGGCAGGTTGTGGATCTGAGGAAGCATGTTCTCCTCCGTCGGGTGTGATGTGGGTTTCGTTGTACAGATATGTGGCGTCATTTGTGTTTGTTTTTGGTTTTGTGGTTTGTGCCGTGACGACGCCGTGTATCTGCGGGGGTGTGCGCCTGCTATTCAGTCAAGACCGCGTTGGTGAACAGAACGTAACGAGAACACGACTTTTAGATTGCAAAAGTAATTGTTGGGGGGGTAGTAGGTGTCGTGCTTGTGTGTGAGTGCTCACGGGGCTCGCTGCAGGCGGGCAAAGAGTCGTCGCAAGAAACCCGCGGGACTCTTCGCGAAGCTCGCCGGGAAAACCGCCCGCCTCTCCTCGCCCACAAGTTAAAACCCACCCCCGCGACTCCCCGCCACCCCCTGCTGAGGGGCAGAAGAATCGCTAGCTCCGTGCATTTAATACATAAAATTATTTTCATTCTTTTATATGTTTTTCGAGTCCCGCACAGTTATGTGCGCGCTCATGTAGTCTGGTTCCTCAGGTTCTGTAGTGGTCATCCGCCTTCTATGGAATCGTAGTGATATTTTTACGACACATCGTCGTCATGAATTGTCCATTTTCAATAGGCGAAAACGCCGCCGACCAGGCTCGTTGTTTGCTGATATATTCATCGACGCAAATAAAATTGTCTTTTTCTGGTCTTCACGTCAGAATGAGGCAAGAGAAATCGCGGTTTAGTGCCCGAAGCTGCGGTTGGGTGTTTTATCGTCGGTGTTGACGACGCTGACGAGACGTCGTCGATAGTGAAAGAAGAGGAAGTTAATGACTGCAGCAGCTAGCGATGGGGCTATTAATGGCCTGGTTGCCGCAGCTGCGAGCGGGGATCGCGATGCCTTGCAGAAAGTCATGGATTATATTCACCCGAAAGTGGTGATGTATTGCCGACATCGTTTGTCAGATGATTCTTTTCCTGGGCCTGAGGATACGGCTCAAGAGATATGTATGGCTGTATTGAAGTCGTTAGATCGCTTTGTTGACCGTGGAACTCCGTTCATGTCGTACGTGTACGGAATCGCTAGTCACAAGGTGAAAGATGGCTATCGTTCGATGGGGAGAGACCGTAGCCAACCGACCGATGAGATCCCCGAATCTATCCATGATGCTGCTGGGCCAGAAGAGTTGGCTATCCAATCGGATGGTCGTAACAAACTTTTGCGTTTGCTCGACATACTGGGTGAGAGACCACGCGAGATCATTATTTTGCGAGTTCTTGAAGGGTATACCTCGGAGGAAACCGCCAAGATCATTGGTTCCACGCCGAATGCCGTTCGAGTAGCTCAGTTCCGGGCGATTGCTAAGTTAAAAAAGGCAATGACTGATTCGCCTGACTATCGTGAGGCGATTGCTTTGGCCAACAAGGCCAAAGAGAACTGACATTGATCACGGGGGTTAACTCACAAAGGAAGTACATACGTCGCGGCGGCAACACCGCGCCCATGATGGTGATTATTGCCGACGACGGACGTAGTGCGGTGTCGCCCGCAGGCGGAGCCGTACACTAATAACCGGTTTTGATGTGGATGGAGCAGCAGGAGCGAACAGATGAGTGGTTTTGATAACTGGGATCGTGAGGGGGTTGAGCACGATCCAGAATCCCTAGCTGCTGTTGACCGCTACCTTGATAACCTCTCCCGGGGTACCGACTCCGACGATGACCTCGGTCAGCTGTTCATCCAAGCTCGGCAGGAAGCGGAACGTGATATCCCGGCAACACCTCAACTCAGCGACCTAGGCTTCTTCGATAGCTTCTCTGACGCCGACGCGCTGGATGATTCCCCCGTTGCCAATGCGCCGACGACTGTGTTCCGCCCCGTGAATGCTGAGGGGCAAACCACTAAATCCGGCGACGACGCAGCTCGCGGTAGCGAGGGTGACACCACGGTCCATGATTTCGCGGCCTGGAAGAACCAGCGTGACGCGTCGGGTAATTATGCTACTGGCAAGTCGCGTTCGGGCCGTCCACGTCACCGCTCGTGGCGCCATGGTGATAACCACCATCCGGTTCCGCGGTGGATGTATGCCCTCGGTGGCGCTGCTGCGTCCTGTGTTCTCCTCGCCGGTGGCGGAGCTGTTATTCATGCCTCGACACCCGGTTCACCTCTGTGGGGGCTGAACCAGCGGTTCTTCGGCGATCACGCTGCCGCGGTTGAGCTGGCCTCGACGCTCGATCAGGTCCGCGAAAAGCAGGAGGCCGGGGACACCCAGGGTGCCGCTGCGTTGCTGGAAAAGGCGCGCGAAGTTGCCCACAAGGCCAAGGACTCCAGCTCGAAGGATTCGAAGAAAGACGAATCAACGACGACGGTTACTGTCACCGATCAGTCTGTCGTGAAGGGTCCCGACGGCAAACCGACCACCATCGAGAAGACGATGAGCAATGGTGAGTCGAAGAAAGCTGAGCCGCGCAAGGACCCGACGACAACGAATGATCGCGACGCCAAGGGCACCAAGACGACCACTGAAACGTCGACGGTCACTGTGACCGTGACGACGACGGTGACACCTGCTCCTGTGCCTGGGTCGAACAGCAGCAACAGCGGTTCGAACTCCGGGAGCGGAAGTTCATCGCGTGGATCGTCGTCATCGGATGGTTCGAGTGACGACGTGACCGAGTCTCCGTCGTCGGGCGACTCAAGCACTTCCGCCGAGGAGTAGAAGCTTCTACCGGTACCCGGCGATTCCGTGGTTGAGGCCATCGAGGAACCCGAGGCAGTAATCCCACGGGGCGTATTCGTCGGGATTGGGGTTGGCGCTCGGTTCATGAATGGGTGGCTGCTCGTGGTTATACAGCGCGAGCAGATTGTTGATCAGTATTCCCCAGTCGTAGTAGTGCTTGTCTTCACAGTCATCGCACAACATCTGTACGCCCCGTATACCCAGCGGGGTGAGCACACGCTGCATCTCCCGAACGTGGTGAAGTTCGATAATGACTTCGCCTTTTTCTTCGTCGGTAAGGGGTTCCATAGGCTCATCGGGGTCGAGGAAAGAGGCGGGATCATTGGGATCTCCCGCGAATGGGTCCGGGGGCATATGGTCTGCGAAGTTCACCCCACTAGGCTAGCCCATGTGCCACAAAAATTTTGCGGTAGCATATGGCAAAAGAGTGCGTGGTGGCACTTCGCTTTCGTCATGGTCCTAGGAGATAAATAGTGGAACGCACAGGTGGCGACGACCCAAACAAAGTTGCTCTTGTAGGTCTTACTTTCGATGATGTCCTTCTCATTCCCTCCGCCTCCGATGTGATTCCTTCCGAAGTGGACACATCTGCGCAGCTCACGCGCAATATCCGGCTGGGTATTCCGCTGGTGTCCGCGGCGATGGATACGGTGACAGAGTCTCGGATGGCCATTGCGATGGCCCGGCAGGGTGGCATCGGCATCCTTCACCGCAACCTTTCTATCGACGACCAAGCCCAGAACGTGGAAGTAGTGAAGCGTTCCGAGGCCGGCATGGTCACCAACCCCATTACCTGTTCGCCGGGCGATACGATCGGTCACGTCGACGAGCTGTGTGCCAAGTTCCGTGTCTCTGGTTTGCCGGTGGTTAACGACGAGGGCATGCTGGTCGGCATTTGCACCAACCGTGACATGCGGTTTGAGTCCGATCTGTCCCGCAAGGTTGCCGACGTTATGACGCCGATGCCGTTGGTCGTCGCCCAGGAGGGTGTCTCGGCAGAGGCTGCTCTGAACCTGTTGTCCACCCACAAGGTGGAGAAGCTGCCGATTGTTGATTCGGCGGGCAAGCTGACGGGTCTGATCACGGTGAAGGATTTCGTGAAGCGTGAGCAGTACCCGAATGCGTCGAAGGATAAGGAAGGTCGTTTGATCGTCGGTGCCGGGATCGGTACGGGCGAGGATTCATGGAAGCGTGCGGGTGCGTTGGTCGATGCGGGTGTCGACGCCCTCGTTGTCGACACTGCTCACGCGCACAATTCCGGTGTTCTGAACATGGTCGCGCGGGTGAAGAAAGAATTCGGTGACCGCGTCGACGTTATTGGTGGCAACCTAGCGACGCGTGAAGCGGCCCAGGCCATGATCGATGCCGGTGCCGACGCCATCAAAGTGGGTATTGGGCCCGGTTCCATTTGTACGACGCGCGTTGTTGCGGGTGTGGGCGCGCCACAGATCACGGCGATTATGGAAGCTTCCGTTCCGGCGCATAAGGCCGGGGTTCCGGTTATTGCCGACGGCGGTATGCAGTATTCCGGCGATATCGCGAAAGCCCTGGTTGCTGGCGCGAACACGGTGATGTTGGGTTCGCTGCTAGCCGGCACTGCGGAGGCTCCGGGGGATGTTGTCACCGTCAATGGCAAGCAGTACAAGATGTATCGCGGTATGGGATCGTTGGGGGCTATGCAGGGCCGCGGTCTGAAGGGTGAGCAGCGGTCGTACTCGAAGGATCGTTACTTCCAGGCGGATGTTCGTAGCGAGGAAAAGCTGGTCCCGGAGGGGATTGAGGGGCGTATTCCGTTCCGCGGGCACATTGATGGCATTGCTCATCAGCTCGTGGGTGGTTTGCGTGCCGCCATGGGGTACACCGGTTCCGCAACGATCGACGACCTTCACGACGCCAAGTTTGTGCAGATCACCGCGGCGGGTCTCCGCGAGTCGCATCCGCATGACATCCAGATGACGGTGGAAGCGCCCAATTATTACCAGCACTAGAGGCGTCGTCGGGCCCGTTGGCGTGTTGTTCGTCCCCGGCGACGTCGCCCGTGTCGGCCACGCGCGGTCTCCGTTGCCGCGCGAAGTAGCCGGGATTAATTGAGTGAATTGTTTTTGTTGTCGGCAGCCGGTTCGGGCTGCCTGTCACTGTGAGGAAATACAGAAAAATCATGCGTGAAGTTGTGGAAATTGGTTTGGGGCGGGAAGCTCGCCGGACATATGGGCTCGATGACATCACGATCGTGCCCAACAGGCGCACGCGGTCGTCGAAAGATGTGGATACGTCGTGGACGATCGACGCGTACCACTTCGGCATTCCTGTCCTGGCACAACCGAGCGACGCATTAACCAGCGTGGATTTCATTAGTGAAATGGGCCGCCTGGGGGGCGCTGCGGTTATCAATGCTGAAGGCCTGTGGGGCCGAGTGACGGACATGGACGCTGCCGTGGAGCAGATCGTGTCGACGGCCTTCGATGAGGAAGGCTACGACGATGGCCAGATGACCAATCGGGCTATCCCGCTGTTGCAAAAGCTGCATGGTTTGCCGCTGGATAAGGATTTATTGTCGGACCGTATTCGCGATGTTCGCGCTTCGGGTGTGACGACGGTGGTCCGCGTTTCGCCGCAAAATGCTCGGGAACTGGCTCCGGTGGTGGCCGCGGCGGGTGCGGAGATCGTGGTCATTCAAGGAACGTTGATTTCGGCCGAGCACGTGTCGGCTGATGGCACGCCGCTGAACTTGAAGGAGTTTATCGGCTCGTTGGATGTTCCTGTCATTGCGGGGTCGGTGTTGGATTACACGACGGCCTTGCATCTGATGAGGACGGGCGCGGCCGGCATTATCGTCGGTGGCGGATCGACGACGAATGCGGACACGCTGGGTATTGATGCCCCGAAGGCGACGGCCATTGCCGACGCGGCGGCTGCGCGTCGCGATTATTTGGATGAGACCGGCGGCCGGTATGTTCACGTGATCGCGGATAGTGAGTTGGAAACCTCGGGTGAGATGGCGAAAGCCATCGCGTGTGGGGCTGACGCTGTGATGCTGGGCAGCCCGTTGTCGCAGGCCAAGGAAGCTGCAGCGACGGGATATTACTGGCCTTCGGTGGCTGCGCACCCGCGGTTCCCGCGTGGGGTTATCGAGAACCTGCTCATTGAGCGCGATGAGGCCCCATCCTTGGAGAAAGTTCTTTTGGGGCCGGCGACGGAACCATTCGGCAGCTTGAATCTGATCGGCGGTGTTCGGCGTTCGATGGCGAAGGCTGGATACACGAACTTGAAAGACTTCCAGAAGGTTCAGTTGAGCGTTCGGTCCTGGCTGTAGCTGGTGATGACCTTGGAGTGTGAGACGGGGTCGAGGTTTGTCCATCTGACGCGGTAGAGTCTTCTGCGTGAGTGAACAGCAACAAACCCCGTCTCCTGTTCTTGTCGTTGACTTTGGTGCCCAGTACGCCCAGCTCATTGCTCGGCGCGTGCGTGAGGCCCGCATTTATTCCGAGGTCATTCCGCACACCGCGTCGGTGGAGGAAATCAAGGCGAAGCACCCGGCTGCGCTGATCCTCTCGGGCGGACCCTCCAGCGTTTACGCTGATGACGCTCCTGTTTTTGACCCGTCGGTGCTGGACTTGGGCGTTCCCGTGTTCGGCATTTGCTACGGTTTCCAGGCGATGACGCACGCGTTAGGTGGAGTGGTCGCGCGCACGGGGGACCGCGAATATGGCCGGACGACGATGTCCATCGTCGGCGATGGCGGCCTCCTGCACGACGGCGCGGTGAATGACGTATGGATGAGCCACGGCGATGCCGTGTCCGAGGCCCCGGAGGGCTTCGTGGTAACAGGCCGCTCATCCGGAGCACCGGTCGCTGCGTTCGAGGATGCGGATCGGCACATGGCCGGTGTGCAGTACCACCCGGAGGTCATGCATTCGCCCGAGGGACAGAAGGTCCTGGAGCGTTTCTTGACGCAGATAGCTGGGCTGAAGCAGACGTGGACGCCCGGCAATATTGCCGATCAGCTGGTGGAACAGGTTCGTCAGCAGGTTGGGCCTGAGGGGCGGGCCATCTGTGGTCTGTCTGGCGGTGTGGATTCGGCCGTCGCTGCTGCCTTGGTGCAGCGGGCGATTGGTGACCGCTTGACCTGTGTTTTCGTTGACCACGGTTTGTTGCGCAAGGGGGAGCGCGAGCAGGTCGAGAATGATTTCGTTGCGTCGACGGGTGCGAACTTGGTCACAGTCGACGAAACCGACGCATTCTTGTCGGCGTTGAAGGGCGTGACGGACCCGGAGAAGAAGCGTAAGGCGATCGGTAACGAGTTCATTCGTTCATTTGAGCGTGCTGTTGCCGGTGTGTTGTCCGATGCTCCGGAGGGTGCGCGTGTTGATTTTCTCGTGCAGGGTACGTTGTACCCGGATGTGGTGGAGTCCGGTGGGGGCAGCGGTACCGCGAATATCAAGAGCCACCACAATGTGGGCGGTTTGCCCGACGATGTTGAATTTACGCTGGTAGAGCCGCTGCGTTTGCTGTTCAAGGACGAGGTTCGTGCGGTGGGGCGCGAGCTCGGTTTGCCCAGTGCTATTGTGTCGCGCCAGCCTTTCCCTGGTCCGGGCTTAGGTATCCGCATTATCGGTGAGGTTACGTCTGACCGTTTGGCGACGCTCCGCGAGGCCGATGCGATTGTCCGCCAGGAGCTGTCCGCTGCGGGGCTGGACGATTCGATTTGGCAGTGCCCCGTGGTCTTGCTGGCGGATGTGCGGTCCGTGGGAGTGCAGGGCGACGGCCGGACTTATGGCCATCCGATCGTGTTGAGGCCAGTCTCGTCGGAGGATGCGATGACAGCGGATTGGACGCGCATTCCTTACGACGTGATGGAGAAGATTTCGACCCGCATTACCAACGAAGTCGCTGAAGTGAACCGCGTGGTGTTGGATTGCACGTCGAAGCCCCCAGGAACGATTGAGTGGGAGTAGCCCGCGTCGGCGTGTGAATCGGGGGTCGGCCGGCGCTTGAGCGGGGACCCTGTCGACGTGTGAATCGGGGGAGTCCCCGTCGGCACTACGGGGTGTCCGGTTCTTGGGTGTACGCGGTGCCGTCGATCCAGGGGAAAACGAGGTAGTTATAGACACTGGCTACGACGAAGGCGATGATGCCCAGGAACGTTCCCTGCATGGGGATAACGGGGAGGATCATGAGGGCTAGCCAGTCGGGGAAAAGGGGGATGAGCCGTCGGACTGTGGTCCGGTATTCCCCGTATCGGTTCATGTAGGCGGCGCTCACGTCGCGTCGGTACGGGTGAATAGTGATGAAAAGTAGCCCAGCTCCTGCGAGGACAATGAGCAGGATGACTTTAAGCAGCGGCGCGATAGCGAACCCCATGACTCCCACGGCTCCACCGAGGAGAAGCGACGCGATAGTTCGTACCAGATTCGGCGTCGAGACCGTGGTGATGTACTCGGATTCAGATAGTTCGTGGTCGGATGTTTCACGGTTGTTGTCGCGGTGAGTGTCGTAGTTAGTCATATGTTTCAGGGTAGTTGTTTGACGATCAGTAGCGGCTAGTGCGCCTAGGTCTGGGGAACTGACCAGGCGTTTTCTTTGTGTGTGGGGGCGTGTGGGGTGCGTTGTGTGCCCCTCTAGACTTTTTATATCGAACATGTGTACGATACTTCCACGAGTTTTCGATTTTTATGTCCGGGTGGATCGGTACAACTGTTCATAGCTCCTTCGGTTTGAAGGTGCGATGAGTATGAAGTATAGCCGACGCTCAACGAAGAAGAAGGTGGACGATAGTGGCTTATTTTTATGGGTACGTACGTTCTAAAAATCGTATATCGTCCACTCTGCGAACGATGTGGATGGAGTGGTTGTCTCTCTTTTTGTCACCTCGTGGTCTTATGTATGAGCAGGTGAAAAGCCATTTTTATCCCGCGCTGGGTGTGAGGGCTGATCAAAGATGACACAGGCGGGAGCTAGTGCAGTAGCTACGGACCTTACTGCACTTTCGAATGATGAAAAGGTGGAGATCCTTCGCTCGCGCATGGCGCATCTGGTGTCGGTCCCTGACTATCCTCAAGTCAAGGAATCCGACTCTTTGCCGCATCCTGGTGAACGACGTTCATATCCTGAGGAAAAAGAATCGTTCGAACGTTCGATGCTGGAAGTTCTCTCTCTACAGGGGCCTTTAGGGGAGCTGACATCGCTGGGCGGTCTTCCTCGTGGCGCGGCAACATCGATTGCGGATTGCCCGACCGCGCTGGTGCACATCATTGCCCAGGTGACCGCTACGGGAAAACACGTTGCTGTTATCGGATTGAGTGACCTCTTGTGGGCCGCAGTCTCAGATGCGGGCGGTGATTTATCGTTAGTCGCCGTGGTCGATTGTCCCGACGCTACTGGCGACGCGGATATCAACGCCCCCGATCCTCTCAGCGTGCTGGGTGTGCTGTGCGAGGGGATGGACCTCGTCATTTATTGCGGCCAAGGGCAAGCAAATGTGCCGCCATCATTGGCGCGGCCAGTGATGAGCCGTGTCCGCTCGTCTCGGTGTGCCCTTCTTGTCTGCGGTGTGCGGTGGCCTGGTGTTTCTTTGCGTATCGACGCCATCGTGAGCGCTTTTCGCGGTTTAGGCCGAGGTCGCGGACGTATTCGTGGCATGAGCGTGGATATGCGTGTGGAGGATCGGCATCGACCTCCCCAGCGAGGGCAGTGGCACATGGGTGTGGGGTCCTTCGCCCAACCGATACGCCACCACCGTCCGACGCAGACCCACCATTGGCGCAAGAGTGTGAAAGCTCTTGATCTGAACGCAGTGGAGGCCGCAGGATGACACCGGATAACTCTATTGATGCAAGTCAGTGCGCAGATGATCCTCATCGTGAGCAGTCAGGCGTGCCCATGGATGAGCGAACAATAGTCCTCTGGGTTCCAGATTTCCCTCTCTATGCTGCCCGCTGTGACAACGAGGTTCCGGACGGGCCGCTGGCGTTAGTGGACCAGCATGGTGTGTATGTATGTGACCGCCAGGCGCGGCATGTAGGAGTCCGACGCGGCATGAAACGCAGACAAGCTCAGTCGTTATGCCCGACGATGCACATCATGCCCGCCGACGACGACCGTGATGCCAGATATTTTGAAGACTTTGTTGCCGACGTCGATTCCATTTCCGCTGGTATCGAGCTTTTGCGTCCCGGGCTCATTGCTGTGAAGTCAGCACCGCTGGTGAAATA
This sequence comes from Corynebacterium kroppenstedtii DSM 44385, assembly GCF_000023145.1. Classification (NCBI taxonomy): domain Bacteria; kingdom Bacillati; phylum Actinomycetota; class Actinomycetes; order Mycobacteriales; family Corynebacteriaceae; genus Corynebacterium; species Corynebacterium kroppenstedtii. The sequence goes on from NC_012704.1 coordinate 404,430, forward strand.
CTACGGCTCAGAAGAGCGTGCGATCACCATGGTTCTTGATGCGGTCGCTCGGCCGGGAGTGGACGTTATCGCCGGAGCTGCAGGAACACTACCTACTGCGGTATTCGCTGCTCGTCGGGGGATGACTATCCCGGAGGGACACGATGCAGATTTCTTGGCCGGGCTACCTGTACGAACATTGTGCGAGGACAAAGCATTAGGCCAACCCCAAGAACTGGTGGACACCCTCGAGAAAATGGGCATAACACGCATGAAGGACTGGGCGGGTCTATCGCGGCGAGATGTGTCATCTCGTTTTGGGGCAGAGGGCTTGTGGTGGTGGTCTATCGCCCGTGGTGCTCCATCGCGACGACTAACTCCCCAAGAAAACACCAGTGACCTGGCCATTACGCATCATTGCGATTCGCCCGAGTCCCGCTCCGATACGGTCGCGTTTATTGGTCGTCGTCTAGCGGCAGATCTTCACGATCAACTCTCCGATAGAGGGCAGATATGTTTGCGCGTCGCTATACGGGCACTTATTCGCACCCCCGATGGGGATCAAGAATTGGAACGAGTGTGGCGGTGCACGGACCAGCTCACCGAGCACGCCATAGCCCAGCGAGTGCGGTGGCAACTGGAGGGGTGGCTTCACCGTTTTGTGTCGCGTGCTGCTGCCACCGTCGGGCAATCTGACCATGAATCGGGTGCGTCCGATAACGCTGGGGTGCCCGATAGCGTCGAGGTCGATGCAACCCCGGTCGGTGTGGGCGTATGCGAACTCACCCTTGACCCCATTGAAACGACAAGCAGCTCCATGCGTGGTTTATGGGGTGCCAAGGAAGACCATGCTGCCCATGCCGCATTAGCTCGGGTGCAGACAATGCTGGGGCCAGACAGAGTATGCACTCCCGTGCTGAAAGGTGGGCGTGGCCCTGAGGACCGCATTGCTCTTGTCCCCGTGGGTGAATCCGCCCCCGATCTTCCGAGCAGCACGTATTCGTGGCCAGGTCAATTTCCAGCCCCCATTCCAGTCACCAAACGCGTCGAGCGTGGGCCTAGTACTGCACACCCTGCGAGTGGAGTCTCTCTTCTCGACGAAGACGGCCACGACATTATCGTGACAGGACGCTCACTACTCAGTGCCCAGCCAGCCTGTGTGGCATGGGGAACTAAGCGCTATGACATCACAGGCTGGTCCGGACCCTGGCCCGTCGATGAACAATGGTGGGCACAAGGACGTCGCTTCGCACGCCTACAAGTGACCACAAACCAACCCAGCGGGTTGCTACTCATCTGCAGAGGAAAGAAGTGGCGAATTGAAGGTGTATATCGGTGAACCACGCAGTACGCGGGTACCCTCATGCTCTATGACCACCAAGGAAGGGCACATGGAGGAACAAGCCACGCAAGAAAACGCAGCGGAGCAAATAAGTGCACAGCGCGCGAGTTCAGCCCGTCAGGGTGTTGAGGCCAACCAGGCTGACGAGGCGTGGAAAACTATGCGATGCTCAGACTTTGGCAACGAAGCTCTCCCCGGCACGGCCAAATCCATGAGGCTTTTCCTGGCGGTTGAATATCTCAAAGGGTGGGGCCGGGACATTATGGATGACGATGTCTTGGGAAACCTCACCGCGCCCCTCAAGAAAGTCCTTAAAGACAATGGCGCATCAATGCAGTTCATCAGAAAACCCGGCAGAGCTGGGCAATTCCGCGACGAAAGAAAACTCTATATAGCCAGAACAGACCAAGGCACCTGCTTTACCACGCGCATCTCCGGCGTCGAAGACCTCCTGCACCTGGATATCCAAGCCCTTGCCGACGGCACATGGGGGAGAAGCGAACTTCCCGCCCGGCCCGTTGAACGCGTTAACCACCCGATCATGCTTGTCTGCACGCATGGGAAAAGGGACCGCTGTTGTGCAATTAAAGGACGACCCCTCGCAGCGGGGATGCAGACGTGCTTCTTCGGTGATGAAGTGTGGGAGACATCGCACTCCAAAGGACACCGCTTTGCGCCCACCATGATCCTGCTGCCCTGGGGATACTCCTACGGGCGGATTCCCACAGGTCAAGCCATCGACGCTGTGAAAACAAGTGCGCAAGGACACATGTACCTCACCGGCTTGCGTGGTCGCGGATGCTGGGATGCGCCAGGACAAACCGCCGAAATCGCCGTCGCGCAAAAACTCGGAGCGCACACAGTTCCCGTCGGCAGTCTCGTCGTCAAAGAAACGACAGAACAGGAACAAGAAAGAGCAGAAAAAGAAATAGCGGCCCGCGACCGCACATCGTCCAGAACCAATTCCGACGACCACCACCCAAAAACAGCGTGGCGAACCGTCGAAACATCACGTGGAGACACGTGGGTTGTTCACCTGGAGCAGGTGTCCGCTGGAGACGTCATGGCTTCGTGTGGAAAACCCCCGAAACATGGAAAAACCTGGGTGGCACACCATGTCACCCAGGTCTAGATCCTCGCGCTAAGCGCTATCGGCGCATGACCAGCCGCGCGAGCGTGTTACCAATCAACTGGGCGAATTGCACCAGCACGATGATAATCACCGTCGCCACCAAAGTGACGTTCCAGTCGAACGCACGGTAACCATAGGTGATGGCGAAGTCACCCAAACCGCCACCGCCGATGTAGCCAGCCATCGCGGACATATCGACAATCGCGATAAAGATGAACGTGTAACCCAAAATCAACGGGCCCAAAGCCTCACGGATCACCACGCTCCACAAAATCTTCAGAGGCGACGCACCCATCGCACGGGCAGCCTCAACAACGCCAGGATCAACACTCACCAGGTTCTGCTCCACAATGCGGGCCACCGCAAACGTTGCAGCAATCACCATGACGAACGTAGCCGCCTCCGTGCCGATCGTCGTCCCCATCACAGCCTTCGTCAGAGGACCAGCCGCCGCAATCAAAATGATGAACGGTATCGGGCGAATAATGTTCACCAAAATATTCAGCGTCCAGTACAAAGGCTTATTAGCCAACACACCAGACGACCTCGACGCATACAGCAACACGCCGATGATCAGGCCAAACAAGCCACCCAGAAGGATCGTCCACCCGACCATCCACAGCGTCGTCCAAAACGCTGTGATCATCGTGGGCTTCAGATTGTCCCAGTCCGTCGTCCCCGCAGCAAGAACGAGATCGCGCGCCACGGCGCTGTGAGCCACAGCATTGTGAATTGATGCGCCCACGCCAGCCAGGGCGTCGGCAGTATGTAACGCTACGCTGACCATTAGTTGATCTCCTCACACTCGGTTAACTCGGCAAGACGGGCAACAACATCCTTGACGCCGTCCTCTGGCCCGGTCAGCTTCACTGTCAACCGTCCAAACGAATGCTCCTGGATATTATTCACAGCCCCATGCACAAACCCGACGGTCACATTCCGCTCGGTAGCCAGGGCAAACGCCGAACTCAGATCGCGCGCATCGTCGACACGAACCGTGATCAGCCGCTCACGCGGATTATCGGCAACTTCCGTAAGCAGTGAATCACGCTCGCGGCCCTCCGGAGTATCGCGAAGAGCAGTCGCGACGAACCGCTCAGTCACTTCCTCACGCGGATTCGAGAAAATCTCGTGCACCGGCCCATATTCGACAACCTTGCCCTTTTCCATCACAGCCACGCGGTCCGCAATCGAACGAACAACTTCCATTTCGTGAGTAATCACAACAATGGTGATCCCGAGCTCCCGGTTCACCTTGTGCAGCAAATCCAGAACATCCTGAGTCGTTTCCGGATCCAGTGCCGACGTTGCCTCGTCGGCAAGAAGAAGCGAAGGATCGGTTGCCAACGAACGGGCAATGCCCACGCGCTGCTTCTGACCACCCGATAGCTGGTCAGGATAGTTTTTGCCCTTATCGCCCAATCCGACGAAGTCCAGCAATTCCTTCACACGCTTCGAGCGCTGAGACCGCGGCACCTTGGCCAGCGCTAGGGGGTACGCCACATTCGCGGCAGCCGTGCGGGAATTCATCAGGTTGAACTGCTGGAAAATCATGCCGATGTTCTTGCGCAGGCCACGGAGTTTTCGCTCCGGCAAATCGGTGATCGTGGTGCTACCCAGCGTGACCGACCCCGAGGTGGGCCGATCCAAACCGTTAATCATGCGAACCAGCGTGGATTTACCTGCGCCGGAATACCCGATAACGCCCAGGATCTCGCCCGGCTCGACGGTGAGCGAAATCCCGTTGAGCGCGTGAGTGTCGCGTTTGCCCTGCTTGAACGTCTTGGTGACATCGCGGAACTCCACCCGGGTGCCGTGATCCGTCGGGCGGTCATCAAAAGTGAGTGTGGAGCTGCCGGAAGTCGGCTGGGTAGACGTTGACCCGGTAGACGTTGGTTGGGTGGAATTCTCTGTTGGAATCGATGCCATTAGGATTCCTCCCGTGTTTTCTTTTCAGTATCTTTCAAAATATCCTCTAGTTGATTAGCGGGGAGATCAACAGATACGGACGTACCCTTGGTGTCCTCCGCATTCGCCTTTTGTACGGCGTCGCTGTGCCACGCTTTCACCAATTTCTTGATGTTTTCGTCATTCTTCTTTTCAGGTCGAGTGGCGAGAACGTTGATATATGGCTTTGCATTTTCAGCTTTGGGATCATCAGCGGCGATGGCCGTCTTCGGATCAATTCCCGCACGAAGGAGATACGTGTTATTGACGACGGCGGGCGTTCCCTCACCCCACGCTGTAGCCGTTTGAGCAGCGTCGACAGGCGTTACGCTGACCTTCGACTGTGATTGATCGATGTCCGCTGGGGTGGGGTTCAAAAGGCCCGTTTTCTTCAGCGTCACCAAGTGCTGTGCTTCGAGAAGGTTAATAGCGCGACCCTGGTTCGTGCTGTCATTGGGAATAGCGATCGACGTTCCGTCTTTAAGATCATTAATGTCTGTATGACCCTTATAGAACAAAGCGAGCGGAACAATTTCTGTCGAACCAACGGGAACGAGATCCGAATTAGATTCGACGTTATACGACGCCAAGAATTTAATGTGTTGGAATAGATTCACGTCCAAGACGCCCTCGCTGAGCGCGGTATTCGGCGTGTTGTAATCCGAGAAGTCCTGGACGTCCAAGTGGACGCCTTCTTTCTCAGCTTCTTGACGGAAAGCTGTCCATGCCGTTTTCGACGAATCGGTCGTACCAATGGTCACGGTGTTAGACCCGCCGCCGCTTTCTCCCGGCGGATGGCACGCGGTGACGCCGGTCAGTGTGAGCCCGGACGCCAGAATGAGCGCGCTGAGACGCCGTAATGATGTGACCATGATCGTTGTGTCCCTTCATTCATGTGGTTGTCGTAATGATGTGATTGTCAGTCGAGTCTCTAAAGCGCTGCGTCTAACTCGTGGCCACAGCGGTGAGGCCAGACAAGGCTGGCCATGCTCGGACGGTGGAGATGAGCTCACGTGAACCGATACCCCAACGGCCAAAATCATAGACCAAGCTGTCTAATTGTCGAGACTCATTCTGCCTTCTTGTGAAGAGATATAAAAATTTGGGCCTAATGAGCGAGGTGACAAGCCATGTTGCGACGGAATTATGACCGATTTACGACGGGGGGTGATGGGGTAGCGACGCAATAGCCGACAGGAAATTGGCGGGGTGAAGGGTGGGGTAGTGTGCGAAAAATAGGGCGCTGCCAGGCAATGTCTTGGATGTGACGGATCGTGCTAGCGATAATCGAACACGCGTACTAATCTATCGCTATGGATTGGGTGACGGCTCGAGGTTCGATGAATGGCAGGCCACTGTCGTGGTCGCGGCTGGAGCGTATCTTATCAGGAACAGATACGGAGCCCATTTCTTCCTCGGACCCCTCACAAAATGCCACGTCATCGGGTGTTTCTCCGGCGCGGTCGGGTACGGCGACGATGGTCTCTCATCGGGACGAGAGCTCTCGTCCTGGAGTTGACCACCGCGATCATATTCCTTTTGCTGAACTGCACGCATGTTCGGCATATTCATTTCTCCGTGGAGCGTCGTCGCCCGCAGAGATGGTGGACTCGGCTGCCGAATTAGGCCTCGAAGCGCTCGCGTTGGTGGATCGTGACGGGGTGTATGGCGCGGTTCAGTTCGCGGAGGCTGCCGCCGATTCCGGAATCGCCACCATCTTCGGCGCGGAGCTGACATTGACGCCGTCTGTTTCCTCATCCCAGCCTGCGTCGTCGAAAAATGAAAGAATTTTAACGGTGCTCTGCCGTGGTGCGGAGGGGTATCGACGCCTGTCACGCGTGATTTCCGACGCCCACATGTGTACGGGCGAGAAGAATGAGGTGCGCTATCCGTCTCTTGACGAACTGGCCCGGCGCGGTGGTGACCACTGGATTATCCTGGCGGACTATTCATGGACGCCCTACCTCGATGAGCTCGTGGAGCATTTCCCTCGGGTTGTTGTGGAGCTCGACCGGCTGCTCGTGCCCGATGATGCCGACCGTCATGAAGAACAGTTGGAGGCCGCTGAACAGCTGGGTCTAGCGGCGGTGTATTCCTCCGCGGCCACTGCGGCGCGGCCAAAAAGTGGGCGTCTAGCAGGGGCGAAAACAGCGCTGAGGTATCGGAAAGATGTTGAGGATGCGGAGCCGTACACGCATCCCATCGGCGGGACATACTTGCGCAGTGGGGCCGAAATGTTCGACGCCGACTATCCGGAACTCACGGCGAATACGCTTGCCGTGGCCCGTGACTGTGCCTTCACGCTGACCACCATTGCGCCGGAGCTTCCTGATTGGCCGGTCCCGGAAGGGTATACCGAAATTACCTGGCTAGAGCACATGGTGGAGAAGCGAGGCGCTGTGCGTTATGGCTCGCGGGAGGATAATCATGCAGCGTGGGCGCAAATTGATCACGAGCTCAACGTGATTGGGGGCTTGAATTTTCCGGGGTACTTCCTCATCGTGACGGATCTGGTCGACTTTTGCCGCCGGGCCAATATCCTGGCGCAGGGGAGAGGTTCGTCGGCCAACTCGGCGGTGTGTTTTGCCCTGGGGATTACCAATGTTGATCCCGTTGCTGCTGATCTTCTCTTTGAGCGCTTCCTCAGCCCAGAAAGGGAAGGGCCCCCGGATATTGACCTGGACATTGAGTCGGGCCGTCGGGAAGAAGTGATCCAGTATTGCTACAACAAGTACGGCAGAGAAAACGCTGCTCAGGTGGCTAATGTCATTACTTACCGACGACGGGGAGCCCTTCGCGATGCAGCCCGCGCTCTGGGGTATTCGTCTGGCCGCATCGACGCATGGGTGCGTGGCCTGGACGACGTCCCCAACGATGTAGTCACCCTTGCCGATCAACTCCGCGGGCAACCCCGCCACCTGAGCATCCACTCGGGTGGGATGGTGATCTGTGACCGCCCCATTGCCGACGTTGTCCCCGTCGAGTGGGCACGAATGGAGAACCGCTCCATCATCCAGTGGGACAAAGACGACGCCGCCAGCGGAGGCCTCGTCAAATTTGATCTCCTCGGGCTCGGCATGTTGGAAGCCATCCACCATGCCATCGACCAAGTCCGCGACCATCGCGGACGAACAGTGAACCTGTGGCAACTCGGGCTCGATGATCCCGAGGTGTACGCCATGCTCGCCCGCGCCGACGCTGTGGGCGTATTCCAAGTGGAATCCCGCGCCCAAATGTCCGCCCTGCCCAGACTCAAGCCACGCGAGTTCTACGATCTCGTCGTCCAGGTTGCCCTCATTCGCCCAGGTCCCATCCAAGGCGGGTCGGTCCACCCCTACATTCGACGTCGAAACGGTGAGGAAGCGGTCACCTTTGACCACCCCTGCCTCAAGGACGCGCTAGCAAAAACGCTGGGAGTCCCGCTGTTTCAGGAACAGGTCATGAGGGTTGCTGTTGACGCCGCAGGATTCACGCCCGTCGAGGCCGACGCCCTCCGGCGTGCCATGGGGGCGAAGCGCTCTGCCAAGAAAATGGAGCAGCTCCACGAACGCTTCGCCCGCGGCTGCCGTGAGAAACACGGCATGGATGAGGCCACCATCACCACGCTGTGGAAGAAAATCATTGCCTTCGCCGCCTACGGTTTCCCCGAATCCCACGCACAATCCTTCGCGTCGATCGTCTACTTCTCCGCGTGGTTCAAGCGCTACTACCCGGCGGAATTCTGCGTCGCCCTCCTCCGCGCCCAGCCCATGGGGTTTTACTCCCCACAGTCGCTCATTGCCGACGCCCGACGCCACGGCGTCGAGATCCTCCCCATCGACGTCAACCACTCCGACGTAGAGGCCAACGCCATCGACAACCCTGACCTGGAACCCGGCGCCCCCAACAGTCTGAGACTGGGGCTCGACGCTGTGAAGGGCCTCGGCGCCCGTGGGGCGAAAGCCGTCGTTCAGGCGCGCGCAGATGGCGGCCCCTTTACACGAATCGCGGATCTATCGCGCCGGGCGGGAATCAGTGTGTCCCAGGTGGAGGCGCTGGCTACCGCAGGTGCGCTCCGCAGCATGGGGATCGACCGGCGTGAAGGCCTGTGGGCTGCAGGAATTGCGGCCCATGAACGGCCAGGCATGCTCCCCGGGATGAGTGAAATCTCGATACCGTCTCTACCAGGGATGAGCGCGTTTGAACTTGCCGCGGCGGACATCGCATCGACGGGCATCACAGCCGATATCCACCCCGTCGAACTACTGAGAAAACACCTGGACAATGCGGGGATCATATCCATTAGGCAGCTGGCGTCGTGCGAAGACTCCACCCGCGTGACCGTCGCGGGGACAGTCACACACCGTCAACGGCCAGGAACCGCAGGAGGCGTGGTTTTCCTCGGCCTGGAAGACGAAACAGGCCTTGCGAACATCACAGTGTCCCCCGGGTGCTGGACGCGCTACAGAACGGTGGCCCAAACATCACGCATGGTCGCTATACGGGGAATCGTCCACAACGCAGCCGGGGCTGTTGCTGTCGTGGCAGACCGCATCGACTCTCTGGACACCACACTGGGAGGAGCAGCCCTTGCCGGACCATCACGAGATTTCCGGTGACCGCCTATACGCCCCGGGCAAGCACTACTACGCCCACCTATACGCCCTGGTAGCCGAGCTGGCGCCACGCTTCGTAAGCACCCACCGCCGCCGCGTTCGACAAATTCATCGACCGGCGCCCGGGAAGCATAGGGATCCGCACGTGGCTCGTAATCCGGGGATCGGCCAACGCCTCCGCACTCAGGCCGGTCGGTTCACAACCGAAAAGGAGCACATCGCCCCACTGGTAGGGCACAGTGTCTACGCGCACCGACGTATGCGACGTGAACGCATAGACCTTCGGCCCATCCGGCGCCCCCGCGCCCAACGTCGTTAAACACTCGTCCAAGCTGGGGTGAATAGTCACGTCTACCAAGTCGTGATAGTCCAGCCCGGCTCGTCGTAAATTCTTTTCCTCCAAATTGAACCCCAGCGGTTCGCACAAATGCAGATGCGCCCCTACACCTGCGCACATGCGGATCGCATTGCCAGTGTTCGGAGGTATCACCGGCTGGTCAAACACAACATGAAGGGGAGGGTTGGGGTTGCGGATCGTGTCCTCGCCCAGCGCACGCGCTATCCCATGGGCCCGATCATGCACCGACTTAAGATCGCGCACCGAATTCACATCAGCTTCACTCATCATGGATTACCGTACTCACCCTCGATCCACTGATTCCCGCTGCCACCGCGCCGAACTCGCTAACGTGCTCACTGCCGCTTAGCTAGCCGTAGCACCACCGTCGATAGACAAGCTAGAGCCGGTAATCAGGCGCGCATAGTCGGAGCACAACCAAATGATTTGTGCAGCGACTTCATCCACCGTCGCCATTTCCTTGATCGAATTACGGTTCAGCAGCACTTTCTCTACGACTTCATCTTCGGGGAGCCAATGCAGCGCAGCCTGCTGCCGGATCTGCTTCTGAACCTGCGCAGTCCTCGTAAAACCGGGGTTCACACAATTCGCGGTCACACCATGAGGCCCACCCTCAATCGCCGTAACCTTCGTCAAACCCTCCAAGCCATGCATCGCGGACGTGTAGGCCACACGCCCTTCCGACCCGCGGAGCCCATGCACGCTACACACATTCACAATGCGCCCCCACTCTTCCTCGTACATGTGGGGGAGCGCCGCCCGAGTCAGCAAAAACGGTGCCGTCAACATGGTGTCGATAATCCGATCCCAGTCCGCTGGTTCGTAATCCTCAATATGGGCAATCACCTGCGAACCTGCACAGTTGACCAAAATATCGCAGTCCAGAGTCATCTCGGCCAGGAGTTCGTGGTCGCGCAAATCCACATCCCACACTTCCGCGGAACCACCGAGCTCATGGATATCATCCACCGTTCCATCGGTATCCTGACCAATTAAATCAGCGACGATGACGTGCGCACCCGACGCCGCCAACGCCCCCGCCGCAGCCGCACCAATCCCGCCGGCACCCCCAGTGACGACGGCGGTACGTCCACTTAAATCGACAGAAATAAAACCATGCGGTTCAGTTTCGACGACGCTCTGGCCGGCGTTTGATTTCACATTCAACGATGATGCGGTGACGCTCTGATCCTGGCGCGCGCCCGTGGTGTCGGTGGTGTTCGCGGTGGCCTCGGCGCGGTCGAAATGTGATCCTTGCGTCTCGCTCGTCGAGGAGGTCGGGGTAGAAGCGCTATCGGTGTCTGCTGAGCCGTCGGTGCCTGCTGAGCTATCCGTACCTTCCGCGCCGCCGGAGCCTCCTAAGCCTTCCGAGTCGTCGGGGCGAGGCGAAGCAGATTTCTTCCGAATCATGATGATGTGTCTCCTACGTGGTGTTGTCGATTATTAATTGTGCGCGCTGGAGCGCGATCGTTATGTTGGGCTACTTTAGCCAGCGCCATGCAACCCCGCAGCCGCCGTCGCAGTAAGTTCGAGCGGGGGTGTCGCCGATCGTGCGCAATTTCGGCCTCATATCGCTATGTTCGCTCCCGGCGTACGCGCATCCGAACCCCCGTCGAAAAGGTCTTTGAACTGCATAAACAAGCCTGCAGCAGTATGTCTGATGTCCCATTTTCGACGTTTTGGGCCGAGTAATCTTCCTCAAGGGGAAGTTCATGTCCGGCCCAGCCGTTACAGTGGTGTGAAACCATAAGTCGCTGGTGTGTCTGTTACCCCGTTCGGTGAGCATCCACCGTCCCGGAGAGAAGAACCCAACGGCCGGACAACACTTATTTTTCAACGCGAAGGACAGTACATGTTTGAGAGGTTTACAGACCGCGCCCGTCGTGTGGTTGTGCTCGCCCAGGAAGAAGCTAGGGCATTAAATCACAATTACATCGGTACGGAGCACATTCTGCTCGGCCTCATCCGCGAGGGTGAGGGTGTCGCTGCGAAAGCTCTCGAGTCGATGGGAATTTCCCGCGAGGCTGTCCGCAGCGAAGTAGAAGACATCATTGGCGAGGGATCACAGCCGCCCAGCGGTTACATCCCCTTTACCCCGCGCGCGAAGAAAGTCCTGGAGCTTTCGCTGCGTGAGGCTCTGCAGTTAGGCCACAAGTACATCGGCACGGAGCACATTCTGCTCGGCCTCATCCGCGAGGGTGAAGGCGTCGCCGCGCAGGTGCTCGTCAAATTAGGGGCAGATCTCCCGCGCGTCCGCCAGCAAGTTATCCAGCTGCTCTCGGGCTACGAAGGCCAGGGCGACGAGTCTCAGGAGCCGGGAACGAGTGAGCCCGCCGGAGCTGGTGTCGGTTCGGCCACGTTAGGGCGTTCGTCCAATAACGAGTCGGGGCGCAAGTCCAACTCGCTGGTCCTTGACCAGTTCGGCCGGAACCTCACCCAGGCCGCGAAGGATGGCAAGCTCGATCCGGTCGTCGGCCGTGAAAAAGAGATCGAGCGCATTATGCAGGTCCTCAGCCGCCGGACCAAGAACAACCCGGTCCTGATCGGCGAGCCTGGCGTTGGTAAAACCGCCGTCGTCGAGGGGCTTGCTCTGGACATTGTCAATGGCAAGGTCCCGGAGATTTTGAAGGACAAGCAGCTGTATTCCCTGGATATGGGCTCGCTGGTTGCTGGTTCTCGTTACCGCGGTGACTTCGAGGAGCGTCTGAAGAAGGTTCTGAAGGAAATTAACCAGCGCGGCGACATCATCCTCTTTATCGACGAGATCCACACCATTGTTGGTGCGGGTGCCGCCGAAGGCGCCATCGATGCCGCGTCGCTGTTGAAGCCGAAGCTGGCCCGCGGGGAGCTCCAGACCATCGGTGCCACGACGCTGGATGAGTACCGGAAGCACATCGAAAAAGATGCCGCCTTGGAGCGTCGTTTCCAGCCTGTTCAGGTTCCGGAGCCGTCCGTCGAGCTGTCGGTCGAGATTCTGAAGGGCCTGCGCCCGAAGTATGAGGCACACCACCATGTTTCCATTACCGACGCTGCCCTCGTCGCGGCTGCGTCGCTGTCTGACCGCTACATCAACGATCGTTTCTTGCCGGATAAGGCCGTTGACCTTATCGATGAGGCTGGTGCGCGGATGCGCATCAAGCGGATGACCGCGCCGGAGTCTCTCCGCAAGGTCGACGAGAAGATCGCGAAGATTCGTAAGCAAAAAGAAGCGGCTATTGACGATCAGGACTTCGAAAAAGCCGCTGGCCTGCGCGATCAGGAGCGGAAGCTCGGCGAAGAGCGCGAGGAGAAAGAACGTCAGTGGCGTTCCGGTGAACTGGAAGACGTTGCCGAAGTCGGTGAGGAACAGATCGCGGAGGTCCTGGCGAACTGGACCGGCATCCCCGTGTTCAAGCTCACCGAGGAAGAATCCGACCGTTTGCTGCACATGGAGGAAGAGCTCCACAAGCGCATCATCGGCCAGGAAGACGCAGTCAAGTCCGTCTCCCGTGCTATCCGACGCACCCGTGCCGGCCTGAAGGACCCGCGTCGTCCGTCCGGCTCGTTCATCTTCGCTGGCCCGTCCGGCGTCGGCAAGACCGAGCTGTCGAAGGCATTGGCGGAATTCCTTTTCGGGGAAGACGATGCCCTCATCCAGATTGACATGTCCGAGTTCCACGACAAGTTCACCGCGTCGCGTCTCTTCGGTGCCCCTCCGGGGTACGTCGGCTACGAAGAGGGCGGCCAGCTGACCGAGAAGGTCCGCCGCAAGCCGTTCTCCGTGGTGCTCTTCGACGAGATTGAGAAGGCCAATAACGAGATTTATAACACGCTGTTGCAGGTCTTGGAAGATGGCCGGCTCACCGACGGTCAGGGTCGCGTGGTCGACTTCAAGAACACCGTTCTGATCTTCACCTCGAACCTCGGTACCGGGGATATCTCGAAGGCCGTGGGCATGGGCTTCTCTGGGGTCGGCGAGACTGACGAAGAAGGCCGCTACGAGCGGATGAAGTCGAAGGTCAACGACGAACTCAAGAAGCACTTCCGCCCCGAGTTCCTCAACCGTATCGACGACATCGTCGTGTTCCACCAGCTCACCCAGGATCAGATCATCCAGATGGTCGACCTGCTGGTGAACCGCGTGGGCATCGCCTTGCGCGCCAAGGACATGGACATCGAGCTCACTGACAAGGCCAAGAAGCTCCTGGCGAAGCGCGGATTCGATCCCGTCCTGGGTGCCCGCCCGCTGCGTCGCACCATTCAGCGCGAGATCGAGGATCAGCTCTCGGAGAAGATCCTCTACGGCGAAGTTGCCGCCGGTGAACTGGTCACCGTGGATGTTGAGAACTGGGACGGCGAAGGCAAGGGCGACGATGCCAAGTTCACGTTCTCCACGTCGACGAAGCCGGGTGCCGTGATGGGCGAGGGCGAGTCCAGCCTGGAAGAGCGCAAGGAGGATGCGGACGACTCCTCCGACGAGGCCGACCAGATCGTGCCGATGGAGTACTCCTCCAACGCCTCATCGGGTAGTGGCCCCGACGCTGGCACCTCCGGGTCCGGAGCCGCCCAGCCCGAATCTGAGTAAGCGGGGCTACCGGGGGAGCCCTAGCTTTCCATCAGTATCCACAACGAGCCCATCAACCAGCAGCGATTGAAGGGCTCGGTGGAGCTGTTCTTCATCTTTCGACGCGTGCGCGATCGCGTCCCTTTCAACGGGGCCAGTCGCGTCACGCAAAACCTTCATGATCGCCCCGCGGACTTGCCGATCCGTACCCTCAAACTTCTGAACGCGTCGCGCCACAGCAGACCGTTCCGATTCAGTGGGTTCCGGGCAGCCCGCCAGGCGCCACGCACATGTGCGAACAAGGGGGCACTGCTCGCAGCGCGCTACCCGCGACGTACACACCAGCGCGCCGAGCTCCATGATCGACGCCGAAAACACGGCAGAGCGCTCCACATCCGTCAGCTGCTCATTGCTCAGATGCCCGAGCCCGATGCCAGGACCGTCGAAAAGAGTCCCGGCCTCTACCGGAACCTCGGGTATCCCAGCCTTCTCCCGAATGTGCTGCACAATCGCGCCCACCGACGAGCCGGCTTGTTCCTCCGACACCGGCATCAGCGCCCGCATATCATCCAAATCCGCACGCCGCGCCGGGCCCTGCAAATACTTCCCGTGGACAGCGCGCGCCATCACGCGTCGGATATTCGTATCCACCACAGGCACCGCCCACCCGTAAGCAAAACAGGCCACCGCCCGCGCGGTGTACTCACCAATGCCGGGCAAATCGAGCAGCTCATCCACCGTGGCAGGAACCGCACCAGAATGCTTATCGACGATCGTCCGTGCGCACTCGTGAAGACGGAGCGCCCGACGAGGGTAGCCCAGACGACCCCACGCGCGGAGGACCTCGTCACGCCCGGCGCGGGCGAAATCGGCTGGTGTCGGCCAACGGTCCATCCATTCGCGCCACGCAGGTTCGACGCGGGAGACCGGCGTTTGTTGGCTCATGACCTCGCTGAGGAGAACTCCCCACGCGGAGCACCCGGGCTCGCGCCAGGGGAGATGGCGGCCCGCCAGGATAAACCAGTCGTTGAGTTCGTCGACAAGAAAGGGTTCTGAATGGCCAGTAGACATTGCGAATGATTGTAGTGCTGTGGCGAGTGAGTTGCTGCGGGCGGTCACGGGGCTGAGTACGGTTATTGGGTGACGCCCCTGATCACATTGCCCCGGTGGTGACCCGCGTGTCTGTGTGCCCCTGATGACGCGCGCCGGTGAATGAGCAGAGGTGCAGAGGTAGAGCCACCCATGACGAGTGTGGCAACCAGCCAACCAGTATGTGGACTTTTCATCCGGAGGATTCTCATGACGACATCAGCACCCGGCTCCGACCCGCAGCCCACTCCTAGTACGAACGCGGACCCTGGTACGCCAGCGAACTCTAGTGCGCGTGCGGACGATCGCACCCCACAGGCTGTGCTCCAGCAGTTGCTGGACGGCAACGACCGCTTCGTGCAGGGCAAGGCGCTGCGCCCGCACCAGGATCGCGACCGGCTGTCCAGCCTGACCCAGGGGCAGGCCCCGAAAGCCGTGGTTCTGGCGTGCTCGGACTCCCGTGTGCCCGTCGAATTGCTCTTTGACCAGGGGTTTGGCGATGTCTTCGTAATCCGCACGGCCGGCGAGATCGTGGACATGTCCGTGCTGGCCTCGCTCGAGTTCGCGGTGGAGGGCCTCGGTGTCTCACTGGTCGTGGTCCTCGGGCACGAGAGCTGCGGCGCGGTCAAGGCAGCCTCGGAGGCCATGTCCCAGGGTGCCGTTCCGGAATCCTTCCAGCGCGTGCTGGTGGAGAAAGTCGCCCCATCGGTCATGGTCGCCCGCTCTGAGGGGCACACCACCACCGATGACTACGAAAAACAACATGTGCGGTCCATTGTTGATCACGTGGTCGGTCGGAGCCCCGAAATCACAGCAAAGCTTGCCGACGGCACCGTCGGCGTTGTTGGTCTCCGGTATTTACTGGAAAACGGCCAGGTCGAGGCGGTGACCGCGCGCGGCGTCGCGATGCCATAAAACACAGCGGACCGGGTGCACAAAACCACTCACCGACGAACTCCCAGCCCTCACGTGAGGTGACACGCCGTCCGGTTTCCGGCGGGGCAGCGGGAGTTCCCGTTAATCTAGTCACGTGAGCGCTCAAGGTAACTACAATGGTCTTCCACATCCACCCGAGATCTATCGACGGCGGAGAATCGCCGCCGTCGTCATCGTGGTTGTTGTCATCGCGTTGTTGTGGTGGATCATTTCGGCCTTGAGCGGAGGCGGAGACTCGTCGTCAACCGCGACGGAATCCAGCGTCACGACGACTACCACTAAGTCCACGAAACCGACGTCGTCGTCGCGCTCGTCGGAAAGCACACGTCCCTCGTCGGAATCTGAAAATCCTGATGAGTCCGAGTCGGAGGATCCCGACGCGTCAGAGGAGCCCTCGGTAGCGCCCGACGCGAAAGACACGTGCGATGTCAACGACCTGCAGATTGAGGCGCGTACGGATGCAGATTCCTACGATCCGGGGCAGATGCCACGCTTCTACTTGATCGCGCATAATCCCACCAAGGGGTCTTGCCATGTGGACCTGGCAAAGGCTCCGATGAAGTTTGAGGTCTACAACCTCGAGACGAATGAGCGCGTCTGGTCCGACGTAGACTGCAACAACCCGGCAGCAACGGGTGCGTTGGATATCGGTGCTGGTCAGACGAAGAATTACATGCTGAGCTGGTCCCGGACGACGTCCGCGCCGGGTGAGTGCTCGGATCGTGTCGCCGTGCCGAGTGGTTCGTACTACCTGCACACCTTGATTGGGGATCAGCACTCAGAGCCGACGACGTTTAACCTGACGTAGCAGCAGCGTGGCGGCGTGTAGCCGCCCGACCGTGACAGCGACAGAGCAGCACAAGAAAGCCCCGGAGCAGTTCCCTGTGAACTAGCCTCCGGGGCTTCGGTCTACCTGGCTGCGCTTTAGCTCTCAGTCAGCTATTAATTGCTGAACTCGTCCTTCAAAACGCCTTCCTTGTCACGGTAGGTCTGGCCAGCTTCCGGAACGGACGCGGCGACCGGCGCCTTCATGGAAACCTCACCGTTATCCAGGGTGAAGGTGACATTAACGGCGGTCCCTGGCGTGGGTGTGCCGTCGAAACTGGTGTGAACGTAGCTGACGCAGTTAATGCGCGCTTCGCCGTTGGGATCAGCCTTGGCGCCCTCTGACGCGGAGCTGTTGGTGTGCACATCGTTAGCACCCATGGCCTCGATGGCCTTTTCGTTATTGCCGACGATCTGGCACTGCGGCTTCAGATCCTTGTTGCCGTCGACTTTAACCTCTTGGCCATCGACGCTAATACGCTGGAGCTGGCGCTCAGTGTTGGTGGGGTCGACGTTGGAAATGGCGAAGGCGACGGCTCCGCCGTGGTCGTCGGTCTTGGGCTGGACGGTCACATCGCGCAGCGTGATGTTGTTGTCCTCAGCATTGGCTGCTCCCCCGTCGACGGCGGGGACTTGGTTGGCGGTTTGGGAAATTTGGCCCGCGCCGCATGCACTGAGGGCCAGTGCGGAACCGGCAGCGACAATGGCAATGCCGGAACGTAGGGAAGCCGACTTCAACGACATTTTGTCCTCCATAGGAAGCTGTGGGGCAGCCACGTATTCGTCTTATTTTGCGTCAGGGTTTTCTGTTCAGCGCACAGAATTTAATTATTACATTAACGCGACGTGTCTGTTTCCACATAGTCTTGTGACATTCGTCGTGGCTAATCAGGGGGTAGTGCTATGATAGACGCGCTGAAACGTCAATTTTTCACACAGCTTTACCTGTCCGCACGCGGTGGGCGTGCGCGGCGGATCTGAAGGGACTCATGGAATTCAACATTGGGGATACCGTCGTTTACCCGCATCATGGTGCTGCCGTCATTGAAAAGAAAGAGCAGCGCCAGATTAAAGGTGAGACTGTCGATTATTTGGTCCTGAAGGTTCACCAGGGGGACTTAACGGTCCGCGTGCCGGAAAAGAACGCGGAGTCTGTCGGTGTTCGCGATGTTGTCGGGGAAGAGGGGCTCCTCAAGGTTTTCAGCGTTCTCCGCGAAACCGACGTTGAAGAGGCCGGTAACTGGTCCCGACGGTACAAGGCGAACCAGGAGCGCCTGGCATCGGGCGATGTGAACAAGGTTGCGGAGGTTGTCCGCGACTTGTGGCGTCGCGACCAAGACCGCGGCCTTTCCGCTGGTGAGAAGCGCATGTTGGCGAAGGCTCGCCAGGTGTTGGTGGGTGAGCTCGCTCTTGCCGACGGCACCGACGACGCCAAGGCCGACGCGATGTACCAGGAGGCCCAGGAGGCTATTGCTCGGCACCGCGCCAAGTTGTTGGGGGAGGACGAGGACTCGACGAAGAAGCCGGGCCCCTCGGACGATTCCGACATTATCGACTTGGACGAGGACGTCGAGGATTAGTTTTTCGCTAGGTCACGCTCCGAACCGATAAGCTGGGGGCGTGACTTTACGTATTTTCGATTCCGCGTCCCGTCAGTTACGTGATTTTGTTCCCCTCCGCGAGGGGCGTGCGTCGGTGTATTTGTGTGGTGCGACGGTGCAGTCGGCGCCGCATATTGGCCACCTGCGTTCGGGCGTGGCTTTTGATATTTTGCGTAATTGGCTGACCTACATGGGCCTTGATGTGGCGTTCATCCGGAACGTCACTGATATCGATGACAAGATTTTGAACAAGGCCGCGGAGCATAATCGCCCCTGGTGGGAATGGGCTGCGACTTATGAGCGCGAGTTCCAGTGGGCCTACGACCAGTTGGGTGTGACGCCACCGTCGTTGGAACCTCATGCGACGGGGCATGTTCCTGAAATGATCGAGTACATGCAGCGGATTATCGATGCTGGCCATGGCTACGCTGTGGACGGAAATGTGTACTTGAGCCCGATGTCGTTGCCTGATTATGGTTCCCTGTCTGGCCAGAAGCTCGACGAGATGGATCAGGGTGAATCCGCGGGCACGGGTAAGCGTGATCCGCGTGACTTCACGTTGTGGAAGGCTGCGAAGCCGGGGGAGCCGAGTTGGGATACTCCGTGGGGCCGTGGCCGTCCGGGGTGGCACTTGGAGTGCACGACGATGGCGACGAAGTACTTGGGCGCGGAGTTTGATATTCACGCCGGTGGCCTGGATTTGAAGTTTCCGCACCACGAGAACGAGATCGCTCAGGCGCATGCTGCGGGTGATGGATTCGCCCGCTATTGGATGCATAACGGCTGGGTGACCATGGCTGGCGAGAAGATGTCGAAGTCCTTGGGCAACGTGCTGTCCGTGCCTAACCTTCTTCAGATCGTCCGGCCGGTTGAACTGCGTTATTACTTGGGGTCCGCGCATTATCGCTCCATGTTGGAGTTCTCCGAGGACGCTCTGCGTGAGGCGGCCGCAGGGTATCGGCGACTGGAGAAGTTCGTTCATGCGGCGTCGAGTGTGGCGGGCAAGAACGACCGCACCTTGGGCCGCTCCGAGGTCACGGACGCGTTCACCGACGCGATGAATGATGACATTGGCGTTCCGGCCGCGTTGGCTGAGGTACACAAGGTTGTTCGTTCGTCTAATTCGCGGCTGGATGCGGCTCGTCGTGGCGATAGTGATGCCGTCGAGAGCGTGGTCTCTGCCGGTGAGCAGGTCCGTGCCATGCTTGGTGTGCTGGGCGTCGATCCGCTCGACGAGAAGTGGCAGGAGATTGCCGCGGAGTCCGGTGCGGAACATGACGCGTTGGATACGTTGGTTCGCGCAGAATTGGATATCCGTGCGAAAGCTCGCGCTGAGAAAGACTGGGCGACGGCCGATGCAGTGCGCGATCGGTTGGCGGCCGCAGGCATTGTTGTGACCGATACGCCCTCTGGGGCCGAGTGGGAGCTGTCGGAGCAGTAGGATCGTCGGGCGCTGAATAGTTCGGGCCCCGAACACGACGGGGCCTGGAGTGCATAGGCAGCTGGGGATATAAGGAGGATTAATGGCAGGTCATTCGCGGAACCATGGCGCTATTCGTAAATCGAATAAGAAGGGTGCGACGAAGGGTTCTGGTGGTCAGCGACGCCGCGGCTTGCGTGGCAAGGGGCCGACGCCGAAGGCTGAAGACCGCGTGTACCACAAGGCGCACAAGCGGAAGGTTGAGCAGCAGCGGAAGGCATCCGGGCGTCACGATCGGCGCAATTTGCATGGTTCGGAGCTTGTTGTTGGCCGCAACCCGGTTGTGGAATGCCTGCGGGCGAAGGTTTCGGCGACGGCTTTATACGTTGCGGAGGGCACCGATAATGATGACCGCCTGACTGAGGCAGTGCGTGTTGCTGGTGATCGCGCGATCACTGTACTGGAGGTCCCGCGTATTGAGCTGGACCGGATGACCGGCAACGGGATGCATCAGGGCCTCGGGTTGCTGGTTCCGGAATACCAGTATGTCGACGTTCAGGATTTGATTGATCGTGCCCACGCGTCATCGTCGACGGGGTTGATTGTGTGCCTGGACAACATCACGGATCCGCGGAATTTGGGTGCCGTGATTCGTTCGGTGGCTGCCTTTGGTGGTCACGGTGTGGTCATCCCGGAGCGCCGGAGTGCGTCTGTGACGGCGGTGGCGTGGAGGACCTCGGCGGGCACGGCCGCGCGCCTGCCCGTCGCGAAGGCGACGAATATGACTCGCGCGCTCAAGCAGTTCCAAAAAGAGGGCTATCAGGTCGTCGGTTTGGATGCTGGCGGGGACCATACTTTGGATACTTACGACGGGACGACGCCGGTCGTGGTGGTCGTCGGTTCCGAGGGTAAGGGCCTATCCCGTTTGGTTTCCGAGACGTGTGACACGATCATGTCGATCCCGATGGCGGACAATGTTGAGTCGCTCAACGCGTCCGTGGCCGCTGGTGTGGTGCTCAGCGAGTTCGCGCGGCAGCGTCGTGCGGTGAAGAAGGCTCGGGGCTGACGTTATCGGGACTGATGTCCTGCGAGCTGACGTCGTGATGTGAAGTCCCAGGCGTGGTTTCTCGCGGCGTAGTCTCTGAGCCGACGATAACGCGTTGCGTTCGCCAGCCAATCAGTCGGCAGAACAGGTAGATTGCGAACGAAATCGTCGTGACGAACACGCTGACGGGAAGTCCGGGAGCCAGGGAGAGAACAAGCCCGCCCACCGCGGACACCTCGGCGAAGATCGTCGATAAGAGGACTGCTTTTCGTGGCGACGCTGTGACGTGAACAGCTGCCGCGCCGGGGGTGATGAGGAGGGACACGACGAGGAGCGCACCGACGATCTGCACCCCTTGCGCGGCGACGAGTCCGACGAGGGCGGCGAACACGATGCTGATCGTGCGTAGGGGAATGCCGCTGGCTGCGGCGACGTCGGGGTCGACGGACGCGAAGAGAAGGGGGCGCCACAGTACACCGAGTGTCGCGATGACGATGATGGTGATGGCTATGAGCATCCCCACAGCCGCGCCGGACACGCCCACGATCTGGCCGGTGAGCAGGGAGAACGCGTTGCTCGCTTTGCCGGGGTAGATGTAGATGAACAGGACAGAGAGCCCCATCCCGAAGGAGAGGATCACGCCGACAGTGCTGTCGGTATCGCGCATTCCGAGTACCGCGAGGGCGATGGCCGCCACGATCGATCCGACAACGGCGCCGGCACCGACATTAATCCCGGCGAGGAGTGCCGCCGACGCTCCCATGAGCGCGAGTTCCGATGTGCCGTGCACGGTGAATGACATGCGTCGCATCACGATGAGCGGTGCGATGAGCCCCGAAATGATCCCGAGGAGTGCGGCTGCCAGCAGCGCGTGGTGGACGAAGGGGTAGTGCAGGAGTTCGGTGGTGTCACTCCACCAGGTGTCCCAGGTGATCGTGGTATTGGGCATGAAGTGGTGCGCTCTCCTAAACGATGACGTGCCTAAACAATGATGAGTCTGCCGTTGACGTGAACGACGTCGACGTGGGTGCCGTACAGCTCGCTGAGGACGTCGGTCGTGATGACGTCGTCAATAGTGCCGATAGTGTGGCCATTCGGCGCAAGATATAGCACGCGGTCGGTGGCGTCGATCACGGGATTGATCGTATGCGTGACGAAAACGACGGCCGTGTTGTGGTCGCGGCGTTGCGCGTCGATAGTCCGGATCGCTTGCTTTTGTGCAGCGTAATCCAGGCTGAGCAGGGGTTCGTCGCACAGGAGGATATCGGGATGCGTTGCGATCGCGCTGGCTTGACGGATCAGCTGCTGTTGGCCGCCCGAGAGGTGGCCGATGCGTCGATTTGCCAGGTGCGCGGCGTCGACAGTGTTAAGAGCCTCGTCTATTTGGGCTGCTGGGAGCCGCCGACGGCGGAAAATACCGTGCCCACCGGATAGACCGACGATGTCCCGCGCGCGCAGTGGCAGCGTCGGGCTGAACATGCGCTGCTGGGGGATAAAACCGGTGGTCCCGTTGACATGGACTTGCCCTGAGGTCAGTTTTCGCGTCCCGGTGAGGGCGCCAAGGAGCGTGGATTTTCCGACGCCGTTGGGCCCGAGAACGGTGAGCCATTCGCCGGGGTTCAGCGTGAGGGACAGGTCGGTCCAGAGCGGCTCGATACTCGCTTTGCTTAGTTCGATGACGGGCCCGGTGGGACGGTCAGTAGTCCCGGTGGGGCGGTGAGTGGTGCGCGGGTTGTTCACGCGGTGGTCTTACTCCTTGCTGGCATCGTGGAGCCGTTGGACGGCCTCAGAGAAAAAGTCCAGGTAATGGGTGCCTTTTTCCGGTGTTTCGTAAATATCGACAACCGGGATTCCCGCCTTCTTGGCAGCGGAGACGAGGTCCTTGGACACACTATCTTCAGTTTGCGGATTATTAACCAGAATATCGACTTTCTTATCGTTGATGAGCGACGTGAACTCGGCAACATCAGCCGCGGACGGATCCGACTCCTTCAACGACGCACTGAGGTAGCCGTGGGGAGTCACATCCTCCATGGGAGATTCCTTAAGCAGGTACCCGGACACGGACTCGGTGCTCGCCACCTTCTTGGCTGGCAGTGCCTTGATCTTCTCATCAATAGCGTGGAGCTTGTCGCTGAAGTCCTTGGTCGACGCCTTGATATCGCCGTTCTTGTCATTCAGCGTGTCCGCAATCTTTGTTGCAAAGCTATTGACAGTGGCGACGTCGTACCACACGTGAGGGTTGGTGGGCAGGTCGGAACCATTGTCCGCGTGATCGTCTGCATCGTGATCGTGCGCGTCTTCGCTCTCGTGCTCGTGTGCGTCCGCGTCATGATCATGCGCGTCGTGGTCGTGTCCATCATGCTCGTCCCCGTCGTGATCATGCTCCTCCTGGGGAAGAGCAGTGATGACGGTCGCGTCGGAACTGGCATGCTCTGTCAGCCAGTTGTCGTACCCGGCCCCATTTCCGACGACGACGTCGGCATCCTTAATCTTCGCCATATCCTTGGCGGAAGGGTTGTAATCGTGGGGGTCCACGGAATCGCCCTCGATCAGGCCCGTGATCTTGACGTGGTCGTTATCCCCTGCGATGTCGTGGACGACGTCGGCCCACAGCGCGGTTGATGCAACGACATTCACGGTGTCCGACGAACCAGACGTCGTGGAGGAGTCGTCTGAGCAGGCCGTGAGTCCGCCCATTCCGGTAAGAAGCCCAGTGGCGAAAATGAATGCTAGTGCTGACCGTCGCCTATTTTTTATCGCTCGCATGTCCCCCAATGAACCACTAATGAAATATGATGTCAATTGGTTTTCTTAAGCCCCTCCTAGCCCCGATAATGCGGCTTATTGATAACCAAAAGAGTTCGGGCACATCTCAGGGCAGAAAACAGATTGCGCGCACAAAACAGAAATCAAGTTCCCGTACCTAGCAAGCCTGCCCTCACCCCGGGAATACGCGAAAGCCCTTTCCCGGTAGTGCCGAAGGTTTAAGATTGCTACACATGAGTCCGCGCCGATCCCCGAAAAATAGTCATAAGGCTACGTTGGAGTCACTCGCGGAGGCCGTCGGGGTGTCGCGCACAACGGTGTCCAACGCCTACAACAAACCCGACCATCTGTCGCCTGAGACCCGCGCCCGCATCTTCGCCACCGCCGACAAGCTGGGGTATTCCGGTCCAGATCCTGCCGCCCGATCCCTGCGGACGCGCCGGGCAGATGCGATCGGCGTCCTTTTTACCGACGAACTCACCTACGCCTTCGAGGACCGCTCGTCGGTCGATTTCCTGGCTGGCTTGGCGGAGTCTTGCCAGGTCCTGGATTCGTCCCTGGTGCTCATTCCCGCTGCTCCTGGGCGTGCCGCGTCGGGAATTAACCGCGTCGCGCAAGCCGCCGTCGACGGTTTCGTGGTGTATTCGGTCGCCTCTGACGACCCCACGTTGGAGGTCGTGGCCTCGCGCGGCCTCCCGACTGTCGTGTGCGATCAGCCGTATTCCACACCGAAGCTGAAGGATTACGCCTTCGTTGGCATTGATGACCACGCTGCCATTCAGTCCGGCGTTCAACAGCTTATCGACGCTGGCCACCGGAAAATTGGTGTGTTGTGCATTCGTCTTGACCGTGAGGCCAACGCGGGCGAGGTGTCGCCGCAGCGCCTTCGCACTGCCCACATGCATGTGCAGAAACACCGCGTCGAGGGCATTGTCGATGTGATCCGTGGTGCCCACCCGGATTCGGCGGAGGACATTCCGATCGTGGAGTGCTATATCAACGACGCCGACGGCACCCGCGAGGCTGTCCGCGCGTTATTGGATGCGCACCCCGACTTGACCGCCGTGGCCTGTACGACGGATTCCTTAGCGTTGGCGGTGATACAGTGCGCTGCTGATCGCGGGTTGTCCGTGCCGGGCGATCTGTCGGTTACAGGGTTCGACGGTATCGACCTCGCCGTGCAGCAGCAGATCACCACGGTGTCGCAGCCGAACAAGGACAAAGGTCGCACCGCCGGACATGTTCTTCAGGACCTTATTTCCGACGCCACACGGGGGAAGGGAAATGCCGGCGCGTCTTCGTCTAGGAGCGTGGCGACATCCACAGGCGCTGGTGGTGCCCGCGGTCACGCATCGGCAACCCGCGGTTCTCACACGCTGTTGGAGACGACGTTGATCACGGGACGCACTGTTGGTCCGCCGCGGTAACGTAGCAGCGGTTTTGCGCAACGCCGCCACCGCGACGTCGCACTCTAACGCCGCCGCTGCTATAACACTCCGTTCTCAGTGAGATACTCGCGCCGCATGGTGGCCAACCGCTGGTACACGTCGGCAATAGCGTCGGTATCCGGAACGCGCAACGCAGCTGCGGTGTGAGAATCACCGACCTTAATGGACACATCATTGCCATGAAGGACGCGGAACGCGTTCTCGTCGGTCGTGTCATCGCCGGCATACACGATGGCGTCAACGTTGTACCGGTCGCGGGCGCTTTCCAGCCACTTCCCCTTGTCGACCTTCATGATCTGGGCTTCCAGAATGTGCTTGCCGTACATGTAGGAACCCGTCGTCCCATCCAGCAGCGAATCAAGAATGTCAGCGAACTTCTGCTGCAGCTGGCGCTCCAGCTCGTCGTTATTCATCGCCACACCATGCAGACCGACACCCAGCGGTTTTTCCTCCACAAACATGCCCGAGTGCGGAGCACTATCGGCCACGGCGTGTGCCTCACGGATCATGCGCTCAAGGAGCTTCTTTTGCTCCTCATTGGGTTCGACGCCACTGCCGTCATTCGCTTCAGCTCCGTGGGATCCCGCCAGAATTATCCCGGAGATGTCGCGAACATCGTCGGGGCCGTCGTCGGCAATATTTTGTCCCTGTGGTCCGGTCCGGCGGGCGAGGCGTTCGAGTTTCGAGATGTCCCGCCCGGAGACGAGTGCGCCGAAAGTGTGCGGCATGTGGGCGAGGTCGATGATGGCATTCATGGCGGTGGGGTTCGCGGTGACGGCCATGGCGTCTTTGTTGAGCGGCGCTAAGCAGCCGTCGAAGTCGCTGGCCAGCATCAGTGTGGGGCTGTGGGCAGCGGTGCGAAGGGCCCGGTTAATGTCATCGGACGGGGTAAACACTCGTTCTCCTAAAAGTCGTAGCTGACGTCGAATTTTCCGCCGGGAGTGTCGGACAAAGTTTGGCAGGCTAAGGTCATGTCGTCGGCGATGTCGTACTCATCCAACACATTGTTGTGCACCATGTGCGTTGTTGCATTGTTATGGGGTTCGACGACGCACTGGCAGGCGCCACATTCGCCCTCGGTACAGCCGTAGGGTGCATCCAAGCCCGCGTCCAACATGGCGTAGAGGAGCCGTTTCCCCGCGGGCCATTCAATATCTTCCTCCGTGTCCTCCATGAAGACGTGCGCGGTGGAGGGCTCTGCGTCGGAAGGGGTGGCGGCGGAGTCGTCGCCCGCGGAGTTGTCGTCGGGAATGCTGTTAGTCATTGTCACTCTCTAAGCAGTCGAGGAATGCCGATGCCCAGGCGTGGACGTCGTGTTCGGTCACTTCGTTGAACATGGACATCATGCGGTCATGCAGGTCTTCTTTCTTTGCCACCGCCGCGGAATGCACCTGCCGCTTAATCGAATCAATATCATGCGGGTTGCACAGGAACGCGCCATCAAGCTCGGCCGCGGCACCCGTAAATTCACTAAGTACCAGTGACCCCGTGCCATCCGGGTGGCACGCCACATATTCCTTAGCGACGAGGTTCATGCCGTCCTTCAGACTCGTAACCAGCATAATGTCGGCCGCCTTGTAATAGGAGACGAGGTCCTGGAACGGAATCGACCGGTGCATATAGGTCACTGCCGAGTGCCCAATGCTGCTGAAGTGGCCATTAATGCGGCCGACGGCTTCTTCCACTTGCCGACGCGCCACCTTGTAGTGCTCAATGCGCTCGCGCGATGGCGTCGCCACCTGCACGAATGTGGTGGTCTCGGGGTCGAGCGCACCGGTTTCCAGGAGCTCCTCGTACGCCTCGAGGCGCTGGAGGATCCCCTTCGTGTAGTCCAACCTGTCGACGCCGAGGATCAGCGTTTCAGGATCGCCCAGCTCAGAGCGGACCTTTTCCGCGTCGGCGTCCTTCGCGGCGGCGGTCACCGACTTCGTGTCGATGGAAATGGGGAACACACCGACGCCGACGGGGCGACCGTCGGATGCGGTGATCGTGGCGGTAATTTCCCTCATGCTGGCCTTGCCGCGGACGGGCAGGCTATCCGGCTGGCCTGTACTCGGTGTCGCGAACCCGCCGACGTCGCGGGAGAGTTCCAGGAAGTTGGTTGCGTTGTGGATGGAGTGGAACCCGATTACGTCTGCGCCCAACAGACCACGGACCAGTTCTTCACGCCACGGCAGCTGGCGGAACAGCTCCGCCGGTGGGAACGGAATGTGCAGGAAGAACCCGATTTTCAGGTCCGGGCGCATTTGCCGCAAAATGCCGGGCAGCAGTTGCAGCTGGTAATCCTGCACCCACACTGTTGCGCCTTCGGCCGCGCGTCGGGCCACCTCCATGGCGAAGCGCGTGTTGACATCGCGGTACGTCACCCACCAGTCGCGGTTGAAGATCGGCGTCACGATCAGGTCGTGGTAGAGCGGCCACAATGTGGCGTTGGAGAACCCTTCGTAGTATTCGGCGTAATCCCGTTTGGTCAGCCCCATCGGGATCAGCGTGATGCCCTCGTCGGTGGTGAACGGGTCGGCGACGGGGGTTGCCGTGGGCCCTTCGGATGTTGCTCCGGGCCAGCCGATCCATGCCCCTTCGTGTTCTTTGAGAACGGGTTTCAGTGCCGTGACCAGGCCACCTGGGCTTGGTTCGAAGTGCTTGGTGCCGTCGGGGTCGATCTCAATATCGACGGGTAAACGGTTAGCGACGACGATGAACGAGTAGGTGTCTTTCACGGTGTCGTCGGTGGATGCGTCGGCGTGCGTGTCGGTGCCGGTGGTGTTGTCGGATGAGGACATGGTGTTGTTACCTCGTTCGGGTTGATGGGTGCTCCGGATGTTTCTGTCTTCCAGGGTAGTGCCGAAGGAGCCAGTGCAGCGACTGCGGCCTAGCCCCGTGGTCGCTGTGATCTCAGTGCCTTTTTCGTCCTTGCGTGGCAGCCCGCGTTGTTGTGGCTCGTGCCGCGCTGGATCTCGTCGCCGAAGCCCGAGCCGCGCTGGCCCGTGCCGCCTCCAGGAGCGTGCGCGAGGATCCACGTAGCGTTGTGCCCTTCCTCCACAAGGCCCGAATCGGCCGTGCCAGGCGGGTGTCGTCGATAGTGATTTCGCTTAACCGGCCGTCGGCTATCTCTTGTTCCACCACGCAGCGGGGAAGGATCGCCGGGGCCCGCGTCGCCAAGACTGTTGACTTGATGGCGGTCGCCGATTCGAGTTCGGCGAAGGGTGCTTGAAGAGCCTGGGGGAGTACACGTTCGATGGTGGACCGGGTACCTGAACCGGGTTCGCGGACGATGAGCGGCGTTTGAGCGACCGTGAGCGGAGATACGTGGCCGAGCCCGGCCCATTCATGATCGGGTCGGACCACGAGGGTGAGATAATCGGTGGTAATGACCGTGCTGTCGAAATAATCCTCGGTAGGGATGCCTTTGAGTTCCGGGAGCGAGAGGGATTCGATAAACCCGATCGTTGCGTCCCCACTGGCAATCGTGTGGGCGACCTGTTGGCTATTGCCCGTCGTGATGGCAAACCGGACTCCGGGGTGTGTGTCGGTGAGGTGGGCAATCCAGCGCGGAATGTAGTGATCGGTGATGGTCTGGCTGGCAGCGGCCCGAATAATGTGGTGAGTAGGGTCTTTGTCGAAGGAGACAGTGTCCGCCAAGCTGTTCGCGCTGCGGATGACGTCGCGGGCGTGGTTAATAAATTCCCTGCCTTGGGGCGTGGGGTGGGTGCCCCGTGGTGTGCGGCTGACCAGGGTGAAGCCCAGAATAGATTCGGCGCTGCGCACCCGCTCAGAGACACCTTGCTGAGTCATCCCCATCTGCCGCGCCGCCGCACCGAGGGACCCCGTATCGGCGATAGCGACCAGTATTTCCAAGGTGCGGAGATCGGGGATATGAGCAAGTGACATGGGCCCATCCTAGGGTACTTGTGACAGTCACAGGAAATACTTGTGACTACCCAAAGAAATAGTGTCTGTTCAGGCTAAATGATGATGCATAGGCTCGTTGCTATGACCATGACTGCTACAGAAACCGCCTCGGCCGAGCCCGTGTCCTCCCGCCTTCGACCAGCCCGTCCCCACCCTGGCTCGTCCGGTCCTCGTCGGCAGCCTGCCATCGTCCCACCGGCCGGCCCCGCCTGGTTCGGTTCGATTATGGGTACCGGGATTCTCGCTAACCTTTTGGTCTCTGTCGCATTACCGCGGTTTGGGGAAGGTAGCTTTCTTGCCGACGCCACTCTGACGGCAGCTGCAGTCGTCCTGGTCATCGGCTGGATCGCGTTTGTTGGCCTGACTGTGGGGTTCGTCGGGCGGTGTCTCCGTCAGTTTAAGGTTTTCCATCAGTCGATCGTCCACCCTGAGCAATGTACGGCTTGGGGAATGGTGTCGATGGGGATACTCTCTCTTGGCTCAGCTACCCCCATTGTTCTTGATGAGCTCACCAGCTCCGGGGCCGGATCTCACAACTCGGCTGCGAATCCGATCCAGTGGCTAGCACGTGCCCAAGGCCTCGGGTGGAGTATTGATCTCACCTTCTGGTGGATCGGCACCATCCTCGGCATCGTGACAGCCTTTGGCTTCGCGCTGGTAGTCGTGCGAAATCGCTGGTCCGAGCCGCGTCCGGTGTGGGGGCTGCCCATCGTTCCGCCGATGGTGTCTGCAACAACGGGTGCAAGCCAGCTGTCCCATATTTCGACGATGTCACTTCGTATGACCATGCTGATCGTGAGCGTCGGCTGTTTCTTCGTTGCCCTGACCCTTGGAGCCATCATTTTTGTTGTGGCCTATGAACATGCGTGGCGACGCTCACCACTGCCGCTGGCAGCGTCTGCCTCGGCGTGGATTCCCCTCGGTATCGTTGGCCAATCCACGGCTGCAGCTCAAGCTATTGCCCACCAGATCGACGCTGTGATTACTCCGGCGGGGCAGCAGTGGGTTCAAGCGGCGGCCAATCTGTATGGGCAGGTGATCCTTGCTTGTGGAATACCACTGATTGCTTACGCGGCCTTCTGCACGATTCGAGGATTTGCTGGACGCATGCCTTTTAGCCCCTCGTGGTGGGCGCTGACATTCCCCGTGGGGACGTTGTGCCTGGGTAGCCACCTTCTCTCACATGGGACGGGCTGGGAATGGATGAACTGGGTCAGCCTCGGGTTCCTCGTCCTTCTGACTCTCCACTGGCTAACGGCCTCTGCGGGAACCGTCAAGGCTCTCAGCGGAAAGGTGTTCGCGACGGCCTAGATGGCCGAGCACTCGGCATCGTCGTTGTGCCGCGCTAAGGGTGAACCGCAAAAGCGACCACCCCCCGCAACACAAAAGCGACCACCTCCGCGCGTGTGGCGCGTTAGGTGGTCGCTGCTTGTCGTGCCGTCGAGCCCGGCCTCACTAAGAAGCCAAAGCTCAATACCTCTATGAATTACCCCGACTAATTATGAGGACTTCTTAGCCGTCGATTTCTTGGCCGTCGACTTTTTCGCGGTGGATTTCCGCGTGCTCTTCTTCGCCGCGGATCCGGACGACTTCTTCGTAGTTTTCTTGGTGCTCTTCTTGGTCGACTTCTTCGTGCTCTTCTTTGCTGAAGACTTCGTCGACTTCTTGCTGGTCTTCTTCGTGCCCTTGCCGGTGGACTTCTTACCGGTCGATTTCTTGCTGGACTTCTTGGCTGCTTTCTTCTCCGGTTTCTTGCCGGGGATTTCGGGTTCACCGAGTTCTTTGGCGACTCGACGGTAGATCAGCCCTTTGGGTTCGACGCCCAACATGCTGGTCAGCGTGGTGTAGTCAAAGAAGTCCTCTGCATATGTAGCGACGATGCGTTGGGCCGCGATAGCTGTTTCTTCTTCGACGGCGTGCAGTGATTCTGCGTTGGTTGCCCGTTTATCAGTGACCTTGGGGGGCACAAATCCTCCTGGAAAATCCTCCTGGGATGGATGGTGAACAGAGTAATGGTAGCTCACGCGGTCGGTTTCGTGGTAGCCGCCACCGTGGGTTTTATCGGTTCTTATCGACGACGCCACTGCGAGCGCGCTTTTGTGTTTCGGTAGGAACGGTTGCGCCAGCGAGCCCGGATGGATCCCGTGTTCGGCGTTCGAGGGGCCCCACGGCCATTGGCGCGTTGGCCGTTTGTTCGTTGGCCATTAGTCCGGGGACCGTTGACGCGCGACCCGTTGGTGCGTGCCTTCACCGCGAGCGGCCGTCGGACGATATTGCGGACTCCGCGGTAAGCGGTGGCGATGCGGGGCCGTCGTAGTCTGCGCGCAATCCATTCACCAAGAACGACGCCCGCCGCCAGACTCGTGGCGATGGCGAAAGCAGTGGCCATCGAGGAGAACCCAATGGACGGCCGGTCGTTAAGCAGGGAGTACATGCCGCGGTAGAGAGCGAAACCAGGTAGGAGCGGGGTAATGCCGGAGACCGCGGTGATCAGCGGGGGGATCATGTACCGGCGGGAGAGCAGACCACCGAACAGTCCGATGAGCGTGGCCGCCATGCCCGAGGCCGCGATGGTTCCGAAGCCGATGGGGATAAGGATCATGTAGTAAATCGCGGCACCGATGAGGGTGGTCACCGTCGTGATGACCGTGGATCGCAGACGTGCGAAGCACGCGACCGCGAAGAATGCGCCCGCCAGCGCCCCGGACACCGTAATGACGACGTTTTGCACGACGTTGGTGGACGCCGAGCCCTCAAATCCGGGGAGAGGAATGCCCAGGCGGGAGGCGATATTGAGCCCGAAGGCAACGCCGGCAATGATGGCGCCCGTGGAGAGCGCGGCTTCGAAGAATCGTGCAGAGGCCGTGACCGGCGCTCCC
The DNA here is from genome assembly GCF_000023145.1 of Corynebacterium kroppenstedtii DSM 44385. Classification (NCBI taxonomy): domain Bacteria; kingdom Bacillati; phylum Actinomycetota; class Actinomycetes; order Mycobacteriales; family Corynebacteriaceae; genus Corynebacterium; species Corynebacterium kroppenstedtii. Next base: position 436,250 of record NC_012704.1, read on the forward strand.
GTGATGCCGTCTTGGAGTGCCTGAACCAGGGTGAGCCCGGCCAGCATGGCGACGATCCCGGCGCCGATACAGACCGACGGATTGACTTCTATTCCATAGTGTTGGCCCACGTGATAGGCCAGGGCAGCGGGAACGGGGGCGACGAGCCCGCCGAACACGTTTTGGAAGAACAAGGGCAGCCCGTGCCCGGCCAGCACCGCGGATCCCCACATGATGACGATGGCAGAGAGACAGGAAATGACGGCCTCGGGTAGGTGTCCACCGATCATGAATGCCACCGATCCGGTGAAGATGCCCCACATGATCAGCACAAAGGTCGAATTGTAAGTCGGCGGCGCCGTGACGATTTCGTGGAGTTCGTCGGCGGCTTCTGCCCGCGTGAATCCACCGGTGAGGATGCGTCGAACAAGAACGTCGATTTCCTCTAATCGGGCGAAGTCCATGCTGAGTTTACTGACGACGCGGAACGCCGAGAGTGCACCTTCTGTGGGTCCCATAGTGGTGTACAGCATGAGGGTGTTGAGGGTGATGTCGACGTGGACGTCGTGAATACCGTATGTTTCGGTGATCGCGTGCATGTGGGCTTTGACGTCCCCGTTGCTCATGCCACTGGCTAGGAGGACGTCGCCAATGCGGGCGGCGAGGTCGAGCACCGCGTTGATTTCGTCGGCATTGGTGAAGTCGATGGGCTTCAGTGGCGACGGTGCCGGGGCGGCTTTGACGGCGTCGATGGTGGCGACAGGATTGGACCCGCCGGCGGTGGTGCCGGGGGCGCGGGAGCCAGCGACGCGGCGGAATGCCTGGCTGAATCCTGAGACAAAATCCATGGGGAGATCGTTGCCTTCGCTGATCGGGATCGGTGGGGTGAGGAATGTTTTGTGGTCACAGGCTACGACAGAAACTACGGTGTGGGCGAGTGGGGTAGCGATAGGGGCTGTTTGCGCTGGTGGTGGTGTATTTGTTTCGTTGTTGGTGCAGTTATGTGTATTATGGCGGGGCTGGTTAACGGGGCCTGGCCGGGTGTTCATGCTTGGCGCGGGTCAGTGTCCAGTGTGCTGGAGTGGCGCAATCGGTAGCGCAACGGTCTTGTAAACCGTAGGTTGTGGGTTCAAGTCCCATCTCCAGCTCAAAATAGCAGGTCGGGGGTTGAGGGGCAGTTGCCTTTGAGGCGAGTTTTAGGCCGAAAGTGTCCAAAAAATGTCCAAATAATAGGTCACCTGCACCGTGTCATGGTGGCCTTTGTAAGCGTCGTTATAAGCTAGCTCGCCGAAAAGGTTTGAAGTACAGCGCCAATTGCGCTGTGGGGTGTGGTCTCGTCGCGCACTCCGTAGCCTGCATAGATTTCTTCACCTCTAATCGAAGGCGCGATGGCTAAGGGAGTTTTGGTGTTTGTTGCCATCTCCGACGTTGGTGCAATTCGGTCTCGGTTCGCCGGGTACTTTGAGCTTGTTGTATTTTCGCGAACCGGCACGTATCCTTAATTACAACATGACCGGTTCCGCTGCCCATTTCGATGGGAGTCCAGGGCCGGTCTTTGTTTTAGAAAGGCACCAGAGCATTGAGTCCGGCGAAACGCTTCGTGACCTACGATGACCAGGTCAAACTCCTTTGTGCGCGGGGGATGCACATTGAGAATCAGGATCGCGCCAAGGATATTTTGGCGTGGCTGAGCTATTACCGCCTGTCGGGGTATTGGTATCCGATGCGTCACTTCGACTATGGAACTCGGAGAAGGTTCGATAGTTTCATCGAGGGTGCGTCCTTTGATTTAGTGGTTGAGCTTTATAAATTTGACGAACGACTTAGACACGATGTTTTTATGGAGTTAGATCGTGTTGAGATGGCCATTCGAACAATGCTCGGATATGAATTAGGCCGTGTTCATCCATTGGTCTATCTTGACGCAAAAAGCTTAGGTGCTCGGGCGCAACAGCGACGCGGAAAAGGCAATCGTAGGGTACACGACGTCTGGCTAGAAAAATACGAAGGGGCCTTGGACAATTCCAAGGAGGTTTTCGTTACTCACCACAAAAAGAAATACGGTGGTGAGTTGCCGGTATGGGCAGCAGTGGAGATTATGGACTGGGGTATGTTGTCTTATTTATTCGGCATGTCGCCGAATATCGTGCGGAACCGTATTGCTGAGCGATGTGCGTTGACTGCTCCCCAATTGGAATCTTGGCTCAAATCGTTGAATATTGTTCGTAACTACGCCGCCCATCATGCTCGGATGTTTAATCGTGTTTATGACATTAAGCCCAAGCTCGGTGATGATCAACGGCTGAACTCAGTAGCCGGGAAAATGAATCGTACATTTGGTCAGCTGTCCTTAATTCAGTACTTGCACCACCAGCTTCATTTATCGCCGGCAAAGCGTTTGCCAGCCTTAATGAATACTTACCCACATAATCCTATAGTGCCACTGGAGCGGACAGGAGCCCCTCGTAACTGGTCAGACCATCCGCTCTGGGAATGTTAGTTTAGAGATAGTTAATGTCTTTAGAGCTGCGTCATTAAAATTAGATCGTGATAGACAACCTCAAACGTTTTATATGATTAACTTTACTCCGGTTTTCGGAGCTTAAGTCGCGAGAAAGTGTTCGCACTACCTCGAGTCGATTAATCGGCCATAACTGCAAAATTACTAAGCGCTTTCTTCGACATTCTTAACCCACTGCTAATAACCAGATAGCAATGTGATGCAACGCGGCCGCGATGATGGTGCTGGCGTGGAATACTTCGTGGAAGCCGAACCAACGCTCGGACGGGTTGGGGCGCTGGATCCCGTACACAACGGCTCCGAGTGAGTAGATAACCCCGCCGACGATAATCAAAACCAACGCGGCTACGGGAACAAGCGACACCAGCGCAGTGGCTTTGACCACCACCAGCCACCCCAAAACAAGATAAATAACGACATCAACCCAGCGGGGATGGTTGGGCCACAGAAGGTTGATCGCGACGGCCCCACCTGCAGCGATCCACGCCGTAGGGAGGATCCACAATCCGTCGCTCATCGAGTTGAAGGCGTACACCGCGACGGGTGCATAGGTGCCGGCAATAAAAATAGCGATCATGGAGTGGTCGGCGCGTCTCCATATATCGACGGCACGCTTCGTATGCCACGGTACTCGATGATAGAGAGCCGACACTGCGAGCATTCCAAGGAGACACACGCAGTAAAGAACGATTGCAGCGATGAACGTCGCACTGTTATGCAGCGCAGCAGTCGTGGCCACGAGCGCAGTACAGGTTCCTGCGAAATAAATGGCGGCGATTTCGTGCAAGCGGCCACGGAAAATCGGTCTGGGCCCGCGATCGTACGGGACGGTGGCGCGTGCATCATGTCGTGGCGAGTTCGCCGAAACAGGAGTCATAGAGGAGAGTGTATGTATTTGTGGGCGCCCATGCGTGCGACTGGATGGGAAATTAGTTGGCCTTGTCCGTCCGTTCCAACCAGGCTTGTTTTCTGGCATGATGTGAGCCATGCCTAATAGCCCTGGTAAGCCGATGATTGAAGCGCATGACCTGACCCAAACTTTTCGTGGCCGAGGTCGTGATAAGAAACCGGTAAAAGCCGTCGATGGTGTGAGTCTGCATGTTAATCCCGGCGAAATCATTGGCTTCCTAGGGCCTAACGGTGCTGGTAAGACCACGACACTTCGCATGCTCACGACGTTGTTGAAGCCGACGAGTGGTTCTGCCCGTGTTGCAGGCTTCGATGTGGCTACCCAGCCCGTGGAGGTCCGTCGCCATATCGGTTATGTCAGCCAGGTGGGGTCGGCCGGTTCCAACGCGCACGCAGGTGAGGAACTGATGGATCACGGCATGCTGTATGGCCTACGTAAAAAAGATGCTCAGCGTCGTGCACATGAGTTATTTGAACAATTTAGTTTAGAAGGTTTGTGGGACAGAGAACCCAAGAATATGTCGGGCGGTCAGCGCCGCCGTCTTGATATCGCGATGGGACTGATCCATAGCCCCGGCCTCGTTTTCCTTGATGAACCGACGACCGGCCTAGATCCACAAGCCCGGAGCAATCTTTGGGATCACATTCGTAGCCTCCGTGAAGACCAAGGTACAACGATTTTCTTAACAACCCATTATTTGGATGAGGCAGATGCTTTAGCGGATCGGATCATTGTTATCGATCATGGGCGAATTATCGCATCAGATACGGCAGAGAATTTAAAGAGCTCGGTGTCTGGGGATCATGTTTCTCTCCGTCTTGACGATGCCACGCGGCAGGCTGATGCCGCGGAGATCATCACCCGCGTGATGTCAGGAGCAGATGCGTCGACAACCCCTGATCCGAAGCTCAGTGGCGACCTGATAGAGGCAGACGTCTATAACTCCGGCCATGTGCTACCGGATCTGATTAGGGCATTAGACGAGAAGTCGATCGGTATCGCTGATCTCAATGTCCGGCGCCCTACCCTGGATGACGTCTTTTTATCACTAACCGGTCGATCGCTGCGAGATTAATTCTCCACAATCTTTTGAGGATATTTCATGGGTATATCTAATTTCTTCCGTGAGAGTTTCATTATCTGCCGCAGACAATTGCGCATGAATTTACGTAACCCCGCCTGGATCATTATCGGCTTATTGCAGCCAGTGATGTATTTGGTGTTGTTCGGCCCCCTACTTAAGCCCTTGACAGCACAATTCGGTGCGACGAACGCCTACACGTTCTTTGTCCCCGGTTTGTTGGTCCAGCTGACTGTTTTCGGGGCGATGTTCGTCGGTTTCGGCGTTATCGCCGAGTGGCGTGACGGAGTGATCGAAGCTGAGCGCGTTACCCCAGCTAGTAGGACTGCGCTGTTATGTGGGCGCCTCATGCGCGATGTGACGCAACTGGGCGTTCAGTCCACCATCCTCATCGCGTTGGGTTATGCGATGGGAATGAAAGCACCCATCGCTGGTGTGATCTTAGGCATGATCATCACGCTCTTTGCCGGCGCAGCGTCGGCAGCGGCATCGAATGCACTGGCTTTGACCAGTAAAGACGAAGACGTCATGGGTCCCCTAACCAATATGCTTATCATGCCTATTCTGTTGTTATCCGGAATTATTTTACCGATGTCACTTGCTCCCGCGTGGCTCGAACGGCTATCGGACTTCATGCCCACTCGATATATTGTCGACGCTGTTCGCGCGATCTTCGCGGAAAACCCTGATGCTGCCACAGTGACTTGGGGGATTCTGTGGTCTCTTGTCATTTTCTTTGCTGGTATCTGGTGGGGGACTTGTACATTCCGTAAGGAAAATTCATAGCAATAACTCGGATTGCACCAGAGACGGTGAATAAAAGCCATGAAAATCGTTAGAGAAAAAATGATGTCACCCCTAGGCACGTAAACGTCTACGGTTGGGGGCATGGCTTTTATTGACGACGATACGTTTACGAAGAACACACATGGCCGGGCTGCCGAATGGGAAGCAGTCGGCTTGAATTGGCTGCGCGAGGCTGAATCGTCGGGTGGGGCACGCGTCGTTAAGGTTTTCGGTCAGGACGATTCTGTCCCTGGTGGTGGGCTTGTCCTGGAGCGTTTGGATAATGGTCGCGCCTCAACCCGGTTTGCCCGCGAGTTCGGTGCTGCGCTGTCACACACCCACGAGGCAGGAGCTGTGGCGTTCGGCGCTGGCCCAGACGGTTGGGAGGGCGATGGCCTTCACGGCCCGAATGATGAGTTAATGCCGCTGAGCTTGAAGCATTATGACCACTGGGGTGAAATGTATGCGGAGGCTCGCATCATGCCGACGCTGGAGCGCATCAACAGTTCGCAGCGCGGAGCATCCTTGGGAGAACAGGGCAACAAGGCTGTAGAGGCTGTGTGTGAGCGTCTTCGCGATGGCGATTTCGACGATATCGATACTCCAGCTCGGATCCATGGAGACCTATGGGCGGGCAACGTGATGTGGACTTCGTCCGGGGCGGTGCTGATTGACCCGAGTGCCCACGGCGGACACCCACTGACGGATCTCGCCGCACTCGCTCTCTTCGGAGCTCCCAAGCTCGACGCTATTTACGAAGGCTATGAAAGTGAGGGCTTTCTCAATAAAGGATGGCGGAAACTTATTCCGTTGCACCAGCTAAGCATGTTGCTTAGCCACGTGTACCTCTTCGGAAGCAGCTACGTTCCGTCCACGGTTCAAGCAGCCAGCCAGTACGCCTAGTTCTGTGCAGGTCACCTGCCGCCACCGACATCCACCTTTTTAGTGGTGCGTGGCGGTATTTTTGATCCGTCGTAAAGCGCGGATGAGCTGAGGCACAAATGCAGTGACAATCAGCATGACGATCATCCTGGTCACCTGCATGACGGTAACAATTGGTCCCGCGTCACGGTCGTGTGCGATAGCCAGGACGATATAACGGCCGCCGGGCGTCGTCGCTAAATATGTTTCAGTGAGCGTCCCAAGGCCTAGGGCTGTGAGTATTCCGGCCATAACGCCACATCCCCCCATCAGAACAATAATGCACAGGAATGCGAGTGGAAGGCGTTTAGCGTTAGTTACCAATGATTGTCGGTCAAAAGCTCCACCGGCTTGCCAACCAATCAAAACAAATGCGGCCGCTTCCAAAACACCAGGTATCGAGATGAGATGTGGTTGCCATTCGCCTATCACAATGGCGATGGCCAAAGGGGCAAGCAAGCGGGGTGCGGGCAATGGGGTAAAACTGGCAAGCCACCCGGGAATAGTAATCACGGCTAGCACGACCAGCCAGTTCATTATCGAGTGGGAGGAAAGGTTTACGAGGGGTTCTGAACCAACATCAACATCTCCGCCCACCAGTAGTGGAATTAAAAATGGTAGTGAGAAGGAAACGATAAAAACGCGGAGATACTGGGCAACAGTGACGTATCGGAAATCTGCGCCCAATTCTTCGGAAAGAACAGACATTGCCGACGCCCCACCGGCGAGCGTTGACATGACTGCGGTGGGTGAATCGATTGTTGAAAAACGCGTAATCGCCCATGCGCAGGCAGCGCAGAGAAGCAAAGTGATCCCAATAGCAATAAGTGACGGAAGCGCGTAGGACGCCAAACGGTCCGGGGAAGAGTTAACCAAAGGGCCTGCCGCTATGAGCGAAATAACGCCTTGCGAGGGACCGATGGTGGAGCGCGGCGGCCGGATCCGCGTGCTCGCGATGATCGCTCCGCAGAGCCCACCCACCATCGCGCCCAACATGAGAGGGGAGGGAAGCTGCGCTACCCGGCAGAGTCCTACGGCAACTAGCGTCGCAATAATCGCGATAGTCCACCCGACTAGTGACCTGCGGGTACTGGCCTTGATGTGGTGGGTAGTCACCTGATGCATCGCCTCCCGGTTGGTGTTGCTAAGTTTACGCGGATTGCACGTGAGCTGAGCGTTCACAGCATTCGTACACTAGGCTCCCAGGATGCTCACACCCGACGTACAGGAAACAGGCTGAAAGTGCTCAGTAACTTCATATGCGGTGTATGCAGACAAATCATCAGTAATCGTGCACACTGGAACTATGAGTTCTGCTGAAGCCCCCACACGCGTTCTTGTTGTTGATGATGAAGCAAACATCGTAGAGCTTCTCAAAGTGTCTTTGAAGTTCCAAGGTTTCGAGGTCGCGACCGCGAGTGACGGTGGGGAAGCGTTGGATATTGCACGTTCGTTCCATCCCGACGCATTTATTCTGGACGTCATGATGCCCCGCATGGACGGGTTCACTCTATTGAGCAAGCTCCGTGCGGATGGCCACGATGCGCCGGTCCTTTTCCTGACGGCCAAAGATGCCGTTGATGACCGCATTCACGGTTTAACAATTGGTGCCGACGATTACGTCACCAAACCGTTTAGTTTGGAAGAAGTCGTTACGCGTTTGAAAGTGATTCTTCGCCGCGTCAGCCCGCCAGAAGTGGATGACGATCAACGAATCACCTACGCCGACCTCACCCTGGATGACAATTCACATGAGGTAACCAAGGCAGGGGAATACGTGGATTTATCCCCGACGGAATTCAAATTGCTCCGTTACTTGATGGTTAATGCCGAAGTTGTCCTGAGCAAGGCAAAAATCTTGGACCATGTGTGGAATTACGACTTCGGTGGCGATGGAAACGTTGTTGAATCTTACGTTTCTTATTTGCGTCGGAAAGTGGATAAGGACGAGCCGCATTTGATTCAGACCGTCAGAGGCGTGGGATACGTTCTCCGCACACCCAGGGCGTAACGAGTATTGCCATCTGGATGCACGGGTAGACCGATGTGCGGTGCACCGGTGAATTTCATTTGATCGTGTAACGGTTATTCGATTGCTTAACGTAAGGGGCCATTGCCATTTCACTACATTCGCGTTTCAACGCAGTGTTACAACGTCTGAAAAAGAGTGATGCGCCGAACGACGCTGACACGAGCCAGCCGGTAGCCGCGCAGCAGCCCAGTGCTATCGATCAAACGAACTCATGGGCACTTCCCACAACGTTTGCTTCCGACGACGGCGCCATCCACGACGCCGACGTCCCCCACGACGCTTCCGCCAACGTCGACGAAGCCAACTCCTCCAGTCCCACGGGCGTGTCCGGCAACGACGTCGAGTCCTCCCGCAACGACGACGATTCAGCACAGAAGAAAAGCGTGCCGGTTGCTCCGCCGGGGCGGCAAACAACGCGCCCACGAAGCTATAGCGAAAAACGTCGGCAAGAATGGGAACGCAAACAACACACAGGCGCAGCTAAGCGCGGCCTCTCGCGGTTGCCCCTGCACACGTCGCTCATCATTATCGTGATGGTGATTTCCGCAGGTGGAATGTTCTTCACCGGGCTCGCAGTGACCTCCACGCTGAGGGAATTCATGCAGTCGCGCATCGACGCCTCGCTGGAATCCACAGCGCATTCGCCCTTCATCGAGCAAGGCCGCCTGCCCGTGCAAAGCGCATACAGCGAAAACCCGAGGCTTCCTAGCCAATACTTTGTGCAGGTCACACACTCCGACGGGTCCGTCGTGCCCTACGACTACGGGTTCGAGTCCTACCCCAACCTTGACTCGGTCACCCACGAGACGGGCCCCGTTACCGTCTCAGCCGCCCGAGGTTCGAAATCCACAGCACATTGGCGCGCTATGGCGCTGAAAAGCCAAGACGGCGATCTCGTCGTCGTCGCGGTCTCACTCGACGACAACGAGCGCACAATCTCCCGACTCTTCCTCCTCGAAGCCGGCCTGGGAATGCTCGTCCTCGCCGTGCTCCTCATTCTGACCTGGTACGTTGTCCGACGATCACTCCGGCCTCTCAGCCACGTGGAACGCGTCGCTGGAAAAATTGCCGACGGTGACCTCTCTCAGCGTCTCCCAGAATGGCCGCCGGACACCGAAGTCGGTGCGCTCTCACGGTCGCTGAACAAGATGTTGGCGCAAATTGAGCAATCCTTCGTCGCAGTGGAACGAAGTGAAGCAGAAGCTCAGGAAAATGCTCGCGTTGCACGCAAAGCAGAAGCACAAGCGCGCGAAGCAGAGCAAACCATGCGTCGTTTTATAGGCGATGCATCTCACGAATTACGTACGCCATTGACATCAGTCAGCGGGTACGCGGAGCTCTATCGGACGGGCCAAACCGACGATCTCAACCTTGTGCTGGATAGTATCTCCGCCGAGGCAGAAAGAATGAGCGTTTTAGTCCAAGACCTTTTGGATCTTGCACGGATGGATAATTCGCGTCCATTGGAACACAAGAGTGTCGATATCCTCAGTGTCGCAATCAGTGTTATTCAGAACATGAAAGTCAACTATCCTGATCGCGATATTTCCATGACAAACAACTGCGTGGAACCACCCATAGTCACAGGCGATAGCGCCCGCCTTCACCAGGTTCTCACCAACCTGATGACGAACGCCCTCAAACACGCAGGTCCAGAGGCTGCCGTGCGCATCGCTCTGGACGATTCGACCCTGGGAACGTCACCGAAGAAGAAAGCGGTGCGAATTCGGGTCATCGATAATGGTGTAGGAATACCGCCAGAGGATAGTGAGCACATTTTCGAGCGCTTCTACCGAGCCGATTCATCCCGATCACGACATCAGGGTGGAGGCTCCGGATTGGGCTTATCCATCGTTCAAGGTTTAGTGGAACAGCACGGTGGAAAAGTCACCGTCGATAGCGTCGTCGATGAGGGAACCACATTTACTGTTCTTTTGCCCCACGAATAGAATTCTTGCGGGTGGAGTCCTCGCGAGCAGATTCCCCACGAATAGGGCTTTTCGCGATGGCAGCCTTCACCATCGCGATGGCCCGCCCGTCGCGCGGCAACAAATTGTGCAGTATCTTCGCGCCGGGAAAATAATCCTGAAGAAGAACCGGCGTCACGTGGTCCGTCGGCACATCAAACGCAGCACTGGGCCGCACAATGTAATCGGTGCTGCTAGCGATGGGAATAACTTCTATCGACCGATCGACTCCGCGTAACGCCCGCTGCAAATCCGGCGAGTCCTTGAACTGATCTTCAGCCGACGCGCCGACGGCCCAATATGCAAACCTGTGCGTCAACCGAAAGAAAACCGAAAGAACGGGGCCATACGAGGACACATCTTTCGGTAACAGTTTCCACCGAGGAATTCCCGAAAAATGGCCACCCAACCCAATAATCCGGCGAATTGTGACAACACTCTGAACCTCAGGCCGCGACGCAGCGAGAAGCGCAATCAATCCACCCCGAGAATGACCAAGCAGAATAAGTTTCCGAGCGTGAATCTTTTGGCTCAGATCAATAATCTGTTCCGCTAATTCATCGACACATTCATCAACGGGTGCGGTACCTGCCTCGCCATAATCAACATAAAAAGTCCGCCGGTCCGTGATATACCGAACAAGAACTTCCCAATTGCCTTTCGCTCCGATCATCCCGTGCACACAGAGCAGCGGTGGATTTTCATCATCCGCTATCGGGCTAAAATCCTGCTCCGGCACCCGCCCCATATCGGGAACATGCGCCATGGCAGGTATCCGCTCGCCACGATGAAAACGCCCATCCTCGTCGGTGTAGGGGTGCACGCGTGACGAACCAGCCCACTGATGCCCGCGGGGGCGAAGCATCCGCGGTTTCACGTGCAGAGGATGCGCGGTCATCGCCCCACGCAGTCGTCGAGACACTTTGAGCATCGTCAGCTATTCACCGTCAGTTATTTGTCGTCGACTCCGGTATCGATCCCGGCCTTGGTCAGCTCCGCGCGGATCTTTGCAGCGGCAGCGTCCATGGCATCCGGGTCGGTATCGTCGGTACGCATGATGTTTTGCAAGCTATAGCCGGACATGTCGGAAGCCGGGAAGACATGGACGTGAGCATGGGGAACTTCAAATCCCGCGATCAGCATGCCGGCACGAGGCGCGTCGAAGGCGTCGGTAATGGCGCGGCCAATGTTGTGGGCGACGGCAGAAACATGCGCCCATTCGTCGAGACTCAGGTCCGTCCACCGGTCAACTTCCTTAATGGGGACAACCAAGGTGTGACCGTACGCGATGGGTTCGATGGTGAGGAATGCGGCGACGGTGTCGTCGCGGTACACGAACCGACCTGGGATCTCGCCGTTGATGATTTTCGTGAATACGGTAGCCATAAGTCCAGGGTAGCTATTTCCGAAGTGGGTAAAAAGCTTTGTATGTCAGGTGGGTGCCTTAGAGTATTGGGTATGCAGATTCTTGTCCTGGGTAATGGTTCTCGTGAGCACGCTCTTCTTTATTCGTTGTCCAAAGATTCGCAGGTGAGTGGGCTGCACGTCGCCCCGGGTAATGATGGGATGACCGCGATCGCGCAGCTTCACCCCGATATCGACATCAACGACGGCTCGCAGGTTGTTGGCTTAGCGACGTCATTAGGTGCGGATTTGGTGGTGATTGGTCCGGAAGCACCGCTGGTCGCTGGGGTGGCGGACGCTCTTCGCGACGCTCATATCCCCGTGTTTGGGCCGGGCGGCCAGGCTGCGCAGATCGAGGGGTCGAAGGCGTTCGCCAAGGACGTGATGAAGGCTGCTAATGTGCGTACTGCCCAGGCGGAGTCCCTGCAACCAGGGGCATCGGCGGATCAGGTCGACGCTGTCCTGAACGACTTTGGCCCGACGTTTGTCGTGAAAGATGATGGGCTGGCCGGCGGTAAAGGTGTTGTTGTGACACAGGACCGCGACGAAGCCCGCGACCATGCGGTCGCTGTATTGGAGTCGGGTCACCCGGTGTTGGTGGAGTCCTTCCTCGACGGTCCGGAGATTTCCCTGTTTTGCCTGGTAGATAGCGATACGGTGGTGCCTTTGTTGCCGGCTCAGGACCACAAGCGCGTTGGCGAGGGAGATACGGGTCCCAATACGGGCGGAATGGGTGCCTATGCACCGCTTCCGTGGTTGCCCGAGGGCGCCGTTGACCGGATTGTTGATGAGATCGTGCAGCCGGTGGCCTCAGAGATGGTGAAGCGCGGCTGCCCCTTTAACGGGCTGCTTTACGCGGGTTTGGCCTGGGGGAAGGAAGGTCCGGTGGTCGTCGAGTTCAACTGCCGCTTTGGGGATCCGGAAACTCAAGCGGTGCTGGAGCTTCTCGATACTCCGTTGGCAGGGGTGCTGAACTCCGTGGCGACGGGCCACTTGGCAGATGTACCCCCGTTGACCTGGAAAGATGGCTACGCCGTGACGGTGGTGTTGGCCGCCCAGGGGTACCCAGCGGGACCGCGAAAGGGAGACCCCATTTCGGGCGCGGAGCCCGGTACGGAGGACGACGGCGTCCGGCACGCGGGTGTTGCGCGGCTCGGCGACCGCTTAGTGTCCTCGGGCGGACGTGTGCTCAGCGTGGTTGGCGTCGGCAAGGATCTAGACGAAGCACGGGCAAAGGTGTATCGAAAGATGGAAGGTATATCGTTGCCGGGCGGGCATTATCGGCGCGATATTGCTCAGAAGGCCGTCGAGGGCCGTATTGGCATCGCAAACTGATCTGGAGGAGTGCAGAGTAACAGTGGGACGTGACAATTCGGAGTCAGCCGATTACAGCGGAATGAATTATTCGGAGGATCAGCATTCAAATTCGGGTAGCTCTGGAAAGGATTATGGCTTAGCAATTCAACGCGGCCATGCCGATCCTTTTTATACGATGGAAATGGTGGCCCGCACCGCGGAAAGAGAAGCCGAGAAGCATGACACGGTGCCGTTATGTATCGGCCAGCCGTCTACTCCCGCGCCGCGCGTTGTCCGAGATGTTGCTATTGAAGCCATCCAAAACGACAAACTGGGATATACTGAAGCGTTAGGTATTCAACCGTTGCGTGAGCGTATTGCTCGGTGGCATTCCGAAACATATGGGACGGATACCAAGGCCGATAACGTTATTGTCACGACGGGGTCCTCGGGCGCATTCGTTGCCATTTTCGCAGCGTGCCTGCCCTTCGGTGGGACGGTTGCCCTGTCGAGCCCCGGGTATGCGGCATACCGCAATGTTCTTCAAGCATTGGGTAATTCCTTTATTGATATCCCGACGACGGCCGAAACCCGGTTCCATATGACCCGTAAGCACCTTGAGGATCTTGCTCAGGCGGGGAATAAGCCGGATATGGTGTTGATTACGTCGCCAAATAATCCGACAGGGTCAATTATTGATCCCGACGAATTGCGCGCAATTTCACAGTGGTGCGATGAAACTGACACGGTGTTGGTCTCTGATGAGATTTACCACGGAATTAGTTATGGTCGGCCGACCGTGACGGCGAGGTCGCTTTCCGATCGTGCCGTGGTTATTGGCTCGACATCTAAGTACTTCTCCATGACGGGCTGGCGTTTGGGTTGGCTGATCATTCCTGATGATCCGACGCTACGGGAAACGATTGAAAATATCTTAGGAAACATTTCTCTTTGTGCTCCCGCTCTTTCGCAGATCGCGGCAACCCGCGTGTTCGACGATGATGCCCTGGCCGAGCTTCGCGTACATGTCGAGCGCTACAAAGAAAACCACGACATTCTTAACAAGGAGCTGCCCGCAGTGGGACTGCCCCGCTTCGCGCCCTCCGACGGTGCTTTCTACTTCTGGGTTGATGTGTCGAATTACACCGACGATTCCGTCGCCTTCGCCCACGAGCTCCTTGACGCCACGGGTGTGTCGGTCTCTCCGGGGACTGACTTTGATGGAAGCGCCGACAAAGCGCTGGGCAAGAAGTACGTCCGCGTGAGCTACGCGGGCACACCCGAAGAGATGCGGGAAGCGTGCCGTCGTTTGAAGCCATTCTTGGAGGCCCGGCGTCGGTAACTCCGATTAGTGTGTCGGTAAAAGTGTCTGCCATATCCGGGTGGTGTCGTGGCTGGTTATGGCCCTGGTAGCCCCCTAGACTGATAGTGTGGCTGAGAACAAAACGGACAACTCGCGTACCAATTCCGTCGACACAGGCAAGGGCACATCACCCGACCAGGGCAGCACTGGTGCTCCGGCCGGCACACATAAGAAAGACATAGCGAATGTGCTAGCGCATCGGTATGCCTCGCCAGAGCTGGTCAATCTGTGGAGCCCCGAGCACAAGATCATCATGGAGCGTCGGCTCTGGATCGCCGTTCTTCGCGCGCAGAAAGAGCTCGGCGTCGATGTTCCTGACGAGGCTATCGAGGCCTACGAGTCGGTGATTGACCGCATCGACCTGGATTCCATCGCTGCGCGTGAGCGCGTCACCCGACACGACGTCAAAGCGCGCATCGAGGAATTCAACGCCCTGGCTGGGTATGAGCACATTCACATGGGCATGACCAGCAGGGATCTCACCGAAAACGTTGAACAGCTGCAGGTGCACCGGTCGCTGGAACATGTGCGGGACAGGATGGTGGCGGTTCTCCGGGCGTTGGCTGATTGTGCGGTTCGCTACCGCGATCAGGTGATGGCGGGGCGATCCCACAATGTCGCTGCTCAGGCGACCACGTTGGGCAAGCGTTTCGCGTCGGCAGCTAATGAAATTCTGGTTGCCTATGAGAGGTTGGAAAACCTTATCTCGCGGTATCCACTCCGCGGGATTAAAGGCCCCATGGGAACGTCCCAGGACATGCTGGATCTCGTCGGTGGGGATGAAACCAAACTCGAGCAGTTGGAAAACTCTGTATCGGAATACTTAGGTATTTCCCGACGGTTCGATTCGGTCGGGCAGGTGTACCCACGCAGCCTTGACCTGGATGTGATCTCGGCGTTGGTGCAGTTGGGTGCGGGGCCGTCGTCGCTGTCTATGACCATCCGCTTGATGGCTGGAAATGAGCTGGTCACGGAGGGGTTCAAGGAGGGGCAGGTGGGGTCCTCTGCAATGCCGCACAAGATGAATGCCCGTTCGTGTGAGCGTATCGGTGGTCTGCAGATTATCCTTCGTGGCTATCAAACGATGGCTGCAGATCTGGCGGGTCAGCAATGGAATGAGGGCGATGTCTTTTGTTCTGTTGTTCGCCGTGTAGCTCTGCCGGATGCTTTCTTTGCTTTCGACGGAATGGTGGAAACCTTACTGACCGTTCTCAAAGAGTTTGGCGCATTCCCCGCCATGATTGATAAGGAACTAGAACGGTATTTGCCATTCTTGGCGACGACCCGCATCCTCATGGCCTCTATTCGCGCTGGCCTGGGACGCGAAACCGCCCACGAGATCATTAAAGAGAACGCCGTCGCCACCGCGCTTGATATGCGCGAGAAAGGCACAGAGCAAAACCTCATCGAGCGTCTCGCCGCCGATGATCGGCTCCCGTTGAACCGCGAACAGCTGGATGCAGCGATTGCGGACCGCCATGCCTTCATCGGAGCAGCGGGTTCGCAGGTTGATCGAGTTGTCGCACGTGTGAAAGACATTGTGGCGGAGCACCCCGACGCTGCCGCATACATGCCTGGCGACATTGTGTAGAGGGTGTGCCGGCCCAGCTCATCGCACGGTTAGGCATTCGGCGGAACACCGCTGTATGGCCAGTCATTCCGTGCCGCGTAACCGTATGATGGGCCGGTGCATATTCTTGGAGACATTTCCCTCGTGGGGACGATGCCCTCATTAGTCAATGGTGTTGTCATCATTCTGGTGTGGGCTTTCTTCTTCGTATCGACGGCACGCGCACGCGGCGTCGGCTATGCCACTCGCCTGGCATGTGTGCTGCTCGGCGGCGTGACGACGGTGACCGCCTTGGTGTGGCTGGTCCTGGAAAAACCTGGAAGCCGTTCGGTGGCGGGACCGCTATTGGTGTGTATGTCGCAGGCTGGGCCCTCATTGTTTTGATTGGCCTGGCGATTGGATCCTATTGCGCGCGGGGTCAAACCCGGTTGGTGCCCTGGTTCAAGAGGATGCGCGCGACGGGGCCGCGTTCATCGAAGCCACGCGCCAGCTTTTCGCAGCGGTGGGCGTCGATCAGGTGGAAGTCGGTGGCGCGCGTTGTTGGGGCGTGTGCTGCGTTCGTCTGTGGCACTGTCGCGTGCGTCAATGTAGTGAATAATAGTTTTGCTCTGTACCCGTCGGTCGATTCTCTGGTTGGCAAGGAGCCGTACACCACCGCCCAATATGCCGATGTCAAGGGAACATCGACTTCCTTCACTCCTCCTCAGGGCAGCACGATTGCCGGAGCGTGGAATGGGGTTTCACCACGAAACAAGGGTGTGCTTGTTCCCTTTATGATCCCGTCGCCGGTATCTCATTTCCAGACGACGGAATCTCGGGTGTATTTACCACCGGCCTATTTTGCGAATCCACGACCATTGTTGCCGGTAGTTGTGCTGATGAATGGTTTGCCGGGCTCGCCGTCGCAGTGGTTTGAGATCGGCAACGCGGGCCAGACCCTTCATCATTTTGAGCGCGTTCACCACGGTTTGGCGCCCGTGGTTGTGGCCATTAATACGACCGGTAATGATGACGAGGATTTAGGGTGCTTTGATACAAAGAAAGCCAAAGTGCAGACCTATATGGACACTGACGTTCCGCAACAAATAAAAAAGTATTTTCAGGTATCCAATGATCCGACCCAGTGGGCCATCGGTGGCCTGAGCTATGGCGGAACATGTGCGCTCCAGGCCATCGTGAATAATCCGGAACCGTACCGTTATTTCCTTGATTTTTCGGGCGACCGCACCCCGGGGACCATGTCGGCCAAAGGAAACGCGGATACGTATTTCGGCGGGAACCTCAATGCTTATCTACGGGTTAATCCGGAAGATATCCTAAAGAGAAGAAAATTCACGGGGATTAAAGGTGTCTTTGTTGCCGGCCAGTC
The DNA here is from genome assembly GCF_000023145.1 of Corynebacterium kroppenstedtii DSM 44385. NCBI lineage: Bacteria > Bacillati > Actinomycetota > Actinomycetes > Mycobacteriales > Corynebacteriaceae > Corynebacterium > Corynebacterium kroppenstedtii. The sequence continues at coordinate 453,449 of NC_012704.1, forward strand.
GGACAAGTCGTCCGTTCGAGATTTGAAGTATATGAATGGGTTGGCTCAGAGCGCTGGAATCGACTCATCGTCCCGTGAGGTTCCCGGCGGCCACGATTTTGGCACCTGGCGGCTGGCCTTGGTTCTCACTCTTCCCGATGTGGCCCGAGCCACGCGTTTAATCGGTTAGCGGTTCATCCGTTAGCAGTTAACCGGTGAGAGGTCGTCGCTGCACAGCGCGGTAAATCGCCATTGTGGGGATATGAATCGGGTTTTCGGGTTCAGGGGAGTAACATACCGGGCCATGCGCCCTGAACTCTCTTCATATGAGCACCTTTCCGCGGGAAAGGTTCGCGAAAATTATGAAATTGACGACGACACTTTGTTGATGGTGGCGTCGGATCGTGTTTCTGCGTTCGACTATATTCTGGATACCCAAATACCGGATAAGGGCAGAATCCTTACGGCAATGAGCACGTTCTTTTTCGAGCAGCTCGATATGCCGAACCATTTGGTTGGCCCCGTTGACGATGAGCGGATCCCAGAGGAAACGTTGGGCCGCGCCTTAGTCTGCGAAAAGCTCAAGATGATTCCTTTCGAGTGCGTTGCCCGGGGATATCTGACCGGCTCGGGTCTGAAGGAATACAACGAGACCGGCCGGGTTTGCGGCATCGAGCTTCCCGAGGGCCTAGTTGAGGGCTCGAAGCTTCCGGAACCCATTTTCACTCCCGCGACGAAAGCAGAGTTCGGCAGCCACGACGAGAACGTCGATTACGACTACGTTCTCGAGCACCTGGGGGAGCGTCGCTCGGAAACGATCCGTGACGCAGCACTGTCGCTCTACTCTCAAGCAGCTGCTATTGCCGAGGAGGGCGGCCTGATCCTGGCCGACACCAAGTTCGAGTTCGGCGTGGACGCTGACGGAAACGTGAAATTGGCGGATGAGGTGCTCACCCCTGATTCGTCGCGGTACTGGCCCAAGGAAGGGTACCGCGAAGGTCACCGCCAACCCAGCTTCGACAAGCAGTACCTGCGTAACTGGTTGATCGGTCCGAAGTCCGGCTGGTCCCGCGAATCCGGAGTGCAACCACCAGCGCTACCGGGCTCGATCGTGGAGGCCACCCGCGACAAGTACGTGGAAGCCTACGAACGCGTGTCGGGCTTGAAGTTCGCCGACTGGATCGGCCCGTCAGCGTAAGGTCCGTCAACCTAAGGCCAGCCGGGCACGCTATACGCGCAGCTCATCCCTACTTTTCGACGCCATCACATGATCGTGTCCGGGGCGAACAGTAGGGTAGTGGCTATGTCTCACGTTGATGATGCTCATAACGCAACTCACCCACCGCGCAACGTAGCCTCCACGGACCCCGACGAGGGTTCCCTCCAGTACAGTTCCTCGGGCGCGCCGATCCCTCCGACGGCGCATATTCATCCGACGACGCGCTCGCATCATGGGCATGACGTCGTCGATAATTATGAATGGCTGAGGGATAAGGAAAGCCCTGAGACCTTGGCTTATCTTCGGGCCGAAAACGAGTACACCGAGGCCCGCACTCGTGATTTAGCTCCTTTGCAGGATTCGATTTTTCAGGAGATTAAAAGCAGGACGCAGGAGACGGATTTGTCCGTTCCGGTTCGTTCGGGGGATTGGTGGTATTACGGCCGCAGCCTCGAGGGGAAGAGTTATGGGGTGTCGTGCCGGGTTCCGGCGTCCTCGACGGGGGATAAAACCAAGGATTGGACTCCGCCGGCGATTGATGCCGAGTCTGCGCCCGAGAATGAACAGATCATTCTTGATTCCAATGTCCTGGCTGAGGGGGCGGAGTTTTTTTCGCTCGGTGCGTCGAGTGTTTCGGTGGACGGAAATTACTTGGCATATTCCACGGATACGACGGGTGATGAGCGGTTTGACCTGCGCATTAAGGATCTCCGGACAGGTGAGCTTCTTGACGACGCTATCGACGGCATCGGGTATGGAGCCACGTGGGTCGGTTCGGAGTGGTTGTTTTATGAGCGTGTCGACGATTCCTGGCGCCCGAACGAGGTATGGCGTCACCGCGTCGGCACCCCGACGGACCAGGACGTATGCATTTTCCGTGAGGACGACGAGCGCTTTTGGGTCGGGTGCGGAACAACCCGCTCGGAGAAGTACCTTTTTGTCGAAGTCGGATCCAAAGTCACGTCGGAGGTGTGGTTCCTAGACCTGGGGGTCACTGGTGACGGAGAGTCGAAGACGGTTGACCCCGAGCGTGTGACGGGTGAATTGCAGTGCATTCTGCCCCGGCACACGGGCGTGCAATATGACGTTGATCATGCCGTTATCGGTGGAGACGATCGCTGGATCGTGCTGCATAACGCGCATGGCGCGGACTTTGAGCTCGGCATGGCCAGTGCCACGCCGCTGACCAGCCTGGACGACCTGGACGTTGTGATCCCTCATAAGCAAGGCCGTCGCATCGAGGGAATGGATGTGTTCGCGCAGCACATGGTTGTGGGCTACCGCGAGAACGCCATTAACAAGTTGGGGCTTTTCTCGTTTGCCGACGGCACCGTCGGGAATCTCGAGCCTATCGATTTTGATGAGGAACTCTACAGCGCCGGCACCGGGGGAAATGCGGAGTGGGAGTCCCCGTATATCCGCATGGCCTACGAGTCCTTCGTGACGCCCGGCCTGGTTTTTGACTACGACTTGGCGACGGGTGAACGGTTGGTGCGCAAGCAGCGGATAGTGAAGGGCGGATATGACCCATCTGACTATGTTGCACGCCGGATGTGGACGACAGCCCGGGACGGCGCGAAAGTTCCCGTCTCGTTGATCTACCGAGCAGATCTCGAAGGGAAGACAGATTCCGACGGTCTCCCCACCGACGGCCCTCATCCGACGATTCTTTATGGTTACGGATCATATGAAGCGTCGATGGACCCCGCGTTTTCGATCGCGCGACTGTCGTTACTCGATAGGGGCATCGTGTTCGCCATCGCGCATGTTCGGGGTGGCGGAGAGATGGGCCGATCCTGGTACGACAACGGCAAAACGTTGGCTAAGAAGAACACGTTCTACGATTTCATTGACGTTGCTGATGACTTGATCAGCCGGAACGTGACTGACAACAAGCACATGGTTGCGCTTGGTGGATCGGCCGGTGGCCTGTTGATGGGTGCCGTCGCGAATATGGCGGGAGACCGGTTTTCTGGGATTGAAGCCGTCGTCCCGTTTGTGGATCCCTTGACGTCGATCCTCATGCCGGAGCTTCCGTTGACCGTGATCGAATGGGATGAGTGGGGCGACCCCCTTCACGATCCCGAGGTGTACGACTACATGGCGTCATATGCTCCGTATGACAACGTGTCGGCAGAGAACACCTACCCGCCTATCCTCGCGTTGACCAGCCTGAATGATACCCGAGTGCTGTATGTGGAACCGGCCAAGTGGGTTGCGAAGATTCGCGCGACTATTCCAGGGTCCGACATTTGTCTGAAAACCGAGATGATCGCGGGCCACGGAGGCGTGTCCGGCCGCTATGAGCAGTGGAAACAGACCGCGTTTGAATATGCCTGGATGATTCGCCGCGCCGGCGTCGCCGAGGATGCAGCCGTTTAAACCCATCAATCCCGAAATTGAGCTGCGCCATGGCTGAGCAACTGTGTGCTAAGCGTGACCAGCTCATCGAGGGGCATTGTTTTACCATCGGCAATCCACTGACGGTACATGTCCAAGGTGCCGGCTACGAGAAAAGTATTGATGGTGTTTTGCTGTTCACGGGACAGATGCGCATACGGATTATGCCGTGCCCGGTTATGGATGAGATTCATGTGGAAGAAACGCTCGGCATAGTGCCGATATTCGGGGGACACTACGAGCTGTTCGAATAAAGGCCCTTGCCGCGTGGCGAAGTCGAAAAATACGCGGTTGATGTCCGCAATAGTCATTGTTGGAGGAATTGAATCAATAATCTCTGCATAGTCTTGCTTCATTGATTCCAATTCCTCGCGGAAGAGTTCCTCCACCGAGTTGTAATGCAAGTAAAAGGTTTTCCGGTGGATATTTGCGCGCCGGGTAATTTCCGCAACAGTAATTCGATGCGGAGGTTTTTCGCAGACGAGCTCTTCTAACGCACGATGGATAGCCGCCTGTGTTTTGGCAACACGACGATCGATGTGGCCCTGGGGACGGCCCTGCTCTGCAGAGCTGTCACGCGAATCGTCGCGTTCGGCAGTGTTGGTCATCGTGCCTCCATCATCGCCGGGTGGATAATCACCACTTCGGCATAGAGTGTTGATTATTCGACAATTACACCCTTTCTGTTCATTGTGCATGAGGGGGCTTCGTGTGAATATGACTGGCACCACGTGATAGGAGGTCACCATGTCAGCTTCACAACCTGATGCAGACGCACAGCCAGATCCACGTCATACCCATCGATCCATACCGGACGTCTTTCGTGAAGTCTTCGACCACGACTATTCGCCACTGGGTTCCTCAGCGCGGGTGCGCGACGAGTTTAACCAGATCACCGACCGGTTTGCCTTTGGCGAGATGTGGCCTGCCAGTGGGCTCGATGACCGACGCAAGATCTTGGTCAGTGTGGCGTGCGTGGCCACGAGTGGTGGCGATGAATTATCCGCCTTATTGCGGGCAGGCCTTCATCTAGGTGTTGCAGCGGAAGAGCTACAGGAAGTTTTCCACCAAATAGCGCCCTACGTTGGGATCAGTCGCGCCCGGCACGGACTAGAGGAGCTAGACAAACTTGTCGACGCTCCCGTCGACATCCAATCGACGGTGACCGAGGACGATCGCCTGGCCAAAGGAATTGCCGCGCAGAAAGCAATGTTTGGCGACGGAATCGACACAATGCGTGAGAATGCACCCGAGGATGAGAGTTTCATTCAAGATGCTTTGTCAGCCTATTGTTTCGGTGATACGTACACCCGGAAAGCGCTAAGTCTTGCTGACAGGGAATTGTTGACGTGGGTGGCCATCATTTCCTTGGGCGGCTGTGACCCGCAAGCTCGGGCCCATGTTTCAGGGAACCTCGCAGTGGGGAATGATCGCGCAATTCTCTTGGGTGCTCTGGCGGTTTGCGTGCCCTGGATTGGTTTCCCAAGGAGCCTTAATGCCCTGGCCGCGATTAATAGCCAGACGAAAAATGACGTTGCAGAAGACAAAACTGCAGAAAATGACGATAAGGAGTCATAACCATGGAAATCACGAGTAAAGATGAATTCGACAAAGTCAATAAGTTTGGCACGGGTGATTCCAATGACGCATTCGCCGAATACTTCGTCGGGAAGTCATTTTTACAACCCATCGCCCAGCTTGATGAGGCGGGCTTGGGGATCGCCAATGTGACCTTTGAACCCGGATGCAGGAATAACTGGCATATCCACCACGCCCGTCGCGGCGGTGGCCAGATCTTGATGTGCACCGCGGGGGAAGGCTGGTACCAGGAAGAGGGCAAGACCCCCGTCAGCATGACGGAAGGTTCCACAGTGGTCATTCCGCCGAATGTGAAGCATTGGCACGGCGCTAAGGCGGATAGCTGGTTTTCCCATATCGCTATCTCGGTGCCTGGGGAAGAGACCAGCAACGAGTGGCTGGAGCCCGTCTCGGACGAGGACTATCAATCCCTCACGTCGTAGCGGCCGGGTGTTCTGGTTCGGGGGTAATCTTTTCGATAATGATTACCCACACAGGGGAACCCGGCTGTAGCATCTCAGCTCATGAGCTCCTCTCCAGTTCGGATCGTCGAACCCAAAAAAGAGAAAAAAGATAAGTCCCACTGGCTTTATATCTCTGTCATTGTTGCCGTTCTTGCGGGCGTCATTCTGGGGCTTGTTGCTCCAGACGTGGCGGTCAAATTCGAGTTATTAGGAAAACTCTTTGTCGCCTTGATCAAAATGATGATCGCGCCCGTTATTTTCTGCACGATCGTGCTGGGGATCGGCTCTGTTCGAGCAGCAGCATCGGTGGGACGGGCCGGCGCAATTTCGCTCGTGTATTTCATCGTCATGTCGACGTTCGCCCTGGCCATCGGCCTCGTCGTCGGCAATATCGTTAAACCCGGATCCAGCTTGGCTATGCCAGAGGCTGGGTCGGGAATGTCGTTTGTCGATAACAATAAAGAAGCCGCTCATGGGCTGAGCGGGTTCGTTATGTCCGTTATCCCGGATACGTTATTCTCCTCGCTGACCAGCGGTTCTGTTCTTCAGGCCTTGTTTATTGCACTCCTGTGTGGCTTTGCTATTCAGTCGATGGGCAAAGCGGGGGAGCCTTTATTATCCGCCATTGCTCAGGTTCAAAAGCTTGTTTTTAAAGTTCTGATGATGGTTCTGTGGACAGCCCCTATTGGTGCTTTCGGCGCCATTTCCTGGGTTGTGGGGTCCACCGGTTTCGACGCCGTCAAGCAGCTCGTTTTGTTGATGCTGTGCTTCTATGTCACCTGCGTGATTTTCATTTTCGGAGTATTAGGTCTGGTTCTCTATGCCTTTACCCGTTTCAATATCTTCAAGTTAGTGAAGTATTTAGCCCGCGAGTATCTCCTCATTTTCGCGACGTCGTCGTCAGAGTCCGCGCTGCCCACGTTGATTCGCAAGATGGAGCACGTGGGTGTTGATAAATCTACCGTGGGTATCGTCGTTCCAACCGGTTATTCGTTCAATTTGGATGGCACCGCAATTTACCTCACGATGGCGTCGATTTTTATTTCCGACGCTATGCACAAACCCCTTAACTTGGGTGAACAAATTGGGCTTTTGGTGTTCATGATGATTGCGTCCAAGGGGGCCGCTGGCGTTTCTGGTGCCGGACTAGCAACCCTGGCTGGTGGGCTCCAGGCACACCGGGCTGAGCTGTTGGATGGTGTCGGGATCATCGCTGGTATCGACCGTTTCATGTCTGAAGCCAGGGCTTTGACGAACTTCGCCGGCAACTCCGTGGCGACGCTGGTTGTGGGCGTCTGGACCCACACGGTCGATAGAAATCGTGTTAACGCCGTGTTGTCCGGTGAGATTCCGTACGTGGAGACTCCGGAAGATATGGAGTCGGACGTGAACCTCCGCAATCCTTCCGTGAAGAACCCCGCCGACAAACTTCAACCCACGCCTCAGGTGGATGTCGACGAGTATCAGCGCGCCTAAATACGACTAAATATTTCTAGATATTCTGCCCCCAGACACGCGTACTCTGGGGGTATGAGTATTTATGACATCCCAGTAACGACGATCGAGGGTAAAGAAACAACATTGCGCTCGTGGGAAGGCCACGTTCTTTTAATTGTGAACGTCGCTAGCGAGTGTGGTTTTACGCCGCAATATGAAGCTCTCGAGCACATTTTCGAGGAATACGCGGCGCGGGGCTTCTTCGTCATCGGCGTTCCCTGCAACCAGTTCGGTGAGCAAGAGCCCGGCTCGAATGAGGAGATCAAGGAGTTCGCGTCTTCGAAATTTGGTGTGACATTCCCGCTGCTCAGCAAGACGGATGTGAATGGGGACAATGAGCACCCGCTCTACACCGAGTTGAAGAAAACCGCTGATAACAATGGCGAAGCGGGCGACGTGAAGTGGAACTTTGAGAAATTTGTTCTGTCGGATTCGGGGGAGGTCCTGGGTCGGTTCCGCAGCGACGTCGATCCCGAAGATGATGCCCTTCTGGATCTGATTGAGGACAACCTCCCTCTCTAGCTGGCTTTTCAATTGGTTGAGTTCCCCAACTATTCGGTAATGTTGTCGGTGGTGTAGTCAACTGACCTGATAGGGAGCGCCACTGTGGCTCGAGTTGTTGTCAATGTCATGCCGAAGACCGAGATTTTGGATCCGCAGGGGCAAGCAGTTCTGCGGGCGTTGGGGCGAATCGGGGTGAATGGGGTTCGCGACGTCCGCCAAGGCAAGCGTTTTGAGCTGGATGTCGACGGTTCAGTATCCGACGAGGAGCTGGACCGGTTGGCATCGACGCTTCTGGCCAATACCGTCATCGAGGATTATGACGTCGTTGCCGAGCGTGCCGATGATTCCGACGCCACCCCCGTGACCTCAACCAGCGCGAACGAGGGGGCTAACTAATGCCACGTATTGGTGTGGTGACATTCCCCGGCACCCTCGACGACGGCGACGCTGCCCGCGCGGCCCGGTTGGGTGGTGCCGAGGTGGTGCGTTTATGGCACGCTGACGCCGACCTGAAAGGCGTCGATGCTGTGATCGTGCCGGGCGGTTTTTCGTACGGGGATTATCTCCGAGCGGGCGCTTTGGCAAGCTTAGCGCCGGTGATGGGTGAGGTCGTGCGACGAGCTCACCAGGGACTTCCCGTACTAGGTATTTGCAACGGGTTCCAGATTTTGCAAGAGGCAGGCCTTCTTCCAGGAGCGTTAACCAGGAATAAGGGCCTGCATTTTCATTGTGTGGACACATACTTGCAGGTAGAACGCACATCCACCCCGTGGACTGCCGGTTTCACACAGGGCCAGAAGATTTTGGTGCCGGCCAAGCACGGTGAGGGCCGTTTCCAAGCGCCCGCGGAGACGATTTCTCAGTTGGAAGACGAAGGTCGCGTCGTCTTTCGATATACCGATAATTTCAATGGCTCAGTGAATGCCATTGCCGGGGTGTCCAGTGCCGACGGTCGTGTCGTCGGGCTCATGCCGCATCCGGAGCACGCGGTGGAATTGCTGACGGGCCCGTCAACGGATGGGTTGGGTTTGATTCATTCGGTTCTTGATTCGGTGGGAGTGTAAGCGATGGTGAACCAAGCGAATAAGAACCAAACGAATAAGACTGACATGAATACCGAGGATGACCAGATGCTCAAGTCCACAGAGACTGCGCGCACCGACGCGGGCGCTGACAATGCGGCCGCTGATAATGCAGTCGAAAGTTTTACGGCTGCTCAGGTGAATGACACGGTTGCTGCCGCTCAGTCGGACCCGGATGCGTCGCAACCCTATGCGTCATTGGGCTTGAAGGACGACGAATACGCCCGAATTAAAGATATTTTGGGCCGACGTCCTACCGATGCGGAATTAGCAATGTATTCCGTCATGTGGTCGGAGCACTGTTCTTATAAGTCCTCCAAAGTGCATCTTCGTTACTTTGGCGAAACGATGACAAAAGAAATGTCGTCGAAAATTCTGGCCGGCATTGGCGAAAACGCCGGTGTGATTGATATTGGCGACGGCAACGCGGTGACTTTCCGCGTGGAATCCCACAATCACCCCTCCTATGTCGAACCGCATCAGGGCGCGGCGACGGGCGTCGGCGGAATTGTCCGCGACATCATGGCCATGGGCGCCCGCCCGATCGCCGTCATGGACCAGCTGCGTTTCGGCCCAGCCGATGCGGCGGATACCCAGCGCGTTCTCCCCGGGGTGATTGACGGTGTGGGCGGTTACGGCAACTGCCTGGGCTTGCCGAACATCGGTGGAGAAACCGTCTTCGACGAGTCCTATGCCGGAAATCCGTTGGTGAATGCTCTGTGCATTGGGACGTTAAAAGTGGACGATCTCAAGTTGGCCTTCGCCTCTGGTAAGGGGAACAAAGTGATGCTCTTTGGTTCCCGAACAGGACTGGACGGCATTGGCGGAGTATCCGTCTTAGCGTCAGACACTTTCGAAGATGGCGCTGAGCGAAAACTGCCGTCGGTTCAGGTGGGCGACCCCTTTGCCGAAAAGGTCCTCATCGAATGTTGCCTGGATCTGTATCACGCCGGGATCGTCGTCGGGATTCAGGACTTGGGCGGCGCGGGATTGTCCTGCGCAACATCCGAGCTCGCTGCTGCCGGGGACGGCGGCATGGAGGTCAACCTCGACGCGGTGCCGCTGCGCGCGGAGAACATGACTGCGGCCGAGATCCTGTCGTCGGAGTCCCAGGAGCGCATGTGTGCCGTCGTCACCCCGGAGAACGTTGATCGTTTCCGGGAGATCTGCGCCCATTGGGACGTGACCTGCGCGGAGATCGGCGAGGTCACGGATGGTGATCATCTGGTCATTCGCCACCACGGCCAGGTTGTGGTGGATGCGCCGGCGCACACGATTGCGCATCAGGGGCCTGTCTATGATCGCCCCTATGAGCGTCCCGATTGGCAGGACGACCTGCAAGAACCCGGTGTCGAGACTAAGGGGTTTGCCCGCACTCAGGGTGCCGACGAGTTGCGCGAGACGTGGCTTCGCATGGTTGCTTCCCCCGCATTGTGTTCGCGCGCGTTCATCACCGAGCAGTATGACCGCTACGTCATGGGGAACACAGTGGAGGCACAGAACGCCGACGCCGGAGTGTTGCGCATCGACGAATCCACCGGCCGCGGCGTTGCCGTGTCGGCGGACGCGTCGGGGCGGTACACGAAGCTCGATCCGAACATGGGGGCCCGCCTGGCTTTGGCGGAGGCCTACCGCAACGTTGTTGTGACGGGCGCCCGTCCGGTGGCGGTGACCAACTGCCTCAACTTCGGTTCCCCGGAGGACCCCGCCGTCATGTGGCAGTTCCGTGAGGCCGTGCATGGCCTTGCCGATGGTGCCCGTGAACTGGGCATTCCCGTGTCAGGCGGCAACGTGTCGTTCTATAACCAGACGGGGTCGGAGGCGATCTTGCCGACGCCGCTCGTTGGTGTTGCGGGCGTCGTGACCTCGGTGGATCACCACATCAACCACCTCCTTGGTGGCTTAACGACGGAACGCTCGGCCTTCCCCGAGAGTGAATCGGATGCTGGCGATGATTCATCGGCGTCGACGTCGGGATCGGCCAATGACCAGTTCGAAGAGCTGTATCTCTTGGGTGAGACCCATGATGAGCTGGGCGGTTCCATCTGGCAGCAAGTGAAACATAACGCGCTTTCGGGGCTTCCTCCGCAGGTCGATTTGGCAGCGACGTCGGCCCTGGCTGATTTCTTCTGCGATCAGGCTGATCCCGACACGCCGCGGGTTGTCACTGCCGCGCACGACCTGTCCGAAGGCGGACTTGCGCAGGCCCTGGCCGAATTGGCGATGATCTCTGGCGTCGGCATGGACGTGGATGTGTCCAAGGTTCACGCGGATCCCTGTGTCGCGCTGTTTTCGGAATCAGCTAACCGAGTCGTGGTCGCCTGCGCCCATGGAGACGGTGACAAGCTAGTTTCTCTTGCGAAACGCTGTGGCATCCCTGTGCTGCGGTTGGGTTCTGTGACCTCACGCGCATGTGGGTCTTCACAGGAAACGTCCGCTCAAGTACGGGTCAGGGTTAGCACTGATGAAGCAGATGAGATCATGCTCCCTGTCTCAGAATTGAGAGAGGCCTGGACAAGTACGTTGCCCAAGCTCTTTGCTCACGCAGCGGGTGCGAACTCTGTAGTGGAATAAGATATTCAACTTTTTCTGGGAAGAATATCTAAGTTTTCCGTGACAGATTTTCTAAAGGTTATTTTTCCAAACCTGCCAGCGGGGAATACTTGAGTATAGGCCATGACATTTCATGCGCTGTATACCAGTAAGTCCAAGAATCCGACCATCGAGACCAGCTCCTTCGCACCGACGGCACAGCCATCTGATCTCAGTGCCGTCGCTGGGGGAGCCTCCGTTGGTGACACCCGCTCCGCTGTATCCACGTTGAATTCTCGTGCCGACTCGGAGCATTCAACTGTCGCTTCACGGGTGTCCACCGCCACGCAGGAGAGCTCATCTGCCACGGGGGAGAACACGCCTGCCGCGCCGGGTGACTCAGCTCAGGGGAAAGCTGAATCCTATCATCCCACAGATCCACGCCAGGCCATCGTGGAAATCGTCATTCCCGTGTACAACGAGGCCACCTCCTTGCCCACCTCCATCCCTCACTTGGTGGAGAGTCTGTCGAGCCTGGTGCCATTCACAACAATGGTCACGATTGCTGACAATGCGTCGATCGATAACACATGGATCGTCGCGGGGGAGTTGGAGCGCCAGCTGCCGTCGGTTCGTCGCGTCCATTTGGACCAAAAAGGCCGTGGCCGGATGCTGAAGAAGGTGTGGTTGGAGTCGCAATGCGATGTTGTGGCTTATATGGATGTCGATCTCTCCACCGATCTGCATGCTTTGCTTCCGTTATTAGCGCCATTGGTTTCTGATCATTCCGATATCGCTATTGGTTCACGGTTAGCTCGGTCAGCCAATGTTATTCGTGGTTCAAAGCGTGAATTTATTTCGCGGACATATAATCACATGCTTCGTCTCATGATGTCAGCACATTTTTCCGACGCTCAATGTGGTTTTAAAGCAATGCGTACCGACGTTGCTCGCGCCATTTTGCCTCATGTCGAAGACCCCAATTGGTTCTTTGATACGGAAGTGTTGCTCCTCGCGGAAAAAGCTGGGTACCGGATTCATGAGGTCCCCGTCGATTGGACTGATGATCCTGATTCGCGCGTTAATGTCGTCGAAACTGCGTTGCAGGATTTGCGTGGAATGTGGAGAGTGAGACGAAATATTGCGTCTCATCGGATAAACCTTGATTCGTTCCGTCGATCGTCGAGGACATCTGAACCCCCGGTGTTGGAGGGGGTGAAGGGTCGGCCGGAACCCCAGCAGAGTTTTTAGGCATGTCTGGCGATTCGGCATTGTCGGAGTCGCCTCGACGGTAGCGTATGCCGTCCTTTATTTGGCTTTCTCGGCGTTTTTACCCGCACAAGTTAACAATTTTCTGTGCCTTCTGATCACGGCAGTGTTAAATACGGCCGCCAATAGGGCATTCACCTTTGGCATATCCGGCCGAAAAAATGCGGCCAAAGATCAGCTGAGTGGTTTGGTTATTTTTCTCGTGTGTTGGTTGGTCACGTCGTCATCCCTTGTGGGGTTGTCGTGGGTGAATCCTCATGCCTCAGCAACGACAGAGTTGATCGTATTGACTGTGGCCAACGTCGTAGCCACGATCATCCGTTTTGTTGCTCTACGTGCGTACTTCTATTCATTCCGGCATAGGCATAGGCATAGGCGTCGCGCGGGTAGCAGGCAATAAACAACCTTCTAAGCAGGGGAAAATAAGAAAGTTTTATGACAGGGACATATGCATTACACGGCGTGTTCAATCGGATTGCTAGGCAGTCTTTGGGATCACGACAAGGCCGTGTCATGACCGGCCAGATTAAAGAAGAAGGAGCATCTCATGAAAACAGATGAAGTGTGCGGATTGTGTGGAAATGATCGGGCGAGAATGAGGAGAAAGAAATGACGATGGGCATTGTGAAAGGGGCTGGTGGCAGTCATAGTGAGACAACACATCACAGGCAGCATCACACCAGCGTCCCGCAGGGGCCGAACACCCGCGAGAACACCACAAAGTCGGGTCTTCGTGCCCAGGTTCAGGGTTTCCCGCGCGGAAAAGAACTAGTTGGATTCATAGCCCTATTACTAGGCTCAGCATTCCTTTTCATGTGGGAACTGGACAACAACAACTATGGCAACGACTTTTATGCTGCCGCTAGCCAAGCCGGCTCAAAGAATTGGACTGCATTTCTTTTCGGTTCATCGGACTGGGGCAACACCATTACCGTAGATAAAACTCCACTATCATTGTGGCCCTCAGCTTTAGCCATAAAGATCTTTGGCTTAAATTCATGGTCCGTCCTGGTGCCATACGCCCTTCTTGGTGTGGCTTCCGTTGCCGTCCTGTGGGCTACGGTCCGGCGCTATGCCGGGTCGACAGCGGCCTTCGTGTCGGGAATTGTGCTGGCTATCACCCCAGTTGCGGTGCTGATGTTCCGCTTCAATAACCCCGATGCGATGCTCGTCCTCCTTATGACGTGCTCGGTCTGGGCGGCCATGCGTTGCGTGGAAACCGGTAAATGGCGCTGGGCCGTGTTAACCGGCGTCTTCGTCGGCCTTGGTTTCTTGGCTAAGCAGGGCGAAGTTTTGCTGATCATCCCCGCGCTCGTTGTTCTCTTAGCGGTGGTTTCCCCGCGCTCCTGGAAAGTGAAGCTGGGGCAAAGCCTCGCTACCGTCGCCGCCATGGTCGTTTCCGCTGGTTGGTACATCGTGGCCGTCGCGTTGTGGCCGTCGTCGTCACGGCCCTATATCGGTGGCTCGACCAATAATTCTATTTGGGAATTGACCCTTGGCTATAACGGATTCAGCCGGCTCAGCGGCAACGGAAGTGCCCCCGGCGGTGGCTCAGGTGGCGGTCCCGGTGGTGCAGGTGGCAGCGCAGGCCAAGCAGGAAGTTCAGCTTCCGACGCTGCCCAGGGCGCCGCTCAGGGTGCAGCCTCTGCTGCCACTAACGGCATGGGTCAGGCTGGAAGCTCCGGGCAGATGGGTAACATGCCGCAAGGCGGATCTCCAGGTGGTGGTGGCCATGGTGGCCCGACGTTCTCTGGTGAACCGAGCATCCTGCGACTGTTCAATGAGCAGTTAGGTGGCCAAGCTACGTGGCTATTCATTGCAGCGCTGATCGCCCTCGTGATGGGGATTGTGCTGTGCGGCCGAGCTCCTCTGAAAAACACGAAACGGGGTCTTTACATCGGGCTTGGCGTCTGGCTGCTCATGTGCGCCGGGACCTTCAGCTTCATGGAGGGCACAATGCACCAGTATTACACCGTGGCTATGGTTCCTCCGATGGCTGGACTGGTCGGCATGGGCGCGGCCGATGCATGGCAGCACCGCGACCGCCTGTGGGTTCGTGCCGTGAGCGCCGTCGCTATCCTCGCATCCGGTGTGACGGGATTCGGCGTCCTTCGTCGTGCGTCCGATTCATTCCCGACGTGGTTACCGTGGGCTATTCTCGCCGCCACCGTCATCGGTGCAGTAGGATGGTTCGCTTTGCCGTGGATGTCTGCGGCAGGGGCTCGTCGGCACGCTGACGGATCTGCGTCTTCGATTTCCGCACGTGCTCTGTCGTTCCGGGTAGGCGTCGTCGGTATTGTTGCAGCAGCGATGCTTGCCGGCCCGAGCGCGTACAGTGCGTACACCATCGCCCACGCCAATACCGGTTCAATGGTCTCGGCTGGGCCGAAATCCGATTCCGGTATGGGAGGCCCAGGTGGCGGCGGTCCCGGTGGCCAAGGTGCCGACGGACAGGGTGGCGACGAACAAAATACTGGCGACGGCCAGCCTGATGCTGATGGTCAAAACAATACCGACGGCCAAAGCGCTACTGATGGACAATCCAGTGCGGACGGACAAAGTGCCAACGGCCAAGATGGCGCTTCCTCACCTGGCCAGGCGTCCAGTAACGGTCAAAACGGCCGACCTGACGGCACTCCACCGAACGGTGGGAATGGTCAGGGTATGCCCGGCGGACCTAACAGTGCTAACGGCACCGATGGCACTGGCACGACGTCGGATAACTCAAGTAACGGTATGCCGGGTGGCTCGTCGGATGGATCGAATGGATCGTCGGCTGCAGGTGGTAAGCAGGGTGGATCGTCGTCACCGGGTGGTCCGGCTCAGATGACGGTCAGTGACACTCTGAAGAACAAGCTGAAGGAAGATTCGGACAAGTATAAGTGGTCCGCGGCGACGATTGGTTCTCAAGGTGCAGCCAGCTACCAGTTGGCTACGGATACGGACGTGATGCCGATCGGTGGCTTCAGCGGCAGCGATGATGCGCCTACGCTGGACCAGTTCAAGAAGCTGGTCTCGGAGAAGAAGATTCACTACTTTATCGCCGATTCTGGTCAGGGCGGCGCCCCTGGTGGGAACAATGAGATCACGTCATGGGTGAAGGAGCACTTCAGTGCTACGACTATCGATGGCGTGACCGTTTACGACCTCACCCAGGAGAAGAGCTCATAACGCTCTGTGATTGCAGGCGCTCCAGCTCCCGCCCCGGGTACCATTGAGCGCCTCACCGAACGCGCTACTGAATCCGCCTCGAGATCGGGTTTTGCGACACAAGCGGCTGAGGGGAGTACTCGGCGCGCAGATTACGCAGCGTCTCCGCGTGCTCGGCAAGGCGCTTATCTTCCTCCGTAGTGGGGGTGAAGTGGCGCGCAGCCAGCGGGTTCCCGTCCTCGTCGATACCCATATAAGCGGCCGAGGCGTGAATTGCTAGTTTCATTCCGCTCCGGCCTTCCCGCGGGTCACCGGCATAAACGTGAACACTCGTTTGCATCGAACGCGTGTCGGTGCGGATGATCCGAGCGTCGGCTTCAATGAGATCCCCAATCTGGATCGGCCGATAGAACCGGATCCCGCCCGCATAAACCGCGACAGTGCGATGACCAGCAAACTCCATCGTGCAAGCGGTGGCTGCTTCGTCGATCCATGCCATCGCGGTACCGCCGTGGACTTTGCCACCCCAGTTGACGTCTTGCGGTTTTGCCATAAATCGGGTGACCAGCTCAGGGGCCGTGGAGTCCTCCGTGTACGTCTGTTTCAACATCTCGTCTTCGATGGCTTTACGGAGGTCGACGCGGGAGAGGGCGGCGTCGCGGACCCGGATCTCTTCATCCGTGGTGGGGGTCCAGGTGGGGACAGGGATGGATTTCCCGTGCTCATCCAAGGCGACGAAAATGACCAGGCAGTCGCAGGCGCGGCTGAAGGAGCCGTCGCGCGGGTCGGCGGAGAAGACTTCGTTGACAATGTGCATCGACGATCGCCCCGTGTAGGCGATGGTGGATTTCACCTCGACGAGGTGCCCTGATGGGATCGGCCGGGTGAAGTGAATATGCCCGACGTATGCCGTGACACAGTAGGCCCCTGACCAGCCGACGGCACACGCGTAGGCAGCTTTGTCGATCCACTCGAGGACGCGCCCGCCGTGCACACCCATCGCGCCCGCGAGCAGGATGTCGTTAGGGGCTGCGAGGAACCGGAGTGTGACGCTGTTGTTGCGTCGGCCGGTCGCGTGGGGCTTCTTGGCCGTCGCTCCGGATTCTGCGGTGTCAGTGGTGTGTCCTGTGTCCTTGGTTGTCATGGTTTCCTTTATTGATGAGTCGGTGCTTATGCGGGTCCCGCTCAGCGGGCAGTGAACTATGTAACTCTTGCATTGTAAGGGTTGGCGATACAGTTAGTGCGTGACCAAGAGAATTGATGCGCAGCAGTTGGTGGCGGACCTGGAACAAGTCAGGCCCTGGGCGACGGACCCACAGAACGTCGAACGCCCCCCTCGGAGTGTGATCGCTCGCGCGGTCCGCACGAGTCTGAAGGCGTTGGAAGCCGACGCCCCCGGGCATAGCGTGGAAGTTCGTGTTCCTCCGTTTGCGGCGGTGCAGTGCATCGAAGGCCCACGTCATACTCGGGGGACACCGCCGAATGTGGTGGAAACTGATGGCCTCACGTGGATTCGGCTCGCGCTGGGCATCGTTGAGTGGGAGGACTGCAGCTCCGAGGTCGAGTTCTCCGGTTCTCGCGCGGCAGAGGTGTCGCGCTGGTTGCCTCAGGTCCGGTAACGGTTGGCACCCCTCCTGCGCTCCGCATCGTGGGGATTTAGTTGGGAAAACCAGCAATTGTTATTACAGTGGGGGACGTGTCGCGCACTGATTGTGTTGATCCGTGGTGTGTAGAGGCCAATGCCCCCACCTCGAGCGAGCCGTTCACGACCGGGCCCTGGGAGGCCGATTCCGGTGTACCTAGTGGAGGATTCGCACCAATCAACCTCGACGATCGCGGTGAAACCGAGCCGCACGAAGAGTGTGGCGTTTTCGGGGTGTACGCGCCGGGGGAAGAGACCGCGAAGCTCACCTACTACGGTTTGTACGCCCTGCAGCACCGGGGGCAAGAAGCCGCGGGAATCGGCGTCGGGGACGGACAGCAGATCCTGGTCTTCAAGGACCTCGGCTTAGTGTCGCAAGTTTTCGACGAGCCCACGTTGTCGGCCCTCAGAGGCCATGTGGCCATCGGTCACACGCGATATTCCACGGCTGGCGGTGTCCGGTGGGAGCACGCCCAGCCCATGTTCCGCACGGCCCGCAGCGGTGGCGACGTCGCCCTCGGGCATAACGGAAACCTCATCAACCAGGGCGAGCTACGTCGGGAAGCAGCAGCATATGGCCTGATTGACCCCGCGTCAGACCCCACCGACTCCGACGTCATGTGCGCGTTGCTCGCGTACTACCACGACGAGGACACCTCGCTGATCCAGTCGGCCCAGGAGCTCCTGCCACGCCTTCGCGGCGCCTTCTGCCTGACCTTCACCGATGGCGAAAAGCTCTACGCCGCTCGCGATCCCCACGGTGTTCGCCCTCTCTGCCTGGGTCGCCTGGAACGTGGCTGGGTTGTCGCGTCGGAAACCTGTGCCCTGGATATCGTCGGTGCCCGCTTCATTCGCGAGATCGAGCCGGGAGAATTCCTTATTATCGACGACGACGGCGTGCACTCGCACCACTTTGCCCGCGCGCAGCATCGCGGGTGCGTGTTCGAGTACGTGTATTTGGCCCGCCCGGATTCGACGATCCGCGGCCGTGCAGTCAATGCGACGCGCGTGGAAATTGGCCGTCGTCTCGCCGAGGAAGCCCCGGTGGACGGTGATTTGGTGATCCCCGTGCCCTCATCGGGGACGCCAGCGGCCGTTGGTTATGCGCAAGGTTCGGGCATTCCCTTCGGCGAGGGGCTGACGAAAAATGCCTATGTTGGCCGCACGTTCATTGAGCCCTCGCAAACCATCCGCCAGCTGGGGATCCGCCTCAAGCTCAACCCGTTACGCGAAGTTATCCGCGGAAAGCGGCTCATTGTTGTCGACGATTCCATTGTGCGAGGCAATACCCAGCGCGCCTTGGTCAAGATGCTTCGCGACGCCGGAGCGGCCGAGATCCACGTCCGCATTGCGTCCCCGCCGGTGAAATGGCCGTGTTTTTACGGGATCGACTTCGCCTCCCCCGACGAACTGGTGGCTAATGAGTTTGATTCCGATGACGTCGTGGAGGGAGTGCGTGCCTCGATCGGCGCGGATTCTTTGGCTTACGTGTCAGTGGAAAACATGGTGGCTGCGTCGCGTCAGCAGAGGTCGGAACTGTGTTGCGCCTGCTTCGATGGCCATTACCCACTCGGGTTACCCGATATTGGCCGCAAGGCGGGTGCGGTGCGTGACCTGCAAGAGCACACCGCGCCGGGCGGGCACTGACTAGGCGATGGCAGGCCAGGCGGCGGTGCTAATGGCGCTGACGGCGACCGAAATGCTCCTTGTACTTAGGCGGCGCGTTTAGTTTTATGTCGATCGCGGTGTGCTCACTGTGATCGAGATTAATTGCCCAAGGTTATATTAATTTTAGTGAGACCGACATTTATTTAGCGAGAAAGAGATATACACAATATGAATGCTCATGAGGTAGGCAGCACAGGCAATAGCGACGACACGTCGGCGGCTAACGAGGGCATGTCGTATGCCCAGGCTGGCGTGGATATCGAGGCAGGGGACAAAGCTGTTGAGCTCTTCGCGCCATTAGCTAAGAAAGCGACCAGGCCAGAGGTTCGCGGTGGCCTCGGTGGCTTTGCCGGGCTTTTCGCCTTGGGGAAGTACAAGGAGCCGCTGCTGGCTGCCTCATCGGATGGCGTGGGCACCAAGCTCGCTGTGGCTCAGGCGATGGATAAGCACGACACGATTGGCCAGGATCTCGTGGCGATGGTCGTCGATGACCTTGTGGTGTGCGGTGCGGAACCCCTGTTCTTGCAGGACTATATCGCTATCGGCAAGGTGATTCCGGAGCATGTGGCGCAGATCGTCGGCGGTATCGCTCAGGGGTGTCAGATGGCGGGGTGCGCGTTGCTCGGTGGCGAGACCGCCGAGCACCCCGGTGTCATGGAGCCTGGCGAGTATGACATTTCCGCGACCGGCGTGGGCGTCGTCGAGGCGGCGGATGTGTTGGGGCCCGATAAGGTCCGCGATGGTGATGTCATTATTGGCATGGCTTCGTCGGGGCTTCACTCCAACGGATATTCGCTGGCCAGGAAGGTTTTGCTGGAGGACGCTGGCCTTCCGCTTGATGGGGTTGTAGAAGAACTTGACCGGCCCTTGGGTGAGGAGCTTCTTGAGCCGACGCGGATTTATGCGTTGGATTGTGTGGAGCTTATTCAGGAATGCGAGACGCACACGTTTTGCCACGTCACCGGTGGCGGACTCGTGGGAAACATGGAGCGCGTGATTCCCGACGGTCTCGTCGCGGAGATGGACCGTGCGTCCTGGACACCGAATCCCATTTTCCGGTTGATCGCGGAGCTGGGCTCTGTGTCTGATGCGGAAATGGAGAAGACGTTCAACATGGGTGTCGGCATGGTCGCCGTGGTGAGTGCGGATGAGGCTGATCGCGCTCAGGCACTGTTGACGGCCCGTCACGTGGGTTGTTGGACCTTAGGCCGGGTGCGTATTGCCGGCGATGGTGAGCAGGACCGCGCGGTTCTGGTCGGGGATCATCCGCAGGCGTAGGCCCGGGTACATAGCAGGAAGCATGCCCTGCCCTCTGGGCACACGAAAATGGCCAGCTCAGCTATGCCGCGCTGGCCTGGGTTTTCGTTGGGTTGTTCCGGGGGTGAGGTGGACTGGATGTGCCCAGGAAAGACGCCCCCAGTGGTAGTTAGCGCCAGTCGTCTTCGTCGGGCTCGTCTTCTGCCCAACGATCCCACTTGTCGTGGGAGTCTTCTTCTTCCCGTTGTCCGGTCAGTTCACGCTGGAGGCGCTCGAGGTCCATCTCAGGTGAGTTGTACTTCAACTGACGTGCTACCTTGGCTTGCTTTGCCTTGGCGCGGCCGCGACCCATGGTCTGACCCCCTTGGGTTAGCGGGCCGGTGCGGTAATCCTGCGCCGGCCCATGACGAGTTCATAGTTTCTTCCTGCCCATACCCTACCGGTTCTGAACGAAAAATTCTGCATAGGGGGACGCTATGTCGCCGACTTGTGCCGTTGTTGCAGCGCACAGGGCCCTTATTGACTAAAAATTCGGGGTAGGTGCCCGGAGTGTGAAGGTGTGGGGCGCTCCGAGTCTGGTGTAGCGACGCGCGTGGGGTGGTCGGTTCAGGGGCTTCTAGGTTAGCGCGTTTCAGTTAGCGCGTTTTCCCACGCAGCTTGTCGACGGCTTGCCGTCCGGCTTTGGGGGCTTCGTCCAGGTGAGTGGAGTCGGGATCGATGGCGAGCGTTGTGCCCTCGACCTCGAGAGTGTTCGTTTGCGTCCCCACTGCCGACCGCGACCCACCGGTTGCCCCACTGCCGATTAATTTTTCGACGATGCTCCGCTTAACGAGCCCCAACGCGATAGGCCCTTCGTCGCAGTCGTCAACGACGGTTCCGATTCGGCCGACTTTCCGTTTCCCAGAGGTAATCGCCTCACCCGGTTCGGGTCGCCGGGCTGAGTAACCGTCGACTTGAAGTTTGACCAGGAGCCGCGGCGGTCGCCCGAGGTTTTGGATCCGCGATACCGTCTCTTGCCCGCGATAGCACCCTTTGTTCAGGTGAACATAGGAGACCGTGGGCCCATCGTCGGCGGTTGCTCGTTGGGTCGGTGCATTGGCGGGTGTTCCGATAAAGGAGTCTATTTCGTGCGGTACCGTGCGATCGTCGAGGTCAGCGTGTACCTCCGGTATGACCGCTTTGATGCGTTCTGCTTCGTAGGCCATGAGTCCAGTGGGTTTCGCACCCGCCTTGATGAGCGTCGTGAAAGCGTCGGTCAGCACAGGCCTGGGCACCAAGAGATGGACAGAATTTTCCGTACCGACGAGGGGATCAGTGAATGTGATCGTTTCTTCGGGAAGCGTATCGGGCGGGGTAGTGGCCGCCAGCGTACTCGTAGCGTGATGGTCCTCTAAAGTGTGTGCCACAACTGTCGACGTGTCCGGCCCGATGACGGTAATGAGAGCGAGGTCAGCTTCGTGGACGCTGACTGCGGACCAAAAGACCATTTGCGTCAGATACGTCTGAAGAGCGTCGAAAGTGTCTGGTCCGGAGATCAAGTAGATACTGGGATCTTCGTCACGGTCCGGCAAAGACGCTTGAGGCCGCACGATAGTGAACGCGTGTTCGATGTGCCCCTTAGCGTCCAAAATCAGCCCGTGAGTGGTCGAGCCAGGGCTGAGCGCATCAATTTTCTGGCTGATCAGCGAGTTCAGCCACGACAACGTGTCCGCCCCGCTGATCTGGAGCACCCGCTGATGGGATCTATCGACAGCCCCCGCGAACCGCTCAAATGCGCGTTGTTCACCAAGAGGGTTCCCATAATGCCAGGCCACGCCGTGTTGTTGGTGCCCGTCGGGCGCGTCGGCGGCTCCGTCAATGGCGTCGAGAAGCGGGCTCTGATACGTCGTGGGAGTGGGCGCTTCTCCGGGGGTCTTGCTGGTGTTCGAAGTTTCGCGGGTGGCCACGAGTGTCAGTGTAGCCGGGAATGTGGTGGTTATCATGAAATGTTTCGCCCCGGATATGTCCCAGGGTCGTCATACAATACGGATATGTCCTCTGCTTCATCTGCGCTTCCACCGTTGTCGCCCCAGTCGCCGGGTACGAACCCCCGCTCGTTGTCTCTGTGTTGCACGCAGGTTTGGATTCGGTCGGGCGCGAGCCCCGTGTACACGATTCGTCCCAGCCGCTGTTATTTGCCGACGACCTCGCCGCGGTTCGTGGCGACGGAATTTTTGAGACGCTCATGCTCCGCGGTGGAAGTGTCCGGAATTTGGACCGGCATGCGAAGCGGTTCCGTCGTTCTGCTGCCATGTTGGGGCTGCCGGAGCCGGACCTGGATTTGTGGGGCCGCGCGACGGACTTGGCCGTGGAGGAGTGGAAGAAGCAGTACCCCGAGCTAGCGGATCGCGATTGTGGCTTGCGGTGGGTGTTGTCTCGTGGCCGTGAGTCGACGGGTCGGCCGACGGGGTGGATTACGGTGGCGCCGATGTCGGAGGAAGTTGAGCGTGGCCGTCGCGAGGGCGTGAAGGTGATGTCCGCGGAGCGAGGGTTCCGCTTGGATTTGTCGGAGCGATCACCATGGGCCTTGATCGGCGCGAAAACCCTCTCATACGCAGCGAATATGGCTGCCTTGCGCTATGCCCATGAGCATGACTTTGACGACGTCATTTTCATTTCCGACGACGGTGCCGTGTTGGAGGGGCCGACGTCCACCGTGATCGCGGTGTCTGATCGTCGCATGATGACGCCGAAGACGGACGCGGGGATTCTTGCTGGTACGACGCAAGCTTCCATGTTTGGAATTGCGCGCGAGCGTGGTTGGGAGTGTGAGGAGCGGCGGCTCACACTTGACGATCTCAAAGCAGCCGATGGTGTGTGGTTGGTGTCCTCGGTACGGGTTGCTGCGAGGGTGCTGAGCTTGGACGGATTCGAGTTTGACCGGCCGGATACAGCCGACGAGGTAGAGGAGATTGCCGCCGAAGCCGTGAGGGAGTGAGCATGCTTGCGGGATGCGTTCCAGCCTCAGTGGGTGCATCCTTAAGTGCGTCGTTTTGGCGGCCACTCAAAACTGACTTACGTGAGATGTGGCAGTCGCTCTTCTCCATTCGCTTCGGGCGTCGTCGATAATTGAGGGAATTGGTCAGCTGCCTTGGAAAATGCACGTGTTAGGTGATCCAATGTCTCCCCAGCTTGGCCAGATTTGGGGTCTCGGAGGCTGCGGCTTAACTCAATCTGCAGGACGGAATGTCCCTTTTTCTGCAGGTAATCGGTCACGGTATAGCCGGACTCTGCCTCAAATTTATCCTGCGACACATGACCATCAAACTCGTCTTGCAAGGCGCCAACGATCGCATCTGTCGATTCCGATGGCTCGTCACCGGTGCCGGCAGATACAGGTTCGTCCAGCGAAGAATCTTTCATCCCATGAATTTCAACGATGACGGCATTCTTGGGGAGGCGGTCGATGATCCGTGTGAACTCGTCATCCCTCGTACACCAATTCTTATTCCAGTCGGAAACCTTGCCCGTCGTTGTTAACGATGACGCGCCTACGCGGTCGGCCACAATCTCGGTAATGCCACCGGTGTACAGGTCAGCCGGTTTCCGCTTGCCATCGCGAATCTGGGTTGTGGCATGAGGGGCGATTAGTACAAGAGGTGAGGTTGCTGTCCTATTCACCCATCGCACTGAATCGGCCTTTCCAGCGCCATCGTTGTGATTGGACTGGTACTTTTCATTCCGTTCGATAAGCTCTGCAGTCCCCGAGTTATGGGTTGTCGTGGATTCCGAAGTCGCGAGATCGGGAGTAGCAGGTTGAGCCGTCGCTGAAGCCTCGGATACAGGTGACGCGTCAGAAACAGATGCCTGTGCCGAGCCTAGATTCCGTCCGCTTACCGCACCATGAACAAGAAACGTGCCGGCAAGACCGAGAGTCAGCCCCAACGCTATCCCTAATCTTTTGTTACCTAATGAGGGGCCGCGTTGGTCTGCGGAGTGGTGGGTTCTTCTAGTGTGCGCCTTGGCAGACTTCGTCGAATTGGAACCGCTTGTTAGAAGCTTTTCCGGTGACAGATGCCCGCAAAGAGACTGGCTATGAAGGGGTTGATGATGAATAGGTTGATTATTACGCATACCTAGACAGTAACTCAGAATCGGCACTGGCAACCAGTGTTTGTGATCGGTGTGACTCCGCCACATGGGCTGCATTTCCACTGCTTAAGGGCTTTCAGCGGGTTTCGCAGCCCCGAGAGTCACACCGATGGACTACACCTCAACCTGCCGCACTTCCTAGGCCGACCACACGTCCAATACTCATCACACGTCCTAGGCCGTCGCCTCCGCCTTTTCTTGTCGCGTCGCCCATTCCAGAAGCTGGAACAGGTTTTGGTAATTCTGTCCGGTTGCCTCGGTCATCCCTTGCTCGCACGTTCGGTTGATCGATGCGTAAGCAGAGTATGGCCGCTCATTAACCTCATGCGCTTCCGATCGCGTTGCGCTCTTCGTTAGCTCAGGGTGGAGCATCCCGCGGTCACCCGCGTACGCGCAGCAACCCCAATGCTTCGGCACCGTCACATCCCGGGCGACAACGCGCCCGATCGCGCACATCTCGTCGATAAGACCTAAATGAGTTAGAGAGCATGTCGGGTGGAGGACCAGAGAATCCAGTTGCCGGTTCGCTTCCACGTGGGGGAGCAGATAGCGCACACAGAACTCGACGGCATCCATCACCTGCACGTTCTCCCACTTAGGGTCGCAGGCTGCGGCCTTCTTAACAGTGTCCCGCATGACTTGAATGCCCTCTGTACAGGAGGCAGCATCGCACACGATCGGCAGCCGGCCTTCCTCCGACGCCTCCCACAGCCCAGAGAGCACGCGCTTGCGCATGACCTCGTAGCCCTCCAGCATGCCCTTGGACTTCCACGGCGTACCGCAGCACATGCCACCAATACCTTTCGGGGTGCGCCACGTGAGCCCCGCGCGCCTCGCTACTGCCTCGAAAGCCTTGGTCGCATTCATTGCTCGCTTTCCGTCACCGTCGATGCCGCCGAACATTTCGTTGACGCAGGCGGGGAAGAAAACAAAATCCGCGTGGTCGGTGGAGACATCATGACGCAGAGGGCCACCTTGGGGCAGCGCACTCTTATAAAGAGGCATCGTGTCATCGCCGACCACCTTCCGCGCAACCCGCGTGGCAGCCGTCGGCAAGGACGACGGGACAGCATGCGCGGCAGTCATCGCCAGCGAACCAGCCCTGGCGCCCAGGTTCCACCCGTGTGCGGCCGCCTTCCAGCCCTTCTGTGCAACACTGCCAGCACTTTCTGTGCGCAGCTGACGGATCAAATCGCCCGTGTTGATCCCCACGGGGCACCGCGTGAGGCACATCCCGTCCACCGCGCACGTATCCTGCCCGTCGTACTGCCACCGCTCCTGCAACTCCGTGGCCAGCTTTGTGTCCCCGCGGTTCTTCGCTGCAGCAATTTCACGACGCACAACAATCCGTTGGCGTGGCGTCAACGTCAGATTTCGCGACGGGCATACCGGCTCGCAATACCCACACTCGACGCACCGATCCGCCACCTTCTCGATCCGGTCAGCCACCTTCAGATGCTCGACGTACTCATGCGGATCGTCGGTAATAATAACCCCGGGATTGAGCATTCGTTTCGGATCAGCCGCATCCTTAATCCGACGCATAATCTGGTACAACTCCGAACCAAATTGGCGCTCAATAAACGGAGCCATAATGCGCCCTGTTCCATGCTCTGCCTTTAGTGAACCGTTATAACCCAGAATGACATCAACCATATCCTCGGTGAAACGCTGATATCGCTGAAGTTTCTTTACATCCCTGAATTGTTCATTTAAAAGGAAGTGAACATTGCCATCTTTTGCGTGACCGAAAATAACAGAACCGGGATAATCGTGGTTTCGGAAAAGATGCGTGAGATCATCGCACGCCCGGCCCAAATCCTGGACCGGCACAACAACGTCCTCCAGCAATGCATTCGTTCCACTTGGCCGAGCTCCAGCAACGGCCGCATACAAATTGTTTCGCGTTGCCCACAAGAGATTTCGTTCTTTTCTATCCGATGTCATCTCGTGGGGCACCGCCAAGGGCATTGCTTCAAGGTGGGGGAGCGCAGTCGAATACCGGTCGTGCAGCTCGTCGTCGCTGTCCCCGGTGAACTCCACCAGCAGCGCAGCGTGATCCTTCACGTCAATTTCGCGAATTGAACGTGCTACCGATCCTGTCCGCTGTGCAACCTTGAGACTCGTCGCGTCCAACAACTCAGCAGTCTGAAATCCATCCGCGACCAATTGAGGAACTGCGGACGACGCGTCGATCAAATTAGAGAAAACCAGAAGCCCAGTAGAAACTCGTGGTTTTACTTCCAAGGTATTAAACGTAGCCTCGGCGATATATGCCAGAGTGCCTTCCGAACCAATTAAGAGGTGCGTGAAAATATCGAGCGGGGACTCATAATCCAAGAACGAATTTAAGCCATATCCCATGGTGTTCTTCATCGAGTACTGGTGCTTGATTTTCCGCACCAACTCAGGGCTAGACGTAATCTGCCGACGCATCTGAACGAGAGCCTCAAACAACTCTGGCTCCTGCGTGCGGAACTGTTGCTCAGCATCGTGGTCAGCTGAGTTAATGACAGTTCCACTAGGAAGAATAAATACCAAGGAATCCAGCGTCTGATAGGTATTGAATTGCGTACCGCAATGCATCCCTGACGAATTATTCGCGACCACGCCGCCAATCGTGCACGCACTTGACGACGCGGGATCTGGACCCAGCTTCCGTTTGTATAGCGACAGATAGGCGTTAACCATTTGGATCGTCGCGCCCGGCTGAACGCGCACCTTGCGGCCATCATCCAGAACCTCGATGTCTTGGAACCGCCGGCGGGTATCGACCATCACCGCGTCAGTCGTCGCCTGTCCGGATAGGCTGGTTCCTCCAGCTCGGAAGCTGACCTGTAGGTTGCACCGGTCAGCAGCCGCCATGATGCGGGCGACCTGGTCGGCGCTGTCGGGGCGCATGATTCCCTTCGGAACGAGCAGGTAGTGCGAGGCATCGTGTGCCTGCGCGATGCGGGACAGTCCGTCGTACGCATAGTCGATATGTTCCTTGCCGTCCGACTGAAGGGTGTTCAGAAAACGCCGGAATTGTGGGTCCTCATCGGCGTGGGGATGAGTGATGGGGGAGTCCGCCTCCGTGACAGGGGTTGAGGTCGGATCCATATGTGTCGTCGTCATGATCCTTAGTCTAGGAACGCAATCCCAAAATCCGTGCACCGGTGAGCATGGATCGTGGCACGTCACACCCATAAATGCTTCATGAAAGTGGGTCCAGCTGCCGACTACGTATCAGTAGCCGTTTAGCGGTTCGGCACACATGATGAGTCCTTCGCGAGATATTTTCCGCCATTTGGTTGACAAGTCACTACAATATGAGCAATATAGTTGATGTGTCACATAAAGTGATGCGGGCGCAACGCGTCAAGCGGTTAAAAAGGAGAAAATAATGTCCGACCTGTCCACCATTAACGGAACCTACGACATTGATGCATCGCACTCTCGTTTAGGATTCGTCGTTCGCCACGCCATGGTCACGAAAGTTCGCGGATCGTTCTCGGACTTCACCGGGGAAGCCTCTGGCGATGCATCCGATCCCTCGTCAATAAAGGTCAATGTGACGGCGCAAGCTGATTCATTTACCACTGGTAACGAAGACCGTGATAAGCACGTCAAATCAGGTGATTTTCTGGATGTGGAAAGCAACCCGACGTTAACGTTTACCTCCACCTCGGCGGAGATTAAAGGAAACACGCTGGAACTTACCGGTGACCTTACTATTAAAGGAACCACCCAGTCTGTGACGATTCCGTTCGAATTCGGCGGCGAGGCTAAGGACCCATTCGGCAACGTGCGCGTTGGGTTCGAAGGCGGCATCACCATTTCTCGAAAAGACTTCGGGTTGTCCTGGAATGCGGCTCTGGAAACTGGCGGAGTTTTAATTTCCGACGCCGTTGCGCTGGAATTAGAAATCAGCGCCATAAAGAAGTAAGCGCAACCAGGAAACAATAGTTAGCGAGGGCGCTTAACTAATCATCGCTGGCGGAATGCCCGTCGGGGAAATTTTGCCGATGTTGTTAGCCTGTGGCCGACTGGCACCGGTGGCACTTTCTCGCCATTCCCTGTAGAAAGGCGATATGGCTACTAAAGTAAAGGAATTTGTCCAACGGTACGCAACCAAGACCGACGAGAACCGGAAGCCAACCCCCGATCCGGCGGAGGATAACGCCTTCTTCCCGTCGGCATACTCTCTTGAGCAATACACGGCAGAGACCACCGATTTCTCCGGGCTCGTCACCGAGGACACGTACACCGGTGACCGGTGGAAAATCCTCGTTATTGCAACCGAAGAGCGCTACATGCCGATGCAGAATGGCACTTTCTTCTCTACCGGCAACCACCCCGTGGAAACACTTCTTCCCCTCTATCACATGCACAAAGCCGGTTTCGGGGTCGACGTCGCGACTATCTCAGGCAGCCCGGCGAAATTCGAATGGTGGGCGTTCCCGTCGAAGGACGACGCCGTCAATGATGCATGGGATGCAACGAAAAGCGCCTTTAAACAGCCCAAGAAGCTGAGCGACGTCGTTGCGCAAGGGCTCGATGATTACGCTGCGGTGTTCATCCCGGGTGGGCACGGCGCCATGAACGGTGTGCCATCGGATAGCTCAGTAGGCGAAGCACTGCGCTACTTCCTGAACAATGATCGGCTCATTATCACGCTGTGCCACGGGCCAGCAGCTCTTCTCGCGGCGGGTAACGGCTCCGACGAGAATCCTTTCGCCGGATATAGCGTCGTGGCTTTTCCGGATGCCCTCGACTTCGGCGCCAATATTGAGATCGGTTATCTACCTGGTGAGATGCCGTGGAAGCTGGGAGAGAAGCTCCAGGAAGCGGGCCTCACCATTTCCAATGAGGACATGTCCGGAGCGACCACGCGGGATAGGAATCTTCTGACAGGGGATAGCCCCTTAGCTGCGAACGCTCTAGGTAAAGAATCGGCACTCGCCCTGTTGGAGAAATTTAACGGCTAGCTAAAAACAACGGCTAGGCACAATTAAGTTATCGACACTGTAGCTACTCGCGGCCAAGTGATGTAGGTTAGCCTCATGATCCCCATGACCGCTCCTCGTCGCACAGTGTTCTCCCTGTGTGTCATCCTCACGGCCGCGATCACGCTATTGCTGTCGTCCCTGCCTGCCCACGCTGGTGACGCTCAGCCTCCAGCGCCCGCCGAATCACCATCCACGGACGGCCCGCTCCCAGTCATCTACGTGTCCGCCTCCAATGAATCACGGGACTCCGCGGAATCGTACGCATCTAGCTTGCGTAAGCACGGATTAGACGTTCACGTCTTCATGACATGGGAGCCTGACGACCCGACCACCAGCCCCTATGTCACCGTCAAGGGTAATTCGGCCCGCCTGGCCACCTTCGTCGACAAGCTGAAAGAAGAAACCGGGCACGAAAAGTTCGACGTCGTCACGTGGTCCCAAGGCGGATTCGTGACTCGATACTGGCTCAAGGATTTCGGCGGTGCCGATTTCGTCCGAAAAGCCGTGATACTGTCCGGAATGATCAAAGGATCGCCCCACCACGCCGATGCCCTGCGCAAAGGCCAATGCCCGCCCCCGAATGCGCGGCTTTATGTTCCCCAGGAGCTGCTCAAGAGCCCCAGTGACACCTGCCTCGAGATGTCGTCAGAGGGGGAGAGCATTCGCGCACTCAACACGCCGTCGGAAGCACTGCCGGGCATCAAGTACTACGCCATCACGACGAAACAGGAAATCAACGCCGCTCCCTATGAAATCAACCTGATGGACGGCCCGGGTGACTACACGAACATCATCACTCAAGACCTGTGCCCCAACGACATTGTCGGGCACGGTGGGCTGACCAAACTCCCATCCATGCAGGCGTTGGTGTCCAACCTCCTGAAAGACGACAATCCGACGATGCCCTGCATGGCGCCCGATTCGCCTGATGGCCTGCCGACTCTCGGGGAGATCACCCCGCCGCTGACGTCCGCGCCCAGCCTTGGTTAAGTGGCCACAAGTGCGGGGCTGCGTTACATCAGGGACGCCTACCCCGCGTGGCGAGTCAGTTCCGCCGACATACGAGGAACCATCTCATTGTCGACGGCACGCTCGTCAACCCAACCCAGGTGGTTATTCGGCATAAGCCCGTAGAGGCGCTTGCCGGGGCCCAGCGTGGAGGGTCCAGACGCGGTCACCATCGTCGAGGCTGACTGCACATCCCATTGGCGCTCAGTCGTCGGCTGGCCATAGAAGATCTCGACCACGCCGCTGGCATGCGCACACACGAATTCGATCTCATCTTTATCGTTAATGCGCCAGAAACCCGATTCGCGCTCGTCGGGGCCGGAGGCCTCGCCTTCTTTATTTAGCCTCCATGTGCGGGACTCATATGACAGGTAGTTCTGGCCGTCATGAGCAAACGTAATTTGTTGCCCAAAGGGATATTCTTCGCCCGTCGATAGATTCCGAGCTTGCCCTTCGCCGCGCCAGACCCCAACAAGGGGAAGAAGCGCCAGAAGGCCATCGTGAAGAGAAGGACCCTGGCGTAAATTCGCCGTGTCATCCGGGATAGGAAGGTCACCAAAAACAGGAATGTTCCGGCTAGCCGTCGTTTTGGCCTGCTCCGCAGCGCGATTCACGGCCTCATTGCCGTCGAGTTTGTGCTCCTGCGGCGTGCCCTCACCAGCGGAAGCGTCGCTGGGGGAGTGATCTGCCTGCCCCGCGGAACCAGTTCCGGGAACACCGAATTTTTGTGCACTGTCTTTGTCGTTTTCAGCCATGGTGCCCAGCGTACCGGAGGGGTAGGACACGTCACGCTCCCGTCCTCGCTACTCCTTACTCCGTACCTCTTTACTCTTTGTCGTTTTCGTATTTCGCTTCCTCAGGTTCCTCCCGAGCCATGGGCGCTAGATCCGACAAATTAATCGTCACATTTTGTTGGCTAGCCTGCAGGAAAATAGATCCGCCTTCGCAATAAATAAAGTCAGGACGTGCCCGTAGTGGAAGGTATTTTCCTTCTAATTGGAGGGAAAATGCTTTCTTTATTTCATCCCTAATGTCTTCTGGGATCTCTCGGCCCTTCACAACTGGGGCGTCCTTATCCCTGTTAGCCGGCCCGTCGAGAACCTCGTAGGCATCCATGGAAATAACGTCGGCTTTAATTCGCAACCGAACTGCAACTGTGGCCGGCTTATCTAAACCACCAATAGAACCACTAAACACCGAATCCGATTCCTGACCGCCGTTCGGCGCCGTATTCGCTAATCGTCGGATAGTCAGATCGGTAATCCCGAGCCGCTCGCCCAAAGCTAATCCGTCCAGCGATAGCGTTGTCGATACTGTTTCTACCGGGGCATCCTCAATTCGTCCGTGAAGAATATCGTGTGTCGACGCTTCAATATTTGTTGCCGAGGAATGGACAGTCACCAAACCAAAACCAGGAACATCGAGATCCTGAGCATCCACCGTCAGCGATGATAACTTCCCGCTCTCGGCTTCATACAAGAAAGGAAAACCGCCGGCTGTTACATCGGGTTGAACAGGCAAATTAGAGTAGTGCTGCAGTTCACGCGAGATACGCGACTCCGTCCGAGCCGCCACCAATGAATCCCCCACCCATGCGCACACAGCAAGAAACATCAGGACGATAGCGGCGATGACGCCCACTTTGCGCACCGTCCGACGGCGACGAGACCGCGCCACAACGGGCACGGAACCGGCGGGCGAGGAAGGCTGATGAGTCACCCCTACAGTTTTACCGGTTTCCCGGCTATTCATCGAACTATTCATCGAACCTACAAACGCAAATAGACTATCCGGTTCGGTCAATGGGGCGAACTGGGCTAAAGTGACCCAGTATTGAGCTGTTGAGCTAGTCAACGAAAAAGGATTACACCGTGAGGATAGCGTTACTCACCAATGCCACAAGCGTGGCCGACGTGCTCCCGCCTTTGGCGCTGTTGCCACACGAGACCGTCATTCTTCCCCCCGACGCTACGTCCTCACGACAACTTGACGACGTCGAACTCGCAGTTATCGACGTCACAGGCTCCGACCTCCTCGGCGCACGCGAGCTCTGCCGCACCGTTGCCGCTGCTCACCCCGACATGCCCGTGGCCGTCGCCATCGCGGAAACCAGTCTGATCGCCTTGGATTCGTCCTGGGCCGTCGACGAATTCCTCCTGGCCAGCGCCACGCCGGTCGAGATCGACGCGCGCTTCCGGCTCCTGCTCACCCGTCGGCCAGTCCCCGTCAACGAGATCGACGATTCGAACGTCGTTACCGTCGGTGAACTTGTCGTTGATGACGCCACCTACACTGCGCGGATTCACGGCACCCCGCTGGATCTGACGTATAAAGAGTTCGAATTGCTCCGCTTCCTGGTCCAGCATTCCGGCCGCGTGTTCACCCGAAAGCAGCTGTTACAAGAAGTGTGGGGATACGACTTTTTCGGCGGCACCCGGACTGTCGACGTGCACGTTCGGCGGCTCCGCGCCAAGTTGGGCACAGAGTACGAGGGAATGATTGCCACCGTGCGTAACGTCGGCTATAAGGCTATCGACGTTGACGCGTGATCGTTGCGTGCCCGAAACTGTGACTCGAAACTATGACTCGCGCCAGAACACCGGTAGCCTGTGCGACGAAAGCCAACCACATTCGGCCACAAGTACAGACGAACAGTACAGACGAGCAGAACCCAGAAATGAGTGAGGATTGTAGTGATGGCAGACGCACCCACGTTCAACGCACAGCCGTGTGACATCATCACGCAGCTGGTGTTAGGGCCAGTTTCTCCCCGGGTTCGCAATGCTCGACAAGCCTCAGCCGATCGCTGGATGGAAATCGAAACGATTCTGCACGAGAGCACCCGGCATGACGGCGTCGCACCGTTTTCCGAACAATTCTTGCGCGGGATGGAGGAGCCGGACCTCAATCATTGGCACGCGTTAGTCAGAGTTGACGGGCATGTGCGCGGCATTGCAGCCGTCGATCCTTCTGGCCCGGCCGTTGAGCTCGCGGTTCATCCTTCTTATCGACGGGGTGGGCTGGCCACAGCGCTGCAGCGTGCGGTGCGCGCACATGCGTCGTCGCTTGGCCTGGGGGATGAGCGTGATATTCACACCAATGGAATTGGGTTGACGTGGTGGGCGCATGGTGACCTTCCCCCAGCGCGGGCGGCAGCTGAACACATTGGCGCTACCGCTGACCGTGAGCTCCTCGTGATGGAGCTTCCCGGGTCTGTCGTCAAAGACGAGTCTGATAACAATCCCGTTGCTCAGGCAGCAGCGACGCTACCCGATGATGTCACCGTTCTCAGCTGGACGGAATCGGCACGTCGATGGGGGAAAGACGCGGTTGATGCTGCATGGCTGGCCGTCAACAATGAGGCCTTTGACTGGCACCCCGAACAAGGTGGCTGGGATCAAGCACGGTTGGATCAAGCCCGGAGAGCATCGTGGTACGACCCCGACGGCGTGCTGTTGCTCTGGGGGAGCGAGGGTGACCAGAAGGACGGAGACACCGATTCGCTTCCCCCTCTTCTAGGGTTCCACTGGACGAAATTAGCGCGCGAGGGTGACGACGAAACCGGGCGTAAAGTCGGCGAGGTGTACGTGATCGGGCTCGCGCGGAAGGCCCAAGGACGCGGCTTAGGACGCGCCTCAACTGCGAAGGGAATTCAGTACCTGGCCAGCAACGATGCGGCCTACGTCGAACTCTATGTCGAGGCGGATAACGCGCCCGCCGTTCACGCTTATGAAGCGCTCGGATTCACGGT
The DNA here is from genome assembly GCF_000023145.1 of Corynebacterium kroppenstedtii DSM 44385. Taxonomy (NCBI): domain Bacteria; kingdom Bacillati; phylum Actinomycetota; class Actinomycetes; order Mycobacteriales; family Corynebacteriaceae; genus Corynebacterium; species Corynebacterium kroppenstedtii. The sequence goes on from NC_012704.1 coordinate 487,571, forward strand.
GGTTGAGCGACACACAGCGTGGAAATTCTGAGTGTTCACTCTCTGTTCATCTTGAATCTGCTCACTGGCAACCTCCACGGGTTACTTTCAAACCTGAAACCGTATGTGTCGGAATCAGTAGGCGCCGAACGAGGCAGATGACGTCAGCCATCCGACGTGGCTCGTTCTGCTCCTCACCTGGCGAAATCCCTGAGTCCCGGAGGAAAAGTGAACAGGAAACAAGTAGGACGTGGCACTGCCCTGGCTACCATCGCAGCCGTCTCAGCTCTCACCTTGGTGGGCTGCAATAGTGATGACAACAGCGCGGACGGGGGGTCATCATCGTCCAACGGAGATTCAAACCTCTCTGGAACCACCGGACAACTCACCGCAGAGGGCTCATCTGCCCAGCAGAAAGCCATGAGCGTTTTCTCTGCGAAATACTCACAAGCAGTACCTGGCGCACAGTTCTCGTACAACAGCACCGGTTCAGGTGCTGGTCAAAAGCAATTCATAGCCGGACAGGTTAACTTCGGCGGGTCCGATTCGCCGCTTGATGACAGCCAAATGACTGAGGCGAAGGACAAGACCTGTAAATCCGACGTCTGGCAACTTCCTATGGTGATCGGGCCCGTTGCCGTCGCTTATAAGCTCGATGGCCTTGACAGTGTCGCCCTCAGCCCTGAAGTGATCGCCAAGATTTTCAAGGGCGAGATTAAGAAGTGGAATGACGACGCCATCAAGAAACTCAATGATGGAGTTAATCTTCCCGACAAAGACATCAAGGTTATCTATCGTTCAGATGAATCGGGAACCTCAGATAACTTCCAAAAGTTCTTGAAGGCATCCGCGCCGGGGCAGTGGGATTCCGAAGGAAAAGCGTTCCCCTCTACCACAGGGTCGGGAGCGAATGGGTCGTCCGGCGTCGTCCAGGAAGTCGGAGCCACCGATGGGGCTATCACATATGTCGAAGCCGGATTTGCCAAAGAGGCCAAGTTGAAAGAGGCTGCGATCGATTTCGGGCAGGGTCCCGTCGAACTCAATAAAGATACCGTCGGCAATGCCTTAGACAAGCTCACATATAAAGGTGAGGGCAACAACATGGTTGTTGATACCGACGCCCTGTTCGGTCTGAAAGAAAAAGACAGCTACCCGCTGTTCCTCACCACCTATGAACTGGTGTGCTCGAAGTACCAAGATTCGTCTACCGGTGATCGCGTCCGCGACTTCCTGACCGTCGCCATCAATGATGGGCAGGACTCGAATTTGGAAGACCAGGGTTATATTCCGGTTACTGGTCAATTGAAAGACAAATTGACCAGCGCGATTAAAGAAATCAAGTAACCCGAGGGAACGCGTCAATTCAGGCCTTTTGGATTGCGCGTTCCCCGGGTACAGCCAAGTTCAAACGTTCCAATAGACCCCAATGAGTGCAGAGACACTAATGACCACTCCATCTAGCGCCGGAGCTGCAACATTCCAGCCCGCCGGATCTCATCTTCCCTCCGCTGCTGACCAGCCAGGACTATCATCACCCAGTAACGGAGATATCCCGCCGAAGGCCCAAGATGGCCACAACGCACCAGGAAAAGTCCGCGCCGGTGACCGAATCTTCCACGGCTTGGCGACGGGGTCCGCAATGATGATCACCGTCATCATTGCTGCTATCGGAGCGTTTTTGCTGTGGCGTGCAGTTCCCGCACTACGGAACAACACCGAGAACTTCTTCACCTACAGCGGTGACTGGAATACCGCGACGACGTCGGCCATGCACTTCGGCATTCCGAACCTTTTCTTTGTCACCGTGACAGTTTCCTTGGTGGCCCTTGTGTTGGCGATGCCGGTTGCGCTGGGGATAGCGATCTTTTTAGCGCATTATTGCCCCCAGCGATTCGTCAAACCGATCGCATTTGTTGTTGATCTTCTCGCAGCCGTTCCCTCTATTGTTTTTGGTTTGTGGGGTGCCCAAGTTCTGGGGCCAAAACTCGGAGGCTTCTACGAATGGATTCATTCCTGGGCAGGCCAGTTCATTCTTTTCAAAACCTTTGCTAATTCCCCAGCTTTCGCAACAAGTAGAAACCTGTTGACCGGTGGGATCGTCCTCGCCATCATGATTCTCCCCGTGATCGCGGCAACGGCCCGAGAAGTTTTTGTTCAAACTCCGCAAGGTCACATTGAATCTGCCTTGGCATTAGGGGCAACCCGATGGGAAGTCGTCAGGTTGACCGTCTTACCTTTTGGCTTTTCGGGATATATTTCCGGAGCCATGCTGGGGTTAGGCCGTGCCCTCGGCGAAACAATGGCCCTGTACTTAGTGATCTCACCGAGTTCAGAATTCCGCGGATCCCTCTTCGACGGTGGCACGACGTTCGCCACGGCCATTGCGAACGCCGCTCAGGAGTTTAATAACAACATTCAGGCGGGAGCCTACATTTCGGCTGGCCTCGTTCTTTTCCTCTTAACGTTCGTCGTCAATGCCATTGCCCGGGCCATTGTGGCGAAGAGATAAACACAGAGATAAGCCCCGACCCGACACACCAGCTATCAGTTACACAAAGTAGGGAGCGCCACGATGTCACACGCGGTCTCATCGCCAGCATTACAACCACATATTTCTCCGCATCAAAGAATCGAAACCTCCACGACCTTTACTGCTATTTCGACTCGTCGAAAAGTGACGAATAACATGGCGCGGGTTCTCGTCTTTGCGACGGTGATCGTCGCGTTTATTCCGCTGCTCTGGGTTCTGTGGGAGCTGGTCTCACGCGGTGCTGCCGTCACCTTGAGTTCCACATGGTGGATGAAGTCTCAGATGGGCATTATCGAATCCCAGGCCGGTGGCGGTGCGTATCACGCGATTATGGGAACGCTCATTCAAGCGCTCATAACCTCGGCGCTTTCGATCCCGATTGGTGTGCTCACGGGAACCTATTTAGTTGAATACGCAGGACAATCACGTCTGGGGAAAGTGACCACCTTTATGGTGGATATCTTGACGGGTGTGCCCTCCATCGTCGCGGCGCTATTTATCTATTCGCTATGGGTAGTGCTCTTCGGATTTGAACGCTCAGGTATGGCCGTATCTCTTGCCTTAGTTCTGCTTATGGTCCCGGTGATTATCCGAAACACCGAAGAGATGTTGCGGGTTGTTCCTCAAGACTTGCGAGAAGCGGCCTACGCATTGGGAGTTCCGAAATGGAAAACTATTGCCCGTATCGTTCTTCCCACCGCAATGTCCGGCATTATCACCGGAATCATGTTGTCGGTGGGCAGAATCATGGGGGAATCAGCGCCCGTTCTCATCTTGGTTGGATATAACGTCGGTACGAATTTCAATCCGGTCGAAGGGCCACAAACGTCGCTTCCGCTGATGATGTTGGCCATGTATAAAGCGGGAACTACGGGTGCAGCCGTCGACAAGATGTGGGGTGCAGCCTTCACACTCGTCGTCATTATTGCTGTATTGACTATTGCGGCTCGGCTTATTTCCCGTCGGTTCTCGGTCAAGTCATAACAACGTCAGTCCGGGCATTGGCGGTCCGGACAATTATCTGCACACGGTTATAAGGAGAACGGTCACGATGGCTAAGCGCTTAGATCTAGAAGATGTCAATATTTATTACGGAGATTTCCACGCGGTGCAAGACGTCACCATGCATGTTCCGCCGCGATCTGTGACCGCTTTTATTGGACCGTCGGGGTGTGGTAAATCCACCGTGCTCAGGACAATTAACCGGATGCATGAAGTGACGCCCGGGGCGTATGTCACGGGGTCGATCAAGCTAGACGGGGAAGACATTTACGATGCCAAAGTTGATCCCGTCGCTGTGCGAAACACCATCGGTATGGTTTTCCAAAAAGCGAACCCGTTCCCGACGATGTCCATCGAAGACAATGTCGTCGCGGGATTAAAACTATCCGGCGTCAAGAACAAAGCGCGTTTGAAAGAAGTCGCCGAACGGTCGCTGCGTAGCGCGAACCTGTGGGATGAGGTAAAAGACCGGCTGGATAAACCAGGTGGGGGACTCTCCGGTGGCCAGCAGCAGCGACTGTGCATCGCGCGCGCGATAGCCGTGGAGCCAGAGGTGTTGCTCATGGACGAGCCCTGCTCTGCGCTCGACCCCATTTCCACATTGGCGGTGGAAGATCTCATTCACGAGCTGAAGAAAGAATTCACCATCGTCATCGTCACCCACAACATGCAGCAAGCTGCGCGCGTCAGCGACCAAACAGCGTTTTTCTCACTCGAATCGACAGGTAAACCAGGTCGGCTCGTCGAAACTGGGCCGACACAAGAAATCTTCGAGCGCCCCAAGCGGAAAGAAACGGAAGACTACATTTCCGGTCGGTTCGGATAGCAACCCTCACTAGTAGACCGTGCGGGGCAGCCCAACGAGACACATCGCCCGCACAGGTCAGGTTGTCGAAACATACTGTCGTGAAAAAGTGACAGGGCCCATACTGCGCCACAGGCGAAGACATGAGATAGTCATAGGGGTGTGCAACCACAGCCACGCTGACCGGAAAAGTGGGGTGGTTGCGGACCGGTGTTCGCGGGCACAGCGCTCGACACAACAGGTAGCTCACGCGGACATCCAGATCAGAGGGCGAACTGGGGGTCATTCGGGCCTAGGGGAGTCCTGCAAACTTGTCAACGTAACCGCACGGTGGCGTCATGACGTGTCCCGAACAGGAGAAAACATGGGCCGACAATCAACTCCGCATATCAACCCGAACGGCGTACCCATCGCCGAAACGATCCTCCTGCCCGGCGACCCGCTCCGCGCAAAATTCATCGCAGAGACCTACCTCGACGACGCCGTCCAGTTCAACTCCGTCCGCAACGCCTTCGGATACACCGGCACCTACCAGGGCAAAGAAGTCTCAGTGATGGGGTCGGGGATGGGCATCCCCTCCATCTCCCTCTACGCCTGGGAGCTCATCCACGACTTCGGTGTGAAAAAGCTCGTCCGCGTCGGCTCATGTGGCTCACTGCAGAAGGATCTCAATCTTTACGACGTCGTCATTGGGCAAGCTGCCTGCACCGACTCGAATTTCCTGTCCCAGTACAACCTGCCCGGGGTGTATGCACCGATCGCCTCATACCGGCTAATTGAGGACGTCCGAACCCGTGCGAAGGAAGCCGGAATCACCACCCACGTGGGCAACGTCCTGAGCTCCGATGTGTTCTACAACTACCAGGACGACGTCAACCAACGGTGGGCCGCAATGGGTGTCCTCGCCGTGGAAATGGAATCTGCCGGGTTGTATGCCACCGCCGCAGAAGCAGGCGTCGAAGCGCTGGGGATTTTCACCGTCAGCGACAACATCGTGACGGGCGAGGCCACCACCGCTAGTGAACGGGAAAAAGCATTTACCACCATGATGGAGCTCGCGCTTCCACTCGCGGCGATCTAAGCAGGCAACGATGGCACATACTGAAACAGCAACACTTGCCCCGGAGAAGGCCGGCAAAAAGGTACTTAACCCCAAAGCCGCCGTCCCTGTTATTTTATTTACCTTCGTCTTCAGCTTGGTCATTGACAACGGCTTTAAGTTCATGTCCAAGCCCATTGCCGACGACCTCCACCTCTCTGCGACGACGGTGAGCCTGCAAGCCACACTGGCAGGAATTGTCATCGGCATCGGCGCTGTGGTGTATGCCGCGCTTGCCGATACGTTCAGCATCAAGAAGCTGTTGTACGTGGGCATCGGGCTGACCGTCATTGGTTCCATCATCGGGTTTGTTTTCCAACACTCGTGGCCGATGGTGCTGACCGGGCGAATTATTCAAACCACCGGTTTAGCCGGGGCGGAAACGCTCTACGTCATCTACGTCACCAAGCACATCTCCGCGAAAGACCAGAAGACGTACCTCGGTTTCTCCACCGCTGCGTTCCAACTGGCCATGCTGATCGGTGTGCTCACCAGCGGATTCGTGTCCACGTACATCTCGTGGACCGCAATGTTCTTGGTCTCTGCGGCCTTAATCCTCGCAGTGCCTTTCATCGCGAAAACCGTACCCGATGATGAAAAAGTCAGCGCCAACTTGGATGTCATTGGTCTCTTTCTCATCGGTGTCTTCGCCACATTCGCCGTCATTTTCATGCAAGAGTTCCAGCCGATCTACGCTGTCTTTTCAGTCATCGGGGTTGTGCTCTTCGCGGTGTACATCAAGATCAACAACAAGGCACTCGTCCGGCCAGAATTCTTCCTCAACGGTCGTTACGTGTGGGCCCTAGTCGTCGTTCTCATCTTGTACTCTGTGCAGCTGGGGTACATTTTCTTCTTCCCCTTCATCGTGTCCACCCTGCACGGGTTGGGAACCGATACGGCATCCATGTTGATCGCGCCGGGCTACGCCTGCGCAACCGCCGTCGGAGCAGCGTCGGGAGCTATCGCGAAGGTGCTGAAAACGCGGCCGGCTATCATTATCGCGCTCTCCTCGATTTGTGGTGCGCTTGTCATTCCCGCAATTATTCCCGACACATCCCTGTGGTTGTTGATTCTTTCCATGATGTTCTTCGGGAGCGGATTTGCGCTCATGTACGCACCGCTGATGGCCTCAGCGATCAAGAAGATCCCAGCCGAGAAAACGGGCGTTGCCATCGGTTTTTACAACCTGACCATCAACATCGCGATCCCCGTCGGCATCGCGTACACAGCCAAGCTGATCGATATCGAACCGACATTCCTCAGCGGGCTGACGCAGGGCTCAGGACACACAGCTCACGCGTATGCCACCGTGCTGTGGATCCTCGCAGGCATCACCGCCGTGGCCTTCGTCGTGTATGTGGCGTCCGACCGCTATCTCACCAGGAGGGAGAAGCGGCGTGGTGAGACGCTTGATGGGGCATCCTAGAACGTTCCGCCGTAGCGTTGCTGGATTTCGTCAAAGTGGCGGATGAACGTGGCTTCGCGGTCGCGTTCATCTTTCCCGCCGACGTACTCTTCCGGACGCATACCCGTCGCCAAGTAAATAACGCGGGCACCGATCTGGACCGCGTGATCGGAATAACGCTCGTAGTAGCGCGATAGCAAGGTGACGTCCACGGCGTTCGTCGTCGTGTATGGCCACTCGCGCTGCGTCGTTAAGACAAAAATGTGGTGGTGGAGGTCATCGATGGCGTCGTCGTCGCGGGCCAGTTGCAATGCCAACTCCGGATCGTAGGACACTAGGACGTCGTGCAAGGTAGCCGTGATGTCCAGACACTGCTTCGCCATCTCGGAGAAATACGGCACCATGGATTCCGGAACTGCGCAATCCGGGTGACGGCGGCGGGCCACCTTCGCGATGTGCACCATCAGCGCCGACATCCGCGAAAGATCTTCCACAATGTACGTGCCGGAAATCACACGGCGAAGATCCCGGGCCACCGGGCTTTCTAACGCCAGAAGCTGAAAAGCTTGTTGTTCGCATTTCACACGAAGCTCTTCGACATCCTCCACGCTGGTCAACACATCTTCTGCAGAAGTGAGATCAGCGCTCAATAACGCTCGGGAAGCATGCGACGCCATCTCTTTAATCGAATCGCACATGACGATGAGATTATGGGCGAATTCCGCCAAGTGTTCCCGATAATCGTCTCTCATGATGGCCTAGTTTAGGACAAATCGGCTAACAACGCTTGGCTAACCCAAGGCCACGCAGTTCACACCGACCCCGAATTAGCCACCCGAGTGCATGATGTCCGCACCAGCGGGGACGGTCCGGTCATCAGGATCATCCAGCCACCCCTCCGGCAGCGTCACCGCCTTCGCGGACCCTTGGCGGCCACGAGGGCCGTCGGCATCGTCGGGGAGAGCCGACGCCAACGCCGGATCGCTCACTACCGTATTCAGGATCTCTTTTAGTTCATTGATGCTCGTGATGCGCGTGACCTTTTGACGTAGGTCCGACCCCGCAGGGTAGCCGCGCAAATACCAGCCCATGTGTTTCCGCATGTCCCGGCACGCGGTGGACTCCCCGGAGTGAGCCGCCAACAAGCGGGTGTGGCGCAGAATCACGTCGCATACCTCCGCGAATGTGGGCTGAGCAGGGAGGGGCTCGCCGCGCAGGGCGGCAGATAACTCAGCAAACAACCACGGGCGCCCCAAACAACCGCGCCCCACAACCACACCGTCGCAGCCAGTCTGATCCATCATGTCCGCGGCATCTGTTGCCTTGAAAATATCGCCATTGCCGAGCACCGGCACGCCCGTACCCGACAGATGCTCCTTAAGTTCCCCGATGCGGTTCCAGTCCGCCGTGCCCGAATAACGTTGCGCTGCTGTACGCGCGTGTAACGCCACAGCCTGAGCGCCCTCCGCGGCGGCAATCGCACCCGCGTCCAAAAACGTCAGATGGTCGTCGTCGATACCCGTCCGCATTTTGACCGTGACCGGGATCGTCGTTCCCTCGACACCACGGACGGCCGCTGCGACAATCTCGCCGAACAGACGTCGCTTATAGGGCAGGGCAGCTCCGCCGCCTCGTCGAGTCACCTTCGGCACCGGGCACCCAAAATTCATGTCGATATGGTCAGCCAGGTTGTCGTCGGCAATCATGCGAGCAGCTTCGTACGTCCACTTCGGGTCCGTGGTGTACAACTGCATGCTGCGCGGCGTTTCTTCGGGAGCGAACTCCGTCATGTGCAGAGTTTTCTCATTCCGCTCGACGAGTGCTCGCGCGGTCACCATCTCGCAGACATAGAGCCCCGACGTCGTCCCCGTTTTTTCTATCTCGAGTTCACGACACAACAACCGAAAAGCCACATTTGTTACCCCCGCCATGGGTGCAAGAACGACGGGGGACGATAGCTCAAATGGGCCGATTCGGAGGGGTGTGCGGGATCCAGAAATCACCGTGCCAGTGTAAACGTGTGTGAATCTCACACCAAGCGAGGGAAGGGGGAACCCATTTAGGGGAATAGTCTGGGCTAAGACTGCCGTTTCTGTCCCCCTCTTGACCTAAAGTGGTACACGTAACAACACACCACGATCGTGGTGCGCCTCACCGAGCGGTGCCCCCTCGACGACGCGCCAAATTACGGACGTGGAATGTAAAGAGAACCCCCGATTGACCAGGAATTTCGGCGGGAGCACAGGAGGAAAATATGTCAGGACGGATAGCCAACCCGAAGTTGCAAGGCCTCATCATGAGTGCCGACGAAGCCGCCGCCAAGATCAACCCCGGCGATCAGATCGGCTTCAGTGGATTCACCGGTGCCGGATATCCCAAAGAATTCCCTCAAGCCCTGGCCCGCCGGATCAAAGAGGCACATGACCGCGGCGAAGAATTCAAAGTCAATGTGATGACTGGTGCATCGACCGCCCCGGAGCTCGACGGTGCATTAGCCGAGGTCAACGGCATCAACTGGCGTATGCCGTACCAATCTGACCCGACTCTTCGTAAGCGGATCAACGCTGGCGACACGTACTACAGCGACATTCACCTCTCGCACTCGGGGATGCTCCTGGACCAGGGATTTTTCGGGGCGACCGACGTGGCCGTCGTTGAGGCAGTGCGCATTAAGGAAGATGGGGCAATTATCCCCTCGTCGTCCGTCGGTAACTCGACAAACTACCTGCGTAATGCCAATAAAATAATTATTGAGGTCAACTCCTGGCAGTCCGAAGACCTCGAAGGTATGCATGACATCTGGAGCTATGGTCAGCTGCCTAACCGTCAGCCCATTCCGATCGCCGACCCCGGTGACCGGATCGGAACCCCGTACATCGATATCGACGTCGACAAGGTCATCGCAGTCATCGAAACCGACGCTGCGGACCGCAACTCCCCGTTCAAGCCGATCGACGACGATTCCAAGAAGATTGCCAACTACCTGCTTGATTTCCTCGACGGCGAGATCAAGGCTGGGCGTCTGACCAAGGAATTGCTTCCGATGCAGTCCGGTGTGGGGAACATTCCGAACGCTGTTCTCGCGGGGCTGCTGGAAGGGCCGTATCACCACATTACGTCTTACACGGAGGTTATCCAGGACGGGATGATCGACTTGATGGATCAGGGCACCATGACGGTGGCGTCGGCAACCGCATTCTCGCTGTCGCCGGAATACGCACACCGGGTCAATGAAAATGCTGCTGAGTACGCCAAGAAGATTGTTCTGCGTCCGCAGGAAATCTCCAACCACCCAGAAGTTATCCGACGCCTCGGCGTGATTGCATGTAACGGAATGATTGAGGCCGACATTTACGGCAACGTCAACTCCACCCATGTCACGGGCTCCAAGATGATGAACGGCATCGGCGGATCCGGCGACTTCACGCGTAATGCCTTTGTGTCGTGCTTCGTGTCGCCATCGCGCGCAAAGGGTGGCGACATCTCCGCCATCGTGCCCATGGTTTCGCACGTTGACCACAATGAGCACGACGTCGACGTGATTATTACTGAGCAGGGTCTGGCTGATCTGCGCGGACTTGCTCCGCGGCAGCGCTCCCGGAAGATCATCGAGAACTGTGCCTACCCGGATTACCGCGAGCCGTTGCTGGAGTATGTGGAGCGGGCAGAGAAGAACGCATCCGGATTGCACACTCCTCATGACCTCCACGAGGCATTCAATTTCCACACTCGTTTCATGGAGACTGGCTCCATGATGCCGGAGAAGTAGTTGACGGTGGCGGCGGCCTTGGGTGGTTCTCCAGGCCGTTTGCCAGGCGTCCGCTGTCATGATCTATACTGACTAGCGCACATTCAAACATTGTGTTGAGTGCTGTCGTTTACTTTCGTGGTGGTGGCAGCAGTTAGCGCTTAATCAGAATGTGTGTGGGCCTTTAGCTCAGCTGGTAGAGCTACGGACTTTTAATCCGCAGGTCGAGGGTTCGAGCCCCTCAGGGCCCACAACAACGCCCCTCACCAGAATTGCCTGGTGAGGGGTATTTGCGTTAGCCCTTCTGCACGCTGATGTCGTTGTGAGCTAGCCATTCTTTTGCAATACGCGCGGCCCGTTTCTGATCGGTGACGCTTTCGTTGTTGAGCTCCGCCAGATCCTCCGTCGTCATCTTTTTACTTATTGAATTGATGATGTCCTCTGCTTTGCCATCCTTAAAGTTATTCAATTTTTTACTAGCAAGAGGAACGACATTTGACGGGAGGAGCAGGTGCTGTGGGTCGTCGAGAACAGTGAGATTATTTTTCTTAATAGCCGGATCTGCACTAAAGATATTCGCTACCTGAATTTTTCCGTCTGTCAGTGCCTTGACCGTTAATGGCCCGCCAGAGTCTTCGATAGGCGTGAAATCAACGTCGACGCTATACACCGCTTTAAGACCCGTCGGCCCGTAGGGGCGGGATTCTGCCTCTGAGGGTCCTCCGTATTTCACCGACCCCGGTACGCGCGCGAGGTCACCCACGCTGTGAAGGTGGTAACGCCGGGCGAAGTCATGGGTAACGGTGTACGTGTCTTGGTCCGACGCGGGGGAGTAGTTCAAGAGGTGAAGTCCCTGTGGCGTGGCGTGAACGAGGTCGCGATACACGTCGTCAGGATCTTTCGCAGCTGTCGCGTTGTCATTATCTCCGTGTGATGATTCTTTCTCGAAGTACTGGAGTAAGTTTCCCGAATATTCGGGGATCAGGTCGATCGATTGGTGCTCTATTTCTGGGATATAGACCTCACGCTGGCCAATCCGAAATTGTCTATCAACCTTAATGTGGTTTTTTTCAAGCGCTTGAGCGTAAATTTCGGCGATTATTTCATTCGAATAGTAGTCCTGTGAACCGATAACGATGGTATCGGAATCAGCACTCCCACTGGACAAAGGATTAGATCGCGCGCACGACGATAACGTGAGGATAAGAAGGCATGAGGTGATGATGGCCGCAATAATCGTGAAAGATCGTGATCGGGACTGTGACCGGGGCTTCGGTCTTATACCTGAAAGAAACGTGTTGCTGGCCGGAAGCGGAGTTCGGCGTGATGCGGTGTGTACGTAGTCCAACCAGTTGATCGTCATGGTAAGTGTCCCAGCTTTGGTGTCTGTAGTTTGTGTTGCAGGGCGGGAGTTTTTATCCGTTACATAGTTGCTGTTACATAGCTATTGTTAGCTCCAGCCTCAATGTTTAATGATCGCCGAAACGATTCCCGGCCCACCTCTGAGCACGCCCAAGGGCTGCATCAATGACAACTGCGAGCGCAATGACAATAAGTGACGATCCCAACATTTCGGAATAATCGCGCGATTTCAATCCTGCGAACAGAAAGCGCCCAAGCCCAATATCAGCGGTGTATGCCGCGAGCGTTGCGGTCGCGATGACTTGTAACGTTGCCGCTCGGATTCCACCCATAATCACGGGCAATGCCAGCGGAAGTTCGACGGAAGTTATGACTTGCCAGGGCGTCATCCCGATCGCTTGGGCTGCCGACGGGATATCCGGCGAAATCGATTCGACTCCGGAATAAGCTCCGGCCAGCAGAGATGGGATAGCTAACACAATGAGCGCGAGGGTGGGCGCTTTTAATCCGATGCCCAGCCACAGACCGAATAGTGTCAGCAGGCCCAACGTAGGGATCGCGCGTGCTGCTCCGGTCAGCGCACCAATGAGGCCAGCTCCTCGTCGAATATGGCCAATGACTATTCCTGTTGGTATTGCTAACACAGAAGAAATAGCCACAATCATTACCGTGAACCATAGGTGTTCAACTAATCGTTGCGTGATCGAACCGTTTCCTGACCAATGGTCTGCTGAAAAAGCCCAGCTTAGGGCGTCGATAAAATAGTTCATGATGATGCGCCACCCGATGCGTGGCTCCATGGAGTGAGCAGCCAGGTAAGACCTTGAATAATGGCATCGATCACGAGGGCAACAATAATCGTGGCGACGATACCCGCGGTGACCTCCGCCGTTATGCCGCGCTGAAAACCGTCGGTGAGTAGTGAACCCAAACTAGGGATACCGACGAGTGCACCGATGGTGACCAGGCCAATCGTGGAGGATGCGACCACGCGGAGTCCCGACGCGATGACGGGAATAGCCAGCGGTAGGTCCACTTTCCACAGGATTGTGCGGGGGGAGTGCCCGAGGGCGAGTGCCGCGTCCCGAGTGTGTGCATCGACGGAGGCGAAAGCGTCGGCCGCGGTGCGGACAAGTAACGCGACTCCGTAGACCGTGAGCGCGGTGATCATCGTGAGGTTTGATCGCAATGGTGTGCCAATGATGATCGGAATTGTAATGATGAGTGGTAAGGAAGGCACTGCGTACATGAGAGAGGCCGCATTTAGCAATGGCCTACCGAACAGAGGGTGGGAAAATGCATAGCGCCCTATCGGAATGGCAATAAGCAGTGAGAAAAGAATCGGGGGCAGCGCTAATCGGAGGTGTTGGCCGGTTAGTTCCGCGATATCCTCCCAATTGGTGATCACCCAGTTCATGAGGTAAGTACCCCCACGCTTCTTCCGTAGGAATCAACAGCAACGGCTTGTCCATTGACTGTTCGCGTTGTTAATTTCCTATTCGTATTGCTTGCTCCGGTAAACGATGCAACGAAGTCATTCTTTGGGTTGGTCATTATCTCGGAAGGTGATCCATGTTGTGATATCACTCCACCTTTTTCGAGAATAACGACCGAGTCGCTAAGCCGAAATGCTTCGTCGATGTCGTGGGTCACGAAGAGAATCGTTTTCCCTAATTCTTGTTGGAGGCGCAGGAGCTCGTCTTGCAATTCCCGACGGACGATCGGGTCAACAGCTCCGAAGGGCTCGTCCATGAGCAGGATATTCGGGTTTGATGCAAGGGCCCGTGCCACACCGACCCTCTGCTGCTGGCCGCCAGAAAGCTGGTGAGGGTATCGCTTCGCTAAGGCAGGATCGAGCCCCACGCGCTCCATAATCTTTCGAGCGTTTTTCCGGGCCTCGCGACGAGGTGTGCCTAGGAGCGTCGGCACAACCGCAATATTCGCTTCGACTGTCTTGTGGGGCATGAGCCCACCAGATTGTATGACGTACCCAATTCGACGCCGGAGGTCGACGGCGGACTCGTCCATGACGTTGTGATCGTCGATGCAGACTTGGCCGCTCGTGGGCTCGGTCATGCGGTTAACCATGCGTATTAACGTCGTTTTCCCCGAGCCAGATGTGCCGACGAGTGACACGATGTGATGCGACGGTATGACTAGTGAGAAATCGTGGACGGCGGTTGAGCCATCTGGGTAGGTCTTGGAAACGTGATCGAAGGTAATCAATTATTAGGCCTCCTCAGCAATAGTCTCGAGGCTATCAGAATTCGACGTACCGGTGCCGGGAGGTAGTGGGGGAGAGTGGTTCTTCTGGGGTTGAGGTGGTGTTGAGGAAGTGGCCGTGAAAAGAGGTGGCTTACCAGGCGATTTTGTGAATTTTAGGTGGTTAACGTAGTCTGTAGCAGCTGCTGCAGAGAACTCTGTAGCGCGTGCTCTCATCGTCTAGTGGCCTAGGACTCCGCCCTTTCACGGCGGCAACACGGGTTCGAACCCCGTTGAGAGTACAGCACCCCCTGGCCTGTAATCGCAGGCCAGGGGGATTTTCGTTTGTCGTATTAGCCGCCCCTACCTGTCTGTGGTTCTATTTTGGTTCTACGTGCAACGGGCCGGCTACCCCCTGGTCGGCGTATAAGCTCCGTAAAACCCCCTTGTGATACGTAAAAGCCCGCGCCCAATGTGACTCGCTGGTACAAGACAGTTTATCCCTGGGTGGTTTACTTGCTTGAGCTCTCTTTCTCCGCCTTTTTACGCTTTCGGGCCCAGAAGTCAATATCCCAGATAATTGTGTTCATGTGAATCACCATTAGTGGGAAGAACCATTTTGGAGTGTGCCCCGAATATATTGGATCATCTTCGTCAGATACGGCGATTTTCTTGATCCCGTAATAACACCACATAACATCGATGATGATAGTGGCCAGGAGCGTTTGCCAGTCCATAAACACATAAATGGGGGCCAAAGCCGCGGTAAAGAGGAAATGCAGCGTTCCGACTAACCATTGGCCAAGAAAGAAATTATGTCCGCCGAGGCATGAGCTCCACACTGCGAATTTGTAAGCGCGGGATTTCGTTCTTTTTACTTCTTTGAAATTAACATAGCGAGAGTCGAGGTCGTGTTTCTCGGGGATGTAGTCAAACACAATGCGTACCCTCCGGATATCGAAAACCTAGTCGCTATGGGGTTGGAGCTGCTTTAATGATCTTTTCCGATTTCTATTGAACTCAATGGAACAGATGCCTCCCAGGAGGAGGCCGATTCCTCCGACCTCTTTCGGAACCACGCCAAAGACATACAGGAAGCAAGCGACAATACCGACCACGCCGCCGATCACAGTTAGATATGAGATCGTCTTCGAAGAAGACATCTAGTTCACCTCATCTAGTTTGCGGTGGGCAGCCATCACTACCCTGAGTGTGCAATGCTTGGCTAAGTATATCGAACTTAGTTCCAGTATCGTTCCGGTCGGAGGTAGTTGGCCCTGTCCGAGTCAGTCCCGCTCGTCTCTAGCAGTCGCGTGTATCCACTGAAACTCGAATCGGCACACAACCCAAAAACGCCCGGCAAACAGCAGCCGGGCGGGTATATGGTGGCTCGATCTACGGGAGCTCTTTCAGGACCTCCATTCCTCGCTTCGGGTAATCGGTGATAAGCCCGTCGACGCCCGCGTTATCGATAAAGTATTTGATGGTCTCTTTATCGTTGACCGTCCAGGGGAGAACTTTGATGTTCATCCCGTGCGCTTTTTCTACATAGTCGCGGTCAGCGACGGGGTGGAAGTCCTTGTCGCCAACCTTCGTGTCGTAGGGCTGCGCATAGCCAGGCGACGTGATCTGAGCCCCGAGCGCCTGGATCGCCTTGAGAGCATCACCGTCGTACTTCTCGTAGGTGTAATCGGCTAGCCACGGTGAATCTTTTTTCCACGTGGTCTCGTCGTATAATGCGGCCAAGGTGACGTCGGGCTGATGTTCTTTCAGGAGTTTGAGTGACCGCCAGTCGAAACTCTGGATGGTCACTTTGCCGCGAACACCGTATTCGTCAACAACACCCATGATGGTTGAAACGAATTCTTCCGGTGTCGCAGAGACTTCCCGTTTATCCGCCTCAATCTTCGTTTCAATGTTGTAGCGGACGTCGGCTCCTTTTTCTTTAACGAGGTCAAAAACGTCGTTGAGCTTCAGAATGTGGTTATCGGGGGCCACCTTCTGGTCAGGAAAATCAGCGAGCTTCTTGTCACACTTCAGCGTGCTGATTTGATCCCACGTCAGGTCATGAACATTCTTGCCGACGTATGGGAACTGCGGATCATCAGGTGTGGCGGGGTGGGTGTCAGAGCATTTCTCGTCCTCGATCTTCGGATCGTGCCACACCGCCGGCACGCCATCCTTCGTAAGGACAATGTCCATTTCGAGAGTATTGACGCCTTCATCGATCGCTGTTTCAAAAGCTTGTTTGGACTCTTCGGTGTTCTCGCCACGGCCACCGCGGTGCGCCTGAAGATCAAAACTTGCGAGGTCGACGTGGTTTCCGCTGGTCTTCTCTGCGGACTGTGTCGTCGAGTCTGATGCCGACGTGGCGCTGGAGGTGTCATTGTCGTTGTCAGAGGTGCTGCACGCTGCCAGTGACCCGACGGTTGTGAGCAGAAGTGCTGCGGTATAAATCCGTGCCCGGGGAGTTCTCATTACTTGGCTCCTTCGTCGTTTTTCTGTGCGTTGGTGCTGTTGGCAGTTGCTTCGGTCGTGTCGGTTGTGTCAGTCGCGTCGGCCGGGGTCGCGTTGGCCTTGGAGTGATGCTCCATCAGCAATTTCTCGTCCTTGCCGACGCCGGCGATAAGGGCAATTGCGATGAAGGCACACACAAGCAGGAAAATGAACGTGACATTCCATCCCCAGTGCTTGATGATAAAGCCGATTCCTGTCGAGGCAAGCGTTGCACCAACGACGTATCCCATGAGCCCCGTGAATCCAGCCGCCGTGCCCGCAATATTTCGTGGGGCGAGGTCGATGGCTTGAAGGCCGATCAGCATGACAGGTCCGTAGATGAGTCCACCGATGAGGCTGACTAACAACAGAGGAATCCACAAGGGCGAGTTATGGGGGACGAGCCAGTAAGCAAGGGTGCACAGAGCAACTGCACCGAGGAAGAGAATTCCGGTACTTGTGCGATATCCGCGGAAGATTTTATCCGTGACCCAGCCGCAGATGAGGGTGCCAATAATTCCGGCAATTTCGAAGGTTGAGAATCCGGCGATCGAGCCGTTGAGGCTAGCTCCGTGGATGTCGTGGAGATACACAGGCGTCCAGCTGAGGATTCCGTAACGCAGAACGTAGATAAAGATGTTGGCCAGAGCTAGGAGCACCATAACGCGATTGGTCAAAATGTGGCGCCAAATGATGGTGAAGGTCGACTGGTTTGCGATCTCGCTGTCGTCGATTGCTTCGGTTTTGGCCGGGTCGTTCCGGTACTCCTCGATGGGAGGGAGGCCTTCGGACTCAGGTGTGTCTCTAATTAATAGGAAAGCGATGAGAGCAACGATGAGCGAGATAATGCCTGGGAGCCAAAACGCTGATTGCCATTGGTTTCCGGTGATGGACAATGCCCATGCGATCGAGATGCCGACGCCAGCACCGCCCACGTTGTGAGCGCAGTTCCAGATGGCCGTTTTCCACCCGCGCTCTGTCGTCGAAAACCAATGGACGAGGGCTCGGCCGGACGGAGGCCAACCCATGCCTTGGAACCACCCGTTGATGAACATGACGAGGGTGAAGATGGCCACCGTGGCATGGAGGGCGGGGATGGTTCCCAGAAGGATGTTGGTGATGCCTGACAGTGCGAGTCCGAGTGGCATGAACAGTCGTGCGTTCGCGCGGTCAGACAGCGTGGCCATCATGAACTTGGAGAGGCCGTACGAGATATAGACGGCGTTGGCAATAATGCCGATGGCGACTGTATCGAGGATGCCGTCGTTCTTGATCAGTGCGGCGACTGGCGAAATGTTGTTTCGGACCAGGTAAAAGCCTGCATATCCTATGAATATCCCCATGAATACTTGCAGACGGAGCCGAGGATATTTATGGGCGATTTCGTCTGCGGGGAGCAGGGGTTGTGGTGGGAGCGCGCGGAAGGATAATTGGCGCGCAGTTTTCTCTTGTGACACGCCAAATATTATGCGGTAGCTGGGACCCTAAAAAATATTATCAATTGGTAACTGTCGCATCGGTCGAGGTCAGACAGGCCCGCATATCCCCCGAATGGGGATAAAACCCTCATCCTTAAGCGACGGTTGCGTAGGTTTCGGGGACCTCCGGTGACCCCGCGGCGGTTTAGGGCATTTTTTCGCGCTGTTTTCTTACAGAAAACGGTCTTGACGTGGTGATTTGTGGACATTCTGTGTTCCGTGTAGAGTTCTAACACGTTCGAGCGGCTCCCCGAGAGAGCTACTCAACGCAATCGGCGCTCTTTTAATAGACGTGCTGATGGCCCTGTGGCGCAGTTGGTTAGCGCGCCGCCCTGTCACGGCGGAGGTCGCGGGTTCAAGTCCCGTCAGGGTCGCATTTATTTCGGCCGGACTTTGTGTCCGGCCGTTTTTGCATTCCGGGGGCCGCAGCATCACTGTCGTAGAGGCCGCCGTCGTATAACCCCGAATATATCTCCCCAGTGTCGCCGTGTTTCTCCTGCATAAATGGGTAGTTGAGAAGCTCTACCGTAAGCTACCTGTAGACGGATAGCCATCAAACTGGGAAATGCGGGGAATGCAGTGCGAATCTGCAACTGACGCGCAACGGTGACACGCTATTTTGCGTTAAGTCCGGATACCGCGTTTTGCCTTGGAAGGCTAGCCGTGAGCTTCGATATCTCGCGTTTAGGTAGAGAGGATAGTTTTCCATGCGCGGTTTCTCACTCTTTTCCCACTCTGGTTCGGACCATTCGTGGAGGACTCCAACACTTGCAAGCCAATCACCAAGCAATCGCCGAATGACGCGGAAACGCAGGTTGAGCGTGGCTATTCTCGCGTCGGTAACCATGCTGGGAGTGGCCGGTTGTCAGTCGGGAAATGAATCCTCAAATGATGCAGAAAAGTCAGCATCGGATAGCGCTTCGTCGAAGGGGGATCAATCGGGAGACTATCCGGTTACCCTGAAGAATTGCGGCCGGGATTTGGAGATTAAGCAAAAACCTGAACGCGTCGTTGCTTTAAACCAAGGTGTGACCGAGGAATTATTGTCAATGGGCTTCGGTGATCGAGTTGTTGGTACAGCGACCTGGACCGATCCAATTTTGGATAATCTCAAGGCTCAGAATGACAAGATCAAACGCTTGTCCGATAACAACGCCTCGATGGAGACAGTTCTCGATCAAAACCCAGACTTTGTAGCCGCGACATTTGCGCAAACGTTGGCTGATAGTGGTTCCGGAAGTTACGAGAGCTATAAGAAGGTCGGTGTACCGGCATATCTCGATCACACGGAATGCACGAAGTCGGATAAGCCGGGTGATAATGGCGACGGTGGTCGGAAAGAAAAACTCCGGATGTCTGATATCTATACAGATATTCACGATCTCGCCGAGATCATGGGTGACAAAGCCGCAGGTGATGAGCTCCAAAAGAAATTAGAGGACCGCATTGCCAACCTCAGCTCCTCAAGTAAAGACATTCCTTCCGGGACGTCTGTAGCCTTTTGGTTTGCCAATTCAGAAAGCCCGTACATGGCCGGTGGTAAAGGCGCTCCCCAGATTATTGCGGACCAGCTCGGGCTCAAGAACGTGTTTGAGGATAATTCGGAAGAATGGCCACAAATTGGGTGGGAGGCCATAGCCGCGAAAGACCCCGATTATCTCGTTGTGGGAGACCTCACCCGTAAGCAGCAAACTGCCGAGACCGCCAAGGAAAAGATCAAATTCCTTAAAAATAACCCGGTCGCGAAGAATATGAAGGCAGTGAAGAATGACCACTTGATTGTGGTTGCCGGTGGTGATCTCAACCCTGGAATTCGCACTGTTGATGGCATGGAAAAGGTTGCTCATGCTCTCGCTGATGGCAACAAGAATGATGGTCAGGGCTCCTCAGAGGACAATTCTCCGTCAGAGCAGGGGAATAGAGAAGAGTGACGTCGACAGTCAAACTCTGGATTCTCGTTAGTGCATCGCTGGTAGCTCTCTTTGTCTCAATTTTATTTTCTATAACGTTGGGGCCATTGAGTGTTTCGATGACCGATGCATGGCGAGTTGTCGCTTTCAAACTAGGTCTTAGTTCGACGCCCGAAGGGGTCACTCTTTTAGAGCAAAACGCGATTTGGGAATTGCGTATGCCACGTGCGCTGCTGGCTGCAGTGGCAGGTGCTGCTCTCTCCATATGCGGTGCCGTGCTGCAGTCTTTGCTACGCAATGGTTTGGCCGACCCCTACCTGCTTGGTATCAGTTCCGGAGCCTCGGCTGGGGCCGTAGTGGTCGTTCTTACTGCCTCGACGGCGGCGTCGTTTGTGATGGCGCCGGGAGCTTTCGCGGGAGCACTAGCAGCGTTTTCGCTCGTCCTTCTCCTCGCGTGGGCCGCGGGGAATGGTAACCACAACATTATTCTGGCGGGGGTTGCCATTACTCAGCTCTTCTCCGCTCTCACCAGTTTCCTCATCATGTTTTCAGCCGACGCGAACACCACGCGTGGAGTGCTGTTCTGGATGCTGGGCTCCTTGGCGAGTTCATCCTGGCAGACGGTTGCTCTCAGCACTGCCATCTTTGCAGTCAGCTTCGTGGTGCTCTTTTGTCATTCGACGGCGCTAGACGCCTTCACCTTCGGCGCCGATAGCGCGGCGTCATTGGGCATCAACGTCAAGCGCGTCCGGATGGTGGTTATTGGCGTTGCCTCCCTTTTAGCCGCGACGATCGTGTCCAGCTCTGGGGCGATTGGCTTCGTCGGCCTGGTCCTTCCGCATGCCGCTCGGCTGATTGTGGGAACCGGTCACCGCCGGGTGCTTCCCGTCTCTGCTGCTCTGGGGGCCATTCTGTTGGTTTGGGTCGACGCCCTGGGCAGAACGGTGGCTGCACCTGTCGAGATTCCCGTGGGCGTCATCACGGCCCTCGTGGGTGTCCCGTTGTTCATCGCTCTGTTGGTCAAGCAGGGGAGGGGAAGCCGTACTCATGTCTAACAATCATGATGCAGTAACTCAGCGGGCCGCGAACACGGATCGGTCGGTATCGTTCGTTGTTTCCGACGTGTGCTCGCGCGTTCCTCCAGTTAATAACGTGTCGTTCGAGGCTCGTTCAGGTGACACAGTCGGAATAGTCGGGCGTAACGGGTCGGGCAAGACCACTTTGTTGCGTGCTATCGCCGGCCTGGCCCCACATTCCGGTCACGTCACGATTGATGGGGAAGACTGGGATACGATTCCGCGGAAGATTCGCGCACGTCGGATGGCTTTTGTCGCGCAACACAATGTGGCTAGTGCCGACGTCACCGTCCGTGATGTTATCGCGTTGGGGCGAACCCCGTACCTCGGTGTGCTCGGGATGCGCCAAAGCGACCGTGACATGGTGGTGGCGTCGGCACGAGAGGTGGGAGTGCATGACCTGCTTGATCGGCGCTTCGTCCATCTCTCAGGCGGTGAGCAGCAGCGTGTGCATCTCGCGCGCGCTCTGGCGACGCAGCCTGATGTGATCCTTCTTGATGAGCCGACGAACCACCTTGATATCAGTGCTCAGCTGCAGCTGATGGGGTACGTGTCGAGTTCGATTTTGGTGACCGTTGTGGTTCTCCACGATTTGAACCTAGCCGCGAAGTTTTGTGATTACGTCATTGTTTTGGATGGGGGCGACCCAGTTGCTGCGGGGCCGCCGCGCGATGTTTTCACTGAGGACGTCATTGAGCGGCACTTTGATGTGGAATCGCGCGTGTGGGAAACCCCGGATGGGATTAATCTCGAGTTCCACTCGGCGACGACTAATGCCGGTTGAGTAGCCAGATTCCGTCGTCTGTGCATCCCCCTGTGCATCCCCCTGTGCGGCCTTGTAAGTGTTGTACGTGCAGGGTGTGGGGCTACTTGCGTTCTTTCTCAGGCGACAGGTAAAGTATCGTCCGTGCGTGAAGCCCGGGTTACCTGGGCTGACGTGGTGGCCAGATAGCTCAGTCGGCAGAGCGTTCGCCTGAAAAGTGAAAGGTCGCCGGTTCGATCCCGGCTCTGGCCACATCACCCCTACTACACCGATGTGTGGAGTAGGGGTTTACTGCTATGCAGCAACAGGTGCGGATACGTTGCCGTATAGGCAGCGTTGGTCGTCGTCGGGGGCTTAATGAGGCAATGCTTCATGTTCGAGAGCTCTCCATCCCGATCAGATGTGAGCGTGCTGCTACGGGTCTCGGACACGAACATTTACGAGTTAACCCGGTTCCACCGTTTTTATATGGTCTAGAAGTAGTTTCGGTATAAAAGCACAATTTAGATAACGGCGCTGTTAATGACGTATAGAATTCCTTGATAAGTTCTGGCCTCGATGGCACCGTAAGGGGAAAAGGGATGGAATGTTCGCGCATCCGAGAACTTTTCCCAAAAATAGTTGCGGGCAATATTGGTGCTGGTCAAAGAATTGATCGGATATCGGCAAATAGTGAGCCCACGGGAGAGCATTATGTCTCAGACGGCTGCTGAGAATAGAGGAATAGACAGGACGCCAGGAGTGTTTGCCTGGTTTATCCTGGTCATATCTGCTGTTTTGCTAGCAACAGGTGTGTATGTGGCATTCATTCTTCCTCTAGGCGCTGCTATCTGGGGTTTTGTTTCCTACCGTAGAACTGGTCGACAAGGCCGTAAGGCGTGGATGGCGTACGTTGGCATAGCTGCAGTTCTTGCGTCTTTAATGGTGATTATGTTGCTTTTCATGGCTCCATCAGGTTCCACTGTTCAAGGCCCTACGACTTCAACGCCGTGGGAACCGGTTGGATAGGCCAGTCCATTCAGTTCCAATTGAGATAGGAGCGATGTCCGGGTCTCAGCCGAAGTTGAGCTGTTCACAGCACCATACTCGAACCGTTGTGAAAGCAACGGCCATTGACTAGCGATGAGAACGTCAAACACGCGTTGAGCTGCCGTGGGACTCTCAAACGAGAATTTCATGATCTCGGTTATCAGCGAGAGCTCGGACAGTTTGCGGTACCGGTTCTCTCATATCCGTGTGCTACCGCTGGTGTGGGGTAACTCGAGGTTATATGCCGAAAGTCTCCGTACCGCCTTTTGTCGCACAGCCCTTTCATCTGTTCAATCCGTCTAGAGTGGGCCTATGTCAGATAACGATGTCAATGCCCACGTCAAGCATGAAGTTGATCGTCACCGTTTCATCATTGAAGTCGATGGCGAAGTAGCAGGATTCGCCGAGTACGCTCCCACAGCCGCTGGGGACGTGCGGGATTTCAACCACACTGTGGTGCATCCCGAGTTCCGCGGCCAAGGCCTGTCGTCAAAGCTTATTAAGTCAGCTCTCGATGAGACTAGAGAAGCCGGCATGCATATCATCCCGACGTGTTCAGCCGTTGCTCACTTTGTGTCGAAGAATCATGATTACGCCGACCTAGTCGTGGACTAGCTACGACGTTGGCCACCCGTTCCACCAGCTCCTGTGACGCTTCTATGAAGCGTCCGACTTTTTAGACCCACCCTTGAGCGGGTTGTGAGCACTCGTGACGTATTTGTCGGGGTCAACCAGCTTGGTGCACTCGCATTCTTTACGTCGCCTGCACGTTGCGGGGATTCCGACGGCAATGCAGTTCGCCGGGATATCCTTCGTCACGACGGCGTTCGCGCCGATCGACGTGTTGTCACCGATCGTGATCGGGCCGAGCACCTTCGCACCAGCGCCGATGGTCACGTTATCGCCCACGGTGGGGTGACGCTTGGTTTGCGTAAGCACCTGACCGCCCAGAGTCACGCCGTGATAGAGCATGACGCCGTCGCCAATTTCGGCGGTTTCGCCGATGACGACGCCCATCCCGTGGTCGATGAAAAACCTGCGTCCAATCGTCGCGCCGGGGTGAATCTCGATTCCCGTCATAAATCGGGTGAATTGCGACAGGACACGGGCGGGGCCTTTCCAGCCGCGTTCCCACCAACAGTGTGCTACTCGGTATGCCCAAATCGCGTGAAGACCGGAGTAGACCAGGGCGTTTTCTGCGTCGCCTCTGGCTGCAGGGTCATGTTCGCGTGCGTTGCGCAGATCCTCTTTGAGGGTTGTGATGATCGAACCGAGCATGCCAAGAAGAGTACCTGTTATGAACAAAACGGGCGGATGGAGGGTGTCCATCCGCCCGCAAGACCTCTCAACGCGGCAGGTTTAGCTGGCTTTAGTCGTCGCGAAGTCCTTCGAACAGCGGCGTGGAGATGTAGCGCTCACCGAAGTCGCACACCACAGTCACAATGGTCTTGCCCTTATTTTCCGGCTTCTTCGCTTCCTGAAGCGCAGCCCAGATGTTACCGCCGGAGGAAATCCCGCCGAGGATGCCTTCCTTCGCGGCCGCAGCCTGTGCCGTCGAAACGGCGTCCTCAAAGCTGACGGTCAACACATTGTCCAGGATATCGCGGTCGAGCGTCTCCGGGTAGAAGTTGGTTCCGATCCCCTGGATCTTGTGAGACCCCGCGCGCCCCTCAGAGAGCAGCGGAGAATCGGATGGCTCAACACCAACAACTTTGACGTCGCTCTTTTGTTCTTTCAAGTACTTGCCGACGCCGGTAATGGTGCCGCCAGTGCCGACACCGGCAACGAAAACATCAACGTTTCCGTCGGTGTCGTTCCAGATCTCAGGCCCGGTGGTGTCGTAGTGCTTCTTAGGGTTGGCCGGGTTGGTGAACTGAGACGCCAAGATGGAGTTCTCGGTGCTATCGGCTAGTTCTTGAGCCTTGTCGACGGCACCCTGCATGCCTGATGGAGGCGGGGTGAGGACGAGTTCTGCGCCGAGTGCGCGGAGGAGTGCGCGACGCTCTTTCGACATGGATTCCGGCATGGTGAGCACTACTTTGTAGCCTCGTGCAGCTCCGACCATAGCCAGGGCGATGCCGGTGTTACCAGACGTTGCTTCAATAATGGTGCCGCCGGGTTTGAGGGAACCGTCGGCTTCGGCTGCGTCGATGATTGCTGCACCGATGCGGTCCTTCACTGAGTTGGCGGGGTTGTAGTACTCCAGCTTCACGAGGACCTCGGCGTCGAGGTCTTTTGTGAGCGAGTTCAGTCGAACTAGTGGCGTGTTGCCGACGAGTTCGGAAACATTGTCATAGACGTTTGACATGGGTGAATCTCCAATTCGTGATTTCTTACTGGTCTTTGGTCTAATGGCCGCAGACCTTATTTTCGCTGCGTGCTGAGGGAATCGTAGATGTCGTCCCTCGCCGTTCGTCAGTTTACGCTTTCTTCCCCGAAATAAACAGACAGATCGGTCTGTAACGTGTGGATGTGCACTGAGCGAATGTGCACCGAGTTTGTAACGTGTGAGTGCCTATTGAGAACGAAAACTGCGTTTCGTCCCGTGTGTCCGGGCCTCACGTTAGGATCGTCCCCACAGACTTCTGCCGGATCGCTGATGTCCAGACGGCCACAGATCTGGAACGGGGATCTGGCGCAAGAATCCAGTTGAGACGAATACGTCACTAACACTGAGTACTAACACTGAGGTGGAAAATACATGGCCAGTAACGCGAGCAACAACGCGGAGGACCCGTCGACAATGAGCGAAAAGAATAATGAAAATAAAGCCAGCGAATCGACGGTTCAGCCCGATTCGGCTGAATACGAGACGGTGCTGGTGTCACAGGACGATCGCGTAGCGACGGTGACGCTGAATCGTCCGCGCGCGCTCAACGCGCTCAATGCGGCGTTAGTGCGTGACTTGGTGGATGCCGTTGAGAGTTTGGATACCGATCCGTCCGTCGGAGTGATCGTGATAACTGGATCTGAGAAGGCTTTCGCCGCCGGCGCAGACATTAAAGAGATGAAGGACCGCACCTTTCCTGAGATCAGGGAACGACGGATGTTCGGCGAGCTCGATCGCCTGCGCGAGGTCGATACGCCAATCATCACCGCGGTGTCGGGGTACGCGCTGGGGGGCGGGTGCGAACTGGCCATGACCGGCGACATTGTGTTGGCCTCGGAAACCACGAGCTTCGGGCAGCCGGAAATCACGCTCGGAATTATTCCCGGCCTCGGTGGTACTCAGCGTTTAACCAGGGCAATCGGTAAAGCGAAGGCGATGGATTTGGTGCTAACGGGTCGGCCGATGCGTGCCGACGAAGCTGAACGCTGCGGTTTGGTCTCCCGGGTGTTCCCCGCTGACTCCTTCACCGAGGATGTTTATGAGGTGGCGAAAACAGTTGCTGGTTTCAGCGCTACAGCTCTTCGCGCTGCGACGAATGCTGTGGATCGAGCCTTTGAGACGACGTTGTCTGAGGGGCTTCGTGCGGAGCGGGAGAGCTTTTATAGCCTGTTCGCCACTGCTGATCAGAAGGAGGGGATGTCGGCTTTCGCCGAAAAGCGTCCGGCGAAATGGCAGCACAATCAGTAGAAATTGCTGTTAGTGCATTCGTTCCAGTGTCTTCGGCATGCTCGTGTGACTTCATGAAAGAATGGCACGTATGAGTGCGTCAAAAACGGAACAACGTGACTTTGCTCAGCCGATTGACCGCGTGTACGAAATTTGCTGTAGCGAGGAATTTCTACTGCGAAGTGGTGGCACGTCCGAGAGACCGGTAACGATCGTTGACTCACGCTATGAACATCGTGACGACGGCTCAGTGTTCTCTGAGGCGACGGCAGAACAGGTCATGCAGCCGCCGGAAGACGCTGGCGAGGACGCCAAGCCGAAAACACTTCGCATGACGCAGTCGAGTACGGTTTTTCCGTTGGAAAATGGCTCATTCCGCATTGAAAGTGAAGCGTCGCTGCCGGGGAATACCGGGCGCATGAGCATCACGTTTCGCTATTCTGCGTCGTCCGGTGGGGTTGAGCAGGGTGAAACGAATCAAGTCGGTGAAAAACCGCTCGGTTGCCATGTTGAGGCGAAGGCGACCGCGAAGTCTCGTATTCCTGTGGTGGGGCGGAAACTCGAAAAAAGCGTCGTCTCGAGTCTCGGCTCCTCTTTGGATAGGACGATTGAGCGGATAAATAATCTGGCCACCCAGACGCGGGGACAGTAGGTGTGCTGGGATGATGAAAACACCGCGCTCAACACGCATGGGGGTAGCGGGGGTAAAAACAACGGAACCGTAGGTTTTAATTTTTGGTTTTAGGAGACTATAAACCCCCTTTATAGCGGGCTATCATTCCGTCGTCTCCTGGCGCGGTTTTGGTTGTTGTTTCGTCATTCTGGTGGCTCGTTGCGCCCATTGTTTCGCGCGCCCTTTTATGAAGCCGATTATCCGAAATGTTCACATATTCTCCGTAACTCCTGGTAAATACGTTTTTCCGCGTCGATTAGCGATCGGCTGTCGGTGCGTCGGTAATAGTTGGCACGTAATTTTGCTACTAAAAGAATATGAGAAATCGTATTTATCTCTGTGAGAGAAAGTTCACATTTTTTCACGCTCGCGTAGCCTGCTCACAGTGGAAAACCCCTGATCATAGCCGGTGAAGCGACCGTCGATGATCGTTTGAATCATCTGGTTACGTTTTGTAGGGCAATTTAGTGGCTTTATAGTGAAGCTCGAAGCGTGTTTTTGCCCCCATCGGGTGTAACCCGGTGGGGGATACCAGGAGGGTAGTCGTGGACGCACTACGATACAAAGACGATGGTGAGGCCGTTCGGAGAGCTCTTGCCTCGTTGAAGAACGCCACCGGAATTCCCGTGACTATGTATGGCGCGATCGAGACGGATAACAGCCTGAAGATCAACGCGTGGGTTGGGCTTCGTACACCGGCTTTACACAATCTTTCCATTGACGCCGGTTCAGGTGTGGGCGGTCGCGTAGTAACGACCCGTCGCCCGGTCGGTGTGAGTGATTACACCCGGGCAAAGGTCATATCCCACGAGCACGACCGTGCCATTCAAGATGAGGGCCTGCACTCTGTGGTCGCGGTGCCGATCATCGTCTCTCGTGACCTGCGTGGCGTGTTGTATGCCGGCGTTCACTCGCCAGTCCGCCTAGGCGACAAAGTCCTCGAAGAAGTCACCATGACTGCCCGCACCCTTGAACAGGATCTTGCTGTCGGCGACGCTTTCCGTCGCACCGACCCGACCCGCGGTGGCGGGAAGAGTGGCCGGTTGATGAACGGTGCCGAGTGGGAGCAGGTCCGTTCCACCCACTCGAAGCTTAGGATGCTGGCGAACCGGGTCGAGTCCGATGACCTCCGCCAAGAGCTTGAACAGCTGTGTGACCAGATGGTTCAGCCAGTTCGTGTCAAGCAAACGACCAAGCTTTCCGCCCGTGAGCTGGACGTTTTGGCCTGCGTGGCCTTAGGGCACACCAACGTGGAGGCCGCGGAAGAGATGGGCATCGGAGCGGAAACCGTGAAGAGCTATCTCCGTTCGGTGATGCGTAAGTTGGGTGCGCACACTCGCTATGAAGCGGTGAATGCTGCTCGTCGCATTGGGGCCCTGCCGTAACACAGAGCTCCGGACGTTGAGACCGCCTGTACCGTTACAGGTGCGTCTATAACGAGTCGCGTGTGCCTCCACCAACCCATTTCACGTCGTTACCGTCGTTCGCCACACGCGACAAGATAAACAGCAGGTCAGAAAGCCTGTTGAGATACTTGGCAGGCAACTTCGACGTCGTGTCCGGATAGGCCTCAACAGCTGCCCACGCCGCCCGTTCCGCACGCCGCACCACCGCTCGCGCGTTCTGTAAAAACGCCGAAGTCATCGTCCCCCCGGGGAGGATGAACGAATCAAGTTTAGGCAAGTTCTCATTGAATTCGTCGCACCATTTCTCGAGGCGATCGATGTAGCGTTGCTCAATCCGTAGTGGGGGGTATTTCGGATTTTCGACGACGGGCGTTGACAGATCGGCCCCCGCGTCGAAAAGTTCGTTTTGAATGATGGCGAGCGCGGATTGCGCAGCGTCGGGAAGTTGCGGCTTCTCGGCGCTATTTTCAACTGCGAGAGCCATGCCTATGATGGTGTTCGCCTCGTCGCACGTCGAATATGCGACAAGCCGCGGGTCGTTTTTGCTGACGCGCGAGAAGTCCGATAGTCCGGTGGTTCCGTCGTCGCCGGTTCGTGTGTAGATGCGGGTGAGATGGACGCTCATGATCTCATGTTACGTCCGCGCTCTGCCGTGTGTTCCCCATTCGCGCGCTTTATATAGCCCCGTCGCCCATGAACGGTTTCATCCCGTCGGCAAGAAATACTCCATGAATATTTTTGACAACCGCGCTGTTGAGACGGGTTTCTGCGCATTCCCGATCATGCTTGTTTAACCTGTAAGTGTGAGTGACGTGAAATCCCGAAACGATAGTTTCAAGGTAACTGGTGGAGCCCGTTTGCAAGGGCAGGTTCGTGTGGCGGGGGCGAAGAACAGTGTCCTTAAGTTGATGGGGGCCGCGTTGTTGGCCGAGGGCACGACGGTGCTGACCAATTGCCCCGAGATCGCCGATGTTCCTTATATGGCCGACGTCCTGCGGGGGTTAGGGTGTCGAGTGGTTCTGGATGGGCCGACGGTTTACATCACGGTTCCAGAGCACGTGACGAGTGACGCAGATTTCGACGCTGTGCGTAAGTTCCGCGCGTCGGTGTGTGTGCTCGGGCCGTTGACTGCTCGTAGTCATCGCGCGGTGGTTGCCTTGCCAGGGGGAGATGCGATCGGTTCGCGCCCGTTGGACATGCACCAAAGTGGTCTCGAAAAGCTGGGTGCGACGACGAAAATCGAGCATGGTTGCGTCGTATCTGAAGCTGAAAGTCTGCACGGTGCGTCGATCAAACTCGATTTCCCTTCGGTTGGTGCGACGGAGAATATTTTGACGGCCGCGGTGTTGGCGGAGGGCACCACCGTTCTGGATAACGCTGCTCGCGAGCCTGAGATCGTGGATTTGTGCACGATGCTCTCAGAAATGGGCGCCAAGATTTCCGGGGCTGGCTCGAACACGATCACGGTCGAGGGCGTTCCCCGGCTGGATCCGGTTCGCCACGAAGTGATCGGTGACCGCATTGTCGCGGGTACCTGGGCATATGCCGCTGCTATTACTCAGGGCGATATCACCGTCGGCGGAATTGATCCCTCTTTCCTCCACCTTGTTCTGGAGAAAGTCAAGGGTGCGGGTGCCGAGGTAGAGACCTATGCGACGGGGTTCCGCGTTGTGCAAAACCACCGTCCGAAGGCTGTCGATTACCAGACGCTGCCTTTCCCAGGCTTTCCGACGGACCTCCAACCGATGGCGATTGCGCTGTGTTCAGTGTCGGAGGGCACCTCGGTGATCACCGAGAATGTCTTCGAGTCGCGTTTCCGATTTGTTGATGAAATGACCCGCCTAGGTGCCGACGCCTACATCGACGGCCATCACGTCATGATCCGAGGGGTGGAACAATTGTCGTCTGCCCCGGTATGGAGCTCCGACATTCGCGCAGGTGCCGGGCTTGTTTTGGCCGGTTTATGTGCCGACGGGATGACTGAAGTCAACGACGTTTATCACATTGACCGCGGGTATCCGGACTTTGTGGAGACGTTGACGGAGCTGGGAGCGACGATCGAGCGTGCCCACCACGACTCTGCGGAGTGATGTTCCTTAGTGCCGCAGTGTGATGCTTTGTAGGTCCGTGGCGTGTTCCCTCGTAGGCCTACTGCTTGGTCTCTCGCAAGAGTGGTTTTCTCTGAGCGCTAGGGGGTCAACTAGGTTGCCGACGATGGAGCGAACGGAAAGGGATCGCGTGTGCGGTCCCTTCTTTTGTTTTCTGTTGGTGTGTTTTGTGGTGTTGTGCTGGGGGTTTGTGGTGTGTGGGTGGGGTGTGTAGTGTTCTTTGTCGTCGCCGAGACAGCCGCCGGGTAGCTGGAAAGTTAGTTGCTTGGTTGTTGGTTGTGTTGGTGGTTGGGGTGGAGATTCTTTCACTTTTTGTTGGCTGGTTTCAGATTGCGTGTTTGCGTCTGGCTGGTTGTGGTGTTAGGGTTTCTGCTTGCTGCACATGCTGGTGCACTGATTGTGGTGTGCTTGGTGTTGTGTGTGCGTGTGTTGTGTGAGAACTCGATAGTGTGCCAATGTACTTTTGTGTTGGTCGCAGCAGGTGCCACAGTGTTGTGGTGGTTGCTTTGATCATCATGACAAGACTTTTAACACCTAATTTTTTGGTGTGCTTGTGGTCTGCCTTCCCCGTTGGTGGGCTGCAACAACTATTTTTTCGGATTCCGATACGGGATTTTTTGTGTCGGGGTTTGTTTTTTGCTTGGTTTTCAGGCTTTTTGTGCTTTGTTTGTATGGAGAGTTTGATCCTGGCTCAGGACGAACGCTGGCGGCGTGCTTAACACATGCAAGTCGAACGGAAAGGCCCTGCTTGCAGGGTGCTCGAGTGGCGAACGGGTGAGTAACACGTGGGTGATCTGCCCCTTACTTTGGGATAAGCCTGGGAAACTGGGTCTAATACTGGATAGGACCATGCTGTAGGTGGTGTGGTGGAAAGATTTTTTCGGTAAGGGATGAGCTCGCGGCCTATCAGCTTGTTGGTGGGGTAATGGCCTACCAAGGCGTCGACGGGTAGCCGGCCTGAGAGGGTGGACGGCCACATTGGGACTGAGATACGGCCCAGACTCCTACGGGAGGCAGCAGTGGGGAATATTGCACAATGGGCGCAAGCCTGATGCAGCGACGCCGCGTGGGGGATGACGGCCTTCGGGTTGTAAACTCCTTTCAGCCATGACGAAGCCCTTGTGGTGACGGTAGTGGTAGAAGAAGCACCGGCTAACTACGTGCCAGCAGCCGCGGTAATACGTAGGGTGCGAGCGTTGTCCGGAATTACTGGGCGTAAAGAGCTCGTAGGTGGTCTGTCGCGTCATTTGTGAAAGCCCGGGGCTTAACTCCGGGTTGGCAGGTGATACGGGCATGACTGGAGTACTGTAGGGGAGACTGGAATTCCTGGTGTAGCGGTGAAATGCGCAGATATCAGGAGGAACACCGGTGGCGAAGGCGGGTCTCTGGGCAGTAACTGACGCTGAGGAGCGAAAGCATGGGTAGCGAACAGGATTAGATACCCTGGTAGTCCATGCCGTAAACGGTGGGCGCTAGGTGTGGGTTTCCTTCCACGGGATCCGTGCCGTAGCTAACGCATTAAGCGCCCCGCCTGGGGAGTACGGCCGCAAGGCTAAAACTCAAAGGAATTGACGGGGGCCCGCACAAGCGGCGGAGCATGTGGATTAATTCGATGCAACGCGAAGAACCTTACCTGGGCTTGACATGCACTGGATGCGGCCAGAGATGGTTGTTCCCTTTGTGGCTGGTGTGCAGGTGGTGCATGGTTGTCGTCAGCTCGTGTCGTGAGATGTTGGGTTAAGTCCCGCAACGAGCGCAACCCTTGTCTCGTGTTGCCAGCATTTGGTTGGGGACTCGCGGGAGACTGCCGGGGTTAACTCGGAGGAAGGTGGGGATGACGTCAAATCATCATGCCCCTTATGTCCAGGGCTTCACACATGCTACAATGGCTGGTACAGAGAGTTGCGATACCGTGAGGTGGGGCTAATCTCTTAAAGCCAGTCTCAGTTCGGATTGGAGTCTGCAACTCGACTCCATGAAGTCGGAGTCGCTAGTAATCGCAGATCAGCAATGCTGCGGTGAATACGTTCCCGGGCCTTGTACACACCGCCCGTCACGTCATGAAAGTTGGTAACACCCGAAGCCGGTGGCCTAAACTCGTTAGGGAGCCGTCGAAGGTGGGATTGGCGATTGGGACGAAGTCGTAACAAGGTAGCCGTACCGGAAGGTGCGGCTGGATCACCTCCTTTCTAAGGAGCTTTTTTCTTTTGTGTGTTGGCGCAAGCGCTGGCCGGTGGCTGGTGTGCGCCAATTGTTTGTTTTTGTGGGTGGATGGCTTGCTTCGGCACGCAAGTGTTGCGTGCGGCGCCACAATCATCGGGTATTGGTATCTGGTGGTGGGTGGTGTGTGGCTGACACAGAGTGTTGGGGTGCGTTGGTGCATTGTTGGGTGTCTGGGATGGCACATGGTTGTTGTTCCTGGCCCGGCTACATGTGGTTGCTGTTTTGTGGTGGCTTTGTGTGGTGTGGGTGTGTTGTGTGAGAACTGGATAGTGGACGCGAGTAATCTTTTCTTTTTGTATTTTGTCTGGTTTATTCTTACTCCGTCACACAGACAGTGCTTTGTGTGTGTGGTGGGGTAGTGTGTTGCCTTTTTGTTGTTGTTTGTTGTAGGGGCGCACGGTGGATGCCTGGGCACATTACGCCGATGAAGGACGTGGAAGGCCGCGATAGTCCTCGGGGAGTTGTCAATCAAGCGTTGATCCGAGGGTGTCCGAATGGGGTAACCTTGCCGTAGTTGTGTGCGGTGACCTGCTGGTGAATGTATAGCCGGTGTGGGGGTGACGCGGGGAAGTGAAACATCTTAGTACCTGTAGGAAGAGAAAATAATAATGATTCTGCGAGTAGTGGCGAGCGAAAGTGGATGATGGCTAAACCATATGCGTGTGATACTTGCTAGGGGTTGCGTGTGTGGTGTTGTGGGGCCGTGGTGTTGGGTGGCTAGTGACGCCCTCCTGCGTGTGGTGTGTTAGCGGAAGTGGTTTGGAATGGCCTGCCGTAGACGGTGAGAGTCCGGTACGTGAAAACACATGGTGCGTGGGGTGCTGTGGTGCCCGAGTAGCAGTGGGCTCGTGGAATCTGCTGTGAATCTGCCGGGACCACCCGGTAAGCCTGAATACGTGATGTGACCGATAGTGGATAGTACCGTGAGGGAATGGTGAAAAGTACCCCGGGAGGGGAGTGAAAGAGTTCTTGAAACCGTGTGCCTACAAGCCGTCAGAGCCTCCTTGTGGGGTGATGGCGTGCCTTTTGAAGAATGAGCCTGCGAGTCAGCGGCGCGTCGCGAGGTTAACCCGTGTGGGGTAGTCGTAGGGAAACCGAGTCCTAATGAGGGCGTGTTAGTGGCGTGTCCTGGACCCGAAGCGGGGTGATCTACCCATGGCCAGTGTGAAGCATCGGTAAGACGTTGTGGAGGCGCGAACCCACGTAGGTTGAAAACTGCGGGGATGAGTTGTGGGTAGGGGTGAAAGGCCAATCAAACTCCGTGATAGCTGGTTCTCCCCGAAATGCATTTAGGTGCAGCGTTGCGTGTTTCTTGTTGGAGGTAGAGCGACTGGATGGTTTAGCGGGACTATCATCTTAGCGACATCAGCCAAACTCCGAATGCCAGCAAGGTGAGAGCGTGGCAGTGAGACTGCGGGGGATAAGCTCCGTGGGTCGAGAGGGAAACAGCCCAGATCGCCGGCTAAGGCCCCTAAGTGTGTACTAAGTGGAAAAGGATGTGGGATCGCGAAGACAACCAGGAGGTTGGCTTAGAAGCAGCCATCCTTGAAAGAGTGCGTAATAGCTCACTGGTCGAGTGGTTGTGCGCCGACAATGTAGTGGGGCTTAAGTGCACCGCCGAAGCCGCGGAAACCATGCTTTTGTGTGTGGTTTGGTAGGGGAGCGTTGTGTGCTCGTGGAAGCTGCCAGGTGACTGGTGGTGGAGGGTATGCGAGTGAGAATGCAGGCATGAGTAGCGAATGACAAGTGAGAATCTTGTCCGCCGGATGACTAAGGGTTCCTGGGTTAAGCTTTTCTTCCCAGGGTGAGTCGGGGCCTAAGGCGAGGCCGTCAGGCGTAGTCGATGGATAACGGGTTGATATTCCCGTACCCGTGCATGCGCGCCCATGGTGAATCAGTGATACTAACCGCCCTGAAGCACGTGCAATGATCTTTTGGGTTGTTGTGTGTGTGGATGCGTGGGGCCTGATCTGGTAGTAGTCAAGTGATGGGGTGACGCAGTGTGGTAGCCGAGCCACTTATTGGATTGTGGTGTAAGCGTGTAGCCCGGCATCTAGGTAAATCCGGATGCTGTTGTGGGTGAGGCGTGATGCGTACCCGTTGTGGGGATGTTGGTGATCCATTGCTGTCGAGAAAAGCCTCTAGCGATGTGTGTGTGCGGCCCGTACCCGAAACCGACACAGGTGGTCAGGTAGAGAATACTAAGGCGACGGGTGAACTGTGGTTAAGGAATTCGGCAAAATGCCCCCGTAACTTCGGGAGAAGGGGGACCACTGCTGGTGACAGACTGGTTGAGCTGGTGGTGGTCGCAGAGAGTAGAGGGAAGCGACTGTTTACTAAAAACACAGGTCCGTGCGAAGACGTGAAGTCGAGGTATACGGACTGACGCCTGCCCGGTGCTGGAAGGTTAAGAGGACCTGTTAGGCCACGTTGTGGTCGAAGCGGAGAATTTAAGCCCCAGTAAACGGCGGTGGTAACTATAACCATCCTAAGGTAGCGAAATTCCTTGTCGGGTAAGTTCCGACCTGCACGAATGGCGTAACGACTTCTCTGCTGTCTCAACCACAGGCCCGGCGAAATTGCAGTACGAGTAAAGATGCTCGTTACGCGCGGCAGGACGAAAAGACCCCGGGACCTTCACTATAGCTTGGTATTGGTGTTTGGTTCGGTTTGTGTAGGATAGGTGGGAGACTGTGAAGCGGCCACGCTAGTGGTGGTGGAGTCGTTGGTGAAATACCACTCTGATCGTATTGAGCATCTCAACCTCGGCCCATGATCTGGGTTAGGGACAGTGCCTGGTGGGTAGTTTAACTGGGGCGGTTGCCTCCTAAATGGTAACGGAGGCGCCCAAAGGTTCCCTCAGCCTGGTTGGCAATCAGGTGGTGAGTGTAAGTGCATAAGGGAGCTTGACTGTGAGACTGACGGGTCGAGCAGGAACGAAAGTTGGGACTAGTGATCCGGCACTGGCTTGTGGATGCGGTGTCGCTCAACGGATAAAAGGTACCCCGGGGATAACAGGCTGATCTTCCCCAAGAGTCCATATCGACGGGATGGTTTGGCACCTCGATGTCGGCTCGTCGCATCCTGGGGCTGGAGTAGGTCCCAAGGGTTGGGCTGTTCGCCCATTAAAGCGGCACGCGAGCTGGGTTTAGAACGTCGTGAGACAGTTCGGTCTCTATCCGCCGCGCGCGTGGAAACTTGAGAAAGGCTGTCCCTAGTACGAGAGGACCGGGACGGACGTACCTCTGGTGTGCCAGTTGTTCTGCCTGGGGCAGGGCTGGTTGGCTACGTACGGGAGGGATAACCGCTGAAAGCATCTAAGCGGGAAGCCTGTTTCATGATGAGGTTTCTTTTGAGGTTCCCCAGAGATGATGGGGTTGATAGGCCGGATCTGTAAGCATTGTGAGGTGTTGAGGTGACCGGTACTAATTGACCGAACTAAACAACAACAAAGTCTTGTGGCGGAATACGATGGTTTGTTGGTTGCTTGCGTCTGCTGTTTGGTGTCTTGTGCAGCACACCACCCGGTGTTGGGTGTGTGTTGTCCCTATAGGTTGTGTTGGTGGTTAGTGCGGTGGGGTCACGCCCGGTCCCTTTCCGAACCCGGAAGCTAAGCCTGCCTGCGCCGATGGTACTGCACCTGGGAGGGTGTGGGAGAGTAGGTCGCCGCCAACCGTAACGTAGTTAATTTAATATGTTGTGTGTGTTTGTGTGTGCACGCACCCGAGATTCGGGCGGGCATACCTGTATCTACTAATCAATCCAATCCGGTCGGGCTCGACGCGGAGGGAGCCCCCATATTCGGGCTAAGCGAGGCCCATGCCAGCGTCCACTACTTTTTCGTCCGCGTCTGCACTATTTTGCTTTCGCCCATGCGGTCAGCTTATCAACGGCACCGTCAATGACGTTCGCCTTCTTACAAAAAGCCCACCGAACCAGGGTTCGATACTGTTCCTCATCGTCAACGAACGCGGTGACAGGAATAGCTGCAACGCCCGCGTCCTTCGGAAGAGCAAGACAGAAGTCATCTGCGGTCATGTTCTTCGTCGCTTCGCACGTTGAGATGTCGGTAACCACGAAATATGACCCATCACTGGGGTACACGGTCATCCCGATATCCCCACACACCTTTGCGATCTTCTTATAGTTGCTTTCCAACCGCTGGCTCAGTCCTTCGACCCAATCAGCTTCCTCACGTAACGCGTACGCCACTGCCGGTTGAAACGGTGTCGCCCCCACAAAGGACATATATTGCTTCGCTGTGATCGCCGCATCAACGAGCGGAGCAGGACCCATAACCCACTCCGTCTTCCAGCCCGTCGCATTAAAGGACTTCGCCGTCGACGAAACGGTCACAGTGCGCTCGCGCAAACTTCCCACGGAGGCCACGGGAACGTGGCGCGCTCCACTAAACACCAGGTGCTCATAGACCTCGTCGGAAAGGACAAGGCAGTCGTGAGCCTCCGCAACTTCGCTGATCGCCAGTGTTTCGTCGGTTGTAAATACGTGCCCTGTCGGATTGTGAGGAGTGTTGACGACAATCATCCTCGTCTCATCCGACACAGTGCGGCGCAGTGCCTCAACATCTAATGCCCAGCGTGGGGTGCCGTCCTCGTCTGTCGTTGGGAGCAGCGGGACCGCTACATGGTTGCCACCCGCCAGCCGGACAGCAGCTGCATAAGCGTCGTAATAAGGTTCGATGAGGACCACTTCAGAGCCGGGCTCGACCAACGCCAAAATCGACGCTGCAATACCTTCCGTGGCACCGACGGTCACAGCAACCTCGGTATCCGGATCAAAAACCTGGCCGTAGCTCTGCTCGCGATTAGCAGATATCGCTTTGCGTAGCTCCGGTATGCCCCGGCCTGGAGCGTACTGGTTATTGCCCGACAAAATCTGCTCAGAGGCGATCTCCAGCATTCTTCGTGGGCCGTCGCTGTCCGGAAAACCCTGGCCCAAGTTAATCGCGTTGTTTTCTACTGCTAACCGGGTGATGCGCGAAAAGATCGTCTCAGGGATGTCACGGAGGCGCGACACGATCGGTGAAGTTAAAAGTGAACCGCTCTGTTCAGTCATGGAGCCATTGTAAACACCAGCGCGGATAACGCCGCAGACGGGGCTGGTCATGAGTGGCCGGGGCTCCGGGCAAACACGACGGCTCTGTAAACACAACGGCCGTATGAACTAGGCGGTATATAAAATAGCCACATGGCCAACAAACCCACCTCTGGATCTTCATCGTCGTCTGCGTCCCTAACCAGTGCATCGTCTTCCGCATCGGCCGGCACCTCTGCCGGTACCTCTGGCTCGGCCGGTTCTTCTGCGGGTAACACCGGGGTGGGTCGGTCGGACGATGTGCTCGCGGGGAACCCGATCCTCACTCCGGAACAACAGCTTGACCAGATCGCGAGCTTTATTTCGGTCCACTACAAAGAGGTGTGGGACATTATTTCTTCCCCAGGGGATTTCTCCGCTGAGCGTGAGCAGCAAGCACCGGGAGAGCAACGCCAGTTGCAAGAGGACGCCGAGCAGACAGTGGGGCGTTTAAACGACATCGTGACGCATACCTCGCAGCTCGTTCTCGGGGTGGGCCTCGACCACTCCATCCCGGGCGTGGCATTCACGTCGAACGGGCCAGACATGCACACCGTCGACGGCAACACCGCAGTCTTCGTCCCCTCAACCCCCACAGGGCGGATAGCGGTATCGCTACATGGTGGCCCGGGGTGGCACGGATCAGGACAGGAACTCGAGATCTTCTGGCGGCCAACCATCGCCGCGATCGCAGAGCTCTCCGGCACAACAATTATCGACGTCGACTATCAGCTTCCCCTCATACGACGGCGCCTTTCCTCCGATGCGCAAGGAAACGCTGTGTATAGCGATCACGCCGAGGGGACAGAAGGAATCATTCGTGATGCGCTTGCCGCAGTCGACGCGGCGGAAGGTGTGCTCAGCACTATCCCCAGCGATACACGTGAATCAGACAGCACCACCATTACGCACGACGAGGCCCGAGGCTACGACATCGTGGCCTTCGG
Source organism: Corynebacterium kroppenstedtii DSM 44385 (assembly GCF_000023145.1). Classification (NCBI taxonomy): domain Bacteria; kingdom Bacillati; phylum Actinomycetota; class Actinomycetes; order Mycobacteriales; family Corynebacteriaceae; genus Corynebacterium; species Corynebacterium kroppenstedtii. The sequence continues at coordinate 526,462 of NC_012704.1, forward strand.
CAGCGGTACATCTGCTGGGCTAGAGCTCGCAGCGAAGTGGAACAGCGAGCGCATTGTTCTGCAGCACCCTCGGCTATTCCAGCCCAGTCCAGAGAACGAGACGTGGCGGAACCACGATTTCAGCCAGACTCAAGTTCTTGTTCAGAAAGCCACGCGCGACACCATCGCCGTCGATCCAGAAGCGATTGCTCATAACCTTCAGGAGCTAGGAGCAACCACAACCGTGACCGAGCACCTGGGCTACCACGTGTTGGCTACTCCGGCGGTACAAAGAGAGTGCGCCCAAGAAGCCGCCAACTTCCTCCAGGACGGATCTGTTCGCTAAGGATCTCTTCACGGATTTATCCGCCACGGCGTCAGCGCTCGATTGGGACGGCAGCTCTCATCGAGGAGACAGCACGCACATCGACGTCAGCTACAGCGGCAAGAGATTCCGCTTCGCACCCATCACGTCGTCAATGCGATCAAGATTGTCGGCCAGCATTTTCCACTGTTGGGGCGCAATGGCAGCCTCGGCATCGCGCACAACGTTCTGGTTCTTCGTCGCCCACCCAATCGGCATGGGATTAATCTCATCCCACCGATCCTTATGCTGAACCGACCGCGTCGCCGTGACCGCTACCGACGGGATACGCTCGCCGACCTCGCGCACCGTACCCGGAATCCGTGCCACGGTCCGTGCAGACAGCGCCCACCGCGGCTCATCATCCGCATTCACCGAGGTATTCACCAACGCCATGATCTCAACGTCGTGGGGATTCACCCGGGCAACCATCGCCGGTGCCAGCTCATAGCGGTCATACAACGACTGTCCCGAACCCACCATGCGCGGAATGACCTGAACCATCACCAGGCTGAACAACCCGAAGAGCCCCAGAACTATGGCGAACAACACGAAGGCACCGTCGTGGCCAGCAAAAATAAAGATGAGGACAGCTGCGACAACGAGGATCCCACCGAGCACGCCGGCACTCACCTGGAGCCGGCGCGAATCTCGCACGAACTCATTATGTTGGCGGTTAAAAGCCTCGTCCACGGTGAACTGAAAAGTGCTCATGGTGTTAGTCATCCTCAAGGTCCGGTAAATCCGCCGAGTTCACAATCCGGTACGCATACCCCTGCTCAGCCAAGAAACGCTGACGATGGGCCGCGTACTCGGCGTCGATCGTATCGCGCGACACCACTGTGTAGAAATGCGCACTCCCGCCGTCGCGCTTGGGGCGCATCAAACGGCCCAAACGCTGCGCCTCTTCCTGCCGCGAACCAAACGTCCCGGACACCTGAATAGCCAACGACGCCTCAGGTAAATCAATAGAGAAGTTCGCCACTTTACTGACGACGAGCGTCGAAATCTCCCCAGAACGGAACTGCTCGAAAAGCTCTTCGCGCTTCTTATTCCGCGTTTTGCCGTCGATAAGGGGAGCGTTCAGCTTCTCGCTCAGCTCCTCCAACTGGTCGATGTACGCGCCAATGATCAACGTCGGTTCGTTGGGGTGCTGGGCCATGATCTTGCGAGCCACGCGGATCTTCGTCCCCGAGCACGCCGACAACCGATACTTATCCGACTTTTCAGCGGTGGCGTACACCATGCGCTCTGACTCGGTCATCATGGACCGCACCTCAATACACTCCGCCGGCGCAATCCAGCCTTGGGCCTCGATGTCCTTCCACGGTGCGTCATAGCGCTTGGGCCCAATCAAGCTGAACACATCGCCCTCACGGCCATCCTCACGCACCAGCGTCGCCGTCAAACCCAAACGACGACGAGACTGCAGATCAGAGGTCAAACGAAACACCGGGGCAGGCAGCAGGTGCACCTCGTCGTAAATAATGAGGCCCCAATCGCGCGAATCGAAGAGCTCCAGCGCGCGATACTCACCGCGGGTTTTTCGGGTCACGACCTGGTACGTTGCGATCGTCACCGGGCGGATTTCCTTCTTCTCGCCGGAGTACTCGCCGATCTCATCCTCGGTGAGGGTGGTGCGACGAATCAGCTCGTCCCGCCACTGGCGCCCCGATACGGTATTCGTCACCAGAATCAGCGTCGTCGTCTTGGACTTCGCCATGGCCGCCGCCCCGACCATCGTTTTACCTGCTCCACAGGGTAAAACGACGACGCCGGACCCGCCATCCCAAAACGAATCCGCCGCGAGTTTTTGATAATCGCGAAGCTGCCAGTCCACGTTCTCCGTCGACAAGGAAATAGCATGGGCCTCACCGTCGACGTAGCCCGCCTGGTCATCGGCAGGCCACCCGACCTTCAGCAACTCCTGCTTCAGGCGACCGCGCTCGGAGGGATGAACAGTCCACGCATCATCCGCAATGGCAGACCCCAGCATGGGCTTGATCTTCTTGTGGCGAATAACCTCCGACAACACGGCCTTATCCGTCGCGTGCAGAACCAGTCCGTGGATCGGATCCTTGTGCAACGTCAGGCGGCCATAGCGGCCCATCGTGTCGGCAATATCCACCAGCAGCGGCTGCGGAACAGGGAAACGAGAATAATTCTCCAGCACATCGACAACCTGTTCAGCGTCGTGTCCGGCAGCGCGCGCATTCCACAATGCCAGCGGCGTAATGCGGTACGTGTGGATGTGCTCAGGTGCTCGCTCAAGCTCAGCAAACGGGGCCAAAGCAGCACGGGCCTCCTCGGCCTTCGGATGATCAATTTCAAGCAGAACTGTCTTATCTGATTGAACAATAAGAGGCCCATCGAAGGCGTTAGTGCCCTGCGCCATACAAACCCTTTCCTTTCGTTGCTCAGCGGTCGAGGACCGTGTTCACCGGCCCATCACTGATTAGCGGTTCAAGCCTGCGCTCACCGGTCCAGGAGCGTAATGCTTGTGACATGGTGGAACGCAATACGTCGAACTTCCGACGAATGAACATCGAACCCATCAAAATAGCCCGATGTCACAGTTAACGGCTCCATGCGGTATCGCTTAGTTGCGCCATTCTTCTCAACGTACGTCACAATGACTTGCATTCCCGACCGCGCATAATGAGAAAGCTGCGGAACCCAATCCTGCGGGTGAGTGAGAACCCGGCCCTCGACGTCATCGGCATCCTCCCGACGGACCGCAGCAATCGCACCAGCAATGCCGTCCTCCGGAGTGGGCGTCACATTCACCGAATACCGAGTCAACATCTCGGACTCATCCGCTGGCGAGAGATCAAAGTGGCTATCAAACCGGGCAACCGAATCCGACTGGACCGCCATACCACCGGCATCCTCCTGGACAACCTGGAACCCCTCGGCAGCCACATCCCTCAGCGCCGTTGCCAGCGGTACCGACCCCACCAACACCGTCGGCGCGATCTTTCGTAAACCTGCCGACGACGCTGCGGGGGAAGCCAGCACATCGTCGACGACCTGCGGATCATCAATGCGTAGATAACACGAGGCCTCGCCACCGCGCACCGATCCATAGAAGCGGCCCACGTCGTCGATGAGGAAAGTGAGCCCCTGGGGAACACCATTGAGCACCCGAAGCGACAGAAACGACGAAATATCCTCAGGCGTGAGACCCGACGCCATCCCGCGGCGGAGACTATCCTCCGAAACCCTGTACAGCGTTGCCAGCCCGGGGCTTTCCACGTCGGCAATACGATCCATCATGCTCGTTGTCGTGTCATCAAGAGGACTAGGGGCCAGAACGGTCATATCGCCCTGAGCAATGAGCGTCGACGACGGCGCAGGAAATGAGGCCTGGCAGTGCCGGATCAGAGCGACGACATACGCGTCGTAGAGCGACAAATCTGCGGTCGACGAATTTGCTGAGTCCGGCTGAGAGCTACCGGTGTCCTTATTGTTCCCCGCCGAATCGCTCCCCACCGACGTTGGCTGGGACGTTGGCTGAGAAGCGTAGGTGCGCGACAGGCGTAACACATAATCGGCCATAGGTGTGGAATGTGTCTCGCGATCTGGGGGAATGTCGCGGAACAGGGGGAGGAGAATGTCCGTGACCCCGGTGGTTGCCCGCCCAGAAATAAGCCCGAACGCCTCCGCATTGGTCACCATATTGGGAACAGCCCGCGGATCCATGTAGACCACATGCTGCGGATACATGTACCCGTACGCCGAGTACACATCCTCCGTTTTCCCGGTTGCGGAAGGATCAAAACCGCGCGCCGCAGATAAGAGGTGCCGACGCAAAACGAGAGCACCCGGGGACACCGTCTCCTCGTCGAAGACATTGATGTTCTTGCCGTCCTCATCCTTGCCGACGACCCACGTCTGTGCCAGGGAACCAAACCATCCCATCGCCAGCAGCGCCCACTGCGTGCCGGCATCGGCGTGGATCCACTCTTCGGCCAGGCGCGTCGGACCCCACCACCCGTAATCCGCCTCATCATAAAGAGATTCCGGATCGCCCCAGTCCAGAAAGCCGAGGCCACGGGCCAGCTCAAGAAGAGTAATGAGCCTCGTGCGAGTGAGCCCGATATCCGACAATTCTTTTTCCGCCCGCCGCAGTTCGCGAACGCCGATTTCCGAATTACGCAGCGCCTTAAACGGTGTTCGCGCAGCGAACCGCAAAAGCTCCCGCATATGGAACAAGGTCAGGGACACTTCCGCCGCGGCTGCCGACGACAACTGCGCGCGGGCGGGTGAGACGGTATCGATAATGTCATCGGGCGTCTGCTTCATCGGAATGGGCGACGGCGGGAAATGAAAACCTTCCGGCGGCTGGAGGGATGTCGGTACGAAATTGTCGTGCCGTCCCGCGAGGTAGTTATGGACGCGGAGGGGGAGCCGGACGTAGACGTCGGCCGGTGGTTGCTGGGTGGATGAGTTCGCGCCGCTTGGTGTGCGGCCTTTGTGTGCCGACGAGGGGCGCCCGGTCGATTGAGCTGTGTCGTACACCTCCAGCAAACCGAGTGAAATGAGGTGGGGGACGGGGGCAGACGGATCTGAGTTCTTTGCAGGAGAATGGACTCCTCGGCCCCCTGCGCCGTGGAGGCGCTGCAGCACACGTCGTTCTTGAGGAGTCACTGTGTCCAGCAGTGCAGTCCAGTCCTCACCGATGGGCAGGGGAGGCTCGATGAATGCAATTTGCGAGGTCGGCGACCGTACTGCATCGGAAACGACCCGGAATTGTGACTCCACGGTGGCGTGATCCGCGGTATCGGGGAAGGGGAGGCCCCAGACTAGCCCATGCTCGGACAAGTATTCCAACGCGGAGAGAACGTGATGTTCCGTCGGCATGGATGATTCATCGACGCCGACCTCGGCTAATGACGACGTGAGTCGGTCGTAGAGATCCGACACAGTGAGTGGCCCGTTGTTCCGGCCGTGATCCGTCAGATCCGCCATGACCCTGAGACAGGCCGACGACAGCATATCGAGGGCTTCCACAGTTTGTGTGACCGTGAATGGGCTGGTTAGCCGCGCAGCTAGTTGGCCACTGCCGACGGGCATCGGGAAGAGATTCTCCAGGCGCTCGCGAAGAATCAGCGAGAGTTGATCGTCGCTAATCTGTGCGAGCCACTCAGACAAGCGATCGGGAACGGAACCGGGAGAAGACATAAACCCCCATTCTAACCGGGGGCAATCGTTCTTAGTAGGGTGACTAATACGTACTGATCTGAAAAGATGGAGCCATGGCGAAAGATAAAGAACAATATGTTGATCCAGGTTGGCCTCAGCATTTAGAGGAGGGCGAGCACCCCGTGACAGAGGTGGTCTCCCACGTGCCGGGCGCGACGAGCCCCTACGGTGAGGACACGAAGTTCCCTGTCGATTCCAGCGAGCTTAACTACGTTCACCCGTACACCCCTGTGAACAGGCCATTTAAGCGTTAATTCCCGCGCCGCTGCGCGGCCGAGTGCTCTAGTGTTGCTCGAGCGTGCCTCAACTGTGTGCTGGTTGCTTGCCAACGTGTCTTAGTTCCAGCGCGTCTAATGTTGGGCTCCCATAGCCTGGCTACATAAAACGAACCCCTCGGGAGATATCCACCAATGATGGTGTTTCCCGAGGGGTGCTCGTTATAAAGCGCGTCGCTTATGCAGCGCTGCGTGACGAGTGGAAGTTCTTCTCCACGGCGTCGTAAATCTTCGTAGCCTGAGCGGTGGCCTCAGCGTAACCGTTCACAGCTGCGCCAATGGCTTGATTGTAGGCACCAACGAGCTCGTCGTGATGAGCGTGGTAGTAATCCGTGATCACGGCGGGCATCGGAATGCCAGCTTTGTTGAAGGCAGCCTGGATGGCGTCGAAAACCTGGTCCAAGCTTGCGATGCTCTGCGTTGCGGCCAGGTCCGTCACAGCCTTCTGCGGGGTCGGAGCCTCGTCGGCTACGTCGGCAGGAGCCTGAGCTGCAGGTGCAGCGTTCTCGGCAGGTGCAGCCTCTTCAACAGGAGCGGCTGCGGGCTGAACGGCAGCCTGAGCACCGTTGGCGTAGGCGTTATCGCGCTGAGAAGGGGCACTGCTCAACCCGAGCTGCGCGGAGCAAGCCGGCCAGGCGTTCCAGCCCTGTTCAGCGAGGACGCGCTCGCCGACCGTGATCTGCTGCTCACGGGTTGCCTGGTTAGCAGTAGCAGCGTATTCGGTTCCGCCGTATGCAGACCAGGTGGACGGTGCGAACTGCAGACCACCCTGGAAGCCGTTGCCAGTGTTGATGCCCCAGTTGCCACCAGACTCGCACTGAGCTAAACGATCCCAATCGGAATCTGGTGCTGCCGACGCTGACGGAGCGACAGCAATGCCGCTAGCTGTGATAGCCAAGCCCGACAGGGCAACCTTGGCGCCGGTAGAAATACGGTTGGTGTTCTTGGAGTGCTGTCCCATAAAGGGGTATAACCTCTCTGTGCGATAATCGGCGTCCTTGGCGGACCGCTTCTTGACGTACTGGACGGCCACGCTACATGAAGGTTACGAAAAGGTCACATTCTGGTAGCGACTTGGAGTCGGTCGTGAGCGAGTAACATGGGTAACAGTGCAGCGTAAAGCTATATTTTGACCGAATTATTGACGAAAAGTGCCGTTAAAATGTGATTAAGAACACTATTATTCGTGCGTGCGGCAGGTAGTACTGCGCGTTTATTGACGAGTAAAAAACGTAAACCTACCTATGAAGCGTCGGGGTGGGCTAAAAGTTGTGGATCGTTTAGAATAAGGAGTTTCGCCCATCCACGCTGGGATAGTCTCGAGTTCACCCCGCGATACATGGTTAAACCGATACACGGTTACAGAGCCAGATGTAGAAGATGTAGACACACCCAGCTTATGAAATACAGAGAAAGGAAAACCCTCATGCCAATCGGAAGAGTCAAATGGTTTGATCCCGATAAGGGATTTGGGTTCGTCACCAACCCGGGCGATGACGACGTCTTCGTCGGCACCCAAGTATTGCCCGATGGCGTGGAAGAACTACACCAGGGGCAGAAAATAGAGTATGAGTTCGCTGCAGGCCGGAAAGGCCCGCAGGTGCTCAGGATTACGGATATTCAGGAGACTGGTCGGCCTCGGCGTCGCCCTTCCCATAAGTACAAGCCAGATCAGCTGCAAAGCATGATCCAGGACTTGATGACGCTGTTAGAAGGACATGTTCAGCCGAGCCTCCAAGCGGGCCGCTACCCAGGGCGGAAAGAAAGCCGCCAAGTGGCCGAGGTTCTTCGCGCTGTGGCCCGGGAACTTGATGCTTAATAATCTCGATGCCTGAGGCAGGGGGCGGTGCACCCTTCGCGTCCGTCGTGCGCCGCGCTATTTCTCCAAGCGGCCACTTATCCAGGCGCTACTCCGGGGAAATAGCCCACACCATGGTGTAGGCATCCTCGTCATCGGACGAATCAGAACCGTGAGATTTATCGCCCAAAAGAACGGCGTGGACCTCAGCGACTTTCAGTCGGGAACCATCTTTACTTCCATCGATGGTGACCGACTTTTTGTCTTTCGCCTTGTAAACGGACTCGTAATTCTTGGCGTTATCCTCATAGATCGTCAACAACGACCATTGGGTATCGGACACCGTCGAGGGCACGTCGATAGTGGCCTTCCCATCCTTGGGCAGGGAAATCTTTGTCATCGACTTCTCCGTGCAGTCCGTCGACCCCAGGGCACAGGCCTGATAAGGATCCGCCGTGACGCTCTTTCCCTTGGAATCAGTGATGGATAGTGTGACCGTGGTGGGGTCCACAGAGTTGTGTCGTTGTTCCCAATAAGTGAACGCAATTCCACCGACAATCGCGACGAGCACGATAACAGCCATCACAGATCCCACGATGATCATGGTGCGCCGTTCCCGACGTCGCTCTGCCTTGGTTTTTCGACGGCCGCGACGACCGCGACGGGCTGGGGCCTGGGGTGATGGTTCTGAGCTGGAGGACGAACCCGGATCGGTCATGGCGTCCACAATAGCGAGGCCCTAATGACGTCGTACATGCGGGACCTTGACAGCGAGAAAAAGAGTCCGTAGATAGCCGACGCCGATGATGATGGACAGAGCGATGAACCCTGTGCCAAGCTGCGGCGGAAGGACAATGCCCATCGTGCCACCGAACACCCACGCGAGTTGACCGAATGTTTCGCTGCGGCCGAATGCGCTGGATCGCGCTTCTTCGGGGAGGCCTTCCTGGATGGTTGCATCAAGGCTTACTTTGCACAGTGAACTAGACAGCGACAACGCGAAGGTCGCGACTGCCGTCAATATCAGCCCAGGCCAGATTGCTGCGCAGATCACGCCCGCCCACGCGATACCTGCAATCGTGAGCACCGTAACTCGTGGAGCTCCGAGGGGGATCCACGCGCCCAATAAATTCCCCGAAAACGTGCCGACGCTTCCTGCGGCGCCCGCGACGGCCAGCATTGCGAGTTGCTCCCACGCGCTCAAACCGTTGGTCGATTTAGCTGCAAAAGCGACGAAGATCGTGAGGAATCCGGTGCCAGACCGGCTGGTCATGACGGACCACAAACACGTCTTGGCGTCGTGGGGGAAAGGAACGATGTGAAGCTGCTGGGCCGCACGAGTGACACGTTGGCGGACGGCCCGTCGACGCGGGGAAGGCTGTGATGGCGACTGCGGTAATGGTGCAGTGTCGGTGGCAGCGTCGGCGTTGGCATTGGCGACGTCGGCCGTCGGATCGTCGTCAAGAGAAGAGTCCTCGGTGAGAGGTGTTCCCGGCACGGACAGCGGGGACGTGGTCGCCCATTCGTCGGGGGACGATTCTGCTTTCCGCGGGATCAAGACGCAGGAATACAACCCCATGAGAGCAATGACAATAATGACCCACAATGCTTCGCGAGGTGTGAATAAAAACGACACACTAGCCGCGATGGCCCCGACTCCACCCGAGCCCACAATGTGCCCCAAGATCGTGAGCCGCGCATTTGTGCGAACCAGATCGATATCCGGCGGCATGAGCCGTGGAGTGACCGATGATTTCAGCACACCGAACGATTTGCTCATGACCATCATGCCCAGTGCAGCGGGGTAGAGGACCCACGAGTGAAAATTCGTGAGCAGCCACACCGTCAATACAATGCGCGCAGCGAACGTCAGCGATAACGCAAAACGACGCCCGGCGTACACACGGTCTAACGCGGGCCCAATCAGCGGAGCAATGACCGCGAAGGGGGCGATGGTCACAAGCAAGTACAGTGCGACGCCTTCACGCGATTCACCCGTCGTCGCGGAGAAAAACAGCGTGCCCGCCAGAGCAACCGCGAGTGCTGCGTCGACACCAGAGTTGCAGATCGTCGTGTATGTCAGCGACGACAGGCCCGAGGCTTTCGCACCGTCGGCCTCGATCCAGCTACCCACCAGGCGGCCAGGGGCCGACAACACACGGCGAACACGAGATGGCCGTGGCGTCGTGTCATCGGCCGGTGGCTCGTGTAGCTCGCCAGTGGTGGGCGGCTCTCCGTGGTTGTTCATGAACCCATTCTTGCACCATCGTCGGGTGGGCATGTATTTGCGCTAGCCACCCAAGCCGTCGACACGAACCCGATACATGTGCGGCCACAACTTGCCAGTCAGATAGAGAATGGTGGGATCCTCAGGATCGCTGGCCACGCCATTCAACACATTCTCACCGGTAGCGTCCCGCGCCGGGGCCAATTCCGACGCATCGATCACGCTGGTCACCCGACCGCTCTCTGGGTCAATGACAATGAGTTCATCGCGATGCCACACATTGGCCACGATGCGGTTGTGGGCGCAATCTAATTCATTGATATTGCCGACGGGCCGACTGTCCAGTGTCACCGATAGCGAGGAGCGTTTCTCGAACGTGTTGGAGTCGCGCCGGGTCAGCCTATTGCTCCCGTCGCTCATAAGAAGGTTATGGCTGTCGTAACACAATCCCCACCCTTCGCCTTCGTAGTGGGCAGAACCTGTCGCCGCTAATGACTGGCGGTCGCGTCGGATCGCGTGGCCCGCTTTCCACGTTAACTGCCACACGGCGGTCGGCGTTGCCGCGATTCCTTCACTGAAATACTTCCGGGGGAGGTGGTGAACATGAGCGCGATGGCCGTCGTCGTTTAGAAAATAAATATCTGACCTGCCGTAACGGCCAGTGCTGACCAGACTCTGCCCCTGTGGAAGGCGGTCCAATCCTTCAGTAAACGCATCCTGAGGCCAGGGAAGCGTGTCAAGAACAGTGATCGACCGGGTCGGAACCGCCCCACGAGCGGACATAGATGAAGTGGACGGTGCGCGCGAAGCCCCGTCGGTACGGGATCGCTGTGACCACGACGCGACAATGATCAGTCCGCACACTGCAATAAGAACGGTGCCCACGAGTACCGTGATGAGGGTTAATCTAAACCGTCTTGAACCCATTGTGCTCCACGGCGGACAGCTTCCCGCTGCCACATATAAACCCCATAACCTAAAACACCCGTGACGGCGCCGATAATGCTGGTCCACACCAACTGGTCAGTCCACCCACGAGTGAGCCCAAAACACACCGCTCCCAGCACCCATACGATGATACCCACGATGAGAGCGGGCCTCGGATCTTCGAGCGCACGGGGCAGCCGGGGAAGGGTAACGTCCTGTAGCGGTTCGGAGTGGAATTGGAATTTAGGGCTCACACGTGCCAACTTACCCTTGTGGGGTTTTCCTCCCCACCCGTCCCAAATCTCACCCGTACCAAGCCCTCCTCGGTGCGGCTTCACACATGTGCAGGAGTTCCGATGTCCAACAATGCTTCCTCCACGGACACGGCGACGGCGCCGTCGTCGAAAAAGAAAAGACGATCCGCGCTGGACAACTATTTCCACATTTCTGACCGAGGATCCACTCTGAGCACGGAAGTTCGTGCCGGTGTTGTGACCTTTTTCGCGATGGCGTACATCGTGCTTCTGAACCCGCTCATTCTGGGCAGCGTCCCCGATCACACCGGTACGGAGCTGGGCATTCCCCGAGTCGCGGCCGTCACCGCCCTTGCCGCCGGTGTGATGACCATCGTCTTCGGCCTGATCGCCCGGTACCCCTTCGGCATCGCGACGGGACTCGGCATTAACACGCTGGTGGCGGTCACGCTGGTGTCGACCGAAGGCCTCACATGGCCCCAAGCGATGGGACTTATTGTGATCGACGGCATCATTATCGTGATCCTGGCCGTCACCGGGTTCCGCGTCGCGGTTTTTAACGCCATCCCCGCACCGATGAAGACAGCAATGACTGTCGGCATCGGTCTTTTTATTGCCATCATCGGTTTTGTCGACGGCGGTTTCGTCCGCCGCGTTCCTGATTCCGCCCACACCACGGTGCCTGTTGAACTCGGCATCGGCGGGTCCATCGCTTCATGGCCGACGGCCGTTTTCTTGGTGGGCTTGTTGATTTGTGGCGTGCTGGTGGCCCGCAATGTTCGCGGCGGACTGTTTATCGGCATCGTGGCGAACACGATTATCGCGATGATCGTCGAGGCGCTCACTCGCTCCGGGGCGTCGGTGAAGAATGGCCAGCCTAACCCGAAGGGCTGGAACTTGGCGGTCCCCGGTATTCCCGATTCGTGGGCGGGGGCCCCGGACCTGTCGTTGGTGGGCAAGGTGGACCTCGTTGGCGCGTTTACCGAGGTGGGAGTACTGACGGCCACGCTGTTGGTGTTCACCCTCGTTCTGGCCAACTTCTTCGACGCCATGGGGACGATGACTGGCTTAGGTAAGCAAGCCGGTTTGGTCGATGAGACCGGCGTTTTGCCGGACATGAAGCAGGCACTGGTTGTGGAGGGCACCGGCGCGATTGTCGGCGGTGCGGTGTCTTCGTCGTCGAACACGGTATTCGTGGATTCTGCTGCGGGTATTGCCGACGGCGCCCGCACAGGCATGGCGAATGTCGTGACTGGTGTTTTATTCCTGGTCGCCATGTTCCTGACCCCGCTGTACGAGGTTGTTCCCACGGAGGCGGCTGCTCCGGTGCTCGTTATCGTGGGTGCCTTGATGGTGGGGCAGATTCGTGAAATTGATTTTTCACGATTTACGACGGCCCTGCCGGCGTTTTTAACGATCGTGGTCATGCCTTTTACGTATTCCATTGCTAACGGTATTGGCATAGGTTTCATTACTTACGCCGTGATGGAAACCGCAGCCGGGCGGGCGAAGAAAGTGCACCCGCTGATGTGGATTGTGGCGATTTTGTTCGTCGTGTACTTCGGCATCGATCCCATTCGGGACGCCGTGAGTTAGATGAGGGATGCGGTAAATGAGTGGCTGTGACTCAGCGGAGGTGATCATGAACGAGTGCGATGTCGTCTATATCGAGGATCCATCAGATCCGAGGCTCGACGATTTCCGAAACCTCAACCACTCGGATAAACGCCCCGATATGCCTGGTGGGAAGGGACTAGTGATCGCGGAAGGCCTTTTGGTCGTTCCCCGCCTGATTCGCTCGCGCTTTCCAGTGCGGGCCATCATGGGGACCGAGGCTAAGCTTCATTCACTTCTTGACGACGCTGACCTCGCGGCGACCCTCGCGCAGGCCAATATCCCCGTGTGGTGTGTGTCCCGCGAGGTCATGGCGGAGATTGTCGGTTTTGATATGCACCGCGGTTTGTTGGCATCGGCGAACCGGGTGGATGTGCCGTCGATCAGCGATGTTCTTGACGAACTGGATGCCCGACGGGACCGCCCCGATCAGCCTCCCGTGAGTGGGACGATCGCTGTGCTGGAGGGCGTGGGCGACCATGAGAATATCGGTGCCTTGTTCCGCAATGCTGCAGGGCTGGGTGTGGATGCCGTGTTCTTTGGGGCTGGCTGCGCGGATCCGCTCTACCGGCGTGTTGTGCGCGTGTCGATGGGGCATGTGCTGCGTGTTCCCTTTGCGTATTTCGACGGCAACCGCTCGACGTGGCAGCGTGGATTGTCGGAACTGCAGCAGCGTGGGTATCGATGTGTGGCGTTGACGCCGTCTGACGATGCGGTCATGTTGCCTGAGGCCCTGGATGGCGCGCAGAGGGCGGCGCTCATAGTAGGGGCCGAAGGGCCAGGATTAACCGAACATGCGATGAGAGCTAGCGATGTGAGGGCCCGCATTCCGATGGCTCCGGGGACGGACTCGCTGAATGTGGCGACGGCAGCAGCGATGGGTTTTTATGAGCGTGCTCGAACATCGATAGTGGGGTGTGGGCGACCACTTCGGCCGGCCCGCGGCGGTAGCAACACCTCGCGGCGACGGATTTAATCGCGCGGTTCGCGACGCCCGGTCTTCCGCGCCCGTGCACGAACGCGATCACCCACAGCGTGAGGAAGTGACGCCAGCGCCCGCCCTCCCCGGAGAGCCGCACGGCCAGCACGAGCGGCACCGCGTTTCATGAACGCGGAGACATCAGAGCGGTCAATGTCGGCCCATTCACGTACAGAAAATGGCGGGACGTGGGCGTAGTCGTCGTAATCAGAATCGTGATCGGCCGGGAGACCGTCGTTAATCCATTCCTCGTCGTCCGCCGATCGCGAATGCGGGTTGTCAGGGGAGGCGTTGCCGTCGGCAGCGTTCGTGTGACGTCGGAAAGCAGAGTGCCCCCGTCGGGACGAAGAACCCGACGCACAATCGAGGGGCAGGCGGGACGCGGGGCGACCGTCGATAGCAAAAGCCGCGACAGGAACGTCCATCGATGTTGACGTCAAGGAAAGGCCTAGCCAGGAGTGGAGCGCCTCCATGGCCAACTCTGCGGGGAGGAAGGGCAGCTCGATCCCACGGTGAGCCCCGTGTGACCGCTCACCAGCCCAAAACGGCGTTTCAAAAGACTCCGGCAGGCCCGTGTCCTCGAAAACCGAGACCCGATTAGAACAGAACGATCGCTCCAACTTGCCCTCGTGCCAATGCGCGAACCCGCCCAGCTGACTGTGGTCGTCGACCGCGAAAGCGTAGATATCGGAGGCGGGGATCGACTCAATCAATTTCATGGGCAACGCGGACAGGTGCGACACATCAAACTCGTAGCCGGGGAATGATGCCGGCACATACTGAATAATGGCCACACCGTCGAACCCACCGATATAAATTTCGCCATGGCCGGCCGACGTCGACCGATTAAGCGGGAAGTCTCCCATGTGCGTGACGGGCCATTGCGGGTTGAGCTGGGCGAGCAATTTCCGCCCAAAGCCGCGATCGGGGGCGGGATCATTGGCGAAGACATCCTTGGGGTGAGCAGTGCTAACACACCAAATGGTGACCGTGGCCGAGGGGAACGGATATTTCACGATCGGCACAGACCCGTGGGGGGTGAAGCCGTCACTGGAACGTGATCCAGATGAATCCGACGCGTGAGCCATGTCGTCCCTCCGTTACTCACAGTTATGCCGTCTCACACAGGTGTGCGGGAGTTTCTGTGTGGACAGTGTCCAGCTTAGTCGTGGTCGCGGGTGTGGTTGCCCCGGTTGCGCGGCGGATCCGACCGGTTCGTTCGCACTCCCAACAAGACATCCTCCCAGTGAGGAGTCACAGCTTTCCGACGACGAGGCCGGGATTCAGTGTCCGGGTGTTGTAAGAATGCGTCTTCATTCTCGGACGATCCACTGTGGCTATCGGATGCGTGATCGTGGTCCGGGCCGTTGTGGCCATCGTTTGTGTTGGTTGGGCCGCTATCGCGGGGATCGTTACTGGCCGATGATCCTGTGTCTGAGGATTTGTTCGCCCGCCTGGATCGGTGGTCATCAAGTCCGACGATTTCCATACGTCCTGTCCGACGACGTTGCGTCCGCCGGCCCCGGCCCCCACCTGCTCGAGAGGGGTGGTGGGGCTGCACGTCGGTGTCCGCGCCGGGCTGTCCTTCGCCCCGGGGTGCTTCCTCCTCGGGTGACGAGGGGATAGCGGAGGTAGAGTCGTCGAAGTCCTCCACTGTTTCGTCATAATCGAAGTCGGGGTCGCCGTCGGTGTGCAGCCCGTGGATCTGCCCTGATTCCTGGCTGCCATCGTCGGAACTCATTGCCGACGAGAAACGCGCGGATCCTCCCTGGCCCCTGGTGCGGGACCGGGGGCGGCCAGGCGATGGGCGGCCGAAGTCGGGGTCGACAAGTTCTGTGGCGGCTTCATTGCGTGCCACTGTCGTGGCGGAGAGCCCGTCGGAGTGGTAGCTCCATTCCGCGGTGACGTCGGACATGCCGGATGTCCAGGTCAGGGTGATGATCCACAGTCGGGCGTCGTTGCGGTAGGCGTCCCATGTGGCTTCCGAGAGGTCCATCCCGCGCGCTGTGAATGCGGTGGCGAGGACGTCGTCGAGAGTCAGTGTGGACGGGCCGTCTTGGCGAACGGGGTGCGATTGGCGGGCCACGGTGGTCATGCGCTCGCGCTCAGCGAGGATGGGGTGCGCGAAGGGCTCGATTTTGCCTTGCGACATCCCGGAGGCGCGGGCGAGGTCTTCGATGGATTCGCCGCCGCGGATGCGCGCCTGGATTTCTCGCGGGGTAAGGACGACGGTCGGTGTCGACGGAGCCGTCAGTGATTCGCTCTGGTCTGTGGCGGTGTCAGATCCTGCGCTGGAACCTTCGTCATCGGAGTCTTTGTCATTATCGACGCTGGAAACGTTGTCTGTGTGTGACGAACCGGAATCGTCGGATTGAGGTGCCGTTTCTGCCGGGGTATCGGTGCTGGTGGAGCCGGTCGAGCCGGTCGAGCTGGAGGCGTCGGTTACGTCGGCAGCGTCGGTGCCCAGCAACCGGCGGAGGGCAGATTTCGTGTCCTCAGCCAGCGGCAGCCTGAAGTGCGTTGGGCCGGTGTTGTCCTCCTGCGAGGAATCCGTCGAGGAAACCTCGGGGGAGTTGCTCGAAGAAACCCCAACTGAATCCGCCGCGGCGGACGCGTCGGGGCTGTGCGGTTCCGAGGCAGCAAAAACCAGGTAGTCGTCGGTGCATTCCTCGGGGACGAGGGAAATTGTCTGCATTACTACCTCCTGGTCACACAAGTCGGGGCGGAATTCCCATTCCTTATGCCTTCGTGAATCGCCGTTCACTGTCTTTCATTCTCGTTCACTGTCGTACGTTTATGTGAAAGCTCCAGAGAACGAATGGCAATGAATGGTCGCGGATGGCCACGAAGGCCGTGACTGGCAAGCCATACATATCCCGACTTTTTCTCAGATACCCCTTTACCTTAGCTGGATTAAGCAAATAGCGGTGATATACGCGCTGGATAGTGCGCGATATCTGGTCCGCTACGCCTCGGAGTAACTGGTACTACGCGCTCTTGTTGGCTAGTTCATTGTCCAGAATGTAATCAATGGCAGATACTAATTTTTCGACATCCGCGGTATCGATAGCCGGGAATGTGCCAATACGCAGCTGGTTTCGTCCAAGCTTGCGGTAAGGCTCAGTATCCAGCACACCATTAGCACGCAAGATGGCCGCGATTCGTGCCGCGTCAATGGCGTCGTCGAAATCAACGGTCGTGACGACGAGGGACCGCCCCTGCGGATCGGCGACGAATGGTTGCGTCTCGGGGCGCTTTTCAGCCCAGTCGTAAATAACGCGTGACGAGGCAGACGTCCGCTGGACCATTCCGTCGAGCCCACCGTTGTTATTCATCCACTGCACTTGCTGATCCATCATGAGCAGCGTCGCTACTGCTGGCGTGTTATACGTTTGGTTCTTGCGCGAATTATTCACAGCAGTCTGCAGATCGAGGAACGCGGGAATAAACCGGTCAGATTTCGAAATCCGCTCAATTCTTTCCAGCGCGGCCGGGCTCATCGCAGCGAACCATAAACCGCCATCGGAGGCGAAGCATTTCTGCGGCGAAAAGTAGTAAGCATCCGCATTCCGAATATCGACGGGTAAGCCACCAGCGCCCGAGGTTGCGTCGATAAGGACGAGCGCGTCACCGGATGGCCGCTCCACGGGAACCATCGCCCCCGTCGACGTCTCGTTGTGCGCCCAGGCAACAACGTCCGCGTCGACATTGTTAAGTTCCGACGGGGAAGGGGCGGTGCCAGGATCACTTTCGAGGATGATCGGGGCATCCAACCAGGGGGCACGCTCGGAGGCAGCCGCGAACTTGCCGGAAAACTCCCCGTACTTCAGATGAGCGGATCGGCGTTCAATCAGGCCGAAGGTCGCTGCGTCCCAAAACGCGGTGGCCCCGCCCAGTGAGGCGACGATTTCGTACCCGTCGGGAAGCTGAAAGAGTGACGTCAGGCCTTCCTGGATAGAGGCGACGATATTCTTGACCCCGGGCTTGCGGTGCGAGGTTCCCATAATGGTGGTCGCGCCCTGGTCAATGGCTTTGATTTGCTCCGGGCGGATTTTGGAGGGGCCGCAGCCAAAGCGACCGTCGTGGGGGAGGAGGTCCTCAGGGAGCTGAGGTGCGTCGGAAGGGGTTGATGATGCGGTGGGTGTCATGGAGGGCTCGTATATCTCTAGAGACTGTGCGTTGGTGGGGATCATAGTGACGCGCTCGTGAATAAGCGAATAAAAACCACAAAACTGTTTAAAATGCGTGCATTGACCTCAATTCAGTCGGGGATTAACCCTGAAAGAGGGTGGAATTCTGGCCATTGATTGGCAACTGTCGTCCACGTCACAACCTTTGTTAAACTGTGCGGCATACCATTACTCGGGTATGTCTGCTGTCGCCCCCACGTGAGTGAGGTTCTACACTAGATCGTGAAGAGGGCAGGTCTTCAGTATTTGTCTTGTCGTCCACATGATGGATGCCGTGAATCGGTGAACATTGACCAACAAAGAGAAGGCCGCCCTCGAAAGTGTATGAGTGCAGGGAAAACTTAAGCGAGCATCAGCTCCATACGGCATAACCACTGCTTTCGGAGAAAGGGAAAACATGGCTGACAACAATGCTGCAGAGGCCAAGGACAAGGCTGTACTTACCTACCCGGGAGGCAGCTATGAAATGCCGATCGTTAAAGCAACCGATGGGAACGACGGTATTGCCCTAGGAAAGCTGCTCCAGGAAACTGGCTACGTTACCCTCGATCCGGGATATGTAAATACAGGTTCCACGCTGTCCAATATCACCTATATTGATGGTGCAAATGGGATTCTTCGCTACCGCGGATACCCCATCGAAGAATTGGCCGAGAAGGCAACCTTCAACGAAGTCTCTTACCTACTGATTAACGGTGAGCTTCCCAACCAAGAACAGCTCGACGAATTCAACCGCAATATTCGCCGGCATACGTTGGTTGATGAAGACTTCAAGGATCACTTCTCCATTTTCCCGCGGTCATCACACCCCATGGCCGTTATCGCTTCTGCGTTGAACGTGTTGTCCACCTACTACCAGGATTCGCTCGACCCGCTCGACCCGAATATGCAGAAGCTCAACACCTATCGCCTGATGGCGAAGGTTCCTGTGCTGGCTGCCTACTCCCACCGCGCACGTCGTGGCCAGCCGTTCATGTACCCGGATAATGGCCTGAACGCTCGCCAGAACTTCATGCGCATGATGTTCGGCTACCCGACGGAGGACTACGAAGTTGACCCCGTTCTGACGAAGGCTCTTGACCAGCTCCTTATTCTCCACGCGGACCACGAGCAGAACTGCTCCACGTCGACGGTTCGCATGGTGTCCTCCGCGCAGGCCAACATGTTCGTGTCTATTGCTGCCGGCTTCAATGCTCTGTCCGGTCCGCTTCACGGTGGCGCTAACCAGGCAGTGCTGGAAATGCTCCAGGAGATCAAGGACAACGGTGGCGACGCGACCGAGTTCATGAACAAGGTGAAGAACAAGGAAGACGGGGTGAAGCTGATGGGCTTCGGTCACCGCGTTTACAAGAGCTACGATCCGCGCGCTGCAATTGTGAAGAAGACCGCGGACCGCGTGCTCAACCACCTTGGCGTCAACGACGATCTCCTCGAAATCGCCGTGAACCTGGAAGAAATCGCCCTCAAGGACGACTACTTCATCGACCGCAAGCTGTACCCGAACGTCGACTTCTACACTGGCCTCATTTACCGGGCCATGGGCTTCCCGACCAACTTCTTCACCGTTCTGTTCGGTATGGGCCGCCTGCCGGGTTGGATCGCTCAGCACCTCGAGCTCGTGAACGACAAGTCGTCGCGCATCAACCGTCCGCGTCAGGTATACACGGGATACGATGAGCGCCACGTCATTCCGCGTAAAGAACGCTAAATAACGAGCGCCAAACATGATGTTCCGGTGCCAGTAGGCACCCCGCCATGAGCCAAGTTCGTCATTACCAGCTACTCTGGTGAGCCGAGCTTGGCTCATTGCTTCGTCAGTTCCCCTATACCAGCGAGTCTTTAACAAAAGGAGAAAATCTCATGAGTAAGCCAACTATCGAGGTCCAATCGGGGCCAGCCCCGCAGGATCTCCTCATTGAAGACATCACGGTAGGGGACGGCCCTGAAGCACAAGCGGGATCCAACGTTGAGGTCCATTACGTAGGGGTGGACTTCGAAACCGGCGAAGAGTTCGATTCTTCGTGGGATCGCGGACAGACCATCACATTCCCGCTCACCGGTCTGATCGCCGGCTGGCAGGAAGGCATTCCGGGCATGCGCGTCGGGGGACGCCGTAAGCTGACCATTCCGCCGGACATGGCGTATGGGCCCGCCGGCACCGGCCACCCGCTCGGTGGCCGAACCCTCGTGTTCGTTATCGACCTGGTGGACGTCAAGTAAGACCTCTGCACCGGGATAAGTGCTGGCGCCCCTAGCGCCAGCTTTTCTCTTATGTCATAATCTTCGTATGTGTGAAGATAAGAAGGCTTGTAGGTTTGACGTTAACAGCGCTTACGTCGATTTAGCCGCGGAAGTTTTTCGTCTCTTGTCCGATCCCACCCGGATCAGGATCATCCTCGCCCTCCGCGACGCAGGAGAGATGTCTGTCAATCACCTCGCGGACGTCATCGACAAGTCCCCAACGGCGACGTCCCAACACTTAGCCAAGTTGCGGTGGGGGCGCATCGTTGATGTGCGTCAAGACGGCACACGCATGTTTTATCGGCTGGTTGATGAACACGCGCGGGAACTCGTCGCTCAAGCCGTCTTCCAAGCAGCACATGCTCTCGATATCGAGCCCGCCCACCACCGCACGCACAAGCATTGCCCACGGGAAACGGGTTCCGCGGAAGGTAGAGATCGGGAGACCGAACAATGACCACCGATCTTGAGCCGTCGACAAATACACACATCCCGACGCAAGACGCGGTAGATTCGTCCGATTCGCCTGTTTCACCCGATCCGCGTAATTCAGCTGAATCAGCTGCTCAGGTTAGGGAAGCTATTCGGCCTTCATCCTGGTTAAAAACCGCTGTGGCCTTGCCAGAAGTTCAATGGGCAGTGGGGTCCTTGGCATTCTTCCTCCTCGGCTGGGGCTGCCAAGCTATCTAAACGCCGGCTCCAGTGTGGTGGACCCTGTTTATCGCCTGCTACCTCGCGGGTGGATGGAATCCACTCATATCAGCATTGCAAGCAATCAAGAATAAAAAGCTCGATGTCGACCTACTCATGATTGTGGCGGCCATCGTCGCCGCTGCTATCGGGCAAATTCTTGATGGTGCGCTCTTAATCGTCATTTTCGCCATCTCCGGAGCCCTGGAAGTCATCGTCACACAGAGGACGGCACATTCAATATCCTCATTGCTCAGCCTTGCTCCAGAGCAGTCGAATCTTCTTAATGACGACGGAACAACCCGCGTCGTCAATTCGAAAGAATTGCAGGTCGGGCAGCGGATCCTTATTTACCCGGGGCAGCGCATCGGTGGCGACGGAATCGTCGTTGATGGTGTCAGCGAAGTCGACCAACAGGCAGTCACCGGTGAATCGGTCCCTGTTCTGCGCAAAGTTGGCGACGAGGTGCTCTCCGGCACGATGAATGGCACGGGAACCCTCACCGTTGAGATATCGCGCCCCGCGTCGGACACAGTGATCGCTCGGATTGTCTCCCTGGTTGAGGAAGCGTCGAACACCAAAGCTCGGACTCAGGTCTTCATTGAGAAAGTAGAGCAGCTCTATTCGGTCGGGGTTATTATCGGGACGCTTATTGTTCTTTTCCTCCCGATCGTATTGTTAGATTATAGCTTTGAGCAGGCATTATTACGTGCCATTGTGTTCATGATTGTTGCGTCACCATGTGCCGTTGTGCTGTCGACGATGCCACCATTGCTGGCCTCTATCGCTAACGCGGGGCGGCATGGTGTCCTGGTGAAAACCGCGACCGTGATGGAATCGATAGGGCACTCGAGCATCATCGCCTTCGATAAGACCGGGACACTGACCCAGGGTGCGCCGGACGTCACGAACGTTGTTCCCGCAGAAGGATATGACGCTGATACCGTCATCCGGTTTGCCGCCGCGGTGGAGCGTTTCAGCGAACACCCGTTGGGGCAGGCGATTGTCCGCGCCGCCGAGGCCCGCGCGATCACCATCACGAACGCCACCAACTTCCGAGCAATCCCTGGTCAGGGTGTGGAAGGAGTCGTCGAGGGACATACCGTGACAGTGCGCCGTGCTGATGAAAAATCTGCGACGGCAGGCACCGACGTCATCGTCACAAAGGACGATGCCCAGGTAGGGACAATTATGCTTGTCGATAAAATTCGGCCAGGTGCGGCCCGAGCTATTGACGACGTCAACGCCGTGGCTCCGGGTGGGTTAATGCTGTTGACAGGGGACAATGCCTCTGCGGCGTCGACCGTTGCTCGGCATATTGACCTCGGGTCCATCCATACCGAGCTATTGCCCGAAAATAAAGCCCACATTGTTGCGGAACTAGAACGGGACGACCATCGAGTCCTCTTTGTCGGAGACGGAATTAATGATGCGCCCGGACTGATGGCAGCCTCAACCGGCATCGCGATGGGGCGGCGTGGTTCCAACCTTGCGCTAGAGGCTGCGGATGCGGTGATTGTTTATGACGATCTCTCTGCCGTTGCTCCGTTGATCAAGCTGTCGCGTCGGGCACGACGGTATGTTGTCGCCAACCTGTGCATTGCTGCGGCAGTGATCATTACGCTGGTCACCTGGGATCTACTGGGGACGCTGCCCTTGCCTCTAGCAGTCGCTGGGCATGAGAGTTCGACCGTCATCGTTGCCGTTAACGGAATCCGGCTGCTGAGGAAATCAGTGTGGGAAGACTGACTTTCTGGACGCGGCCCCTACACGATCGTGGCGAGCCGCTCGTAATGTGCCAGACGCTGCTCACGCCCACGTCGCAAAGTGGAATTGAGCTTAATCTCCCACAAGGCGCGAGCAATTGAGTCAATGACCACCTTGCTGTCGGCCTCGGCATCGGTGCTATTCAATGCGGGAATAAGACGATCGACGATTCCGCGTTCGTGAAGCTTATCCGCCGCAACAGACTGGTTTTCCATCATCGCCGGCGCATGATCGACATCCCGGTAAATAATCGCGCTGGCCCCCTCCGGGGGGAGAGGCGCCAACCACGCATCTTCACAGGCCAGAACCTGATCGGCAGGAATCATCGAGAGCGCGGCACCGCCACACCCCTGGCCGATAATGACCGACACTGTCGGCACGTCGATATCGAGAATCTCCGCCAGCGTGCGTGCAATGGAGCCAGCCATCCCAGTCCGCTCCGCACGGTCTGACAACTCGCCACCAGGCGTATCAATGACGCTGACCAGCGGAATCCCCAGCTCATGGGCCAACGTAATTCCGCGCCGGGCGAAGCGCATCGCCTCTGTGCTCAAGGGGCAGTCGCCCAATGGTTCCTGCGCGGTCCGGTCCATTCCGACGAACACGAGAGATTGGTCGTTGATCCGGGTTAACCCCACGATCACAGCCTCAGACATTCGTCCGTCGCCGGTTCCCGAGAGCTGAATCCAGTGGTCAGAGAGTGCATTCACGAGATCCGCGGCGCCGGTCCGCTGTGGGTTGCGGGTTCGGGTGATGGCGTCCCACGCTGACCTCACCTCACCAGACGGTGACGTCGGCTCGGCCGGTTCCGTCGCATGATCAGGGCGGATAAGAACGTCGAAAAGTTTTGTAAATTGCCGACGAAGGCCCGTGGGATCGATGACCCCATCGATGACCCCGTGGCGGGAGAGATACTCGCCCGTCTGAACCCCAGGTGAGAGAGGCTTGCCCGTCGTGAGTTCGACGACGCGGGGGCCCAGGAATCCCAGCGTGGCGCCGGGCTGGGCGAAGGTGAGGTGCCCCGCGGAGCCCCAGGACGCCATAGCCCCGCCCGTCGTGGGGTGGCGGAGATACACCAGGTAGGGCAGGTGCTGGTCTTTAAGCCGGTGAATCGCGGCGGTGATCGAGATCATCAGCGCAAAGGCCGGCGTTCCCTCTTGCATTCGCGTACCACCGGACGCGGGCGAAATGAGAAGGGGCAAACTTTCCGCTGTTGCGCGGTGGATGGCGTCGATAATTCGTCGTGATGTCGCAGCCCCGATGGACCCACCGAGAAAAGAGAACTCCGAGGCCACCACGGCAACACGGTGACCGTCAATCGTTCCGGCCCCGGTGATCACGGCCTCATCAACCCCCGACTTTTCCCGCGCGCGAGCTAATGACGCTGCGTAATCGTCGGAAATATCTCCATAATCAGGTTTAGTGTCCCAGCTATCCCATGAATCGGTATCGAGAATGTCATGAATGAGGTCATGGGCGGACAGGCGCTCGGGCTGAGGGGTGGACGGGGAAGAAGAAGTCGGAGTAGATGAACCGGAATGTGACACCATTTTTCTAGCGTAACTCTCATATGTCCCCCGCGAGGGGGCTTTAGTGAAATGATGTGCAGGCCGGGTGTGGGGGATAGTGTTGTGGGCGATGGAGTGCGTGTTTAGCCCTGCGAGCTGGGGTTCTGCAGGACTGAGCCATAGCGTGTTCAATGGCTCGTATGGCTAACA
Source organism: Corynebacterium kroppenstedtii DSM 44385 (assembly GCF_000023145.1). Lineage (NCBI taxonomy): Bacteria > Bacillati > Actinomycetota > Actinomycetes > Mycobacteriales > Corynebacteriaceae > Corynebacterium > Corynebacterium kroppenstedtii. The sequence goes on from NC_012704.1 coordinate 550,690, forward strand.
ACACTTCGAAAGCAGAGACGACACACCAGAACAATGCTGGCCCGACGGCCACGCTGAGCGATGGGACTGTGATCCCACGCTTGGGATTTGGAACATGGGAATTGTCCCAGGAAGAGACATATTCCTCGGTTCGCACTGCAATTGCGGCTGGATTCCGGCGCATCGATACCGCAATGATTTACAAGAATGAGGAATCAACGGGCAAAGCTATTCGCGATGCTATTGAGAATGGTGATGTCACCCGTGAGGAACTCACGGTCTCAACCAAATTGTGGAATTCCGACCAGGGATATGAACCCACTTTTGAAGCATTCAACACCAGCATGGAAAAGTTGGGGCTTGATTACGTTGACATCTATTTCATCCACTGGCCGTACCCTGAAAAGAATCAATATAAGGAATCCTTCAGGGCGATGATTGAGCTACAGAACCAAGGTCGTATTCGCTCCTTGGCTGTGTGCAATTTTTATCCAGAAGCAATGGATGAACTTGTCGCGGAAAATAACAAGACGCCGACTATTAACCAGATCGAACTCCACCCCGGGTTCTCGCAGGCAGCGATGCGTTCCTTTGATGACCAGCACTCCATTCTGACGGAATCATGGTCGCCGTTGGCCCAGGGTAATTACTTTGATGAGCTAGTTATTAAAGATTTGGCTGCTAAGTATGGAAAGACACCAGCGCAAATTGTTCTTCGCTGGCACCTTGATATGGGGCTCTCTGTCTTGACCCGCTCCAAGTCCAAAGAACATGTGGAATCCAACTTCGATATTCTCGACTTCTCCTTAACGACGGATGAGGTTGAGCAGATCACTGCGTTGGACCGTGAAGACGGGCGCATTGGTGCTGATCCCAGCACTGCTAACTTTGAGTGATCCCCACGCAGCCCGTGTGACACGCGGGCGTGGTGCGGGTACGTTGGCGAAAACGCCGCGCGGGGCTTGCGCGGCGCATAGCCTGTATTTATGACGAATGAGAACAATGTCACATCTGCATCACCCGACGGCGAGGTCACTTTAGACATCCTGCCCGTGGATAACGACACTCCAACCGATGGCGAGCCACAGCCACGGGTGGCAGTCATTACGATCCGTCGCGATCACAAGAGAAACTCGCTGAACGCCGACGTCTGCAGCCAGATCGCGACATATGTTCACGAGGCGGAAAATACGGACTCAGTTCGCGCCATCCTTCTCCGCGGGGAGGGGAAGGCTTTTTGCGCCGGAGCAGACCTCGCCGGCGGCGTGTACACATCAGCTTTCCATCACAATCTCGATGCAATGCTGACCTCTATTACTCATTCGCCTCTCCCCGTTATTGCCGACGTCCACGGCCCGGCGGTCGGTGCGGGCACCCAGCTGGCGATGGCGTGCGACCTCCGCGTCGTGGGGGAGAGCGGCTGGTTCAGCGTTCCTGTCGTTCGCCTAGGCATCGCCGTCGATCCGTGGACGATCCATCGCGCCGTCGAATTACTCGGCGGTGCCCGGGCGCGGTCCTTCCTCTACACGGCTGAGCGACTCGAGCCCGACGCTGCGATATCAGCAGGGTTGGCGTCGTCACGAGGAAACCACGACGACGCCTGGCAGGTCGCCGTCGATCAAGCCACGAATGCTCCGCTGACCTTGAGGTATCTCAAAGCCGTCTTTAATCAGGTAGTTCCGACGGGGGTGGCCCAGGGTGGTTCCTCCGAGGGGACTGGTCATGACGACGAGGTGCTCACCGCTGTTCATGAGCGCTTGCGCACAGAGTGTTGGGATTCCGACGATGCTGCCGAGGCAAGGGCTGCGCGGTCCGAAAAACGTTCCTCGGTGTTTAAGGGCAAATAGGTTCCGGCATAGGCAGCCGAGCGTCGGGACTCGAGCATCGCCAACCCGGCCCCGGGAGTGAGCGTCGGGAGTCGAACGTCGATAGCCGAGTCGTGTTAATAAGGCGTTCTCTACAATGAGCACATGGCTCAACAACAGTCCGACGCTTCGTCGTCTCACGATCCTGTGGCGTCGTCCGATTCTTCTGCCGCTGATGATGACCGTACTTTCCACACGGATCCGTCGGTGGGGCTGACTTCGCAGGAGGTCGAGGAACGTCGTCGTGACGGTAAAGGCAATACGCTGCCTGAACGGTCCGGCCGCTCAACCTGGTCGATTATCAAGGCGAATGTTTTTACCCGCATCAACGCGATGCTGGGCGTCCTCCTTGTCATCGTGCTGGCAACGGGATCGCTCATTAACGCGATGTTCGGGCTGTTGATCATCGCAAACTCGGGCATCGGGATTATCCAGGAGCTTCGCGCCAAGCGGACGCTAGACAAGCTCACCATCGTGGGCGAAGCGCGACCCACCGTCCGAAGAGACGGGGAGGACCAGGAGATTTCCCGCGACGAGGTTGTGCTCGATGACCTCATCATTTTGAAGTCGGGGGTCCAGGTCGTTGTTGACGGCGTCGTCGTTGAGTCTGAGCACGTCGATATCGACGAATCGATGCTCACCGGGGAATCCGACCCCGTGGAAAAATCGCCGGAGGATGAGGTCCTATCCGGATCGTTTGTGCAGTCCGGCCACGGGCTTTACCAGGCGACGAAGGTCGGGGCGGATTCGTACGCCGGGAAATTGACGGCGGCGGCGAATAAGTTCGAGCTCACCGACTCCGAGTTGATGACGGGCATCAACAAGATCCTTCGCATCATTACGTGGCTGTTGATTCCGACCGGCATTTTGACCATTTGGACTCAGCTGTTCCGGTCAGGGGATTCACTCCGCGACGCTATTTTGGCCATGGTCGCAGCCCTCGTCCCGATGGTCCCCGAAGGCCTGGTCTTGATGACATCGATCGCCTTCGCCGTCGGAGTTGTGCGCCTAGGGAAGTTTAAAGCGCTGGTCAATGAGCTGCCAGCGATTGAGGGCTTGGCCCGCGTCGACGTCGTCTGTACCGATAAGACCGGCACGCTGACGGAAAACAGAATGGTGCTCAACGACGTCGTAGAGGTGGACTCGGAGCGGAAATCGGACTCCGACAGCGATTCGTCGGTTGACGAACCATTGTCGGAATCGGACGAGGGCTGGGTCCGCGTCGACCACGACGTCCTCGCCGCGTTGGCGTCGTTAATCGCGGCCGACGACGACAAGAACGACACCTCGGAGGCCATCGCCGAAGGAATCCACGATCTCGAGTCGGACGCAGACGTCGAGGTCATGGACCCCACGGACACCAAGGCGTTTTCGTCGGCACGAAAATGGTCGGGAGCCAGCTTTGGCGAGACCACGTGGGTGATGGGTGCCCCGGACGTTATTGCGCTACCTGGGTCGGATGCGGCCGAAGCAGCCGATGAGGTGGGCCGACGGGGCTTGCGTGTTCTACTGTTGGCCCAGACATCGAAGAAGCTCGACGACATTACCGCGACGCCTAAAGAGCCCGGCGATGATGACCTCACCCCGCGGGGACTGATCGTTCTCGAGCAGAAAGTGCGCGACGATGCGCCGGAGACGATCGAGTATTTTGACCGCGAGAAAATGCACGTCAAGGTCATTTCCGGGGACAACGCAGAGTCCGTGGGGGCTGTGGCGTCGTCGGTGGGGATTGATAGTTCGAAGACCATCGATGCCCGCGAACTCCCTGATTACCAGTCCGACCAGGATAAATTCGACGAGGTCGTGGAAGAATCTACGGTGTTTGGGCGCGTGACACCCGAACAAAAGCGCGCGATGGTGGGCGCGCTGCAGCGCAATAACCACACCGTCGCGATGACGGGTGACGGCGTGAACGACGTGTTGGCCCTGAAGGACGCCAATATCGGTGTGGCGATGGGCGCAGGTTCCCCGGCGACGCGGTCGGTGGCTCAGCTGGTGTTGCTGAACAATTCCTTTGCGACGCTGCCACATGTTGTTGCCGAAGGCCGCAGGGTGATTGGCAACATCGAGCGCGTAGCTAACCTTTTCTTGACGAAGACCGTGTACTCGGTGCTGCTGGCGCTGATCGTCGGTATCTTCGGAATGAGCTACCCCTTCCAACCCATCCACGTGACCATGACCGGCTGGTTCACCATCGGGATCCCGGCGTTCATTTTGTCGCTCGCCCCGAACCACGAACGGGCAAAGTCCGGTTTCGTAGGCCGCGTCCTGCGGCTGGCGGTTCCGTCGGGAGTTCTTATTGGTGCAGTGACAGTCGGGTTCTGGCTGTGGGTCACGCGAGGCGACAACTTCGATCGATCACAAGCATCGACAGCGACGCTGACGGTGATGATCACGATGGCGCTGTGGGTGCTCATTGTCGTTGCTCGCCCGTACAAGCTGTGGAAGATCGTCCTGCTGGTGGTATCGGCCCTGGCCTACGTCGTCATTTTCTCGGTCCCGTGGATTGCTCACATTTTGTTGCTGGACCCGACGAACCTTGGGCTGATGACGCAAGCGCTCATTGTCGGCGCGGTTGGATGTGTTGCCATCGAAATCGCGTGGTGGATCAGCCACACGAAGCGCGGCGATGCGCAGCTGTGGGATCACTCAGAGGCTGAAGGCGTGTTTAAGTACTGATTCCGCGCAGATCGGCCCAGGGCTGTGGCCCGTGTCTGTGGCCTGTGCCCGTGCCCGTCGTCGCTGTCTCCGCAGGCGGTCTGGGTTATTTAGCTGTACATTGTGGTCAGGCTCATTCGATTCCCGATCGACCAATCAGTAGGGTTGTCATCCATGACTTCAGTCCCAGTAGCCGACACAATGGCGGTCTCTCAGATGGTGCTGGCGTCGGGCCAGGCAAATACCGACACCATGATTTCACTCACCGCAATTCTGGCGGTGGCACTGTTGGCTCCCATCTTGTCCTTCATGACAGGCAAACGTATCCCGGCTGTCGTGTTCCTCATTGTTTTGGGCGTCATTATCGGCCCCAGCGTGTGGGGCGTCGCGGAGATCGATTCCGGTATTTCGATCTTGCGTCAGTTGGGCTTGGGAATGTTGTTCCTGCTGGCAGGCTACGAGTTGGACACGGACTCGCTGCGCAGCAAAGAGGGCGGTAATGCCGCGTTGACCTGGCTCATGTGCCTAGCGTTGGCATTCATCGGTGCCCTGGTTTTCCTGAAGGGAAACGGGGCGCTGACTGCGGTCACACTGGCTATCGCTGTGACATCTACCGCGCTAGGTACGTTGCTGCCCATCTTGAAGCAGTCGGATCTATTGCGAACCAACGTCGGTAAATCTGTCATGCTTCATGGCGCTGTCGGCGAGTTGATGCCCATCATGGCCATCGCTCTGTTGCTCTCCGCGAGGTCAATGGGCGTGACATTCCTGATCCTGCTCGCGTTCTTCGCCATCGCAGCCATGGTGGCGGTGGTTCCGCGAACCGTCGCTACTCTCGTCCCCTGGGTGGGTCGCGCGATTATCGACGGGGCCTCGGCGACGAACCAATCGATCGTCCGCATGGTGGTCCTGATGTTGGCGATCCTGATGACAGTCGCCGCGGTATTCGACCTCGACGTCGTCTTGGGAGCGTTCGCCGCTGGTATTGTTCTGCGAGGCCTCGTCCCAGAGCGTGCCCACGGTCTCATCGAGGAGCGCTTGGACGTGATGGGCTACGGCTTCTTCATTCCCGTCTTTTTCGTGTGTTCAGGTATCAATATCGACGTGCAGACCGTGGGTGCCAACATTGGGCAACTGTTTGCTGTGGTCGGCGTCATTCTGGTTGCCCGTGGGGTGCCGGTGTTCCTGCGCGAAATGTTCACCAAGACCGGCTCGAAGCTGACGACGACGAACCAGAAATTCCAGCTCGCCTGCTATGCCTCGACGGGTCTGCCGATCATCGTTGCGGTCACCGAAGTGGCGACGAATGCGCACCTGTTAGAGGAATCGGCGGCTTCCCTTCTAGTCGCTGGTGGTGCGGTGACGGTTCTGCTCTTCCCGCTGATTGCTGCCGCGCTTCAGCCAAAGGACAAGAGGAAGCTATAACGCGGTTTTCTGGTCGCGGTGCTTGTCGGCTATCCTGGTTCTGCTTTGAGTTCCAACTACTGGTGGTGGAGGATCCGTGTATGTGGGCCCTTGCCAGCGGGAATGGTGACTGAAGTGCTTTTTGCCCTAGTAGCTCAGTGGATAGAGCACGGCTCTCCTAAAGCCGGTGTCGGAGGTTCGATTCCTCTCTGGGGCACAATTTTGCGTTTAACGTTTATGTCTATAAACGGCATGTTTATGCATGTGAAAATGTCTAGCGCTGTGTATCGCTCTCCCAGGACCGCAGTTATCGGGTGCGTTGTTGTCGGAGCCCCTACTCTCACCAAGATTCAGCTTCATTAAATTTATTTTCAGTTGAGGGGTGCGGTGGGTTAGGCTCCCCGCATGAAAAAATCTATTCACCCCATTGAGCGGTTGCGGGGGAGCGTTCAATCGCCACGGCTGCCGGGGATCGATGTTGCCCGGGTGCTGGCGATTTTCGGGATGATCGCAGCTCATGTTGCGTCGGGACCGTCGTCGGTAAGCATTATGGACCCGTCGACGTACCCAGCTCTCGTTCACGGTCGGCCAGCCGTGTTATTCGCTTTGTTAGCTGGCGTGTCGATAAGCTTGATGACGGGACGCGGTGAGCGGCCAACGTCGGTCAACGACGTGCGGGGAATAAGGCTGAAGCTTATTGGGCGCGCTCTAGCTATTTTCCTAATCGGCCTTCTGTTAGAGCAGCTTGGTACCGGAATTGCAGTCATTTTGACCTTTTACGGTGTTCTGTACTTCGTTGCTCTGCCCTTTGTGTGGGCGAAGACTCGGACGCTTGTCATTGTGACCGTCTGTCTGGGGCTTGTTGGACCATCTTTGTTGGCAGTTATTCAGTACCTGTTGCCAAAAGGGAACGTCAGCCCAACAATCGGGCTGGTGTTAGGTGGGGTGTATCCGCTGCCTGTGTTCTGGGGCATTCTTCTGTTGGGGATGGCGCTGGGCCGGCTTCATTTGCAGAGCACCCGAGTGCTGGCCGGCCTTGTCGCCGTCGGGATTTGCGCCAGCGCAGTCGGTTATGGTGTGGGATCACTATGGGGTAGTAACGAGGAACCGAAGAACGGATGGATCAACCAAGATGATGGGAATGGCAGTTCCCAGCCCGATTGGTCGACAGTGATTTCCAAGTTACAGAAGCAGAAATCCAAGCAGGTTGATGGCCTGCAGCCGGGAAATCCCGCCGCGGAATCATCGGGGGATGCATCGTCCGACGAAGGAATTGAAAGCCGATGGGGTCAGTATTGGGAAGGGCTCGGTAGTTCGAAACAATTGAAAGACTCCATCAAGAAGTCTGTTGTGGATTCAGCACCGCACAGTGGGGGCACTGCAGAATTCGTCGGATCCGGCGGGTTTGCCCTCATCGTCGTAGCGTTGTGCCAGCTCGTTGTGTCACGTGCGCGGCGGTGGTTTATACCTCTCGCTGTCACGGGGGCTATGCCGCTGACCATTTACACCGCGCACGTCATTGTCGTGTTTGTTCTGGGTGGCCCGGCGGGAACAGTGGTTTCTAATCCGCTTTACTGGTCACTCGTAATTGGTTCGGTGATCTTCGCAAATGGCTGGATGGCGTTCGTTGGGCGCGGCCCCTTGGAGCGATTCCCCCGTTGGCTCGGAAACAGGGCGGCGGGACAGTAGCGCCGCTAATTCTTCCGAGCAGAATTGCCAATGGGTGCGATCAGGTACACCACCGGCAGCCCCACGACGAGGTTCATCACGGACTCGATAATGCCGTTGTAGAACGGCGTCGTTAATAAGAGTGGAAGAACAACTGCCGCGACCAGGACCACTCCGACGATCCAACTGTAAAACAGCGACGGCAGCGTTGTTCCGATATTGAGCACCCACCACAATAACGCGGCGAAAATGGCCACGAGGGCGGCGAAGATCGCGTAATACGTCCGGTCGATGGGCGGATACGTCCAGTTCACGTACGTGGCGATGCGCTCCATGACGAGTTCAAGAATCCATGCCACCACATAAGCGGTAATGGAGGCCACGATGGCAACAGCCACCACTGAGCCGATAAATTTCGGGATATCGAACTGGTCGCTGATCGAGGGACCACTCTTCTGCGGCCGGGACTGCTGAGGCGCCGGCGACTGCGCGGGCGCCTGCTGATAGCTCTGATACTGCTGGTCAGAGTAATAGCCCGCGTCGTTATACCCACGATTGCTGTCGTTGTATCCCCGATTGCTGGGCGCGCTATAACCGCCGGAGTTATATTCCCGGGTGTAGCCGCCTGTCGAATACCCGTCATCGCGGTAGTCCGAGTTCCCGGCCGAGTACTGGCTCTCTGAACCCGAATAACGGTCAGAATAGCTGCTGGGGAAAATCTCAGTTTCGTCGTTCGCGTTGTTGTAACGGGGGTCACTGTCGCGATTAGGCATTAGCAATCAGTCCTTGGCGCTCTATAGAAATCGTGCGTAGGTATTCTACCGGCTCCAGCGCAGACTCCTAGCTCGCGTCGTGTGACGTCTCTTTTTCCACGATGGATTTGATCTTTTTCACTGTCGCGGGAATACCTTCCAGCGCGGCGTCACGTCGCTCATTGAGCTCCGCCTCCGCATCGTCGCCGTATTTGTTGATGAAGAACCGGAAGCCTTCTTGAGTAACCTCCCAGGTCTCCGTCAACGTGGACCCGCCATCGTCGGCGGGTTCAATTTCATAACCCCATTCGACGACGCCACCGTTGACGGCCCACGAGAAAACCTTGGGCCGTTCGGCAGCAGTCACGACGGACTCCGTTTCCCACGTGCGCTTCGGTGTTTCATTATGACCGACGAACCACGCGCCGACCTCGGGTTCCGCGGGCGTTGTGCCGTCGTCACGCTCTTTCCACCACGTAGCTTTGCACACCGGGGACCATTCACCCGTCCGCGAGATGTCCGACACGACGTTGTAGACCTCGTCGGGAGTGGCGTCGATGGTGACAGATACCCGTCGGCGAAAATCGTCGGGATTAAACATGCTCGTATCGACGTCGGAGGATGTGTTGTCGTCAGAATTATGTGGAGAAGTCATACCGGCCAGGGTAGGTGCTTTTGCGCGTGGCAGTAGCGGGGGAGGGGAGCCGACCTCCGTATGGGGGTGAGGCCGGACACGTTCCGGGTTGATAACACGAGCATCGGGGGGACAAACGGAATAGCCTGAAAGGAAGTGGTTACGCGGTTGGCTGAGACCGCGTGACTAATACACCGCGCACGGTGACAGGTGCCTGAACCCCGTGCGTGCACCACAAACACTGGAGGATGACACGACCATGACAGAGAAACCGAGCTTCACTGACGTCAATGGACGGGAAGTGTACGCCAAGATTGAGGAGGGCGAGAACGGCCCGCAGCTGATTATCGGGACCTCTCAGCCAGATGGAACGGTGAAACGTTCCCTCGTGCTGAACAAGTACGACGCCAAGCAAATGGCCGCGGTGTGCGAAGTGTACCTGCGGCAACAGTTCTCCGTCTCCTTCGCCACCGTGGACAGCATGCTCACCGCCGAAGACCGGATGAACATTTACCAAAACGAGATCGACGCGATCGAGGACCCCGAGACCAACCCCGACGACGACCTGCACAAAAGCTAGTCCTTTCCTGGTCAGCCGAGCCGAGAGCTAGAGCCGCGGAGTGGGCATGGAGTAAACAGGGTATATGCGTTTACTCCGTGTCATTGGTATGGGAGCAGGAAGCCCGGGGCATATTAGCCACGATGCTGCCGCGGCATTGGCGTCCTCGGATGCAGTTGTTGCCTTGGATAAAGGGGATGCGAAGGCAGATCTCCTCGAACTGCGCCGCCATATATTGGCTGCTCACGCGCCAGATCTTCCGTTACTCACTGTCGATGATCCGCCGCGTGACCGCCACCCCGCAGGAACCCCCGAGTATCACCGGGAGGTCCAGCGCTGGCACCAGGAGCGTGCGCGCCTGCTGGCCGACACGATTACGTCTTCTCTGAGTGACGGACAAACGGCGGCATTTTTAGTGTGGGGCGATCCGTCGTTATATGACTCGACCTTGCGTATCATCGAGCGGATGCAGAACCTGGGGTTGGAGTGTCGCACCGAGGTGTACCCCGGGATTACCGCTGTTCAGGCGCTCACCGCGGCCCACCGTATCCTCATTAACCGGATCGGTGAGCCGATCACGGTCACCACAGGCCGACAACTACAGAAAGACTTGGACACCCCCGATACGACGTCCAGGATCAAGGCGGTGGCAAACACCGTGGTCATGCTCGACGGCAAAACCGCATGGACCCACCCCGGCATCGACCGCGACCACACCTACATGTGGTGGGGCGCCTACGTCAGTACGGATAAGCAGGTACTGCGCAAAGGGTGGGTTGGTGATATCGCCGACGAGGTTGTGCACACTAAAGCGGAATTACGTGCGGAACACGGGTGGATCATGGATACGTACCTGTTGCGGTACTTCGATCCAGACGGCGACGACCAGCCAGAAACGCTCATGACGTAGAGGCTGGGTTTAGCGTCGTTAAAACGATTTAGGAAGAAAGCTCTTCAACTTTGCGACGAACATCGCCGGCCGGCGGGTTCGTCGCGGTGGTGTCGTCGGAATACTTCACAGTGGGAACAACGCGGTTGCCGTCGTTGACGCTTTCTACCCACTGGCCAGCCTCTTCCGACTGGTCAATGTCGATAAGAGAATACGGCGTTTCGGTGCGATCCAGATTCTCAATGAGCTTCTTGCAGAACGGGCACCACGTTGCGTAGTAGATCGTGGCCGCGGTCTCATTTCCGGATGGGTTATTTTTCTGAATAACTTCACTCATAACGCCCCACTATAGCGCCACAGTGGATTGATTGGCATGGTTTACTTGCTGAAATAGCAGAACCGATAGCGAAGTGGCTGGGTGTCGCGGCCATCGTTGCCATCACCGATGATCGTTCCATTGCGGGACGTTTTCCACTCACTGCGCGACGACGGCACCCACTCCGACGACAATCGGGCAGTAACGGGACGGTCGAAATAGTGCCCAACAGCCGCGTCAATTTCCGTGAGAACGGCCAGCCGGACCTCGGGGCGGGTGAGGGCCTCCCGGTAAACTTCGCCCCCGCCAATGACCCATGCGTCCACATTTTCCGGTGCGACGCGCCGGGTGAACACCGGGTGGGGAATATCCTTGAACGCTGCGTCCAACGAATGGTGAAGGATGACGCCGTCGGGGGTGTCCTCGTCACTCCAGCGTCGGGAGAGAACGATATTGGTACGCCCAGGCAGTGGCGTGAAACGCGAGGGAATACTTGACCACGTTGCGCTGCCCATGATGACGGGCACTCCCCATGTCAGCTGTTTGAAGTGTGCCATGTCTTCGGGGACGTGCCACGGCATTCGTGTGCCGTCGCCAATGACCCCGTCCCTATCGGAGGCCCAGATAACCCCGATGAGTGGCTGTTCGGGTTCCACTGTTCGACGTGGGGACGGGGAAGCGTCGCCACTAGTGGGCGAGTGAACGCCTGTGGAAGATGAAGTAGACATTGAGCTCACCGCCTGTGGAGTGGAATTGGCTACACCGCTACCGGTGCTTTGATGGCTGGGTGCGGGTTATAGTTCAGGATATCGACATCGTCCCAGGTGTACGAGAATAAATCCGCAGCCTTGGTTAACGAGAGCGTCGGATAGGGGCGCGGATCCCGAGATAATTGAAGGTCAATCTGGTCGCGGTGGTTGTCATAAATGTGGCAATCGCCGCCGGTCCAAATGAACTCTCCGACGTCAAGGCCTGCCTGTTGGGCCATCATATGGGTCAAGAGCGCATACGACGCGATGTTGAATGGAACGCCCAAGAACATGTCGGCGCTGCGTTGATATAGCTGGCAGGAGAGTTTCCCGTCGGCGACATAGAACTGGAAAAGAAGATGGCACGGCGGCAGCGCCATGGATGGAACGTCCGCAACATTCCAGGCGGATACGATAATCCGGCGGGACGTCGGGTTGTTCTTAATCATGTCCAGGGCTTGCGAAATCTGGTCGATGGTGCCGCCGTCCGGCGTCGGCCATGACCGCCACTGCACCCCATAAATCGGCCCGAGATTTCCGTCCTCATCGGCCCACTCGTCCCAGATGTGAACATTCTTTTCGAGTAATGAGTGGATATTGGATTCACCCCGGAGGAACCAAAACAGCTCCTCCGAAAGCCCACGCATGAACACCTTCTTGGTGGTGAGAAGAGGGAAGTACTCGGAGAGATCGAACCGCATCTGTTTCCCGAAGAGGCTCGTTGTTCCCGTGCCTGTGCGGTCATCCCGGTGGTTGCCGTCTTTCAGAATCTCACGGAGAAGATCCTCATATGGCGTCGGAATAGCAGTACTCTCGCTCGCGGACATGCCAGTCATGGTAGCGCTTTTTTAATTTCAGTGGTCGGGTGCCCACGAACCCCTGGTCACTGGGGCTGAGACTCATTGCCGACGCGGGGCTTAGTAGTGGCCGTGCTCTTTCTTGAACTCGGCGGCAGCCTCCAAAATGGTGTCCTTCAACTCCGGGCGGCAAATAACAACATCGGGAAGATAGACATCCTCGTTGTTGTACCGCAGCGGCGAACCATCGAGACGAGAGCAGTGCAGGCCAGCGTCCGTGCACACACCGATCGGGGCTGCAGAGTCCCACTCGTACTGGCCACCAGCATGGACATAGGCGTCATAGTCGCCGAGCAGCACGTGCATGGCTTTCGCACCAGCAGAGCCCATGCGAACAACTTCACTGTCGAGCTTGTCGGCAATGACCTGCGCGACCTCAGGCTGACGGTTGTGCGACACAACGATCTTGTTAGCCCGCGGGCCCATCACAGCCTTGGCTGAACCAGTATGGAAGACCTGGCCAGCGTCGGGAAGTCCGACAGCAGCATGCGTCGGAATGCCATTTTCTACGAGTGCAACATGGATTGCCCAGTCCTGGCGTCCGCCGGCAAACTCCTTGGTGCCGTCGAGAGGGTCGACGATCCACACGCGGTTTTTCTTCAGCCGCTCTAAGCTATCTGCGGCTTCCTCTGACAAAAAACCATCATCGGGGCGGTGACGGGAGAGTACGCGCTCAATCCACGTCTGGGCTAAGTCATCACCCGCCGCGCCGAGGCCAGGTCCTTCAAGCAAACCGACGGAACGGACGCCCTTCAGGATCTCACTAGTTCCCGTCGCAAGGCGCAGGGCAAGGGTGGCATCGTCAACGTAAGCACTCACGTAGACGACTTTAGCCGTTGTCAGTCGTTTGTCTCCACCACGGGGGCGGGATCGGTCTCGGTCTAAGCGTGCCCCGGGGCTCGCTTGATGGATCACGCTGGATTGACGACGTGGGCACGTCGTGTCGGAAGGGCATCTCGTCGTCACATGTCGTCTTGGTAATTACCCCCGTTAATGATGAAAAAAGAACAGATTACAGGGGCCGACGGGGGTAGTAGCGACTGTGATGGGAACTCGATTCGCCTTCGCAAGGAACTATCAGACCATAACGCTCGACTAATTAATACGTGACCCTGACAACACAAAGCGATTTTCATCCCGAACAACAGAGTGAAAACCACGACGACGTGAACGACGGCCAGCGTAGCCGTCGTCGCGGACCACGCTTCCCGCATCGCGGCGGCAGCGTGCGGGCCATGATCCACCGGATCCACTTCTACGCCGGCGTTTTTGTGGGCCCCTTCATCCTCATTGCAGCCGTAACCGGCTTGCTCTACGCAGCTGCACCAAGCATTGAGTCCATCGTCGACCACGACAAAATGTACGTCCCGGCCTCGGATGTCCATAGCCATCAGCGGGTAGACGTCAAAGATCAAATACGCACCGCAGCGGAGCGGCACCCGGACCTCACCTTCAGCGGGGTGCAGATCCGCAACGACGACCGTGCCACCACCCGCGTTCTCTTCAATGACCCCTCCCTGCCCTCGAAGAGCTACCGCCGAGTGGTCATGGTCAATCCCTATACCGGGGAAGTCGTTGGCGACACCGTCCAGTTCGGCAGTTCCTCCTCCCTCCGATTCCGCGAATGGACTGACCGCGCGCACCGCAACCTTTTCCTCGGGGAGCCAGGGCGTATCTACGCCGAAACCGCCGCCGCATGGTTGGGCGTGCTGACTGTCTCTGGGCTCGTCATGTGGTGGCGAAAAGTCTATGACAAGAACAAGAAAAAGCGCGCCACGGGATCAGAATCCCACTCAGCGTTGAAATCGCTAAGCGGGCGCCCGAAGAGTATGCGTCGGCACGCGATCATCGGAACATGGGCGTGCTTGGGAATGCTGTTCCTCACTGCCACGGGTTTGACCTGGTCAAAGTACGCAGGCGCACAAATCGCAGACTGGCGAGTCCAGCTCAACTGGGCCAAACCCACCCCCGACACCACCGTCTCGCAGAGCGTCGGTTCCCCCGATGCGTCCATGGACCACAGCCACCACGGGGGACACGGCGACCACAGCGGCCACGGTGGCATGAGCTCTGACTCACCCGCGCTGACACCCCACGATTCGGTTCTCGAAGCACAAAACCACGTCGACACGGTTATGTCGTCAGCCAAACAAGCCGGGATTAAAGCCAGCTTTGAGGCGACGGCCCCTGCCGCGCCGGGCGAAGCCTGGACCGTCACTGACCTGCGAGTCCCATGGTACTTCAGCCACGATTCCGTCTCTGTCGACGGGGAAACAGGGCGTGTTGTCGACACCGTGTGGTTTAAAGACTGGCCTTTCGCGGCGAAACTGGCCGAGTGGGGAATCCAGCTCCACATGGGCATCCTCTTTGGCATTGTGAGCCAGGTCGCGCTGGGAGCCCTAGCCATCATGATCTGCATCATCGTCGTCCGCGGCTACATGATGTGGTGGCAGCGACGCCCAACGCGGAACCGGAACGGTTTCCGGTCGAACTTCGGACGGGCACCCCGCCGAGGTGCATGGAGGAGGTCATCGATCATCGGGTTCGCGGTAGCGGCGATTCTGCTCATCGGGTACGGCCTGTTAGCTCCGCTCTTCGCCATCAGTGCTCTCGCTTTCCTTGCCCTGGATATCGTGATCGGCTTCGTGATGCGGTGGAAAGGCCGACGAGATCACGACAGCTCGTCGAAAGATACCTCTTTCGCTGAGGCCAACGCCTAGGCTAACCTAAATTCATGGTTGAGAATCCTCGAGAGGTATCCAGTAGCTCCCCCGACGACCGCCACGGCGACAAAATGCCGCAGGACCAGCGGGAATCGTCGGCTAACGCAGGTCAGCAGCACGCCTCACGAGAGGAGCCCTTCTCACACCATTATTCGTTACGACGGGCCCATCACTCGTCATCGCTAACGCCCCGAGCCCACGAGCGGAGGCTCTCGCGGCGTTCATTCCTCGTCGCCGGAATGGGAGCCGGCGTGGCCTTAGGGTTGGCGGCATGTTCATCGTCCAGCGGCGACGGTGAAAACGCCGAGGCAGAGTCGTCCAAGAAATCGTCGGATAAAAGTGCCGGCACGCACGATACGTCGAAAATTATTGCCCTGAACACTGTGCAGATCGACGGGCTGCTGGCGTTAGGCATAACCCCGGTGGGGATGGGAGTAGCCAACGCTCAGGCGTCGTCGTCCGATAGTATCCCGCAATACATCAAGGACAAGTTCGGCGACAAGTACGACCTTGACTCCATCACCATCGTTGGGCAGCGGACGCAGCCTGACATGGAGAAAATAGCCGCGCTTCACCCCACCCTCATTTTGGCGAATGACAGGACGAGCAAGGATGTCCTTGACCAGCTGAAATCGATTGCTCCCGTGGTGACGGGCAAGGGTGGGGCCGAGAACTGGAAGGACGATTTCCGGACCATTGCGGATGCCGTGGGGAAGCGCGATGATGCGCAGCGGCTGATTGACGACCACGAGGATGCCGTTGCTGAATGGAAGAAGGACCGCGGAACGTCGCCCACCGTGTCGCTGATTAGGAACAAAGGGACCGACTATCTGATGCTGGGGCCTCTATCGTTGGCCGGGCAGGTTTTGAAAGATGGGGGATGTAACCGGCCGACATCTCAGCGTTTCGAGGATAAGGTGTCGCACCCGATTTCGTCGGAAAACCTTGACCAGCTTGACGCGGATTATCTGTTCTACGGTTTTAATGCCAAAGGGGAAAAGCTCACGAAAGATGCTTTGTGGGGGAACTTGGACGTTGTGAAGAATGGCCACGCTGTCGGGGTGGACCCGGATCCGTGGTTCCTCAATGCATCGGTGGTGGCGGCCAATTACATTTTGGATGAGCTCAAGAAGACCGTGAAATAAAGTTCGGGACATAAAAACCGCCACTTAAAACCGCCGTGGAGTAAAAACTACGGCGGTTTATTTCTATGCAGAGTTCAGCACCTCGGGCTTCCGGGGCACCACCAAAGGTGCTTCAGTGCATTCGGGATCCTCAATGACTCTGGCGTCCAGCCCAAATGACGATTCCAACAGCTCCTCGGTAAGAACCTCGGATGGCTTACCAGCCGCTGTCACCTGCCCATCGGCCATCACGATCACGTTGTCGGAATAGCGCGCGGCCAAGTTCAAATCGTGCAGAACCATCACCACGGTCCGGCCCAAGCGATGCTTCAGCTCGGTGACCAGATTCAGCACTTCAATAGAGTGGGAGAGGTCAAGGTAGGTCGTCGGCTCGTCCAGGAACAACACCTCGGTGTCCTGGGCCAAGACCATCGAAATCCACACTCGCTGACGCTGCCCACCTGACAGCGACGACACTGGTCGGTCCGCTAAATCGGCAACGTGGGTGAGTTCAAGCGCCCGCGCTACTTCCTCTTCATCGTCCGACGACCATTGCCGGAACCACGACTGGTGGGGGTGTCGTCCTCGGGCGACCAGGTCGCTCACCACGACGCCGGGGGGAGCGATGGGCGACTGGGGTAGCACACCAATCCGCTGTGCTAACTCTTTTCGACGCAGCGACCGGACATCGACGTCGTCAAGCATGATTGACCCCGAGGACGAAATCAGCTGAGCTGCAGCCCTCAACAGAGTGGATTTACCACAACCATTGGGCCCGATAATGGTGGTGACAGCTCCGCCCGGAATGGACGCATCCAGGTTCGGAATAACGTTGCGATCCCCGTACGAGACCCTCAGACCAGACAATGTCAGTGAACCTGCCGGGGCAGCGTCGTGTAGAACAGCCTCGTGTCGCGGTGTCGAGTTTCCTGCAGGCTGCGCGGGTGTGGAGCCTGACGCACTGGATGACGAGTTCATGGTGTGGCTCATACCGTGGCCTTTCGTGACGTGCGGACAAGGAGGTAGATAAGGAATACGCCACCGATCGCTGAGGTGAGCAAACCGACGGGAAGCTCCGTGGGGAGAATCGTCTGGGTAGCAATATCGGCCAGGAGCAAAAGCACCGAGCCCGTGAGTACTGAAGTAAACAACGGTGGGGCAGAAGTGCCGGCTAAACGCATCGCCACTTGGGGCGCAACGAAAGCGATGAAACCGATCGGACCACCGGCCGGGACTGCAAAGGCAGCCAACACCACCGACACAACGAGGATCGCGGCATCAACCAGCCGTCGGGGCTGGCCCAAGGAAGATGCCAGGTCGGGGCCTAATTGCGATGCGCGAAGTTCAAAAGAAATCCAGACGCAGATGATGATGCAGATTCCCAGAACAATCATGACAGGCCGCAAACGGTTCCATGTGACCGAAGAAAGCGAGCCCGTTAACCAGAATTTGGCAGCAGCTGCGTCGCTTGTTTCGGCACGAATCATGAGGAAGTGGATATACGAATTGAGCAGCGCAGTGACCACAATGCCCAACAGAACCAACCGATAAATATCCATCTGACGGCCACGGAATCCGATGAGCCACATGAGAACAGTCGTGCCCAGGGCACCCATTAATGCAGCGGCCGGGATACCTGCTCCGGCAAGCCACCCGGCGAAGCCGCTACCCGAACCCAGCACAATGACCGTCACGGCAGCTGCAGAAGCACCGGATGTCACGCCCAAAATGTCAGGGCTGGCCAGGGCATTGCGGGTCACCGACTGCGTGAGCGCACCAGAGAGTGCCAGCGCCGCACCAACAATTACGGCGGATAATGCGCGGGGCATGCGCCACTCGAACACAACCAATTGTTCAATACGCGAGCCGCCGCCCGTAAAAACGACGGACAAGACGTCCATGGGGGCGATGGGGAAATCGCCGATACCAATCGCCACAGCGAAGAGGAAAATCCCGGCTATGGCAAGGGCTAGACACACCAACAATGGGCGAGGGGACAGCACACCCGAGACGGGACCCCACCGAAAGGCCCTACGGTGGTGCGGTAAACGAACCTTACTCTGCTGCGGTGTCGTCATACTTCCACCACCTTGTTACGGCTGATGAGGTAAATGAAGAACGGTGCGCCCACGAATGCGAGGACGATGCCAACCTCCACTTCGCCCGGGCGCGCGATGAGGCGGCCCACAATATCGGCCACCAGTACAAGCACAGCGCCCGTCAACGCCGAATAGGGCAATATCCAGCGATAATCCGGGCCTGTGATGGAACGGACAACGTGGGGCACAACCAGTCCGACGAAGCCGATGGGCCCTGCCGCAGCCGTCGCCGCTCCCGCGAGCAAGGCGATAAGGATGACGCCGACGATCCTGGACCGCCCGACATGAACTCCCAATGACGTCGCAGCGTCGTCACCCAAGTTAAGAAGGTTAAGCGTAGGCCCGGTAGCGAAGGCTGCAATAAGTGCCACGATGATCACCGGAGCTGACACCATGACGACGTTCATATCGCGGCCGGCGATCGCGCCCACAGTCCAAAAACGCATGCGGTTCAGGTTGTCGTTGTTGGTGAGAACCAGTCCGCTGGTTAATGATGACAACACAGCGGCTAGCGCGGCACCGCCGAGCACCAAGTTCAAGGGGCTCGCTGTCGCTTTCCCCACAGAGGCCAAGCCGAACACCAAGGCGGTGGCAGAGATTGCTCCACCGAATGCCCAGAGCGTCGTCGCAACATTCCCCGTCACTCCGAAGAATGCGAAACTCGAGACCACCGCGAAGGCCGCTCCGGCTGAAACCCCCAAAATGCCGGGATCCGCAAGCGGATTGCGTGTATGACCCTGAATCAACGCCCCCGCACAACCAAGTGCCATCCCAACAATCACACCGAGCAGGGCGCGGGGAATGCGGAGGTCAATGATCACCCGCGTATCGGTATCGCTATTTGAAGAATCGGATGATGACGAGAAATGGCTGAGAACATCCCATACCTTGGGCAACGGAATACTCCGTGACCCCAGTGCCATCGCAGCGCATAAACACACTGCAAGCAGCACGAGTAAAACAACCAGGCCGGTAATCCGACGCACATAGAGGCGTCGGCCGGCCTTGCTGCTACCAGGTGGCTGGGGTGAGCCATCGGCGGACGTCGGTGTCGGCGAAGCCGCCGGTGAATGAGTAACAGTCATAAGTGAGAGCGCAAATCAGTCAAGTGTGAACATCAATGGTCAGTGGCACTATGTCTATGCCGCGATATCTGTATGCACAGTATCAGGCCATAGCCTAACCTGAGTGCCCACATAGCTTAGCCCTAGCTTATAACATGGCGGAATCTACTTTCGATTTTCCCGGTACCACGAGATCAGAGAGTCTGTGCTGGCATCCCCGGTATCGACGCCTTTCTCTCCGGTGACGGCGGGCAGAAGCTCGCCGGCCTGCTTCTTACCCAACTCGACGCCCCACTGGTCGAAGGAGTTAATAGACCAGATTGTGCCCTCGGTGAAGACAATGTGCTCGTACAAAGCGATCAGCTGTCCAAGCACCGACGGCGTGAGAGCCGGCGCCAAGATCGTCGTCGTGGGTCGGTTGCCCGGCATGACCTTGTGAGGAACGATGCTGGGATCCACGCCTTCCGCGGTAATTTCGTCGGCAGTTTTACCGAAAGCCAGAACCTTCGTTTGTGCGAAGAAGTTCGACATGAGCAGATCATGCATGCTGCCCGTGCCGTCCGCCGTGGGGAGGTCATCGTTGGGGGTAGCAAACCCGATGAAGTCAGCTGGTACCAGCTGGGTGCCCTGGTGGAGCAACTGGAAGAAGGCGTGCTGGCCATTCGTTCCGGGCTCGCCCCAGTAGATTTCGCCCGTCGGTGCGGTGACCGGGGTGCCGTCGATACGAACGGACTTGCCGTTCGATTCCATCGTCAGCTGCTGGAGATACGCAGGGAAACGTGCCAGGTCCTGGGAGTAGGGCAGCACCGCGTGGGATTGTGCACCCAAGAAATCGTCGTACCAGACACCGAGGAGACCCATCAGAACGGGAACGTTCTTCTCCAACGGGGTGTTCCGGAAGTGCTCGTCGACGGCGTGGAAGCCCTCTAAGAAGCTCATGAAGTTCTGCGGTCCGACCACGGCCATGAGCGAGAGCCCGATGGCAGAGTCCACCGAGTAGCGGCCACCAACCCAGTCCCAGAATCCGAACATGTTGTTGGTGTCGATGCCGAATTCGGAGACCTTTTCAGCGTTCGTCGAGACCGCGACGAAGTGCTTGGCGATGGCATCATTTGCTTCATCGGTCCCGTCCTCCAGGTGGAGGCTATCGAGGAACCATCGACGCGCCGCATGCGCATTGGCCAGCGTCTCCTGCGTCGTAAAGGTTTTCGACGCGACGACGAAGAGCGTCTCCGCGGGATCAAGGTCAGCGACCTTTGAGGTGAAGTCCGCTGGGTCGACGTTGGAGACGAAGCGTCCCGAGATTCCCGCGGTGGCGAAGCTGCGGAGAGCCTGCGTTGTCATAGCAGGACCGAGGTCGGATCCGCCGATGCCGATATTCACCACAGTTTTAATCGTGTGGCCGGTGACGCCCAGCCATTCGCCGGAACGCAAGGCATGCGCAAAATCGCGCATCCGTGCCAGGACGTCGTGGACGTCGGCGGCGACGTTCTGCTCGTCGACGTGCAAGGACTCTTCGGCGGGAAGACGTAGCGCCGTGTGCAGCACTGCTCGGTCTTCTGTCGAGTTGATATGCCGGCCGCTGAACATCGCCTCCCGATGGTCCTCAAGGTCCGCCTTCTTCGCGAGGGCGATCAATGCCGTGAGAGTGTCGTCGTTAATAAGGTTTTTGGACAAGTCAACGTGCAGGTCAGCCACGGAAAAGCTGAGATTCTTCGCTCGATCCTGGTCGTTGGCGAACAAGTCGCGCAACGTCGTTGACTCGATTGATTTCGCGTTGTCCTTCAGCGCGGACCATTCGTCGGTCGCGGTGATATCTGGCAATGGTGAATTCATTAAAAATCCTTCTTATCGACGATAACTGTGGCGCATTGAGGTCGTGTGCGCCCCCTGAGCCATGCTAGTCGCGAATCGGCAATTCCACGGGCAAGCGGTTGACATGCAGCGGCATTGATGGGTGGCCTTTGAGAGGACGTGTGGGGGGTTAGCCCAGCCGTCCCCGCCCCATGCGGAGGAGTGCTGACGCGATGGCGGGACCTTCTGTCCCCAATTCCTCCCGGAACTCGTTGATGATCGCGACTTCTCGTGTGTGTACGAGGCGAGTTCCGCCCGACCCCATTCGCGATTGCCCGATGAGATGCGAGATCTCCGTGCGGCGTTTGATAGCAGAAATAATCGTGTTATCCAGCTGATTTATTTCTTTTCTTAGTTCCTGGATACGTTCGTTCGATAACGGATCACTAGTTCCGCTAGTGACCTCGCTGGACGTAGACAGAGAATCGCGAGGCTCAGTCATGGGTCTTATTGTGTCACACCTGGGTTGTAGGTTGGAGTGCGAGCGCGTGACATTGATTGTTCCGTACTTCGCGGGACCACAATTCGCCTTGAAACTCGCCTTGAGCTAGACAGATTTTATTAGGAAGAGATACGCACTATGAACGATAGCCTTTCCACTCGCTTGCCGGATGGTGGGCCATTGACTCCACAGCAGCTATTGGAAGGACTTAATCCGCAGCAGCGGCAGGCGGTCGAGCACGAGGGTTCTCCGTTGCTTGTTGTCGCGGGGGCTGGTTCGGGGAAGACCGCGGTTCTGACCCGCCGGATTGCTTACCTCATTGGTGTTCGTGGGGTAGCGCCGTGGAATATCGTCGCTATCACCTTTACTAATAAAGCGGCGACGGAAATGAAGGAACGCGTTGCTGACCTTATTGGGCCGATTGCGGAACGTATGTGGGTCTCTACGTTCCACTCCATGTGCGTCCGTATTCTTCGTGCGCAAGCCAATCTTATTCCGGGTTTGAACACTAACTTCACTATTTATGACAGTGATGATTCGCGGCGTCTGCTCACGATGATCGCGCGCGATATGAATTTGGACCTGAAGCGTTTTGCGTCGCGGACGGTAGCGTCGGCGATTTCAAATCTTAAGAATGAATTACGCACTCCCGACGAAGCGCTTGCCGACGCCGAAGAAGATAAGAATCCTTTTAATGAAACCGTGGCGCAGATCTTCGCTGAGTATCAGAAGCGTCTGCGTGCATCGAATGCTGTTGATTTTGATGATCTAATCGGCGAAGTTGTTCGTATTTTCCGTGAGTATCCGGAAGTGGCCCTTTATTACCGACGACGGTTCCGTCATGTGTTGGTGGACGAGTACCAGGATACGAACCATGCTCAGTATGTGTTGGTCTCGACGTTAGTGGGGGACGAGGGCTCTGAGGGGGACTCTATTCCGCCGAGCGAGTTATGTGTCGTAGGTGATGCTGACCAGTCAATTTATGCTTTCCGTGGGGCTACGATTCGCAACATTGAAGAGTTCGAGCGCGATTATCCCCACGCAGAAACAATTTTGTTAGAGCAGAATTACCGTTCCACCCAAACGATTCTTTCTGCTGCTAACGCTGTGATTTCCCAAAACTCTGGACGTCGTGAGAAGAATCTGTGGACGGCGTTGGGGGAGGGTGAACGAATTGTTGGATATGTGGCCGACAATGAGCATGATGAAGCCCGATTTGTGGCGCGTGAAATTGATCAATTAGTTGACAACTCCACCATTAATTATGGCGATATCGCGGTTTTCTACCGAACCAATAATGCGTCCCGGGCGTTGGAAGATATCTTTATTCGCAATGGTCTTCCGTACAAGGTGGTCGGTGGAACGCGATTTTATGAGCGCAAAGAAATCCGAGACATCATTGCTTATCTGAAAGTTCTGGATAATCCGGATGATTCGGTCAGCTTGCGACGGATAATAAACACTCCGCGGCGAGGAATCGGTAACCGTGCTCTGTCTTTGCTCTCTCTGTACGCGGCAGATCACGGCGTCAGTATGGGTGCCGCATTGCGGGCCGCTGCCGATGGGGACATTCCAGCGTTAGGCTCGCGCGGTAATAAAGCGGTGGGGCGTTTTGTCGAGATGATGGACGGATTGCGCGAAGATACCGCCGATAACCAGCTGGTATCCCATGACGGGGATGACTTGGGCATTCCCGATTTGGGCGCGATTGTTAACGACGTGATTGAACGAAGCGGTTATCTGGAAAGCCTGGAGGGATCGAACGATCCGCAGGATGGGGCCCGCCTGGATAACCTCCGTGAGCTTGTCTCTGTGGCGCGTGAGTTCGCCTCTGAAGCTGCACATCAGTTGGCTTATGAACGTATGCCTAGCGCTACCGCATCGGAGAGTGCCCCGGGTGCTGGCGCGGAGGATGGTTCCAGCGTCGGCAGTGATGGCGTCGATAGCAGCGGCACCGATAGCGGCGGAGGAATAGATACTGCAGGTGACGAAGCATTTCTTGAAGAAGGTGAACCTCAGCCGGGGAGTTTGCAGGCGTTCTTGGAGCGTGTTTCCTTAGTGTCCGATGCGGATCAGATTCCTGATGAAGAAAACGGCGTGATCACTCTCATGACGCTCCACACGGCAAAGGGGCTTGAATTCCCGGTCGTGTTCCTCACTGGTTGGGAGGACGGGCAGTTCCCGCACATGAGGGCGCTGGGTGATCCGTCGGAGCTGTCAGAGGAACGGCGATTGGCCTATGTGGGTATTACGCGTGCGCAGCGTCGGTTGTATATTTCTCGGGCTGTGACCAGGGGATCCTGGGGGCAACCGGTGAATAATCCTGCATCTAGGTTTATTGCGGAGATTCCGGAGGATCTCATTCATTGGGAACGCGAAGAACCTCAGCAAAGCTGGGATAGCGGCGACTGGTCACTGGGATGGCCAGACAAGTCGACTTCCGGGTATCGACGGGGGAACGCTCGGTATCGTGGCTCTCAATATGGTGGCGCTGGGTCGTCGGCTCATGGTTCCGGTGGCCGACGAGGTGCTGGTCGTGGAGTCGGTTCGTCCTCGGATCGCCGTTCGGGTACGCCTGCGTCGGCGCTTCATCTCGAGGTCGGCGACCAAGTCAATCACGATAAATATGGGTTGGGAACTGTGGAATCAGTCTCAGGCCTTGGCAAGCACACCAGCGTGGTGATCGATTTTGGGAAGGAAGGCACCGTCCGCCTCATGCTGATCGGCAACGTTCCCATGGAAAAGCTGTAAGAGCGGTTAGCGGGCACTCTTACAGGGAGGGATTTTGCTCCGGCCGGCCGGGGGAGGCCCGAATGCCTCGGTCCCGCGTAGAAAAAATCGCTGGCCCACAAGGGAACCAGCGATCTGATAAGAGAGTTTGCGTTAGCGCTGAATCGGGCCGAGGTTAATTCCGTGCGCGGCCAACCACGGCAGTGGATCGATAGCCTCGCCACCATTGGGGTGGACCTCGAAGTGGCAGTGCGACCCGGTGGAGAATCCACGCGAACCCATCCCGGCGATAACGTCGCCAGCCTTAACACGCTGTCCGACAGTGACGTTGATTGTTTCCATGTGGCCGTACACGAACACGGTGCCGTCGTCGGCACGAAGACGAACCCACTGGCCGAACCCAGAGGCAGGGCCCGCAGAAATAACAGTGGAATCCATAACGGCGTACTCGGGGGTGCCCAGCACGTTGGCGATGTCAATGCCCTTGTGGAAAGCGCCCCACCGCATCTCGAAACCGGTGGTCAGAATGCCTTGAGCAGGCTTAACAATCCCAAGAGCGTTCATGATGGCATTGCCAACCGGCCCCGCTGAAGCAGGCTGTGCAGCAGGCTCAGGTGTCCGCGCAGCAGCATCGGCAGCAAGGCGCTGCTTATTAAACTCAACAGTCTTTGCGATCTGGTCGTGCAGGTTCGCGACCGGCTTAGCTTGAGGAAGCTGAAGAATCTGAGGCGAGGACTCTGAAGCAGTTGCCTCGGAAGGTGTAGCGTCGGCGTCCTTGGCGACCAACCGGACACTATCGCTATGGCCGATGGTGGCGGCTCCTGCGCCGACAGCTCCCGCGGTGCCCAACGCACCGGCTGCAACGGCGACCGAGGCTACCCGGCTGGCCTTAGGAGTTGTCTGGCGGCGATGCGTCCCGACATAATGGCTGCCTCGATTCGTCCGCACGTGTACACCTCTCAAGCAAAAATTGTGGCCAGCCGCACCACGCACTCGGCTGGCTACTGTGTGTTTCACATCGACCGTACTGCTTAACTGTTTTAACAGGTAAGCGTAATCGTTTTGTAATCTCCGAACGAAATAGTAACGAACGGCTAGCGTCGCGGCAAGCTGTTTTCCATCTTTTTCTCACCAAGGTGTGAGCACGGGAACACGGATTCATACCGCGCGCGAATTATGTGATGCGTCACAGATTTGGTATGGGTGGGAACATTAATCACAGGCGACTACAGTTGTCTCAGCTGGCCTGGACTTTTTGGGTTTGTCGCCCCGAAAGCCGGAGTGCCTCATGTGCCCCACGCGCGGAAGGTGTCAGGATAGACAAGTGAGAAATACCACCCCATCGAATTCTCGACGTCCGGGGGATGGGCGGTCACGGAAGAATGGCCGCCGATCCCGCGGCACGGATGCGCAACGCTTGACGTGGGACTCCCCATCGTCGTCACGACAGCATCGCCCCGACCGCTCATCGCGTCAGTCGGAGACGGGTGCGGAGCGATCGTCACATCAATCCAGTCGCCCTTCGTTTGACGACGTTGCGCATCGTGATTCCTCCCGGCCGCGCTCAACCGCTGGCGATTCGCGCGCAAACCAGGCGCCTCGCGCGTCCGAACAATATGTTCGCGAGCAGCGTCCGCAAGCTCGGGCAACGCGTGGCTCACGTCGAACAGATGGGGGCCGGGCATCGCGGGTACGCTGCGCAGGGGACCTCGACAGCGCAGCCACCGTCGGAAAGAAAAATGCGGGTGCGCGAGGTACTCGGGGTGCTCGTGCCACGGGTACTGGCTCGGACGACGGCCGTCGGGGGGCAGGAAATAACCGCGGTGCGACGGATGCATCTCCCCGCGGGCGGCGATTCGGGCTCAACCGCTGGACTCAATGGTGGCAGAAGAGCGGCAGCGCGGCTCGCAGCGCCGCAGGTGGCTCTTTTACTACACGGTTGAGGAAATTCCTGCCGGGGATTGCGGCCACCCATGTCTCCGTGATCGGCGTCATCATCGCAGTTGCGCTCATTATTTTATTGGCGTTGGACCTTTCCTTCGTCGCAGCGCCGGCGACAATCGCCTCCCTGTGGTTGACGTTCAATCTTGCGCCACTCTCGATGTCCGGCGCCGATCTTGGCCTCCTGCCGTTGCTTCCCGCGCTGGGCTACGCATTGTGGATAGCCCTCCGAATCCGGTCGGTCGTGCGTGAGCGAATCAGCGTCAGCGACGTGCGTATGCTTGTCGGCTGTTCGTTGGCCGTTCCTATCTTGCTGACGTTAACCGCGTTGGCCATGCTGTGGGACGCGCAGCCGGTCCTTCCGGTGAACGTGCCGTCGGTCTGGATGTCGGTCTTGTCGACGTTCGCTCTCAACGCGCTGGCGATCATTTTTGGCATGGGCAAGCGTTTGTGGCGAGCCTTGCTGCGCTTTTATGGCATGCCTCAGTGGCCTGTCGACGCGGTTCGTCTGGGCATGGCTTTTCTCGCCGCAATGGGTGGCATCGGCGCCCTCGTCGTGATTGTTAGCCTTATTGCCCACTGGTCGGCCTTTACGGACGCGTATTCCATCGCCTCGGGCGTCGGCGGCAAAATTGGGCTGACCCTGCTGTGGATCGCTTACTTCCCGAACATGGCTCTAGCGTCGGCAAGTGTTCTTGCGGGTGCCGAGGCTAATTTCGGTGCTGCGCAGGTCAGCTTGTTTACAGCGACGCGCGCGGAGCTGCCTCCGGTGCCGGTGCTTGCCGCGATGCCTGGCGATGTTTTCCCCGCCGCATGGCTCGGGCTTTTCATTCCTGCTGCGGTCGCGATTCTTGTTTATCGACGATTCCTGAGCCAGCGACGCGTTGTCGTTTCCCCGTATGGGACTGTTGGGGTGGCTGCTGTGTCGGCCGGGATTGTTGGAATGGTCGCGGCGTGGCTGAACAGTGGCGTGGTTGGTGCGTACGGATGGTCGGGGCCAAACCCCTGGCTGACCGGCGCGGTCGCTGCTGGCTGGATGTTTGCCGTGGGGGTGATCACGATGGCGGTGATCGGCATACGTCGAGGCAGGAGTGCGTCGCCTCGTGAGGCGAGTGCTTCGGATCGTGGTGGCACGCGTGAAGCTGACACCACTAAGGGCGATCGCCATAGCGCTGAGCCGGATTCTGCTGCTGAATCTCGTGACGACGACAACCCCGCGGCGCAGCGCGTTGAATCCGCCGAGGATAAATCGGCTGGCGACGAGTCGGACGCGGACGGCGAGTCGAACGTCGGCAATAAGTCAGGTGCCGACGATGAGTCGGGCGACAGTGACTCTGTCGACGGTGAGCCCGAGGATGACAATGACGATGGTGATGATGACGGCAGCGAGGACTCCGACGAGGAAAATACCGCTGACGGAAAGGCCAAAGGCGAGTCCAGCCACAGCGGTGCCCGTGAGTCAGAAGCGGTTGACGCTAAAGAGACTGAGGTAGAATCCTCCGAAGCTGAACAGTCCGAGTCAGCTGACAACGTCACCACGGAAACAGATAATGATCCAGAGCCATCTGCCGGCACGTCTGCCGGCGACTCGTCTCAAGGCAGCACCGCGCACGATGCCTCATCTCAAGGTGGTACGACCGATGATCCGCGTTGATCCCATCTTTCCCGGTCGCCCTCTTCGGCTCGTCGTGTTGGCCTCAGGGGAGGGAACGTTGTTTCAGTCTCTTCTCGACGCGCGCCGGGAAACGCCCTCGTTGAGCGTGCAGGCCTTGGTCACGGACAAACCTTGCCCAGCAATCGATCGCGCTCGCCGTGCAGATATCCCGGTCGCCACCATTACACCCCCTCGCAAGAACGCCCCGGCAACACCTGAAGGCCACCCTGCCACCGACCACCCTGCCACCTGCCACCAGGACACCTACGCAGAACGTCGTCGGCAATGGAACAGTGAATTAGCGCAGGCAGTTCAGCACTACGACCCCGACATCGTCGTGAGCGCGGGCTTCATGCGCATCGTCGGCGATGAGTTTTTAGCCAGGTTCGGGGGCCGCATGATTAACACCCATCCCGCACTGCTCCCTGCCTTCCCCGGAGCGCATGCCGTAGCCGATGCCGTCGCCTATGGAGCGAAAATTACCGGCAGCACTATTCACCTGGTCGATTCCGGTGTGGACACAGGGCCTATCCTGGAGCAGGAGGCTGTTCCCATTCACGATGGTGACATGCCCGATACTGTCCACCGCCGCATCAAAATTGTTGAACGACGGTTGCTCGTCTCAACATTGGATGCGATCGCGCGGCGCGGTTACATTTCAGACGGACGAAAGGCATCTTTCCTTCCATGACCGACTCCCAATCCGCAACTCCTTCTCCCGCTACATCCTCCACATCCGATTCCCAGATTCCCGTAAAACGCGCACTGATCAGCGTATATAACAAAACTGGACTCGCAGATTTAGCCAGCGCTCTCCACGCTGATGGTGTTGAGATCGTGTCGACGGGGTCCACCGCTGCTCATATCGCCGATGCAGGAATCCCCGTGACGCTCGTCGAAAAGCTCACCGGTTTCCCCGAGTGCCTTGACGGTCGAGTCAAAACTCTGCATCCCAAAGTTCATGCGGGGATCCTGGCCGACACGCGAAATCCGGACCATGTTAAGCAGCTCGAAGACATGGGGATTGAGGGTTTTCAGCTTGTCGTGGTGAATTTGTATCCCTTCTCTGAAACGGTCGCGTCGGGTGCGGATCGTGACGAATGTGTGGAAAAGATCGATATCGGCGGGCCGTCGATGGTTCGTGCTGCTGCGAAGAATCACGAGTCTGTCGCGGTTGTTGTGAATCCCGACGATTATGCCGACACCGCCAAGGCAGTTCACGATGGCGGTTTTAGTTTTGCGCAGCGTGTGGACCTTGCGTCGCGCGCTTTCCAGCACACCGCGGCCTATGACGTTGCGGTGGCGACGTGGATGTCGAAGCAATCCGCGTTGACCCAGGCGTCGTCGAATGAAGATGCTGGTTCGGATAATGCTGGCTCGGACAAGACCACGTTCGGCGAGTTTGTGGGCAGCACCTACACGCTCTCGCACCCTCTTCGTTATGGCGAAAACCCGCATCAAGCTGCGGCATTGTATGTGGATCAGCATGGTCATCCGGGGTTGGCTCAGGCCGAGCAGCTCCACGGCAAAGAGATGTCCTACAACAACTACACCGATGGCGACGCTGCGTGGCGTGCTGTGTGGGATCATCCGGGCGAGACCTGTGTTGCCGTCATTAAGCATGCCAACCCGTGCGGCATCGCGATTTCCCGCGAGTCGGTTGCCGACGCTCACCGCAAAGCCCACGCCTGCGACCCCGTGTCTGCCTACGGCGGAATCATTGCGGCGAACAAGCCGGTGACGTTAGAGATGGCTCAAACGGTGAAGAAGATCTTTACCGAGGCCATCATTGCACCATCATTTGACGACGATGCCCTCGAGCTTTTGAAGACGAAGAAGAATCTTCGCATCTTGGTCGCGCCGAAGCCCGAGCGTCAAGGATTGCAGCTCAAAGAAGTAGCCGGTGGCGTGCTTGTTCAGGAACGCGATGTTCTGGATGCTCCCGGTGACGATCCGTCAACGTGGGAACTCGTTGCTGGTGACTCAGCCGATGACGAGACCTTCAACGACCTCGCCTTCGCGTGGCGTTCCGTGCGCGCCGTGAAGTCCAACGCCATTTTGCTAGCCAAGGATGGCGCGACGGTGGGCGTCGGTATGGGGCAGGTTAACCGTGTTGATTCTGCTCGGCTGTCAGTTCAGCGTGCCGGGGAGGATCGTGCTCGTGGTGCTGTTGCTGCGTCGGATGCCTTCTTCCCGTTTGCCGATGGTTTCGAGGTGCTTGCCGACGCTGGTGTGCGCGCGGTTGTTCAACCCGGTGGTTCTATCCGCGACGAGGAAGTTATTGAGGCTGCCCGCAAGGCGGGAGTCACGATGTACCTGACCAAGGAGCGTCACTTCTTCCACTAGTCAGTTGGTGTGGTTGGCTCTGGTCCACACCAACGAGGCGAGGGAAATCATGTTTTCTCGGTGTCTTTGCACGCGCGGGTCTCATTTATGGCTACTGTGAATGTGATCTGTATTGCATAGCCATCCTGGAGGAAAAATGTCTGATTCCCACGCCTCATGCCAACTCCGCCCAGACGATGTCGTCATTGTGGGGGCGAAGCGCACCCCGCAGGGGAAATTACTGGGAGCCTTGGCGTCGCAAACGTCGGTTGACCTCGGGGCTGCGGCGGTGTCGTCGGCACTGAAAGACTCCGGTGTTGCCAGCGGGGACGTGGATTATGTCGTGATGGGCCAGGTTCTGCTGGCAGGGGCGGGGCAGAATCCGGCTCGCCAGGTGGCGGTGAAGTCCGGTATTCCGCTGGACGTTCCGGCCGAGATCGTCAACAAGGTGTGCTTGTCCGGCCTGGACGCGATTATTCACGCAACGCGCATGATCCGTGTGGGGGACGCATCGATCGTCGTCGCCGGAGGTATGGAGTCCATGACGAACGCTCCGCATATTGCTGCGGGCGTGCGTCAGGGGAAGACTTATGGTGATTTACGGCTTGTCGACGCGATTAACCGCGACGGCCTTCACGATGCTGTGAGCGGGAAAACGATGGGGGAGGAGACTGACCGGGGGAATCAGGACCGTGGGATTACCCGCGAAGAGCAAGACCACATTGCGGCCCTGTCCCACCAGCGGGCTGAGAAAGCGCGAGATGAGGGTCTGTTTGATGATGAGATTGTTCCGATAGAGATCCCGCAGCGTAAGGGTGATCCCGTCGTGGTTCGTGCCGATGAGGGCATTAGGCCTGGTACGACGGAAGAGGGATTATCGCGGCTTCGTCCTGCTTTCCTGGAAGGCGGGACGATTACAGCGGCGAGTTCATCGCAAATTTCCGACGGTGCTGCAGCCGTCGTGCTCACCACTCGTGAGGAAGCTGAGAAGAGGGAACTCCGGGTTCTGGCTGTTATTGGGCAGTATGGCCAAACGGCGGGGCCGGATACGACGCAGTTACACTCTCAACCATCGCGCGCGTTGAAATCTGCGCTTGACCGGTCGGGATGGTCAATTGACGATCTCGACGTCATTGAGATCAATGAAGCTTTTGCCGCTGTTGTTGCCCAGTCCATTAAGGACCTAGGGGTGGACATGGACCGCGTCAATGTCAATGGGGGAGGTATCGCTTTGGGGCATCCAGTTGGTGCGTCGGGAGCGCGCCTGGTTGTTCACATGGCCCATGAGCTCGATCGACGAGGTGGCGGGCGCGCCGGTGTGAGCTTGTGTGGCGGCGGTGGTCAGGGTGATGCCTTGACGCTGTGGGTGTAAAGCGCACGGGCATTTAAAGGCGCTTGTTCTGGTAAAAATAAGCGCCTGCCCACCGGTCAAGGAATGATCGGCTGTTTTTATCCCGGTAAATAGAAATTGCTAGTGCAGTAATCCATATCCACAGAAGTGGTTCTAGCTCTACACTCCAGCTACCAATATGGAGATGGGGATAATTATCCGCGCCGACGATAGCCGGCCCGAATGCTAGCCAGTAGAAGTTTCGTTTTAATGCCGCGGCGTAGCTTAGTCGGTCGCCCGTTTCGGTGGTGACTTTGATACCGGCGACAGCCTTTCCGAAGGTTCCTTTGGCTTGAGCGTCCATGAGGAATCTGTATAGGAAGAACAGGATGCTCGCTATTGATGCTCCTATCCAGAATTGAGCAGTGTTATTTGCCACTACGTGGTTGATTCCCCACTGCACAAGGATCATCGCGCCTGAAAAGAAGAAGGCGTCGAAGAAATAGCCGAAGCCACGGTTAATTACACCTGCTAGGGCTGGACGGAGCCCAGCGGTCTCAGGTGGTTTGGAATCTGTCGACTCGTGGGAAGGCATCGTCGTACTCATCTCGTCGTGTATGGTGATTCTGAATCGGGAACATGGGCAATGTGGCCCGCGGAGGGGACTCTCAATCACAGGTACGGGCTATAAATCTCGGTGATAAGTCTAGCTAAATAGTAGGTACGGGACCAGGGTTGTCACTAGCATAATGAGCTATGACGCAGACTAATCAGAGCGCTCCCGCAGGAGGAACCACCAGCGTAGGCCATCCTTCACCCCATCGACGGTGGACTCCGGCAGGGCCAGCCATTCTTTTCGCCCCCGCCGACCGTCCTGAGCGGTTCGCCAAGGCAGCGGCGCGCTCTGACGTCGTCATCCTCGATCTCGAGGATGGTGCTGGTCGTGATTCGTTCGACGAGGCCCGCACCAACATCGTGAACAGCGATCTCGATCCAGCGACGACGATCGTCCGCGTCCACTCTGCCGATTCGGAACTTTTCGACGGTGACATCGACATGGTGACGAAGACGCCGTACACCACCGTGATGGTTCCTAAGGTTGACCAGCCGTTGCCGGATACGCTGGCAGATTACGACGTGATCGCGATGCTGGAGTCCCCGTCGGGAATTATGAATGCGCGTGACATTGCGCATCAAGAGTTCGTCGTCGGTTTGCTGTGGGGGGCGGAGGATTTCACGGCGTCGCTCGGCGGCGTCTATAGCCGGCTGCAGCGGGACGAACGAGGGTGGGACTCTGACCGCGGTTCAGCCGAGGGGCCGTACCGCACGACGGTGAATTACCTGCGCACCCAGACGTTGCTGCACGCCGCGGAGGCAGGAATTGTTGCTCTTGATGCGGTGTTTGCCGACATTCACGACGCCGACGGGTTACGCGATGAAGCGCTCGACGCTGCTCGGATCGGGTTCGCCGCGACGGCGTGTATCCACCCGGCCCAGGTTCCGGTTATCCGTGACGCGTATCGGCCGAGTGAGGAGCAGATAAAAATGGCTCGACGGATTGTCCGCGAGTCTGCGGATCACCCGGGCGCGTTAAACATCGACGGGAAAATGGTCGACGCGCCGCTGTTCCGGCAGGCAGAAGTGCTGGCGGCCCGGGCAGATGCGCTAGGTATGTGAGGTTTTGTTCCGCGCTGGGCTGTGACCGACCAGTGGCCGGCCTATTACGTAAAAACCAGCGCGAGCAGCATAATCATGACGAAGGACGCTGCTGTGGTGATCACCCCTGCGTCCCGCGCAAGGATTAAACCTCGCCCATATCGAGTGGCGTAGGTGTACACATTCTGTGCCGTCGGCAATGTTGCGACGACGCAGGCGGCGAACAACGCGTGTCCCGTCATCCCGAAAACAAAGTGCGCGATAAGGAAAGTCGCCAAAGGCTGGCCAATGATTTTTGTGACCGACGCGACCCCCACCTCGAGCCTGGGAGACGTCGAGGGATCAAGTACTTTCTGCCCTGCCAGCGACATACCGAACGCGATGAGCGCCACCGGAACCGCCGACTGCCCGATGAGATGAATCGGCTCGACAATGGGGTGGGGGACTGAGACCCCAGCATGGGCGTGAAGGATCGATATCACGAGCCCCGTCAGCGCACCGAGCAACATCGGGTTCTTAAACGGAGTGATGAACAAACTCCGCGTGTTAACACGCCCGGCTCGGCCATCCGCGTGAGCTTCCTTGGCGGTGACAACGTCGAGAATCGCGAGGACGACGGGTCCATAGAACGCTATTTGGAACAGGAGCGTCGGTACGACGACTGTGCTATCGCCGACGACGTGGGCGGCGACGGGTATCCCCAAGTTAGAGGCGTTGCAGTAGGAGCTAGCTAAGCCGCCGACGGCGGATTCGTGAATGGGGCGGTGGAGGGCGATTCGCGCCCATAGGAAGTAGATCAGCCCGATCACTAGTGCGGAGCCGCTGGCGACCGCTAGTTGCGGGCCGAGGACGTCGAGTGGGTCGGTAACGTAGAGCTTGTCCAGGAGCAGTGCCGGGGTCGCCAGGAAGTACACGTACATCTGGAGAGTGAATTGCGCGTGCTTGCCCAGGAGATTGGCTTTGCCGACGAAGAATCCTATCGCGATGACGATGGCGATGGTTGCGAAGCCGGATAGTACTTGGGGCACGTTCGGAGCCTCACTCACTGGTGGATAAGCGAAAACCGCTCCTCGGTAGTTTACCGGGAGCGGTGAATGTCGAAACCTGCTGTTATCGCTTCCAAATGTTCACGCCGTTGGCCTTCGACGGACCGATGGCCCCTCGAAGCACCACTAGGTTCTTACCTGCAGCGCTGATCCCGGGAAAATTACCCAAGACCAGGTGCTCAGGGGCGACTTAGCGGCTGGTGAACGGGAGGAGAGCCATTTCACGTGCGTTCTTGACGGCAGTTGCCACCTGACGCTGCTGCTGCGGGGTCAGGCCGGTAACGCGACGCGACCGGATCTTGCCACGCTCAGAAATGAACGTACGCAGGGTTTCGATGTCCTTGTAGTCGACGGCCTCGATGCCGCGAGCTTTCAAGGGGTTCTTCTTGGGACGGCGGGTTGGTTCAACCCGGACCTTTTTAGAGTTGTTGCGCTTCATACTGCTACTCCTCACCAGCTGGACTTGCGGACGCCTGGGAGCTCACCGCGGTGTGCCATTTCACGAACGCGAACACGGGACAGGCCGAACTTGCGCAGGTAGCCACGGGGGCGACCATCAGCAGAGTCACGGTTACGAACCCTCACCGGGGAAGCGTCGCGGGGCTGGCGGTTCAGCTCGTACTGAGCCTCCATGCGGTCTTCGTCAGGGGTGGCCGGGTTCTTGATGATGGCCTTGAGTTCCTGACGACGCTGAGCGTAGCGTGCAACGATTTCTTTGCGCTGCTCATTCTTTGCAATCTTAGATTTCTTAGCCATTCTTAGCGCTCCTCGCGGAATTCAACATGCTTGCGCGCGATCGGATCGAACTTCTTCAAAGTGATGCGATCCGGGTTATTGCGCTTGTTCTTGCGGGTGACGTACGTGTAGCCGGTGCCCGCAGTGGACTTCAGCTTGATGATTGGGCGAATGTCATTTCGTGCCATTAAATCTTCTCCCCACGTGCGCGGAGCTTCGCCACGACGGATTCAATTCCGTAGCGGTCGATGGTTTTCAGGCCCTTGGTGGACACGTTCAACGTGATCGTGCGTCCTTCAGAGGGCAAGTAGAACGAACGACGCTGGATATTCGGGTTCCAACGACGGTTCGTGCGGCGGTGCGAGTGCGAGACGGACTTACCGAAGCTCGGTTTCCGTCCCGTGACTTGGCAATATGCCGACATGGGCTTCTCCTTCCGCCCACCATGGGATCTGCAAAGCACCAACCGTTTTCCTTCGACGGGGGAAATACATTTTCTTCGACACTAAAAATGCAGGTTAAAGCGCTAAGATGCCTAGCTAGTGGGCGATGACGTTTGCTTTTCGACAACAGCGTCTTGACACCTTACCGTCCTCGGCAAGGATTCCCAAATCTTTGGGCCTTTACGCGCTGGTTAGCGCCAATTTTATAGTTAAGGCTTAAATCTGTATGATGGGCCGATGCATGTGCGCCGGAGGCGTGTCGCACTGTTACCCTCTTCCCCTCCACGGGTCGTTTACGCCTGTCAACGCTCGTCGTTGATGGCAGAACAACTCCGTGGGCCGGCTGATATCCAGGCGCGGTTATCCATCAATTTTATGGTTAGGTACGAGGACTCAGTGCGCGACCGGTGCAAGGTGCTGAGCCAGCTTCATTCGCGACGCTTGTTGCGATAGGCCGCCAGCCACCGTCGAGGTGGTCCGACGATGCCGTTATGAAGCAAGTCAGCACAAGCAGCACGCCAGACTAGCATTGTCCATGTTCTGTTAAAGGATAACGATGAAGAAGAATATTCATCCGGATTACCACCCGGTTGTCTTCAAGGATGCCAGCACCGGCCACCAGTTCTTGACTCGGTCCACTGCGACGTCAGATCGGACTGTGGAATGGGAAGATGGCAACGAATACCCGCTGATCGTCGTCGACGTCACCAGCGAGTCTCACCCCTTCTGGACGGGTGCACAGCGTGTGATGGACACCGCTGGTCGTGTCGAAAAGTTCCAGCGTCGTTACGGCAACCGCCTGCGTCGCGCGAAGAAGTAAGACGTCAACCCGTCACCATTCATTTTCACTATTCTCACAGTGATCATGCCTGGCTCGCGATGTGTTTGAGCAAGGCTTAGGAGGAAACCATGGCAGTACCGAAGCGACGTATGTCTCGCGCCAACACTCACACCCGTCGGTCCCAGTGGAAGGCCAACAACGCGCCTCTGCAGGAGGTTCGGGTTAACGGCAACACCACGCGGTTGCCGCGCCGGTTGGTCAAGGCCGCTCAGCTCGGCTTGGTTGAGACTGACTAGTAGTAACAACCTCATGTCCCGTGATTGGAGCTTCGGTTCCATCACGGGATTTTTATTAGGGGCGCTGAGGGTTCACAGCCAAATTTCAGGTGACTCAAAGCGCGCGACGTGCATAGTGAGCAAGAGTGATAAACCATGAGCGACGAAAATCAGCGATCCGCATGGGAGATCGATCCATCCTCCGACGATTCATCTAGCAACAACTCCGTTCAGCATGATCGTGAACACGAGATTCACGCTCCACGAAGCGATCGAGAATCTTCTTTTGAGAGCACCCAACCCGGGTTCTCGTCAACCCCCTCAGCTCATGCCACAGGCTCTGACCAGTTCGGGATGCCTGGTCAGCCTTCAGGCTCGAACCAATTCGTAGATCCCAACCAATCAGCAGGCTTTGGGCAGCCCACCGGAGTGATGCAAGCCCCACGTCAGTCGCCACGGAAGACTAAGCGCTTTAGTACGCCTGCGGTGGCCGCTTTAATTCTCGCTGCCGCGGTCGCGTCGGGAGCGGTGACAGGCGCGGTCGTGAGCAATCGGGATTCGGGCTCATCGTCTGACAATTCGTCGGCAGTATCCGCGTTGAAAGCGTCGCCGGCTAAGACGAAGAACGTCGACACTAATGGTTCTGTGCAATCAGTTGCTCAGAAAGTCTTGCCATCAGTGGTTTCTATTACTGTCGAAGCCGGCAATTCGGGGGATACGGGCTCGGGCTCGATCATTAGCGAAGATGGAACGATCATAACGAATAACCACGTGATTGCTGGTGCAGCTAATG
Organism: Corynebacterium kroppenstedtii DSM 44385; assembly: GCF_000023145.1. NCBI lineage: Bacteria > Bacillati > Actinomycetota > Actinomycetes > Mycobacteriales > Corynebacteriaceae > Corynebacterium > Corynebacterium kroppenstedtii. The sequence continues at coordinate 588,035 of NC_012704.1, forward strand.
GCGGAAAGATTTCCGTAACATTAAATGACGGAACGACCTACCCCGCAGACATTGTTGCGCGTGACCCCGAAACCGATATCGCGGTCATTAAAGCTCAGGGGGCGTCAGGCTTGACCCCGATTTCTCTGGGGGATTCGTCCAAACTTGAGGTCGGGCAGGAAGTTGTTGCTGTTGGTTCTCCCTTGGGCCTGGATGCCACCGTGACCAGCGGCATTATTTCCGCTCAAAACCGCCCCGTGCAGGCGTCCTCAGAGTCATCTGACCAGTCCACTCTTATCGACGCCATTCAGACAGACGCTGCTATTAACCCCGGTAACTCCGGTGGTGCACTGGTCGATATGGATGGAAACCTTATTGGCATCCCGTCGGTGATCGCGTCGCTCGGCTCCAGCTCTATGTCTCAGGGGTCCGGTTCAATTGGTTTGGGCTTCGCTATCCCCATTAACCAGGCGCGCGACATTGCTGAGCAACTTATTAAGAACGGTAAAGTTCAGCACCCTGTAATTGGCGTTCAAGTTGCTAAGGAATCCACAGCGCATGGGGCTGTCATCGTTGATGTTCCCAGCGATAGCGACGCCGCCAAAGCGGGTCTGAAACGGGGTGACGTCGTTACTAAAGTTGACGGTCGAACCATTGATTCAGGGTTATCTCTGATCGCGGCGATTCGCTCGCATAAGGTGGGCGATACGGTCAAGATGGAAGTGACTAATCAGGACGGGAAAGACGCCCGAGAAATCACCATGACCCTGAGTTCACAAGAGACATCAGGGGAATAAACGCACTGCTCAGCCACTATCGCGTCGGGACTTGATGATGGCTGGGCACTCCCCATATGGGGCTTCTATTGACTAGGTGCCGGGTAGCTGGTGAAGTGTAAGGAAAACAGTTTTATTGCCCCGCGCTTCACCGTCGGAACTTAAAGTTAATAGCAAGGTGATCAGTTCAATCCTCTAACCCGGTAACCGGCGACGCTTTCCCCGTAGAAGTCTTTATCCCGTAGAAAAGGAGACAATCCAATGAGTGACAATGAGCCCTTTGATTCCATCGATCCAGCGGAGTTGGCTCGGAGCTCATCGGATGCCCGGGAAATGCCGGAATCACTGCGTGGTATTGACCACGCGAAAGTTGATCGGCTTGGCGAGGTTATCGTCGAACCCGATGACGCAATGCTGATGGATCTTGAGCGTGCCGAGGAAGCTGCCCATGCATCATTTGCAGAAAGAAACCATGACCAGGGTGAACAGGTTCCCCGAGCTTTAGTCATTATTGTCGACGACAACGCGGGGGAGAAGTCCGATCGCATCGGCTCCCTGGTTGCCGAGTTGCTAGCGGAGGACCACTTCGGAGTGGACGCGGTCGTGCGTGTTGCTAGCCGGAAGTCGAAGGTCCGCGGTGCGTTGGAAACCGCCGTCGTTGGTGGTGTTGATCTTGCCGTGACTATCGGTGGCGTGGGCGTCGGGCCGAGGGACAAAACCCCGGAAGCCACCAAGGCGGTGTTGGATCGGCGCATTCCAGGTATTGCTCAGGCGTTGCGTTCATCGGGGTTGGCCTGTGGGGCCACCGACGCTGGATTGTCTCGCGGGATCGCTGGCATTTCGGGCTCGACCGTTGTGGTGAATTTGGCCTCATCACGTGCTGCGATCCGGGATGGTATGGCCACGCTGACGCCCCTTGTGCGGTACGTCATTAACGATATGGACCGCTGGAACCAGTAGGGGCTCCCCATGAATCATTCTCGACGTCAACGTCGGCATGCACGACGTGTGTCGGATACTGATTATGACCGCTCGGGCGAATCTGCATTGGCCAATGTTGTCGACGCCGTTCGCGCGATGGAGGATCAGCCGCGCCGGGGGCTTAACGACGATCGCATGGCGGACCTGACCCCGGACGATGAGAATGACGGTGCCACACCCGGCGACGGGGACATCGGTGCTGGTGATGGGCGCTCCGGGCGTGATAGTGAGTTCTATGGCGGCTCGGATACCGCGTATGGATCCGAGGGCCGTGATGTAGGAGCGATGTCACGTCGGGAGTGGCAGGAAAATCGGCCGCCACATTGGGGCTAAGTGACGCCCCGGGCAGGGGCTACCCACGCAGTAATTGCCCCGAACCTGAATTACTCTTTGGCGTGCTTCCCGGATGTGGTCGAGCTCGTCGTCGACGAGGGTGTGCCGACCTGAGACGTGCTTGTTTGAATTCCTTGCGAGGATGCCTGGCTGTGTGCTGAATCGGCGGTAGTCTCCGCAAGTTCGGTGCTTGCGAGCGTCTGGCTTGGGGTGCTCACTTGGTTCTGCGCTGCGAGGAGATCGCGGATTTCCAGGAGAAGATCTTTCTCGGTAACGGGCACCTCTTCCTCTTTGACACCCATATGTTTTTTCCTGATCTCTTCGAGCTTATTCATGGGCGCCACAAGAATGAAGTACACGACGGCCGCAATAATAAGGAAATTAATGACGGCTGTGAGGACTGATCCAAAGTCAAGAAAAGTTTTTTCATTTCCACGGATGAGTCGGAATCCCCAGCCATCTGTATTTGCGCCACCAAAGCACGCAATTAGCGGGTTAATGATGTATTTGGTAAAAGCCGTCACAATTGCGGTGAAGGCAGAACCAATGACAACCGCCATGGCAAGCTCAATAACATTGCCTCGCATAATAAAATCGCGAAAACCTTTAAGCATTATTCCTCCTCAGAAATGGGTTACTCATACGGCAAAGTTTCATATTATTACTTGAATAATTATGGCCGCTGTGAGAACAATAAAAAGCGTTCTACAAATGTGCTGTAAGCGTTGCGTGCGACGCCAGTTGGGGCAAGAGAGATCAGCGATGAAGTACACCAACCGTAGTCGAATACCCTTTAACGGCCGCGGGTGGGGCTCGGGGTGACGGCGAGTGTGCCACGACCTTAGCGAATAACGGGTGGAGTCTGCATCATGACCGGAGAACAAGGATCGCATTCTCATACCGACGCGAGACTATCGGCAGGGTTCCCACTGATGTTTGTGCTGTTTGTGCGCCCGGTGTTTAGCTGCCAGGGAAGCGGTGTCGTCCCAGAGGCGTGACCACTGTCGTGAGCTGAACGTCCCAGTCATCGTGGGTGACAGCCGGCAGGATTTCGTGGGGATGAACTAGACCGATGGTGCGGAACGTCGACGATTGTCCGGACGATTGCCGAGACGATCGTCGGGCAGCGAGTGCACAGTCGTAGTATCCGCCGCCCTGTCCAAGCCGGTACCCAGCGACGTCATATGCGAGTGCCGGAACGATAGCGAGGTCGACGGTGTCGAAGGGGATCGGGGTCGATCGTTCATCTGGCTCGCGAATACCGAACGAGGTGGTGACGAGGCTATCCGGTGACCATGGGTGCCACGAGAGTTGCCGCTTGTCTTCGACACGCGGAATGACGATTCGACAGGGAATTCGCTCGTCCAGCGCAGCAAGTAGCGACGGAATAAAACCGCCGGGCGTGTGTGCACCTGGTTCGTTGCCGACAGGCAGATATGTCGCAATAACCAGCGGCTCGTCGTCTGTTCGCTGCAATGTCGCGGCGATGTCATCAATAGCCGTTATGAGCTGAGCCACGAGCTGTTCGTCCCAGGCCCTGAGCGTCGCCTCGGGCAACTCTCGACGCATACGTCGGATCCGACGTCGGTAGGCCTTTTTGTGCTCAGCGATCGAATTACCCGCCGAGTGACTCCCGAAGGCACCGTCGTACCCCCCGGATGGGCCGTCGCTCTGTTGCATGAATTCAGCGTAACAAAGCGGTGACGTCGCTTAATCACGCGCAGCAGTTCACCTTCATGACGTCATAAAGCACGATGCCGCAGCGGATCCAACACCACGTCGCCAAGCACCCCATCAACCACGATGTCGCAAGGGATTTTCATAAGGAGATGGGCGTCAAGACCGACCATTTTACGGTTTTAACAGTAATCCGTAGGAAAATTCCTAGCTCGGAAAGCGGATTCTGCGTCGGTTGTCGGTTAGCATGGCTCCTATGAACAAAGATGATAATGGCGGAAATGGTCAGGCTGCGTTGCGTACAGTCATCGTGCCAGCCGCTGGTTTGGGTACCCGTTTCCTTCCGGCGACGAAGACCGTACCCAAAGAGCTTCTCCCGGTTGTTGACCGGCCCGGTATCGAGCTCATTGCGGAGGAAGCCCGCGAGGCTGGCGCTTCACGCTTGGCTATCGTTACCTCCCCGCGCAAGTCAGGGCTGATGAAGCACTTCGACCATGATGATCTCCTGGAAGAGACACTCAAGAAGCGCGGCAAAGAGGATCGGCTGCAGAAAGTGCAGCACTCGACCGAACTTATCGACGCTGTTTCGGTCACTCAGGAGCGCCCCTTAGGGCTTGGTCATGCCGTCGCTCAGGCTGAAGAGGTTCTTGATCCCGACGAAGACGTCGTGGCCGTCATGCTTCCCGATGACCTTGTCATGCCCTATGGTGTCATGAACAAGATGCTTGAGGTCCGCGCAAAATACGGCGGATCTGTGCTCTGCGCGGTGGACGTCGATAAGGAAGCAACCTCTGACTACGGGGTTTTCGAGGTCAGCGGTCAACCCGATGATGATGTCTACGCCGTTTCGGGCATGGTTGAAAAGCCTGAACCGGAAGACGCACCCTCGACGCTGGCGGCAACCGGCCGTTACCTGTTGGATCGCGATATTTTCAAGGCGCTGGGTAAGATCGAGCCCGGTAAGGGCGGCGAACTGCAGCTCACAGATGCCATTGAGCTGCTCATCAAGTCGGATCACCCCGTGCATGTGGTGGTTCACCGTGGCCCTCGCCACGATTTGGGCAACCCGGGTGGGTTCATCAAGGCCTGTGTTGACTTCGGCCTGAGGGATCCCGAGTATGGCGACTCGCTGAGGGCGTATATGACGGAAAGGTTGGCCCAGGACAGCTAGCCTTAATGTGATATGCCCCGGTCTCACTCGGGGTAGAGTCAGTAGGCAGCATATGCTGCTGTGTTACCCGGGCGAAAGGACGTAACGTGCGCTCAGTGGAAGAGCAGCTTGCGATTATCGCGGACGCTGCCGTAACTCCGGAGCCCGTTCGTGTGGCTATTTCGGATTCGCTGGGGTTGCGTAGCGCTGAAGAAGTCCGTGGTGACCGGCAGGTTCCAGGTTTCAATCAAGCTGCCATCGATGGCTACGCCGTTCGCGCTGTCGACCTTGTACCGCGGGACGCAAAAGGTGCCCCGGCGGATGATCGTCCAGAGGATCAACGCCCACCTGAGCCGTTGCCCGATGAGGATTACGAGCCTGATCGCCGTAGTGATCGCGAGCATCGGAAACTTGCCGAGCTGCCCGTCGTCGGTGATGTGGGCGCGGGTTCGCACAGGCCGCTGCGGTTGCAGCCCAATCAGGCAGTCCGGGTAGAAACCGGTGCGCCCGTTCCGACGCTCTCCGACGCGATCATTCCGGAAGCGTGGGTGGAGCGTCATGGCCGACGTATCCGGCCTCTGTTTCCCGTGAAGTCGGGCGATTTTATTCACCGTGCTGGCACCGACGTCCTTGAAGGTGACGTTATAGTCAGCGAGGGGACAGTTATTGGCCCAGCGCATATTGGCCTTTTAGCTGCGGTGGGGCGGTCGAAGGTTCTCGTGTATCCACGTCCGCGGGTCGCTGTGATGTCGATCGGTCAAGAGCTGATTGATTCAGATCGGACGCCCGGTCGTGGTCAGGTTTTCGACGTGAATTCGTATTCGCTGGCGGCTGCTGCCGAAGAGGCGGGAGCAGATGCCCACAGGGTCGGTGTGATCGCGGGTGAACCGCGCCGCCTCCAGGAAATCATGGAGGGGCAGATTCTCCGCAGCGAAATTATCGTTATCGCAGGTGCCGTAGGGGGATCTGCGGCACGCCGGATGCGCGACATCGTCAGCAATTTAGGCGACATCGAGTACACCCGCGTCGCAATGCACCCAGGTTCGACCCAAGGCTTCGGCCTTCTAGGCCCCAATAAAGTGCCGACGTTCCTTTTGCCGTCGAACCCCGTCGGCTCATTGATTATCTTCGAGACGATGATCCGCCCGCTCATTCAATATGAAGCTGGACGACGCGGTGGCCGGCGTCGGATTATCCAGGCCAGGGCATTGCACGGTGTGAGTTCGATGCCGGGACGGCGTGGTTTCATCCGCGGCCAGTTGATGCGCGATCGTGGCACCGACGAGTACTTGGTGGATCCCCTCGGTGCCTCGGCTGGCGCCCCGCAGCACTTGTTGGGGAGCTTCGCTGAGGCGAACTGCCTGATCCACGTGCCTGAAGACGTGGTGGGGATCGCGCCGGGTGATGTTGTTGATGTCTTGTTCTTGTCGAATCGCGCATAAGTAGCAGGGGCTGTCATGGGGGTTTTGACTCGTCTGTTGGATCGCGTCGGTGTGGGGTCCGTGAAGGGCCGCGATCTGTATCGACGCTATGGCGTGAAGCCGAGCAGTGCGCATCCTGGCTGGCCGGAGGAAACGCAGGTACTTCACGTGCCGGGCGGTGCGGTGGGGCTTCGTCCCGTCGTGAAGGACGATGGGCCGGAATGGGCGCGTCTCCGCCGCAATGATGAATCCACGTTGCGGGCTGTGGAGCCGACGGCGAACGATTCGTGGGATGAGGTGCACACGGTGCCCTCCTGGTTGTCGGTGGTGGATTCGCTGTATGAGTCCGCGGCGCGGGGTGCGTCGGTTCCGTTCGCCGTGGAATGTGACGGGAAATTTGCAGGTCAGGTTACTATCGGCGGGATTCAGCATGGTTCGCTTTCGACATGCTGGATCGGTTATTGGATTGCGAGCCCATTCTGGGGGCGCGGTGTGGGAACCGCCGCCGTCGCTTTAGGCGTCGATGCCGCGATGATGTCCGTGGGGGTGCATCGGGTCGAGGCGACTGTATTGCCTGAGAATGCCGCGTCGATAAGCGTTTTGGAGAACGTCGGTTTTCATTATGAGGGGGAGTTGGTCCGCAGTATCAATATTGATGGGCAGTGGCGCGATCATTTCTTGTATGCGTTGACATCGGAGGAGTGCCCAGGTGGAGTGGTGTCACGGTTAGAAACTAGCGGGCGGGGGAGGCGTGACAGCTGATGATAGATCCCTGGTTGAGGCAGATCTCTGGTTGGATTGCGAATGTTCCGGCATTCGTTCGGTATTCGTATCTGTGGGCGTGGCACACGCATGTTACGGGTGTGACGGGCTACTCTTTAATGAGAAATATCGTTGTCCGTGTTCGATTCCCCGCGGCTGACGTCAGTTAAGGAGATTCCGACGTGTCGAGTTCCCTCTTGATCGTTCTTATTGTGGTGCTGTGGCTTGCTGTTCTGGCGCCACTACTTTTGCGAAACCAGGGGCCAGTGCGTCGTACGTCGAAGGCGTTGAAGGAAACGCGCGTTCTGTACCGTGGTGGGTCTGGGTCGGTGGCGTCCTCTGGTCGGTTGACGAAGCATGTGCGACGTCGGTCTGCCTCACCCGATGTGGAAACCGAGCCTACCGAGGACGAGTACCGCTTGTTGGACGAGGATGACGTGCACTTCCGCGCGTACGATGACCGCGACGCTGTGTATTCCGGTGACTCTGTGCATCATGGTGAGTCCGACGCTGACGATGCTTCGGTGCGGGATGCTCGTTCGGAGGCCCACTCTGGGGAGAATGCCGGGGAGTATGTCGAGGGGGATAACACTCGCGACGACGAAGACGTCGTGGTGGGGGAGTTGGAGCCTGAGGATTCTGACCAGTCGTTTGCTGCCTCGTCTGTTGTGGCTGATGACGTCGATGACGCTGTGACAGAACCGGTCGACGATGCCGAGTTTGAAGAGTTCGTCGATGACACCGACGACACCGAGGATGAAGCCTCCGGATCGGCCGGTGAGGCGAAGGACGATCAAACAGCATCGGGCGAGAAATCGAGTGTCCCAGTGGGCGTTGTCGATGGTGACGTCATTATGGATTCTTCCGGGGCGGTCCAGGGTGTTCCTGAGCTGGAGTCTGCGGAGGCGGCTTCGTCTCAGGATCGCGGTTCTCGACGGGGCAGTCGACCGGTTTCCGTGGACAAGGAATCGGCTGATGATGTGCTCACCGGTGAAGGCCGCACCTCAATCGTGTATGGCCGTGATTTCGGATCCGACGACGCCGTGGCGAAGGATAGGGAGAAGTTCCCGGATGCCTATGATCGCCCGGAGGATGTCGTGGATTATCGCGATGGTGACCCGGCATTTGAGCACGCGTACGACTTTGCCGATGAATCAGACGACGAGCGCGAGGAGCGTCGTGAAGCTCAACGGCGCTCAAGCACCATGCTTTTCGAGGACGGGCTGGATGCTTTATCGGACGAAGAGCTCGAGGAACTTGCGCGCTCTGAATACGACGACATCGCGGTGACGGATGAGGATCGGGCGTATGTGGACCGTCGGCGTGGTCGGGGCGTGTACGACCCTGAGCTCGCCGAGCGGAATGCCCGGCGGCGGTTTACCCAGCGTAAGCGTGTGCTCTTCGGCTTGGCTGCGGTGACGGTTGTTCTGTTGGTCCTCGGCTTTGCGTTCGGTGGTGCTATGTGGGCCGGAGCTGTTGTCGGCGCTGTCGCTACCGGTGTGTACCTAGCGTTCTTGCGGAAGCAGGCCATTGAGGAGCAGCGCCTGGCGGCTCGTCGTCTGCGCCGGATGCGGCGTGCCCGGATGGGTGTCCGGAACGCCGAAGATGATCATGATGATCGGGCTGTGTCGTCGCGGTTACGTCGACCAGCTGGCACTGTTATTGAAACGAATGACACCGATCCGGAGTTGGCTGAGCTGGAGTACGTGGACGCTGCTGATTACTTCGGTGTTGAGGAACCGGATGACATGCAGGACGACGGCGATTACATCGACCGCCAGTATGACCGCTACGAGACAGACGGTAATGGGCGAGCAAGCGTGACGCACATCCGTCGTGTGGGGTAGAGGGGTTAAGTAGCTTAACCAAATCTGCTTTACCTGCTCTCGGCGGGGAGAACCACAATGGCCCAAAGCTGATTCCAACCGCAAAAGCTGGAGTAACCAACGTTTTCAGTGCCGCCATTGATGCGGGTGTCAAGAAAATCGTCATGACCTCCTCGGCAGCAGCGGTCTTCCCTGGCCGTGCGGATACGCACCGCACCATCGACGAAACCTTCTGGACTGATATCGATGACAAGCTCGTTACTAACTACATGCGATCCAAGGTTGTGGCGGAGAGAACCGCATGGGACATCATTGGCAAGCAGGCGGGAACAAAGCTCGTCACGATCCTTCCCGGAGCAATTTTCGGGCCGTTCATGAACGGGCGACGGTCCAGCACCGAGCTATTGTTCACGTCGATTTTGCGCGGTGCACCGAGTCCGAAGGCTACGTACCAGGCGGTTGACGTCCGTGATCTGGCCGATCTGCACATTCTTGCAATGCTCGACGATCGAGCTGACGGGGAGCGTTTTATCGCCCAGCCGGGCGAAATCACAATGCCCCAGATGGCGCGGCTACTCAAGGATCGTCTTGGGGAACAGGGCCACAAGATTAGTACGATGACCGTCCCCGATTTTGTTATCAAGGTTGGCGCTCGGTTCAATTCCGCAATGGCCGTAATGAATACGCTGATCGGCATGGAGCACCACTATGACACCAGCAAAGCGCAACGGCTGCTTGGGTGGGGTCCACGGCCCATTGAAGACACCGTTATTGATGCCGCCACATACACGCTAGAGAATAGGGCGGAAGACTAGAAGAATTTATCTGCGGATAAGTTTGACCTGCGCTCGAAAGTGATTGTTTATAGTTGGGCCCACACGTACTGCGACAAGGGAGAGTGGGGCTTAATGGGTAAACGTGAACGAGAGAGCCGAGCCGGTTTTCCCACGCGGGCGAGCCTGGAAGCGTCATTCCCCGATGATGTTGACGAGCTCAAGCGACAACTAGCGAAGCTGACCGTTGAGAAAGCTCTGGTTGACGAGGAGCTTGAACTGGTAAAAAGACGCCAGCGTCGTGTCCGGCGAGCTGAGTAATCGGCATAAAACGCAGTTCATCGCCGCCTTACACACATCTACCGCTGATGATGCTGCTGGACGCCTCCGGACTGGCTTACTTAAGCCAAAGTATCGTCTACTGTAACGACCGCATTTTGATGACGTCTAGGCATACCAGAGAAACGACTTCCGAGGAGAAAACCTAGATGGGACATTTTCCGAGCAATCAACTCGCATGGGCGATAGCAACGCCGGTTACGCGGCTAGTCGTAACCACCATCACAATGGTGGCCGTGGTTGGAACGGCAGCGGTAGGAGAAAGCTATGCTGCTGGAGGACTGATTTCTGGTAGCTATGCCGCGGGAGAAGCAGCTGGGGCAATATGGCTCACCCATAAGATGAAACAAGTTGCGATTGGTCGCGAATTAAGAACAATTTGCCTTGTCGGGGCCATGCTACTGCTTGCAGCTGGGGCAATACTGTGGTTCATCCCCTCTTTATGGCTGGGTGCCGCTTTAGCCATCCTTGTCCTTGGGGCGATTTCATCACCAATACCAGGTGTTCTTAGGTCCTCTGCCACTCAAATGACAAGCAGTTCCCAGCGGATACTCGCGATTGACAATGTCGTGAACCAAATATGTTGGGTTCTGGGGCCAATCCTGGGTGTCGTGCTGGTTCACCAAACGAATACGGTAATTGCATACGTTTCCTTAGCGCTGTTATTGCTTGGAGCAGCAGTAGTGGCCCCTCTTGCAATTCCCAGCAATTATCGCCATGAGTCTGGAGAGGGTGGAAAAGCATCATTCCGTCCCATCGCAGTTCCAGTTGTCGCGTCTGGTGTGATCATGGCTGTCACTGCCTCCTTCGACACACTGGTTCCTGGCCTTTTGACCCACTGGTTTGGGTCAGATGAGAAAGCAAGTTTTGTCTTAGCTTTATTGGCCTTGGGTAGCGTTGTTGCTTCGTCGGTTTTCGGCATCAAGAAGTCGTGGCCGAAGCCCGAAGTACTTGCGATGATTTCAACAGTGTTCATGATTGCCCTTTTAGCGACGGTAGGAAGCGTCCAGTCTTACTCAATCCTGCTAGGCGTTGCAGTGCTCATAGGGGTTGTTCAGGCGCCATCCATGGTCTTAAGGCAAGTAATCGTATCTGATTTAGTCTCGCACAAACGTAGGGCGTCCGCCTTTTCCCTGCTATACGCGGCCGGAGGCATTGGCTACTCGCTCGCGGCGGCCGTGACCCCTTGGACCGCCGATATGCTCTCAGCCCGCTGGGGATCGGCAGTAACTGCTGGGGCATGCCTCGCCATCCTTGGATGGGCTGTTTGTCTTCAAAGAAAGCAGACACCATCTGAGTGAAAGGCACGAAAGAGGTAGTAAATCATCATCTTTAATCGTGTACAAACGGAACCCCTTACCGAGGACGGAAGTCGATAGCAACACTTTCCTGGCTAATGAATTATGCGTGGCAGTTTCCGAAGGGGTATCTGAGCTACACGGCCATCCGAAAGACGAATCTGATAGTGATTCGGTGTTCCAGGATGTAGCTCATCAGAGGCGTCTCTACCTGCAGATATGCGAAAATCCCTGGTCAACAGTGACCAGGGAAAACAATGTTTGTGGAGCATAGGGGAATCGAACCCCTGACCTACTCGATGCGAACGAGTCGCGCTACCAACTGCGCCAATGCCCCGCGGACCCCCAGCACTTTACTCCGAGGATCCGTGATCCCCAAAACAAACAGGTCGTTGGGTGCCACGGGGCCGAGCCGATTCCCGCTGCAGCTCGTTAAGACAGCTCGTCGGTGAGTGCCTTGGTGAAGGCCGGCAGGTCATGCGGGTTGCGTGAGGTGATCAACACCCAGTCATTTCCGGGGCAACGGAAGACCTCTTCGTCCACCCAGTGAGCACCCGCGTTCTTGAGATCCGTGCGAATGGACTGGTAGGACGTCATGGTCTTGCCCTCGGTCAGTCCGGCGTCGATAAGCGCCCACGGCGCGTGGCAAATAGCGCCGACCGGCTTGTGGGCCGAGGCGAACTCGTTAAGGATGCGCTGCGCCTCCGTATCGATGCGGAGGGTGTCGGCGTTGACGGTTCCTCCGGGGAGAACAACCAGGTCGTAATCGTCGGCACTGATTTTGTCGAGGGTCGTGTCGGCTTTGACGGTGGATGCCCAGTCTTTGTCGCCCGTCACGGTTTGAATGTCGTTGCCCGAGTTGGAAGCGATGGTGACATCAATGCCTGCCGACGATAAGGCGTCGCGTGGTGAGATAATTTCTGGCTCTTCGACGCCGAAATCAGTTGCGATGATGACTGCTTTCTTTGCCATGACGTTATCTCCTCAAAAACTCGAATAGATTTATTGTGTTGATCTGTTCTGGAGAGCGAACGGCTTCTCTTGTCGGGGAAGAGAGCGCACCGCGGAAGAAGTACGCGATTATATGGCGGTTTTGTTCCGCCCTCTCGGTTAGATCCAACACGTATGAGTGAGATGTATTCCATCATGTGTGGCGATGTGTGGCGCTAGCCCAATGTTCCGATTTAGTTAAACAAGTTCAAAACGTTGATTTTGGCCTAAAAAACGATGCGAAAAATTGTTAGGGTAGGGAACATGACTGATATGCAGCCATTCCCATCGCAGAACGACACCCAACAATACGGAACCGCTACTCCAGGTAGATACCACGGCCCCGATGATGCCCCTGAGTACAACGGTGAGCCACCATTGTCGCAGCCCTTCTACGGCGCAAGTTTGCCTGCAGCCGTCAAGAGATTCGTCACCAGAGTCCTTCGGTTCAAAGGACGCTCCTCAAGGTCCGAATACTGGTGGGTTCAGTTGGTCTTGTTCCTTATTTACGCTGTGATTTCCGCAGTAGCGATTAGTGCTGGTGTGGATCCGGATGATGTGACCAATCCAGTGGGACTCGCCAGCGCTGTCTTTAGTGCGATTATTTTCGTGCCCACTCTTTCGCTCACATGGCGACGCTTGCATGATGCTGGCTTTGCCGGGCCGTGGTGGTTCATTACCTTTACGGTTATCGCTGCTCCCGTGCTCCTCATCATGACGATCTTTCCGTCGAGGCCCGAGAAGATGAAAGAAAAGTGGGACGACAAAGAAAATCTTTCATCTGCCGTCTAACAACCACGTGACGACGAAAAACACGTGACTCAGAAGAAAGTCACGTGATGAAGAACCCGAGAATCGGGCCTTGACATGGCGGGGAAATACAACCCCGCCATGATTCGTATGAGATCGTCGTTAAATGTCTTCCAACGACCTCGACGATGACTTTGGCCCTGTCAATGCCAGCAATCCGGCGGCGACACCAGTCAACGCAATCATCGCAAAGCCAGCGAAGAATGACGTCTTGTTAACAACGAAGGGCAGTAGGAGCGAACCAACCGCGCCACCGAGGTGACCACAACCATCCGCGATGGAGAACCCGCGCGCACGTAACGTCGTCGGGAAGGATTCTGCGGTGAAGGTGTAGCCCATCTGTAGGTAGGATCCCAATGCCATGGACGCCAGGAATGAACCAAGCGTCACCATGAAGGAGCTTGCCATCGTTGCGATGCACAGCATTCCGGCTGCCCACACCAGCGTACAAACAAAGATGAGGTACTTGCGCTCGAATTTATCGGAGATAAAGATCATGATGAGCGCGCCGGTCGGGTAGCCGATAGCACCGATGGCGAGGTACAGAATCGACCCGGCAATGTTCTCGCCGTGCGACGAAATAAGGTCGGGGGCGTCACCCAAGAAGCCGTAGTTGCCGATGTACCACAGGAACCACATCAGAGCCATAACAATGGCCGTGCGCAGGTACTTTCCTTCAGTAAGCGACGGGGCGCTGTCTGTCCCGGTGAGCCCAAGAGAGCGATCCTGCCTCTCTTCTTCTTTTTCAACCTCTTTCCGGAATTCCTCGCGAATCTTCTGCCCTTTACGCAGCTGCTCATCGGTGAAGTTCGTTTCCATCTTCTCGATGATCTTTTCAGCATCATCGCAGCGCCATTGGGAAATTAACCACCTGGGCGACTCGGGGAGGGCCAGGGCAAAGAGAACACCGAAGACGCCGACAAGTGCGCCGATGAAGAATAGCCAGCGCCATCCGGTGTGGAAGTTCGGAACCAATGCCAGAGCAACGAACGGTGTGATTGCCTGGCCAATAATTCCGACCATAAAGGTAGCGACGGAAAGCTTGCCGCGCTGGTTAGCCGGTGCAATTTCGCCGACGTAGGTGGACGCTAGGTTCAGCGCTGCTCCCACGCCCATGCCAGTCAAGAAGCGCCAGAGCGAAAGATCCCACACGGTGAAGGAGAACCCGCAGAGGAGAGATCCCGCTCCAGAGAAAACGAGGGAACCGATGAAAGAGACTTTCCGTCCCTTTGCGTCGGAAAGCCAGCCAGCGAGCAGCGAACCAATAATGTAGCCCACGAGACCGACGGCAAGGGCCACGAACAAGGACATGTCCTGGCCCAGATTCATTTGCTCGTCGATGGCCGGCATGGCGAAGCCGATATCGCTGATGTCATAAAAAACGAAGAAGTATGCGATACCGATAACGAAGAAATCACGCTTGCGCAGTGGCCACGCAGGGAAGCGATCCATGCGGGCCAAGAGCTCACGACCGCGTTCGGTAGTGGATTGTTCGAATGTGGTGCCAGTTAGTTCATCAGCCATTGTAAGTCGCCTCCAAAAGTAGGCAGATGAATGAAATATCTGCAACACGTCCTGTGAGGTGGGCATGCTGCGCATAAAAATGGTCAGCTAACAGCGGATGCTGGGGTTGAAAAATCGGCGTCAACAAGTGAGAGGCGTTGTTGCTGGCCCACTAACTCCAGCCTAGTTTTTGGGCTGCGCACCCAAGTTTTTCTGAAAGATAAAAACCAAAACCACCCTATTTAAGGTGTGGAAATGGGGTATTGACTCCGGGGTGAGTGTGGGAATTGGCGCGGCTTTTCAGAATGCTCTTCCCGGAACGCTACTGCGCCGCCATGAAGGAGAGCCCGCGTGTCAGGGCACCCCGCCACGCTGCAGGATCGTGCCCATGTGTGGATATATCGAAGTGGCAGCGAATGTGGGCTCGTTCCAGCTCCTCGACGACCGCACGCGCATGGGACTCCATCAACCCTTCACCGGTTCCCACGTCGAAAAAGAACCGTGAATCATTCTGCGCGAGTGCTGCCACAGTGGCGCGGTGCTGGAGCTTCTCCGCGATGAGTCCGCCAAGTGGGCCGGGCAGCCGCGGCCCCTGTCGCGTTGGAAACCAGAATGATGGTGAACACCCGATAGCGGCATGGAACGCTTCGGGGCTTTCAATGACGCAGTCGGTGGCGCATAGCCCGCCAAGGCTCTGGCCAGCAACAATGACGTAAGGGTCGGCAATGTCATAGTTGCGCGTGACGGCGGGGATGAGGTCGTCCTGGAGCGCACGCCTCCAGGCGGGATTGCAGCCAAGATCGCGGAGGCGGTTCTGTCCGCGCTCTGTGGAATCTGTCGTTTCGACGGCTACCGCCGTGACCTCGGGAATGCTGCCGCTGGTCTCGAGCGCGCGGAGTGCATAATCAAAACCGGTGTGCGCCCCGTACCAATCTTGCCCGTCGAGAAGAATGAGCAGCCACGGTCGACGGCGATAATTATCGCTTTGATTGCCGACGGGAGTCCGCACCCACACATGTCTGTCCTGGAAAAACTCCGACGATGAGTGCCATGTGTAAGGGGTAAACCCGGCCGTCGTGTTGTCGGCAGGGGCGTCGGATATGTCCACTGCGTCCCAACCAGGCTCCGGCAAGGCGTCATCGAGCCGAACAATCCCGGATGACTTCACGTGGTACGGGTGGTCAGTATCGGGTGCGGGATGTGACGATCGTCGTGATCGTAGGGGAGGTATCTGGGCGCGCGGATCGACCACCATGAGTGTCATGAGGGCTTTCCAGCGCGCCGGAAAATCGATCTGTTGATGAGGATCGTCGTGACGGGGAGTCTCCACGATCTCGTCGGGAACCGCTTCTGCAGGCATGATGTAGTAGGAGCCGCAGAGATCCGACGGTGCGGTCACCGTGAATGACCACCACCCATCGTGGTGATCCGTCATTCGGTGGAGGGCAGCATCGTGGTGATCATGAATCCCGGAGAGGTGGAAAAACACTGTGTCATAGCAACGACGATGGCCGTCGCCACGCGACAGTGATGTTTGCGCGTCAGAGGCTTGCGGTTCCTGCCACCAGAAAACCAAGGTCCGAGTAGTGGCAGTTGGCCCCGGGCAAACAACGGGATTTGATCTCAACGATGCGGGAGGGGGAGTTTTAATCGAACAGGTCCTCTAAACGGTCAATCATGGCCAGTGAGCTGTAGTAATCCATCCGGAATGTGTCAGTGCCCATGGAATACACGGACTTGTTCTTTACGGCGGGGGTATCAGCCAGAACTGGATTGCTCTTATATGCATCCACGGCTTTATCATCCGCTGCGAAGAGGAATGCCGTCTTGCCGGTAGCCGCCGTCGGCAGATTCTCAGCGGAGACGACATAAACGTCAGACCGCTGGCCCATCGAATTTGCTCCGCGTGCACTTTCTGGAACGTCGGCAAGGGTGAACCCTAGCTTGGTGAGCAACTTGCCCTGTGCAGACTCCTTTGTCCACACACGTGCCGACTTGTTTTGCGGGGTATACACCAACGGCGTGACCGGTTGCGCAGGCTTCTTGATCTCATCACGAGCTTTAGTCACGGTGTCATCAAACTTCTTAATGACGTTAGAGGTTTTCTTCTCTAGGCCTGTCGCTTTCCCGAGCATTGTGGCGATATCTTGCCAGTCTTTGTCGGAGTAGTCGATCATCACTGTGGGGACAGCCTCTGAAATCTGTTCATAGAGGTCAGGCGTTGCGTCCTGGCCAGTCGAGGACATCACAACCAGGTCAGGTTTTTCAGCAAGGATGGACTCCGCCGAGGGGTTGAGATCCAGGACCTTCACATGCTCTTTGTCCGCAACCTGGGACCACTGAGTGAAGAAGCCGTTGTCATCGGTGAGAGGCGTTCCCTTTTGTCCGCCTGCCGACGCCACGACCGGCGCACCAATGGCGAGCAAGGAACCGGTCAGCGTCACCGCAGCAGAGACGACTTTCTTCGGCTTGGCCGGGATCTTGACTTCTCCGTGATCGGTGGCCACCGTGCGTGGCCACGTTTCGTTGGCCTGTGCGGATGAGCTCTGACCTGATTCAGAAGATGAAGAAGAGGCCGTATCCGATGACGACTGGGTTGAATCCTCATTGCGCGAGCATGCGGCTGTACCCATGATGAGTGATACGGCGAGTGTTGACGCTACAACCGCCCGCACTGAGCGCAAGCGATGGGGAGACCTGAAACGGGACACGGAGGCGACTCCTTCTAGAGAAACAAACAAATGAGGGTCCCCATACTACTGGACGTGCAAAAGTAAAGATAGCCTCAAATCTAGAGCCGGAGTGTGCTGCAGGTTTATCGTTTAACCGCGCCAGATTAAGCCCTCGGATTAACTTCCCGGAATAACCGGGTCAGATCAGCCCCGTCGTCTCCGTTAAATACTCCAAAATCGCCCGCACTCGGCGGTTATCTTCACCCGGTTCGAGATTGAGCTTTAGGAAAATATTGGACACATGTTTCGCCACCGCAGCGCCAGAAAGGAACAGGTCCTGCGCTATTTCGGCATTGGATTTTCCGCGCGCCATGAGTTCCATCACTTCACGTTCGCGCGCGGTGAGTAGCCGCAAACCTGATCTGCCGGACTTCATCAACGCTGTCGCAACATCCGGATCGATGACTACTCCGCCCTGCGCGACAATCGTAATGGACTCCAGGAAGTCTTTGACCTTCCCAATCCGATCTTTCAGCAAGTAGCCCGTGCCCGCGCCGTGGGAGGTTCCAGGCGTGAAGAGCTCACGAGCATAAGCAGGAGCCACGTATTGGGAGAGCACCATGATGCTTAACGACGGAAAGCGCTCGCGCAGCTGAAGGGCAGCCCGTAAACCATCCTCGCGCATGTCAGGAGGCATACGCACGTCGGTAATGAGGAGATCGGGTAAACCGTGATCGTCACCGAGGCTTGTCACGGCGTCGAGTAATTCCGTGGCAGTCGTCGGCTTCGCAATAACCTCATATCCGCGTTTTTCAACTAACCCTGCGACGCCTTCGCGCAACAAGGCGGAATCGTCGGCGATGACAATTTTCATTATGAATCCTCACCAACCTGGTTCACATTCCGACCGGATGTCGCGGAAGCAGACCCCGCGGAAGTAGCCGACACGGTAGTAGTCGTAGAAGCAGCCGCAGCACTAGGGGAGTCGGCCGTGGGATATCCGCTCTGCCCGCGGTTGAGCATGACGGGAATCGACGCAATCACCGTCGTCGGCCCACCAATCGGGGAGTTCAGCTGCATGGAACCTCCGAAGGCAGCCAAACGCTCACGCATTCCAGATAATCCCGGGCCCAAGCGAGCTCCGCCGTCCCCCTCGTCGACAATAGAAATCCGTAAATCCTGGTCAGAGACCAAAAGGACGGTGACCGGCGCGCCGGGAGCGTATTTTGCGGCATTGGTCAGGCACTCAGCGCAGAAGAAATAGGCTGACGCCAGCACACTGGGCTGGAGCTCGGGGAGTGGATGCGGGCAATGCACGGCGATATTCGAGCCGTATGATTCGGCTATCTCCTGAACGGCAGCGTATAAGCCCTGGTCGCGCAGCACTTGCGGGTGAATACCGTGGACCGTGCGGCGGAGAGCATGAAGCCCATCGTCAAGGTGCGAGCGCGTCTCCTCAAGGAGCCGCTGTAGCTCCGCGCTCCCATTCTCTGCCTCAAGTTCGGCTTCCCCGAGCTTAAGAGACGCGGCCACAAAATACTGCTGAGCCCCGTCGTGAAGGTCATTTTCTATGCGACGGCGCTCCACCTCGTAGGCATCGGCAATGGCCCGGCGCGACGCCGTCAACTCGTTGATGCGCTCGGCGGCCACACTTTCATGCGACCGCGAACCAGCGAACCGGTTCCGGGGCCGTAAGTGGTGCGATAATCGTTGCCAGGCTGATAATGCCATGTGTGCCATGATAGAAACTTAGCCCCCTCGTGAGTAGCGGCCGCACCCTCTCCACCAGCGATGGGGGTAGTGCTAGATCTACCACGATTCGGGCGCTAGAGCTGTGGTGAACTCGGTGGACAAATTGTGAAATAGGTGCCATGAAAGATCACAACGCGCAACAGAGCCAGCGACGCTCCTCGCAGTATTCGCTGGTTGTCCACGACATCACGAAATCGTTTGCTTCAACCCCAGTGTTGACGGGTATCTCCTTGGAGATCGGCCAGGGTGAATCCGTTGCGGTTATGGGTCCGTCGGGCTCGGGCAAGTCCACTCTTTTGCATTGCATGTCCGGCGTGCTTGTTCCGGACGACGGTGAAATCCGGTACGGCGATACCGTCGTTTCACGGCTGAATGATGCGAAAAGGTCGGCGCTCCGGCTGCGCGAATTCGGGTTTGTGTTCCAAGACGGGCAACTCCTTCCGGAGCTCACGGCTCAGGAAAACGTGGCTCTTCCGGCGATTTTGCAGGGCACGTCTCGTAGGCGAGCGTATGCCGACGCCGCCGACATGTTGAAGCGCCTGGGGCTAGGCAAGCTGATCCGTCGTCGACCAGGGAAAATGTCTGGCGGCCAGGCACAACGCGTCGCCATCGCCCGAGCCATCGCGGCTAAACCGGCCATTATTTTTGCCGACGAGCCGACGGGCGCTCTCGACCAATCGACCGGCCACGAAGTCATGCAGCAGCTGATCGCGATCACCGAGCAGGCGGGCTCCACGTTGGTGATGGTGACTCACGATCAAAGTGTCGCGAATTGGTGTCAGCGTCGGATTGAAATTCGTGATGGCATCATTCATGACGATCGTATGTTGTCCGGGGCGGTGAGCTAAATGGCTGTTTCCTTGTCGACGCTCTCCCACCTGGGAGTTCAACTGCAAAAAGCGTCCCATAGGGCGGGGACGGGGAATAAATGGCTTTCGGCGTTAGCGGTGTTTGCCTTTACCGTGAGTACGTGGATGGCTATGACTGTTGCCGGCGGGACGTGGATGTTCTACGAACGTTATCGTCAGCCGACGGTGGCCTCACTCCACGACATGAGTGGTGAGCTACGGCAAATATATGTTGGCCTTGCGGCCGTTGCCTGTGCTTTCGTTGTTCCCCCGATGATGTCTCTTGTAGCACAATCAGCGGTGTTAGGGGCTTCCGGCCGTGAGAGGCGCTTAGCAACACTCAGGCTGCTGGGATTATCCAACAGAGACATCACGCGACTCACCTTGGTAGAAACCAGCGCGCTGGCATTCGCTGGTTTGGCGCTCGGAACTGTGATTTATGTGGTGTCGGCACCCGCGTGGTCGCTAGTTAGTTTCCAAAACACCCGCATCGGTCTTTGGGAAATTCTTTTACCGTGGTGGGGCTATCCAGTTTTATGGGCAATCATCCTTGTCCTCGCAGCGATAGCTGCAGTGGTTGGTCTCAAGCGTGTTATGGTGTCGCCACTGGGAGTCTCAAAACGGGACGTTCCCACGGCGCTTAAATTCTGGCGGCTCATCATTTTTGTTGTGATCGTTGTGACTGCCCGCGTCGTCTTATCTCACATCGAGGCTGATTCTGTCAATGTCGGGTGGTCTCTGGTTATTATCGCGGGGATTCTGTATGTCGTTGTGTTCGGTATCAACCTTGTGGTGCCCTGGCTCATCCAGTTCGCAGCCCGTATATCAAGCTTTCTTCCGGGGAAGCTCAATTTCTTAGCTACGCGTCGAGTGATGACAGACGGGCGTACCGCGTGGAAGCGGGCGAATGCTCTTACTTTCCTCGCGCTCCTGTTGGGGTACGTGGCTGTCATGCCGGGGAATCCGGGGGATGAATTGGGTGATCCCACAATCAATCGGGATACGGTGACTGGAGCCGTCGTCACCTACGGTGTTGGCTTACTCGTGTCGATTAGTGGAACCATGTTGAACCAGGCATCCTCAGTCTTTGAAGAAGCAGAACTTACTCGTGCGCTTGGTTTTATGGGTGTTCCGTCGTCATTGCATAGGAGAGTTGCGATGAAACAGACGTTTTATCCGCTTCTGATGACTAGTGGTTTGACCTTTCTCCTCGGCCTGTACTTGGGTTGGTTTTCCTACAGCCGGTTTGACAAGGATCTTTCGGCCGGTCCGCAATTAACGTGGATTATCGGCGCCTTTGTTATGAGCCTAGTGTTGTCGGTGGTCGCAACAGTTTGTGTTGATCCGCTGCGCCAGAAGCAGATTGCTCACCATGTTCGCCGGAATGACTAGCCGTCACGGAATCCTCTTCGTCCATGCGTCATTACCGAATTTGGTGCTGACCAGTTCCTCCGCTTCCTTGATATCCGCGTCCGTCAGCGACGCGGGTTTCGCGCCATACCGCGTCATGAACTCCTGAGCCATCGTGTCGATGATCGTCTCGCGGGGGACACCGGTTTGCCGTCGCAAAGGATCAACTCTCTTATTTGCCGACGCTAACCCCTTCGACGACACCTTGACCTTCCCGATGCGGAGGACGGCCATCATCTTGTCGGCGTCGATGTTGTAGCTCATCGTGGTGTGATGCAGGATCGCTCCGCGACGGCGCTTTTGTGCAGCTCCTCCGATTTTTCCGCCGTCGGAGGTGATGTCGTTAATGGGGACATACCAGGCGTTGACGCCGTGCTTGGCTAGCGCTGCTAGTACCCATTGGTCGAGGTATTCGTAGGATGCGACGTACGAATAGCCCTGGACGAGTTCGATGGGTGCGTAGAGCGAATAGGTAATGCAGTTTCCGCCCTCCATAAACATGACACCGCCACCAGAGATTCGTCGCACGGGTGTAATTCCGTATTTGTCGATTCCCTCTTGGCTTAATTCATTTGAATACGATTGGTAAGAACCGAAAACGACGGCTTTATCGTCCCATTCCCAGAAACGGAGGGTCGGTCCGCGACGCCCATCGGCGACCTGGTTCAAGAGCAGCTCATCAAGGGCGACGTTGACCGGGGTGGGGAGCACACCGGGGCGGAGAATTTCCCATTCGTAATCGGTGAAATCTTTGCCGCCAGAGACCGCCCGTTTCACGGTCACGGCAATATCGTGGATGGTTAATCCCTCGAGATCAAGATTGTCGAAATGAGCTAATGCGGAATTGAGTCGGGACTCAAGTGCCTCAGTAGACGCGGAAGTTTTTGTTCCTACCAATGCTGGGGCAATTTCGTCATAAGCTTCATCGGGCTCGAGGAAGAAATCACCGGAGATTTGTAACGAAGTGATGGTGTCATTCTCGACGGTGGTGTCAATAACAACGAGTTTCCCGCCAGGCACTTTGAGCTCAAAGTGAATAGGGCGCGGTGACGAAGGCTGGGTACCTGACGAAGTCTGAGTATCTGTTGACATGCGCCCGATTATAGGTGGTCTAACGAAAGCTACTTAATGATCTTGAGTTTGCCTACCCATCATGAAGTTCCGCTATCTGTGCGTGGTTGGCTATTTTTGCTAATGTAGTTGATATGTCAACGAAACTGGATCCTTTCTTCCGCGACGCAGGCTTTTTTATCTTCCGCCTCGTCCTTGGTTTTCTCTTTGTCATGCACGGCTGGCAAAACGCCGTCACTAAGGGATGGGGGAGCACCCGCGACTCCTTCGCAGCCATGAATATCCCGGCCACCGATATAGCAGCGACGCTGGCGAGCTGGGGTGAACTGATCACCGGCGTTCTCCTCATCCTGGGGCTTCTCACTCGTCTCAGCAGTCTTGTCCTCGTGATCGATATGGCTGGTGCATTCTGGTTCGTGCACAAGGACGCCGGACTGTGGAGCAGCGATGGCGGCTACGAATACGTCCTGGTCTTGGGCGCGTGCGCACTCCTGCTCCTCATGGCTGGTCCCGGCGCGGTCAGCGTCGACAAGCTCCTGTTTGGGCGGAAGAAGAACTCCTCTGACGCACCCGCGGCACGTGTGTCCAGCGAGATCGCTCAGCCCCGTGATGGCGTAGAACCGACCGTCGCATAAATCGGGGTCATTATCCCCGCGATGTTCATCACCCCGATGTTCATCCCCCCGATGCGCGGAAACCTATGTTTTCCGGCTAGGGGTCCAGCTCGGGTACGGTCATGTTTATGAATAAACCGGAGGTTCGTGACGCGGCACTTCTCTTGCTGCGCATTGTCGTCGGTTTGATCTTCATTGCTCACGGCTGGGATAAAGCGATGATGACAGGCTTATCCGCAACCGGGGGACAATTTGATCAGCTGGGGATCCCTCAGCCAGAGCTCATCGCTGCTCTGGTCTCATTCGTCGAAATGATCGGCGGTGCCATGATCTTTGTGGGGATCCTGGCACCCGCTGCCTCTGTTGTCCTCATCATGGACATGGTCGGTGCGCTCTGGTTTGTCCATCTTCATCGAGGCTTCTTTGTCGCCAACGGCGGAGTGGAGTTTGTTGCTCTCCTTATCGTCACTCTCATCGTGATCGCCATCTTTGGTGCCGGCAGAGCTAGCCTCGATTACTTCTTCCAGCGACGATCCTGACGATTCTGGGGCCGCTACTTTGGAACGGCTGTTCCGGGGTAGTGGCCTTGAGGTGACGGTGTGGTCGGCATGACGAAGGGGAATTATGGAGTGCAGTGAGGTGCGTCAAGCACTATCAGCGCGCATAGACGGTGAACGGTCCCGCGCAACCTGGGACGACGACGTGATCGACGCCCACTTGGCGGAATGCGAAGACTGCCAAAACTGGTACACCCAAGCTCTGACTCTCGGGCGCACCTTGCGCGTGGCCCCCGCTGACGACTCCGAATCCATCCCCGATTTTTCCGAGTTCCTCGTCCAATCCGTGCCAGAAGATCAACTGCCACACCGCAGGTCGTGGCGAGTGATTTCTCTATCTTTATCCCGGATCGCTCTCATTGTTTTAGGGCTCATTTATGTCGGCTGGGCCATCTATTTATTGAGCCATTCGACGACGCTCACCGGCAGCCCAGTCCCGTCGGGCGGTGACTCCGATGGCGCAGTGGGGGATTCCCATGACCCCGACGTCGCACGTCTATTTATCGACGCCGCCGCCATGCGTTTATCCCTGGGATTCTCGCTCTTCTGGTGTGCGTGGCGTCCGCGAATGACCGCCGGAATGATCCCCCTCTTCGGCGCCCTATGGGCCTTTACCGCGGGCTTTGCCTCCAGGGACATTGTCCTCGGGCTTGCCACACCTCAGCAGCTGATGGGCCTCGTTCTCTTCATCGTGACCGTCCTCGTCATGGTGTGGTGTTGGTTCAGCCACTTCGGGGTCAGTGCTGGTGACGTGGTGACTGGCTCCCTGAAATCATTTAGCGCCCGGCCCGTCAAGTCGACTTTTTCCGACGCTAGGGAAACGGCCCGCCTCATTGATGAGGCTAATGACGACGTCCACCGTCACGTGGGTGATCAGTAGGCCGCCTAGCAGTGCTTTTCTGCTAATGCCGGGAGCTTTGCCCGCGCCGGGGGCCTTCCCGGCGCCGGGAAGCGTGGCTTATTTCCAGCTCGGAAGCCACATATGGGCATCCCACTCAGAACCGGACAAAGGCATGGCCACCATGAGCGGCAGGAAGTAAATAAACATCGCGACCACCGCGCCCAGGTAGAGGCACGCCAGGATGGAACCGGTGTCATTGATCCATAACGACTTCACACGGGACCAGCGCGACGACGAGGCAGCGCGCATCGCCACACTTCCCGATGCTTCTACCGCGCGCGGACGAACGCCCGACGAGCCCGGGTTTCCTGCGTCACCAGACCGCGCACCAGACCGGCGTCGGCTAGAAACCCCTTGCCGACGCCGTGACAGGTAGCCTCCAAGATGCTTGCCCAAAGCGCGGTTCTTCAAGCGCGAATCCGCAATGGACCACGAATACAGCTGGCCCAGGCACAGCGCAATGGCCATGATGAGGAAGGGGATCATATTCGTCGCGTAGAAGAAATACATCTGACGGTCAACGTCGGTGAGCCACGGCAGGAATCCGGCCGCGTAGCCGACAACCGGCACAGCCCAGCGTCGATCCTTACCCACAATCCAGCACCACGCCGCCCACGCGATGACCGGAACAGAAATCCACCAAATAATCGGCGTGCCGAAGAGCATCTGCGCGTAGTGGGTGCCGTCGTCATGAACTGAGTCGTAGTAAATCATGGGCCGGGTAGAAGCCAACCAGGACCATGGCTTGGATTCCCACGGGTGATAATGCCCATTGGAATTGGTCAGCGTTGCATGGAACTGGAGTACTTGCTGTTGGTAATACAGCCAGTTACTCAACGGGGAGGGAACATGTTTCAGAATGCTTCCATCTTCAATAAGCCCCGATTCTTTAGCATGCCTGTACACACTGTTTTCGTCGGCAAACCAGGCACGCCACGAGAACATGTAAACCGCTAGGGGAAGAATAGCCAACGACGCAATCGCGGGGAACGTATCTCTACGCAGCGTGCCCAGCACAGGGCGCTGTACACCGAAGCGGCGTCGTCGGGCTAAATCGGCCATGACCGACAGCAATCCGAAGAAGAAAATGTAAAAGAGACCTGACCATTTCACTCCGGTCGACAAACCAATGCTGATTCCGGCGGCGAATCGCCACCACCGATATCCCATGCGTGGGCCCCAGGGGGAATCCGTCATCCGGCCTTCATGACGGACTTTTTTCATCCGGTCCTGCATCTGTTGTGCATCGCGTACCAGCAGATATGCCGCCGCCACCACAAATATGCACTGGAAAACGTCCAGCATTGCCGTGCGCTGCGTAACCAGCAGAACGCCGTCGCAAATGGCGATAATGCCCGCCATACAAGCGATCATGGTGGAATCCGCCAAGCGCTTCACGGTGCCCATAATCAGCAGGATGATGATGACGCCGCACGTCGCGGAGGCCGCCCGCCACCCAAACGCGTTGTAGCCAAAGAGCCACTCGGAAATCATTTCGATCTGTTTGCCCACAGGCGGGTGCACCACCAAGCCGTACGCTGGATTATCTTCAATCCCGCCGACAAAGGGGTTACTCCACGATCTCACCATTTGCCACGCTTGCGGCGCGTAGTGCTTTTCGTCGAAAACCGGGGCACCTTTATCTGTCGGAGAACTCAAACCGATGAACCGCGTCAAGAAAGCCAGAATGCCTATCACGATTTGAGTCCACCGGTAGGGCGAAATGAGAGGTGTCGGCGAAGAATTCCGGGCAGTCACGCAAATTAGTATGCCAGCTGTATGGGAAGCTAGACATATGAGTCAGGATAATTCTTCCTATCGCGGCGGGATCGTCGTCGCGGGAACGCCATTAGGCAACATCGACGACGCGTCGCCACGGCTGCGTCATGCCCTCGCCACCGCGGATGTTGTCGCAGCAGAAGACACCCGCCGGGCACGCAATCTTGCCAATGCGTTGGGCATCGACATCTCCGGGTATCTGGTGTCGAATTTTGACCACAATGAATCCAGCCGCGTCGATGCTCTCATCAAAGAAGCCCAGCGTGGCAGAACTGTCCTCATCATTTCCGACGCCGGCATGCCCGTGATTTCCGACCCCGGGTTCCCCGTTGTGGAACGAGCCCACGACGAGGGCATCCACGTGGGCTGTATCCCGGGCCCCTCGGCCGTGACCACCGCGCTGGCGATGTCGGGCCTTCACGTCGGCACGTTCTGTTTTGACGGTTTCGTGCCGCGCAAGGCCGGGGCGCGTCGGGAGTGGTTATCGTCGTTAGTCACAGAACGACGCGCCTGTGTGTTCTTCGAGTCGCCTCACCGCATTGAAGAGACTTTGAACGCGGCGGTGGAGATTCTCGGTGGCGATCGCCGTGCCGCTGTGTGCCGTGAACTTACCAAGCTCTATGAGGAGGTTCGTCGCGGGACGCTGGAGGAGCTTGCCTCCTGGGCTGCGGAGGGGATCCGTGGTGAGATCACCGTCGTCCTGGAAGGTGCTCGTGACGCAAATACTCATCCGCCGGTGGAAGACCTCATTGATGATGTTGAAGCGCGTGTGCGGGCTGACGGTCTTCGTCTCAAGGACGCGTGCAAAGTTGTCGCTGACCAGTGGGGGATGCGGAAAAAGGATCTTTATGAGGCCGTCGTCGACGCCAGAAAGGCGAGTGAATAGGTGGAGCTTAATAATTGCTGAAAACTGAGTAGCAATTGAATAAAAAAGAGTCCTGTTACATAGTGGACGAATGGACCATAAGAATATCGATCCTGAAGTCATTCTTGGTGACTATGATCCCGAAGTGCTGACAGGGGAGGGACAGCTCGGCATGTCCGACGCTACCGACGACGCTCCCACCGACTGGAGAGTCGTAGGACCCGCGGCAGCACTCGTGCTCGCTGTCATCCTATGGGGACTTATCGCGCCCAACGGGTTCGCGGAGTTCGCCTCTGACGCCCTGAGCTGGATCGTCAACAACCTTGGTTGGATGTTCGTCCTGTTCGGGACGGTCTTCGTCTTCTACATTTTGTCCATCGCGTTCTCGCGGTTCGGCTCCATCCGGTTAGGCCGCGACGATGAAGAACCCGAATTCTCGACGCCATCCTGGATTGCGATGATGTTCGCGGCAGGCATGGGAATCGGCCTGATGTTCTACGGCACGACAGAGCCGCTCACGTTCTTCCGCGAAGGTGTGCCCGGCTCAGAGCCTGAAGACCTGAACTCGGCATTTGCGTCGACACTGTTCCACTGGACTCTGCACCCCTGGGCAATCTACGCCATCGTGGGACTGGCCATCGCCTACGGCACCTTCCGCATGGGCCGTAAACAGCTGTTGTCCTCGGCGTTCATTCCGCTCATTGGCGCGAAGAGAGCCGAAGGCTGGATGGGTAAAACCATCGACGTCCTGGCCATTTTTGCCACTGTGTTCGGTACCGCCGCATCGCTGGGTCTGGGCGCGCTGCAGATCGGCTCAGGGATGGACGAAACCGGCATCATCCACAACCCGGGTACGCCGGTGCTGGTCGGTGTCGTGGTCATCCTGTCCCTGTTCTTCTTGGCATCCGCCGCGTCGGGCGTCGGCAAGGGAATTCAGTACATCTCGAATGCGAACATGGTCATGGCCGCCGTCCTGGGGATTTTCGTGCTGATCGTGGGCCCGAGCGTCGTTATTCTGAATATGATCCCGACGGCATTCGGCAGCTACGTCCAGCAATTCTTCGAAATGGCTGCCCGCACTGCCGACACCGATAATGGTACGGCCGGTAAATGGCTGGGCACCTGGACGATCTTCTACTGGGCATGGTGGGTCTCCTGGTCACCCTTCGTCGGAATGTTCATTGCCCGCATTTCGCGCGGACGCACCATCCGCGAGTTCGTCTGCGTGGTGTTGCTGGTTCCGTCGGCAATTACGGTGGTGTGGTTCTCCATCTTCGGTGGGACGGCTGTTCACCTGGAGGAAACTGGCCGCTCCATTTGGGGTGACGGTGATTCCACCCACCAGCTGTTCTCGCTGCTCAAGACCATGCCTGGGGCGCAGATCTTCTCCATCTTGGCGATGATTCTGCTTGCTACGTTCTTCATCACGTCCGCTGACTCGGCCTCGACGGTGATGGGCTCGATGTCCCAGAACGGCCGTATTGTTGCCGACGTTCGCGTCACGTGCCTGTGGGGTGTGCTCACCGCCGCAATCGGTGTTGTGCTGCTGGTTTCCGGCGGATCGGACGCGTTGAATAACCTGCAGTCGGTCACGATTATTGCGGCGTCGCCCTTCCTCCTGATTATCATTGCACTGATGTTTGCGCTGGTGAAAGGGTTTAGGGAAGACCCTGTGTACTTGGATCACCGTGAGCACCGACGCTTCGCGTTGAAGCTTGCTCGCGAGCGACGGGTGGAGGCGGCTCATGCTGCGCGCCAGCGTCGTCGCGCTGACAAGATCCGCGGAAAGGACCGGCGGTCTGAACAGACCTCTGAGCAAGCTACTGGCGGTTCGTCAGACGGACCGTCGACAGCGATGACGAGAGCTGACTAGCAGCTGACTAGCTGAACCGTGGTGACGGCCGACGACTAGCCGTCGTCAATGAAGGAACACGAAAGACATCACGCCTGGTGAGGAACCTGAGGCCTCACGGGCGTGATGTCTTTTATTGCCACTGCATCCAAGGAAGCGAAAAACGCCTCCTGCGCCTGAGCTAATTCGTGCTGCAGCCGGCAGTTGACGTTAAAAGGGCAGGGGTGGGGGTGCTCGCAGTCGATCACCGGGCTCGGCCCCTCGAGGAAACGGACGATGGCCCCGACGGAATAATCCTCGGCGCCGTCGACCAAAGTGATTCCCCCTCCGCGGCCACGAGTGGCGTCGATAATGCCGAATTCCGTCAACCGCGATATGACCTTCGAAACATGGGTTCGCGGAGCGTTAATCGCTTCGGCTACCTCGCGGGCTGTTGTCCGCGCATTCCCTGACCCCACCATATGCATGAGGGCACGTAAACCGAGATCAGAGAACTTCGTAAGATTCACAGTCTCAGCGTAGCGCCACGGGCCAGGGCCAAAAAATACGAGAACCGGCCCGACGATTCACGCGTGGTTTCTGTGATCAACGCAGCATTGACGACGCCGCTACCAGCGTAAAGTCGACGTTTTGGTCATGATCTCAGCCCATTCAGCGTCGGGAGTGGAGTCAATGGTGATCCCGCCGCCGGTGCCCAAAACCAGCTCGCCATTCACCCATTCCGCGGTGCGAATGGCCACATTCGCCACGATATCTCCCCAGTTTATCCCCACTGTTCCACAATGAATACCGCGCGCCACCGGCTCCCACTCGGCCAGATATTCCCGCGCCCGTAACTTCGGTGTGCCCGTCACCGACGCCGGCGGGAAACAGGCATCGATAATGCGGGAATCCCGCGCCGGCGACACATCGTCCACCTGCCCAGACACCGTCGATACGAGATGCCACACCCCCGGTGCCGGGACGACCTTCAGCAACGAGGGCACGGTCACATCCCTGCACACGCGGCTGAGGTCATTGCGGACAAGGTCCACAATCATGATGTTCTCCGCAACATCCTTCCTGCTCCGCGCGAGTTCCTCGGGATCGCGATCGATGGGAATAGTCCCTTTAATTGGCGACGACCACACCGTGGAGCCCCTGCGTTCCAGAAACAGTTCGGGGCTCAGCGAGGCAATGGCGCGGTCATTTGTTGCCAGGAACATCGCGTACCTGGGGCGGGTGCGATGGACAGTCGAGAGCCACCACCGGGCGGCCTCGGCGCGCGACGTCATTGGCGTCCGAAACTGAGCGGAGATGCACGCTTGGTAGACCTCCCCGGCGCGAATGGCGTCCAGGCAGCTGAGGACACCCCGGCGATGGGCCTCCCTGTCGCCGGTGCTCCAGTGCGTGGGTAGGGAGACCTCGTCAGCGGAGTGATAGTGGCGACGATGATCCGCCGTAGCGAGGATTCCCGCAGCCCAATCGGGGTCGCCGTTGGTGAGCCATTCCCCGTCGCGTCGCCATATCACCTGGTGAGCGGTAACGCCCGCGGCATACACCGTGGGGTCGGGGTACGAGATGAAACCAAAACGAACGCCATTGCGGGGATCAGAAGCGGTCTCCGTCGATTCATCGTCGTTGTCAGAAGGGCTGGCGGAAGCAGCGAAAACTCCAGGTGGGGGCGCTAATGCCTCGTCCGGATCGCAGTAGGTGCATAACGCATCCGGTGCGATGACGGCCTCGAGCTCACCCCAGGCACCGATAGCCATCGCGGGGAGGTCGTCGTCGATAAGAAGTGATACACCCACATCGACGGGGTCCAGTGAGCTGTAACCAAGGCGTGTGACGGAAGCAGGGTCGTCGTGAGGCGCGTCGAAGATGCCGGGGAGCATAAAAATACTGTAACTGTCGGCGTGGGCGTCGGCCTGAACTGCCGGTGGGGACGTCGGAGGCCTACGACGGGCACTAAGCGAGCACTAAGACTGCCCTTCATGTCGGTAAAATTTGCAGCGCGTTGTAGCCTAGACGGTATGTCTGCACCCATACTTACGTCTGTCGCCTGGCCCTATGCCAATGGGCCCCGCCACATCGGACACGTCGCCGGTTTCGGTGTTCCCTCCGACGTTTTTGCCCGTTACCAGCGAATGCGTGGGCGCGACGTACTCATGGTCTCCGGCACTGATGAGCACGGAACTCCGCTCTTGGTTCAGGCGGAAAAAGAAGGCGTCAGTGTGCAGCAACTTGCCGATACATACAACAAGCAAATCGTTGAAGACCTGGCCGGACTTGGTCTTTCCTATGACCTCTTTACCAGGACGACGACGCGCAACCACTACGCCATCGTCCAGGAGCTTTTCACGACGCTGTACTCCAACGGATACATGGTGAAGCAAACAACCCTGGGGGCGATTAGCCCGTCGACGGGACGCACGCTTCCGGACCGCTACATCGAAGGCACCTGCCCGATCTGCGGCGCACCCGGCGCGCGCGGCGATCAGTGCGATACATGCGGCAACCAGCTGGACCCCGCCGACCTGATCGACTCCGTCTCAAAGATCAATGGCGAAACACCGAAGTTCGTGGAAACCGAGCACTTTTTGCTCGATCTGCCCGCACTCGCGGACGCGCTAGGGGAGTGGCTCGAATCCCGCCAAGACTGGCGGCCCAACGTCCTCAAGTTCTCCCTGAACATCTTGAAGGACATCAAGCCCCGCGCGATGACACGCGACATCGACTGGGGTGTTCCCGTCCCCCTCGAAGGATGGGCCGATAACAAGTTCAAGAAGCTCTATGTGTGGTTCGACGCCGTCGTCGGATACCTGTCTGCGTCTATCGAGTGGGCTCATCGCATCGGGGACCCGGACGCGTGGAAAAAGTGGTGGACCAACCCTGAGGCCAAGTCCTACTACTTCATGGGCAAGGACAACATCACCTTCCACTCCCAGATTTGGCCCGCTGAAATGCTCGGATACCGCGGTCTCGGGTCACGTGGCGGCACGGAAGGCAAGTTGGGTGACCTTCAATTGCCGACGGAAGTCGTGTCGTCCGAATACCTCACCATGTCGGGCTCGAAGTTCTCGTCATCCAAGGGCGTGGTGATCTACGTGCAGGATTTCCTTCGCGAATTTGGCCCCGACCCGTTGCGCTACTTCATTGCTGTCGCCGGGCCGGAAAACAACGACACGGACTTCACCTGGGACGAATTCGTCCGACGTAACAACAACGAGCTAGCCAACTCGTGGGGCAACTTGATTAACCGCACGGTGTCCATGGCGGCGAAGAACTTCGGCGAAGTCCCCGATATTTCCGGGCTTGAGCTCACTGACGACGATAACGCTCTCCTCGACCTCGCGGAGAAAACCTTCGACATCGTTGCGGACAATATCGAACATTCGCGTTTCCGCGCCGGGATTAACGAGGCCATGCATGTGGTCGGTGAGGCCAATGCCTACATCGCTGCTCAGGAGCCGTGGAAACTGGCCAAGGATGAGGACCAGCGTGACCGCCTGGCCGTCGTTTTGCACACGGCGCTGCAGGTCGTGTCCGACTGCAATGTGCTGCTCACCCCGTATTTGCCACACGCTGCGCAGAAGGTACATGAAACCCTGGGGCGCACCGGCGAGTGGGCGGCCATGCCGCGAATCGACGAAGTGACGGATGACACCCCGGTTGAGCTCATGGGGGTTGGCCTTCCCGAGGAAGGGCGGACCTACCACGTGATCACCGGTGAGTATTCCCACCAGCAAGCAGCTTGGAAACGTATCCCCATCGAAGCCGGCACGACACTGAAGAAGCCGAAGCCGATCTTCGCGAAGCTGGACCCCGAGTTGGCGGAAACCGGCCCGGAGTGGGCGCCCGTCGTCCACTAAGCCGGGGTTCTGTCCCAGTCACCGGGGATTCTCTCCCTGCTGGACGCGCCGTCTTCACCTATGGTGGGGGTCATGAGCTCTTCTCAAACAGTAACTATCCCTAACACCATGCACGCGATCCGAGTATCCCACACGGGAGGGGCGGACGTCCTGGAATATAAGGATGACGTCCCCGTTCCCCAGCCCGGGCCCGGTGAGGTTTTGGTGAAGATCGACGCGGCCGGCGTCAACTACATCGACACCTATTTCCGTGAGGGGATTTACCCCACAGACATGCCCTACACACCAGGCGTTGAGGGCGTCGGACGCGTCGTCGCCAAGGGGGAGGACAATGGCGACGCTTCCTCCTCGGGCGAATTGTCCGTCGGAGATCGCGTCGCTTTCTATAACACGAACTGCTCGTATGCGGACTACGCGGCGGTTCCCGCGTCGGCAGCAGTGGCTATCGAGGAAACAATCGACGATCCGACGGCTGCGTCGTTAATGACGCAGGGGATTACGGCCCATTACCTTTCCGACGGCTGCTACTCGCTGGGCGAGGGCGACACGTGTGTCATTACCGCGGGTTCGGGTGGCGTCGGTTTGCTTCTGACACAGATGGCGAAAGCGCGGGGAGCCACTGTCATCAGCATCACCTCTACGGAGGAAAAGGCGCAGCTCTCGCGGGATAACGGCGCTGATTACACCATTAATTACGACGACTACTCGCCGGAGAAAATCCGTGAGTTGACGGATGGGCGTGGCGCGGACGTCGTGTATGACGGCGTGGGGAAGACCACGTTTGATACGTCTATTCATTCGCTGCGGCCGACGGGAACGATGGTGTTGTTTGGTGCGGCGTCTGGCCCGGTGCCGCCGATTGATCCGCAACTGTTGAATGAGGCGGGGTCGGTCTTCCTGACCCGGCCGAGCATTAAGGATTGGACCTCGCGCCCGGGGGAGCTGCAATCGCGAGTTCAAGCGGTTGTTGGCATGGTTGCCAATGGCTCAGTGAAATTCCGCATTGGAGGGACGTTCCCGCTCTCTGAGGCACGCACAGCTCATGAGCAGCTGCAGGCGCGAAAGACGACGGGATCGTTGGTGCTTATCCCTTAGTTCCGCGTCAGCACGGCAACGAGGAACGTGCTGGTCTCGTCGTACGGATCCGCATTCCACGATGAGAACATGTGTTGTGGTGTGAGGCCGGCGGCGTCAGCGTCGGCAAGAAATTGTTGGGCCGTGTATCCCCGGTCGAGGGCGAAGCCAAGGACCATGCGGCCGCGGTCGGCAAGCCGGCTCGAGAGGTTTGCGACAGCCGTTGCGCGGTGGTCGGGGGCGATGAAGGGGAACACGTTCCCGGCCGAGTAAATAATGTCGAACGGTCCCTCGGGGAAGTCCTGGGGGTCGGGGGATTCAGCGCCTAAATCGGCAACATGCCAGTCGCCGTCGGGCAGGCGGTTCTGCGCCACCGACACTAAGTAGGGGTCAACATCCACGCCCGTGACTGAGTGCCCTTTCTTGAGCAGGTACGCTCCTACTCTTCCGGTGCCGGCGCCGGCGTCGAGCATCCGTGAGCCGCGCTGCGCCAACGCGTCAATGAGGCGTGCTTCGCCGTCGATATCCCTCCCTTGGGCAACGAAAACATCCCACCGCTTTGCATAGCGGTGGGAGTGGTCAGGGTTGGCAGCAACAATGTCATTCCACGTAGGCATGACATTCAGAATAGCGCTGGCTGTTATCCGCGAGCTAGTGCGCGTGAGCCAGTGCGCCCATAGGGTCCCACGCGGGGAGGACATGGGGTTCCTTGCTCAACGCGTCCTGATATTCCTTGGGCAGCCGGGCCTTCGGCACCGCGATTTCGTACACGTTCTCGGAGAACCAGGAATCATCCATCGTCCAGAAGCCCTTGTCGGCCTTATCCGGGCCCCACGAATTTTCGACGCGCCACCGGCGGGGGTTAACGGTCTCCGGCAGATCGTCGGACGAAGTGACAGTGGTCGGGTCGAAATCGTCGTTGGAATCGTCGACAAGGTCAACCCCGGTGAACACCATGGCGTGAGTCATCATGGAATCGCCAGACAGCAGCCGGTCTTCCTTGGGCATGGAGAGGTCCACACCGTAAAGGGTGTCGTAATCGTACAGGTCAAGCGACCAATATCCCTGGTCAGCGTTCGATTGTGCCAGCGTGTCGCACCCAAACCACACAGGGTTGCCATCAACCAGCGCACCCACAGCAGCTTTCTTCAGCACCTCGATAGGCGCGTTGAGGTAAGTGACCGGCTTCGCGCCGACAACATTGCCCAGGTATTCGACGGTAAATGTGTCACCGTAGGGGCTGGTCGAGCGCGGATCGTTCACGACGCACACATAGTCGTCGAGGTCGCTAGGGAGGTAGGTCGCGGCGAACTCCTGCGGCGTCATCGTGCCCTTCCGCACGAACTCGTTATCCTTCGTGCGGTATTGCCACACAAATTTTTCCGGCGGCACACCGAGGTGGATGGTGAGAATGCGGTAAATGCTGGTCATGGTCTCGTCATGAATGGCCTTGACCGCGTCGCTATCGGTGTTGTGCTCGTTGTCCTCTGCGACGGCATTGCGGATGCGTGTCGCCCCAGCGCGCAGAACCGACGCCAAGTCGCGGTTCATATGCCGCGTATTAGAACTCGATTGCGTTTCGGGCATTGCGTATTGCGGAACAACACCATATTTGTTGATCAAAGCGACAAACATATTCCATTGGCCACCGTCGTCAATGGGTGCCTGCAAAAGATGCTGAATAGTCCGATCCTCGATAGGGCGATCGGCTAATTCTCGCATCGCGGTGAGGAAATAATTGGCTTTCTCCAGCTTGTCATAAAAAGAAACATAGTTTTGAGAAAGCTCGAAGTCTTTAATCCCAGTTTCTGACATAACATTGCCGCGCATGGAATTAAGTCCCGAGAAAATCCAGCACCTGCCAGATTTCTTTTGATTAGCGACGGCCCACGTATCCGTTTTATGCGACACGGAATGGTCGAGGGAAATCACACGCTGACGGTTGAGAGCGACCTTATCGACGTCGGTCGTGGTGACCGCGTTCATCGCGATCCGGGCTGACGAGTCGGAGGCCACTGCCTCAGAGAGACTCGCTACGGCTTGAGGAGCCAGAACGCCGGTGTTGCGCGAAGAATACTGCGGTGCCGGGGTGCTGTGGTTGTCAGAGGAAGTCATAGGTGTCCTTGTCATAGTTGGTGGTTGGTGCGGGAGTTCTGCGTGATGTGCAGCGGGTTAGACCATGGAATCCCACAGAGGAAGGACAGTGGGTTCGTCGTCGAGGTGTGCGCGAAGCTCGTCGGCCAGCTCGTCGCGATGAACGACAATGTGGAACACACTCTCGTTGAACCAGGAATCGGCCATCGTTCCGTAGCCCTTACCAGCGATTTCTTTATGCTCCTTGTGGTGCTTGGTTCCCCACGAGTTCTCTACACGCCACCGACGGGGAGTGTCGGAATCGGTATCGAAATCAACGCCGGTGAAGACCATCGCGTGAGTCAACCGGGACTCGGCGGTCAGCATGCGGTCAGCCTTCGTCGTTGTGGTGGTGATGCCGTAGAGCTGGTCCAGCTGAATCAGATCGGCGTCCCACACGCCGAGGTCCGCACGGAACTGCCGGTTGACGTCACAGGAGAAAAACACCGGCTTATCTTTGCGGAGGCGCTCAATGGCCAACGACTTCATGGTGTCCAGATCCACGTTGAGATAGGTGAAGTCCTCCGTGCCCCACATGTCATTTTGGAACTGGGTTGTGTACCGATGTCCGACGGGCACATCCGCGCGCGGATCATGCGCAATGTTGACGTAATTGTCCAGGTCATCGGGTAAGAATTCCTGCGCGAACTGCTGCGGTGTGTAGGTGCCGCCGCGGTGGAAGGTGTTGTCTTTGTCGCGATACTGCCAGACGAATTCGGTGGGCGGAACACCGAGGTGAATGGATAGGACCCGGTGAACGTCGCGAAGCGCGGAGGCAATGATGCCATTCTGGTCAAAGCCCTCAGTGTGGGTGTCACGCTCGGTGTCCAGCGCATCCCTCAGCTGAAGAGCGGCCTTGCGCACAATGGTGTTTAACGCCCGATCCATGTGAGAGGTCGAGGAACTCGATTGCGTTTCCGGCATGACATATTTGGGAACAACACCATATTTCTTCACCAAATTAACGACGTAACTCCACTGGCCGCCGTCGCTGACGGTGAAAGTAAATAATGTATCAATGGCGCGATCGCGTAATTCCTGTGCTGACCCGGTATGCGACGGGCTATCCGCTGATATTATGGAGCCGTCATACAGTCCTGCGACGGAGCGAAGGAAGTAATTCGCTTTTTCGAACTTATCGAAAAATTGAAGATAAGACTCCGAGAATTCAAAATCTTCAAGATTAAGGGAACGCGCAATTTCGTGGCGAAAAACATTCAACGCCGCGAACATCCAGCACCGGCCGGATTGCT
Source organism: Corynebacterium kroppenstedtii DSM 44385 (assembly GCF_000023145.1). Lineage (NCBI taxonomy): Bacteria > Bacillati > Actinomycetota > Actinomycetes > Mycobacteriales > Corynebacteriaceae > Corynebacterium > Corynebacterium kroppenstedtii. The sequence goes on from NC_012704.1 coordinate 625,285, forward strand.
TCTGATCGGTCACCTTTAAGGAATCGAGCTTTATTTCTGACGATTCGTCTAATGCGACGACGGCGTCGCGGTTCAGAGCAACATGATCGACGTCGGTGGTGGTCACGGCGTTCATCGCGACGCGGTGGGTGGGGTCGTCGGCAATATTGGCACGAAGCTCAGATAGACGTGTATCCGACAGCGCAGTCAATGGTGAGGTAGACGAAGATTCGGTCATGCTTGTCTCCTTAGCAATGCGGTTCAGCAATACAGTTCAGCAATGTGGCTCGACATAGCGTTTCACACATGGGTTACAGATGGGCCACGAACAGGGTGTGCTCGGGCATTGTGTGTGATGTGTGAACATAGTAGGGGACGGGGACATGACTGTTCACGTCCAGCCCACTGGATTAGTTAGCCTAAAGGTATGAGCAAGAAGCGTCGCCCTGAACCGAAACCGCCCGAATTCCTGCCGCACCTTGTGGACGCTCATACCCATTTATGGGCCACCGGAGCCCATGATGCAGCCGGGATTTCGGAGCTGATGACCCGAGCCGCCGGCAGTGGTGTGGAATGGGTGTGCACCGTAGGCGACGGATTAGACGAAGCGGAGAAAGCCCTCGAGGCCGCGCATCTCCATCCCGATGTTGTCGCAGCGTGCGCCATCCACCCGACGCGAGCCGGCGAGCTGACCGACAGCGTGCGCGCCCGAATCGAAGAAATGGCTGAGGATCCCCGCTGTGTCGCGGTCGGGGAGACCGGGCTGGATTATTACTGGCTAGGCAAGCTCGACGAGTGTGCGGATAAGGACACCCAGCGCGAGGCCCTGCGCTGGCACGCGGACTTGGCGCGCCGGGTTAATAAACCGCTCATGATTCACAATCGTGAGGGCGACGAGGACTTGCTGGCCATTCTCGCCGACTATGGCGACGATCTCACGGTGATGCTGCACTGCTTCTCGTCGCCACTGGACGTCGCTGAGGAAGCGCTGAGTCGGGGATATATTTTGTCCTTCGCGGGGAACTCCACATTTAAACGTAACGACGAGCTTCACGAAGCGGCTCGCCGCGCCCCGGTGGGGCAGATCACGGTAGAGACCGACGCGCCCTATATGACTCCGGAGCCATTCCGCGGTGCGAAGAACGAATCCGCATATGTCGGCTACGCGGCCCGTCGGTTGGCTGAAGTAAGAGGGGAGACGTCTGAGGAGTTTGCCCTCCACACAGGCCAGACCGCAGCAAGGATTTTCGGGGTGGAGCGCTCGAGCTCGGAGGACTAATTTCGGGCGATCGGCCCCGTTTTTCTGTGTCCTCTATCACAAATCGAGGGGGTTGGTTCCAAGGCTAAGTTCAGCATATGGCCAGTTCATAGAAGGAAAATTGGCCAAATGTTACGAAAGTGTCACAAGTGATGGCAACTTTTGGTTACGGATCCGTTGCTTCACCCCCATCTAGTTGCTACTCTGTCGAAGTTGTTATCAGATCGTGACTTTGGGCAGGCTCCACCATTCTGAGCCGGAGAGAAAGACGTGAGCACTCAGAAGAAATCTCGCATCCACCGCATTAACCACACCTCCTCCACGCCAGTGCGTGTCGCTACCGGCGGCATGCTGGCCACCTTGGTTGTCGGTGGCGCTGTTGCAGTTAACGCTCAGAAGAACCTCATCCTGAACGTTAACGGCGAAACCTCCCACGTCAGCGCGATGTCCGGGGATGTCAAGAGCATTCTCGCCTCACACGATGTCGACCTTAAAGATGGCGACTTCGTTTCCCCCGCTGCGAACAGCTCCGTCAAGGACAAGCAGGAGATCACGGTTCGCACCGCCCGCCCCGTCACCCTGACTGTCGATGGCGTCCAAAAGACCATCCAGTCCACCGCCCTCACTGTTAAGGACTTCCTTAACCAAGTCGGCACCATCAATCCGGACGATTACGTGTCTGCCCAGGGCAGCACCAAGATCCCGGAAAGTGGCATGAAGCTCGAGGTTGTGCCGCTCAAGGACATCACCCTTGACGACGGTGGCCAGCTCGGCGACATGAAGGTCCCCGCTGTCACGGTGAAGGACTTCCTTGACCGTCGTGGAATCAAGCTGGGTGCCGACGACAAAGTCACGCCGGAGCTCGGTAAGAAGCTGGTCAGTGGCGACAAAATCACCATTGAGCGCAACAAGACCGAAGACCAGACGGTGAAAGAGGCTGTGGAGCCGACCGTCCGTTACGTTGACGACCCCAACAGCCCGAAGGGTTCGGAGACTGTCGTTAAGCCAGGTAAAGCTGGCGAGCGCGAAGTGACCTACACCGTCAAGTCCCGTAACGGCCAGGAAGTTCAGCGCTGGGAAAAAGCCTCCAAGATCCTCTCTGAGGCCACTGAAAAGGTCATTTCCCGCGGCACGAAGGCAGCCGTCGCCTCGACCAAGTCCTCTTCGGCATCGGCTCCCGCTGTTGCTGGCGGATCGGTATGGGACTCCATCGCTCAGTGTGAGTCTGGTGGAAAGTGGAACACCAGCACAGGCAACGGCTTCTCCGGTGGCCTGCAGTTCACCGACCAGACCTGGCAAGCATTCGGTGGTGGGGCATACGCTCCTACCGCTGCCGGCGCTACCCGCGAGCAGCAGATCGCCGTCGCTAACAAGGTTCAGGCTGCCCAGGGTTGGGGAGCATGGCCGGCCTGCACGTCGAAGCTCGGAATCCGCTAACCTAACGGTGTGAATCAACCCCCCACTCCTCCGCGTACCGCCGATCATGTTTCTTCAGCCGTCCAGCTTTTGGGGCCGAAAGAAATAAGAGACCTCGCGAGGACCGTGGGGGTTGTTCCAACTAAAAAGCGTGGACAAAACTTCGTCGTTGACCCCAATACAGTCCGGCGCATCGTCGCCACTGCTGACTTGTCGCCCGACGATCACGTTCTCGAAGTCGGTCCGGGGTTGGGCTCGTTAACGCTTGGCCTTCTGGATGTTGTCTCAAAAGTGACGGCGGTGGAGATCGATACCACGCTGGCTGAACAACTCCCGCACACCGTAGCTGAGTACGCCGCGACACGCGCAGAAAACCTCGACGTGATCTGCGCTGATGCGTTAGCACTCACCGGCTCAGTTGCCAAGGACTTGGGTACGAATCCTCCGACAGCGTTCGTCGCCAACCTGCCCTACAACGTGGCAGTTCCGATTCTTCTGCACGTCCTGGAGATCTTCCCGACGATCACGCGCGTTCTTGTCATGGTCCAGGCTGAGGTCGCCGACCGCCTTGCCGCCGAACCGGGGAATCGCGTCTACGGTGTGCCCAGCGTGAAGGCTCGCTTTTACGGCCAGGTTCAGCGCGTAGGTGCCATCGGGAAAAACGTGTTCTGGCCGGCGCCCAATGTGGATTCCGGGTTGGTCAAACTTACTCGCGGCACGCGGCCATGGCCAACTGATTCCGCCGCGCGGTCCCAACTATGGCCGATTATTGATGCCGCGTTCGCACAACGTCGAAAGACCCTGCGAGCTGCCCTGAAAGGGCACTATGGAAACGCGGCCGCAGCAGAGAACGCTCTCCGGGAAGCCGGAATCGATCCGCAACGCCGCGGGGAGACGCTGTCCATCGACGAATTTATCTCGCTGGCACAGTTGTCGGCGGGCACAGAAACACCCTACTAGTCGATAACGGGTGGTTGAGGAGGTGAAACCATGACATCCAGTAACAGCGATAGACCTGTGTTCAATTCAGACTGGGACCAGTACATCGACGGCTGGGACGGTGTCACGGGACAAGCGCCGGCTGTCCTGACGGTGTATCTCCAGGCTCACTCGTCAGGTTTCACATCCGTCGCGCAGTCGGTTTCCCTAGAGAATTCCGTCACTATCCAGCCAGTCACGGACGCGGAAAGTGGTTCTCGTCGTGGTCTAAGAGAGGCATCAACCGTCGATAGATCACCACTGACGACGGGCCGCGTCGTCCACGATCTTTCCGTCGGCGGCAATGTGCCGATGGGTCAGCTGCCAACCGGGACCGACAACGTCGTATGGAGGGTCATCGAGAGGATCGCTGAGGCCTACCGCTTCGTGATGTCGCCATCGCTGGCCCTGCCACGAGTTGATGTGAAGATCACGAAGCGCATCCCGTTGTCGGCGGGCTTAGGTAGTAAAGCAGCCGACGTGGCAGCAGCTATCGTGGCCGCCGACCGATTCTTTGGCTATCACTTCATCGTGCGCGCGATGGGATTCTCGGCACCAGGGGGAACAGAGGCCAGCAGCGTCGGCTCCCTGGCCAGTGACGTTCTGCGCCGCATTGCTCGGGAAGAATGCCCCGACGAATACGCCGCGATCGAACTTGCCCTCGAGGGCGGTACGAGCCTGATCAACCTGGACCACGATGCCCAACCAGGATCCGACGTCACAACCCAGCGGACGCCACTTCTGGCGCGAGGTCCCTTGTGGTGGGTGATAACGCTGCCGGTAGTCACGTCGCCAGAGATGGCGATGCCCTGGGCCGCGCCATCGCCAACCCACGAGGAACAGGCCGCTCAGTCCCACAACAATCCGTCCGTCCAGCACTATGATGACGAAGACGAGGACGCCGACGAGACCGGGGCAGGGTTGTGCCACCGCGTCGTCGAGCGCTTGGCCGTACAACGTGCGGAGATGGCGTCGGGAAAGAGATCCCAGTACCGCGTCGGCAATATAGAAGACATTGAGCGCGCGCTCGTATCGGGCGACCCCACGGACGTTGCGAAGACGATGGGCAATGATCTGTACCCGGCAGCGACCAGCGTTGTCCCGTCTCTTCGTCGGGTTATTCAGGCGGGCACGCGGGCGGGTGCCCTCGGCACCATCGTGGCTCAGCAAGGGCCAGCCTGCGCAATGCTGTGTGCCGACGAGGACCACGCCCGCGACGTGCAGGCCGAATTGGCGGGGAGCGGCGTTGTCCGCACAGCTAGAATTGCCCCCAGCCACAGGCCGGGAAGCCAGAGTGGTGCGCATCTCGTCTCTGATGAGGATAAAAAATCGCCCTAACCATCACCCTGTGGCTGCCCGAAACGCATGCCACCAGCGTCGCCTGTCCCACGCCCACACGAGTAAGGAGTTCACAGAACTAATGGCAGCAGTACGCCCGCTCATCACGACGGATTCCGTCACCATGACCCGCAGCATCACGACGGTGCTCGACGACGTGACGGTGGCGGTGAATGAGGGCGACAGAATCGGTGTCGTGGGGCTCAACGGCGGCGGAAAGTCCACCTTGCTCGGTGTTCTGACTCGAAGCATCGAGCCCGATTCAGGCCGAGTCACCCATGGGCGCTCTGTCCAGATCGCGACCGTGGCCCAGCGTACGCAGAGCTCTTCAGCCTCCGTCATTCAGACGATCGTGGGGGAGAAAGCCGCCTACGAGTGGGCCGCCGACCCCGAGGTGCGGTCCATCATTGCCGGCCTTGATCTGTCGGAACTGTTGGACGAGCCGACCGATTCCATCTCCGGTGGCCAATTCCGTCGGGTCATGCTCGCCGCCGCCTTGGTGCGAAAAGTTGATGTCCTAGTTCTCGACGAGCCCACCAACCACCTCGACATCGAGGGTGTTCAGTGGTTGGCGGACCATTTGCGACACCGGAATTGCGCCCAAGTGATTGTGACTCACGATCGCTGGTTCTTGGATACCGTGGCGACGCGCACATGGGAGGTTCACGACGGTTCGGTGGACACCTATGAAGGCGGATATAACGACTGGATGTTCGCCCGTGCCGAGCGCCAGCGCCAGGCCGACGCGGCCGAGCAGCGTCGCCAAAACCTGGCGCGGAAAGAGTTGGCGTGGCTGCGTCGCGGAGCACCCGCCCGCACGTCGAAACCCCGATACCGGGTGGAAGCTGCCGAGGCGCTCATCGCCGACGTCCCGGCGCCGCGCAACACGGTGGAGCTGATGGCGTTTTCCAAGCAACGCCAGGGGAAAATCGTTGTGGACCTTGTGGACGCGACGATTGCCACGCCTGATGGGCGCGTGTTGGTCGATGACCTGACGTGGCGCATCGGCCCGGGGGAGCGCATCGGCCTCGTCGGGGTCAATGGTTCAGGTAAAACGACGGTGATGTGGACAATCGCCGGCGATTACCCGATGGTGGCGGGGCATCGCCGCGAGGGTAAGACCCTCCGTTTGGGCTGCTTGCGGCAGGAACTCGAGGATATTCCCGAGGACCTCACTGTCATCGACGCAATCAAGGCGGTGGCCGAGTATGTCGTCTTGGGCAACAAAGAAATGTCCGCCTCGCAAGTCGCCGAGCGCCTAGGTTTCCCGGTCAAGCGGCAGCGTCAGCCCGTGCGTGATTTGTCGGGTGGCGAGCGTCGTCGGCTACAACTGACCCGGATCTTGATGTCGGAACCAAATCTTTTGCTTCTCGACGAGCCCACCAACGATCTCGACATCGACACTCTCCAGGAATTGGAGTCGATGCTGGACGGGTGGCCGGGAACACTGATCGTTATTTCGCACGATCGCTACCTCATTGAGCGCATTTGCGACAGTGTTTTCGCTTTGTTCGGCGATGGCGATGTGACTCATCTACCAGGGGGTATCGACGAATATCTCGAGCGCCGACGCTCCATGGCCGATCATGCGGCGTCGGGAACTGGGTTTGCCGCGGGAACAGAGGCCATTGCTACGGGAAGCCAACAGAAGCAGGGTTCCCTTTCGGCGGCTGAAAAACATAAAATCTCTAAGGAAATGAACTCTCTTGAACGAAAGATCGCCAAAGTTCAGAAGAGAGAAGAGAAAATCCAGCAGGATATGGCTGATGTCGCGAGCAGTTCGAATGGCGCGGACACAGAGAAATTGACTGAATTGGATAGAGATCTGTCCCAGGCCCGTGAAGAAAGGGAAGAACTGGAAATGGTCTGGATGGAGTACGGCGAAAAGCTCGAGCAACAGTAGGCTCGCCCCGGATTGTCACTGAGGGAGTGGACGACATCCGGCGGCGGTCAACACAGACCAGGAGGGTAGCGGATGGCGACGGCGAACCAGGGGCAACGCTTGTCACGGGATGTGTCGAAGCCAGGCCAGCAGCTCACCTTCGACTTCGGAAAAGACTTCGACCGTGACGTAGAGTTCTATCGCCGTGCCGATGACGCCCCCGTTTTCCTCAGCACCGCGGTGGACTCTTATTCGGACCGCGACGCCCCGATCCGGCGTCGGCTCATGTTGGCCTGGTTGTGGCTCCGCCCTGACCCCGTCGGTGTAGTCCTGGGCACGGTCGCGTTCTTAATGGCCATGACTCCGTCCCTCCTGCCCCGCACGTGGCTTTTCCAAGGTGTGGTCTGTGGTGTGTCGGCCGTGACGGCGTACGCGGTCGGCGTGGTCATCCACTGGATTTGGGACCTGTGGCTCGACGACCTCATCGCACCCCGGGTGGAGGATTTGTCTTTGCGTCTGCCCCGATGGCGGTGGGGGTCGGACCGTCGGCTCGAAACCGCGATGCGTCGTTTAGAGGCCGAAGCACGAAAACCCACGTTCATGGGCGGATCCTTACGTTTCCGGTGGCGGTTCGCTCTCGACGCGGCGCTGTTTATCGCCGTCCCGATTGCGACGATCATCATGTCCTTGTTTGCGGTCCGGTGGCAGAACCAGATCGCCCGGACGATGGGGGCGGAAGCCTACACGCCGGCGAAGTTCTTGTTGGTCATCCCGGTCGGCCTGGGGTTGTGGGCAGCCGTCGTGGGGGTTGTCCGCCTGCTCATCAACCTCGTCGAGTGGTTGGCCGATCACGGCCCGCAGCGATGGGGAGATGCCACGAGGACTATCGCCGCGTGGCTCGTCGTTGTCGTCATCCTGGTTTTTGTGGGCGACAAGATCGTGCCGGGAACGACGATGTCGGTAGCGGAACGGGTGTTCTCAGTGCGGAATAACAAGATCCGTTCTGACCTGGTCCAGCCGACGGTCCCCGAGCGTTCGGGCAGCCCACAGTCTGAGGCGTCATGGGACGGGCTTGGTGCGTTTGGCACGCGGTTCACGGGTTTGGGTTTGCACAAGGATGAGCTGGAAGAACTCACCGGCCAGCCCGCGAAGGAGCCGATCCGTGTCTACGGCGGGCTCAAGAATGAGCCCGATGATCAAGCCCGCGCGAATCTTGTCGTCCGTGAGTTGGAGCGAACTCATGCCGCCAACCGCGAAGTTCTTTTTGTTATCCCGACGACGGGGACCGGGTGGGTGAACCCGACCGCTGCCCAGGCCATCGAGTTGATGTTTAACGGCAATACCGCGATTGCTGCGGATCAGTATTCGTTCCTCCCCAGTGGTTTGCAGTTCGTTGCGGACAGGCAGCGAGTGAAAGAAGCCGGCAAGGTTCTCATTAACACCGTGGTCGATTGGTGGAATACGCTGCCGAAAGATCACCGCCCGCGCATCTATGTGTACGGCGAGTCCCTGGGAACCTCCGCCGGTGAGGGTGCTTTTTCCGGCTTGCGCGATATTGTGAACTCGGTCAACGGTGTTCTGTGGGTGGGGCCGCAAAATAGCAATAATTTGTGGAGCCAGTTTGTGGCCCGACGCGACCTGGGTACTCCGGAGGTGGAGCCCACCTATTCCGATGGGTTGACCGTGCGTTTTGCCAACGGTCCGAAGAAGATTTGGTCCTGGGAGGAGTCGCACGAACCGGCGACCCGCGAAGATAGCCCGCTATGGCCGGGCCCACGCGTGCTGTATCTGCAGCACCCGTCGGATCCGGTGGTGTGGTGGTCGCCGAAACTCCTCTTCCATCGGCCGGATTGGTTGAAAGAACCGCCCAAAGGGGATCGTTCGCCCGCGATGACATGGGTGCCGATTCTCACGTTCTGGCAGGTCACGCTGGATCTCCCCGTGGCAGCGAACGTCCCCAACGGGCACGGCCACAACTACGGGTTCCAGCTCCTCGACGGCTTGGCCGCCGTTGCCGGGAACGGGAAATTCACTAAAGACGACATGCCACGTCTGAAAAAGCAATTGGCGACGGCCATGGAAGGGCAAGGCCCTGAAAAAGAAGTCGGCGTCGACCAAAAGAAGATGAACGGCAACTAGCGCGGAGAAGCTCCGCCACGAGGATCGTCGTCGCGAGGGCCTCCACCCCTCCCACGAAGTCGGAACCGAATCGCTACCCTGGATGCCATGATTCTTATTAACGTGAGGTACCGCCCGAAGACAGAATTCGTCGAGTCATTCCGCGAGAAAATGGATGAATTCACCCAGGCATGCCGCCAGGAGCCAGGATGCCTGTTCTTCGAGTGGTACCGGAACACCGATGACCCCAACGAATACATCCTGATCGAGGCCTACAAGGATGCGGAGGCCGGCAAGGTTCACGCCGAGTCTGAGCACTTTGCCAAGGGCATTGAGGAGATGAACAAAGTTCTGCAGTCCAGGCCGAAGATTATCAACACGACCATGGAAGATCGCTCCGGCTGGGACGATATGTCCGAGGTCACCATTGATGATGAGTGATATTTTCACTCAACAGCACGTGTGACATTACAGCCGCGTAGGTAGCGCGTTATCCTCGTCCATATGACTGTGAGCACATTTGAACTATTTCGCATTGGTGTGGGGCCATCGAGCTCGCACACTGTGGGACCAATGCGTGCTGGGCTCGAATTTGCACGCAGCTTACGTGAGCACTTAACCACGACATCGGCCGACGACATCCCGTCCACGGCCGATTCGGGTCTTGCCGACGATGAATACGTCGAGCTGGTCGGTGGTGCTGTCACTCAGGATCCAGAGAGCATCACCGTTATTCTCTACGGCTCGCTCGCCGCGACGGGGGCTGGGCACGGAACCCTAGGCGCCTGCCTTTTGGGCCTCGACGGTGCAGATCCGGCAACCGTCGACCCTGATTTCATGGGGCCACGTTTGGAGGAAATTCGGCGCACGCGGACGATCAATCTTGCGGGGGATGAGTCTCTGCAGGTCCAGTGTGGTTTTGAAGATATCGTTCTCCGCCCAACGGTCGTGCGGACCATTCACACGAATGCCGTCACATTTTCCGCCATTGTGCGTGGCCAGCGCTATAAACAAACGTTTTATTCCATTGGTGGGGGCTTTATCCGAACAAAGGAAGAGGTCCCTGATCAAGACGCCTTGACTGGCCCCTGGTTATTCACCTCGAGCAAGGAACTCGTGGCGAAAGCCGAGCAGCTGGGGGGTTCCGTCGCGGAAGTTCAGCGCAAGTGTGAGCAGTCGAGACGAAGCGATCCGCAGATCAACGCTGATCTCGACGCCATCGCGGAGGCCATGTCTGACTGCGCGAAACGTGGGGTGAGCCAGGAGGGCATTTTGCCTGGTGGCCTGGGGGTGCGGCGTCGTGCTCAGAAGTGGTACAGCGACCTTATTATTGATGATCCTCATCAAACAGCTGAGTTTTCCACCGACTGGGTGAACTTGGTTGCTCTCGCGGTCAATGAAGAAAACGCTGCTGGAGGGCGTGTTGTGACAGCGCCGACGAATGGGGCAGCGGGGATCATTCCGGCGGTTGGTTTTTATGCTCTGACCTTCACCCCGGCCGGCCGCAAGGACCCGCAGGGCACTGCGCGTCGATTTCTTTTGGCTGCCGCGGCAGTGGGCTCCTTATATAAGGAGAGGGCCTCCATTTCCGGGGCCGAAGTGGGATGCCAAGGTGAAGTGGGCTCAGCAGCGTCGATGGCCGCCGCGGGGTTGGCCGAGGTCTTGGGCGGAACGCCCCAGCAAGTCGAAAATGCCGCGGAAATCGCGATGGAACATTCCCTAGGCCTCACCTGTGATCCGATTAGCGGGTTAGTCCAGGTCCCGTGCATCGAGCGCAACGCCATTTCTGCTGGTAAAGCCATCAATGCCGCGCGTATGTCCTTGCGCGGCGACGGTACCCACCGCGTGAGCCTGGATGAAGTCATCACCACGATGAAGGAAACCGGCGCGGATATGTCGGATCGCTATAAGGAGACCGCGGGCGGCGGGCTTGCGTTGCACGTCGCCGTCAATGTGCCTGAATGTTAGGTTTCACCTGCCGGTATGTACTATTCGAAGTAGGGTATGTGATCAACCAGGAGAGGCCCCACGATGAGCGATTCGCCGCAGACCACGAATACACAGGATTCTGGCTCAGAGGAATCTCGGCAGAAACCCAAGAAACTCGACCGGAAAGCCTACGAAAAAGAGCTCAAGCGTCTGCAAGCTGAACTCGTGGAAATGCAGCAGTGGGTGGTATCCACAGGTGCTCGCCTGGTCATCATCATGGAGGGCCGCGATGCCGCAGGTAAAGGCTCTGCCATCAAGCGGATCACCCAGTATCTAAACCCCCGGACGTGCCGCATTGAGGCCCTGCCGGCCCCGAACTCGCGTGAGCAGGGGCAGTGGTATTTCCAGCGCTATGTCGAAAAATTGCCGACGAAGGGCGAGATCGTCATCTTCGACCGCTCGTGGTACAACCGCGCTGGTGTCGAACGCGTGATGGGGTTCGCGACGTCGGAAGAGTACCGACGTTTCCTCCACCAGGCACCGATTTTCGAGCGCCTCCTCGTCGAAGATGGGATCATGCTGCGTAAGTATTGGTTCTCGGTGTCCGACGAAGAGCAGCTGCGCCGGTTCGAGTCGCGCCGGGATGACCCGCTGCGTCGGTGGAAACTATCGCCGATGGATATGCAGTCCATCACTCGCTGGGAGGACTATTCGAAGGCGAAGGACGAGATGTTCGTCCACACGGATATTCCCACCGCGCCGTGGTACACCGTCGAGAGCGAGGATAAAAAGCGGTCGCGTATTAACGTGATCAACCATCTCCTCTCCTCTATTCCGTATGAGCACATTGAGCAGGACATTCCTGAAATGCCCGAGCGTCCTGCCCGACGTGACTATGAGCGCCCGCCGCGCAGTGACTTCCGCTATGTGCCTGATGTGGCCTCGAACTTAGAGAAAGATAAGGTCAAGGCGAAAAAGAAGGCAAAGAAGAAGGGCAAGAAGAACAAGGATAAGAAGAAGTAATCACTGCTGGGGAGCCACCGTTCGGGGGTGCGCGGTGCTCTCCATTCCGGGGGCATAAATGAGGGTGATTTCGCTCTTTTTTGGCGAAATCACTGTCATAAACGGGTGGGGAGTGGAAGACTGCGTTCATGGCAGACGCACAGAAAAGTGACCAGCAACATAGTAGTGACAATCAGCACACCGCAGCCGGTGCAGGGGATACCGCGTCGGTGACGTCACCGACGGATGATGTTCACCTCTCTGTCCACGGTTCTGTGGGCCATATCGTTCTTGACCGGCCCAAGGCACTGAACTCGCTGAACACCGACATGTGCGCGGCGATAGAAAATGCATTGACCGCGTGGTCGACTGATCCGGCGGTCGATGTTGTCGTCATTACATCGTCGACGCCGAAAGCGTACTGTGCCGGCGGCGACGTCAGGCGCGTCCGCGAACTTCAGCTTGAAGGCACGGAAGAAGGGCGTGCTGCTGCTGATGGGTTCTTCACGAACGAATATCGTATGAACGCTCTGTTGGCAGAGTTTCCGAAGCCATTCGTGGCCGTGATGAACGGCATTGTCATGGGTGGTGGCCTGGGGATTTCCTTGCATGGCTCCCACCGGGTGATTACGGAACGCACGTGGGCCTCGATGCCAGAAATGGCTATTGGTTTCTCGACGGACGTGGGAGTGTCCTACGCCATGCAGCACCTTCGCCAGCCTTATGGGGATCCCGACGGGACGACGTCGAATGGTCTAGCGCTGTTTATGGGTTTGACGGGTTACCGCTTTACGCAGGCCGACATGTTGTGGTCGGGGATGGCCACGCACATTATTTCCTCGCACGAGGTGGAGAACTTCGTGGACGCGATTGATGAGCACGGACTCGATTCTGCTTTAGACACCTATGCGCGTCCGGCCGCCGAGGCAGGACCCTCGTATTTAGCTCGCCATATTGAGGAGATTAACGACATCTTCAGTGAAGGCGATTGGTTCGATATTGAGGCGAAGCTTGACAAGGGTGGCTATGACAAGGAGCTCATCGCTGTTATTGATAACCTGTTGAGCTCGGCGAATCCATCCTCGCTGGTGGCAACGACGTTATTATTCCGCGCGAATGAGAAAGCGGAAGATCTGCGGCAAGGCCTGAAGAATGAGTACGAGGTAGGAAAGGTCCTGCGCTACCAGGAGAATTTTGCTGAAGGCGTCCGAGCGGTCCTGGTGGATAAAGACAATCGGGCGAGCTTTGACCCGCACGTCACCGCCGAGGTCAACCCCGAACCGTTTGAAGAGGCCTTGGTTACCGCTCAGTCCGAATAAGGCAGTGAGCAACGCTGCCGCGGTCGCGGGTTAGTGCGGCGCGCAACGTGCAAAGAGCAACGCGCCCGCCGCTCACGTCCACTACACGGTGATTGAGTGTGTCTGGCGGTCCACTTGCTCGAGGCTCGTGTTCTGTTGCAACCGTGCCCACACAACGAATCCCCAGATCACGAAACCCGCGTACACGATGTACAACACGGCAGAAGGGTAGTAACCAGCTGCTAGAAGGAGCGGAATTCCGACGAGGTCCACACCGATCCAAATGAGCCAGAATTCCGTCCATCCTTTCGCCATCCCGTAGGTGGCCAGCATGGAACCGACGAAAATCCAGGCATCGGACCACGGCCCCCAGGATCCCAGGGCGCTGAATAACCAGGCGCAGACAATAGTTCCGACGACTGCGACACCAACCATGGTGAGCCGTTGCCGTGCCGTTGCCCAGTGAGGCTCCACAGCCGCTTCGGTCGGTTCCGAGACGATTGATCGCGAGGGGTCGGTGTCCTGGCATTCCCGGATTCCTCGCAGCCGGGCAGCCCGCCACTGGTACCAGCCATAAGCGCTGACGATGAGGAACATCACCTGACGCCCAGCCTGGCCATAGAGGTCAAGATTTTGCGGGGTATCAAACACCCCGCCCAAGAACACGGTGAAAAGCAGAATATTGCCGACGATACCCACCGGCCATGCCCACACCACTCGTTTCATGCCCCCGACTGCAGAAGCGAGCCCAAAGAGGTTGCCGATGATTTCACGCCACAGAATGGGATAGCCGGCGATGACGACTGTGGCGTCGAGAAGATGAGAAAAAGGATTCACGATGTTCTCCGTAGCAAGACGACGTGATCCTCAGAGGCATACAGAAATACATTCTCTTCCATCCGGACTGTGACCGTCGGCTCCGGAATTACACCGGATCTGCTAGACCCCTCATGTGCACATCCTTGCACGTGAGAGCGCTCGCGGGCTTACCTCTTCGTCTCTGTCAGAAGGGGTTCACCGCCGGTGGGGAATTTCACCCCGCCCTGAGAACGAACTCTATGTTACTCACTCACACAAATGGCGCTGCCACAACCCAATAATGAGTAGTGACAGCGCCATGAGGTCACACCCGCCGGCGGACGTGAACTGCAGTATCCGGCAGCAGGGGTGGGGTAATGGTTACGCGACGGGTGCGTCGATAAACCGATCGCGGATTGTTGCGAAGGATTCGTTCATTGTTTTCAGAAACTCCTCCTTGGCAATGCCCTGACCAGCCAGAGATTTACCGCGTCGTAAACCGAAGCTGGTAATCACAGCGTTGATTGCGGCAATGGAGAGCTCGTAGAGCAAGCACACGTGCAGGGAACGAGGAGAGACGGTGGTGCCGCGCCGGGTCGACTCACGAGCAGCAATGGCATCATGCATGGTCTCAATGTTCGCTTTGCACTGGTCCGCGAACTCGGAATTGTCGGATCTCAGAAGATAGAGTCCGATGGCTTCCGGGTTCGTCGCCGCCCATCCCTTATCGAAGATGGTGCGAATGAGCTCTTCGGCCGCGTGCTCGAAGCACGAGATCGTGTCCCACTCGGCGGGCGCATTTTCAATAATCGACGCAAACGAATCAAGCAGGTTTGAGCACTGGTACTGCAGGGCTTCATTGACTGAGGAGAAGTAGTTGTGGAATGTCCGCACGGACACTCCGGCCTCCTCAGCAACCGCCGCCACGGTTAACCCCTCGATGCCCCGATGGGTAATTACCGTGAGCGTCGCGTCCCCGATTGCTTGTCTCGTGGCCGCTTTCTTCGATTCGCGAAGGCCAGTCATTAGTCAGCATCTACTTTCGAACTGCCTGTTGAGCGTCCTCCACCGGAGCGACGGCTACTCGGTTCCGGAACGACCGGGTCAGAGATATTCGGGTTGCTGGTGGCGTCGTCGGAAGCGGACCGATCGCTCTCGTGAGATCCGCTCTGCGCTCCATCTTCGGAACCCTGACCTCCGTCGTCGTCGGGAGTAATATCCTTAATTCCCTCGCCTTCGACGTCGACCCGCGGCGTAATCTTCGCCATCCACTTAGGCAGCCACCAGGCCTTTTCGCCAAGGATGAACATGGTCGCCGGAATCAGCGTCATGCGAACCAGGAAGGCATCGATGAAGACCGCGACGGCCAGCGCGAAGCCCATGGTCTTAATGACCTGCATGTCCTGCAGCATGAACGCTGCGAACACGGAGATCATGATCAATGCTGCGGCGGTTACGACGCGGGCACCGTGTTTGAACCCGTTGGCCGTTGCATTGCCGGCTGTCTTTCCGTGATGCCATCCCTCGCGCATACGGGAGACCAAGAACACTTCGTAGTCCATGGCCAGACCGAAGACGATACCGATCAGGATGATCGGCAGGAACGAAATGATGGGTTGCGGGTCGGAAATGATGCCCAACCAGCCCTCTTGGAAGAATCCGACGGTCAAGCCGAAGGTTGCGCAGACGGTCAGCCCGAACCCGAGAGCCGCGATGAGCGGGACAGGGATCGAACGGAACACCAGCATCAGGATGAAGAAGGCCAGGACCAGGACGATGGCGATGTAGGGAACCAGCACATTGTTCAGACGATCGGAGATGTCCGTCTCAATAGCTGTGACACCTGTGATGCCATAGTGAGCGCCGGTTTCCTCAGTGTAGGAATCTTCCTTATCGCGGACTTTCTGCATGGTGTCCTTGGTCTTGTCGTCCACCGTGCCTGTGGTGGGGACAATCAACACCTGGGCAGTATCGCCGGAGTCATTCACCTGGCTGAGCATGGCGTTCTTCACACCGTCAATGGTGTTGAACTCCTGAACAGCCTTGGCAAAGGCAACCTGGCGCTGATCCTGCGGCACATCCTTGGCGTCGATGACAGCAACGAGAGGTGCGTTACGGCCGGGACCGAAGGCGTCGTCGACCATCTCATAAGCCTGCCGGGGCGACTCATTCGGATCAGAGGTGGCGTCCGTAGGCAGGGCAAGGTTCATGCGCGTCATGGGCAGTGCCACCAACACAAGGGCGATGACTCCAACACCCAGGAACGCCCACGGCTGCTTGCGGATGATGCGAACCCATCGCAGGCCCATGGTTGGCTTTTCACGTTCCGGATCGGGTGCCTCGATGAACGGCACATTGCCCTTGAAGAACGCCTTGCCAAAGAGACCCAAGACGGCGGGCAGTAGCGTCAATGCCACCAGCACCGCGATGGCCACCGTGGCAGCAGCGGTCAGCGCCATCGTTGTCAAGAATGGAATCCTCACAACAGAGAGCGCACACAGCGCCACGATGACGGTAAGGCCCGCGAACACCACGGATGAACCGGCGGTACCCACAGCGCGTCCAGCAGCGTGAACCCGGTTCGAGGTCGAGTTGGATAGCTCGTTCTTGTACCGCGACGTAATGAAGAGCGCGTAGTCAATGCCCACCGCGAGACCCAGCATGGAAGCGAGCATCGGTGTGGAGTCATTCACGCTATCGACCAAACCGGTCAGTGCCATCACGCCCAAGTTGCCGATGAGCACACCAACCAGCGCCGTGATGATCGGCATACCGGCAGCAATCAAGCTACCGAAGGTAATAATCAAAACGACAAGGGCGACAGCAATACCGATCAGCTCTGACGTGCCAGAACTCGGCTCCTCCATCGTGAAGGCCTGTCCTTCATACTGGATGTCCAAGTTCGATGAGCGTGAATCGTCGACAATATCTTTGAACTTATCTATATCCGACGACGGAATGTCGGAGACAGTATCGGCATCGAAGGTGATGTCCACCGTGCCGGTCTTCTGATCGCTTGATAGCGGCGAGACCGACTCGATATTCTTGGCAATCTGCTCTTCCGGCAACTGCTGTTGCTGGCCGACGGCCGTGATCTGCTGAGTGATCCCAGCGGCAGCTGTAGCAGGATCCACCATCGAATCGGAAGACTTCAGGATGCCGGCGTCTTTGAGCTTGGTCAGAGTGTCGTTGACCGCTTGTTGTTCGTCGATATCAGTGAGCTTCTTCCCATTTTCGGCCTGGAAGACAAGTTTGCCGGTGGGGGCAGTGGTTTGGTCTTCCGCTCCAGGGAAGCGCTCCTTCATGGTGTTTTGAGCTTTTTCGCTCTCAATACCGGGGATCGAGAAAGTGGAGCTTGTTGTAGTTGATAGAGCAGCTGATGCCGCGCCCATCCCGATGAGGATGAGCAGCCACACGGCGATGAATCGCCATTTGTGCTTGTAGGCAGCAGTGCCTACACGGTAAAGAAACCGCGCCATAGGTAGCCAGCCTTTCTTAGAGGGGTGATTACCTCCTACAGGGGCACTACGCGGACTGCATGACTTTGACGCGTAGGAGGAGGACGTAGCCACAGTAGAGAAAATTGCACAATGTGTGCAACTTTTCGTGCCTCTCGAAACAGAATTGTTACTTAACGGCTGTGAAACGCATGTGTACTGCATGAAATAACGCGTATATAGCAAGAAATAGGCAGTAACGTGGACGAACTTCTTAGCGGACGCGCGATGAGTCACCAATGTGGTTAGGTGGGAACCATGAACTCAGACGACGTCCAGATTGCGACAGCAAATAAGGGCCTCTACCCAGAGACGACCCCATTCAATGAAGGAACCGTCGAACGACCCGTTGACCCTGACTCCCCAGCGAGCACCCAGCACATCGCCTATGCCGAGTACGGAAATCCGGAGGGCATTCCCGCCGTCTTTATTCACGGTGGCCCGGGCGGCGGAACCTCAGCCAAGGAGGCTCGTTTCTTCAACCCCGATAAGTACCGGATTATCCTCATTGACCAGCGCGGATGTGGGAAATCAACCCCACACCTGGCCGACCCCGACACCAACATCGACGCAGAACTCTCGGTGAATACCACCTCCGAATTGATCGGCGATATCGAAGCGATCCGAGAAACCTTAGGCATCGACAAGTGGGTCGTGTTCGGCGGATCATGGGGTTCCACCTTGTCGCTCGCCTACACCCAGGCCCACCCGGAACGAACCCTGGCGATCGTCCTTCGAGGCATTTTTATGCTGCGACGGACCGAACTCGATTGGTACTACAACGGCGGCGCAGCCTACATGTTCCCCGACAAGTGGGAGCG
The DNA here is from genome assembly GCF_000023145.1 of Corynebacterium kroppenstedtii DSM 44385. Classification (NCBI taxonomy): domain Bacteria; kingdom Bacillati; phylum Actinomycetota; class Actinomycetes; order Mycobacteriales; family Corynebacteriaceae; genus Corynebacterium; species Corynebacterium kroppenstedtii. The sequence continues at coordinate 643,599 of NC_012704.1, forward strand.
CTTCCTCTCTGTCATTCCCGACGATAAAAAACCGGAACCGCTCAACCCGGCTGGAATGACACACCTTCCCGACGTCAACCTCATCGACGTCTACCACGAACTGCTGCGGTCGGACGATCACGACACAGCTGTCGCGGCCGCCCGGTCGTGGAGTGTGTGGGAAGGATCGACGTCCTACCTGCACGATCAGCCCACAGATACGCATGAAGATGAATGGTTCGCTCTAGCCTTCGCGCGCATCGAGAACCACTATTTCGTCAACCACGGGTTCCTTGAGGGAGGGCAGCTGTTGCGCGACGTCGACAAGATCCGCGAAATTCCCGCTGTGATTGCTCAAGGGCGTTACGACGTTGTGTGCCCGCCTATTACAGCGTGGCAGCTGCATCAAGCCTGGCCGGAAGCCACGTTCGTGTGGTCACCGACGTCCGGACATGCGTCGTATGAGGAGGAAACAACGTCGACATTGGTGTCGGCAACAGACCGGTTCGCCGAAACGTTCGCGTCGTAAATAAGGCGTCGTAAATAAGGTGGCCGAGGTGAGTGCGGCTGGAACTAGTCAGCGACCATCGGCTCGAGCGTGAACTCCGGATGCTCACGCTCAATGAACTGCAGTTTCCACTTGTCGCCGAATAGGGCAATGAGCTCACCATCATCACGGGTGAACACCTCCACACCGCGCTGGCGGTTGAGCTCCGGGGCGGACTCGTGGTCGGTCCGCCGAGCCACCGAATACGGAACGGGGCTCGTTTCCGTCTCGACGTTGTACTCGTTCGCCATCCGGGCCTGCATGACCTCAAACTGCATGGGCCCGACGGCAGCCATCACCGGCGCAGCGTCGCCACGAGCATCGTTGCGGAGAATCTGCACCACGCCCTCCGACGACAACTGCTCCAACGCTTTGCGGAACTGCTTGTATTTGCCCAGCGAGCGAGCGCGCAACGTACGGAAATTTTCCGGCGCGAACTGGGGCATAGGGGCAAATTGCACCTTCGTGCCCTCATAAATCGTGTCGCCGGGAGCTAATGACCCCGCGTTAACGAGCCCCACAATGTCGCCGGGATACGCCGTTTCGACCGTCGACCTCGTTCGCCCAAACACGGTGAGCGCGTATTTCGTCGAAAATGAGCGGCCAGATTGCGCATGAGTAACCTGCATCCCGCGATCGAACTCGCCCGACACCACCCGCATAAAGGCCAGCTTGTCGCGGTGATGGGTATCCATACCAGCCTGAACCTTGAAAATCACGCCGGAAAACGGATCTTCCGGTGAACGCTCCGTGTCGATGGCCCCCGTCGCCTTGCCCGCTGATTCGAGAACCTTGGGATCAGTTTTCCGCGGCCCCGGCTCAGGAGCAAGTTGGCACAGCAAGTCCAAAATCTGATGCACACCAAAATTCAACATTGCCGACGCGAACACCACAGGAGAGGTGGTGCAGTCCAGGAAAAGCTCCTGGTCATGGATGGCGCCATCCATGGTGAGAAGCTCGCACTCTTCGACCGCGGTGTCCCACACATCGCCTTCCTTCGACGATGCCTCGTCGGGGGAGTAGTGCTCCTCCGGGGCGATCGTTGAGCCACCCGCGGTGCGCAAGAAGTGAATATATTCCGTGACGTCACCGTCGGCGTCGCGCCGGGCGAGGCCGTGGAAGTCCCCAGCCATTCCGACGGGCCAAAATAGCGGTGTCGGCTGCAGGCCGATTTCGTCGACAATCTCGTCCATGAGCTCGAGGGGAGCGCGGCCAGGGCGGTCCCATTTGTTAATCACCGTAATGATGGGAAGGCCACGCGCTTTACACACCCGGAACAGCTTGAGCGTCTGCGGCTCCAGGCCCTTCGCGCCGTCGATGAGCATGACAGCAGCGTCCACAGCGGTGAGCACACGGTAGGTGTCCTCCGAAAAGTCCGCGTGACCAGGGGTATCAACTAAGTTAATGACGTAGGGCTCCGTGCCCTTCGGCGCATTTTCCGGCAGATACTCGAATTGGAGAGCCGACGAGGCGATGGAAATACCACGATCCTTTTCCATCTCCATCCAGTCCGACACGGTGGACTTGCGGCCGGCCTTGCCATGAACAGCCCCGGCTTCGGCGATCACATGGGCGTGGAGCGCTAGCGCCTCGGTGAGTGTGGATTTACCAGCGTCGGGGTGTGCAATCACTGCGAATGTTCGGCGTCGGGCGCTTTCCTCCGCGACTGTACTCATCTGAGCGTTCCTTTTCCTCTCGCTGGTCTCCGGGCTGTTTTATTTCGCCGGGTTGATTTGCCGGTTGTGTCCGGCTGCCGCAATGGCGTCAGTGTAGGCCGTCGTTAATCTAACCGCTCTATGATAGCCGCACCACAGTGGGGGCAGTGTTTTTAGTGTTTTACCTTTCTGCCCGGTCATGACGCTGTACTCTCAGCGCCATGAATGAGACCCAGAACACACAACCGAAAGAAGCCGCACAATCAACAGTGAAATCGAGAGCCTACCGAACCATTATCGCCGCCCCGATGGCGGGAGGTCCCTCCTCGCCGGCGTTGGTTGATGCCGTTGCTGCCCACGGAGTGCTCGGTTTCCTAGCAGCGGGCTACAAAACCCCAGAAGCGGTAGAGAAAGAACTTGACGACGTTGCTCAACGGGCACGACAACGCGGTGCACAACCCTTTTATGGCCTCAACCTTTTTGTGCCACAACCCAGCCCCTCGGGAGTGGACCGCGATCGCGCTGCGGCATACCGCGATGAGCTGGCGAACGATTACGAACGATTCGGTGTGGCCGAACCCGAGTTGAACTGGACTACTGACGACCAGTGGGAGGGGAAGCTCGCGGTCATACGCCGACGCCTCGCCCAACGAGAGCAACAAGGGGAGGGTCCCGCTGACGGTGATAATCACGACGAGGCCGTTTCGGTCCCCGATGTCCTGAGTTTTACCTTTGGTCTCCCGTCCGAGGAATTGGTCGACGAATTCCAATCGCGCGGAATTGAAGTGTGGGCAACTGTCGCCACCACCCACGCAGCGCAGACCGCGGCCGACCGAGGCGTGGCTGCTGTCGTTGTTCAGGGTCCGGAAGCCGGTGGACACCGCGCGACAATGACACCCGATGAAGAGCCCGGCTCCGAGCCATTGATGTCCTTTGTACAGGCAGTATCCGATCTATTCGCGAACACGGACGCGCCGACGCGCCCAGCCATCATCGCGGCAGGAGGCATCGCGACTCCCGATCACGTAGGAGAGGCGTTACGCCACGGGGCGGACGCCGTTGCAGCCGGAACCATTTTCGCCGCGACGGACGAAGCGGGAACGAATGAGCCTTACAAACAGGCACTCATTTCAGCGACGGCCGACGACACCGTGATCACCCGCGCGTACTCCGGGCGGCCAGCACGCGGGCGTCGCAACGCGTTTATCGACGCCCACCCCAACGCACCATCGGTCTATCCCGCGGTCAATGGGCTCACCTCGCCGATTCGGAAGGCCGCGACCAAGCAAGAGCAGACGGATTCCATGTCATTATGGGCTGGTCAGAGCGTTGAATACGCCCATGGAGGAACCGCTGGCAGCGTCGTCGATCTTTTACTTCAAGGCAGGTAGTGGATAAGAAGTACACGGCGCACGGGTACGCACTGTTTTATTCCCCGTCGGCTATCCCTCGTCGTCTATTTCTTGTCACCCTCGTGTTCCGTGGCTAGCTCGTCCGGATACTCCGGCCACCACATCGCGAGACGAACCGCCTCAACAACATTGTCGGGCTCATTTTGCGCAACACCGGACTCGACCGCTTCACGGATCACGGCTTCCGCAACCCGAGCCGACGATGCCCGCAGATTCTCGACCGGCGGCAGGATAGGCGCACCAAGCTGGGAGGCGTCCACCTGCTTGGCAACCGCCGAGGCCGCAGCCAGCAGCATTCCGTCGGTCACACGATCTGCTCGTGACACGATGACACCCAACCCGAGGCCTGGGTACAGCAACGCATTGTTGCCCTGGCCAAATTCGTAGGTGACGTCGTTGTACTCGAAGTCGTCAACGGGGATCCCCGCCGCGACAAGAGCGCGCCCATCTGACCACTTCACGACGTCGGCAGGCATCGCTTCAATGCGCGAGGTTGGGTTAGACAACGGCAGCACGATGGGCCGGTCGCAGTGTTTCGCCATCTCCTGGATCACAGGTTCGGTAAATGCCCCGTGGTCAGTCGAGGTGCCGATGAGGATGGTGGGCTGGGCATGGCGAACCACATCGAGCAACCCGATTTTCCCATCTTTCCCGCCCCAGTCTTTCACTTCCGACGCAGGTCGCGCATAAGTTTGCTGGTAATCCGGGAGGTTATCCATGTCATCGGTGACCAACCCGTTGACGTCGATCAGCCAGATCCGCCGTGTCGCTTCTTCCTCGCTCAAACCGTCGCGAATCATTCCGGCGCGAATCTGGTCTGCCATACCTGTGCCCGCTGTTCCCGCACCATAAACGACGAGACGCTGGTCAGCGAACGTGGTGTTGTTTGCCTTCATCCCCGCCATGACCGCGGCGGTGACAATAGCCCCTGTGCCTTGCATGTCATCGTTAAAGATGCGGTAGCTGTCGGCATTGTCGCGAAGAATACGGCGCGCATTTGACGGGCCGAAGTCCTCAAAGTGTAGGAGCGCGTTCGGGAACATATCGCTCGCGACGCGCAAGTACTCGGAAATCAGGTTGTCGTAGCGCTCGCCACGGACGCGTGCGTGACGATTCCCCAGATAGAAGGGCGAATTGAGGAGGTCCTCATTATCAGTACCGACGTCGAGGTTGACCGCGATCACGCGCGAGGGGTCGCCGCCCGCAGCAGCGGTGTAGATGGCCAGTTTTCCGATGGCGATATCGGTTCCGTTGACTCCCCAGTCGCCGATGCCCAGGATTTCTTCGGCATCGGAGCAGACGATGAGGTCGACGTCGTCGGGCCCAAGTCCCAGGGTTTCGAAGCTTTCGCGGATTTCGTCGACACGATCGATGGAGAGATATACAGCGTGTGAGCGGCGGTAGTCCTGTGACCAGTTTTCAATCGCGTCGCCGATGGTGGGGTCGTACACGATGGGGAGGAGCTCTTTGAGGTGGTCAACGAGGAGTTTGAAATAGACGGTCTCGTTACGGCCGTGCAGTTCGTCTAAGTAATGATATTTGTTGAGGTTGTTTTCGAATTGGCTTAATTGCTGATAGCAGCGCTGTGCCTGAGATTCGAGGGTTTCCACTCCCGACGGTAGCCGGCCGGTGAGTCCAAGTTTCTTACGCTCTTCATATGTATATGCGGTACCGCGGTTCATATGCGGATCGGTGATCGCATTGGGACGAATGGACAAGGGCTGTCTCCTCGCTAATAACTGTTTGATGATTGGAAAGATGGGTTGCCCAGGGATATTGGTGCGCCCCAGGGCCTTGTAGAAGGACAGGCGAAAGTATTTCGGTTTACGCCATGCTCTTTCGTTCTCATCCTAGAGACGTTTTGCTGAGAATTCCGCTGAGAATTTCCGGGGAAAAGGGTGGGAGAGGACAGCGTGCGTTGGGCCAGTGACCCCATGAAGGGCGCAACCAACCTTTAAGAACAATTGCCGACAAGAATAGGGGGATCAACGTTCACCCCCAATTCTTACAGAGGCTACTGTCCCGGTGTTATGGTTAGGGCTGAGAGCACAAGGGAAACCTCACAGCGATCAGCCTAACCAGCCCAAACTGGAGGAATAAGGCTGAAATGTGAAGGTAGGTAATTAGTCTCAAGAGGTCATCATTGTGGGTAAGCGAAAAAAGCGCACGTCACGCCAGCGTGCAGTCAGTGCTTACTCATACTCTTCAGCAGATGTGACCATCCGACGCCCATGTGATGCCGATTCGGGGTGCGACGGAGAACGAAAACCGTGCCCATTTCGTGATGCGGAAGCAGCCTACGAGGCGCAGTATTACGCCCGGTTGGAAGCACGCAAGAAGGGCGTGCTCTTCAATGAGACACCGTCGGCGATGGGGGCCACCGCGCTGCATAAAGAAGTAGCGAAATGCCTGGAAAAAGGGCCAAAGAAGAAGTGCTGTCACTCGTCGCCGCGGTGTATGCGGTGCCCGTATGTCTTCGCGCAGTTACGCAAGGTCGATACCGCGGAGTTGGACGACGATAACCTCAAGCGGACGCTTCAGAAATTGAGGAATCGCAGGTAACGCCAGCGTGGCCTAGCGCCTAGCGCCCGTGAATCGTGTTCTGGGCATACTCCAACCCGCGGGTTGCCAGCAGCTCCACGGCGTCCGCAGCAGTAGAACACATCAGATCCACATCGACGGATTCCCGCGTCGAAAACTTTTTTAAGACAAAGTCTGCGGGGGACATACGTCCAGGTGGGCGGCCAATTCCTAATCGCACCCGGAGATAATCTTTCGTCCCCAAGGCTTTGGTGATATCCCTCAGCCCGTTATGGCCGCCTTCGCCACCGCCCCGTTTAAGACGAACTGTCCCGAAATCGAGGTCGAGGTCGTCGTGGAGAACAATGACGTTCTGGGGAGAAATGTGGAAGAAGCGAGCCAAGGCAGAGGTCGGCCCACCCGAGAGGTTCATATATGACCGCGGACGGCCCAGAATAAGGGAGACAGACGAACCATTCGGGCCTGACAGCGACATCTCCGCCGAATCCGTGTTCGTTTTCTTGTGCGTCGATAAAGTCACGGGGACGGGGAGTGCGCGGGACGCCACCTCGTCGAGGGCCATCTGGCCAATATTGTGGCGAGTGCCCTCGTATTGAGAGCCGGGATTGCCCAGCCCGATCACCAGGAATGACTGTGAGTCAGTGCCCCGGCTTCCGGCCGAACTACGCCGCGACGCGCTCCCGCCGCGTGATTGAGACGTTGAAAACATACCCACGGAAAACGGTCTGAATTACTCTTCGGACTCGCCCTCTTCGGACTCGCCCTCAGCCTCGGTGGCCTCGCCTTCGGCCTCTTCAGCCTCGGTGCTTTCCTCGTTGTCAGAGTCGGTGTCGGCAACCTCAGGAACGACCACGTTAACGATCAACGTCTCCGGATCAGAGATCAACGTCGTGTTGGCCGGCATCTGGACGTCGCCAGCGGTGATCTGGGTACCAACTTCCAGACCCTCAACATCAATGGTGATTTCTTCCGGAATGGACAGAACGTCGGCTTCGACGTCGATAACGTCGACATCCTGCATGAGCATGGCACCCGGAGCAACCTCGCCCTCGGTAACAACCGGAACCTCAACCTCAACCTTTTCGCCGCGGCGAATAGCCAGGAGGTCAGCGTGGTCGGCGTCGAGCGTGAGGACGTTCTGGTCGACGGCCTTCACCATGGTCAGGTGCTTTTCGCCGTCAACGTTGAGGTCGACGATGGCGTTGGCGCCGTGGTTACGCAGAACTGCGTGGAATTCGATGGAGTCCACCGAAATGTGGATGGGCGCGTCGAGTTCTTTGCCGTAGATCACGGCAGGGATGCGGCCTGCGCGACGCAGACGCCGGGAAGCGCCTTTGCCAAATTCGTGACGGGGCAATGCTTCAAGGTCGGTAATGTTTGTTGCCACAATAATCTCCAATCATCAGCGATGAACGAGCAGAAAGGAACGTAGTGTAGGAATATCTGCGCGTCTGTCGCCCCGGAGAGAGAATCACGCAGAAAAAGCGGAATGGTTTCGCAGTGGGAACCATTGCATACCAGTGGGCTGGCTTCGCCGAGCCGTGTGTATGCCGCTGTAGATTTTCATCGCGTCGATAACGGGGCCCTGTACTTGTGCACAGTTCTTGTGTGTGCACGGTTACGGGCCGCCCTCGCCGAGACATACCGGCCCAGGATAGCAAGATTGGCCGGAGGAACCAAACGTTCGTCCGGCCGAGAACCTCGCTCATCGGGTAGCGACGATGCGAGGCAAGTAGCGACAACGTAGTCAGCGCCGACGGGGGTCGCTTACTCGAAGAGGTTGGTGACGGATCCGTTTTCGAAGATCTCGTGAATGGTCTTTGCCAACAGCGGGGCAATCGATAGAACCGTGAGGTTGTCCCAGTGATCCGTGTTTTGCGGCAGCGTATCGGTGGTAATCACTTCGCGCGCACCACATTCGGACAGGCGCTCGCGAGCCGGATCAGAGAACACACCGTGGGTCGTGGCGATAATGACGTCATTCGCGCCAGCTTCACGGAGCACCTTGACAGCGCCTGCAATGGTTCCGCCAGTGTCGATCATGTCGTCGAGCAGCACACAGGTTCGGCCGGACACGTCACCGACAACACGGTTGGACGTAATCTTGTTCGCGACGTCAATGTCGCGGGTCTTGTGGACGAAGGCGAGGGGTGCGTTACCCAGGACCTGTGCCCACTTTTCGGCCACCTTGACACGACCTGCGTCGGGGGAGACCACAACGATGTTCGACGTGTCGTAGTTGGCCTTGACGTAATCCGTGAGGATCGGCATAGCGTGCATGTGATCAACAGGACCGTCGAAGAATCCCTGGATCTGGTCCGTGTGGAGGTCCACAGACACAATACGATCTGCCCCGGCAGACTTCAAGAGGTCTGCAACCAGGCGAGCGGAAATCGGCTCGCGGCCACGGTGCTTCTTATCCTGGCGGGCATAGGGGTAGAAGGGGAGAATTGCTGTGATGCGCTTTGCAGATCCACGCTTAAGCGCGTCGATCATAATGAGCTGTTCCATCAGCCACTTGTTCAGCGGCTGCGGGTGGGACTGCAAGACGAAAGCATCGCAACCGCGGACGGATTCCTCGAAGCGAACGAAGATCTCGCCATTGGCGAAGTCGCGGGCGGTGGTGGGGGTGAGCTCGATACCTAGTTCTTTGGCGACTTGCTCTCCCAGAGCGGGGTGGGCACGCCCAGAGAAGAGCATGAGGTTTTTCTGGTTTTCCGTCCAGTGTGAATTCACGGTATGCCTTTCTGTGTTGACCACGGTGATCACGTTTATCGGCAGTCAGAGTGGAAATCTGATTAACCCTGCAGGCATGGGATAGTGGGACTCACCAACTATCCCCGGCACTTAGTGATACTACGTCCTATTAGTCCGCGAGTTGTCAGATGGTGCCGAATTGCTGGGGGCTTTACCTGTGCTTTCGGGGGTACCGGCGGCCTCTGCCGCGCGCGCTGCTGCAGTTCCCGGGCGTTTCTTAGCCACCCACCCTTCGATGACCCGCTGCCGGGCACCCGGGACAACCAGCGCACCAGCGGGAACGTCGTCGGTAATCACCGTTCCCGCCCCGGAATAGGCGCCATCGCCCACGGTCACAGGCGCAACGAAGGTGGTATCAGAGCCTGTCCTGACGTGGGACCCGACGGTCGTGTGGTGCTTGTTCACCCCGTCATAGTTCGCGAACACCGAGGAGCATCCGATATTCGAATACTCGCCGATGGTGGCGTCGCCAACATAAGTGAGGTGCGGAACCTTCGTACCACGGCCGATGGTGGCATTCTTGGTCTCGACGTAGGTCCCGATCTTCCCCTCGTCGCCCAAGTGAGTTCCGGGGCGTAGGTAGGAGAACGGACCGACGTGGGCATTGCTGCCAATGGTGGAATCGGAACCGTGCGAGCGGACAACTTGAGTTCCCGAACCAACGGTGACATTAGTGAGGGTGGTATCGGGTCCGATCTCCGCGTTGTCCTCAATATGTGTTGTACCGTGAAGTTGAGTCCCCGGATGAATGGTGACATCACGTCCGATAGTGACATCGACATCAATCCACGTGGATTCGGGATCGATGATGGTGGCCCCGTTGCGCATATGCTGCTCGCAAATATGCCGGTTGAGCACCCGCCCGGCGGCAGCTAGCTGGACGCGATCATTCACACCGGCCAATTCTGCGGGATCATGGGCCATGTGCCCGCGGGCAATGAGCCCTTCGTTCCGGGCAATGCCAAGCACGTCGGTCAAGTACATCTCGCCCTGGGCATTGTTCGTGTCCAACTTGCCCAATGAGCTGCGCAACACGTCGGCATCGAACGCGAAGACGCCGGTGTTCACTTCTTTGATTCGACGCTGGTCCTCGGTGGCGTCTTTTTCCTCGACGATCGCTGTTACTTCGCCATCGGCATTGCGGATGATGCGCCCATAGCCCGTCGGTGTCGGCGCTTCCACGGTAAGCACGGTCACGGCTGCTGCCGGTGCATGGGTGTGGGCGTTGACCAGCGAATCGAGCGTCGAGGACGACAGGAGAGGAACGTCGGCATTCGTGACGACGACTGTCCCCGTGAAGCCAGCTAATTCATCGCTGTCCATGCCGCACATGACGGCGTGACCGGTGCCGTTCTGTTGCTCCTGATGAGCCAAGGCGACGCCAGACGTCGTCGAGGTTTCTTCTTGCCAGGCTTCAACAGCCTGCGCGACGAGTTCCTTCTGATGGCCGACAACGACCACGAGGTGGTCGGGGTTCAACCCCTTCGCTGCATACAAAGAATGGGAGAGTAGTGAGCGCCCCCCAATCTGATGAAGCATTTTTGGGGTATCTGACTTCATTCGGGTGCCAGCCCCTGCGGCCAAAACAATGACTGCAACTGGGGTAGTACTCACGGACTCTCCCATCGTTTATGAGTATTCGGGTGATAGATCCGATCATATAGTTGTGGCTCTCCCGCCAGGACTCGAACCTAGAACGGCTGGACCAAAACCAGCTGTGTTGCCTATTACACCACGGGAGAAAACACAGGAGGACGATGTCCGTCGCTGCGGCGCCTTACTCTACCCGACGAGCCGCCCAAAGTGCCATTTCCCCTGAACAACACACCAACAAACCCATGCTCCCTTCCGTGCAGCCCCGCGATCAGGTGCGATTTAAGTGCGATTATTGTGCAGCCATCGTTCCAGGTCCGCGTCTCGTTTCCTCGTGTTCTACATTTTTCTAGCACTACGACAACGTGGGGTACGTTCCAGATATCCTGAAGACATGACACGTCAACGTATGTCGGCAGCAGAACGTCGCTCCCAATTGATCGCTATGAGTAGGCCTGTCTTTGCTGAAAAAGGCATTGAAGGTACTAGCGTCGAAGAGCTCGCTGCGCGCGCCGGTGTGTCCAAGCCCGTCATTTATGAACATTTTGGTGGGAAAGAGGGGCTCTACCAGGCAGTTATCGACGAAGATATGGTCGCTCTCGACCGCACTATCGACGAAGCACTCGTTCAGGGGCGGTCGCGTATCCGAATTGAACGGGCGGTCTACGCGGTCCTGGATTTCGCGGAGAAAAATGAGGAAGGTTTCCGGATTCTCGCTCGCGATGGAGCTGTTGTGGGGGCTGTGGGGAGATCTTCGCAGTCGAAGGCGGCATCGCATCATGGGAAGTCGGCGGAGGATCACTCGTCGGCTGAGGACGGTGTCCATTCCACTTTGCTCGGCCTTTCGGTGAATCGCGCGTCCCATATTCTTGCCGACGCTTTTAAACGGAATGGTTTAGATGAGCGTCTGGCGGAGCTCTATGCCCAGGGCATGATGGGGTGCGTCGCGATGGTGGCGCAGTGGTGGACCGTCAACTCGATGGGCGTCGGGAGTGAAAGCAGTGCGAACAGCGTCGGCAGTGAAAAAGGTGGAGCCGCAGGAAGCGGTAGTGATGGCGATAGCGACAGCGATAACACACACGTGTTTCCCAAGGACGCGGTTGCTGCTCACATCGTGAACCTCATGTGGAATGGCCTCGCGGGAATGGAGAAGGACCCGATCCTCCATGAGGACGTCGAGGGAGAGGCCGGCCAGCAAGGTGTCAGACTCGGTGCTGGTAAGGATGCCGATCCGGCCGAGGTGTACAGGCAACAGCAGCGGGACGCGGAGCAGTCCAGTTCGTCCACCTCAGAGGGCCAGGATTCGGACGAGACCGACGACTAGTATCCGCGACACTCCGCCGCAAGGTTCCCCATTACAATCAGCCTCATGACGCACACCTCTGCACAGACTCCCATGCCCCCATCCGATGCGTCCGCGTCCGACGCTGCTCGTGCGGCAGTGCGCAAACCTGAAGGGAAGGACGCGTCGGAAGGATTGGGCTGGCCACCCTTGGCCGGGGTGGTGCAGTTGGCGCTGCAATCGCCGAAACTCCAAGGAGTCCTGGCCTCAGTGGGGGAGCCGCGGCTGCACATCTCAGCCATCGACGAGGCACGGTCGTGGGTGGCCAGGGCAATCGCCGAAAAATCTGTCGTTGTCATCGTGACCGCGACCAGCCGCGAAGCCCAGGATCTCACTGCAGAATTGCGCGACATGATGGGCGATGCCGTCGCCATGTTCCCCGCCTGGGAAACGCTCCCGCATGAGCGTTTGTCGCCCGGTTCGGAAACAGTAGGTGCCCGGTTAAAGGTGCTTCGCCGCCTTGCTCACCCCCATGACATCCCCGGTGAGCAGCCAATTCGCATTGTCGTTGCCCCGGCGCGGTCGTTCATCCAGCCCATCATGAAGGGCCTGGGGGAGCGCGAACCGATCATCCTCGCGGAGGACACCGATGTCACGGGGATCGCCACTCGTTTAGCCGAGATGGGTTATCAGCACGTGGATCTCGTCGGCAAGCGGGGGGAATTCGCCGTTCGCGGTGGTGTGGTGGATATTTTCCCCTCCACGGCCGAGCTCCCGGTGCGCGCCGAATTGTGGGGTGACGAGATTTCCGATTTGCGTGCGTTTTCGGTGGGGGACCAGCGAACTATCGAGAATTTTGATCCAGGTGCCGTGCCTGTTTACCCGTGCCGTGAACTTCGTATCGACGACGCCGTCCGCGCCCGCGCCGAGAAAATGGCACGCACCCACGCATCGAATGCCACGCTTGCGGACGCATTGACGAAGATCAGCGAAGGTGTCGCCGTTGAGGGGATGGAGTCCCTCATTCCTGTGCTTTTCGACGGTCCGATGGTGACGCTTCCTGAGGAAGTGGCCGCCGCAGATCCGTCGGTGACGACCACGGTACTGGTGATGTCGCCGGAGAAAGTACAGCGCCGGGCCGACGACTTGATTGCCACCGGCAAAGAGTTTGTCAAAGCCGGGTGGGAGGCTGCCGCGATGGGGGCGGAGTCACCGATTGACACCGCTGCGCTGGCGGAAGCTGAGGACGGCAACGATGATCTGAACGTGGACCAGAGCGCATATCGCTCCCTGGGTGCCATGGAGAAGACGGCGGAACACCACGGTTTGTCCTGGTGGACGTGTGCTCCTCCGGGGTTCTTAGGCAGCGCGGAGGCATCGTCCACCCTAGAGTTGGATTTCTCCACCGGGCCTCAGCCCAAGGGGAAACCGGGCGACGTGGAGAAAGCGATGTCGGAGCTTCACGACCACGTGGCACACGGTGGCCGGCTCGTGTTTACGGCACTCACCCCCGCTTCCGCACAACGCATGAGCGGTCGTTTCCGTGAGGCCGGAATCGGTGTGACGCCCGATGCGGATCCCCAGAATCCGTCCGCGCCGGGTAAAGCCACTGTTATTCGGGCAGTGTTGCACGGGGGCTTAGTCATCCCGCACGTTGATGACGCCCGGCCCCTGCTCGTCGTCGCCGAAACCGACTTCACCGGTAACCGCATCGTTGCTTATGGCGATGGCCGTCGTCGGCCATGGCGTAAACGCAACCGCGTCGACCCGCTCTCGCTCAACCCGGGCGATCTCGTCGTCCATGAGACTCATGGCATCGGCCGATTCGTGAAAATGCAGGAGCGCACCGTCGGCAAGGGTGCTGACGCGACCCGTCGGGAATACATGGTCCTGGAATATGCCCCGTCGAAGCGAGGCGGTGCAGCCGACCACCTTTACGTTCCTATGGACAGTCTGGATTTGCTCTCGCGGTATGTCGGCGGTGAAAACCCGTCGCTATCGAAAATGGGCGGATCCGATTGGAAAAACACCAAGAAGAAAGCGCGCGCCGCGGTTCGCGATATAGCCGCCGACCTCGTGCAACTCTATGCCAAGCGCCAAGCCGCGCCGGGTTACGCGTTCTCACCGGACACCCCGTGGCAGCGGGAAATGGAGGATAATTTCCCGTTCACGGAAACGGAAGACCAGTACAACGCCATCGAAGCGGTCAAAGAGGATATGGAGAAGCCCGTCCCCATGGACCGCGTGATTGTGGGCGACGTGGGATACGGCAAAACCGAGGTCGCCGTCCGTGCCGCATTCAAGGCTGTTCAGGACGGCAAACAGGTGGTTCTCCTTGTTCCTACGACGTTGCTGGCGCAGCAGCATTTCGCGACCTTCAGCGAGCGCATGGAAGGTTTCCCCATCACGATCCGCCAGCTGTCCCGCTTCACCACGCCGAAGCAGGCCCGCGAAGTCCTGACCGGGCTTGCCGAGGGGCAGGTCGACATCGTGATCGGTACTCACCGCCTGCTGCAGACAGGGGTGCAGTGGAAGAACTTAGGCCTCGTTATTGTCGACGAGGAACAGCGTTTCGGTGTGGAACACAAGGAGCACATCAAGGCGCTGCGTTCCCACGTCGACATGTTGACAATGTCCGCGACACCTATTCCCCGCACGTTGGAGATGTCGATGGCGGGAATTCGCGATATGTCGACGATCCTCACCCCGCCGGAAGATCGCCACCCCGTGTTGACCTATGTGGGTGTGCAAGAGGATAAGCAGATCGCGGCGGCTATTCGTCGTGAGCTGTTGCGCGATGGCCAGGTGTTTTATGTGCACAACCGTGTGCGTTCTATCGAACAGGTCGCGCAACATATTCGTGAGCTTGTTCCGGAAGCGCGCGTGGTCGTGGCACATGGGCAGATGAATGAGGATCAGCTGGAGAACACTGTCGAAGGGTTCTGGGACCGCGAGTACGACGTGTTGGTCTGCACGACGATCGTCGAAACGGGATTGGATATTTCGAATGCCAACACGCTGATCGTCGAGAATGCCCACCACATGGGATTGGCCCAGCTGCACCAGCTTCGTGGTCGCGTCGGCCGGTCGCGCGAACGAGGCTATGCCTATTTCTTGTATCCTCCGTCGCAAACATTGACCGAAACGTCCTATGACCGTTTATCGACGATTGCGCAGAACAATGATCTCGGCGCCGGGATGGCCGTCGCCATGAAAGACCTTGAAATGCGCGGGGCCGGCAATGTGTTGGGCGCTGAGCAGTCGGGCCACATCGCTGGCGTCGGCTTTGACCTCTATGTCCGCCTCGTTGGTGAGGCCGTCGAGGCGTTCAAAGCGATGGCCGACGGCAAGCCAATCGACGGAAGCGATAAAGAGAATAAGGAAACGCGCATTGATATCAACGTCGATGCACACATTCCGACCAGTTATATCGCCTCTGAACGGTTACGTTTGGCCGCGTACCGGGACCTCGCTCAAGCGAAGAACGAAGAGGCCTTGCAGAATGTCCGCGCGGAATTGGTGGATAGGTATGGCCAGCCACCACAGGAAATTGACCGGCTGCTCGCCGTCGCCCGGTTACGCATGGTCTGCCGCGAATGTGGCGTGACCGATGTTGTGGCAACCGGCGCGAACAAGGCCGCTATTTCGTTCTCGCCGATTGAACTGCCCGATTCAGGGCGAGTGCGTTTGGGCCGGCTGTACCCCGGTGCGCAATACCGTGCCACAACCCATAATGTTGTGGTTCCAGCGCCCAAGAAAGGGCGGGGTATTCGGGCCCAAGCCGTCAAAGATGAGGAATTGTTGCAGTGGTGTGCGGACGTGATGACGTCGTTGCTGGGTAAGCCGCACCGGGAGGTTGCTTCTGGTGTGCAGCCGGACACTGCTGGGGGCAAGAGTCACCAAAAGAATTCCACTAAAAGTAAGGTCCGTTAATATATAGCCATGTCTGTCATTGTCCTCGATCCTCGTTTTCCTGGCATGCTGCCCGTCGACGCTGTTTCTCTGGTGGGCAATGACGTGTGCTACACCGAAGAAGTCCCAGTCCGCATCCGTTGGGTGATTGCCGATCTAGGCGGCCATGTGGTGGATGACACCGACACATTGATCACCACTGATCCCTATAACGAATGGGTGCGCGAGAGGCTCCACAGTGGTGACCAGCTGTTAGTAGCGCCCTCCTTGTATTTCCAACGACGGCCGGACCGCGCGCTGGCTTCGGGCTCGTCGAATAATGCGCTGAGCTCTGGTGCTTCGGGCGAGTTGGAGGGGATTGAGGCGGAGAATCCGGCGGCGTATCCGGATTATGACTTCGCATTGAAAGCAATTCCGCAGTTGACAGATGGTGCGGAGACGTCGGAAGAAGCGTACGCAGAGGATTCGTCGGCAGAGGATTCGTCGGCAGGGGAGTCCGATTATCCTTCTGACCAACGCAACGGGGGAGACCAGGACGGTACGGGGAGCGCCGGTGCCGGTGTGATTCACGGGACCGCTGTCGTGGGCGATGGTGCCGATGGCGAAACCGCTGACGACGAAAACACTGGTGGCATCGACGAAACCACCGAATCAGGCGACGCTTCCAGTCCGAGCCAAAGTGAGATCCCGGAGGCTGTTCTCAACGAGATCGAAGAGGCCATTGCGGTGATGTCGCGTGCGTTGCACCAAGGGGAGTGGGAGCAGAGCCAAAGCCATCAGTCTCTGCTTGCCTATCTGCGTGAGGAAGTTGAGGAGTTAGCCCAGTCCATCGATACGTGGCAGGCCGGGGATCTGGCGTCGGAAAAGCGGCTGTGTGATGAGCTGTCGGATATCTTCTTGCAGGTTCTTTTCCATGCGGAGATAGCTAACCGACGCGGCGCTTTCGATATTGGGCACGTTGCGGCGTCGTTTGTTCATAAGATGCGGACGCGCGCTCCCTATCTGTTCGAGGAGACGGAGCGTCCAGTTGGCCTGGATGAGCAGAATCGTTTGTGGGAGGAAGGGAAACGACGTGAGCAGTCAGCTGCCGATGAGTCGTGGTCGGCTCCGGCTTCTCACGAGGACCCCGGTTCGTCGTCATAACGCCGTTATCTCACCGAATCGGAGTCTGTGTTCTGGGTTATGAAATCTGCACGTACCCTCATTGCTGTTTTCGCGGTGTTGGCGCTGGTCATCGTCACTATTGGTTGGTTGGTATCCCACGTCCATACCGATAGTTCGTCGATGCGAAAGCCGATTCCATCGGACGTTCCGCCGCCGAATGGGGTTGCGGCTCCGGCAGTCGATACGTCCAAGCACACGCGCACGTCGGAAGAATTTCGGACCTGGGCGGAGCCGATTTCGAAGAAAACCGGCATTTCTGTTGAAGCCTTGAGCGCGTACGCGAATGCGAATGTGGTGGCCCGCCATTCGAAACCGGGGTGTCATCTGGGTTGGACGACGCTGGCTGGTCTGGGCTGGGTAGAAACCCGCCACGGCACCTACAACGGGCACCATTTTGATTCGGTTTCCATTGATTCCAATGGCGACGTTAAGCCGCACATTCGCGGCGTTCAGCTGGACGGTGCACCCGGTTTGGAGAACCTGCCCGATACCGACAATGGCGAACTGGACGGCGATAAGGAAAAGGACCGGGCGATGGGTCCCCTGCAGTTCATTCCCCAGTCGTGGGAGAAGTATGGGGTTGATGCCAATGCGGATGGTAAGGCTGACCCCGACAATATTGATGATGCTGCAGTCGCGGCAGTGAATCTTTTGTGCGATTTTGATCGTGACTTATCGACGGCGGACGGGTGGAAATCGGCCGTGCGCTCGTACAATAACTCGGCGCAGTACGTGGAGGATGTGCGGCGAGCGGCTGCCAATTATTCGCTCCAACAGAAGCCGGCATAAGTCCTGGCGATACGTAGATCGCGGTGTTCGCGCTACGTCGAATACATTGTTCGTGCGACCCTGAGGGCCGTTTATGGGCGTGTTCTTGGACACAGTCCAGCCCGCCAAAATGTCCGTTTACGTTTATAAATATCCATTTATGCAGGATAATTGTTGTTTTGTGCCCGGTTTGTAGGGTGACCGTCATAACGGAGTGACCTTCATCATGGATGCCATTATTTCGGGATCGTGCCACAATAGAAGGCGTAGGTCGCGCTGCGTCCTCGCCATCATGTGCTGTGTTAGCCACAGCGTTGCCGGTGGCGTCTGTTGATTGCGCGGGGCCCTGATTAGATAGGTTGTAGTCGAATAAACAGGAGGCCATTGTGGCTCAGATTATCGATGTTCAAGCTCGCGAGATTCTAGACTCACGCGGCAACCCGACTGTTGAGGTTGAGGTTCTTCTTGACGACGCTTCGTTCGGCCGTGCAGGCGTTCCGTCCGGTGCTTCCACCGGTGTTCACGAGGCTCACGAACTCCGCGACGGTGGCGACCGCTACCTGGGCAAGGGCGTTCGTCAGGCCGTCGAGAACGTCAATGAAAAGATCGCTCCGGCAGTGACCGGTCTTGAGGCTGACGACCAGCGCCTCGTCGACAAGGTGATGTTGGATCTTGACGGGTCGGACAACAAGTCCAACCTGGGCGCGAACGCGATCCTCGGTGTCTCCCTGGCTACGGCGAAGGCCGCTGCCAGCTCCGCCAACCTCGAGCTCTTCCGCTACCTCGGCGGCCCGAACGCTCACGTACTCCCCGTACCGATGATGAACATCGTCAACGGTGGTGCCCACGCGGACTCCGGCGTCGACGTCCAGGAATTCATGATCGCTCCGATTGGTGCAGATTCCTTCCGTGAGGCTCTCCGTATGGGTGCGGAGGTTTACCACAACTTGAAGTCCGTCATTAAGTCCAAGGGTCTGTCCACGGGTCTTGGCGACGAGGGTGGCTTCGCTCCGTCGGTTGATTCCACTAAGGAAGCTCTGGACCTCATTGCTGAGGCTGTGAAGAAGGCCGGCTACAAGCTCGGCGAGGACATCGCTTTCGCTCTGGACGCTGCATCTTCCGAGTTCTACGACAAGGACAAGGGCGTCTACAACTTCGAGGGCGGCGAGCACAGTGCCGAGGACATGGTCAAGGTCTACGAGGAGCTCGTCGAGAACTACCCGATCGTGTCCATCGAGGACCCGCTGCAGGAAGACGACTGGGAGGGCTACACCAAGCTCACCGCCGAGATCGGCGACAAGGTCCAGATCGTCGGCGACGACTTCTTCGTCACCAACCCGGCTCGCTTGAAGGAAGGCATCGAAAAGAAGGCTGCGAACGCCCTGCTGGTTAAGGTTAACCAGATCGGTTCCCTCTCTGAGACTGCCGACGCTGTGCAGCTGGCTCAGAACAACAACTACCGCTGCATGATGTCCCACCGTTCCGGCGAGACCGAGGACACGACCATCGCTGACCTTTCGGTTGCTTACAGCTGTGGCCAGATTAAGAGCGGTGCTCCGGCTCGCTCTGAGCGTGTTGCTAAGTACAACCAGTTGCTGCGCATCGAGGAATTCTTGGGCGACGCTGCCGTTTACGCTGGGCGCTCAGCTTTCCCGCGCTTTAACGGCTAAGATCACAGCCTATGGCACGTACACCTGAATCAGGATCGCCGGCAGGATCGGATTCTCTCGCAGCAGGGGGAGAGCGCGATCACGCCGATAGCGCTACTGCAGCGTCAACGGCTGCCGACCATCGCATGAATGGTCGACAGGTCGGCAAACCTGATGAGGGTGTCACTGCGTCCGATTCCGACGCTGGTGTTGAGTCAGATACCGCGTCGGAACGTAAGGGTACGTTGCCCAAGCCGGCGCGTCAGTCGCGTCGGCGTCGTGCGCAACGTCGATTGCGTGAATTCCGCTTCGGCGGGAGCCGTAAACAGTGGGTGTTGACTGTTCCTAGTCAACAATCCGCGGTAAGGCTGATTATTTTGGCCTGTCTTGTGGTGGCGATGACGATGACTGTTGCCCCGCCACTGAAGTCATACTTTCAGCAACGTAGTGAGTTGCAACAACTTCATATTGATATAGCTCACCAGGAAGAAGAGAAGACTGAGCTGCAAAAACAGCTGGATCTGTATAACGACGATGATTTCGTCAAAGAGCAGGCTCGGCTGCGACTAGGCATGGTCGAGCGGGGGGAAACGTCCTGGCGGATTATCGATCCTTCGATTACGACGGGCGCCCCGGAGGAATCGGATTCGAAGAAAGACGAACACCAGGATCCGTGGTACACGCAGTTGTGGAGTTCGGTCCGCGAGAAGCCGTCGGATAAAGAGCAGCACGAGGACGAAGCACCATCATTGGGTGTTCCGACGGTGAATGATCCGGATCCGAACCGTCAAGCGCCGGCACCGGCTAACGCGAACCAGGTTCAGCCTGGGAATTAGGTCCGGCCTACGAATTCGGCCTGGGGATTAGGTCCGGCCTGGGGGAGAATTAAAATAAGTGGACATGACGAGTTTCTCCGGAGTGTCCGACGACGATATGGCCATCATGACCGACCAATTAGGGCGGCGTCCCCGTGGTGCTCTCGAGGTGGCATATCGCACTCCCGATGGTCAGCCGGCTGTCGTGACGACGGCCCCCCGGCTGGACGACGGTACCCCTTTTCCGACGCTGTATTACTTGACTGACCCGCGTTTGACGGCGGAGGCATCGCGACTCGAAGTCGCTGGGGTCATGAAATGGATGACCGAGCGGCTGGAAACCGATGAGGCGCTGGCCGCCGATTACCGGGCCGCGCACGAAAACTACCTGAGCGTCCGCAACAGTATTGAGGATTTGGGAACCTCCTTTTCCGGCGGCGGAATGCCCGATCGGGTGAAGTGCCTGCACGTTCTCATGGCTTACGCTCTGGCGGAGGGGCCTGACACCGTTCGCCTGGGCACCGAGACCGTCGCTTTAGCGCTGGCCCAGAACCCTGAGCTGCGCGGAACTGCCCTTCCGGATCAATGGCCGACGGTAGAAGAACTGGGGATTAGCCTGCCCATGGCTACCGATTCGACGCTCGAGGCTCAGTCGGCGGAATCGAGCAACGCCCCGAACAAGACACCCGGCACGCTCTCTTTAGCTGCCGTGGATTGTGGTACCAATTCCATCCGCCTCCTCATTACTGACGTCGATGCGCAGTCTGGTTCCGTTGTGCGCGAGGTTACCCGGAAGAACACGATTGTTCGTCTGGGCGAGGGCGTCGATAGTTCTGGGCAATTGTCGCCAGCTGCGATTGAGCGGACTCGGGTTGCGCTGCGCGGATATGTCGACATGATGCTCGATCATGGCGTGAGTGCGGTCCGCATGGTGGCGACGTCAGCAACGCGGGATGCGTCGAATCGGGATGATTTCTTCGCCATGACGAAGGCCGAGCTCGGTCGGGTTGCTCCAGGGGCGGTTGCCGAAGTGATCGAGGGCACGGAAGAAGCGCGACTGTCATATCTCGGGGCGACGATGGATGTGGATGCCGAGGGGCGCGTCGTTGTTATTGACGTCGGTGGCGGTTCGACTGAGTTCGTCGTGGGGGACAAGGATGGGGACGTTGTGGGGGCAGTGTCGACCCAGATGGGTAGCGTCCGGTTGTCGGAGCGCTTTTTGCACACCGATCCTCCGACGAACGCGGAGTGCGCGGCAGCGCGGGAGGTCGTCGACAAGAATCTGCGTGAGGCTGCGGAAGAATTGCCTCTTGCTGACGTGGCGACAGTTGTTGGTTGTGCGGGTACTTTTACGACGGTCTCCGCAGTGGTTCAGGACTTGCCTGAATACTTGCCAGAAAAGATTCACCTTTCGACGCTTGACGCGGACGATATTCTCGCGACGACGGCGAAGGTTCGCGCGGAGACGGTGGAGCAGAGGAAGGCGCGGCCACAGATTTTGCCTGGTCGAGCCGATGTTATCGGTGGAGGAACGCTGATTATTGACGCGATTGTGGAGTTCTTCCACGCTAAGGCCGGCATCGAACAGATCACCGTGAGCGAGAAGGATATTTTGGACGGGATTATTGCTGGATTAGCCAGGCGGCAAGTGTCTTTTGAGGCGTGACCACGGGATTCTGTGTCTGTGGGGTAACGCGGTAAGATGAGGCTCGCTGTTGTGCTCACCGGTGTGGTTCGGTGTGCTGTCAATGGCGGTGCCCCTATAGCCCAATTGGCAGAGGCAGTGGACTTAAAATCCATTCAGTGTGGGTTCGAATCCCACTGGGGGCACACCACCCCCTAACCTGTTGTTGCAGGTCAGGGGGTATTTTTTGTTTGTCAAGTCGGGGTTTTAAGCGTTTGTGGTTCTATTTTGGTTCTACGCGAAATAGACCGGCCGTAGTCTGTCCTACTCAGTCGAAATTGCCCTCGAACGCAACTGTACAGCGTCTTTGTTCGGTGTCGCGGTTTCGAGAGTTGAGTATGGCCCACCCTGTGCAAAACCGAATGCGACTTCGGGTGGCCAGTGTGCCCTTGTAGTCGGTTTAGTAGGGGCTCCATTGAGGATTTTCTTCACCTACGCGGACAATGCACACCAAATTCTTTTCGTCTGCTGTGGTTCCAGTGCTTCCGGCTCCATAGTTGGTGCAATATGCTCCTTCTGTCACATTGGTCACGCCGTAGGTTGGGCCGGTGTAGTTAGCCAAGTCGGGGTCTATGTCTTCAGGCTTGAGGTGCATGTGGCGTTGCATGGTGGGAGTTTCGCCGGGTTCGATGTCTTCTGGTTGGTAGGTTGAGCCGCTGTTATCTGTGGTCTGCGTTGCTGGTGGTGCTTTGTGGAATCCGGCTGCTTGGGTTTCCACAGTTTTCTTTTGCGTAGCGTGTTGGCCAGTGGATGGCTGCTGTGCGTGGTTCTGTGCGGTTTTGTTGTTTTCTTGTTTGTGGCTGTCGGAGTGCTTGTCGACGTTGTCCGCTTTGTTTTGGCTCGTTTGCGTTTCTTTTTTGGGGTTGTCCTGTTCTGAGGTGGGCGTGTCGCTGCCGGGACTGGTAGTTGAGGGCAGTGCGGTGGTGGCTGTTGATGCTGCTTCTTCTGCAGTTTGTGCGGTGTTTTGTGAGGTGCAAGCGGTAAGCGGTAGTGCCACAACTAGGGCGGTGAGGGTGGCGCCCACAAGTTGTTTACGCATGGTGAGATGTTCCTTTCGTGGTGTGCCCACACTTGTGATTGGGTTGAACAGGTTGGACAAGTTTTCCTTGTCAGCGGCTAGCCATGCGTCGTGAACGATCAAATGTGATGGTTGTTGGCCGTTGATCCGACGTTGAATAGCTTTCGGTGTTTTCTCGACGAGACGTACAGGACTTGGCCGTCTTCAGTTTGATTGATTAGTTCCTGTCCGGTGCGATTGAGTTTGTTGTCAGTGCCTTGGATTTGTTGTGCTAATAGCTCGTTCTGTCGCTTCAGCTGTTTAATCGTGGCTGACTTTTGGCCGAACATGGGTGAGAGTCTCCGGTCTTAGTGGTGAGCTATGAAAGTCTTCGCGCCACACTTCAATGAGATGTGCCGCGACGTTTAGTTCGTAGGCTATCGTCCCTGGTTAGGAGCAGTATATTAGCTCTGCACTCTTGTATTCGTAGGGGCCGATTAGATCGTTAACTGCGAAGCTGCCGGGTCCGTACCGTTTTACCCCTGGGCACCCCCTCGACTCGACAGTCGTGTTAGGGGAGAACATGGTGTAGTTCGTAGGAGTCTAATCCTCGTTCCACTTTAATCCCCTCATGACCTTGGTTAGTGTGGGGCTCAACCGTTTACATTGCTTATGGTCGATTGATTTGACTGTCTTAGGAAAAGGGTTTTAATTATTTTCGGATTGTCTTTAGTAACCATAGCCGCCACTAGCGAAGACTGGGGATCAGTGGCGCTGTTGATTGGGGTGGTAGTGCTTATTGCGATCCCGCTCGTGATCTTTATTGGCGGTCTGGTCTCAATCGTGTCATCGAGCCGCTATACCGTTTTTGGAAAAATAATCTGGATTGTTGTTACATTCGCCTTCCCCATCCTGGGGCCGATTGTGTGGTTTATATGGGGGCGGAACGCGGAATCGATCGTAAAGAATTAGTGCCTCTGACGTGCTATTTCGTCCGTTTCTTCTATGTTTGTCACGGATAGAGCACATGGGCTGTGAGCGGGGCTCGGTTATTTGTTTCGGGTTCACCAACAGAGGCTCAATGCCATTAAGCCGCTTTATTTCCGACGAATGTGGAGTAGGCCCACTGTATTGCTCCATTTCGACGCGTGCAGGATTCGCATTATAAATCCAGGTAAGCCTGAGTGATCCGGTTCTGAATTGTTCGGTCGATCTTGCGGTATGCACGGAATGTCCGAGTTGCGTTTCTCTGGTGTGCTTCGCTCTCCGCTTGTTTGATCCGTGAAGTTTGGTCCATGCTGATCTGAGACATGCTCCTCAGGATCATTCGGATCGTATTCATGGTTCATACCGTACCGAAATTTAATGAACTGTTCCTTATTCTATTGTGTTTGCCCGGGATTGAGATCCCCTCCGAGCTTTATTAGTGCCTTATCCACCGCGTGGGGATGTAGCTTACACTGTGGCCCCGAACAGCCTGTTTGTCGAAAAATTTCAATCCTTCTTCTGGACCGTCGTTGAACGCAATGTGTATCAGGCCGTGGTGAGTCACAGTACAACGTTCGCTGTTGCTTTCCGGGGCAAGTTCTGCTTGTCATTCGGTGATCTCATGAGAAAGAACTGAGCCATGTGTGAATAAGTTCAAATGACTGCTTCACCAGTATTGATAGTGCCCATGACGGTTTGCACGGTGATCCAGAAAAATTGCCGCACCGTCTTCAGGCCCGCCGCCAGTGCGGGAAAGGGGGCGAGCCCGACTAGGAGGTGGGCTCTCAGTCATCTGTAGATGAACCGTGCACATCACAGAGATAAGCCATAGCTGTTTTGTGATGCTCGGGGTCTTAGTCGGTGCTTTCGCCGGTGATGCTTGCCCCGGCATAATCACGTGATTGGCTGGTCATGAGATCGAAGGTTTTCTGTGGCACAGGGTTATTTAATTCTCCAACTGTGCCCACAGTCCTGGCAGACGCACATCTTTCGATTTTTAAATTTTTGAGAGCTGCCACCTTTTGATTTCTTCCAGACGAGATTCGACATTCCCAGCGTGGACACGGCCATGAGGCCACGTGCAGCGTTGTTCGTGTGACCTGCGATTCCTACGCCGGTATGACGTACTCTTCCCGCCTCTTGAATCATGCTTATTTGAACATTATCGCTGTAGCATTGTGTACATTGCATTGCAATTCCTTCTTCTGTGATTCTGTTTGTCGGAAAACTCTCAAACTAGTGAAGGTGATCGATTGCGTATTATGCTTGGTCAGGAGTGAATTTTTCCCCGTAATCGCTGGTCAGTTGGTCGTAGATCGCGTCACGAGACATATTCATCGTTTTCTCGTAGTTTTTCGCGGATTTCAGCGCTTGTTCATTCCAATCGACGTCTACGTGATCGACCGCATATTGCGCAGCGTCAGGCGAGAATTTTTCCCCGTAATCACTGGTCAACTGCTCGTAGAGTTTGTCCTTAGAAAAACCCGCCATTGTGGTGTAGACCTTGGCTTTAGCTAGCGCCTTCTTCTGTTCAGCAGAGGAGGATGATTTACCACTGTCTGTCGTTGGAGCCGAGACCTTTGTGGAAGTTTCTTGTGGGGCAGGATTTGGAGCTACTGCGTCGGCAGTATCATTTGCAACCTCCTGGGTTGGAGGCTCCGTGGAAGCGCTTTTCCCTGTGGTAGCTGTACTGCTATCTTTCGCGTTTGTGTCACTGCCGGATCCACCAATTGCCATAGCGGCGATTAGCGCGATGGCAGCCACCGGTGCAACGACCTTCCAGTTTCTTGGTGTGTGCTCCCCAGACTGTTGATCCTGAATACGGCGAGCGGCGACGTAGGAGAGAAGTGCAGCGATGATAGCGAAGAATAAAAATCCGCCCATCCTGCTGGATGCGTTGCCACCAGTAAACAAGCTGATAATCGCGAATAATGCCATTAGCCACCAGGCAACAACGATAGCTTTGTCCTTACCGGTCTTTGTGTTTGTGGGGACGATCTTCATGAGAAGCTCTCTCTTTCGTAATGGATTACTGGTAGGGGTCGGTGTCTCGGCAGTACTGTTCATCGTGGGATGAGATACAGTCCATCCACCAGCTTTGGATCTCTCCAGAGCTTGGCCCAACCTGCGGTGGTTGGGTGGTTACGGGCCGCTGGTTTGTCATTTGGGTGGCACAGTGCTGCGTCCACCCTGAGGTCCCGTCGGTGAAAAATGTGGTTCCGGTTTCGTGTAGTTGGGGATTTCCGCAGCTGCTAATTGTCTTGTTGAGAAGATGTGGGTGATCAAACCCTGGTGCCCCGGTGTAGCCAATGACGCCATCAGACTGAGTCTGAGTTTGTGTGACAGCGGGTTCCTCTGTTGGTTCAGCCGACGGATTAGCGGCAGGATTTCCGGCTTGTGTTGGTTCGGATGGTTTGCTGCTGGACGAGGCAGGTGCCGAGCTGGTTGATGCCGCCGTCGCTACGGAAGAGGACTTTGTGTCGTTTCCGCCGTTGTCGGTACAAGCCGAAAGAGATAGCGCTGTGAGTAGTGCGGCGAGGGCGACGCCTTGAAGTCGTTTGGGCATGATTAGGTGTTCCTTTGTTGCGCTGTCCACACCTGAATTAGGTGGATAAGTACACCTATTGCTTCAGCTATACCCCAGGGGTTAGGGGCAGTGGATCAGCCTGGCAACTCTATATTCGCCCGGGATAGTCAGGACGTTAGCTGAGAAAATGTCAGCTTTACGTCTTTTCCCGTCGCATCAGCGCTTCACTTGTACTGTTGTGAACGCAAGTATGCAGGCTAGCTCGTGTTCGAGGTGGTAGTGCTAAGTAAAAGTGAATGTTTCGAACGTCTAATGGGGGTATTCTTGTCCGGCAATTCTCCCCCGTTTATGACCTGGTGGAGATTGTGGTGGCTAAAAGGTGCCGGCAAACGGACGCGACCTCATATTCTCGGAAGATAATGTAGAACGAGCTATCGATTTTCGGAGGGTCTGAGGATACCGCCGAACCGGCAATGCTGAATCTCGCTACACGCCGTTCCTAATGATAACCGCCATTTATGAATGGCAATTATTGGTAAAGAAGACTTGGT
Organism: Corynebacterium kroppenstedtii DSM 44385; assembly: GCF_000023145.1. Taxonomy (NCBI): domain Bacteria; kingdom Bacillati; phylum Actinomycetota; class Actinomycetes; order Mycobacteriales; family Corynebacteriaceae; genus Corynebacterium; species Corynebacterium kroppenstedtii. The sequence continues at coordinate 670,419 of NC_012704.1, forward strand.
TCATCATTTGCCGGGCAATGGGCACATTAACGATGAATAACTGCTAACTAGGCGGATCGTACTTGAAATCCTGTTTATTACGCCTCTAAAAGTGGGAACCTTTCTGACGGCACAAAACAAATCTAAGAAAACTTCTTTCAAAACAAAAACCGCCCACAGTGGGCGGTATGGAATCGAACTCACTTGATCGTGAATCCTGAATCGATTTTATTTGGCAGCGTTGTCCTCGGCAGGTAGGCAGCCGGCTAGGCCACCGGTGATGCCTCCGCCAAGGCCACCGATAACTGCGCCAACAATATTGCCAACACCGGGGCCGAAGACAGTGCCGGCGGTAGCGCCTGTCAAGATTCCGGTAAGCGTTCCACCGAGTGTGCTGAGCGTGCACTTGGCAACATAAGCCTTGTGCTCAGCACCATCAGTGCCGACGTCCTTTTGCTGCCCTGAGGAGGTTGCGGATTCCTCCTGTTGTGTTGAAGCTGCAGCAGGAGTTGACGGAGCTTCTGCCGCGTGCGCAGCTGGAGCTCCGACGGTGAGTGCACCTGCGAGGGCCAGACTACCGAGGATAGCCTTTGTATTCTTCATTACGGTGTCCTTTCAGAGGGATGGGCACGCCACCGCACGTCTACCTAGTCGATGCAGGTTAAACGAGTTCGACGGCGACATGTCTAACATATATTAACCCCCGGTTAGATACCACCCCCTGCGAGCTAATTCATACCGACTACCCCTCTCTTTACGGAGATTTTACGGGTCAATTTCCCCGAGCGATGTTATTTCCAGGGGACCCACTTGGGGTTGGTGCTGTCTGAACATCGGAGTGGCTTTCCTTGTTCTGTTTGTCCAGTGGCCCCGCGATCAAGTTCTGGACCGCACGGAGAGTTTTCCACGACGGGATATTTTACGGTGAAGTTTTCCCACGGCTGCAAATGATAAGTCTCACTGGGCTGTGTATCTTCTTGGCTCGGCTGCTGGTTTTGCGCCTCGGCTTGCTGGTTGCCACCATCGTTATTAGGTGCCGGGGCTGGCGCAGCAGGCGGGGCGGGATTATCTTTAGGTTTATTGTCGTCAATCTTGTTGTTGTTCAGCTTGTTCTCCGCCTTGTTCTTGTTCTCTGTGCCTTTATCTCCGTCTTTATTGTCTTTGTTGTCGTTCTCTTTGGTAGGTTCGTCTTTCTCATCTGGGTTCTCGGCGCTCTTTGGCTCTTCTGAAGAAGGGGACTCAGAGGACGGTGACAGAGAAGGCGAGGATGACGACGGAGACGTGGTCACGAGCGATGTTGACGTTGATGACGATGAGTTGTCGTGAGAACAGCTAGTAAGAACCAACGTCGCGGCAACGACAGCGGAACTGAGTACGACGGTGGAGCGGGAAAGGTGCATAGTGTTTTCGTTTCCTTAACGTGTTTTTGTGACTTCGTAATCTCGTCGGATATATCGTAAATGCTGAGGTTCGTTACCGCTTGCTGTGTAAGTGGTTTCGCGGTGGGTAAGCCCCGTACTCTACATCGCCTCGTCGCTCTAAACCGTTATGGGGGCACAGCGGTTTCTTGGTTATTCCGTCTTTTCTGATAAGGGGCGGGAACAAACCTTCTACTTTGTCCGTTACTCTTAACGACGAGCCGTTGTATCTGTCTTCGGCAACGCAGGTGCCAGCCGAGCCTCATCTGTTGAGTTCAGCTCGGCTCTGAGATACCGCGTGGTGGCGAAGATAGTTAACGCAAATATGGTGATCACCTATAGTGGTCACCACGATGACGCTTAATGAGTTAAGTGCACGATGAAAGGATTTACCCCCCGTGCGTAGTTCAAATCCATACTTCAGCTCTCTGACGGAAGAACGGAAGCGTGAAGCCCGTTCCAGTCAAGGCGAGTACGTATTCGGCCAAGGCCAAGACGCCCAGCAGTTCGGCCAGCGGGGTGCATCGATGGCTGGTGCCCAGCAGTTCGGTCAACAGACCATGCAGCAGCAGGCCCAGGGCACAACTGCAGAGCGCGGAATGACCATTGACGACGTTATCGTCAAGACCAGCATTACGCTCGGGGTCATTATCGTCGGCGCCGTCATCAACTACATGCTGTCCCTGTCGAACCCCCAGGTCTCCAGCCTGCTGACCATGGTTGGTGCGATCGGTGGACTCATCATGGTCATGGTGTCGACGTTCGGTAAAAAGTTCGGCTCACCCGTCGTTACTCTTCTTTATGCCGCTTTCGAAGGCCTCTTTGTTGGTGGGCTGACCAGCGTCTTTGCGAATGTTATGGTCAGTGGCGCGAATGCCGGCACCATCATCGGTCAAGCCGTGTTGGGCACCATCGGCGTGTTCATCGGCATGCTGATCGTTTACCGGACCGGAGCCATCCGCGTCACCCCGAAGTTCAACCGAATCATGCTGGGTGCACTCGTTGGTGTGCTGGTTCTGGCGCTAGGCAACATGCTGCTCGCCGTCTTCACTGGCCACAACCCTCTTACCGACGGTGGCCCGCTAGCCATCGGTTTCTCGCTGCTGTGCATCGGCTTGGCTGCGCTGAGCTTCCTGCAGGACTTTGACACCGCTGATCAACTGGTTCGCGCAGGTGCACCGTCCAAGATGGCGTGGGGAGTTGCCCTCGGGTTGGCCGTGACGTTGGTCTGGCTCTACACCGAGATCCTCCGCCTGCTGTCGTACGCGAACAGGAACTAGCGCAAGATCATTGATCCCACCGCGGTTCTTCGTGGTGGGGAACGTGCCGGCCAGCATCGTTCGTTGGCCGGCATTTTTGATATCGAGATATTGAGACGCCAGGCACACCGAGAGAACAGATACATCGAGAATCCGACTCAGTGTTCTGGCAACAAGAAAGCCCTCCGTAACCATTCACGGAGGGCTTTTCGCGTCGCTGTTAAAGACGCGGTAAAGAATTACTTCTTCGACTCGTCGTATGGCTCGGCCTTGACGATCGTGACCGAAACCGTCGAACCATTGGGAGTCTGGTATTCGCGAGTTTCTCCCTCTTTCGCTCCGACGATAGCCGCGCCGAGCGGGGCGTCGGTGGAGTAGGTTTCCAGGTCGGTGTTGGATGAATGAACACCGCGGGTACCGATGAGGAAGGTTTCAGTGTCATCCTCGTCACCGTCGTAGTACACGTGGACAACGGAACCGACGAGGGCAACACCGCTTTGGGAAGGTGCTTCGCCGATCGTTGCGGAATCGAGTAGCTCTTCGAGGTAAGCGATGCGGGCTTCCTCTTGCCCCTGCTGCTCGCGAGCTGCGTGGTAACCGCCGTTCTCTTTCAGGTCTCCCTCTTCGCGGCGCTCGTTGATCTCGGCAGCGATGACGGGGCGGTTAGCTTTAAGATCGTCGAGTTCCTTCTTCAGACGGTCGTAGGCTTCTTGGGTTAGCCAACGGGTGTTTGTATCCTCAGCCATGTTTATTCAGCCTCTCAATCGTTGCGGTCTATGAAGATTCCATGAAGATAAAATGCTTCGATTCGTATAACGCAGTGCATGGTACCACTGAGATGGTGGATTCAAAGCCAACGACGGCGGCTTATGTGTCCGAACCGTCGAGATAGCCCGGAATCTCCGTTGAGCACCCATATTCTTTCCCGGCGACCGCTCGAGCACGTGTGGGAATGGCCACCTTAAAGCGCTCGGTCTTCTCGCCACCCGACGGGATCATAAACTCCCGACGCCCGACCTCGTTTTTGTCGTAATCCAGCGCGGTCACGATGCAATACGCTGCGCGAGAAGCGTCGTCACGTGTGACGTCGACAGTAAAATTCAGGAGCGAATCGTTGGGGCGGTCAAAACCTGCCGACGAAATAGAGACGTCGGGGGAGGACTCGTTGCGCCACTGATTCCACATGTATAAACCGCTGATGACCAGCACGAGAACAACGCCGATAATGATGACTTTGCCGGAGATCGATGCCGACCGTGATGAGCCATAACGTTGTTCTTCGATGGTCTGGCTTGTGGGCGACTGGGAATCCTGGTCGGTCATGTCTCCTATAGTACGACAGGAGTTACCGATGATAGAGCTGCAGGGGATAGCGTCGCAGCGCTAGTTGAAAACCGCCGACATTCGACGTAAAAAGTGATATCACAGAAATGAGTGTTGCAGGTTGGCCATGGGGTAGTCGCGGGCAATTGCACCGTCCTGGTGACAACCATTTCGTGTTATCAACTTTGGATATCAACTTTGTTTGCAACCCTTATGTGGATTTCTTGCTGGTACCAAATATCTTGGTTATACCCGATGGTGTGAGCGCGTTAAGCTCGTACACCAGTGGCTCACCACAGCTATCAGCGGCTCAACGAGCCCAATTAATTTATTAACAAACTCGGAGGATATGTCATGACCGGATTTCGGCTCTTAGCAATTCACGCACACCCGGATGATGAATCTAGTAAAGGGGCAGCGACGTTAGCCCGGTACGCCAATGAAGGCAATGAAGTTATGGTCTTGACCTGCACTGGTGGCGAGCGTGGCTCGATCCTTAACCCTGCCATGGACCGCCCCGAGGTCCGCGAGAACATGATTGAATTGCGTAAGAAAGAAATGGCCAAAGCTGCCGAAATTCTGGGAATTAAGCAGCGCTGGTTAGGTTATGTCGACTCCGGTCTGCCTGAGGGTGACCCGCTGCCACCGCTGCCGGAGGGCTCATTCGCATTAGCTAATACAGAGGAAGCCACGGCAGACGTCGTTGAGGTCATTCGTGATTTCCGCCCGCACGTCATGATCACGTACGACGAAAACGGTGGATACCCTCATCCCGACCACATCAAGACCCACGCGGTATCTGTCCGCGCATGGTTGCGCGCCGGGGACCCGGACTTCCACCCAGAAAAGGGCGAGCCGTGGGTCGTGTCGAAAATGTACTACACCCACGGATTCGTGAAGAGCCGGTTCCTTGCCCTTCACAACGACTTCATTAATCGCGGACTGCCTAGCCCGTACCAGGACCGCGTCGATAAAGCCGATGAGTGGCCGGATTTGATGGAACGGGTGACCACACAAGTCAATGTGGCAGATTTCTTCCACAAACGCGACGACGCACTCCGCGCTCATGCCACGCAAATCGATCCGCACAGCCGGTGGTTCGCGGTTTCGCCTGAGGACCAGAGAAGAGTGTGGCCGACTGAGGAATTCGAGTTGGCTGCCAGCCGCGTGGACACGTCGCTTCCGGAAAACGATCTGTTTGCTGGCATCGATCCTGATCACCAGCCGGACAATGTTCCGGGGATGGTGTCCGAAGCTGCTCGCCAAGAATATTCCCAGGGCGACGACGACTAGCCTGTCGCGATAGATCGTCACCCCGCTTTAGTGCGCGCGCCGTCGATATCACGGCCACCGTCGATGACATCGCTTTTCGACGGTGATGTCACAGGTTGGGCGCAACGACGTACACTATTCCCGAGGCTAATCCGCTGTGTCTTTTCCCCGCTGCGTTTTTCGGTTGCGGCGGAAGCGCCGCGTGGTTAGTCGGACGGTCATGAAAAAGGAGCAGGAGTAGTGGCAGTGATCATGGGATATCACGTAGCAGCAGAGTTGGTGTCTCTCGGCGGGGCGAAACTCTCTACGATGTCTACTCACCTGGCGGTTACTACGGGAGGGATCCTCGCCCAGCAGGAAAAGGGCGGTCCGCTGGGGCCTGAATTCGGTAAAGCGTCACCGGTGGGTCTTCTTATACTCATTGCGCTTTTAGTCGTCGTTATTATTCTTGGCCGTTCAGCGACGAAGCGAATTAAAAATTTAAACCGACGCCGCGCATTCGCCGAGAAAGAGGGCATCGACGTCTTTGACGCCGAAGAAATCGATCGCCGTATGGCCAAAAAAGGTCTACAAGACGTCAATGCGAATTCGCGTTTTCCGGAAGTTCGATTGAAACATAAATCACGGCCGACACAATCGCGGTCGAAAAAAGCAGACGGAACAACGGATAAATAGAATCTAGCTACGATCGTTTACTTTTCTTATGCGCCCTATTTCTGGAACCTCGCCTGTCGCATCGCATAATGCCGCGACCGTCACATCTGCTCCGCGTACCGACGTCTCACCTGTTCGCCTTTTACCGTCGCCTCGGGAACTCCGACACGACATTGATTTGGATGTGGATGCCCGCCGGTTAGTCGAGTCGAGCCGGCGAACTATCGCGAACATTATTCACGGGCGGGACCATCGTTTGCTCGTTATCGTCGGCCCGTGTTCGATTCACGACCGCGATGCAGCCTATGACTACGCCACCCGGCTTGCTGAGCAGGCACGACGTTATTCCGACCGCCTCTTCATCGTCATGAGGGTGTATGGCGAAAAGCCTCGCACAACGGTGGGATGGAAAGGGCTTGTCAACGACCCCGACCTCGACGGGAGTGGGGATATCACCCGGGGTTTGGCTCTAGAGCGAGAAGTATTTCGCGACGTTCTTTCCTTGGGGTTGCCGACGGCCACCGAGTTTGTGGAACCGCTCGCAACGAGCTACATCTACGACGCTGTCTCCTGGGGCGCCATCGGAGCGCGGACCGTCGAGAGCCAAGTACACCGCCAATTAGCGTCATCGCTGCCCATGCCCATCGGATTCAAAAACGCCACTGACGGCAGTATTCAGCAGGCCATTGATGCGATTCGGGCGGCATCGGCGGCCCATCGTTTCGTCGGGGCGGATGACGACGGTCGCGTCGGAGTGATTAGCTCTACCGGCAACGCGGACGGCCATGTGATTCTCCGCGGCGGCGAATCCGGGCCGAATTACGGAACAGAGAGCGTCCTCACCGCCACTGATCGGCTCACAGCAGCCGGCCTGCACCCGGCAGTGACTATCGACGCGTCACACGGAAATTCTGGCAAAGACCACATCCGCCAGCGTGCCGTCGTCACTGATATTGCTGAACGGATCGCTGAGAGTGAACCGGGAATCAATGGTGTGATGATGGAATCCTTCCTGGTCCCAGGCAAACAGACCCACGATGAGGACATGATCCGTCGGCATGGGAAAGAGGCTTTGAAATATGGCCAATCAATAACCGACGCCTGCATGGGGTGGGATGCCACGGTGAGTGCGTTCGATGAACTCGCCCGTGCCGTTCACACGAGGGGACACAGCAGATAGGCGTACCATATGAGCGTGACTATTCCGCCCAACACTCGCTGCGATGATGGCCGCGCGCCCGAAAGCCGGCTGGTGTCATCAGTGCGCCAAGCTGGGAAACGTGCTCGTGCCGCATGTAAACGCGTTGCCCTCATGGCGACCTATCCGTTGTACGAGGCCAGCTTGGTGAGGGCACTTCAGGGGAAGCCCGTACCCCGGCACATCGCCGTCATGTGCGACGGTAACCGACGGTGGGCGCGGGAAGCCGGGTTTATCGACGTGAGTCACGGCCACCGCGTCGGCGCGAAGAAAATCAGTGAGCTTGTTCAGTGGTCCGGTGAACGAGGGGTTGAACTTGTCACTATTTACCTGCTGAGCACGGAGAACCTCCACCGCGATAAGGCTGAGCTGGAACTTTTGTACAGAATCATTGGGGATGTGTCCGATGAATTGGCGAAATCGAAGTTAAACGCACGGCTTCGTGTGGTGGGCCACCGCGATATCCTTCCCGATGCGCTCACTGACCGTCTTGCGGCGAATGAAAAAGCGACCGCTGACCATACCGGAGTCTGCGTCAATATGGCCGTTGGTTATGGTGGCCGGCAGGAAATAGTTGACGCCGTGAGGTCCTTGTTGGAAGACCGGGTTAAAGAGAAGCATGAGGCATCTCGGGAATCCTCGGCGAAGGACGACGAAGGCGCCCATCAGGTTGATTCGGCGTCCTCGTCCAAGGCCAGCGAATTGGGGGATGACCAGCGGTTCTCTCTTGACGACATAGCGGAAGCAATCACCGTACAAGGAATCTCTGACCACTTGTACACCTCTGGCCAGCCTGATCCGGATCTTGTTATCCGCACGTCCGGGGAACAGCGGTTGTCAGGTTTCCTTTTGTGGCAATCGGCATATTCGGAGATTTGGTTCACTGACACGTATTGGCCAGCTTTTCGACGGGTCGATTTTCTCCGCGCATTACGCGACTTTTCACGACGGAACCGTCGGTTCGGCCGGTAACACGTGTCAATCATCACACTTTACGCATGCGAACGCGCTGCACAGAGTGATCTTCGCCCTTCATGAGCACCAAAGACGCGCGGGGTCGCGTCGGCAAGACATTTTCCGTCAAGTTCGGCAAATTGACCCGTTGCCAGATTTCACGGGCTTCTCGGATGGCGGTGTCGTCGTCAAGTTCGGCAAAATGGTGGAAGTGCGCGTCGGGATCGGAAAATGAGATATGTCGCAATTGCAAAAAGCGATCCACATACCATTGTTCAATGTCACGGGGATGGGCATCGACATAAACGCTAAATTCAAAGAAATCAGACACCATCAACGTCGGGCCTGTTTGAAGAACATTGAGCCCTTCAATAATTAAAATATCCGGCCGGTCAACAGTAATAAACGTATCGGGAACAATGTCATACAACTCGTGGGAATACACCGGTACGCGAACGTTACGGGAGCCGGCTTTCACGTCGGTAATAAACCGCAACAATGCACGGCGGTTAAAACTTTCGGGATATCCCTTTCGATCCAAAGTACCGCGTCGCGTTAACTCGGCAGTGGGATAAAGAAAGCCGTCCGTTGTGACCAGATCAACCTTCGGATGAGAATCCCACCGCTGAAGCAACCTCTGCAACAAACGAGCTGTCGTCGATTTACCGACGGCGACGGACCCTGCAATACCAATGATGAAAGGGATATGGGGAACATCTTCCCCCAAGAACGTCGCTGTCGCCTGCCCCAACCGTTGATGGGCCTCCACCTGAAGATGGATGAGACGCGATAACGGCAGATAAACCTCGGTCACTTCATCCAGCGCAATGTTCTCACCCACACCGCGGAGCTCTTTGACCTCGGCTTCGGTCAGCACCTGAGGTTGAGACATGCGCAAGCGTTTCCATTGGTGTCTGTTGAATTCCAGATAGGGGCTGGATTCAGTCGCACGTGACATGTCTTCCATTGTGCCCCGCCGAATGACCTATCTCATAAGTGGGGTACATAATCGATACTCCCATTAAGCTATGGGGTAGTTCTGCACACACGCCATCCCCAGCGAGGAAGGGCCTTCATGAGTAATTCTTCATCACGCACGACCCCGTCAACCGCTAATACCCCTGATCAGCTACTTAATCAGCCTTTATCCCAGCTCGACCCCGAGGTTGCCGACGCCATTGCCGGCGAATTGAGCCGCCAACGGAACACGCTCGAGATGATTGCGAGTGAGAATTTCGTTCCCCGAGCGGTCCTTCAAGCCCAAGGCTCGGTGCTGACGAACAAATATGCGGAGGGATACCCGGGGCGTCGGTACTACGGTGGCTGCGAAAATGTGGACATCATTGAGGACCTCGCCAGGGACCGTGCCAAGGAGGTGTTCGGCGCGAAGTACGCCAATGTGCAGCCCCATTCCGGTGCTCAGGCGAATGCGGCCGTGCTGATGGCCATCGCGAAGCCGGGCGACACGATCCTGGGCCTTTCCTTAGCGCACGGGGGACATTTGACCCACGGAATGAAGCTCAACTTCTCCGGAAAGCTGTATAACGCGGTCGCTTATGAGGTAGACCCCACGACCATGACCATCGACATGAAGAAGGTCCGCCAGCAGGCTCTGGAGGAAAAGCCCTCCGTCATTATTGCTGGTTGGTCCGCCTACCCACGGCATGAGGATTTCGCGGCGTTCCGGGAGATCGCCGATGAGGTGGGCGCCACATTGTGGGTGGATATGGCCCACTTCGCGGGGTTGGTGGCTGCGGGTCTGCACCCATCTCCGGTTCCGTACGCGGATGTTGTCTCTACGACGATTCATAAGACCTTGGGTGGTCCTCGGTCGGGAATGATCCTGACGAATGATCTCGACCTCTTCAAGAAGATCAACTCGGCTGTTTTCCCAGGCCAGCAGGGTGGTCCTTTGATGCACGCGATTGCCGGGAAAGCTGTCGCGATGAAAATTGCGGGATCAGAGGAATTCCGGGATCGTCAGCGACGAACCATCGCCGGAGCCCGTATTTTGGCCAACCGTCTGACTCAGGACGATGCGGGTGAGGCGGGTATCGACGTCCTCACCGGCGGTACCGATGTTCACCTCGTCCTCGTTGACCTGCGTCATTCGTCGTTAAATGGCCAGGAAGCTGAGGATGCCCTCCATGATGGGGGAATCACGGTGAACCGCAATGCGGTGCCCTTTGATCCGCGTCCGCCCATGGTCACCTCTGGACTCAGGATCGGGACGTCGGCCCTGGCGACCCGCGGATTTGATCAAGAAGCATTTGGGGAAGTTGCCGACATTATCGCGGAGACGCTGATCAGCGGCCATCAAGGCAAGTCCGACGAAGTCCGCGATGAGTTACGTCAGCGGGTTGAGGCCCTAGCTGCGAAGTTCCCCCTCTATGACGGCCTGGAAGATTGGACACTGATGTAATCATGCGCGATACGAATAGTTCCTTACGCACACACCGATGCTTAGTCATTGTCGACGTTCAGAATGATTTCTGCCCAGGTGGTGCCTTGGCCTGCGAGGGCGGTGACACCGTGGCCACGGGAATCTCCGAGTATGTCCAGCGTCCGGACGTGGCCGCCAAGTATGACTTCATTGTGGGAACTAAGGACTGGCACATCGACCCTGGTTCGCACTTTGCACCACCCGGTGTGGAGCCCGATTTCGTCGAGACGTGGCCCGTCCACTGCAAGGTCGGCACCTCGGGGGCTGAGTCGCACCCCAACCTCGACGTTTCATCTGTCGACTATTGGTTCCTGAAGGGCGAGTACGAAGCTGCCTATAGCGGTTTCGAGGGCTATCTAGAAGGAACCGACGAGGCCTCGGGCGGCGGGCAACCAGAGAGGCTAGGCCCCTGGTTGCGTAAGCAGGGGATCGAGTCGATCGACGTCTGCGGGATCGCGACAGATTTCTGCGCGAAGGCGACGGTGCTCGATGGAATTGCGGAGGGATTTACCGTGACCCTTCTCCCGGATTTATGTGCAGGTGTCGCCCCTGAGTCCAGCGCGAAGGCCGTGGAAGATATGAAGCATGCAGGTGCGTCTGTACGCTAGCTTGTGATTCTGATAAGTGAAACGGCACTGTGATGGTTGACGAGGCCATCACAGTGCCGTTTCTATTCCGGAGGTCGATATTGGCGACGACAGTGCTGGTGTCCTCGGCGCCTGGAGGAGGTGACGAGCGCTGAGGGAAGGCAGATCAGGAAGGGGAGAAGAGGAATGACCCTTGCCGATCGAACCAGCACAACCAGTATCGATTTTCATCACTGTGCACCACTCTGAGATGCTCCGCCTACCTAGGGAACCCCTGATGTCCCCGGGTGGTAGAGCGTTCTCGAACATCCCGCTGCGGTACGACCTTCAATTTAGCCTTACCTAAAGCAATCCGTCAATGATTTAAGCAACTTATTTGTATCAATAATTGAAATCGCCTGGTCAGTGGGATTTTGACCAATCTAATCCGGGGGTAATTTTTACCCCCGGCCTTCTTATCTGACCATGTCGGGATTGAGAAATAGCACTCCTAAATCTGTGACATGGGTTACGATCGCATGTAAATCATGACCTACCACCTAAAGTAGTGTTCACGTCGCGGTCACTGTCAGACCTCGAAAACTGCTGCTAATCGCAACAAAGACAGATAAGGAGCGCACATCCCATGAAGAACTTCTTACCTCGCACGATTTTCGATGACGAGCACAAGATGTTTCGTGAAACCGCCCGTGATTTCGTCGCCAAGGAAATCACCCCTCATGTTGATCAGTGGCATGAACAGGGCTATTGCGACCGCGATATGTACAAAAAAGCCGGTGAACTCGGACTTTTAGGAATTACTGCCGACGAAAAATTCGGCGGTGGAGGCATGGACGACTGGCGGTTTAATGCCATCCTGTCGGAAGAGCTGGCCCAGTCTGACTGCGGTTCGGTCATTGTTTCCGTGCAGACGATCAATGACTTGGTCGTTCCGTACCTCGAGCGCTTCGCCAATGACGAGCAGAAAGAGCGCTTCCTGCGTCCACTTTGTGCTGGTGAGAAGATCGCCGCTATTGCTATGACGGAGCCGGGTGCCGGCGCTGACCTGGCGGGAATCCGCACGCTTGCTAAGAAAGACGCCGACGGCAACTACATCGTGAATGGTGCCAAGACATTCATCTCCAATGGTGTCCAAGCAGATTTCACGATTATCGTGGCCGTTACTGACCCTGAAAAGGGCCGCGCCGGTGTTTCGCTCCTCATTGTTGAGGACGGTATGGAGGGGTACACCAAGACGGGGCCGCTGAAGAAAGTCGGCCTTAAGGCGCAGGACACCGCGGAATTGTCCTTTGAAAACGTCACCGTTCCCGCCGAGAACCTCCTCGGTGAGGAAGGTGCCGGCTTCGGTTACCTGAGGCACAACTTGGCGCAAGAGCGGCTATCGATTGCCGTTGGCTCTGTAGCGACTTCACGCCGCGCTTTCGATCTCGTTTACCAGCACAGCCAGGACCGTAAGACGTTCGGAAAACGACTGGTTGACCACCAGGCCTACGGGTGGATGCTCGCCGAAATGGCAACCAAGATCCAAGCTGCTCAGTCCTTCGTCGACGCCTGTATCGAGGCAAAAGTCAAGGGCGAACTGGATGAGACGACTGCGGCGATGGCTAAGTGGTGGACCACGGACCTGCAGGTCGAAGTGGTCAACAACGCGCTGCAAATGCATGGTGGCTACGGCTTCATGATGGAGTACCCGATTGCTACGCATTACCTGGATACGCGCGTGCAGCCAATCTACGGTGGCCCGAACGAAATCATGAAGGAAATCATTGCTCGTCGCCTCGCTAAGGGCGCTGGCAAGTAAGGCACGACGAAACCACGGTGCGGTGAGCGGGCTCCGCATTCCCTACGGCAACCAGAAAGGCTGTTATGTCGGACGAACGCGACGTGGTGGGCGTCGATAACCTGGATGTTGAAACAGGACAACCAACCAGTGTGGCCGAGGCTGCCTCGGGCGTTGTGCGTGTGATCACGCTGCGGCGGCCAGAGGGATATAACGCCATCAATAAGGCACTTCGTACGCGTCTCCGCGAAGAGTTTGAAGCGGCCACTGACCCGAGCGTCCGCGCCGTGCTTCTTACCGCTGAGGGGAAGTCTTTCTGCGTCGGGCAAGACCTGAAGGAGCATCTCCAGGACTTGTCCACTGGGCAGGGAATGGGCAAGGTTGTCGACGAATACAACCCCATGGTTGAGGCCTTACTCGGTATCAAAGTCCCTATTGTTGCGGCTATTTCTGGACCAGCGGCCGGCGCAGGGTGGTCCTTAGCTTTGAATTGTGACTTCCGCATTGCCTCCAGGGGAGCATCCTTCACGGCGTCCTTCGCTGGCGTCGGATTGGCCTCCGATTGCGGGCTCTCCCACACGCTCACATCCATCGTCGGACCTGCCAAGGCTCTGGATCTGTTGTGTCGCGACCAGCAGCTGACAGCTGAGCGCGCGTATGACCTGGGACTTGTCACCGAGGTCACCGACGACGACCGAGCTGACGAGGCCGCGACCACGTTCGCCCTCGCGTTGGCGAATGGCCCAACGAAGTCGTTCTGCGAAATCAAAAGCCTGGTGAGAGATGAACAGGCTGTGATGTCCGCGGCCGCCCGGGAGGCGGATGCTCAAGCGCGGCTAGCTTTCACGGAGGATCATCAAGAGGCAGTGCGATCCTTCGTCGAAAAGAGAAAACCTCAGTTCAAAGGGCGGTAGTTGCGTTACCCTACACGCATTACTTATGGCTTTCGTTGGCAGCGTGACGACGCTCGCGTTCCTCTGCCAACGACTTCCGCTCTTCCTGCAGCCACTCGGGTTGATCGCTAAGAAGATCGTTAATTTCGGCAGTGGTGAGCGGTTTATCCATGTCATTGCGCTTCAACGCTGCTGCAGTGACGCCGAGCTTCCGCGCGACTTCTGCCCGAGGGTGAGGCCCATTCGCCCGCAAATCTTTCAACCACTGAGGCGGATTGTTCTGTAAACCCACGAATTCATCATGGGTAAGTGCCGTCTTCTGGAACTCCTCAGGCGCCGCAGGGAGAAAAATACTCAGCTTCTTCGCCGCCGTCATAGGCTTCATGCGAGTACTTGATGGCTGCGCCCCGGGCGTGTGATCACTGTGCGAATGAGTATCGTTCATGCGCACCAGAGTAATGCATAAGTGGTTCCTATCCCGACGCTCTCAGTGCTGAGTTGGCGTTCTTCAATTCGAGTCGCGTACCGTGCCGGGCGTGGGCCTCGTACGTTACGATCTGTTCATGACCGAATATCTCAAGGTCGCCTTCGTTCCGGGCCTTCTTCCCGACAAATGGTTCCGCAGGTTTGATGAACGCCACGGTGGTGCGTCGCGTGGTGCGAATCGTCGTGTGCGTATTGCGTCCGCTGCCGCTGACGATCCGCTTCCTTATGTCCTGCACGGGAAGGCCGACGTGGCGTTCGTCCGCATGGATAGTCGCGGACGTGAGGGCGTCGTCAAGGATGCTGAAGCGAGGGGTCAATCGATCCACATCATTGAGCTATACGAGGAACAACCCGGCGTCGCAGTACCCAAGGACAACCCCATCGCGCTGTTCCCGCAGGTCAGCTCGCAGGATTTAGAGGACGAGAAGATCATGTGGGCACCTCAGCCGCCTGATTTCCCGGTTGATATTGCCGACGTTCGTGCCGCGCTTGAGGTTGTTGCCGCGAACGTCGGTGTTGTTATCGCGCCCCGCCCGTTGTTGAGGGTGATTAATAAGCGAGGAGTGAAAGACGTCGCTTTGAGTGATGGGCGTCCGACGCAGCTGGCCATGGTGTGGTTGCAGTCTTGTGACAACCGCGACATACAGAATCTCGTCGGGATCGTGCGGGGACGCACAGCGCGGTCGTCGCGATAGCTTGACGGGATGGAACAATAGAGCGCTATGACAGCATCGTTCAAAGGAACTATCCGCCTTATGACGCGCGACGATTATCCAGACGTGGCACGTATCCACCAGGCAGGGCTGAATACAGGCAACGGTGCATATGAAGCCTCGCCGGTCACGTGGGAGGAGTTCGTCGACAAGAAGATCCCTGAGCTGTGCTTCGTCGCGGAAGATGAGGGGACAATTCTTGGGTGGGTTGCGCTCATGCCGTTCTATCATCGGCCGTCCCTGACTGGTTTCTTAGAGGACTCGATTTATATTGATCCGGCTGCGTCGGGACGTGGAGTGGGTACTGCGCTTCTGGAGCACTCTGCCGCGAAGGCGAAGGAGTGGGGCGCATGGACCATCACCGGATGGATTTTTGAGGACAACTCCGCGTCTCAAGCGCTGCATGCGAAGGCGGGGTTCAGGAAAGTGGGCACACTCCAGCGTCACGGGTGGATGGATTATGGTCCGTGGTCGGACCGATACCGCCAGTGCGCCATTTACGAAAAACTCCTGTAGAACAACCTGGGTCAGGGCAATACCGTCGGACGAAAAAGTATCGCGCGCCGACACAATACGGGTTGTGCCGACGCGCGAGGGGGCCGTTCTATAGCAGCGTTGTATTTACACCACGTATTTACACCGAGTTCCGCAGTTTCTCTTCGCGGACGAGGGCGAACAAGATGAACGCGAGAACAGCGAACGGGATCACAACGATGAACACCGGAGTCAATGCGTCGTTGTAGGCTCCCATAAACATGTCCTTGAGCGGACCAGGTAGCGAACCCACCAGCTCAGGAGTGAGGCTATCGGCGTCGAGCCCGCTGGATTGTTGCGCGAACTTCTGCTGCACCTCCGGCGGAAGTTGGGCCATGGCGGCCGGCATACGGTCCGCGACCAGTTCGCTAATGCGGTTGGTGAAAATCCCGCCGACCAGAGCAGAGCCGAGTGACGAACCGATCTGGCGGAAGAAGTTGTTGCTTCCTGTGGCAACGCCGACCTTTTGGATCGGGAATGAGTTCTGGACCACCAGGATCAGGATCTGCATCGTCATGCCGAGGCCAACACCCATGATGAAGAGGCACAGGCCGAGGTACCACAGCGACGTATCAACGGTGATCCGGTGCAGAAGCACACAGGAGGCAACCACGATGAGCATGCCGATCGGGGGATAGATCCGGTATTTGCCGGTTCGGGTGACAACATTGCCCAAGCCGATGGACGTTCCCATCAGCCCGACCATCATGGAGATCATCATGAAACCAGAGGTGGTCGGGTTCATGTTGTGAACCATCTGGAAGTAGGTGGGCATGTAGCTCATGACGCCGAACATCACGATTCCGACGCACAGACCGCCCAGGGTGACCAGGTTAAAGTTGCGGTTCTTGAACAGCGACATCGGGATCAGCGGGTCTTTAGCATGCAATTCGATGAAGACGAAGATTGCGGCCGCAACGACGGTTCCGATCTCCAAGCCGATGATCGTGGGTGAGCTCCAGGAGTACTGGTTTCCGCCCCACGACGTGAAGAGGATCAGGCACGATGCGGACGTCGCCATGAAAATAATGCCGAAGTAATCGAGCTTCAGGCCCGTTCCGCGCTTCGGCAGCTTCAGAGCGAATAGCGCGATAGCAACCGCAAGAAGGCCGACCGGCAGGTTAATCCAGAAAGCCCATCGCCATCCGGGGCCATCCGTGAACCAACCACCAAGGACGGGGCCAAGCACTGAGGACACACCGAAAACAGAGCCCATCCAGCCCGCGTACTTACCGCGCTCACGAGGAGGAACGACGTCGGCCATAATCGCCTGCGAGAGGATCATGAGTCCGCCACCGCCGAGGCCTTGAATACCGCGGCCGATAATCAGCTGCGCCATCGACTGCGAGAGGCCACCGATGATCGACCCAATGAGGAAGATAGCGATCGCGCCGACGAAGATCGGTTTGCGGCCGATTTGATCGCCGAGTTTGCCGTAGATCGGCATCATAATCGTCTGACACAGCAGGTAGGACGTAATGACCCACGACATGTGCTCGACGCCACCAAGGTCACCGACGATCGTCGGAAAGGCCGTCGAGAACAACATCTGGTCCAAACTTGCCAGCAGCATCGCGGACATGATGGCCACCATGACCGCCGGAATGTTGCTCTTATTCTTCGGCGCGGAGGATGTTCCCTCAGTGGTTTGTGACGTCTGATCTGCCGGCGAATCAATGTCCTTCACTGATTCCGGAGTAATCACACGGCTGGACAGGTGCTGCCCGGACGTGTTCACAGCGTTGTCGCTGGTGGCGTCGCTGTGTGCGCCATTGTGTTTACTCACTGTGCATCATCCTCTCATTTCTCATCGTTACGTTCGTCGCCGTCGTTGTTGTTTTTATTTTTCTTGTCGACGTTGGTCGAGTGGTCGTCAGTGATGTTCAGATTTGTGTTGTTACTGCTTTGTCTTTCCGACGCTGCCCTCGGCGGCGTGCTGTCTGCCAAACACTCCGGGGGAGGAGCCCCTAAAACGTCGTAGAACAGGGTGAAAGCGCCCAGGCAGCAATCGCGGAGGCGACGATGCCCATTGGTGGAATCGGGTTGCCTGGTCCACCGAAGCGTTCCAATCCGCACGGCGTCTTGGCACAGCATGGTCAGGGTGACGGCTTCCTCAGAGACGCCACCTGTGTTCTCTGTGCTCGGAAAAGCAGTTTGTGGAAGCGATCGACGCTCCGGGTGGAGGGTGAAAAACTCGTCGACCAGTTTCACGATGTTGTGGAAGCGTTGGATAGTCAGTCCAAATAGCGGAGCTGCGATATTAGGGTTATCGCGGATGATCTCCTTCCGGCGGCTACGCAGCAGCGCTGAGAACTCGTCACTGCGGCCGCGCGACGCGAAACTTGTCTGGAGGATGAGGTCCACCAAGGCCACGGTCACATGTTGCGGATCGGCAGCGAGGAATTCTTTTCGTTCTTCATCAGGAATGTCAACAACAGGGTGACCGAGGACGGCGATTTCCTTGGAGTCGACATAGTTGAAGAACGTGCGTTTCGAAATATTCGCTGCGTCGAAGATGTCCTCGATGGTGACGTTGTCATAGCCTTTGTCGAGGACAAGCCGAGTGGCGTGATCTTCGATAGCGCACAGGGTTTCTAAGCGCTTGCGTTCTCGAAGACCCCGTGGCGCATGAGTTCCCTCGGTGTCGAGGTAGTTACGATTGCTTTCCACGAGAGACAACCATAGACCTAATTCTGCACTCAGTGCAAAGTTGCGGTCAGTAAAAGTCTGCATTGTGTGAAAGAAATCAGAAGTGTCTCAATTGTGACATGGGTCATGACGGAGCCTCTGGAACATAAAAAGAGGCCATAAAAAAGGGCCACCCTCAAGGGGTGACCCAGTGTCATCAGGCGACTAGATGAAGTAGCCGACTAGCAATTCATTCGCCTACTTATCGCGATCCGTATTCGCCATGGCAAGCACGTCGAGGCGCTTATCCAGCTCCTCTTCCGTGAGCTTCTCGCCATCGACAAAACCGAGGTCAATGACGGTTTGGCGAATAGTCTTGCCCTCCTTCAGCGCGGTCTTGGCAACCTTCGCGGCAGCCTCATAACCGATCGCGCTGTTGAGCGGAGTGACGATGGATGGCGACGACTCAGCCAGCGTCCGCATGCGCTCAGCGTTCGGCTCAATTCCGTCCACCATCTTTTCGGCGAAGATCACCGCAGTGTTGGATAGCAGGCGGATTGACTCAAGCACATTGCGCGCCATCATCGGGATGAACACGTTCAGCTCGAACGCGCCTTGCATACCACCGGCAGCAATCGCGGCGTCGTTACCAATCACCTGGCACGCAACCTGAGTAGCGGTCTCACACATGACTGGGTTGACCTTGCCCGGCATAATCGACGAACCCGGCTGGAGGTCAGGAAGGTGAATCTCGCCGAGGCCGGTCAGCGGGCCGGAGCCCATCCACCGGATATCGTTGGCGATCTTGTTGAGGGAGACAGCGATGCTCCGCAGCGCACCCGACATCTCGACGAGCCCATCGCGATTCGCCTGAGCCTCAAAGTGGTTAATGCAAGGACGCAGTTCCTCAACGCCGGTCAGTTTCACCAGCTCAGCGGTGACTTTGTCGCCGAAATCTTCGGTGGTGTTCAGCCCGGTTCCGACGGCCGTACCACCGATGGGGAGTTCACCGACGCGCGGCAGGGTAGCCTTCACGCGCTCGATGCCAGCTTCGATTTGCCGAGCGTAGCCCGAGAACTCCTGCCCCAAGGTCACCGGTACCGCGTCCATCAGGTGGGTGCGTCCGGACTTCACAACCTCTTCCCACTCGGTCGCCTTGGCGGACAGCGACTTGTGCAGCGTCGTCAATGCAGGAATGAGATCCTTAACGGCAGCCTCCGTCGTGGCAACGTGCGTTGCGGTGGGGAAGGTGTCGTTCGAGGACTGGCCCATGTTGACGTCGTCATTCGGGTGAACCTCAACACCGTTGTTCTTACAGATAGAGGCGATAACCTCGTTGGTGTTCATATTCGACGACGTACCGGAGCCGGTCTGGAAGACGTCGATAGGAAATTCTTTGTCGTGTTTGCCGTCGGCAATATCGGTGGCCGCAGCGATGATGGCTTTGCCTTTTTCCTCTGAAAGTAGGCCACGGTCAAGATTGACTTGCGCACATGCGGCCTTGAGCAGGCCCATGGCGCGGATTTGTGCGTGTTCGAGGCCGCGCCCCGACACTGGGAAATTCTGAACCGCACGTTGGGTTTGCGCGCGCCACAGTGCTGCGGCCGGAACCTTGACTTCACCCATGGTGTCGTGCTCGATGCGGTATTCCTGATCGCTCATGTTATGTAAGTCCCACCTTCATAAGTGCTATGAGGATATGTGCAAAGTGGCAAAAATCGTGCCACCTCAAGTATGGCTTATCGGGAGCCACGATGTGTGATCGATGGTGCCAAAATCGCAACCTAGTGGTGTAGGTCATAGATTACCGCCGTGTGCGGCAAGCGCATGGTGTCCTACGTGCCTATGTGTGCGTGTAGGAGTGGATGCCCGGTGAACGACAGACGCCCCCGGGCACGGCACCGACCCGAAAACGGGTTCTAGCTGTAATCGACGACGGCGTACTCTTCCAGCTTCGTCAGCTGGTGATGCGACTCAATCATGCGGACAGTGCCGGACTTTGACCGCATGACCAGCGAACGCGTGATCGCGCCGCGCGGTGAATAGGTGACTCCGCGGAGCATATCGCCGTTGGTCACGCCCGTCGCAACGAAGAAGCAGTTCTGTGAGTGAACAAGGTCTTCTGTCGTGAGAACCTTGCCCAGTTCGTGGCCAGCATCGAGGGCCTTCTGCTTCTCTTCATCATTACGCGGGGTCAGCACACCCTGAATCTCTCCGCCCATGCATCGCATGGCACACGCAGTGATGATTCCCTCTGGGGTTCCGCCGACGCCCATCATGATGTCGATGCTGTTCTGGGTCTGATCCTGGGCCGCTGCCACAGCACCAGCGACGTCACCGTCGTGAATTAAACGAACCTTGGCTCCGGCGTCGCGAATTTCCTGAATGAGGTGCTCGTGGCGGGGACGATCCAAAACGACGACGGTAATGTCCGAGGCCCTCTTACCCTTGGCGTGAGCGACTGCGCGAATGTTGTCCTTGACCGGAGCGTTGACGTCAACAACGCCACGGGCCTCGGCACCGACCGCGATTTTCTTCATGTAGAACACGGCGGATGGGTCGTACATGGTTCCACGCTCTGCTGCGGCGAGCACCGAGATAGCGTTCTGGCGGCCCTCAGCCATCAATGTGGTCCCATCAACAGGGTCGACAGCGATGTCGATATCGGGGCCTTCGCCTGTTCCGACCTCTTCGCCGTTGAAGAGCATCGGGGCTTCGTCTTTTTCACCTTCGCCGATAACTACTACACCGCGCATTGCCACGGTGTTGATCATCTGGCGCATGGCGTCGACAGCGGCTCCGTCGCCTTCGTTCTTCTTTCCGCGGCCGACCCACCTGCCCGAGGCAAGGGCGGCGGCTTCCGTCACGCGGACCAGTTCCATAGCGAGGTTACGGTCCGGTGGTGTTTGTTTGTGGTCACTCATGGGTGGCACATGCCTCCTGTTTTGGCTTCAGTGATGGGGTTGATCATCTTCATTGTTTCACTTATGCGCCCAATAGCCGATTAATCTCACTCCCAAATAGGGGCAAAATGTGGTGAATCTTGTACTTTTTCGGAGGTGACCACAGGTTCTCCCTGTTGGTTGGTGTGACCACGATTATGCGGGCGGTGCGGGCCAAAGACGGGACCGATAGTGAGTGGCCGTTATGGGTGGTTGGTCGGTGACGTCGACCGGTGGTTTTGTGATCCCCCATGATGAACAGCCATAATCGTTCGCGTGCGCACGAAAAAGGTGGAGAAGCCAAGGATTTTCCAAGACGGCCGTGACATGATTATCTCGCTCGGAGTCATGCTCATCGTGATGTTCGTCGTCATCGGAGGGACAGGCCTGTGCCATTACCAGCCGGGCAACCCGAAAGAAGGCAAAGTCACCCGCGTTGACTACACCACGTTCTTACAGAGCGAGGCGCAATCCGCCGATTATCCCGTTCGCATCCCCGCGTCGCCCGAGGGGTGGATTCCTAATTCGGCTCTTCGAATCAACCTCAACGGCCATTCTGGTTCCTCAGTCGGGTGGGTCCATGACAAAGACTGGATCCGATTTGTTCAAACGAGCGCATCCGTCGACGACGTAGCCCAGGGGCTCGACGGTAAAGCCCGGGAAGAAAAGGGAACCAAAGACATCGACGGAACAACGTGGCATGTGTTTGAGGGGTCCGACGATGACGTCCGCACGGCATGGGTCGTGGATAAGAAAGACGTGCGATGGGCTGTATCGGGCACCGGCAGCACCGATGAATTCGCGACGATGGCGAAGGCTATTCAGGAAGCAAAGCCAGAGCCGTCTGCAGGGGAATCGGCCCCGTCCGAAGCGTCGTCTTCACCTTCGGCGTAATCACTATCTTCTAAGGCTTTCTCAACGCGGTGGCGGGCTCCCTCGAGGTAGTCTTCGCAGGTCCGGGCCAGTGCCTCGCCTCGCTCCCAGTACAAAAGTGACTCATCAAGGCTCATTTGGCCAAGTTCGAGAATCCGCACGACTTCAATGAGTTCCTGGCGTGCTTCTTCATAGGATAATTCTTCGACGGGCTTAAAGCGGGGGTTGGATTCGCCGGAACCGATGGTGAATGAGTCGGAATCGTTGCGGTCGGGCTGTGTCATAGATAGCTCCTTCGAAAGCATTACGTGTGGTTAATCGTGGCGTGTGGATAATCGTGGGGTTGGCTCATTGAGCTGGCGAGGTCGACATCGTGGCCGCAACGATTGATCCGTCGTTGAGCCGGATCCGCAGCTGGGATCCCGGCGGAGTTTGATCAATCGAGGTCGCCACTTCGGACTCTTCACCGGGGCGCTGTACCTGGACGATGGAATATCCTCGAGCAAGTGTTGCCGACGGGCCCAATGCTGAGACTTGCCCGCGCAGATGAGCGATCTCGGAGTTCGCTCGCTCCAGCAAGAGCGTGATATTTCGCCTGATGGACGACGCATCGCGTGCCACATTTTCCGCGTGGCGGTTTATCGGTGTCATCGGGTCAGCCATCACGGGCCGTTGGCGCAGGTCATTCAGACGATCACGCTCATAGTCCAGCCATCGGAAGAGCGCTTGCTGCCCGCGCTGCCGACAATCACGGATTCCCTCGAGCTCAGTAGCCATATCGATCACGACACGTTTTGCCGCATCCGTGGGAGTCGCCGCCCGCAGGTCGGCTACGTCGTCGAGAACAGGGTTATCGGTCTCGTGCCCAATAGCGCTGATAATCGGTGTCCTCAGCGTGCTGACATGGCGAACGAGGCTTTCGTCGGAAAAAGGAAGAAGATCTTCGACGGAACCGCCGCCGCGCGCCACGATGATGACGTCGACGGTGGGATCACGATCAAGAATGGTGAGCGCCTCTTTGACTTCAGGGACAGCGCTGGCGCCCTGGACTGGTGGATTGAGTGTCCGAATGTTCACCGCAGGCCATCGCTCTTGCGCGATAGAAATTACGTCGCGTTCTGCGGCAGAACCCCGGCCAGTAATGAGCCCGATGCGTCGGGGGAGAACGGGGAGTGGCTTTTTCCGCTCGGGCGCGAGTAATCCTTCGGCAGCGAGGAGCTTACGTAGTTGCTCGATGCGAGCGAGCAGTTCACCAATCCCCACAGGGCGGATGTCGGTAATGGATAGTTTCAGCTGGCCACGACTGACGGAATAATTCGGTTTCCCCAGAACAATGACCCGGTCACCATGCGACAGCGGAGTGGGAAGAGACGTAATGACATGATTCTTGGCGATCAGTTCGATCGACATCTCCGCTTCGACGTCACGGAGAGTGAGGAACGTCCAGTACCGGGTTTGCTTCATCTGAGTGAGCTGACCCTCTACCCACACTGAACCGAGTTTCGAAATCCAGTCTCCGATTTTGCGGTTGAGGATGCGGACGGGCCACGGGGCTTCGGGGGAGGTAAGTCCGCCTCGAGCGGTGCGTGACCCCGACGTGGTCGGATCCTGTTTCGCAGTCATATGCCCCACTTTAATGGCTAGCTAGGACATAACTGCTAGCTCGTGCGAAAGTGCTGAGTGCCACGGGTTTTCTCTGTGGTTTCGACGTGGGTGCTGTAGCCCGGTCCGCGCAGCCCACTTAGTCCCGACGCGAGTGCCGCGGCCGCGTCGTCCGGGGTGGAAGGGAGGATGTGCCGTCGTCGGGACGGTAAGTCCGCGGTGTGAATTTCTTCGACGGATACGTGGAAGACTGATCGCGGTACCGTTCGCGATCCCCTTGGTGCGTCGGCCGGGAAGGGGCGTCATGCTGCCGACGCGATACTTCGGAGCCCTCATATCGATCCTCATACCGGCTGCTCACTCGCGAGGAGCGGTTCGTCTCATATGAACGTGGCTGGTGACGCCGCGACGGTGAGGAGGACCGTCGAGAATCGGTGCGTGCCGAATCTACCGACGTGCTCGTCGAGTCAGACCGATATTCCTGGGGCCGGTGGGCACGAGAAGTAGAAGCTCGTTGCTTTTGTTGCCCATTCCGCGGTGCCCGCGATGAGGCAGTTTGACGTCGTGCAGTGACGCGTGCGGTTTGCCGTCGATACAACCAGCACCGCACAACCGCGATGATCGCGCTGATCACGACCGTCCAGAAGAGGACGAAGAAGTGCTGGACAACCGGGAAGAAGTTCGCCAACAGTGAGGTCTTAGAAAACACCCCGACGCCCTCGGAATGTCCGCTCAGCTTTCCGGCGAGGAGGGAACAGATGGGCGTGAGCACTGTGAAAAGGATGGGTTGCGCACAGACGGTGACGAGCAGCCCTTGTACCTGGACGAGCAGCGTCGTGATGAGTGACGATGCAACGAAGAAAATGAAGTACCACCGGCCCAGGGTTCCGTCACCGGCCGAACTGATGAGCATGCCGGTCGCCATGGAGGCAGCGATGATCGCCAGGGGAGCCCACCAGAGCAGTCCCCAGAACCGATTGTCGTTGCTGTTGGAGCGCCCCGAAGAAGTTCTCGGGGAGGCAGCAGGAGTTCGATATTCTGACACAGGGAATTAGGGTACCCGTTTAAGTCCTATTTATTGGTAGGCAGACCGGTAACGGGCATTGTTGGGGTTGTTTCGGAGTCTCGTCGTACATTTTCAGTATATTGACGATTGCTTAGCGCTTTCTTTCGGGTCGTAACTTCTTTATCGATAAGTTCACTAAAGTATCGCAACCACACCGCAATGGTGGCCATAACGGGGACAGCCAGGAACGCACCGATAATTCCATACAAATTACTGCCGACGGTGACCGAAAGAAGAACAATCACCGGGTGGAGATTCATCGCCTTTGACTGCAGAACAGGGGAGAGAACATTTCCTTCAAGTTGCTGAACCGCGATGATGATGGCGAGCACGATTAATGCTGTCGTGAGTCCATTCGATACGAGGGCAATAAGAACGGCGACGGCTCCCGCGACGATCGCACCAACGATGGGGATGAAACCACCCATAAATGTGATGACGGCCAGCGGCAGAGCAAGCGGCACGTTGAGAATGATCAGCCCCAGGCCGATGAAGAAAGCGTCGATGAGGGAAACAACCGCTTGAGCACGGATGAATCCTCCGAGCGTGTTCCAGGACCGCTGCAGGAGTTCAACGATGTGGCCTTCGCCCCGTTTGCCTGAAATTTTCCCAAGCCAGGGGAGGAAACGATCGCCGTCTTTCAGGAAGAAGAAGGTGATCATCAGAATAACGCCGAGCATCACTGCTAATTCTGATGCTTTATTCACACCGGTGACGACGCCCGCAATGATTTGATCCGAGCTGGATTTAATCTTGTCGATTCCCTCGTCCAGGTAATCATTGACCTGTTGATCGTTGAGATTAAGCGGCGGGCCCTGAACGTAGTTCTGAACCTTTTCCAGCCCTTTGATAGATTGATCCGCCAATTGGGAGGATTGTTCGACAGCACTCGGCGCGATGAGGCTGAACAGTCCGACGATGATAGCCAAGGCTCCTAAGACAGAGACCAAGGCCGCGAGCCACCGGGGGAAGTGCGCTTTGCGCATCCAATTCGTTGGAACCCAGAGCAGCGTGCAGATAATGAGGGCGATCAAGATAGGAAGAACGCCGCGCCACAGCAGACCGATTGCTCGCCATGCGACGATGCCACCGGCGATGAGGAGGATCAGCCGTATTGACCAAGCAGCGGTGATGGAGACGACGTCACCAATGACTGCGAGGCGGTCCTTGGGGGCGTCCGAGGGGTCGACCTCGGGGTGGTGTTCGCCACCGCGGAATGGCGTACTGGGGTCGTGAGAGTGGCCCTCCGCGTTGTCCGCGTTCGTCGACGGGGCTACCTTGCGGCTTCCCTTCGACGCGGCCGAGTCTTCCGCGTCCTGACCGTGCTTTGTGCGGCGGTTGAAGAGTGACATTATTTGTTCTCCTCCGTGCCGTCGTCGTTAGTAGATGTGGTACCGCGTGCGTCCGAGTGTTCCGGCTCTGGCCCAGGCCGTGCCGTCAGCGAACTGTGGTCCGTCGTTGTGCTTGTTTCAGGATCAAGAACGACGATGGGCTGCACGGGATCAACAACGTGACTATCCACCTGCTCACTGGCGTATCGGAGTAGGACAGCACCCACGGCCGCGAGGGGAACGGCGAGGAACGCTCCGACAACACCGTAAACGCTCCCACCGATGGCCACCGACGCCAGAATGATGACCGGATGCAGATTCATTGCCCGCGATTGCAGGATGGGGGAGAGCACGTTGCCTTCAATTTGGTGCACCAACAGGATGAGCAGCGCGGTCAGCAGCGCCGAGATCCACCCATTGGCGACGAACGCGATGACAACCGCCACAGCACCCGCAACGAGCGCGCCGAAAATCGGGATAAACCCGCAGAAGAAGTTGAGTACAGCGAGCGCGAGAGCCAGCGGAACATGAAGAATCGACAGCCCAATCGCGATAAAGACTGAGTTCAGGAAGGAAATGATTGCCTGCGCACGGATGAACCCTCCGAGAGTTTTCCATGACCGAGCGAATATTTCGTGGAGATGCGTTCCGATCGAGCCAGAAAACTGACGGTCAATCCACGGTAAAAACTTGTGGCCGTCGTTCAGGAAGAAGAAGGTCAGCATGAGGACAATGCCCAAGGTGACCGCGACTGACGACGCAGCCGACGCTCCTGACAAGACGGAGCTAACAAGGGAGCCGGAATGCTCCTGAATGTGAGCCGCGGCTTGGTCAAGAGCCTGGTTGAGCTGGGCGTCTTTGATGTTGAGCGGGGGCCCGTTGAGCGCTTCTTTAGTTTCCCGTAAGGAGTGGGAGGCGCGGTGGGCCAAAGACTCAGACTGGTCGATAACGCTCGTCGTGACGAGGCTGAGCGTGCCAATCACAATCACTGCAGCACCCAAGATCACCACAATCGCCGACAGCGCGTGTGGGACCTTGTGCTTGGTGAGCCAGTGAACCGGCGGCCACAGCAAAGTGCAGACAATGATCGAGATCATCACTGGCAGGAGTGCACTCCAGATCAGTCCTAACCCATACCAGAGAAGAAACGCAGCTAGGGCGATCGCGAGGAACCGCAAACACCACAAGGCTAGGCGCTTGATATTCACGGCGATCGACGCCGAGCGGCTTGCCTCGGTGAGCGGCGCATGGGCGTAATACGGAACGCCCATGACATCGTCGGCGTTATCGCGATTGGCCAGCTGACTCGCATGTTTTTGGCTGAGGGGAGCGAGCGAACCGGGCACGCGCCCCGGTTCTGGTTCGGAAGAGGATTTCATCATCACGGACTATTGTGCACTATTCGGTCAGATTAGTGTGATCTCTGAAGCACCGTTGCTTTTAATAACCCTGATCGTAGAGCTTTTCATCGGTGGCTTCGGGGTCGTCGCCGAGCTTCCCGGAGGTCTCATCGGGGTGCTTCATCAGCGAGTACGTGCTCGTCGCTAGGCCACCCCAGATGACCAACATGAACAGGACCATCATCATGACTGCTGTTCCACTCATTGGTCTTTATCCTTTCCGTTCTTCGCGTCGCTCATTGTCGACGTCGTATCCGCGGTGTTGCCACTCGTGACAGGCTGACTCGATGAGCCGCCACGCTGCGCATCGAGCGAGACCGCCTCGACGCGACCGCGACGTTGGCGTCGGCGCTGTTCGGCGGCGAAACCAGCTTTGCGCGCTTCATGGCTCTGAGGTGTGACGATGCGCTGATGCACGTTGAACTCCACGCCGAAGTCCGTACCGGGCGGGCCGGATAGAGACGGGTTTCCGCGCCAAGGAACAACGGACATCATGAAGGCGACGACCACGATGAGCCCGACAACACCCCATCCGTAGAGATCGATCTGTTGGTCGGAGTAATCCCCGTAGTTGGACTTGAACAGGTTCTGGAGCTCCTGGATCAGCGTGTAGCCAAGAATGATCGGCGTGACGTTGGTGACGCAGATTCGCCAGAAGTTACCCACTTGGAACGACGACACTGCGTTGAGGTGCAGAGAGAATTCGTCGAGTCGACGCAAAATCCAATCGACGCACACGATGGTGATCAAGGAGACGCACACAATGCCGACGTTGTTGGTGTACTTATCCATGATGTCCAGCGTGGATAGACCGGACGTCGTGGAAAAGAGGGCCAACGAAATAATGCCCATGACCACGCCGGTGCCGATGGCCGCACTCTTACGATCAAGGTTCAACTTGTCTTTCACCGCGGAGACAACGACCTCCAACAGTGAGAAGAGCGACGTGAAGCCCGCAATGGCGAGCGAACCGAAGAAAAGGACACCGAAGACGGCGCCACCAGGCATGGAATTGATGATCGTCGGGAATGCCACGAACGCAAGGCCAATACCGTTGGAGACGACCTTATCCACGGGAACGCCTTCTTGCGTCGCCATGTAGCCCAATGCGGCGAAGACACCGATGCCGGCCAGAAGCTCAAACCCCGAGTTCGCGAAGCCGGTCACCAGGCCGGTTCCGGTGAGGTTGGTGCGTGGTTTCAGGTACGACGAATAGGTCAGCATGATGCCGAATCCCACGGATAGTGAGAAGAAAATCTGCCCGTACGCTGCGACCCAGACTTCTGTATTCGTCAGTGCGGACCAGTTCGGGGTAAAGAGTGCGTCCAATCCCTTTGACGCGCCGTCCATAAACAGTGCGTAGATCACAACGATGAGGAACAGCACGGTGAGCAAGGGCATAAACAACTTAGAGACTTTGCCGATGCCCTCGTCGACACCCATTGCCAACACGATGATCGTCGCTACCCACACTAAAGCTAGGGCGATAGCGATTTGCCAGACGATCGACGTCGAAAATGTTTGTGTTGCTTCGGAATGGAGGAACTCGTCGGAGAAATAGGCGTCGGGTTTGCTTCCCCATGCGCGGGTGAATGATTTGATGGTGTACAACCCGGCCCACCCAATGATGGCCGCGTAGTAAATCGAAATGAAGAAGGCGATGCCGACCTGGATCCAGCCAATGGGCTCGGTCCAACCGCTGATGCGCTTAAACACAAGGGGAGCTGACCCGCGGAACCGGTGTCCCAGGGTGTAGTCGAGGAATAGAAGCGGGATTCCTGCAGTCAGCAGCGCGATGATGTACGGAATGAGGAACGCGCCGCCACCATTGGAATACGCCACATAGGGGAAGCGCCAAATATTTCCTAGACCGACGGCTGAACCGATGGCAGCCAGGAGAAAAGCTGAGCGGGAAGAGAACGTTTCGCGCGATGCAGCGGAAGCGTCACTCTCTGAGGGGGAATGAGACATATAAAAGATGCCTTTCCGCTAAGGCTTCGACCCAACCGAGTCAGGCGGCTAGTAAGCGCATCTGCATGGCTCGACGGGAGTTGCCGTGATGGGGAGAAATGGATTGGTCCGTACGGGTGGGGGACGCAAGCCGGCATCACGCCGGGGGTGGTGGCGTGCTCGACCGTGAAAATACTATCACCCTGTGTCCGACGTCCCGACGGCGTTCCGCCGAGGT
Source organism: Corynebacterium kroppenstedtii DSM 44385 (assembly GCF_000023145.1). Taxonomy (NCBI): domain Bacteria; kingdom Bacillati; phylum Actinomycetota; class Actinomycetes; order Mycobacteriales; family Corynebacteriaceae; genus Corynebacterium; species Corynebacterium kroppenstedtii. Next base: position 699,942 of record NC_012704.1, read on the forward strand.
TTTGTCGGCACGAATGGCGCGTGACGTGCGACAGTGTGTCGCTGGTGGGCTGTCCCGCTGAGTCGAGGTCCCCGCATCGATGGCGATTTTTACTGCACGTAGGATGTGTGGCATGAGTCTTACCCTCGGAATTGTCGGTCTACCCAATGTAGGAAAGTCCACCCTTTTCAACGCCCTGACCCGCAACAATGTGCTGGCGGCTAATTACCCCTTCGCGACGATCGAGCCCAACGTCGGCCTGGTCGAATTACCGGACGCGCGCCTGAAACGCTTGGCGGAGATGTTCGATTCTGCGGAGATCATCCCGGCGACGGTCTCGTTCGTGGATATTGCGGGAATCGTGAAAGGCGCCTCTGAAGGGGAGGGGCTGGGCAACCAGTTCCTGGCGAACATTCGCGAGGCAGACGCGATTTGCCAGGTTGTTCGTGCTTTTACGGATGACGACGTGGTGCATGTTGATGGAAAGGTCGATCCATCGAGCGATATTGACGTTATTGAGACTGAGCTGATCTTGGCGGACCTGCAGACCCTTGAAAAAGCGCTGCCCCGTCTCGAGAAGGAAGCGAAGAAGGATAAAGACAAGGCGGCGGAACGCGACGCCGTCGGCGAGGCCTTGAAGGTGCTGGAGGATGGCCACACGTTGTTCTCCGCGAAAGATTCGGTTGACTTATCGGCGTTGAAAGAATTGAACCTGTTGACGGCAAAGCCGTTCCTTTACGTTTTCAATTCGGACGAAGCCGTCCTGACTGATGAGGCAAAGAAGAAGGAATTGACGGAGTTGGTTGCTCCGGCTCAAGCGGTGTTCCTCGATGCCGAGACCGAGGCTGAATTACTGGAGCTTGACGACGACGAAGCCGCGGAACTGCTGGCATCCGTGGGGCAGGATGAACCCGGTCTGAACAAGCTGGCACGCGCTGGTTTTGCCACGCTGGGGTTGCAGACGTACCTCACTGCTGGCCCGAAAGAGGCGCGCGCGTGGACTATTCATCAAGGGGATACTGCGCCTCAAGCGGCCGGCGTTATTCACTCCGACTTTGAACGTGGATTTATTAAGGCAGAGATCGTTTCGTATGATGATTTGAATGAGTTGGGCTCCATGGCGGAGGCCCGGGCGCATGGCAAGGTCCGTCAAGAAGGTAAGGATTATGTCATGCAAGATGGTGATGTTGTTGAATTCAAGTTCAATGTTTAATTGATTCGCGTTTCTTCTCCGCCCGGCGAGCTCCCCATTCCCGAGACCGGACCGGGGGAGATCCGGGCGAAGGTTCGGGCGAGCGGGCTCAATCCCTCTGATTTCCAGCGTGCTGGTTACGAGTTACCTGGTGCTCCATACCCATTTGTTCTGGGAATCGACGTTGCCGGCGTGGTTGATGCGATCGGCCCGGATGTTCGCCGTTGTCAGATCGGTGATCGGGTAGCTGTCCATAACGATATTCGTCGACGCGGTGGATTTGAGGAATATGCGGCGGTGGACGCGCGTGCCACCGCGATCATTCCCGATAATGTGTCGTGCACGTCTGCAGCTGCTGTTCCTTCTGCCGGCCTGACCGCTTACCAGGCAATTTATCGGAAACTGCATGCAGGTGACGAGCAGTGATACGGTTCTGAACACCGGTGCAGGTGGCGGTGTCGGTGGCTTTGCTGTCCAAATTGCGGCCAACCGAGGTGCTCATGTCGTCGGGGTCGCGTCGGGAAAGCATGAAAATCGTGTGCGGTCCTTGGGCGCTCACGATTTTATTGATTATCGGACTACCGACGTCGGTGATCGGGTGAAGGAGATCACGAACGGGAGGGGCGTTGATGCCGTTCTTGATGTAGTGGGGTCTGAGTCAGCGACTGAAAAGCTTCAATTGCTGGCGTTTGGTGGTCGGATTGCGACGACGGCGGGTGACCCTGATTTCAGCACAGTGAACTCGCTCGATACCGGGCTGTCATGGTTTGGACTGGCCACCGGGCTGGCTTACTTACATGGAACCGACAGTGATGTTGAGGAGCTGGGGCTGATGTTGGAAGAGCTCTTTGCCCTGGTTCGCGACGGCGATGTTGATCCGATGGTGACCTCAACGATTGGTCTCGAAGAGGTGCCGCATAGGCTCGCGGAGATGGCTGCAGGCAAATCGGGAGGGAAAACTGTCGCCGTGCTCTAACGGTGCCCTGATCTTAGGATGCATAGCATTTCGGCAAATCCCTCGATGCTGTTTTCTTTAGTGCATCCTTCTTTAATACATCATGGGCCATTGGGGGTACCGAAGAAAAATTTTTATTGCTTCACTATGACGAAAAGTGATCCCTCTTATTCCACGCTTCTTTAGTTAGAAGGGGCCGGATTAAGGATTTCTATTTTCGGTTGAATAGTCGATCTACTGCTTTTCGGTTTGAACTGCTTAGCTCTAAGTTATAGCCGGTCATGCTTGATGGTGTACCATCGGCGGACGGTACAACGCAGTCTCTTAATCACGTCGGCTCTTGAGTCTGACGTGTGGAGCAAACGGCTCATCCTTATCTTTTCTCCTGCCTGATAAGAAAGTGTGACTCAGTGAAAAGCGCACAGCTCATTGTCCAAACCCTTCGAGCACAAGGTGTCCGGTATATTTTCGGGGTTCCCGGAGCCAAAATCGATGAAGTGTACGACGCTCTTGTCGACGCGGACGATATTGAGGTCATTGTATGTCGTCATGAGCAAAATGCCACGTTTATGGCCCAGGCTATCGGCCGATTAACCGGGAAACCGGGGGTTGTTTTGGTTACCTCGGGGCCGGGGACGACGAACCTGGCAACCGGGCTTGTTACGGCAAATACTGAGCAGGATCCCGTCGTTGCAATTGCGGGCACCGTAGGGTTGCCAGACAGGCTGAAGAGAACGCACCAGTCTCTCGATGCTGTGAACTTTTTAGCACCGATCACCAAATTCACTGCTGAATCGACGTGTGTCGATGACGTTTCGGAACTGATCACCAACGCATTCCGTGAAGCCCAGCAAGAGCCGCGCGGTGCCGCCGCCGTCATGGTCCCGGCGGACGTCGCTGGGTCTGAAACATCTGCCCCTCTTCTTGAGTTTCCTGACCCGGCGCCTCTGGGGCCGGCATCGCAGGCGCTCGTCGATAAGGCTAAAGAACGCATTGAAAACGCTAAATTGCCCGTTCTGCTCGTGGGAATGCGAGGGGCAGGGGAGAGTGCGGTCCGCGAACTCCGCCAATTAGTGAAGACCACGAATCTTCCTGTTGTTGAAACCTTCCAAGGAGCAGGCGTTATTTCTCGTGAATTAGAGAATAACTTCCTTGGGCGTGTTGGTTTGTTTAAAAACCAACCTGGTGATGTTCTGCTCAATAAGGCAGACTTAATTATTTCTGTTGGTTATGATTCGGTGGAATATGATCCGCGTGTGTGGAATTTCAATGGCCAGCACGACATTATCCATATCGATTCCATTCAGGCCGACGTCGATACTCACTACCGGCCAACCTTAGAACTCGTCGGCGATATTTCGGGCACACTTCATGAGCTAAATAGTGTGATGGATCCGATTGACGTTGAAGAGACTGAGCGCTCATTTATTGATCGACGGCTTGAAGCCTTGGCTCGTACTCAGCGTCAGGGTGCAGAGCAGGCGACGAGTGATTCGGGTGTTAATCCTGCTCGGCTGGTGCTTACACTCCGGGAGCTTATTACCGACGACAAAACAACGGTGGCGGCGGATATCGGGACGCATTCCATTTATCTCGCGCGGTATTTCCGCACGTATGAGCCCCGGACGTTGCTGTTTTCTAATGGCCAGCAGACCCTCGGCGTTGCGTTGCCGTGGGCAATCGCAGCGGCTTTAGTTAACCGGGATCACCCAGTTGTATCTGTGTCCGGCGATGGCGGTTTCCTTTATTCAGCGCAGGAATTGGAGACGGCGACGCGATTAGGACTCCATCTTGTCCACGTTATTATGCGAGATAATTCGTATGACATGGTCAAGTTCCAACAGGAGAACAAATTTGGCCGCCCGTCAGCCGTTGAATTAGGCGACTATGACGCGGTGAAATACGCAGAAGCATTCGGGGCCAAAGGGTACCGGGTTCACATGCTGGAAGACTTTTCCACCGCGTTTTCCCAAGCAATGGACGACGACGGGGTATCGATCGTCGATGTGTCCGTCGATTACACGGACAGCGTGTCGTTAGCTCAGCACTTAGACTTCTCCGTGCTGAACTAATAACCGCTAGTTTCTCGGGCGCTTAATCCTTCTTAGCGTCTTTCTGACGCTCTGCCTGCTTGACGGCGTGCTCGAGTTCGTTTTTATCCATGTCGGATCGGCCCTCGATATTCAGGCGCTTAGCGTCTTCATAGAGCTGAGCTTTCGTCCGTCCTTGTGGGCCCTGGTGGGAGCGTTGTCCCCCTCGCTCAGAGGGAGAATTATCATTGACAGACGTCGATGAAGCCTGTTCAGATTCACCCTGTTGCGCACGGGTTTTATTGACCGTGCGGGCTGCGATCTCTTCGGCAGTACTTTCCGAGCGGCCCTTGTCCTTGAGTGAATCCTTAATGTGCTCGTATTGCCGTTCGCGTTTCTTATTCCATGCTTGTTGAGGCATAACAATCACCGTCCTTGTCCTATAACGATATTCTCGTCGATCGGGGTTCGGAGGCAATTGGGTGATATGAAACGCTATGCTTCGGGAATATCTGCACCATATTCTTCGATCGTGATGTCAGTGGGTGCCGGGCCAGTACGGTGTCCGGTATCCAACGCATCGATGGTGGCCAGTTCATCTTTCGTTAACGAGAAATCGAATACGTCGAAATTCTCCTTGATACGAGACTCATGCACTGACTTTGGAATTGCAGAACGACCCTCATCAATATGCCACCGCAACATAACTTGTGCCGCAGTTTTACCGTACTTCGCCCCAATTTCTTTGAGAGTGGGGTTATCAAGAGTACTGGTCCGGTCTTCTCCCCATCCCGGGTAGAACGTAATTCCACCAATCGGTGACCATGCCTGTGAGAGAACACCATGTTTGGCGTCCGCCTCGAGTGTCTCCGTGTTTCGGAAATAAGGATGAATTTCCACCTGATTAACCGCGGGAACTACCTCCGTCTCTTCGACAAGTTTGTCGAGATGCTCGGGCAGGAAATTGCTGACGCCGATGGCCCGCACACGTCCCTCTTTCAACAGGGATTCCAATCCACGATATGCATCGAGCGTGAGGTCAAAGTGGGAAGGCAGTGATTGATGCAAAATCAACAGGTCAATTGTGTCAACACCCAATTTCCCCGCGGATTTGTCGAAAGCGTGGCGGGTTTTGTCATAGCCGAAGTCGTTAATCCACACCTTGGTTTCTAGGAAGACCTCGTCGCGGGAAACACCGGAGTTTCGGAGGCCTTCACCAACTTCGCGTTCGTTGCCATAGATGGCCGCCGTGTCGATATGGCGATATCCGGTTCGTAACGCGGTTTCTACAGCTTGTGCGGTGTCTTCCGGGCTGGATTGGAAAACGCCGAAACCCAGGGATGGGAGTTCAACACCATTGTTCAAAGTTAGGGTAGGGATGGAATTCGTCATGATTCTCCAATCAGATTTGATAGCTGCTCATCGCAGTGTGCGCCGACAAGCACTCGTCGGAAATGCTCGCTGAGAAAATAAATTCTTTTTACACAATCGCGACGACGATAAAAACGTTGTGGATCTTGGTGGAATTGTTGGCAAAAAGTTGGGGGTCTCGAGTTGCTTACCCGACAGGGTTTCATTTGCCTTTGACAATCGTCGTTGTTGGTTCGCTGCTCAGTAGTGTCACCTCCACGAAGTCATTGTCGGGTGTGAGCTCGGTTCGATGCCTTAAGTGGATGTCAAGTATCCGCTACCACGTAGCGTAGCAAAGATGTGGATATCGTGCATCCACTTGTTATGGTTGCTGTGGCGAAAACACGCGAACTGATATCTTCCGTCGCTCTTAATGGGAAAACAGTGGAGGAAACCTACCCTGATGGCTCAATCCAAATTGCGAAAAGATGCTGCTCACAATCGGGAATTGCTCCTCGAAGCGGGGCGAGACTTATTCGCTCAGCGGGGCTTGCGCGTCACTCTTAATGATGTTGCTCATCATGCCGGGGTAGGGGTTGGAACTGCTTATCGCCGTTTTCCAAATAAGGAAGCGCTGTTGGAGGCGATCGTCGAACGACAAGTAGACGAATTGGAAGAGATTCTTCACGATGCACTCGAAGAAGACGACCCATGGGCCGGCATTGTTACATATTTAGAGAGGTCGTTGGTCCTCCAGACGCACGACCGCGCCATGGCACAGTTGCTTTCTGGACGCCATATGTCACCCGAGAGCTTCGACCGCGAACGGGATCGGCTTGCTCCGCTGATTAATTCCCTCGCTGACCGTGCTCGCCGGGCAGGGGTGATCCGACATGACATTGTCGGAACGGATCTTGTCATGATTCAGATAGCCGTCGTATCAGTGGCGTTGACCTGCACAGATCGAGAAGGTGTGAGTAGACGTGATGATGTTGCAGAGGTGTATCGACGGTATCTGTGGATTATGCTTGACGGACTCAAACCCGCACGTGATGGTGTTTCGCCCTTGCCCGTCGATCCTTTAACCACGGAGCAAGCCCACGCCCTCTTGGGCTCAAACGGTGTACCGTCGAAACTCGGGAAGGATTTTTCCTGACCGTAACGTAGATGAATCGCGGTTTAACTGTCACTATATTGTCGGCCACTCTGGCATTTCTGTTATTTCAGTCAGTTCATACTTATGTGTTATAGAAAACCATGTGGTTCGCGAAGTGGCTCCCAATCTTTGTATTAGTTTCATTTATTTGAGAAAGGTGACGACATGAGCGTCATAGAAGAGAAATATACGTTGGCCAGTGGGGTTGAGGTCCCGAAACTAGGGCTTGGTACCTGGTTTATTGACGACGACAAAGCGGCGCAAGCTGTTCGCGACGCCGTGAAGATTGGTTACCGCAACATTGACACTGCTCAAGCGTATGGCAATGAGCGTGGCGTCGGTGAAGGAATACGGACGGCGGATATTCCGCGAGAAGATTTATTTGTCTCAACGAAGCTAGCTGCTGAAATTAAAAATTATGAAGAAGCAGTTAAGGCTATCGATGGGTCCCTGGAGACCATGGGTTTGGATTATGTGGATCTGATGCTCATTCATTCGCCACAACCGTGGGATGATTTCCGTGGTGGCGACTACTCCGAGGGGAACCGCCAAGCATGGCGTGCTTTGGAGGAAGCGTATCAAGCTGGGAAAATTCGTGCTATCGGCGTTTCGAACTTCTTGGAGTCGGACCTCAATAACATCTTAGATTCTTGTTCGGTCAAGCCATTAGTTAATCAGCTGCTTGTGCATGTGGGAAATACACCCCATGAACTGCTGTCTTTCTGCGCATCTAACGACATACTTGTTGAAGCCTATTCGCCAATTGCTCACGGCGAAATGCTGAAGAATAAAGACGTTGCCGAGATAGCGGAGAAATATGGCGTAAGTATTCCGCAACTGTGCATTCGTTACACCCTGCAATTGGGAACGGTATCGCTGCCAAAGACAGCCAATCCGGATCATATGCAGAGCAATGCAGACGTTGATTTCGTTATATCGGATGAAGAAATGGATGCACTGAAGAAACTAGATGCCCAAGATTATGGCGAGAGCAGCCAATTCCCCGTGTACTCCGGGAAGTAAAGCTCGCTGTTGGGTACATAGTCCACTCCGTTACGACTATCCGCGCTCCATTCACACACTATTGGTTCGGCCAGACTCCACCAATGGTGTGGTCCGCCCTGAGGGATAAGTCACAACTCGATCGTCGCTGGAATTTCGTGCACTACACTGATCGACGCATGTTTGAAATCAACCCCGGAAGGGAGATCATGGACGTCGACAAAACAGTTGATGAGTATTACCAGCAGATTCTCAAGCGGAACCCGGGCGAGCCTGAATTTCATCAAGCCGCTCAGGAGATCCTCAGCAGTCTGAAGTACGTCCTCCGAAAAGACGATCACTACGCAGATGAAGGCCTTATCCAACGTCTCGCTGAACCTGAACGTCAAATTATCTTCCGTGTTCCGTGGATTGATGACCAAGGGAATGTCCAGGTCAACCGCGGTTTCCGTGTTCAGTTTAATTCCGTCCTCGGGCCATATAAGGGCGGTCTCCGCCTCCACCCCTCTGTGAACCTGGGCATTATCAAGTTCCTTGGCTTTGAACAGATCTTCAAAAATTCCTTGACCGGCCTACCCATCGGTGGCGGTAAAGGCGGTTCGGACTTTGATCCGAAAGGTAAGTCCGAACATGAAGTGATGAGATTCTGCCAGTCGTTCATGCTGGAGCTCCAACGCCATATCGGCGAGGACATCGACGTTCCCGCAGGTGACATCGGCGTCGGTGGGCGCGAAATCGGCTACCTTTTCGGTCAGTATCGACGCATCACGGGCCGTCATGAGTCCGGAGTTCTCACTGGTAAAGGCCTCACCTGGGGTGGATCTCTCGTCCGCACGGAAGCCACAGGGTACGGCGTCGTCTACTTCATGCAGGAAATGATGGCGTCGAACAAAGAGCGGCTCCATGGCGCCAAAGTCATCGTCTCTGGCTCGGGGAACGTAGCTATTTACGCCATTGAAAAGGCACAAGAGCTTGGTGCCACGGTGGTCGCGTTTTCCGATTCGTCGGGGTATGTCTCTACTCCCGAAGGGGTGGACGTCGAGCTTCTCAAAGATGTCAAAGAAGTGCGTCGCGGCCGTGTGTCGGACTATGCCAACGAAACCGACAAGGCGACGTTCCACGAAAAGGGCAACATTTGGGAAGTTAAGGCCGACGTCGCGCTCCCGTGTGCCACGCAGAACGAGTTGGGTGAGGAAGACGCCAAGATGCTCGCGGACAATGGCTGCAAGTATGTGGCTGAGGGCGCGAATATGCCTTGCACGCCGGAAGCGATCGACGTCTTCAATACCCGCCACACACTTTTTGCCCCTGGCAAAGCGGCTAACGCCGGTGGTGTGGCGACCTCCGCGCTGGAGATGCAGCAGAACGCGTCGCGTGATTCATGGTCGTTCAACTACACCGATCAGCGTTTGCGTGACACGATGCATAACATCTTCAGGGCCTGCAATGACACCGCCAATGAGTATGAAGTCCCTGGTGACTACGTTGTCGGTGCAAATATTGCCGGTTTCAAGAAGGTTGCGGATGCCATGCTCGCGCAGGGTGTGATTTAGTAGCGCCTGATTGATTAGGGCGCGGCTGAACCGTCGCCACGATGAGGGGATCATGTATCCCCTCATTTCTTCATGACGAATGTCTTACTAATCAATGGTGTTCCTATAAGCATGAAGAAATTTGGGTCTTTGAGTTTCGGCCACTATTCGGGACGTGCGACCGATGGCAACGGATACACGGCTCGCAATGCTTTGCAAGAAGCCGTCGAATTAGCGAAAGCCGCCGATGAGTTAGGCGTTAATGGTTCATATCTTCGTGTGCATCACTATCTTCCGCAGCACGCGAGCCCCATTCCGTTATTGTCCGCCATGGCAGCGGTGACGAAGAATCTCGAAGTGGGCACTGGCGTCATCGATATGCGCTACGAAAACCCGCTTTACCTGGCAGAAGAGGCCGCTGCCCTCGATTTACTCAGTAATGGCCGCGTTGCCCTCGGTGTGTCGCGGGGATCACCCGAAGCTGCTGACCGCGGTTGGGAGTCCTTTGGGTACACCGGCTCAACAGATCCTCGCGGCTCCGATATTGCCCACCAGCATTTCGACACCTTCCTCCGTGCAGTGCGCGGGGAACCCATGGCCACCGCCGCGGAGGATCAGTATCCTGCGATGTACCGGCCGGGCGCTGGTCTGCCGGTTATGCCTCAGTCGCCCGGTTTGGATCGCCGCATCTGGTGGGGTGCTGGCCGTCGTGAAACCGCAGAGTGGGCTGCTGAACAGGGCGTTAATCTGATGAGTTCCACGCTCCTCACTGAGGCCACCGGCGAAGCCTTCGCGGACCTCCAGGCGCAACAATTGCAGCACTACCACGACGCGTGGAAACGGGCGGGCCACGATTGGACCCCGCGGGTGTCGGTAAGCAGGACTATTTTCCCGATTATCGACGGCTACGACCGCAAACTCTACTTAGGGGGCCAATCCAAAGACGGTATTGGCGTGATCGATGGTGTTAATGCAACCTTTGGAAAGACCTACGCAGCCGAGCCGGACAAACTCGTCGAGCAATTGCGTAATGACGCAGCCGTGATCGATGCGGATACGCTCATGCTGACTACTCCGAGCCAGCTCGGCGTCGAAGCGAATAAGAAAATTCTTAAGTCCTTCGCTTTGTATGTCGCGCCTGAGCTCGGCTGGGAACCAGCTAATCAGGATTAATTAACTGATGGAGATTAGTTGTTAGCGGGCTTGATCTCGTCCTCGACGACCCACTTGTGGTTGGTGACTTTCATGCCGTCGGCTTCATAATTCACCATGTACACAGTTTGGTCAGTAGAGGACACAATCTTTCCTTTGGCGCCCTTCATTCCTTTCATATGGTCTGCTTCGATAGTGACTTCGGTGCCATCAGGAATTCTTTCGGTGCCAGCATCTTTTATTTCTTGCTGAACGACCCACTTGTGGTTTTTCACCGGCTTGCCGCCATCGGTCGGGGTGTAATCCACTTCATACGTGTACGTGGAGAACGCTCCCGCGATCGTGGCCTTCGCGCCCTTCATGCCCTTCATATGGTCAGCGGTCAACGTGACAGTGCTACCGACGGGGTAGGTAGGGTGAGCATCAACCGTGATGCCTTCCGGTGCGGCACCGCCGTCCATGGAATGATCCATCCCTTGGTGAGCGTCGTTGTCCTGAGAATCGCTCGGTTGAGACGACTCTGACGTGCTCGTTTCGGATGATGACGACTGCTGAGACGCAGTGGTGGTTGCTGAGGTTGTGTCCTCGGATGACTGGTCAGAATCCTCATCGACCGTGCATCCGCTGAGAACGAGTGCACTGCTGACAGCGCCCACGGTGAGTAGTGAGGCAATACGGCTTCGGCGGCGTAATGAACGCATGATCCCTCTTCTTTTATTTCTTATACTTCGCTGTTCTATACCACTAATACGCCCACTGTAATACGCCATTTTTCCCGAGGGTAGCGATTCACTTTTATTGCGCACCATTGTCGGCGCACACATGAGTGAGTGGTGAACGAGGGCTGAACCGCAGCGTCGAAAAGCGGACAGCGTCGGGATATGTTCAGCGTCGAAACACAGCTAGCAGTTCGTCATCGGATCCGAGCGGAGTGGTGTGCCACTGGATCCTGAAGGAAAGCTATGCCAATCTCACGCCATGGGGTTATAGAGTTTCGTATGAGTGACTAACACTTCGCGATCACCGGTGGGCTGTTGGAGTTCTTTATTCAGCTCCGCCATGACTGCTTCGCGTGCTCCGTCGTAGTTATCAAAAAAGCCGAGTACGTCACTATCTGATTTCTTTTCACCGTTATTCTTAACGACCACATAGGTGGCGGCGTCTGGAGCAGAAACCTGATGCTTAATGTGGGTAAAAGGATCTCTATAGATGAATGACGTTGACACGAATAAGTCTCCTGAGTTCTAAGTCCAGATTGTTAGGGCAATCGCCGGAAACAAGTTTAGTAGTTAGTTCACCAAAAGTGGGCGCGTATACCCCTCTATTTAGTGTTATGACCAATTATTGATACGGGACCGTTACAGTCCCGGTGTTCTAGCACCCTTATTCATGGAGCGACGTGACAAAAGACCACAACAGATCCGATGCCTGTGGAAGCGCGCGAAGGAAATCATCAGGCTGATCAGCGCGTGAAGGATGCCATGTCACGCAATACTCGAAGGACTCGGGCTGGGGTGTATAGCTGATCCCAAAACCCTCCGGCACACTGGGAACAAAGGCATAGCGCACGAAATAATCGGCCCCACCAATCGACGTGGTGGAAAGGAAATCATATGTCGTTGCAGCAACACCCGGGTCGGTTAGAAACCCTGTCCCGGTGAGCTCTTTGCCTGCTTCTTCCATAGCGGCGGCCGTAAACCGGAGACCCAAAAGGTGGCGATCGACGCCGGCCCCACGCTTGCACGCCTTGACCCACGCTCGATGGGCGCCGAGGACATCGTCAAGATCCTGGCGCGTTGCCTCTCCACCAAGCAAAAGCGACGCGAATTCCACAGCTTGTGGAGTGACCGCGCGCAAACACTCAGTACGCCCGGCGCGGTATTCACGCATGTCAACGGCTTCGTACACTCCTCGCGCCCGGCCGTAGGTCTTGAGTTGCGCGATCGTCAAAATGAGTTGTTGCGCGGCGTCGGCACTAATTCGGAAGGGAAGCTGATCGGCAGGTGGGTGGGGGACTGTCACGATATGCGTGGCTATGTCGGTGAGATCCTGGGACACGCCTTCCGCAGCTTCTTTAAGAGTAGAGATGTCCTCACCCGACCATTTCCAGGTCAACTCTTCCGGTGGCGCGACCGGTTCCGGGGAAGCAGACACGGACGCGGGAACAGTGACATCATGCATCCGCCGTACCGCTGTGACCAGCGTCGCGCCGTCCACAGTGGAATGTTCCACGTTTAGGCTCAACCAGGAGTCGGCCAGGCTTATCTCATAGCTGATCGGTTTGTATGCCCAACTGTGTCCCGGCTCGAATGCGGAGCGGCGGAGATGGTCTGCGTCGTCACGTGCCTCGTCGGTCAGGGTCACGGTGAAGAGGAAATTCGTCAGGCGTCGGTAGGTGTGTTGGTTGTGGGGTTGCTTGAGTGCTTGCTCCAGGATCGGGGCAAGAGTCTCGCTACCGACGGCTGACGGTACGGCAAAACCGAGGTCAACAGCGGTTTGCTCACGTAATGCAGGTTTGTCTGCGTCGGGGTGAATAATTGCGGTGATCGACTCTGCGAGGGAGTCGATATCACGGAGCGCTCCGTCATGATTGGTTACGGGCACGGCGAAGAGTCGCCCTGCCCAGAACACGCCTATTTCTCGATCGCGGTCACCCAATTCGGAGCGATGAATTGTGTCGAAGTCGGGCTGTGGGTGGCGTATTCCGCCATCAAAACACTGCCATTGGTCCATCGTGGTGGGGTTTCCGCGGGCATCGGTTTCCTGAGGAGTGGTGCCTCGGGCTTGGTCGAGGTGAATGGTTGCGGCGCGGTAGATGAACTCCGCTGCCCGGCCGACGCCCGGGGTAGAGGGCAAAAATCCCGAGTTGATCTGGAACGACACATTCGTACTGTGAAGCAATGAGGTGCGCGTGGAGAGGTAGCTGCGCAACCATTCCGCTGAAAACCAACTCCGGCCCGCCTCTCGCTCTGTGGCCGCGAATTTTTCAAGTTTGGCTTGGACTTCTGGCCCCGAATGCTGCAAGAAAGCTGAACCCGCGGTGCGCGTGGTGTCCACGACGTCCGCGGGTGCGACGGCACGAGCAGCGGACACGAGCGCTGCGACAGTCTGTTCAAGTGAAGGCAGGGGAAGGGTTTTCGGTTCCGGTGCGGTCATGTATTTATCTTCTCTACCCAGGGAGCCGACGGACAACCCCCGCCGGCTGTTTTCCACCCCCTTGCTGCACCCGATCGCCACTTTCCCTATAGCCGGCTACAGCCCTTCGGTGTCATGTGAATTGCTGAGCGTCCGTAGTCCGATAGCTGCGGTAACCGTGAGCAACCCAGCAATAATCGTGAAGGCGATGCGCTGCGAGTGAACGAATGTGTCAACGACGGCGTCGCTCCATGCACCATGCGGAAGGTCCACACCAACCACGATCGCCATGACAGTACCGATAACCGCAACACCGATCGAGTTGCCGAGCTCCTGCGCGGTGTCGTTCAGTGCCGCGCCGATCGAGGTGTGCTCTTCGGGCAGCGAACCAATCAATCCCACAGCAGCCGTGGTCATCACGGTCCGCATACCGATGGTCATGAGCAGCATTCCGGTCGCGCACCAGGCGTAGTTCGTGCCGACGCCGACCCACCACACAACCAGGCTGACCAGGACGAATGCGGTACCAACGGCACAGGTAAAACGCTGTCCATACTTTTCAACCATCTTGTCGACGACGGGCCCAGCGGCCAGCATGCCAATGACGAACGGCAGGTTTGCTACGCCCGCAACCCACGGCCGCCATCCCCAGGCGTATTGGTACAGTTCGGCCGACGCGAACATGACCGCCGCCATGGCCAGCTGAGTTGCGACCTGCAGGATAGCCGAGCCGGTCAGGGTAGGGATCCGGAAGAATGACAGGTCCAGCATCGGGTCTTTAGCTGTGTGTTCCCGCCAGATGAAGGCGACGAGCGCGAGAACGGATCCGCCAAGGGACATTAGGGTTCGCGGAGCACCCCACCCGAGTTCTGCACCGTTCGTCAACGCATAGAGCAACAGGCTGACGGCTAACCCGGAGAAGATGGCGCCGGCGAAGTCGATCGGGCCACTCTTTTTCGCTTGTGTGTCGTCGTGGGCTAGTCCAAAGTAGACGCCTAACCAGGCGATTAACGCTGTCGGAGCATTGAGCATCAGCAGCCAATGCCAGTCCCAGTTTTCGACGGCCAAACCTGACAGCACGGGTCCGATAGCGAAGCCCGCCATCGATACGGTGATGATCACGCCGATGGCTTTTCCGCGCAGGGCGTCGTCATCAAACAATCTAAAAACTAGAGACATGGTCAGTGGCGCAATGCCGGCGGCGAAGGCACCCGATAATGCACGGATGGCGATGAGCTGGCCTGTGGTGTGGCAGAACATCACACATAATCCCGCGAGACCGAAGAGGGCCAGGCCCCACAATAAAGTTCGACGACGGCCGAGTCTGTCTCCCAGGGTGCCGCCGACCATGAGGAACGCGCCGAAGGTGAGTGAATAGGCGCTGACGATCCATTGCAGACCGGTGGAGGTGGAGCCGAGGTCGCGGCCGATGACGGGGAGGGCGATGTTCAGGATTGAGTTGTCGAGCATTTCGACGAGCATCGTGAGGCAGAGGCCGAGGAGAGCCGGCCACGCTTCGAGTAGCGATTGAGCTTTTCTGTCCTCGCGAGGAGGAGCCGTGATGGTTGTCATGAGTGCCCTTTGTTCGTGGTTGTGACTTCGTGTTCATGGAACAGATTCGTGAAAAGACTGATCGAGTACCGCATTCGGAGGGGCGAGCGCTATCGGTAGCGATCCTTATCGAATGACGTTCGGTTACTCGAATTGTGTTCGAATATAGAACGACGTTCGTTTGGTGTCAAGGGGAGAGGCCGGCTGATACGATCGAGACATGCCCAGCAGCGAAAAGACAACCGATCGGAAGCGTTCACCAGGTAAAAAGCTGCCTCCCTCGGTGCAACGACCATCGGCACGCCGATCGGCCCGCCGCGCGGTGCTGTCAGAGGAATCCATCATTCGCGTGGCAATTGCGCTTCTGGACCGTGATGGCGCGGACAAACTGACCTTGCGCAAGATTGCGTCCGAACTCGACGCCGGTGTGGCGAGTTTGTACTGGTACGCCAGCGGAAAAGATCAACTTCTCGCCATGGTGTCGGATGAACTCATCCGCAGAGCGATCGCAAAGAGTGAAGAACTTGAGCAGCACGGACTACTGGCGCCAGACGCTTTCTCTGAAGTGTCCTTTGCTGAACCTCATCCCTCGACGAGTGACGTAGCGGCTGAGGCCTTGGCTCAGATTCGACGCTTATTATTGTGCCTTTTTGAACAAATGATTGAGCACCGTTGGCTCGCCCTTCAATTAATGAATAATGGCCCCGACCAGTGGTATGCGCTCCGGTTTTGGGAACTGATTGGCCGACAAATTCAACGGCTTGGTTTACATAAACGCGAAGAATTATTCGCCACCAACGCCGTCGTCAATTATGCATCGGGAATTGGTGCGGAAGCATCGAGCCACACAGGGCATAAAAACTTGGATCCAGCTGAAGCTGAAGAAGATATGCATGCTCAAATTAACGAGTGGGAACAATTAGACCCAGTGGAGTTTCCGTTTGTTCACGATATTGTGGAGGAATTTACCGAGCATGATGATATTGCCGAATATTCCTACGGCTTAGAGTTGCTCCTCGGCGGACTGGAAAGGCAAACCTGGAAATAAGCCTTGGCCCGTGGGAGTGAACCGGTTTGCGGCCTACCCGCGTAAGAATTCCTCCCACCGTGGCCATTCGCGTACTACCTGGTCAACGCCCATTTCATAGGACTTCTGCAATTTCTCCACGTTCCGCTCTTTGTTGTGGACAGGCATCTGGTCGGGATAGAACACCATTGCCCGTCCTTCTTTTTCCCATTGCGCTATTTTTTCTTTGGAGCGGTTGTAATGTTCTGCGCGCTGAAGAATAGCTTCTGCAACAGCAGGTTGTTTGCGGAAGTAACTCCGAATCAGACGGGCCTGTGACATGGGTTCCCGTCGAAAAGACTTCGGACGAGTAAGGATGAAGAGGAATTTAGAATAACCGTCCTCGATGGCAGCATCATAGGCAAATCCGCCCGTCGGTCCCATTGCGCCGTCGTAATAGTCATGCCCGTCAACATGGGTCACCGGCATAAAGAACGGAATTGTTGAGGATGCGCGGGTGTAGGCAGATAACTGTTCCAGCGTCTGAACGTCGTCGCGTCGCCACCATGTCATATCCCCGGTATCGGCACGTAGTGCGCCGATAGCGAATTCGGGAGAACTTTTCATAAAGGCGTCGAAATCCATCTCGGCTATTTCGCCAGGCATAACGGATTC
The DNA here is from genome assembly GCF_000023145.1 of Corynebacterium kroppenstedtii DSM 44385. NCBI lineage: Bacteria > Bacillati > Actinomycetota > Actinomycetes > Mycobacteriales > Corynebacteriaceae > Corynebacterium > Corynebacterium kroppenstedtii. The sequence continues at coordinate 716,657 of NC_012704.1, forward strand.
GGTGTAGATAAATTCAGTATTGAAATATCCTTTGCCTTTAGCGAAAGTTTTCCATCCTCCGAATCGTGGGTCCTCAACAAAATCCACAAAAGATGCTTTAGCTCTCGTCCGATTCTTAATGAGGAAATTGACAACATGCGTTGTTCCTGCTGATATTCCGCCGACCCACCCCGGGTTAACCTTGTGGTCAATGAGCGCCTGAACTGCACCAACGGTGTAACTATTCCGCATTCCGCCACCTTCGAAAACAATGGCAACATCTGGGCAGTCCAGGGGAGAATCGGACGTTCCCCACGGGGTGGTCGAGGGATCTTCAGCAGATGACGTCATAAACTCAGCATAACCTGAGTGTTATCCTCAGATCAGTACTTCGCGGGAGCCCAGCATAGAGGGCTGAGAAAACACTTTTCCTTCACCGCGCGGATATCGTCGTCGTGCCGATATCGCGAACGGATATCACGTGCCGGGGAAGAATGTTGACCGTATGAACCTGATCCGGGTTATACCGGCGATAGGGAGTAAAGCTGTGAGGAAAGATAAAAATACTGGTAACGCGCGTCCTGCCCGACGGTGGAGGGTCGTCGACATCATTACGGCCGCCGTGTTGGGCGTGGCGACGGGCTTAATTTTCTGGGTCTGGAACGGCCTGGGTGGCGCATGGTACAGCGCTATCGAGTCGCTTTTGCCCGGTTTTGGTGGCCTCGTGACCGGGGTTTGGTTGCTCGGCGGCGTGTTGGGTGGCCTGATCATACGCAAGCCGGGTGCCGCGATCATGGTGGAAGTCATCGCCGCCATCATCTCTGCGGTACTGGGCAACCAGTGGGGGATCACCACGGTGTATTCCGGTTTGGCTCAGGGGATCGGCGCCGAACTCGTCTTCATGGCGTTCATGTACGCCCGCTACACCTTGACCGTCGCCATGCTGTCCGGGGTGGGCGCGTCGGTCATCGAGTGGTGCTACGAATGGGCGTCGGGAAACTATGCCCGGTCAGTCCAATACAACCTGATCTACCTTGTCTCCCTGTCCGTGTCGGGTGCCATTCTTGCCGGTGCTCTGGGCTTCTTCCTGGTCCGGGCGCTCGCTCGTGCGGGTGCGTTGGACCGGTTCGCTGCTGGGCGGGAAAGCACTGAGCTGGTCTAGTGGCGCACGTACACGACGACGTTCGGACGCCCGCGCGGGTAGTGGCCGAGAGCTTCGGTTGGCGGCACGCGGGGCGTCGGCAACCGGCATTAGCCGATGTGAATTTTCGCATCGAGCCAGGCGAGAAAGTCCTGCTCCTCGGCACATCAGGCTCGGGGAAGTCGACGCTGATGGCGGGGATGGCCGGGGTCCTCGGCGACTCGGATGACGGCGATTACGCCGGTCGATTGCTCATAAACGGGGTGGATGCTCGCAGTGTCCGCGGGCAGGTCGGCCTGGTGCTGCAGGACCCCGATTCGCAGGTCATTTCCTCGCGGGTTGGCGACGATATTGCCTTCGGCTGCGAGAACTTGGGTTTCCCGCGTGCGGAAATCTGGGAGCGTGTCCGGTGGGCTCGTGACCTCGTCGGGCTCACTGTTCCCCTTGAGCACCCCACCGAGCAGCTCTCCGGCGGGCAGAAGCAGCGCTTGGCTCTCGCTGGTGTCCTGGCCATGGGTGCCGGCTTGATCCTCTTGGATGAGCCCACCGCGAATATCGACCCTGAGGGCGTGGCCGATGTCCGCAAAGCCGTGATCGCCGCCGCCGAGAGCACCGGCGCAACAGTCGTCATCGTCGAGCACCGCGTCGACGTCTGGCGCGATGTTGTTGACCGGATCATGGTGGTGGGGGATTCCGCGATTCGTGCCGACGGTCCCACCGACGAGGTTATTCGCATGATGGGGGAGCAGCTCGCGCATGATGGAGTGTGGATTCCCGACGTTCCTCTGCCGCTTGCTAATTCGTGGCGACGAAAGCGTCAGGACCACGCTGGGTCTGACCAGCAGCGCGCTGTGTCTGACCAGCACCGCGCTGTGTCGGGTGAAGCAGGCGAGGGCCGTGGGGCGTCATCGACGAACACGCTGCTCCGGACGCATGACCTGGCCGTCGGCTGGGATGGTCGCGCGGTAAACACCGGCATCTCGCTTGACGTGACTCCCGAGCCGACGGTCATCACCGGGCCCAACGGTGCCGGTAAAACAACTGTTGCCTTGACGCTCGCCGGGCTGTTGGCGCCGGTGGAGGGCGACATCGATGCATCAGCACTCATCGCCAGGGAAACGGCCGGCAAGGCCGCGTCGGTAGCAATCCATAGAAAGCGTGACGCCAGTAAAAACCCGATGGAGTGGTCGTCGAGGGCCTTAGCGCAGCGCATCGGGACCGTGTTCCAGGACCCTGAGCACCAATTTGTGGCGCGCACCGTCCGCGACGAATTGCTCGTCGGCCCCCGGGTGTGTGGGATTGATCCTGATGTTGGTGAGCGCCGTGCCGATGAACTTCTCCGACGCCTACATCTAGAAAACCTAGCCAAGGCGAATCCGTTTACCTTGTCGGGTGGCCAGAAACGTCGGCTCTCTGTGGCGACGGTGTTGTCCACCCATCCCGACGTGGTGATTGCGGATGAACCGACGTTTGGCCAGGATAGGACCACGTTTATCCAGCTCATTGAGTTGCTGCGCGAGATGAGTGACGACGGTGTGGGGGTGCTCGCCATCACGCATGATCCGCTGGTAGTGGATCTGCTGGGTGTGCGCCACGTCCGGTTGGCCTCGGGAGGAATGGAGGTTCAGCGATGACCCGCACCACGCCCCGAGGTGTGAACTTCAACCCGACGGCTCGCATTGCCGCGATGGCTCTTATTGCAACGCCACTTCTCATTTCGGTCGATATCGTGTCAGCCGGTGTGGCGTTGGTGTGCGAACTGCTGGTCGCCCCGTTCCTGGGGATGGGGTGGGGCCGGATTATTCATCGCGGGTGGCCGGTTTTTTTGCTCGCGCCGCTCACGGGTGTGTCGATGCTGCTCTATGGTCGGCCTGAGGGTAAAGAATATCTATCCTTCGCATTCGCCCACATCACGGACAATTCGGTGTCCCTAGCTCTAGCGATCATGGTGAGGGTCCTGGCCATCGCCCTGCCCGCAGTCATCCTGTCCGCTGATACCGACCCCACCGACCTTGGCGACGGTCTAGCGCAAATCTGGCATTTGCCCGAGCGATTCGTCATTGGATCCGTGGCCGGTGTGCGCTTGGTGAGTTTGTTCGAGCGTGATTATTCGGCGATGCACCGTGCTCGTCGTGCCCGTGGCCTGGCGGACTCGGGCCGAATTCGTCGTACGCTCACTATTTTCTTCGCCTTGTTAGTTCTTGCGCTTCGTCGCGGCGGGAAGTTGGCGACGGCCATGGAAGCCCGCGGGTTCGGCTCGGACCGGCCCCGGACCTGGGCTCGAGAATCACGCCTAGGGTGGCCGGACTGGGTATTGATGGTCGGTGCGCTCGTCGTCGCGCTGATGGCCCTGGTGACAGCGTGGATGACCGGATACTTGCGCTTCTTGGGGGCATGATGCGGAGGCGGCGATGACAAGCGACATCACCAGGTTGTTTCGCGAATCGGGAGCGACGTCTTCGCGGTTAGCCTCCGCTGTTGGAATCAGAGTGGCCAGTACCGACGAGGGGCCGGCCGTATTACGTCGGTTAGTCAATCAAGGAACGATTCCCGATTGTTTTTCCGCGGGGCCGGGGAGCACCGTGCTCATCGACGGATTGTCGGGGTCGGGCAAAACAACGCTCGCGAAATACCTGGCAGAGATGACCGGGGCCCGGGTGATCCACTGTGACGAGTTTTATCCCGGATGGTCTGGGCTCATGGAGGCCTCCCGGATCGTGGCGGATTCCGTTTTGGCACTTGCCGACGCTGGTTATCGCCGGTGGGATTGGACGGCCAACGAGCCCGGGGACTGGGTAGCTGTGGATCCGGCCGAGCCGCTCATCGTTGAGGGCGTCGGCGCGGTAACGCCCGCTTCGATGGACGCTGCCCGTCGGAGATTGTTAGACCAGCGACGGTTGCGAAGTGGTCAGCGGCCGCGTCGAAGTGGTCAGCTCCCGAAACCCCAGGAAGATGCGGACATCGTGGCTATTGAGGTGCGCGCTGATGCACACCGTCGACAGCAGCGGGCACTACACCGCGACCCAGGATTTAAAGAGTTTTGGGCTATGTGGGCTGAGCAGGAAGCCGACTATGAAGCCTCGCGCGGGAAGCCAACCGTCGCTATATGGAATGACCTCACCGCTGGATAAGACTTAGCCGTCCCCACTGGCCGCGTTTACTGGCCTAGCTCCCCGGCAGCTCCGGCAAATTCCTATTTCTTGGTGATCGGCCCAACATGCATGTCCACGGTATCGCCCGAACATGCGTCGGTGGGGTAATCAACAAAGAGAGCAGCCTTCTCGTCAGGCGGATATATCCGCAGGCCACGAGCCTGTTGGGGCTTACACGACTTCGGGGAGTAATTCCCCGCCTGCGCTTTCTTGACCGTCACAGTGGCAGCCTCCCCAGGGGCAACGGTGACCAGAGACGCCGTGGCATTGCGGTCCTTATCAGCCGGCTTACCAATCTGGTGCCCATCGTTCCCGCCGACGGCACTGACACCGGGATATCCATAAAACGTGCAAGAATGATCGGACTGGTTAGTCAGCGTGATCGTGAGATAACTGGACCCGGCCGCTCCGCTCTCAGTCTTCAGGGACGCTGCGATATCCGCTGTGTGGCACCGATCGTCACGCCCCGTCGACGCAGCACCCGCCGCATTGTGCGCTGCCGCGTCGTTAGGTTCTGAACCATTCTTCGTCGACGGCCCTACTGTCGACGAACCAGACAGCGACGGCGACGGCGCGGCGGATGATTCTGACGGGATGCCCTGTGCCTGTGAACTCACGGAAGGAACCGTCGACTCTGATCCCGTGTTGGTGGAGGACGTACCGCTCCCACATGCTGCGAGGACACACGCGCTCACCGTAAGTGCAGCGAAGACGGCGCCGCGCCGGGCTAATACGCAGCGCCGGGCCGATCCATGAGAGCGTGCGTGTCGCTGTGGCTTCGGTGAGTGGTTCATATGTCCGAGTGTAGCCGTCGGCAATGGTGAGGCTGGGTGGAGAAAACCGAATTAGCACCCAATTACGTGAACTATGTCTCATAGATCGCCGGAAACCTTTAAAATCACAGTCATTCGTTGTTAAAAAAGTGGCGTATCTGTGTCTGATCGCGGGCGTGCGTCTTACCGATTTCTATGTGTGAGAGGAACCGTCATGGCTCTGAACTCTGATTTTGATCTTTACCAGTTGCCGGAGGATTACCAAGGGGTGCGCGAAGCCATCCGGGAGATCGCGGAGAAAAGCATCGCCCCGCACGCCGCTGATGTCGACGAGAATGAGCGTTTTCCTCAGGAAGCCCTGGACGCGCTGGTAGAGACGGGTTTCAACGCTGTGCACATTCCAGAGGAGTACGGCGGAGCCGGCGGGGATTCGGTCATGGCGTGCATCGTCATTGAGGAAGTCGCGCGCGTGTGTGGTTCGTCCTCGTTGATCCCGGCCGTGAACAAGTTGGGGACGATGGGGCTCATTTTGAAGGGCTCAGAGGAGCTGAAACAGCAGGTGCTCCCGGATATCGCCGGCGGGAAGATGGCTTCGTACGCGTTGTCGGAACGAGGAGCAGGCTCCGACGCGGGATCGATGAAGACGCGTGCTCGCAAAGATGGCGACTCGTGGGTGCTCAATGGGTCGAAATGTTGGATCACTAACGGCGGCAAGTCCACCTGGTACACCGTGATGGCGGTCACCGACCCGGACAAAGGCGCTAACGGTATCTCCGCATTCATGGTCCACGCCGACGATGAAGGCTTCGTCGTCGGCCCCAAAGAGAAGAAGCTGGGGATCAAAGGGTCTCCGACGGCTGAGTTGTACTTCGAGGATTGCCGCATTCCCGCTGATCGCATTATTGGCGACGAGGGGACAGGCTTTAAGACTGCCCTAGAGACCCTGGATCACACGCGCCCGACGATTGGCGCGCAGGCTCTCGGCATCGCGCAGGGGGCGTTTGATCAAACTGTGAAGTACGTGAAAGAGCGCGAGCAGTTCGGCCGTCGGATTGCCGATTTCCAAAACACGCAATTCATGCTTGCTGACATGAAAATGAAGATCGACGCTGCTCGCCTCATGGTGTACACGGCAGCGTCGAATGCCGAGCGCGGTCACGCCGAGGGCGGCGAGCGCTTAGGTATGCTTGCCGCGGGGTCGAAAGCCTTCGCGTCAGACGTCGCTATGCAGGTGACGACGGACGCTGTGCAGTTGTTCGGTGGTTACGGATACACCCGCGATTTCCCGGTTGAACGCATGATGCGCGATGCCAAAATTACGCAGATCTACGAGGGAACGAACCAGATCTGCCGCATGGTCATGGGGCGACAGATCCTGAAATAGGTTCTAACCCGTCGCTTTAAGTCCTGCCACACCGCCGATGATCATGCATAGGAACATGATCTTGAGCAGGGAGACGGCCTCTTGCCCCGTGGCCATTCCCCATACGACGGTGCCGACGGCCCCAATGGATACCCACACGGCATAGGCCGTGCCGACGGGGACATCGCGCATTGCCAGCGACAGTCCCACCATGCTGAGTGCGGCGGCGATGACGAAAATGACGGAGGGCACGAGCCGGGAGAAGCCCTGTGACTCGTGGAGCGCTACGGCCCAGGTGGTCTCGAATAGGCCAGAGACAATCAGGATGATCCACGCCATGGTGTCCGTTACCTCTCTTTTTCTTCATCCGCACTCGGGTAGGCATGGCCGTAGGTATTCTGGGAACCGTGTCTGCACCTGAACAAAAACCCTCGAATCCGTCCTCGTCTGGTCATGAAAACAGCCAGCCTTCCGACGTGTCCATCGCTCAAGCTCATCACTTAGAACCTATTGCCGACGTCGCTCGGCGTACCGGCATCCCCGAAGAAGCTACGGTGCCCTATGGAACGACAAAGGCCAAGGTGACCGTCGGAAAGTTAGCACAGAGTGCAACGAAGGGGAAGGTTGTCCTGGTGACGGGCATGTCTCCGACGCCCGCGGGGGAGGGCAAATCAACTGTCCTCATCGGTCTGGTCGACGGGTTGGCGTCGGCCGGTGTGAAAGCGATGGCTGCTTTGCGGGAGCCGTCGTTGGGGCCAGTGCTGGGTATGAAAGGTGGCGCTGCGGGTGGGGGATACTCGCAGGTCGTCCCCATGGAGGACATCAACCTGCATTTCACGGGGGATCTGCACGCGATCACGTCGGCTAATAATGCGTTGGCCGCGCTGATCGATAATCACGTCCAGCAGGGGAACTCGCTGAATCTTGACCCACGAAAGATCGTGTGGCGACGGTGCCTGGACGTGAACGATCGTGTCCTGCGGAACATCATCACTGGGTTGGGTGGCAAAGGTGGCGGCGTGCCACGCGAAGCCGGGTTTGATATCACCGCGGCCAGCGAAGTGATGGCGGTTCTGTGCTTAGCGCGGGATCTCGCCGATTTGAGGGAGCGGCTTGGCCGTATGCTCATCGGCTATACGCGCGATAATGATCCGGTCTTCGTGCATGACTTGGGTGTGGAGGGGTCGCTTGTCGCGCTCTTGCGCGATGCGTTGTCGCCGAACCTTGTCCAGACATTAGGCGGAGCGCCGGCGTTGATCCACGGTGGGCCATTCGCGAATATTGCGCATGGTTGCAATAGCGTTATCGCGACCAACGCAGCACGTGAATTGGCTGATGTTGTGGTGACAGAGGCCGGTTTCGGCGCGGATTTGGGTGCGGAAAAATTCACGGATATTGCCTCGGTGGCCGGCGATTTTGCCGCAGACGTGGCCGTCATTGTGGTGACTGCGCGGTCGCTGAAATACAACGGCGGTGTGGCACGCGGCGGCCTCAACGAGGAGAACGTGGAGGCCGTGCGGTCCGGCTTGGCCAACGTGGAACGTCATTGTGCATCTTTACGGAGGTTAGGAATGCAGCCGATTGTGGCCGTCAATAAGTTCCTTACTGATACCGATGCGGAACTCGCGGTTATCAAGGAGTGGGCGGCCGACCACGGACTCCGCGTTGCAGTAGCGAATGTGTGGGGCGAAGGCGGTGCAGGGGCCGCTGACTTGGTGGCCCAGGTTCGTGAAGCGTTAGCGGACGAGCCGGTGCGGACCGGCACTGGCCAATCGGGTGCAGCGCGGACGCGTATTTATGACCCGCAGGACGGTGTCAAGGCAAGCATCGCAACCATTGCGCACGACATTTACGGCGCTGAGCAGGTGGAATATTCCCAGCAAGCCGGTAAAGACCTGGCTCAGCTGAAGCGCCACGGGTGGGACACGTTGCCGGTGTGTATTTCCAAGACCCCGTATTCGTTTTCTGACGATCCGTCAGCGCTCGGAGCGCCGAAGAATCACACCCTGCATGTTCAACGGCTGATCCCCAAGCTCGGCCCTGGATTCGTCGTGGCTCTCACCGGAACAGTTTTCACGATGCCGGGGCTGCCGAAACACCCGGCTGCGATGGAGATCGATGTCACCGACGACGGAACCATCACAGGGCTGTTTTAGACGCGTTTGGGCTGTTTGGGGGCGGGCTGTGCGGCGGAGTGAAGCGAGATTTTCGCGTTTAGCCGTTCGGTTTAGCCATTGAGTTCGGTCACGGCTTCGCCCGCAGCATTGAGAGCCGACAGCGATTCCGATGAGCCCAGGTCAGCCAGTGATTCCAGCACGATGGTGTGCGGCCGGGCCTCCAAAACATCACGTGATAATGACCCCGTGAGAACACCGACTCCGCGCACACCCGCGTTGGTGGCGGCGTCAAGATCAGCGGTGGTGTCGCCCGCAGAAATCACCTCAGCGACGTTCGTCACGCCGGTGAGTTCCATGGCGTGATGAATGAGGTACGGCGCGGGTCGCCCCGCCCGTACGGTGTCACTTGTTACCAGCGCGTCGACGGAAAATGGAGCGTTGTCCGCGTCGTCGATAAGTCGGGACGAAACGGTGGTTTCATCCGGGGCCATAGACAGAGCATGGGCACCCCACCCAGCCGCGGAGAGGACGATCTCGGCAATCGACCGCTGAAAGCCGGTGGTCAGCGCAACTTTTCCGCCCTTGCGCTGGAACTCGCGTAGAAGCTTTTCAACCCCCGGGATAGGCGTCGGAGGGTTGTTGGTGTATTCGGTCTGCAGCCCTTCGAGGAAATCGTTGTATGCAGTGTTGATGGTCTCTTCCGACGGGGTAAAACCGCCAGAGCTCAGCAGCGTGATAATCGCGCTGCGCTTCTCAGTGCCCTTGACCTGGTTAACTTGATCAGGCGTGACAGTGATGCCCTGTTTCTCCACGCTTTCGCGCAATTGGCGGTACACGACTCCGCCTTCGTCGATGGTGGTGCCAGCAATATCGCATACAAGGAGCGTCATGCCTGAACACTAACAGTTTTCGTGTTGTGGTTAAGAAAACTCGACAGATCTCAGTAATAGCGACCACCATAGAGGGTATGGATATGTTTAGGTCAGCCGAGGAAACACAGTCTCACGGGAACGGAGTGGGGAATAAAACCGATCTTATTATCGCGGGCGGAGGCATCGTAGGCCTAGCTACTGCGTGGCGCGCTCACCACCAGGGCCGACGAGTTCACGTTATTGATCGCGCTAGTCGCCCGGTTGGCGCATCTATCCAAAACTTCGGCCACGCGTGCTTTACTGCCCAAGCCGACGCTATTCAGGATGTCGCGGCAGACTCCCGTGATGGATGGAAAGCAGCCGCCGCTGAAACTGGCTTGTGGGCAGCGCAACCCGGCACAGTCGTACCCGCTGTGAGCGAGACCGAGATGACCGTGCTCCGCCAGTTCCACGACCACCGCGGTTCTGAGCAGGTCACCCTCTTGAGCGCGGATGACACGTGTGAACGGCTGGGCCTCACGGGCTCCGAAAACAGCGGCACTGGCGACATCATCGGTGGGGCACTTTTACCTCTTGATATGAGAGTCAACCCTCGGGAAGCCGCGCCGCGCCTGGCAGAATGGCTCGCCGCGAATGGCGTCGAATTTAGCTGGAACACGGCCGTTCACCACGTGGGGGACGGCCAGGTTGATACCTCCCGAGGCACGTTGTCCGCCGACGAAGTCGTTGTTTGCCCCGGGCACCATGTCGGGAATATTTTCCCCGATATTGCGGAGCGTAATGGGCTGAGAACCTGCATCCTGACCATGGCGTTGATTGACCGCCCCGACCATATTCCCGCAGACCTCGCGATGCTGACGGGGACGTCGCTCGCCCGCTATGACGGCGTTGCCGCGATGCCCGGTGTGCCGGATCTGCGTGAAGAATTATTAGACACAAAGCCCGAATTAGTGGGATGTATTGCCAACCTTATGGCTACTGCTTTGCCGGACGGCGCAATTCCTGGTCTCAACTCCAGTGGTAGCGGAATATTTATCGGCGATTCCCACGATTACGCGCAATCACCAGAACCATTTATTCAGCAGAGCATTGCAGATCTGCTTATGGACAATGCGTCTGCATATCTCGGCATCGAGCATCCCGTGGTGCGTCAGCGCTGGCAGGGCCGATACGCGGACAGCCCAGACACCAACCTTGTTCTCGAACGGCCGGATGATCGCACCACCGTGGCCGTCGTCGCTTCTGGAATTGGGATGACGCTGTCGTTCGGGATCGCAACCCTGATTACTGAACACCGCGATGCACCTGACTTCTAGCCGTTTTTAACCGTCAGTCTTAGTACAACGAGCCAGACAGTGGCTGCCGTTTGTTGTGGACACATTGCCCAAGCAATGTGTCCAATAGCGACGATTAAGGCGCAGGTGTCAATGAGATATCGTCGGGGTTTTCCCACGTCAAGGCGATATTGAATTTCTCTAACCAGGAGTCAATATCCCCGTAGGTTGTCAGCCCGTCGACGACGGTGGCCGTCACGGAGAGAGCATGCGCCAATTCGGCGGCAGTGATAAAGCCCTGCGTGTAGGCGTCTTCGAGCTCGTCTAAATCGAGGACTTCCATGGAATAGCGGCCGTCCGCGCCTGGGTCGCGGTTGTAGAGAACGATGTCCGCGTAGTAGTCGGTGGTCGTCCACCTCGGGCGCTCGCTATCACGCGCATTGTGTGCGATGTCGATATAAAACTCTTGCCTGCCGGTGAGTGGCTCGGTTGCTTTCGTCTCTGGCCGAAAGTGGAATTTGGTAATTCGGATATCCGGTTCGCGCAATAGCCAGGCTTCGATATATCCGAACCGTGGATGGTCGGCTCCTCTGGCCATGTAAAGACCGAATGATGTTTCGACATACTTATCGACGTTGCGCGTAAAGCCTTTAGGGTCAATATTTGTCTTACTGTCGATATCGAATGTTTCGTGTTTAGGCGCGTGGGTAGCTCCGTGATGGGGCTGATTCGTTGGGGATTGCATAGCCGTCCTGAGTTAATTCTGCTGGTTTGTTCATTGTGCCGGTTGAATTTCGACGATTGCGGTTGCGGGCCCGGCGTCGCCGTCGAGACCGGCCCCGCGAGGAAACAGGTATGCACGTCACTGATGACACCATGGCATCGAGTTCATACTTCGCCCGATCGGCGTCATCGGCCGGGTTGCCGTGTGAGTGGGGGAGGCCGACGTTGGCACGGCCGTCGGATAGTTCGATCACGCGGACTAATTCGGGCGGAAACCGTCGGGCGATACTGGCTGCTCGAAGCCTCGCCGAGGCAAGGGGAGTGCCACCACCGGTGGGCAGTGAGGTGAGGCACCGTCGGGCGCGTGACAGACTCCGGGTGACGGGTAGCCCGATTGCTGCTTCATGTCCTCGGGCGACGATGATGCAGACTTTGCTGCGGTCCCGATAGCTCGATTGCAGCACTTCCAGGGCGGTGGATTTCGCCGTGCGGATGGCGCCGCGGCCCATGGATCCGGATGCGTCAACAATGATGATAACCAGTTCGCCGCCGGCCGATCCGCGTTGGGCCGTACGGAGGTCGTCGCGGGTCAGGATAATCCGACGCTGATCGTCCTGGTGGCGATGCCGGAATCGCTGCCACGGCGCCGCTGCAGCAAGGGTAGGAAGAATCGCGAGATCGGTGTCATGCGTTCGTGCTGGCATGACTCGACGAACACGGCCGCGGTGCGAAATCCCACGAGGCCCATGACGCCCAGGCCACACCGTGGTTGACGTCCGTCCCCGTCGAGGGATGTGGGGGATGGCTAAGGGCTGGTCATCAGGCTTATCGACGGGGTCAGTGTTTCGGGCTTCCGCTCCCGTGGAGGCGTCGTCATTGTGGGGAGGATCGTTGCGCTCCTCGCGCGATGTGTCACCGGAGTCGCTCTCCGATGGCGATGAAACCTCGGGGGCCGTATCCGCGCCAGGCTCCTCATCGGAGGTGGTGTCGGCATCGTCCGGTCGTGCTGCGGCCGGATTCGCGTTCTTACTCAGCTTGTTATTCTCTTCTTCGCTGTTTCCGTCGTGGTTCTCGTCGCCGCCGTTCTCGTCGTTATCTCGTGGGTGATCGTCAAAGTCCGAGTCGTCGACGTCCTCGGGGAGTCGAGGCCGGATAAACATATCGACGATGGCTTCGTGTACGTGTTCCGTGGCGTGCCCGAGGGTCCGCGCTCCATGGGCCATATAAATGGCGTCGAGGAGTAATCCTGGCGTCGCCTGGCTCCCGAGGTGCGTCATGAGTGCTCTGGCCACCCATTGGCTGAGCTCATCATCACCATTGACAGGCTGAACGTTGTCCTTCCTGGTGTCAGAATTTTTAGTGCCGACGTCGGAGCCGTCGGCATCACCATGTTCGTCGGTAACACGAACCTCGTCGACTGTGGTCGTGCGGGAAGCGACAGCGGGCATGTCGCGCGACGCGAGTGTGGCAATCATGTCAGGGTCGGTGGCGTAGGGAGCCGAAAGGATCGGGCCGACATGATCGAGAATGACGGCGGGTACCTCATCGAGCGTCGAGGCCTGCCGTGAATCGGGCACGGCAGAAATGACATGGCATGACGAAAAGTGTTGAGCGACAGCTGCGGCGGTATCTACTTCAAGAAGATGAGCGTTGTGAATGATGACGAGCCCATCGCGCTGGGGTGCGTTGCGTTCGGGCACATCGTCCCCGAGTGCACTCCCGTCTCCGCGCGCGACGTCGGATCGGTCGTGATTAAACGACGTGCTCACCTGTGTGACGTCAGCGGGCGTCATGCTGGGGCTCACACGGATCACTGATCCATGCTTCGTGTCCGCCCAAAGTTCCCCCAGCACATCTAACGATTCGTTGATGCGAACGGAATCGCCTGTGAGCAACAGCCACGAAGGACGGGCCTGCACCCATACCTGTAGTGCATCAATGGCATGTGCTAAAGAGTCAGGATGTGCCATGGTGTCACTCTCGTTACTGGTCGGGCTCATTATTGGTCGGGAAAATAGTTATTCACATACCTGATGAATCGTGCGCGTTAACCGCGCATCAACATCACCCGGCGCTTCGAATGCCTCGGTCGGCACGCGGTGCCGGAGCGCCGCGAGAGCCACCGCGCCAACATCTTCCCTGGCCACAGTGTCGTTACCGTGGAGCGCAGCTCGCGCACGTGCGGCACGGGTAATAACCAGCTCGCCACGATGCCCCACGCATCCCGTTTCGGTACAGACCTCAACCGCAGTGAGCACGGCATCTTCACTGAGCTCAATATCACGGACGCGGTCACGCGCCTGCTCAATAGACGTGGCTAGCTCCTGCTCTTCCTCCTGGGCGTCATCAAGAAAAGCCTCAGGGTCAGCGTCGAAGGCAAGCCGCTCGCGAACAATAGTCATACGCTCAGTCGGGTCGGTAAGAGTGTCCACGCGCAAGGCCAGGCCGAATCGGTCCTGCAATTGTGGCCGTAAATCGCCCTCTTCAGGATTGCCCGACCCCACCAGCACAAATCGCGCCGGGTGCGTGTGACTAATGCCGTCGCGCTCCACAATGTTGACCCCGGACGCCGCGACATCGAGCAAGACATCCACCAAGTGGTCGTCGAGCAGATTAATTTCGTCGATATAGAGGAACCCATTGTTGGCGTCGGCCAATAATCCCGGGCGGAACCGCGCCTCGCCAGTGGTGAGTGCGGCGTCGATATCGAGCGATCCGATCAGGCGGTCTTCAGTCACGCCGAGGGGGACGTCGATAACCGGTGTGTGTCCGGACGAACCTTCACCATGTTGTGACAGCAATTGCCCTAATGCGCGGACCGTCGTCGTTTTCCCTGTTCCTCGGTCTCCGAAAGCGAGCACGCCGCCGATACCGGGATTGATGGCGCAGAGGATCAGTGCTTCTTTGAGCTCATCTTGTCCGTGGATGTGTGTAAACGGATAGACGCGGTTCATTCGGTTACCTACGATTCGCGTTAGTGCCGGGCGGAAGACATCGGAGTAACACCTTCGACGGTCGCATCCAGGCTATCTGAAATATCTTCCAACTGGTCAAGCACATCATCGTCCGCCTCCCACAGACCACGGTCCGCGGCCTCAAGCAGACGCTCCGTCATTGAGAGAACGGCCGCAGGATTGTGCTCGGCTAACCGATCGCGCATGTCATCGTCGGTAATAAATGTGGACGCAGTTCGGTCAAAAACCCAATTATCGACGACGCGGGCCGTAGCCTGCATACCGAACGTGTTCTCAAAACGGGACCGGATGTTCGCCACACCCTGATAACCGTGCCTGAGCTGTGCCTCATACCAGGCGGGATTGAGCAGACGCGTCCGCGACTCCAACCTCATCGCATCATCCAGAGACTCAACATTGGTCTCATGCTGCCACGCGTGAGAAACCTTCGCGGACGGGCGCGCACCCGAAACCGTCTCGACGACGCTGGACACCCCGCCCAGGAACTCGAAATAATGGTCGACGCCGGCCAATGAAATCTCCGTCGAATCCACATTCTGGAATGTGGCGGAAACGCGAGACAAACTGGACTCGAGGAGGGCCCGGTTCTCTTTGCCCTTAACGTGCTTGCCCCACGCGTGACCCATGCGATGCAGATACACCTCGGCCAAATCGGAATTGTCATCCCACTCCGACGACTGCACGAGCTTGTTGACGCCGGTCCCATAATTGCCCGGCGCGGTCGCATAAATGCGGTTCGCGGCCGAATCCAGGTCCAGGCCAAGCTCTTCCGCCTGTTGCATGGCGTGGGCGCGGACGGGGTTGTCCTCTGGTTCTTCGGGTAGCGACGCGATCGCGTGGATAGCGTCGTCAAGCAGTTCCATGGGGCCCGCAAGAAGGTCGCGACCGACGCCCGACATGGTGCAGACGACGTCGACGCGGGGGCGGCCCAGCTCATCGAGGGGAACGATCCGGAATCGGCTCACGCGTCCCCGTTCATCGGTGAGAGGCTCTGCCCCGATCAGGTGAAATGCTTGCGCGATGCCCTCGCCATTGGTTTTGACGTTGTCCATTCCCCAGATCACCATGGCGATAGATTCGGGGTAGTGGCCTTCTTCCTGCCGTAATTGTTCGACGAGTGCGTCGGCGGTGGCGGCGCCGCGCCGGGCCGCGGTGGGGGTGGGCATGGTGGCTGGGTCGGCGCCATGTGTGTTCCGGCCGGTGGGGAGCGATTCGGGGCGTGACGCGGGTTCTCCGCCGGGCGCGGGTGGGATGTACGCCCCGGATAGCGCAGCGAGGAGGCCATCGGTTTCCTTCGAGGACGTTAACTGGGAGTGGAGCCGACGGAGGTGTCGGAACCACGACGCTGGGGTTGCGTTTGCGGGCTCTGAGCCGTTTGCGGTCTTCGCGTCGCTTGTGGTCTTCGCGTCATTATCGAATGCGCCCGCCACGAGCGAAGTGAATCGCGCGAAATCATCATTGACGACAGCGTCGACGGCCTCCGTGATGTGTTCTTCGTCCAGGTGATCAGCAAGTGGATCGGACGTCGCCAACGGATAAGTGCAGGCGAGGCTCAGTATCCGCGCGGTTTTGTCCTGGCTGAGAGGTTCGCCGAGTGTGTGGAGACCTTCTGGAATAGGGGTACGGCGGATTCGCTCTGCGATAGCGGAAACGTGACTGACCCATTCGTGCCAGGGGTTATGCGAACCGTCGTCTTCGCCGTGTTCCACCTTTCCCGCATCGGCGCTGTTAGGCGGGGGACAGTCGGTCAGATCAGCTTCGGCGGCCAGCGTCACCAATTCAGAATAGGTGTCAGCATTCAGCTCCACCGAGCCATCCTTTGCCGACGTCAACAGCCGGAACGCTTCCTCGGCGGCAGCGGCCAGGGCACCATGGAGGCCAGCGTCGATAAGTTGAGGAGTGAGGTAGCTGACCAAACCGGCGAAGGATCGACGTTTCGCGATCGTGCCCTCAGCGGGGTTGCTCATCGCGTACAAATACGAGTGCGGGACGCTGCCGGTGAGGAGCAGCGGCCAGTCGTCCCTGGTCAGCCCGGTTGAACGCCCGGGCATGAATTCCAGAGCCCCATGGGTACCCCAGTGGAGCATGACGTCGTGGCTGAATTCGTGTTCGAGCCAGAGGTAATAGGCGGCGAAAGAATGCGAGGGGGAGGCCTCGGGCGCCATGAGGACGTTGAGGGGGTCGGCAACATCGCCAAAATCCGGTTGGACGCCGATGAACACATTGCCAAGGCGCACGCCGCGGACGAAGAGTTCGCGGCCGTCTGTGTCGATCATTCCCGGGGTTCGCGTCCATAGTCGGTCGATCCGGCTGACCTGCGACGACGTTAACGCCTCGTTGTACTCGGTGGCGGGCCATGTTGCTGCGACATGACACGTGCTGCGGTTACCCGCGTCGGAATCAAAAAGGCTATCGACGAGGGCCTCCGGAGTTTGGGGGATGTCGACGGTATAGCCCTCCGCGCGGAGGTGGTGGAGGAAGTTCCACAGCGAGCGGAATACATCCAGGTGCGCGGCGGTACCGATTGTCCCGTCGGCGTCGTGGCCAAAAATGGTGATGGAGAGTTTTCGTTGTTCCGCGGGCAGGCGGCGAAGTGCCACGGTTCTGATGGTGCGGTTCACCACGAGTGCGCACATGTAGGGGTCGGGGAGCATTCGCTCGACGGCGAGGCGTGGGTCTGCAGCGTGATCGGGGTCGTCGGTTTCAACGGCCGGGATGCCGCGCCCACCGATTACCCACGGCGCTAGCCCTGATTCGAATTCAGGAATAGCGATATTCATTGATACCTGCCCTGCTGTCAGGCCAGGCAGATCAGACGTTTGCCACCGGTCCAAGGCCATCCGCAAGAGGGGGACCGGGGTGATCATGGGAACGCCTGTCTCCGTGAGGAATTCGACGCCATTATCGACACGGGGATTCGCGTGCGTTCCCGCAAGCGTGAAACCGGTGAGGTTCATCCACGCGTCCACGGCCGGTGGAGGTTCGACGCCATCGGGCACGTCGGTGGGATCTCCTGCCCACACGATGGCTGTAGCGCCACTGGCCTCAACGAGTTTCGCGATATATGAGGCCGCGAGGGTGTCGTGGCTGGCAACCTGGAAAGGGCTGGCGGCAATCCCAATGCGTACGCCTTCAGGAGCGTGAACGATGTGGGGGCGGTCATCTCCATCGGCCGAAGTTTCCCCACCGGTCGGAGTTTCCCCATCGGCCGCCCTCACGGCATATCCGCAGGCCCGCAAGAGGTCATCGTCGTCAAGAGAAATGATGCCGTGCGGGCGAGACTGTGCGAGAGAACCGGGATCGGGAGCCCCGGCTAAGACTGTTTGGACCAGACGGATGGCGTGGCACATTCCACCGGGCGTGAGTTGCCGGAGCGCTTCCCGCAGACTCGCTGTGATTCCTGGCCGTGGTGAGGTTGCCCGGTCAACAATGGGGTCGGCACAAGGCACGGATGCGGAGACCACGAATGCACGCCCAGACTTGTGCGCTTCCTCGATGGCCGTATCAAGGGCCGCCCCCAGAGCGTCGATATCCTCCGGTGTCATCGGACCTTGCAGGAACACAGCATCGGCAGCAGCCAGTTCTGCATCAAGATCGTCCGCGGTTGCCAGCGTCCCGGCATCGAAAGGCCGGTGACGTAAATCAACAGCCCCAGCGCTCTCGTCGTCAGGGCTCGCGGTGTCTGCAGCAAACTTTTCGCGGAATTCGTCCCATGCGGAGTGCATAGTGAGCGCAATGGACCCACCGAATCCGAGAAAAAGAATGCGCATGACAGTGTCCTAACAAGAAGTTGGCGTGACAACGAACCGAGAACGAACCAAGGCTGTACCACCACACAGCATAGGAAAGATGAAAGGGATGGGGGGAGGTGGTAGCCTGAGCACGATTCGCACGTTCGGGTGCCCCATTGTGTGACCGGTGGAGATGCCGCGTCACGCTCGCTCATCGCCCTTGACCTACGGTGAGCTTTTCTACCCCAGGAGATTTTGCTCAGTGAGCCATCCAGAGTTTCGCAATGTTGCCATTGTCGCCCACGTTGACCATGGCAAAACCACACTTGTTGATGCCATGCTTCAGCAGTCAGGCGTGTTCGGCGATCATGACGAGGTCGTCGACCGGGTCATGGACTCGGGGGATTTGGAGAAGGAAAAGGGTATCACCATCCTCGCCAAGAATACGGCTATCCATCGCAAGGGGATGGGCAAAGATGGCACCGATTTGATCATCAACGTCATCGACACCCCTGGCCACGCCGACTTCGGCGGTGAGGTTGAGCGCGGACTGTCCATGGTTGACGGTGTTGTCCTCCTTATCGACGCTTCCGAGGGGCCCCTTCCTCAGACGCGTTTCGTATTGGGCAAGGCGCTGGAAGCGAAGATGCCCGTCATCATCGTCGTCAATAAAACCGACCGTCCCGACGCTCGTATCGACGAGGTTGTCGACGAAGCCCAGGACCTTTTGCTCGAACTGGCCGCGTCCTTGGATGACCCGGAGGCGCAGGAAGCCGCCGAAAAGAACCTGGAGCTGCCCGTACTGTATGCGTCCGGTCGCGCCGGGAAGGCGTCCACGGAAAACCCCGGCAACGGAAATGTCCCGGAGGCCGAGGATCTGCAGGATCTCTTTAACGTGTTGTACGACGTGTTGCCGGAGCCCTCTGCTGAGATCGACGCTCCTTTGCAGGCACACGTCACCAACTTGGACTCCTCCTCGTTCCTTGGACGCATCGGCCTCGTGCGCGTGTTCCGCGGCATCCTGAAGAAGGGCCAGCAGGTCGCCTGGATTCACCACGATAGCGACGGAAACCCGCACACCAAGACCGCGAAAATTTCGGAACTTCTGCGCCAGGACGGCGTGAAGCGCGTCCCCACCGACCAGGTCATCGCGGGCGACATCGGAGCCGTCGCTGGTATCGACGAAATCATGATTGGCGACACCCTCGCGGATCCAGAGCACCCCGAAGCAATGCCGCCGATCACCGTCGACGAGCCAGCGATCTCGATGACCATCGGTGTGAACACCTCGCCCTTGGCCGGTCGTGGTGGTGGCGACAAACTCACCGCTCGGCTGGTGAAGTCCCGCCTGGAGCAAGAACTCATCGGTAACGTTTCGTTGAAAGTCTTGCCGACCGAGCGCCCAGATGCGTGGGAGGTTCAAGGCCGCGGAGAAATGGCACTATCCGTGCTGGTAGAAACCATGCGCCGCGAAGGCTTCGAGCTGACCGTCGGCAAGCCACAAGTGGTGACCCGCACCATCGACGGCACACTGCACGAGCCCTTCGAACACCTCGTTATCGACGTCCCGTCCGAGCACCAAGGTGCTGTTACGCAGCTCATGGCCTCTCGTAAGGGCACGATGCTGTCCATGGACAACGGTGCCGGCGGGTGGATCCGCATGGAATACTCCGTGCCTGCTCGTGGGCTCATTGGATTCCGGACCACGTTCATGACGGAAACCCGCGGTACCGGTATCGCGAACTCCTACAGCGACGGCTACAAGCCGTGGGCCGGCGACATTAAAGACCGTGCGTCGGGATCCTTGGTTGCTGACCGCGCCGGGCAGATCACCGCCTACGCCTTGCAGCAGCTGGCTGACCGCGGTCAGTTCTTCGTCGAACCTGGTGTTGAGGCCTACGAAGGCATGGTTGTTGGCGCGAATAACCGCGAAGAAGACATGGACGTCAACATCACCAAGGAAAAGAAGCTGACCAACATGCGTTCCGCGACGGCGGAAACGACGGTCACGCTGGCCAAAGCGCATACCCTTTCCTTGGACGAGGCCATGGAGTTCTGTGGTGGCGACGAATGTGTCGAGGCCACACCGAAGAACATCCGTGTGCGTAAAGTGATCTTGGACGCCAAAGAACGAGGACGCGCTGCTGCGCACGCTAAGCAGAAAGCGAAGCAGGGCAAGAAATAACGACGGTGGCCTTCATGGCCGCGATGGACAATGAACACAACGCGTAAACGACATCGACCCACTCTGCGGGTGCGCTCCCATGCTCACCCGCGTGGTGTGACGTCCACTGCCGTGAGGGCTGTCGTGGCCACGGGCGTTGCTGTGGGGGTTGCGTCCACATCGTTACTGGCTGGGTGTAGCGCGCGCCCCGGGTCGGCGCCCGTCGTCAATTCCGGTGACGGGAATAAAAACAATGCCGACACCGTGTCTCAGCAGTCGGAAAAGATCACGTTTGCGGTCAGTGATGTCAGCCCGGGGTTTAATCCGCATTTGGTTTCCGACGACACCCCGTTGGTCGATCACATGGCCTCACTGGTGCTGCCCAGCCCGTTCGTCGAAAAGGATGACGGGGAACTGGAGCTGAACCAGGATCTGCTTGATTCCGCCGATGTGGTGGAAGGCAGTGGCACAGGTTCCTCAGCATCGACGCCGTCGTCAGAATCGACGACGCCTTCTGGGGCAGCGTCGTCTCAGCCGTTTACGGTGCGCTATACCATCGCGTCGGATGCGCAGTGGTCGGACGGCACTCCGATCACGGGGGCTGACTTTGAGTATTTGTGGAAGCAAATGATCTCGCAGCCTGGGGTGGAAGACCCGGCGGGGTATGAAGCCATCAGCAGCGTGACCTCGACGGAGAGTGGCCACCAGGTAGACGTCCATTTTGATCGGCCGTACGTGGCATGGCGGTCGCTGTTCACCAACCTGCTGCCCAGCCACCTGTATCGCTCATCCAGTAACTTCCAGACGATGTTGAGGGACTCGGTTCCTGTCTCGGGCAACCGATTTTCGGTGGAGTCGATTGATAGCGGCCGTGGCATTGTGACATTGGTCCGCAATGACCGCTATTGGGGAAGCAACCTGGCGAAGACGGACAAGATTGTCCTCCAGGCCCAGGACAATGCTGCTGAGGCCGCGGAAATGTTGCGCAATGGTCAGGTCCAGGGGGCTGCGTTGCGTCCGAAAGCAACCACGCAGCTGTCGCTGGATTCGGTGCCGCACTCCGTGGTGCAGCTGTCGCCGAAAAACCGGTACCTCATGTTGTCGCTGAATACGGCCGCTCCGCATATGGATGATGTGGGGGAGCGCGCGCGAATACTCAACAGCGTTGATAGGGATACCGTTGCTCGTATCGCCGGGGAGCGGATGGAAGTGAGCGCGCCGCATGATGAGGCCACAATTTCGGGCACCTCTGTTCCCGGGTCGGGGTCCGCATTTCCATCGTTGTCTAGGCCCTTCCGGATCGCCGTTGATCAGTCGGATGACGCCGCAGTGACGGCCGCGCGAACGGTGGCGGACCAGCTCACCCAGGCCGGTTTTCCTGCGAAAGCACTCGTTATGCCGGCGCTGGACATCGTCGAATCTGTTCTCCCCCTTGGTCTTGCCGACGCGACCGTGGCGTGGCAGTCGGGCGATACCACCGCATCCGCGTTAGCCAGCCACTACGGCTGCACGTCGGCTGATCGCCCGTCGAAAGAGATGGACTCCGATAAGAGCTCGGAGTTGATAGAGCCGGAGAGCTCAACGCCGTCATCGCCATCGTCTGAACCACAACCGACGTCGGACAGTGCTGCGCCTAGTGCTACGGATACCGGGGATGCACGCAAGTCCATGGAGAAAAAGTACGCCCGAGCAGCCAATATGTCGGGGTTGTGTGATCCGGAGATCGATACCCAGGTGAGGGAAGCTGCCGAGGGGTTCGCCGATGTCAATGACACGAAGCAGAAGGTTATTGAGAAGGTGAATTCCCAGGCCGTCAGTCTGGCGTTGCTCCAGGACACCGAAGTGTTCGCGACGACTCCTGCTTTGGAGGCTCCTCGTTTGCCGCTGAAGTCGGGCGAACTCCCGACGACGGAACGCGGTGGAATTTTTGTCACGGCGCCTCTGTGGACGCGGAACGAAGACTACTCGGTGCTCCAGCCCGGCAGCAGCCCGACTACCGACAACAAAGGCGATACGGACGCCGAGAAGAAGAACGACAACGATAAAGCGGACGACAAAACAGACGAGAATAAGGACGACAAGGAGGATGCCTCCAGCAATGAGTGATTTGCGTGGCCTCCGAGTGATGGCCGTTCATGCCCACCCCGACGACGAAGCCCTGTGGACCGGTGGTTTATTAGCGCACCTGTCCCGGCGCGGCGCTGATGTTCGCGTGGTCACGTGCACGTTGGGGGAGCAAGGTGAGGTCATTGGAGAGCCGATGCAGGGCCTCATTGCTGACGAAGCCGACATGTTGGGCGGCTTTCGTTATCGGGAGCTTGAGGATTCGCTCCGGATCCTGGGCGTGAATGGTGTTCACCATCGCCCCTGTGTGTTGGGCGGTGTGGGTTGCTGGCGGGACTCGGGGATGGTGGGAACGCCGTCGGCGGATCACCCGCGCGCATTCGTGAAGTCCGGGCAGCAGGCTGTTGATGCGCTCAAGGCCCTGATGAGCGAGTTCTGCCCCGACATCGTGGTCACTTATGGGCCTGATGGTGGTTACGGGCATCCCGATCATATCCGTGCTCATGAGATCACTCATGCAGCTGTTGCAGAGCTGCCCCATACGTCCGCGCCTGAATTAGGTGGCGATAATACGGATCTGTTCTCTGCAGTTCTGGCACGCCGTCACGGTGGCCGCGAGACTTCTGCGGACCATGGCATTCCGGATCCTGTTGTTCTTTGGGCAGTCCGTGGCGAAACAGCTCTCAAACAGGCGGGTCGCGCGATCTCTCGTATTCCTGATGGATGGGTTGCCCCCAGCGGGATGGATTTCAGTTTTGTCGACGGCGCCGCGGGGGCCGTCGACTCTGCGTCCTCGGAGAAAACCCCGGACAAGATCACTGAGCCAGATCTTGCCTTCGTCCCCGACGATCTGGTGGACCTCGCCGTGCAGTTGAGTGATGCGGATATCGAGGCGCAGGCCAATGCGATGGCTGCTCATGCCACGCAATTGTGGATCGCCGATGGCCGGCAGAGCTGGACAAACCCCGAATCCGCATGGGCGGTCAGCGATCCCACTGTGGCCCCGAAGGTATTTGCACTCTCCAACCGTATTGCTCAACCGCTGATGAGAGAAGAACACTATGTGGTGGCGTACGGTGGAAGCGGCCCGTGGGCGAAAACCACACCGGCCCGCTACGCGTATGATTCCTCAGTCGTGCGCGCACGAGGACGGAGTGCGTTTTCATTAGATCAGGCAGATGAGGGAGCAGCACACGATACATCCGAGCAGTCTGGTCAGCGTCGATAAGCGGGGAAGAACTATGGAAAAACATTGGGGAGACCCCAACCATTCTCAGCCGCGTGAAGACGTGAGCAAGGGCGAGCGCATTGCAGGCATCGCCTGGTTAACCGTCGGGTCCGTGCTGTCCTTCTTCTTGGAAATGGTGTACTTGGGCAGCCGGATCACCATCGGCGGCCACACCTATCCGTTCCCCTATATGATTCTCATCGCAGCTGGCTTCAACTATGTCCTCGGGACGACGTCGCTGCTGTGGACGAAAAAGTTGGCGTGGGCCAGCATCCCCGGTGTGACCTGGATCGTGCTCTACTTCATCGCCGTCACGTGGCCGTCGCTACCGGGAACGCGGGGAACAACGTGGATCGTGCCCAACCTCGTCGGAGTTCTGTTCATGATCGCCGGTGTTGCAGGTGCGGCGTGGCCGTTGATGCGGTCGGTGGTCTCGTCGATGGATCAGGTTAACCCGCCACCACCCACCACGACGACGGGTGGCAAACGTTCCAAGGAGAAAAATAACCCCACAAAGAAAAAGTAAATAGCCTGGTAGTGGCCATAAAATGCTGCCCCCGCAGACGAAAAGTAGACAGATAGGTTCATTTTTTGTTTGACGCGTGGCATCATGGAACCGCTTGACGACATGGGGCGCACCCTGACCCCAGTTCGGTCACTAAGAACAGGCATGGCAAGACCAGCCACGGTGCAGCGAGCCGACGGTGACGACGTCGCAACGCTGCACAACAGGAAGACAACGGGAAGAAAAGGCGAAAGAGGAGGAGACTATGGCTTACACCATCGCGGAACCGTGCGTTGACGTGAAGGATAAGGCATGTGTTGAAGAATGCCCGGTTGACTGCATCTACGAGGGCGTTCGCAGTCTGTACATCCACCCAGACGAATGCGTCGATTGCGGGGCATGCGAACCGGTGTGCCCCGTGGAGGCGATCTTCTACGAGGACGACGTCCCCGATGAGTGGATCGACTACAACGACGCGAACGCCGCGTTCTTCGACGATCTCGGATCGCCGGGTGGTGCTGCCCGGCTGGGGCCACAGGACTTCGACGCGCCCCTCATCGCAGAGCTTCCGCCGCAAGCCTAGGATTTCACTCGGGTTCCCGAACGCTATTGTTGGGATAGTATCGGGCTGTCCGATGATCGTATTTTTCTTCCTGTCCACTCGCGTCCCTGTGTCGCGTCCGTTTCTGCTGTGAGGCTTTATATGGCGCACCCGCCCCGTATTGTTCGTTCGTCTTTGCTTCCGGATTTCCCGTGGGATTCCCTCGCGGATGCTCGCGCGAAGGCCGAATCTCACCCGGATGGGTTCATCAACTTGTCGATGGGAACACCCGTCGATCCGGTGTCTCCTGCTGCTCAGCTGGGCCTGGCAGAAAACTCAGGGGCTCCCGGCTATCCGCAAACCGTCGGCACGCAGGAGTTGAGGCAGACCATTGTCGACGCGATGACTCGTCGCTACGGCATCATCCCGCTTGATCCTGAGCGGCAGGTTTTGCCGGTGATCGGGACGAAGGAAGCGATTGCGTGGCTGCCATATCTTTTGGGGTTGGGCGAAGGGCACACCGTCGTGATCCCGGAGCTCGCTTACCCGACGTACGAGGTCGGTGCCTTGTTGGCGGGGGCGTCGATTGTCCGGGCGGATTCCACTTTCCAGCTTGGCCCGCAGGCGCCGACGCTGATGTACATCAATTCGCCCTCAAACCCGACGGGCAAAGTTCTGGGCCTTGAGCACCTTCGGAAAGTTGTGTCCTGGGCTCGGGAACGTGACGTCATCGTCGTCTCTGATGAGTGTTACTTGGGCCTGGGGTGGACGACGAATGCCAACGGTGTTCGCGGTGAACGGCCCACGCAACCGGTGTCTCTTTTGCACCCCGATGTGTGCGATGGGGATACCACCAACCTGATCGCGGTTCATTCGCTATCGAAGACGTCGAACATGGCGTCGTATCGCTCTGGTTGGTTGGCGGGCGATGAAAAGCTCATCCACGAGCTGCTGGCGGTCCGCAAGCACGCGGGTTTCATGGTTCCTCAACCGATTCAGGCTGCCACTGTCGCAGCGTTGAAGGATGACGGCTTTGAGCAGCTCCAGCGGGAGATTTACCGGAACCGTCGTGAGATCCTCGCCGCGGCTCTCCGTGATGCTGGTTTTACTATCGACAATTCCGAAGCTGGCCTGTACTTGTGGTCCACTCGCGACGAGCCATGCCGTGACACCGTCGATTGGTTTGCAGAGCGCGGAATCCTCGTGGCCCCGGGCGAATTCTACGGCCCGAAAGGTGTTAAGCACGTCCGCGTTGCGTTGACGGGCACCGATGATCAGATCACCGCTGCAGCCCAGCGGATCGCGGGGTAGAGGTTAGGTCACCATCGCCCTGACCGGTCCCTCCACACCCGCAGGCCGAGCCCCACGACCAAGCTGATCATCACGATCGCAGCGATAATTTTTACCGCGGTGTAGGGGACGAAGGCGCACGCCACGCACACCACCAGCACAACAATCAGACTGGTTGTTTGTGCTCGGTCTAATTCAGTGGGGCGTGGGGGCTTGGTTTGCTTCGCCATGTCTTTCGCGCAATCTCGTTATGGCTTAATTCGCGTGAAGGTCGTCATTCAGCGTCACCGTGGAGGACTGCCATGCAACGGCTTCGACGGATCCCGACAGGGAATTGCGGCGGAACAAGATGTTGTTCGCACCGGAGAGCTGAGCGGCCTTAATCGGTGAGCTGTCCTTCAGCCCCATCGCGTCCGCGACGGGTCCCCGGGCAACAACCTTGGTGCCGTACGTGATGTACAGTCCGGCTTCGACAACGCAGTCATTACCGAGGGAAATCCCGACACCGGAGTTGGCTCCCAGGAGGCAGCGCTGCCCAATAGAGATGACCTCTTTGCCGCCGCCGGACAGAGTCCCCATGATGGAGGCTCCACCGCCGATATCGGTGCCGTCATCAACGACGACGCCGCCGGAGATTCGTCCCTCCACCATGGAGTGCCCGAGTGTGCCGGCGTTGAAGTTGACGAAGCCCTCGTGCATGACCGTGGTACCGGGCGCTACGTGTGCCCCCAGGCGGACACGGTCAGCGTCGCCAATTCGGACACCGCTGGGCATGACGTAATCCACCATGCGCGGGAATTTATCTACGGAGAACACGGTGACGGGGCCGCGGGTTGAGAGCCGCGCGCGCGTTGATTCGAAGTTTTCGGTGGAGCAGGGGCCGTAATTCGTCCACACGACGTTGGTCAGTTTGCCGAAGATGCCCTCCACGTTCACGGTGTGGGGGCGTGCGATGCGGTGAGATAAAAGGTGAAGGCGCAGGTAGGCGTCGTAAGCATCGATGGGCGGGGTTGAGAGGTCTTTAATCTGAGTACGGATCGCGACACGGCGCACCTGGCGATCTTCATCGCTGTGTGCCGCCGCAGCGAGTTCCTCGGGGGCGTCGGAACCGAGCTCAGTGGTGGTGGTTTCGCTGATGTCGTCGCTGAGAGACGGGGACGGGAACCACGAATCCAACACGATTCCGTCGTCGGTGATGGTGGCAAGACCATCGGCAATGGCACCTGTAGTTAAAAATGAAGTCATAGGGGCCACAATACCCAAGCGTTGCGACACACGACGCCCAGGTGCGCAGAGGCCCCAGTGAAGTGTCTACTTCGCGGGAACCGCCGACGCATTCCGACGACGGGCGACGGCCGACAAGGCAACCAGTGCGGCGAAGAAGACGCCAACCGCGATGACTTGTGGGCGCGCTGAGTTGTCGAAAAGCATGAGAATAGTCAAAGCCAGCAGACCAATCAGCGCGACATAACTCATGTACGGATATCCCCACATTTTCACGGGGAGTGTGCCTTCTGCTTCCATTTCGGGCCGCAGCTTGATCTCTGAAGCGGCGATCATGAACCAGAGCACCAAGAGCGAACCGCCGACGATGTTGAAGAACAACTCGATGAGGTTCGCCGGGCCCCAGACCTGAAGCGCCACGGACAAGTAGGCCAGCGCCATGGAGAGGCACACCGCGCGTGTGGGGACGCCCTCGTGGTTCGTCTTGGTGAAGAATGTCAGGCCGTCGCCCTCTTTGGACATGGCGTAAATCACGCGGGAGGTTGCGTAAATCTGCGCGTTAAATGCCGAGAGCAGCGCCAACGTGATGATTATTTCCATGAACCCAACGACACCGGGGATATCGGCTTGGGCGAGGACGCGAGTGAAGGGGGAATCGGCAGCGCCTTCTGCTTGGCCCAAGGTCGAATAGGGAAGCAGGAAGATTATGACCAGCACAGATCCCAGATAGAACACCGAGATGCGCAAAATAACCGAGCGCACAGCGGTGGCGATGGCACGGCTGGGATTCTCAGACTCAGCAGCCGCGATGGTCACAATTTCAATGCCGCCGAAAGCGAAGGCGACAGCCAGCAGACCGGCAGCGATCCCGCCCACTCCGTTCGGGGCGAAACCGGATTCCCTCACGTGCTCAAACCCGACCATGGGGTGCCCGGGAAGAAGCCCGAAGATCAGAAGAACGCCGACGACCAGGAAGAAGATAATGACCGCGACTTTGATAAACGCGAACCAGTATTCGAATTCACCGAAACCACGGACTTTAGCCATGTTGATGAAGGTGAAGATGATGACGCAGACAAGCGCTGGAATCCAGCCGTCGACACCGAACCAATTACCAATAAACGCACCGGCACCGGTGATTTCGGCGCCCATGACCATGACCAGCATGAACCAGTACAACCAGCCGGTCGAGAAACCGGCCCATTGACCGAAAGCTTGTCGGGAATATGCAGAGAATGTTCCTGTATTGGGGCGGGCGGCACCGAGTTCACCCAGCATCCGCATCACCAGAACAACGAGGAATCCGGCAACGATATAGGAAATCAAGACTGCCGGTCCCGCGGCTTTAATGCCGACGCCTGTTCCAAGGAAGAGCCCTGCGCCGATGGCAGATCCCAACCCCATCATCGTGAGGTGCCGAACTTTCAACCCATGTCCCAGTTGCGAGGTGGAATCGGAAGATTCATCGCCCTGTGAAGCATTGTTCGTCATGAAGTGCCCTTTGGTATTGGGGGAGCAGTGAGCTACGCGCCCATGCTGATACATCTATTCGATCTGTTCAGAATAGCCGGTTCGTTACTCAGGGGTGACCACGGCGTCGGTCAAGCGCGGGAATCCCGCATGAAAACATCGCGCATGCGCGTGTCCGCCCCGGCGGTTAGTCTGGTGGCGTGATTGACCTGACTCAGCACCCTATTGATCTCACCAGGGCACTCGTTGACATTGAGAGTGTCTCTAAGAATGAAAAAAATATTGCCGACGCCGTCGAGGCAGCGCTGCGAGCCGTCGCTGCGTCCGCCGACGAGGCGAACGACATAACGGTTGAGCGTTTTAATAACACCGTGATGGCCAAAACCAACCGAGGTTTGCCCTCACGCGTGGTTTTGGCAGGCCACCTGGACACTGTGCCCATTGCCGACAACGTCCCCTCCACGCGGGGCACGGACAAGGACGGCCGCGACACACTCTTCGGCTGCGGAACCGTCGACATGAAGTCGGGGGATGGGGTGTTCCTCCATGCCTTTGCCCAATTAGCCGAGTCGCCAGACCTGACCCGCGACATGACGATCATCATGTATGAAGCGGAGGAAATCGCGGCCACAGAAAATGGGCTGAGGAAATTAGCTGAACATTCCCCGGAGTGGTTACAGGGCGATATCGCCATCTTGGGCGAACCCTCGGGTGCCGTGATCGAGGCGGGATGCCAAGGCAGTGTCCGCGTGAAAGTGACCGCCTTGGGGGAGCGCGCTCACTCCGCCCGATCGTGGCTAGGAGACAATGCCATGCACAAGCTGGCCCCAGTCATCGCGCGGGCTGCTGGCCATGATGGGGATAAAATCGTCGAGATCGACGGCTTGGAGTACCACGAAGGCTTCAACATCGTGATGTGCGAATCGGGAGTGGCCACCAACACGATCCCCGACGAAGCGTGGATGTTCGTCAACTACCGTTTCGCGCCGGGAAAGTCGACACAGCAAGCGTTGGATGAGACCTTCGCGATTATCGGTGTCGGCACTCCCGATAATCCGGAACCTGGTTTCCGCCTTGATATCGACGATGAATCGCCGGGTGCGCTGCCGGGCTTGCACCATGCCGCCGCTGCCGAGCTCATTGAGGTGACCGGTGGGAATGTGCGCGCGAAGTATGGGTGGACGGATGTTGCTCGCTTTGCTGCGATGGGGATTCCTGCAGTGAATTTTGGCCCGGGTGATCCGGCCTTTGCTCATAAAAAAGATGAGCAGTGCCCAGTGGAAATGATTACCGACGTATCAGACCAGATCATGGCTTATCTGACGAGTAAGTGACGGGAAGGACAGCACGATGGGGCGGAAGACATCCCGCATGATGGGCGGGAAGGACGACGATCGAGGCCATCTGCGGTTCCGTGGCCCGGTGGTGTTTCGCGATCGCGGCGGCAAAGCGCATGACCACACTCACGCACGATCCACCACCGACCAGCGCCTTTTGGACGTTCAGAAGGATGCGGATTGGCTGCACACCGATCCGTGGCGGGTCTTGCGCATTCAAAGTGAGTTCGTCGAAGGATTCGGCGCTCTTGCTGAGATTCCCCGCGCGGTCACCGTATTTGGTTCGGCGCGCGCTGAAGTCGATTCGCCGTACTATAAGAAAGGCGTTGAGGTCGGTCGCGCGCTGCATGAAGCCGGCTACGGTGTCATCACCGGCGGTGGCCCGGGGCTGATGGAAGCGGCGAATCGTGGTTGCGCGGAGGCCGGTGGATTGTCCATTGGCCTGGGCATTGAGCTTCCTCATGAGCAGAACTTGAATGCCTGGGTCAATCTTGGTTTGAATTTCCGTTACTTCTTCGTCCGCAAGACAATGTTCCTGAAATATTCCCAGGCATTCGTGTGCCTCCCGGGTGGTTTCGGGACGATGGACGAGCTGTTCGAAGCCCTGGTTCTGGTCCAAACCGGGAAGGTGACTCGATACCCCATTGTACTGATTGGGACCGAGTTCTGGTCGGGCTTGGTGGAGTGGATTCGGGATCGCCTGATTAGTGAAAAGATGGTGTCGCCCGACGACCCAGATCTCTTCCTCGTGACGGACGATGTCGAGGAGGCCGTGGGCTACATTACGACGAAGCACGAAGGTTTTGTGGAGGAATTGGGGCGGCGGTTAGAGGAAAACAGTCTTTCTCATTCGCAGCGGGCTGGAATTTTGCGCAGTGTAGGGAAGCTCGCTGAGGACGGTGATGCGTCCAGCTCGGAGCCGTCTACCGGCGATGCGTCTGACCAAGACCCCTCCGATGGTGGCTCCTCTCGTGACGCATAATTATTATGGTGCCGAGCCCGATCACGGGGAGTCGGATTCCGCCACCATCAAAGGGGAAAGTGCGACGTCGGGCCCTGGAGACCGCCCCCGCAGTTTTTACCAATCTACCGCTTTACCAGCGATGATGGCGATCGTTAATCGCACTCCCGACTCTTTTTATGACAAGGGAGCAACGTTTACCGACGACGCAGCCCTGGCGTGGGTTAGAAGCTGTGTCGACGCCGGCGCGGAGATCATTGATATCGGTGGTGTCAAAGCGGGCCGGGGTGATCCTGTCTCGATCGCTGAGGAGATCGATAGGGTGGTGCCCTTCGTTTCTGCTGTGCGTGAGGAATTTCCCTCGGTTCACATCAGTGTGGATACCTATCGTGCCCCGGTCGGGGAGGCTGCAATTACCGCTGGTGCGGATCTGATTAACGATACGTGGGCAGGCGCAGACCCCGAGCTCGTCGAAGTCGCTGGCCATTATCACCGGGGCTATGTGTGTTCGCACACGGGAGGGATGGAGCCGCGCACGTTGCCACGCCGTGTTCATTATGACGACCTAGTCGGGGACGTTATCCGCTCCACGACACAACGCGCGAAACACGCGGTGAACTGCGGCGTTCCCGAGGACAAAGTCCTCATCGACCCGACCCACGACTTCGGGAAGAACACTTTCCACAGTTTGGCGTTGGTACGTCATGCTCGCGATCTCGTGTCGACGGGGTGGCCGGTGCTCATGGCCCTATCGAATAAGGACTTCGTGGGAGAAACTGTCGGGCGTCCGGTGGACCAGCGATTGGCAGGTACTCTGGCGGCAACCGCCCTGGCAGCAGCGCAGGGTGTGTCCGTATTTCGTGTTCACGAAGTGGCCGAAAACCTGGATGCGTGCCGCATGGCATTGGCCGTGCAGGGCGTTATTCCGCCGTATGCGACGACTCGCGGTGTGGAGTGAGAACATATCGAGCGTCCGGCAATCAGTAGACTATGCACGTGCTGTATTGGATCGTGACCCTCATTGTCCTCATCGTTGTCTCTGCCGGTTTGTGGTGGGTGTTCTCCTCCTTGTTCGGCCGGGGAGAAGAATTAGGCCCCGCCGAACGCCCTGATGAGCGGAAAGACTTAGAACCCGGCGCCACCGTTGGTCCCGATGAATTGTCGACGATCCGCTTTTCCTTGTCCTTCCGCGGTTATTCCCCGCGCGAAGTTGATATGGCGCTGCAACGCGCCAAGGAACACATGATCGAGCTGGAGCACGACCGCGATCGTTATCGACGTCGCGCTGATGACGCAGAAGAACAGTTGAAGGCCTCGGGTGCGGGCACGGCGTCCACCAACGACGCGGGCGCTGCCGAGGGCACAGCGAACACAGGAAGTGCACCTGTAGGATTCCAATCGGACGGGGCTCAGTCCACGCATGGTTCAGCCGAAGCCGCAGATCATGGAGAGGCGTCGCACGCCGGGGACGCGCACGTCGACGACCGTCACCAGAACTCCGTCGCGCACCAGCACTCCGTGAAGACGAACCGTGCTCAGGGGAAGCGGAAGAAAAAGCGCAAGTAATCGAAGCGTCGTTAACAACGTCGGGAACGGCGTCGGAAGTGGCATCGGGGGAGGTAGGAGCACGGCTGCAAAGGCCCGGATTGGCGGTTGTCACAACGCTTTCGGGAAAACAGGGCTACTCTGGAGTTATCAAGCTTTTTATAGTGAAGGGAATTCGCCCATGGCAGCAATGAAGCCCCGGACCGGTGATGGCCCGATGGAAGCAGTTGAAGAAGGACGCAAGATTGTGATGCGTATTCCAACTGACGGTGGCGGCCGTTTGGTCGTCGAACTTAACCACGAGGAAGCCGGTGAGCTTGCCTCGGTATTATCAGAAGCTGCTGGTTAGGCACAGTAATCGCCCGATGTCTGGTGCGCTGGCTAGAGTAGAGTCCACACGTTATCGATTGAAGATGAGGTAGACCTTGCTCTCCGACGTTCTTGATGTTTTATCTGACCCCATCGACGGCTCTTCGCTCCACGATGGCGGTAATTTAGCCACCCTTGTCTCTGATACCGGCCATAGTTACGACGTTGCCCGCCAGGGGTATGTGTCCCTTGTGGGCGGGCGTGGCCTGAGATATAAGGGCGACGATGCCTCGATGATTCAGGCCCGCGAAAAGTTTCTTGCCAGTGGTCATTTTGGCCCATTCGTTGAGGCCGTGACGGGGAATGTGCAGGATGTTCTCGATGATGCGGGGGTAGGCGATCACGAGCATCCTGTCGTCATGGAAGTGGGCGCGGGGACCGGCTATTACTTAGCCCACACACTCGACGCCGTTCCGGGTTCGCGCGGAATCGGCATTGACGTTTCTGTTCCTGCTGCTAAGCGCATCGCTGGCTGCCACCCTCGTGCGGGAGCTGTTATTGCTGATGCATGGTCCAGGCTTCCTGTCAAAGATAAGTCCATCGACACGATTACCGTCGTTTTCGCGCCGCGTAACGCGGAAGAATTCGCGCGAGTTCTTACCGACGGAGGACAAGTTGTCGTTTTGACAGCCGCGCCCGGTCATTTAGCTGAGCTTCGCGAGCCCCTTGGAATTATTGACGTTGAAAAGAACAAAGTTCACCGAATGATTCAGCAGGCGTCGGGGCACCTTACCCCTGATGGCGAGCCTGAAGAGGTTGAATTCGAGATGAATCTGGGCCGCGATGCTATTGAAGCTCAGGTGGGGATGAGCCCGTCTGCTCGGCACATTCGTCCGGAGGATTTAAAGGAGAGAATTGCAACCTTGCCGGACTCGATGACAGTGACTGCGCGCGCCACGGTGACGAGGTTAAAAAAGAACCATAGGTAGGTCCCCTTAATGGTCTTTGTGTGCTATGGTTAATTTCATTCAGGGGGGATACTCCGAAAGTACTGCCTGTACCTGACACGTACTCGTGGAGTTCCTGGCTTTACAACAGGGCTCACGCACGGGTTCGTAAGAATATGTTGGGGGAGTCCGTTCTTAACCACAAAAAATTGGTTGCAGGTGTTAACAAAAAAGCTGCAAAAGCGAAATAATAAGTGAGGTTCCTCTAACCAAGGAACACGTACTATCGCACCTTCACTGATTCATGTGGTTGCTAGGTGTTCGCGTGATCGCGTCATCATGGCCCGCTGGGAGTCTCGCTGAACTCACTGACCATATCGAATCATGGAGGAACTTACTGACATGAAGTCTGTCACCGTTACTGCACCACAATTTAATGGTCCTCGACATCAGATGTCCGATGACCCCTCAGTAGATGCAGCAGAAACTGCAGTTGTGGGGTACCCATTGAAGGACCCACGTGGTGCGGATGACGGGAAGTCTCTCAGTAAAGAAGCGATCAGTACGGC
The DNA here is from genome assembly GCF_000023145.1 of Corynebacterium kroppenstedtii DSM 44385. Classification (NCBI taxonomy): domain Bacteria; kingdom Bacillati; phylum Actinomycetota; class Actinomycetes; order Mycobacteriales; family Corynebacteriaceae; genus Corynebacterium; species Corynebacterium kroppenstedtii. The sequence continues at coordinate 750,911 of NC_012704.1, forward strand.
ACTAGCACGTGGTACAACCGGGTGCGATGCGTCCTTTGGCGCAGCCGCCGGAAGTGCCGCGTTAGACAGTAGCGTTTTGAGCACTATCGCGGAGAGTACAACCCTAACGATGAATCCTGACAACAATAATTCTCATCAGATGTCGGCCGCAGGAGTCAACGGGCGCACGGATATGCGCCGTGGCACAGCTTCTGACGGCTTCGACGAACCCATCGGTCATAGCACGGTGAACTCATCAGTTGGATCGAGCATCTACGAGCCAGGTTCGGTTGTTCCGTCCGATGCTTTGGGAACTCCTGCTTTTGCGGCAGAAGTCGCGATGATGTGTTCGCGCGTCATTCGGACTGCACTGTACCGGGCAGGAATGGCCCCCTCCTCTGCTACGTGGAGAGTGGTCCGTTTCATTCAGAACAATGGCCCAGTCAGAATTTCTGACGTTGCCCGCCGCGAGCGGTCGACGATGGCTACAGTGTCCACACTCGTCAACCGCCTGGTCAAGCAGGGGCTGGTCAATAAGGAAAAAGATACTTCCGACGCACGCCAGTCGCTTCTGACAGTGACGCCTAAGGGGCGCAACTTGTGCAATGAGTGGCAGGATCGCTTGGGCGAAGCGGTGGCGGAAGATTTTGCGTCACTGTCGCTCGACGAACTGACAGTTCTGGCTGAAGCGCTCCCCGTGATGCGCAAGCTCGTCAGCGAAGGCGAGCGCTAATCCAAGCGCGAGCGCCCGGGCCCTTGCCTAGGGCCCGCCCTCAGGTACCGGCCGCACGTGGTGCTGTTCCACGTGGCGCGGGTCCATGTGGTGTAGTTCGGGGGATCCTACATCAATGACCGGTACACATCGAGGGTCCGCTGTGCGATCGTCGACCAGCTAAACGTCGTGACTGCCCTCTCACGCCCGGCCTTCGCCATCCGGCCCGCAAGGTCAGGGTCGCCGGCGATGCGGTTGACCGCACTGGCCAGCCCTTCTTCGAATGCGCCGATATCGTCGGCATCGTAGTGGACCAGTTCACCCGTCTCACCGTCATTGACAACCTCAGGGATACCTCCCACATCAGAGGCGACGACGGCGGTGTCACAGGCCATGGCCTCCAGGTTCACGATGCCCAAGGGCTCATAAATGGATGGGCACACGAAAACTGACGCGGCGCTGAGGATCTCCTGCAGCAAGTCATGGGGGAGCATATTGCGCACCCAGAACACGCCGTCGCGAGTGGACTTCAACTCCTCGACCAAGTTGGCGATCTCAGCCTCAATTTCCGGAGTATCCGGTGCACCTGCGCACAACACGAGCTGAATGTCCTCGTCGAAGCTGTGCGCGGCCTTCACCAGGTGGGCCACGCCCTTTTGCCGTGTGATTCGCCCCACGAAGGCGACAATCGGTTTATCTTCGGCAACACCCAGTTCAGCCAATATCGAGTGCTCAGCTTCAGCGAACGTCGGGCGCGGGCGCCAGAGCTTCGTGTCAATACCGTTGAGAACAACGTGAATGCGGTCCGGATCGATACGCGGATATGCATCCAGGATGGCGTCTTTCATCTTCCGCGAAACAGCGATAAGCCCATCGGCGTTTTCCATCGCGTTCTTCTCTGACCACGATGACACGTCATAGCCGCCGCCCAGCTGCTCACGCTTCCACGGCCGGTGCGGCTCAAGGGAGTGAGCCGTCGCTACGTGGGGAATACCCTTGAGCAGGCCGGTCAGATGCCCACCAAGCCCCGCGTACCACGTGTGTGAATGGACAACATCAATATCTGATGCCGACGCCAGGTTCGCCATCCGTAGCCCCGTCGACAAGGTTTTGAGGGCAGGGTTGGCGTCGGCAAGAGCATCATCGGAGTTGGACACGTACACATTGGCTTCGTCACGCGGCCCGCCCATGCAGTGAACATCGACATCGCACAGCTCGCGCAAATGCCGGGTGAGCTCAGCCACGTGGACACCGGCGCCACCGTAGATTTCCGGGGGATATTCTCGAGTCATCATCGCTACGCGCATGACTGTGAGCCTAGTCGGTCGGGGTGACACACTGCCCGCCGACAAAGGCGACGGGGGAGAGAACAGGGGTACTTGTCCAGCATAAATAGCGAGGACTGAATAAATTAGTACCCATGAGGAGCCAACCACACGTCCTATCCATTGTCCTCGCGGGCGGCGAAGGGAAGCGACTCTTCCCCTTCACGGCCGACCGTGCCAAGCCAGCTGTTCCTTTTGGGGGTTCATATCGTTTAATTGACTTTGTCTTATCGAACCTGGTCAACGCCGGGTACATGAAGGTTTGCGTCTTAACTCAATACAAATCTCACTCACTTGACCGGCACATTTCGCAATCGTGGCAACTCTCCGGATTAGCAGGTGAATACATCACCCCAGTGCCCGCCCAGCAGCGGCTCGGGAAACGGTGGTTCACAGGTTCAGCGGATGCCATTTTGCAATCGCTCAATCTCATTTACGACGAAGATCCTGAATACATCATCGTGTTCGGCGCGGACCACGTGTACCGCATGGATCCCGAACAGATGGTGAAGGAACATATCGAGTCGGGAGCGGCGTGTTCCGTCGCCGGAATTCGTGTGCCACGCAAAGAAGCAACCGCATTCGGCTGCATTCAAGCAGACGACGACGGCACGATTACCGAGTTCCTGGAGAAGCCAGCCGATCCGCCGGCTACCCCAGATGACCCCGACGTGACCTTCGCCTCCATGGGTAACTACGTCTTTACAACCCAGGCGTTAATCGATGCGCTGAAAGAGGATTCTGAAGACGAGAACTCGGCGCATGACATGGGCGGCAACATCATCCCGTATTTTGTGAACCGGGGCGAGGCGCACGTTCACGACTTCTCCCGCAATGTCGTGCCCGGGGAAACGGATCGTGACCACGGCTATTGGCGCGACGTCGGTACTGTCGACGCTTTCTATGAAGCTCATATGGACCTCATTAGCGTGTACCCCGTCTTCAACCTGTACAACCGCAAGTGGCCTATTCACACGTCCGACGACAGCAACTTACCGCCGGCGAAATTCGTCAAAGGCGGAATTGCGCAGTCCTCCATCGTGGCTGCAGGGTGCATTATTTCCGCTGGCACCGTGCGTAATTCAGTTCTCGGGCCGGGCGTTGTTGTCGAAGAAGGCGCCAGCGTCGAGGGCTGTGTCCTGATGGATGGCGTGCGCATTGGAAAAGGCGCTGTGGTTCGTCACGCCATTTTGGACAAGAACGTCCGCGTCGGAGATAACGCGCTCATTGGCGTGGATCGGGCTCGCGATTCTGAACGGTTCACGCTGTCCCAGGGCGGTGTCGTGTGTGTCCCGAAGAATTACGAACTCCACGGCGCTGACGAGGATTAATAGCCGACGCTAGCTCGTCGGTGCGTCTTCGTTCCGCGAGATCAGGACCATCCCGGCGCCCAGCGGTAGCCGGGAGAGGTAGATGTCCTCGCGCTCGCGGAGCGACTCGTCGAGGCGACGGGCCGCCGCGGTATCCCGATCCTTTCGTGCCGGATTCGCGATGGTGCCGTCGAGAAGAATATCCGCGAGGATAATCAGCCCGCCCGGTTCGAGCAGCTCGAGGGCCTCGTCGACGAGGGTTGATGCGTCGGCGGGGGCAATTTCGGCGTAGATCAGACTGTATGAGCGCGCTGCCAGGCGGGTCATGACCTCGAGCGGGCGCGAGGGGAGAAAACGGTATTGGTTGGAGCGAATGTTGGCCGCGGTGAATGCCTGGCGGGCAACCCGCTGGTGGATCGCTTCCGTGTCAATGCAGGTCACATGACCGTTCGGGCCCATTCCCGCGAGGATGGCCAAGCCTGAGACGCACGCGGAGGGGGAGACAACAACTGCCGACTTATCCCTGCAGTACGAGGAACTAATCGTCGTTAAAAACGACGCCGTGAGTTCGTCGGGAGCGGTGAGGCCGAGCTCGTCGGCGGCATCGCGCGCAAAGCCCATCGCGTCGGACTCGTCGGTGGTGGCGTTAATAAAGTCAGTCATCAGGTCAAGAGCAGAATCGGTCACGGTTATTCATGCTAGTGATAGAGACGGAGTAAAGGGTGTGGCTCGCCCATAACTGCGACAATGAAGCAGACATTCGTGGCTTTTACTGCGGAAATGATTTACAATTCCCCTCGTGACATGCCCCTCGCGGGTTCGTGATTTCAGTGGTTTCACCTTCACAGGAATTTCCCAGGCGGAATTCATGCTTCGGAAACGAATGCATGTGACAGTTAAATCATGACACCGGCGTCAGGCGCTTTTCACCGTTCCGAACGGAATACACCCACTCGCACGACCTCAGCTTCCACAATCGACCCACACAAAGGCGATGATGTAATGGCTAACCACCCTGCGGGGAGCGAACCTCGCACTGGTACCGCAGCATTCGATGCTGGATCGGGGGAAATGCCGAGCTGGAGTGAGCTTGTTTCGGAGCATGCGGATGGTGTGTACCGCCTCGCTCTTCGCCTGAGTGGTAATACGCACGACGCGGAAGATCTGACCCAGGAAACGTTCATGAGGGTTTTCCGGTCGCTCAAACGGTACAAGCCCGGAACTTTTGAGGGTTGGCTCCACCGGATCACAACCAATTTGTTCCTGGACATGGTGCGTCGACGTCAGACAATCCGGATGGAAGCGCTGCCTGAGAACTATGACGCAGTGCCTGGGACCCGGAACGACCCCGAGCAGTCCTATATCGACGCCAATATTGATCCGGAACTGCAAAAAGCCCTGGATTCGTTGCCGACCGATTACCGCGTAGCCGTCGTGTTGTGTGATGTTGTCGGCATGAGCTACGACGAAATTGCAGACACCTTAGGGATCAAAATGGGAACCGTGCGTAGCCGCATTCACCGTGGTCGTGCCCAGTTGAGGAAGAGTTTGCAGTCATCCGAAGGCATTTTGCACTACGTTGGGTAGAAAGAGATCATCGACGCACCCATTGTCGGAACATAACCTGACGGTGTCAGTGCTTCGTCGATAACTCGCGTGCTGAGCCTGGCCGGGCGAATTGTAGTGTGCAAGGGGTGATGTCCAATGGGCCGTTCGTCAAAGCCACGACAATTCTCTTCGATTGAGCATCTGTCAGAAGAAGCTGTGGCCGCATTTGTCGACGGCGAAATGCCCCCGCGAGCCCAACGTCGAGTTCTCCGCCACCTCGTGCATTGCGAAGAATGTCGACGCGATGTCAAAGCCCAGCGCGATGCGGCCCAGCGCATGAGGGAGGCAGCGAACGAACCCGTCCACATGTCGACGGAGCTGCTGCATAAGCTGGCCGCGATCCCGACCAACTGTGACCCGCAGAATCCGAGCGGATCACCGGCGAAGACCGAACACCATGGCCAGGGGAAGAAAGCTCAGGCCACTGGTGGCGGTCATGACACCGATTCCGACCGCCCTGATGTCTATGCAGCAGGCGACGAATTGAGCGACCTACGGCACGACAACGCGTTGAGTGCCGCGAAAAGTGCTGCCTTTGGGGTGATGCGCACCGTCGAGAACGGGGCAATGAGCGCCATAGACACGGTCGGTGAATACGCCGACCAGCTGCGATGCGCATGGAAAGACCGCAGTAACTCACCAAAACGCTGACATTAGAAGTCTCGCCGTCACTCCGTCGTCCCATTTGCCAAGCTCTGTACAATATCTGACGTGTTCTCAAGTATCGGTTGGATGGAAGTCATCATCATTGTGGTGGTGGGCTTCCTCATCATCGGCCCCGACCGTTTACCAGGCGTTATGAAGGAAATCCGCGCGGTCCGGCTGGCCATTAAAAACGCCGTCGCAGATGCGCGGAAACAAATCGACGGTGAACTAGGCGAGGATCTCCGAGAATTCAGCGAACCGATCAAAGAATTTAGCGAGCCCCTCCGACAATTCAATTCGTACCGATCAATGGGGGCGAAGGGATTCATCGCCAAAGCTCTCTTCGACGACGACACTACCGATCTTGATGCGACGAAAGACGCCATCGACAAGCCCCTGCAGACGATGAGGACAACAACCCCGCAGCGGGCCATCCAAGACTATTTCGCCGCTGACAAACCTTCTTCGACGAAAAATGCCGACGACGCTTCGTCGACGACGAAGTCTGCCGCGGGATCAAGCGCATCGGTCCCCTCAGTGGAAAAACACAACCAGGGGAGCGAAGGTAGTGACGCGGTGAGTTCCCACTCGGATTCACAGGGCCGTGATAGTGGACGGGGAACGGCAACAGGGGAGCCAGGAAAGGAACAATCCACCGACGCTAAGAAGCCGGTGTACGGCTCCTGGAGCGGGTTCGACGAAGTCCTCTAAAAGTGCCCGTTGCACCCCGCTACGGCGTCACTCCAAGGCCCAGCGACTTACCCGCCAAAGACGTCCGACGGTGAGTGAGCTGGTCCGCGATGGCATTCAGCGCCGCACCCGTTTCAGATTCCGGGGAAGAAATGGCGATCGGTTCGCCACCGTCGCCACCCTCGCGCAAAGCGGGATCAAGAGGAACCTGCCCCATCAGCGGCACCTTAGTCCCCGTAATCCGGGACAGCCGATCGGCGACAATCTCGCCGCCGCCCTCGCCGAAGATCTCGTTGTGTGAGCCATCGGGCATGACGAAGTAGCTCATATTCTCAATAACACCAGCGATGCGCTGCTGAGTCTGCTGCGAGATGGACCCCGCCCGCTCAGCGACTTCAGCCGCGGCCATCTGTGGCGTCGTCACAATGAGGAGTTCAGCATTCGGTATGAGCTGGGCGACGGTAATCGCAATGTCACCGGTGCCGGGGGGCAGGTCGAGAAGCAGAACATCGAGATCACCCCAAAAAACGTCGGCAAGGAACTGCTGGATAGCGCGGTGCAGCATCGGACCGCGCCACACGATAGGGGAGTTGCCCTCAATAAAGTGGCCGATGGAGATCATCTTGATGCCGTGTGCCTGCGGCGGCATGATCATGTCATCCACCTGGTACGGGCGGTCGTCCGACCCTAACATTCCGGGGATCGAGTGGCCGTAAATATCGGCATCAAGCACCCCGACATTCAGTCCCTTCGCGGCCAGCGCAGTGGCAATGTTGACGGTCATCGACGACTTACCGACGCCACCCTTGCCGGAGGCCACGGCATACACGCGCGTGTGACAATCAGGCTTACTAAACGGAATCTCCGGCTCATCGACGCCACCGCGGGCCTTCTTCCGCAACTCGCGGCGCTGCTCGTCGTTCATGACATCCGTGGTGACGGTGACGTTCCCAACACCCTCAATGCCCTCGATCGCCGCGCGAGAATCGTCGACAAGCTTGTTTTTCATGGGGCAACCGGCGATGGTGAGATAAATCTCCGCCGAAACATCAGCGCCGTCGATGGCGACCGATTTCACCATGCCTAAATCGGTGAGCGGCATGCCGATATCGGGGTCTTTGACTTGGGCTAATGCGTCGCGAACAGTGGATTCGGTGATAGTAGATTCAGATGCCATAACGCCACCATCCTACGACGACTCATTGTGTTGGCCGCTAGGGCTGTCCAATCCCGCGCGACGCTCATCATCGCCCATGTATTCCAGGTCCACCGGCGCATCCGCGGCAGCGTCATCCAGACGGCCCTCAATGCGCTGAAGGACTGTGGTGAGGTCCTCGAGCTCGTGCCGCAGGTAGTCGCGGGTCACGGTTTCTCCCAGGGCGATACGAACCCCGGCGAGCTCGCGTGCCAAGAATTCCGTATCCGCCTTTGTTTGGGCCGCACGGCGGCGGTCTTCGTTCAGCGTGACGCGGTCGCGGTCATCCTGGCGGTTCTGTGCCAACAAAATCAGGGGAGCTGCATAGGCCGCCTGCGTGGAAAAGGCGAGGTTGAGCAGGATGAATGGGTACGGGTCCCAGTTCCACCACATTCCGCCGATATTCAGGAGGATCCAGGCCGTCACGATGATGGTCTGCCAGCCTAAATACTTACCGGTTCCGAGGAAACGAGCAACCTTTTCCGCAGCAACGCCGACCGCATCACCATCCATCGACAGTAACGAGCGGCGCTTAGCGCGGACCGGAGTGTCCAGGTCAGTTCGAGCAAACGAATCAGCCATATAATAAGCCCCTCTCGTGGGTTAGTTTGAGTGAGAATTCCCTGCCGACGGACCCTGCGGAGTGGATCCCTGTTGGCGGTCGCGTCGTCGCTCACCAGCTTTCTTCACGATGACCGACCCCGCCTTCTGGGCACGAGAACTGCGGCCGGGGGCACCGTGCGCTCCAGCAGCGCGCCCCAACGTGCCAGCCTGGTGGCCCGATGATCCCGCCTCAGGGCGGATTTCCTGCTCACGCCACCCCTCGGGGAGGAGGTGATCCAGCAAATCGTCCACTGCGACGGCACCGAGCAGGTGATTGTCCTCATCAAGGACCGGACCACACACTAGGTTATAGGTTGCGAAGTAACGAGCAGCCGTCTCGTGGGTGTCGTCGGCAAAAAGTGGGGGAAGATCCGGATCCAGAATGCTGGAGACCAAGGTTGATGGTGCTTCACGCAGCAACTTCTGGATGTGAACCGTGCCCAAATACTTACCCGTCGGCGTTGCCTTCGGCGGGCGCACCACGTACACCATCGAGCTCAACGACGTCGACAAATCAGGGTTACGAGCATGAGCAAGAGCCTCTGCCACCGTGGCCTGCGGAGTCAAAATGATCGGCTCCGATGTCATCAAGCCACCCACGGTCTCCGGGGAGAAACTCATCAGACGGCGGACCGGCTCTGATTCCTCCGGATCCATCAACTCAAGGAGGACGTCGGCCTTATCATCAGGCATCTCGCCCAGGAGGTCCGCGGCGTCATCGGGATCCATTTCTTCCAACACGTCGGCGGCACGCTCGATGTCGAACGTTTCCAGGACGCCCATTTGTTCGTCCTCAGGGAGCTCCTGGAGGATATCGGCCAGACGGGCATCTTCCAGCTCAGAGGCCACATTATTTCGTATGGTGCTGGGAAGGTCATGCAGGATTTGAGCAATGTCGGCGGGGCGCATGTCGTCGAATTCCGCGAGGATTTCCGCCGTTGCATCAGCAGGACCCGCACCGGAGACGGATAAACCATGAACATGGTTCCACTCCACCACCGACAGGGGTGGCCGACGGCCGAACCGGTTGCGCTCCTTAGACACAGCCACGCGGCTGATGATCCAATCACGGGTACGTGACTTTTCAATCTCCACGTCCGCGATATCCACCGGTCGACCATGCAAATCCTCATGCTCAGGATCGTCAATGTGGATCTTGGAGCCCACTAACTCGGACATGACGCGCAATTCACCGGCGCGAGATTGGTACGGCCGAAGGTTGACAGAACCTGAAACAAGGGTGATTTCCCGCGGATCGATCGACGCGACGCGAAGCATAGGAACGAAGATCTGTCTGTTTTGCGCAGCAACTTGAACAACTAGGCCAATCGTGCGGGAAGCCATGCCACGGGGCCGGATGGTGACGACGATATCGCGGACGCGACCAATCGATTCACCATCGGGGCCAAGGACAACCATTCCCGCTAGGCGACCAGCAAAAACTCGATTCACGGCACTCACGTCCGACAGTGTACTGGGTGTTTACGTCATAGCCGTATTTCAGTAGGCTAAGGGCATGACTACACCCTCTGCCTCAGGTTTCGGTGCCACCTTGGGCGCACAAGGTTCCCAAGGGCTTCCTCAACGCCCCGAAGGATGGCCCATCGGTAGCTTCGAGGATTACGAATCTGCACAACACGCGGTGGATTCTCTCTCTGATGAGGAAGATTTCCCGGTGGACGACATCACCATCGTCGGTGTGAACTTGATGCAGGTTGAACGTGTCACATCACGCTTGTCATGGGGCAAGGTGCTCTCTGGCGGTGCGATTTCAGGCGCGTGGATGGGTGTTTTCTTCGGTCTCCTCGTCGGATTATTTACTAACGAGTTCCTCGGCCCTCTCGCATTGGGCGCTGCGATGGGTGCTCTTTTCGGCCTGATTTCCGTCGCTATTCCGTATGGTGCGATGAAGGGACGCCGTGATTTTGCGTCGACGACGCAGATCGTTGCGGGCCGATACGACGTTCTGAGTAAACCCCGGTCAGCACAACGTGGCCGCGAGATTTTGTCGCGCAAAAACTGGTCAAGCAGGAAGTAAGTAGCCCTCACAGCCACTTGTTTCGTCGGAAAATGAGCCACAACCCGACACACGCGGACAACATGACAATGAGCACAATGAAGTACCCGGCGGCCCAATGCGTCTCTGGCATATTGTCAAAGTTCATGCCGTAAATACCGGCGATCAGCGTCGGCACCGCCGCCATCGCAGCCCACGCCGATATCTTTCTCATATCCGTATTCTGCTGCAGCGACACCTTGGCGACGGCGGAATCGAGCAGCGTCGACAGGCGTTCGTCGTAACTAATAATCCGATCAGCCGCAATGGTGTGGTGATCCAGGATGTCCCCATACAACGACCGAACACTCTTACCCGCGGTCCCTTTGGTCACCGTCAACGTTTTGAGCACCGCCGTCATAGGGTCGAGAGCGTGCCGCATCTCAAGGTTCTCCCGCTTGAGCATATAAATCGGCTCAATATGCACCGGCGAATCCGGGATAAACACCTGGTCTTCCATGGTGTCCACCTTTTCTTCGAGTTCCTCGGCGATGTGGAGATAATCGTCGACAAGCCAGTCCAAATGGGCATATGCCACCGACGCCGGCCCCACCGACGTCAGCTGAGGCGAACGCTCAAGCCGTTGCCGAACATTGTCGGGAATGGGCACGTCGCCGTGTCGGATAGTGAGGACGAAATCCTTGCCTCGGATGATGTGTAGCTCATTGGTCTCAATGAACTCATTCGTACTATCGACGGGGGACGGGTCGTAATGAACCGTGCGCGCGACGATGAAAACATAATCACCCAAGATCTCGAGCTTCGGGCGCTGGCGGGCCTTGACGATGTCCTCCACCGTCAAGGAATGGAGATGGAACAGTCGCGCAATGGGCTCCATGTGCTCCATGGTGGGAGAGACCAGCGACACCCAGACAAACGCCCGCGGGGTGGAGTCCTCCTCGGAGTGTGAGGTGTGGGGATCGGACGAATCGTGCTGGTTTTCCTGGTGAACACGGTCCAGGGCCGACGCGATGGTGAAGGGGCCATCGACTTTGCGTCCCTCAACGAAAACCGCGCACCGCGCCACGGGATGGTGCGAGGGCTCGGGAGAATGGGTGGCGTCGGTGGTGTTGATAATCCAGTCCGACGCGTTCATGACCGCTTCATGTTCCACAGCCCGAACTAGCTCACCGGTGTCGGGGTAGTCATCATTCCGAGGCATAGTTACTTATGCTACCGAGCGCCGGTGAGAAAACCTCACCACCTCGTCGCGTGCGGGTCGTGTTTTGAGGGTCGCGCGGGCCCATGACGAGCCGTAGGTTGGTTTAGCGGCCGGGTTGGCTAAACTCGAGACGATGGTCGGACAGTATGACGTTGCGGAAACGCGGCAGTGGTATCAGAAAACTCGGGTCACCCCTCTCGTGTCGTTGATTCGCGGCATAGCCGCGGGGTTGGCGTCGGGAATGGTGCTGGCTACGGTGGTCTTAATTGTGGTCCAGCTGGTGCCGAGCACTGATTGGACAACCCATGGGGGACAAATGGTCGTTGCCCATGCTGTGAGTGCGGTCGTGTCCGTTCTCATGGTTCACCGCGCGGACCGCTCGCGGAGCCTCGGGGCGGCTCTCTGGTCGGTGGGGGCGCTGGTCATTATTGCAATTGTTCTGTGGTGGATGTGGTGGTCATAGCATGAAAAAAGTCACCAAAATGACAAAGAGCGTTACCGCCAGTGTGGTGGCCGCCTTTGCCCTTAGCGGACTGACATCATGCCATGTCACAGCAGATTTTGGCGACGACGGTCACTCAGGGAGTTCGTCGACCGCGGTGTCCACCGTGCAGAAGCTGCCCTACACCGACACCGATCCCGTGCTGATCTCAGCAGCCGTTGGGAAATACGACGACATCACCGCCGCGCTTTATGACCAGGTGTTCGACACAACCAACGCTGGGCGCCCAACGCCGCGAAAAGCCAAAACGCAGGCGTCGGAAGATAATGTGCAGGACGCGATTGAGTCTTTGCGCGCCGGGAAAAATACGCTTGTCCTGGTGTGCGCGGGTGATTTGCTGAACTATCTGGACAAGAATGCGGCCAGCACAATCCTCGACCAGATGAAGAAGAATGTCCGGCAGGGTAAAGCCCCGGGCAATACGATAGGCAAAGTGTGGGAGAAAATTGCGCAATCCCTGCCTTCTGATATCAGCGTGACGGACGCGTCGAATGCGCAGTGCTCCACGGAAACGGAGACCCGGAACGCGAGTAGCGATACTCCGGAGGACGAGGTCACGCTTCCGCAGAACATCGTGCCGGTGTATCTCAAGCCCACGATGAGTACCGAGGATCGACGCTCTCTCACGTGGGTGTCGGGCAACCTTGGTTCGACCCGCGACCTGGATAAGCTTTACAAGAAAGCGGAATCTGCGCCAGCTGACCGTGTGGCGAAGAACTATTTGCAATCACAAGGGCTGGCGTTTTCCAAAGAAGACTAAGCGCTTCCGCAGCTGGTAGGCGCATCACGCGCAGCCGGTAGGGAAGTGCGCTTCCCGCATCAGAACACACGAAGAGCCCGCCACGTGAGTACGTGACGGGCCACCACTTTCGTCGAGTAGAGGTCTGTGCCTTAGTCCGCGAAAGCTTCTTCGATCAGCTGCTTCTCCTCGATCTGGTGAACCTTCGATACACCGGTCGCCGTCGAGGACTGAGCCCGTCGGGACACACGCCGCATGGGGAGCATGTCGGGCACAAGCTCCGGCAGATGCAGCGCGAGGAATGGCCACGGCCCCTGGTTAGCAGGCTCATCCTGGCAGAACCGAATCTCGGTGGCGTTCGGGTACATGTCGAACGCTTCCTTCAAGCGACGGAACGGTACCGGGTGCAGCATTTCCAGACGGATAATGGCCAGATCATCACGGCCATCCTTCTGACGCCGCTTCTCTAGATCCCAGTACAACTTGCCGGACACCAGCAGGATCTTCTTCACCTTCGACGTATCACCGATGACGTTGCCGTCGGCATCGACGAAGTTCGGGTCATTAATCACCGAGTGGAAGCGCTTGACCTTGGTGAAGTCCTCCACCGAGGAGGTCGCCATCTTGTTGCGCAACATTGACTTCGGTGTCGCCACGATCAGCGGACGGCGAAGATCACCCAAAGCATGACGCCGGAGAAGGTGGAAGTAGTTCGCCGGTGTGGACGGCTGAGCCACAGTCATCGAACCCTCGGCGCACAGTTGCAGGTAGCGCTCGATACGCATGGAGGAGTGGTCTGGGCCCATGCCCTCATAGCCGTGCGGCAGCAGGAGGATCAAGCTCGATTGCTGGCCCCACTTGGCCTCACCCGACGACACATACTCGTCGATAATGGTCTGCGCACCGTTGGCGAAGTCACCGAACTGTGCTTCCCACGCGACGACGGCATGGGGATTGCCGACGGAATAGCCGTATTCAAATCCCATGCCCGCGAACTCAGTCAGGGCGGAGTTGTAAACGAGGAAGCGGCCACCGTTGTCGCCGTCCTGCGCCAGCTTCTGCAGCGGGTTGTACTCATCGGAGTTTTCCGCGTCGATGTAGACCGCGTGGCGCTGGGTGAACGTACCGCGGCGGGTGTCCTCACCGGCCAGGCGAACGAGTTTGCCCTCACGCGCTAACGAACCGAGCGCGAGCAGCTCGCCGAAGCCCCAGTCGATCTTGCCGTTGCGGGACATTTCGCCACGCTTCTTCGCCAGGGGAGCGACGCGCGGGTGGAGGTGGAACCCTTCGGGCGGGTTGGTGAAGACATCGCCGATAGCGGCAACTTCTTCTTCCGTAATCGAAGTGTCCAGCCCACGAGGCAGTTCCTGCGCTGAGGTAATACCCGATTGCTCAGCAGGTTTGCCACCCTTCTCTGCGGCGCGGACGTCGTTAAACACGGTTTCGAGCTGCTCGCGGAAGTCGCGCTTAACGATCTCGACTTCGTCCTCAGAGAGGTCACCACGCCCGACCAGGCTGCGGGTGTAAATGTCACGCACGGTCGGCTTGTTATCGATGATCTGGTACATCTCGGGCTGCGTCATTGACGGATCGTCAGCCTCGTTGTGGCCGCGGCGTCGGTAGCAGATGAGGTCAATGAACACATCTTTACCGAACTGGCGTCGGTATTCGACGGCCAACTTGGCAACCCAGACCACGGCTTCGGGATCATTCCCGTTGACGTGGAACACGGGGCACCCGAATGCCTTGGCCAGGTCCGTCGCGTATTGGCTGGAGCGGCCCGAATCCGGGGTCGTCGTGAACCCGATCTGGTTATTCACCGCGATGTGGACAGTACCGCCGACGGTGTAGCCGCGCAGCTGCGACAGGTTGACGGTTTCCTGCATGATGCCCAGGCCCGTCATCGCGGCGTCGCCGTGGACCAGGATGGGCATCACAGAGAAGCCCTCATTGCCGCGGTCCAGAATGTCCTGCTTGGCTCGGGCAATGCCCTCAGCAACGGGGTTCACGGCCTCCAGGTGAGACGGGTTCGCCGTGAGCGTGACATCCACTTCGCCGTCATTGAACATGGAAATGAAGTGGCCGGTTTCACCCAAGTGGTACTTCACGTCACCGGAACCACCGGGGGAGGCGGGGTCGATATTGCCCTCAAACTCGGTGAAGATCTGTGAGAAGGGCTTGCCGACGACATTCGCCAGGACGTTCAAACGCCCGCGGTGAGCCATACCGATGACAACTTCGTCGAGCCCCTGAGCAGCGGCGGTGTCAATGGCGGCATCCATCAACGGAATGAGTGACTCCGCACCTTCGAGGGAGAATCGTTTCTGCCCGACGTACTTCGTCTGGAGGAAGTTCTCAAAGGCCTCAGCAGCGTTGAGCTTCTGCAGAATGTACTTTTGCTCAGCCCGTGACGGCTTGGGTTGGCCGGCCTCGATGCGCTCTTCCAACCAGAGGCGCTCGTCGCGGTCCAGAATGTGGTTGTATTCGTAGCCGACTTTGAGGGTGTAGGCAGACCGCAAGGTGCTCAGCACTTCGCGAAGTGTCATGACTTCTTGTCCAGCGAATCCACCGACATGGAAGCGTCGGTCAAGATCCCACAAGGTCAGCCCGTGCGTCGCGAAATCGAGATCGCGGTGGTCGGGGATGGGAAGCCCCGGCTGGTGCCACTGCAGCGGGTCGGTATCCGCGATCAAGTGACCGCGCGACCGATACGCTTCGATCAGCTGCATCACGCGCGTATTTTTATCCACTCCAATGTTGGGCAGATCCTGCTCCCACCGGAAGGGGACATACGGGATCTTCAGAGACTTGAAGATGTCATCCCAGAATTCGTCGTTAATCAGGAGGCGGCCCAGCTCACGGAGGAATTCTCCAGACTCCGCACCCTGAATGATTCGGTGGTCATAAGTCGACGTAATAGTAACTAGCTTGCCGACGCCTAATTCCGCGAGGCGGTCTTCTGATGCGCCTTGGAACTCCGCGGGGTAATCCATGGATCCGACGCCGACGATCGTTCCCTGTCCCTTGGTCAACCGGGGAATCGAGTGGCGAGTACCGATGCCACCCGGGTTCGTCAACGAAATGGTGACGCCTTGGAAATCTTTCATAGTCAGCTTGCCATTGCGGGCACGGACAACAATGTCTTGGTAGGCGTCGACAAACTCGGAGAATGAGAGCGTCTCTGCAGCTGGAATGGAGGCAACAACCAAGTTGCGGCTGCCATCCTTATTTGTCATGTCGATGGCCAGGCCCAAGTTGATGTGCTCTGGCGTGACGATGGTGGGTTTGCCGTCGACAACCTCGTAGCGGTTGTTCATCGACGGGTGAGCTAAAACGGCCTTGACCAGCGCGTAGCCAATAATGTGTGTGAAGGAAATCTTCCCACCACGCGTACGCTTGAGCTGCTCATTAATCATGGCGCGGTTTTCGAACATGAGCCGCGCGGGCATATCGCGCACCGACGTTGCCGTCGGAATCTCCAGCGAGATGTCCATATTCTTCGCAATGGCCTTCTGCGGGCCACGGATCTTCTTCGACCCAGCCTCAGGCAAGGACGAAGGAATATCTACGTGGTCACGCTTCTGAGAAGGTGCCTCTTTCTTGGCCCGTAATTCGCGCTGCACTTGTGCGCGCTTATGAACCTTCGGTTCGTCGTGACGGGCGGGCTTCGCCGCGGCAGGTGCCGATGCTTGGTTCGTATTTCGGGCGTGGGCAGAAGGCTCTTCAATGTGTGACTTTGTTCGGTCAGCCGTCTTCTCTGCCACGTTTTGTTGAGAGGGCTTCTTCTCTGCGGCCTGGTGTTCAGCGCGCTTGCCCTTAATAGTTTTTGCTTCGCCAGATGCGGAAGAAGATGTATCAGATTTCTTTGCAGCAGTATTGCTATTGGTAGCTTTGTGAGCTCCGGAGGGTTCGGTGCCAGCCGACGATTCGGGGGCGCCATTTTTCTCAAAGAACTCGCGCCATTCCTTATCCACTGACTCCGGGTCCTTCGTGAACTGCTGGTACATGTCGTCGACCAGCCACTGGTTCTGGCCGAAGGAATTATCGCTGTTCACAGCGGGTGCTCGCCTCATTTCGTCGATTGTGACTCACTTCTCTACAGAGTAACCGCTTATGCCTTTTGTCGCCCAAAACGGGGCCCTTTTGGAGGCCTTTTCCGCACAAGAGGGTGCCCCCGTTGGTGTCACCTAGGTGTCGCTTCCTCCGGAGACAGAGTGTTTCCACAGGTCAGCGTAGATTCCGTGGCGGGCGAGAAGTTCATCGTGATTCCCCGTCTCGACGATCCGCCCCCCATCCATCACGAGGATTCGATCAGCTTGAGCCGCGGTAGCCAAACGGTGAGCCACAATCACGCTCGTTCGATTCGACATCAACCGCGTGCTGGCCGAAAGGATCGTTTTTTCCGTGGCCGGATCAAGTGTCGACGTCGCCTCGTCAAGGAGCATGAGCTGCGGTTTTACCAGTTCTGCGCGCGCGAGCGCGATGAGCTGACGCTGGCCAGAGGATAAGCCGCGCCCATCTTCACCCACCGGCGCAAGGAAGCCTCCGGGGATGGCGGCGATGGCGCGGAGGGCGCCGATACAGCGCGCGGCATGAATGACCTCATTCGGCGTTGCTTCAGGTTTGCCATAGGCGATATTAGACGCGATAGTCCCCGCAAAAAGGTGTGATTCCTGCGGGACGAATCCGAGCGACCCACGCCACGCCGCCAGGGTGACGTCGCGGATATCCGTATCCACCGCCCGCACCGCGCCAGCTGTCGGATCATAAAAACGAGCCAAGAGCTTCACAATCGTTGATTTACCCGCGCCCGTCGCGCCGACGACTGCCACAGTGGAGCCCTCGTCGATAGTCTCTGACACCTCGTGAAGGACGTCCACACCGTTCGAATACGCGAAGGTGACGTCGTCTAAGGACAACGAGCCCTCCGGAACATGCGTCTCGCGCCCAGAGTCGGGGACCGACGTCGATTGCGACAACAAGTCACTAATGCGTCGCAACCCGACCTCGGCCTGCTGATACATGTCGAAAACCTGAGATAGCTGCTGGATGGGCGCGAAGAGGAGGTTCATGTAGATCATGAACGCCACAAGCACACCAGCTGTCACCGTGCCATTGAGCACCATGACTGCACCCACTCCCACGACAGCGGCGGAAGCCAATTCGGAGAGCGCATTAATGCCTGGGAAATAAATGGAGACCACCGTTTGCGCCTGCATGCGGAGCCGTCGATATTCCAGCGCACTATCCGTGAAGCGCTCAACATCGGAGTCCTGCTGGTTGTACACCTGCGAGGTGCGGATGCCATTAACCAGTTCCTGGAAATCCGCATTCACCGTTGAAATTTGGCCGCGAGCCTCGGAATACAAGCGCGACGAAATCCGTCGGAAGATCACCGTGGCCACAATCACAATGGGTAACGACGTCAATGCCACCAGCGCCAGGCGAGGCGCAGTCACCAGCAACATGATGCTGACACCGATCAAGGTCGCCCCCGACACGATGGCCTGGGCCAAACCCTCTTGGAGGAACTTCGACAAGGAGTCGATATCCGTCGTCATGCGGGTCATAATCCGGCCGGACTGAGTCGTCTCGAAGTAATCGAGCCCGAGGCGCTGAACGTGAGCGAAGGACCGTAAACGGAGCCCATAGAGCAGCCGTTCACCCGCCCGCGAGGTCAAAATGGTGTTGATCGTGCTGGCAATCCATGCTGCTACCACGATGATCAGCCCCAACACGGTTGCGGTGACCAGCGCGCCCGTATCTTTATTGCCGACGCCGGCGTCAATGGCGTGACGGACGAGGATGGGGAAGACGACGTCGGCAGTGACCAAGACACATAACGTGGCAATGACCGCGACGAGTAGCCATTTCACCGTGCCAAGTAACCCGCGCAAACTGAACGGTGTGGAGTCGTTGCGGAACGATTCCGCGTCAATCTTGGGTTGTTCGGTAGCTGGGGAGAGTTTCTCGACCATCGCCAGCACCTCAGGAGTGGCGGGCATTCCGGCGGCTGAGCTTCCTTGGCCCAGGCCAGCGCCTAGGCCACTGCCTGCCAGTGCGGCTCCGGACGCAGACAGGTCGTCTCCCGCGGTGGCTGCCGCGCCGGGCTCATCCATGTCCTGATCCGCGGGCCACAGCGTCGCCAAGTCCGGTTCGTTCCCGTCGTCGAAGGGGACGACGGATGCGTCGGCGTCGTGGCGGGGCAAGGCCATGAGCTCGGAAAAGTGGGGGCTTGACTCCTGGAGTTCGTCCAGGGTTCCGTACGCGGTAACAGTGCCGGCCTCGACGAGTGCGATGTGGTCGGCCAGCGCAAGAGTGGAATGGCGGTGCGCGATAAGGAGCAGCGTGACGGACCCTTTCCGCGCCTTCAACGCCGCGATAATGGCTGCTTCGGTCGTGGCGTCGATAGCCGACGTCGCGTCGTCCAAAATCAGCACGCGCGCACCAGAAACCAGGGCCCGCGCTAATGCGATCCGCTGTCGCTGACCACCCGATAGCGTCAGGCCGCGTTCCCCAGCGACGGTGTCATAGCCGTCCTCCAGCTCCATAATGAAGTCATGGGCGCTGGCATCCTTAGCTGCGGAGATGATGTCCTCATCCGTCGCCCGCGGGTTCGCCAGCGCAATGTTCTCTCGCACAGACCGCGAATAGAGGAAGGGCTCATCGAAGACAGCGGAGACCGCGTGCCGCAGATCGCATTTTCGGATATCCGTGATATCAACAGACTCATGGTCGGATCCAGATTGGCCGACGCGGGATTCGTGCGTGCCGACGGCAGCGCCGACGTCACTATCGTCGCCAGTGCCTTTGTGGGTGCCGTCGTGTGCAGGGGAGGGACGCCCCGAGGTTGTTAATCGAATTGTCCCCTCTGAGGCCGGATAAAACCCCTCCGCGAGTTGGACGAGCATGCTTTTACCCGCGCCGGGTGGGCCTACCAGCACCATGGTTTCGCCAGGGGCAATGTCCAGGGAAAAGTGGTTGAGAATACGCTCACCCGCAGGCTTTGACGCGTCCGCCGAGTTCGCCGGCCTACTGTCCAACCGCTCACCATCAATGCTCGTTTGAGTCTCAGCGTCCGTCTGCGGCTGGGAGAAGGACACGTTGTCGAAGGAAATCCCCAGCGGACCGTCGGGAATGCGCGAGGGAGAAGAGGGATCGGAATCCGCTTCCAGGTCGACAACATCGAAGACGCGGGACACGGACGACAAGGCCATCTGCATGGAGATCGCCATATTGGACAACATGCGGCAAATGCCGGTCAGCGTCGTCAAATACGTCGAAAACGCAAGGAAAATACCAATGGTGATGTGCCCGTTCAACGCCAGCCAACCACCGATCGCCACATTGGCCACCAACGCGAGGTTCGGCAGCTCAGCAAGCGTCGGCAAGAATTTCGCCTGTTGATGAGCAGCGCGCATCTGCAGCGCGTAGAGCGTCCGGCCCAGTTTGTCCAGAGTGGTGATCTCGTGCTCCTCTTGTGCGAATCCCTTAACCACCCGCACACCCGTCACGGTTTGCTCAACATGGGTAGCAACATTCGCGGCCTGCTGCTGAGCCGTCCAGGTCGACGCGAAAATCGAGCGCTTACTCCATAAACCGACGATGACCAGGATTGGCGTCACGATCACCGCAGCTAGCGACATCTGCCACGACAGTGTGAACATGACCACAAGAATGATGGCGAACTTGACGACGCTTCCTGCGGCGAGCGGAAACATCGCGAGGAGCCCCTGGACCATGTTGAGGTCGGAGATAGAACGGGAAACAACTTGCCCTGTGCGGATGTCGTCCTGATCCTTACCGCCCAGGCGAACAAGGCTGCCAAGGACACGAATCCTGAGCTCATGCTGCGCCCACTGGCTCATCTGCCCTGCTAGGTAGCGTCGCGAGAATTGGAACGCGTATCTCAAGAGCGCAATGACCACCATGACGACGATCACGCCGGTGAGCGGCGTCCACCCGGTCGAGGAAGTTATCCACGACCACAAGGCGGTCGGGCGCGCTTGCTCCGTCGCTGTGTCGACGGCCCGCGCGGTGACAAGCGGAATCAAGATTTCTGCGATGGTGACGGCCAATGTGGCCGCCATCGCTCCCCATGTGTAGTACGGGTGAATCATGCATACGCGGAAAAGTCCACGTAGATCATGCTTCCGTGGGGCTTCGGCATCAGTCTTCTCACTGGCGGCGGCGCCAGTGGAGGTATCCTTGGTGTTCGTCGTTGTCGTGTTCCTTGTTTCCAATGATTGTTAGCGTTTGTTCGTTAGTCGCTGCTGCTCTTGTCGTTACTCTTGTCATCCCCGCTCTGCGCCATCTTTTCCCATGCGGTTTCTAACGCCGTGGCAGCGTCGGATGTTCCGGCGTCACCTTGCTCCAGGGCACGGGTAGTGTCCGGCCACACGAGCGGCGGGTCGCCCAAAGTTGCGCTGACGTGTTCGATGGCTTTCGAGGCAATTTTCCTGTTGAGGGTGCCGCCCATGATCGCGCCAATACCCAGCGGTAGAGCCTTGGCAACCATGCTGGTGGCGGCCCGTTTACGAATCCTCTTCAGCGCCATCGAGGCCAGCTGGTTATTGACCTGCCCAACAGCCGGCTGGCTCAAAGACCTCAAGCGGAACACACTTCCGCTTCCCAACACTGTCGCGATGGCTTCGTTTGCCGACGACCCATTGATCGCGAGCAAAACAAGTGCGGTACGGTCCTTGTGACGCGAAATGTCGATTCCGCGGAGGTACGCCGAGGACAGGGTGTACCACGTCGTAAGCTCCAGGAATAAGAACGCGTCGCCCGTCGAAACGCCTAGGGATGCGAGTGTGCCAACGCCGGGAACGGCAGCCGACGCTCCAGCACCCACACCTGTCGTCGTCGCGAGACGTCGGAAGTGTTTATTAATGACTTCCTGGATCTGGGTGGGGCTATCGCCTTCATGCTTGGATTCCACCATGTCGACATAACGCGCAATGGGTCTCACCTGTATTTCTGCGGCGCGTTCGACAGCCGAAAGGATCCGCGACGGCTTTTCTTTATTCTCAAGGTTGTCATTCTCGACGTTCTCACCGCCATCGAGCTCGTCGTCGGACTGCTTGTCAGAGTGCTTTTTTGATGAGAAACGGTCTTTTATCGCGCTGGGTACAACGTTAAGTAATGAAGCCATGAAGACAATTCTATTAGGAGCCTGTGACAAGCGGGTTCTTCTGTGTCCGTGTGTGGACGTGTCGTGCCTGTGGGCTAGGCTGGTGGACGCGATTATGTGTGGTGCGTCGACGGTTGATCGTCGGGCGCATGACGCAGAATGTACCGGAAGTGAAGAACGCGTCGTTCGGCGTACCGCGTCGTGTGAAGTACAAGGAGATTTGCGTGGCTGCATCGGTAATTGACACTGTGGTGAACCTGTGTAAACGCAGGGGCTTGGTGTATCCGAGTGGTGAAATCTACGGGGGAACTCGGTCGGCGTGGGATTACGGTCCGCTCGGCGTTGAACTGAAGGAAAACATCAAGAAGCAGTGGTGGCGGACATTCGTTCAGTCCCGCGGTGACATGGTGGGCCTGGATTCGTCCATTATTCTTCCGCGTGAAGTCTGGGTGTCTTCGGGCCACGTGAAGACGTTCACTGATCCGCTGGTGGAGTCCTTGCACACGCACAAGCGGTACCGGGCTGACCACCTCATCGAGGCATACGAGGCCAAACACGGTCACCCGCCGGCTAATGGTCTTGCGGATGTTCCCGATCCAGAGACCGGGCAGCCGGGAGAGTGGACTGAGCCGCAGATGTTCTCCGGCTTGATGAAGACCTACCTTGGTCCCGTCGACAATGAAGAGGGACTGCATTACCTTCGCCCGGAGACGGCCCAGGGCATTTTCGTGAACTTCAAGAATGTTCAGACGACGTCCCGCAAGAAGCCGCCGTTCGGTATTGGTCAGCTGGGCAAGGCGTTCCGCAACGAGATCACGCCGGGGAACTTCATTTTCCGGACCCGTGAGTTTGAGCAGATGGAGATCGAGTATTTCGTTCCGCCTGCTGATGCCCCACAGCACTTTGACCGCTGGGTTGAGGATTGCTGGAACTGGTTTGTTGACCTGGGCATTGATCCCGATCATTTGCGGAAGTTCGATGTTCCAGAGGATGAGCGCGCTCACTACTCCGATCGGACGATTGACTTGGAGTACCAGTTCGGTTTCGCTGGCTCGGGCTGGGGCGAGCTCATGGGTATTGCGAACCGCACCGACTTTGACCTGCAGAGCCACATTAAGGGCTCGGGCGAGGACCTCAGCTTCTTTGCTCAGCCCACCGGCGAGCGCTATGTCCCGTACGTCATCGAGCCGTCGTTTGGTCTGACGCGCTCGTTGATGGCTTTTCTTATCGACGCTTACCACGAGGATGAAGCTCCCAACGCCAAGGGTGGCGTAGACAAGCGCACGGTGTTGCGTCTGGATCGTCGCCTGGCTCCGGTGAAAGTGGCGGTGTTGCCGCTGTCGAAGAAGGACACGTTGACGCCGACGGCGGAGAAAGTGGCGCAGGACCTGCGCGGTTTGTGGAACGTCGACTATGACATTTCGGGTGCGATTGGCCGGCGTTACCGCCGCCAAGATGAGATCGGTACGCCGTTCTGTGTGACCGTCGATTTCGACACGCTGGATGATCACGCGGTGACTGTCCGCGAGCGCGACACGATGGAGCAGGAGCGCGTCAGCATTGACAAGTTGCAGGGTTACCTGGCTGAGCGGTTGGCAGGGTGCTAAATGAAACTATCGTGGGGTCCTCGTAAAGAAGACGGTGGCGTTGCCCACCTTGATCTTTTCCGTGACGACGAATTAATCGCGCGGTTTTCCCAGTCGAGGGAGTTGACATCGGCGCGGGTGAAGCCAGGCGCTGCTGTGGCGGGAGGTGACCAGCCGTCCTCTGAGCCGAGTGCGGATCCGGAGTCGTGGCCCGAGTGGACATTCGTCCCACACACGAAGGGGAGGCTATCCGCGTCGGGGCCTGATGGGCAGAACTTTCACGCTGATCCGCAATCTCAGCGCGAGGGGAAAGAAGGGCAGATCGGGCGTGCAAAGCGTGTGGCCCTGGACATGGGTAGCGCAGAGACGCCTTCTGCCGATCCTGCTTCGGACAGTGCTGAAGTGTCCAAATCCAGCGGCGCGTCGGAGGGCGTGCCCGCAGTTAATATCGTCAACTGCGGCAAATTGGACTTCGTGTTCGAGACGCCCGATGAGACGAAATTAGGGCAGTTCACCGGCGGTAATCGCGGTGTCCGGCACGTGGTTGTTGAACTAGAGCCCGGCCAGGAGTCTGCGATGACCACCGACCAACAAGTGTTCCTGGCGTGGGTTGCCCGGATGCAGTTGGAGTCGCAGTTAGTCACAAGCACCTGGATGTGGACGGTGCTGTTGATTGTGCTCCTGCCGTTTATGTTGTTGGTGTTCTTGCTGTAAGAACATACGGCTGGGGTGGCCGGTTGGCGTTCGGCTGGATCGCGGCTACCAGGAGAGCGGCGGCCACACCGGCGGCCACACCGGCGGCCACGCGACCACAGGCGACCGTCGGAGCGCGTTAGAACGCTCCGTCGAATCCGCTGCCGCCGTCGCTGAAACCGCCGTCGCCAAATCCGCCGAAACCACCAAAGTCGTCGCCGAATCCATCACCGAACCCGCCGCCGTAGTTGCCGTACCCTCCGTAGTGGCCACCGCCGTGGAAGAGGGAGGAGATCAACATTCCGGCGATGAAGGCGCCGCCGTTGCCGCCGCCACCGAAGTAACTCTGATTGCGTCGAGTGAAGTCATCGATATCGTTGCGCGCGGCTTGTTCGGCCCGCCTGCCTAATTCACCAGCGTGGCGTGCCTCCGAGATCGCACGTCGCGTGTCAGTGGTCCGCAGAGACTGCGCCTGGCTTAATTGCCGTTGAGCGTCAGAGAGCAAAGTTCGTGCTTGCGAGCCGACAGCTTGACCACGGGTAGAGATCAAACTATCCGCTGCCTCAATCTGCGCGGCGGCATCATCGCGCGTCCGATCGAAAACCCGAAGCGCCCGGTTACGGTCGCGGTCCGAGTCACGCGCTTGTTCAAGCAATGCATCGAGCTTTTCATCCGCCTCCAACAAGCGCTTGTACATCGCCAGAGGATCAGCACCGGCTCGCGTGAGCTCTCCACCCTTTGCGTTGGTTGATCCACTTTCATCCTGGTCGCCACCCGTAGTAAGGGCAGTCGCTGACGTCCCCGTCGGCGCGTCGATAGCGCGCGCGTCCTCTACCGCATCCCACGCTTCAGTCGCAATGGCATCCATCTTGTCGAAGTCGAACTGCGCACCCTGAGCACTTGCCCGCGCGCGAAGTTTTCCAGCCTCGGTCAGCTCCTCGGTGATCTCGTCAATGAGGGAGTGAATATTGCTCCGAGCCTCGGCAATGCGCTCGTCGGCCTGCTCGATATCGGTGAGAAGATCGTCGGCTTGGCCGGTGGTCATTTCCGCGGTGCGGATATATTCCACGAGTCCGCCCTGCTCACCTGCGGGTTGGTGGGTGAGGGCGCGGCCTTTATCAACGGCCCGCTCGGCGTTATCCAGGTGCTCGGTGGCAATATCAACATTGTCCGCGATGGAAGCCAGGGCATCGGACGCGTACTTCGTGCGCAGCTGGCTCAGCGTCGATGATGCCTGAGGTAGCCGTGCGCGAAGCGACACAATGCGTTGCGTGAGCTCGTCGAGCCGTCGGTCCGAATCGATGAGCAGCCCGCGAAGTCGCGAGAACTCGTCGGATTGTTTATCCAGGCCACGGTCGGCCTGCCCACATGAGCTCACGATATCCACAAGCATGGCCTTGCGCTCTTCTTCAGAACGCACCGTCCCCGAATCAATTTTGCTGCGAAGCTGGAACGCCCTTTCCAGGGTCCGCTTCGAGTGATCCATGGCCCGGATGAAGGGCCGCGCCCGGTCTTCACCGAATTCCGCAATGGCCAGCCGGAGTTCGTCGTCGGCTGTCCGAATCGACGCATCCGTACTCGTGAGCTCTTCCTGCGCGCGTTCCTCCAGCACGGAGTATGGCAATTCGTTGAGCGACGTCGTGTCATCCGGGTTGATGGTCTGGGCATCCTTGACCATCGTTTCCTGTTGCTTCTTCGTGCGTCGCCGGTTCATGTACCACACACCGCCACCGGCAGCGATGATGGCAATAGCCCCACCACCCAGCCAGAACAGTGCCGCCGAATTATCATTCGCATCCTTCGCGGCGTCGATTTTGTCGGTGATAACGGTATTCCAGTCGGGGTTATCCTCCGCGAGTGGTTCCTTGGCAGCCTCGTACGTTTTCTTTGTCACAGCATTGCCGACGTTCCGCCCGCCGTACACCCCCTGCGTGCGCTTAGTGACGTCGAAAGCCACGATAAGCACATTGGACTGCGGGTTCTCCTGGAACCGCTCGTGCGCCCATTCTTTCCCCGACATGCTGCCAAAGCTGTTGGCGATGTCGACAGTCATCGCGATGTCATCGTCGACCTGTAGCTTCTTAATTTTCTCCGTCAGGTCCTTCTTCTGACTGTCGGTGAGGGCCCCAACGCTGTCATTGATGCGTTCGCGGGTGGCCACACTGGAACCGCTAGTGTCGGTACTTGATCCTGTGGAGTCACTTTGAGCGACGACGCCGGTCTGCGCGGTGTGTGCCGCCTGAGCTGAGGCTTCGGGCATGGTTGTGCTGCCCAGGAGCACCCCGCCCGTGAGTGTGAGCGCGGCTGCGGTTGCAGTGAGCCGCACACCGCGTCTGCGGGCGGTGTTCGCCGAATGGGCGACGTGTGTGGTGTGCTCAGTGATGTAGTGGTCGTTCCGGATGACTGCCATGATCTAAAGAATAGAGAAAACTGTGGAGTGTTTGCCTACACGCATGTGTTTGGGTGTAGGTTAGCGGGCTGTACCTGGCGGTCGTGGATGGAGGACGTGTGGGGCGTTGGTTGGGCCGGACTCTCTGGCGTGTGGTGGTTGGTGCCGTGTTGATCACCGCTGTATTGGTCTGCGGTACGGCGTTACGAATTTGGCAGTTTGCCCGCCATGATGACGACACTCCCTCTGATGTGATCGTGGTGATGGGGGCCGCGCAGTACAACGGGACGCCGAGTGAATGGTTTGCCGCGCGCCTAGACAAGGCCGCCACGATGTACCAGGAGGGCACTGCCCCCGTTATCGCAACCTTGGGCGGCAAGCAGGAGGGCGACCAGTACACGGAGGCTGAGGCCGGCAAGATGTACTTGGAGAAGCTGGGCGTGCCGTCGTCGGCAATTGTTCCCATCAGTGACGGTTCGGATACCTTGACCTCTGCGCGGGCCCTTGCGGAGTACTCGCACAATGAGAACCGTCATTGGTCCTCGGCGGTGGTGGTGACCGATCCGTGGCATGCGTTGCGTGCGCGCACGATGGTTCGGGATCAAGGGTTTACGACGCATTCCGTATCGACGCGCCACGGGCCGTCGGTGTGGTCGCGTGATGCGCAGTTTTCGGGGATTCTGCATGAGACCGGCGGTTTGATTTTTTATCAGGCGACGCATCGCTCCAATGTGATGTCGGAGCAGGATGTAGAGGATTTGTTGAAGTAGGCGCGCCTCTAATGATTTGCGGCGTGTAGTGCGACAATAGCGTGTATGAAATTGCGGAAGGTGTACCCGTATTCAGAGCGGGATCATGAGCGCCGTGTGGTGGAGGGGCCGAAGGACGCTCAGTTGGCGGGGGCGACGCCGGAAATGCGGGACGATTTTGATCGAGATCGCGCCCGGGTGCTGCATTCTGCCGCGTTGCGTCGGTTAGCGGATAAGACGCAGGTGGTCACTCCGCAGACGGGGGATACGCCACGGACTCGGTTGACCCATAGCCTCGAGGTCGCCCAGATCAGTCGGGGCATTGCTGCGGGGCTCGGGGTGGATACTGATTTGGCCGAGTTAGCGGGGCTTAGTCATGATATTGGCCATCCGCCCTATGGCCACAACGGGGAGCGGGCTTTGGACGAGCTCGCCCAGGATTGCGGTGGTTTTGAGGGGAATGCTCAGACATTGCGTATCTTGAGCCGTCTTGAGGCGAAGGTGTGCGATGTTCGCGACGGCCACCCGGTGAGTGTGGGGTTGAATTTGACGCGTGCGTCGCTGGATGCGACGTGTAAGTACCCGTGGACGGCATCGAGCCCGCAGGGTGTCGCGAGGAAAAAATATTCGGCCTATGACGAGGATGCTCCGCTGTTGGAGTGGATCCGTCGCGGTGCTCCCGAGGGCAGGAAGTGCCTGGAAGCCCAGATTATGGATGTCAGTGACGACATCGCCTACTCGGTGCACGACGTGGAGGACGCCGTGTTGTCGGGCCGCGTCAGCCTCAACGTGTTGTGGGACCTGGTCGAGATTGCCCAGTTAGCGCAAGAGGGCGCGGGTGTCTTTGGCGGCGATCCCGATGCACTCGTCGACGCTTCCGATCGGTTGCGCCAGCTGCCGGTCATTGCCGAGGCTGCTGATTACGACGGGACGTTGGGCGCGTCGGTGTCCTTGAAGGCGATGACATCGCAGCTGGTGGGTCGCTATATTTCCGCGACGGTTGCTGCGACTCGACGTGCGATGACGAATGGGGACGAGTCGGCGTGGACGGAGGAGATGGCCGCAGGGAGGTTTTCCAACGACCTCGTTGTGCCACCCGATATTGTGGCCGAAATCACGCTGTTGAAGTCGGTGGCGGTGCTCTACGTCATGGATCAGTCGCTGCATCAGAAGAACCAGGAGCGTCAACGTGATCGGCTCTTCCGCGTGAAAGATTATCTGTATGCGGGCGCGCCGACGAGCTTGGATCCCCTCTATCAAGGCTGGTGGAATGAGGCCTCGACGGACGCCGAGCGGTTGCGCGTTGTCATTGACCAGTTGGCCTCGATGACGGAGTCCCGGCTCGAGCGGTTGGATAGGTCCGCTCGAGATTGGTCAGCAGGATGGAGTTAGCGGGGAGCTAGCAGGGTCGAGTTAGTTTTCCTGCATCTCACAGAATGATGAGTAGTGGTCGCTGGTGTAATACCACACGTCGGGGTGCGTGGCGGTCGAACCGCCCGTAATGATCCTGGCCGGCCCGCGGCTGTGATCCGTCTTGTCCTCGTCGACGGTGTATTCGCGGTAGTAGTTGCTCTTCTTGTGAGGGAGTGCGTTCTCGTAATTCCCGAAGTGAGATCCGTCCTTCTGCGGGTAATCAAACGGTCCACCGGACTTGATATCGTCGACGACCACGCGTGCCTGATCAGGCAGCTGGTTCGCGTTGCACGCAGGGATGGAGCCTGATGCCCCCCTTATGCGAGCCACTCGACGAGCTGCCGCCCGATCCTCCCGATGACTCGGTTGATGACCCGCTGCCCTCCGATCCGTTGTGGCTCGGGTTGTTGACGGAATACCATCCCCACAAGCCGATCGCACCCGCCACCACAGCACCAAGGATCGATGTCAACGTGCGAAGGGACAACACGTGACGCCCCCGTCGGGAGTTCTGTGATCCGTTGTGTGTGTTCTTCTGAGGTGCACCCGGCATGGTCGATATTGTGTCATACCCTGGCGAATGTCACGGCACTCCTCGGGTTTGACATGACGACGTAGCATAGTTGCCATGGCCAGAGGACGAATCCCGGAGAGTGACATCGATGCGATCCGTGAGCGCACGCCGATCGAGGAGGTCGTGGGCGAATATGTGCAGCTAAAACCCGCCGGCTCAGATTCGCTCAAGGGGCTATCGCCCTTTAAAGACGAGAAGACCCCGAGTTTCCACGTCCGCCCCAACAAGGGGTACTACCACTGCTTTTCGACGGGGAAGGGCGGCGACGTTTTCAGCTTCCTCATGGAAATGGAACAGGTGTCGTTCCCGGAGGCCGTGGAGCAGTGTGCGGAGCGGATTGGTTACACCATTAACTATCAAGGTGGGGGTCCGGGACGTCGGGAGGAGCCGGGAACTCGCCAGCGACTCGTCGCCATTAATAAAGCCACCCAGGAGTTTTACCGCGAACACCTGGACACCGATGAAGCTGCGCCGGCACGGCAGTTCTTACTCGACCGCGGTTTTTCTCAGGACCACGCGGAGCAGTTTGGGTGTGGCTACGCGCCGGGCGGATGGGACACGCTGACAAAGTTCCTGCTCCGCAAGGGGTTTGACGTCAAAGAACTGGAGGCCGCTGGGGTGACTTCTCAGGGCCGTCGTGGGCCGATTGACCGTTTTCATCGACGCCTGACCTGGCCGATCCGCAACACCGCGAACGATGTCATTGGTTTCGGTGCCCGCAAACTCTTCGACGACGACAAGCTGGGGAAGTACATGAACACCCCGGAGACCTTGTTGTACAAGAAGTCGAAGGTGCTGTTCGGGATTGACCAGGCGAAGAAGAACATTGCCGAGCGGCACCAGGCGGTCATCGTTGAGGGCTACACGGATGTCATGGCCATGCACGCCGCTGGGGTGACGACGGCGGTTGCCGCGTGTGGAACAGCGTTCGGGGCGGACCACTTGCAGATGGTGCGACGCCTCATGCTGGATGACTCCCATTTCCGCGGTGAAATGATTTATACCTTCGACGGCGATGAAGCAGGGCAGAAAGCAGCCATGCGTGCCTTCGAGGGAAACCAGGAGTTCCTGGGCAAAAGCTTCGTCTCTGTCGCACCGAATGGTCAGGACCCGTGCGACTTGCGCTTGTCCGGCGGTGATGCCGCCGTGCGTGATTTGGTGATGTCTCGGATTCCGATGGTGGAGTTCGTTGTACGAACGACGCTTGCCTCGTTCGATCTTCACACGACGGAGGGGCGGTTGCAGGCCATGGAGGCCGTTGCCCCCGCGGTCGCGAGCGTCAAAGACACCACATTGCAGAAGGCGTACGCCAGGAAGCTGTCTGGGTGGCTTGGTTGGGATGATGTGAGCGACGTTGAAGCCGCTGTACGGCGAGCCGCCCGCAAGCCACAATCGTCCGGGCTGAAGCGCGGACGGGTACGCCAGCAGCGGGATACGTGGAGTGTGAAATCCCCAGCCGCGAGTGGTCCGCAGGGTTCCACTCAGCCGCGTTTTACCAGGCCGAACCCTCGCAATGGTGAACTCGCCGGGGAACGTGAGGCGCTCAAGATCGCCCTGCAAGAACCAGCTGCCGCCGCTGAATTGTTCGATGTTCTGCCCGCCGAGAGCTTTCGGCACCCCACCTACCGCGAAGTATCCGAGGGTATTCGTCGCGCCGGGGGGTGCGCTGCGGCCGCGGATGTGGAGTCTGGTGGGAATTCGTGGGTGACGAAGGTTATTGAGAATCTCCCGCAGCCGATGGGGGAGTCGATGGTGACTGAGCTCATGGTGGAGCCGATCCACTATGAGGGTGAAGACATGGAGTGGTTCGTGCGGAGCACGATGGTCCGACTGCAAGCAGTCTGGGTGGGCAACCAGATTGCTGAGCTCAAGTCGACGCTGGAACGCCTGCGGCCGAGCGACGACGAGTACAACAACCTGTTTGGCGACTTGGTGGCGCTCGAGCAATACAGGACGGGTTTGATTAAGCAGGCGACGCAGCGGCCTCTATGAGGCCAGCTGAGTATGGTTGTTTTAGCCCTGCGTACGCTGCCTCACCCTGCGCCCACGGACGGCGCCACCCGTGTGACCCGCGCCACCCGCGTGGCGTCTGTCGTCGTCGCGTTAGTCCTCGTCGGGGACGTAAATGGTGGTGCCGTCGTCTTGGTGCCGGGTTCTGATATTCCGCGCTCGGAGTTCACGCATCCGCGGTTCCGGATCAAGAGCGTTGGCTAATGCCTTCCTCCCCGCGTGGAGAGCCGATTTGGCGACGGGGGAGTTGATCGCTGCCTCATAGCCTCGTCGGATCTGGTCGTAACGCTTCCGACCTGCCTTCGTGCCCATGACGTAGCCCGCTGTGGCACCGGCGATGAACGTAGTCAAACGCATATGTTTTCTTTCGTGTGGTGGCGTCGGTTGGAGTTAGAACTCTTCGTACTCGTCGGGGTCTTGGTCCTTCTCACGGCCGTCGGGCTTGGTGAGGGCATTGATCGCCTCGACCTCGTCGCTCGTCAGCGTGACATGTAAGGAATCGAGGTTTTCCTTTTGACGCTTTTCCGACGCGGACTTCGGAATGGCGAGGCTCCCGATGGCCCGGTGCCATGCAAGAACAACCTGGCCGACGGATGCGTCGTGGTTCTTCGCGATGGAAACGATGGTGTCTTCCTCAAAGACGGCACCTCGGGCAAGAGGGCTCCACGCCTCGGTGATGATCCCGTGCTCGTTGTCATAGGCGCGAGTCTCAGCCTGGTTGAAGTATGGGTGCAGCTCGACCTGGTTAATGACGGGAAGCTCGCCCGTCTCCCGCCCGAGGGTGTCCAAGTGCTCCGGCGTGAAGTTGCATACACCGATGTTGCGGATAAGCCCACGATCCCGGGCTTCCATTAATGCTTTCCACGCCTCAACGTATTTGCCCTGTTTTGGGTTCGGCCAGTGGATAAGGTACAGGTCGATGTAGTCCAGTCCGGTGCGGTACAGGGATTCCTCGATGGCGCTCAGTGCTTGGTCATGTTCCTGGTATCGGCCGGGAAGTTTACTTGTCACGGTGACGTCGTCGCGCGAGACAATTCCTTTATCGATGGCTGCGCGAATTCCCGCCCCGACGGTGCCTTCGTTTTCGTAGTTGTAGGCGGAGTCGATGAGGCGGTAGCCCATAGTGAGCGCGGTCTCCACGGACTTTGCACCGCTTTGTCCCCACAGTCGGTACGTGCCAAAGCCCAGCGCAGGGGCGGTGTATCGGTCGGTGGACAGGGTGGGAATTGATTGTTGGTTAGTTGTCTTGGAGGAATCAGTCATAGGGCTAGTGTAACCACGCTCGCCGACGACCGGCCACGAGAAGGAGTGGGATTCGGCGTCAGCGTCGGTGACATAGACGGCGCCACAACCGGCCCGATGTTCGTTTAACACGTTGTCCGGTTGTTCGTGGCAGACAAGGAACAGCTAGTGTTGATAGCGAACTTAAATGCGTTTCTGCTCTACGTTTTTCATATCGCCGCGAGCGAAGGTGCGCACCCACGGTGGTTGCTCCTCTTTAAGTGGCGACGCCTGCCTCGTGGCCATGTCGGTGGCGGGGTAGCAGTGTGTTGTGGTCGCACTGCGTTTTGCGTAGGGCCGGGGCGTCTTTACCCACTGGGAGGACCTCGTGGACTCTAAGGAGCCATCGTCTGCGTCGGACAGCCAATTTGCTGGCCGAGCTAGTAGTGCGGACAGTGCGTATGACCCGTGGAAGGGTGATCCGTCAGGCGTGGATGACGCGTCGGCGCCGGAAGAACGTAACGCGCCGGCGTTTCCGTTTCTCACGTTCGATCCAAGTTTGAAGGAATTGACCTCGTCGGGTGGCCGCCATCGGCGCCGTGAAGTCGATGTTCTCCGCCCCGAAGACGAGGTTTCTTTCATGGGGTATCCGCTCACCGGTGGCGGACAGCGTCATCGGCAGGATGAGTCGGAGTCCTCGGGATCGGGGTACCCAGGCTTTCCCTCATCGCCGACGGGTGTGTCGGGCTATGACGGCGAAATCCTTGAGGGTGAGATCCTCGGTACCGACGATGGAGCAGACGCTGCGCCGGGCCGAGAGGATGACACTTCTCATGATCAGGGCCTTTATGCCCAGCCCTTGGAAGATTCGTTCGATCGTCCTGAAGTCGGGGACGCGGATTCCCGTCCCGACGACCCCCTGAGCGGAGACGCCGACAGTGGTGGCGTACCCGCCGCTGACGTAACGGGGCCACAATCCTCTGCAGTCAAAACAAAGCCTGCAACAAAGACGGCTAAAAACTCCGGGGCGAAAACGAAGCCGGCCAAACCGGGGAAGAAACCGACTGGCCGTCGTTACCCTCACGCGAAGTTTTGGTCCACCGTAGCGGGATCTGTTGCCTCGCTCATGATGACCCTTGACATGACGATCGTCCTGGTGGCACTGCCGGACATCGGCGAGAGCCTCAAGTTGTCATTGTCGGGCTCACAGTGGATCGTCAACGCATACACCCTAGCGTTCGCGGCGTTGTTGCTGGGGGTCGGCAGTCTGTCCGACTTGGTTGGACGCCGAGGCATCTTTATAGTTGGGCAGTTGGTATTCGTCGCTGCATCGGTCGGATGTATGACGGCGGATGCCGAAAACTGGATGATTGTGGCTCGAGCTATTCAGGGGGCCGGGGGTGCCATGGTCTTCGGGTCCAGTTTGCCCCTTCTTTCCGACGTTTTTGGCCCTGGCGAGGAAAAACAGCGGACGAGCGCGGTGGCTGTGTTCATGGCGGCCGGTGCTGCAGCGGTGGCGTTGGGCCCACTCGTCGGTGGCGCCATTGTCGAATTCTTCGACTGGCGCTGGATCTTCGCGATCAACATTCCGATCGGGTTACTGATCATTATGGGAACGTTGATCGGTGTGCCAAAAGACGCGCAGCAGTGGCGTTGGCAAGCTTTGGAAGATAGGAAAGCACGCCTGCTAGCTGAGGGGCGCTTCGACGAGGCGGAGCAGCTTGAAGACCAGCAGGTTGAAGAGACGGTGCCGCCGATCTCGTGGCTCACGCTCATTGTGGCGTCGGTATTCCTCTTTGCCTTGAACTATGCGCTCCTGACCGGCCCGGATGATGGCTGGACTGATGGCAAAGTCTTCATCGGTTTCGGCGTAAGCCTGGCTGGTTTAGTTCTGTTGGTGTGGATGCAGTTGGCTAAGGGCGACAAGGCCATGATTGACGTCCGCATGTTTGCCATCCCGTCGTTCTCTGCGGTGACCATTGTTGCGTTTGCGGCCCGACTGTTCAGTTTCGGAATGATGCCGTACATCGTTCTCTGGCTATCCGGGGCAGTGGGCTTAAGTTCGCTCGAAGTTGGGTACGTGACGACGGCACTTGCTATTCCGATTATTCTGTTCTCACCTGTGGCGATCCAGCTGGGTAAGAAAATTAAGGTTTCTGCCATTCAGGCCTTGGGAATGATCATTATTGCCGCTGGCCTGCTCCTCGGCCTAAAGCTGAATTCCAACTCTGGCTGGGTGGACATCATTCCGATGTACATCGTGGTCGGCATTGGTACAGGGCTGATGCTTCCGCACTTGATGGATGTTGCTGTCTCTGTTGTTGCTCCGCGTAAAACGGGTACCGCAACGGGTATTG
Source organism: Corynebacterium kroppenstedtii DSM 44385 (assembly GCF_000023145.1). NCBI lineage: Bacteria > Bacillati > Actinomycetota > Actinomycetes > Mycobacteriales > Corynebacteriaceae > Corynebacterium > Corynebacterium kroppenstedtii. The sequence goes on from NC_012704.1 coordinate 785,562, forward strand.
CCAACACAGCTTTCCCCTTAGGGACGAGTTTCGGTGTGGCTATCTATGGTGCGATTTTGACAGCCGCAACGTCATCGGGGTTGAAGGCGGTTTCCTTCCCGACGGCATCAGTGATGAATACGCAAGCGGGTGCGCAGCAGTTGCCACCGGGGGTTCCTACGCCTGCGCCTCAGCTGCCACCGGGAGCGGTGTTATCGCCGGATAAATCGACCATCACGATGGATGCTCCGCAGAAGATTGTCGACTTAGCGTCGAGTGGACAGTTCCCGCTGATTCGCCAGCATGCCCCGATGTTTGCTGACAAGGCCTTGGAGTCGTACATCAACGGATTACATAACGTGCTGATTATTGCCGCGGTTTTGGCTGCTGTTGGCGCTCTTGTCGCACTGATCTTTATTCGCGATAAAGACCGTTATGAAATTCGGAGCCAGAAAGAGTATAACTAGGATTTCTCGTTAACGGAGAAACGGCCACTCAAGCATATAGCAGTGGCCGTTATTTCTATGGTTGACTTGGAATTAGTTTTAATAGAAACTCTGCTCCCTGTGAAGAAACACTAACAATTAATTAAAAACTGTGTCTTATTTAAGATAAATGGGTTAGCATCAGTGCATGTAGTGAGCGTGCTGCTACTTATGTTCTATATGCTCCCCATTGAGTGAAAGCGGTTCTAGGACGATGAGTCACATCGATTTATATAATGAGCTTTCGTTGGATCGCTCGCTGGATAGTGACGAGATTGATAGACGGTTAGCTCAACAGCTTGCAGAAACTCCCGAGAGTGACAATGCGCGCCGGGATATGTTGGCGACCTCGCGAGCTATTTTGGGTAATTCGCAGCGTCGGGCTGTTTACGATAATGGTCTTGCCGATCCCAACTCGCCCGAGTGGACTGTTCGCCGTTTGCACAGCCTAGCTAGTGGTCAAGACGTTGATTCAAATGGTTCCGTGACATCTGGTTTCACTCCTAATCCAGCTGACACGGGTAATTCGTCAACGGAGTCTACAAACGAAGGAACTTTTGCTAGGCACTCGGCGCCTTCGTACGAATCGCCTAGTACGTCAACAAGCTCGGTTAACCGAGGTGCGAATAGCTTCGGGAATGGGAGTAACAATTCTGTCGGGAATAATTTCCCAGCGGGTTTTCAGTCCAGCGGTTTCGGTAGTGCACAACCGAATAACGGAAATGATGCGTTTGGGCAATCGAGTTCGTCATCATCTGTCAACATTGATTTGGCAAAATTCGCGGTAAGTCCGGAGCGTAAACGGCGTGAATCGCTGATGTGGACCATCGGTCTGGGGATTATTGCCATTGTGTGGCTGTATCTGGGTATTCGGCTGTTGGGAGTTGCGTTTACATCAGGATCTTCATCATCGGGCGATGATAGCTGGATGTCTGACCTTGTTGATTCAGCGAATAAAGCTGACGCCTCGTTGGGTGTGCTCTTAAACATCGTGTTTACCCTGCTTCACACTGTCGCCATGCTGGTATTTTTGCAGCTGTTCTGGAACATTCGCGTCTTGCTGTGGAAAAGGTTCACAAGGATGGTGCCCAGTCAACCGGTAAATAATAATTTATCGTTTGCTGGACTTGAACCATGCTAAGGCATGAAAATGCCCTTCCCGGTGCAAGAATTTCTACCGGGAAGGGCATTTCACTATTTACATGTCGACGTTCTTTGGGGTACGGGTAGTATTACTCCTTTGTCAAGGTCAACTCCTCATTATTTTCACCCTTAAGAATGAGAGATTTCCCTTCAAATCTGTACTCAATTACATCATCCTTGGTCATGGACTTCTTTTCTTGAGTACTGAGTGAAAATGCGCGCCCGTCACCCCAATCTTGTTTATGTATTAGAAATGCTCTTTTTGGCCGGTTTATTTTGCCGGCCAGTTTGGCTTCAAGGTCATCGTCGTCATACGATTTTAGACTGAAATCATCGCCGTCAACCTTTAATATCACTTCTTGGCCACTCGAGTCGGATTTACTCCATTTTCCATCTGAAAGCTTGTCGCTTGATGAACATCCAGAGAGTAAAACTACCGAGGCAAGGGAAATGCTAACGATGGGGAGCAGTTTGTTGCGCATTGGGGACCTAATCTTCGTAGAGGGGAAGGATAGGGAGTTTTGGGTTATGTCGGTGTGGTTGGAGCGCTATCCCGTGTTCCGCTAACCCCAACCATTCTCCTCTGTCTGGGTGTTTGAGGAATTGCCGTCGGTTCGTTGTGGCTGGCTGTATCCGTTAGCTACACCAGGATTTTGATAGTTGGTGGGGTTAGGTTGTTGGCCTCCTCGTTGTTGTGGAGCGCTGAATTGCGACTGTGGGGCTTGGTTCTGTGGGGTGTAACCGATGTACTGGTTGAATCCGTTGGAGAAGTTAGTCACTTCTGTGTGTGCCAGGGCGGAAAGGTCGACTTCGTCCTGGCCACCAAAGTTATCGGCAATCACCAGCCTCGATCGGTATGAGTTGGCAGCCAGACCGATGGTGAGCAGCATGCAAATCAGTGACACGATCAGAATGAGTGGGCTGATCGTTCCGTTGGGATGTTCACTGTAGTATTCGTCGATTCCTGGTTTCTTCGCATGGAAAGAGCTGATAAACCAAGTCAGACTGAGAACAAAAAGGAACGCCGAAGTAATTAAATAGGTGAGATTAAACGTTTTCTTCGTCTCGGTATGAGATACTGAGCCCAACTCGATGTTATTGAGCCGATTACCGATGGGGACTAAACCGAACAATAGACGTGGCCGGTTAATAGCAATGCGCTGATCGGTAACCGCTAACGTGGTTTTCTGCCAGAAGGTAACCAGTCTTGATGGGGCCTTAGCAAGGTGAACGCCGTTTTCGTTGGGGCGCAAAGAAACGTTGAGATCAGACATATTCTATTTTTTTCATTTTCGCTAACTTCGGTCTATGGCCTTAGGGTACGGTACCCGCATTATGGTGAGCGTCGTATGGATGAATGAGGCGGGGGCATCATGGAACCGTGCTTAGCGGTTCCGTCCGCATAAGCGCAGTTCAATCCACTGATTTGCCTCTGCTGTGGTCTCTCTGTACAGTTCTATCTCGTTGCGGGCATCATCCGCAGAATCCCCCATAGCTCAATTGGCAGAGCATTCGACTGTTAATCGAAGGGTTACTGGTTCGAGTCCAGTTGGGGGAGCTTTTTCATATCCACGGGCCTATCGTGCAAAGGCCCGTGGTTTTATTTTTACCCTCTGTACCTGGCTGGTTAACCGTGTCTCTCACGCTGTGTAGAAACCGGGTGAAGCAATAGCGGTATTCTCCCGATCGTTTGCTATCATCCTCACGGGGCTATAGCTCAGTAGGTTAGAGCCACGGACTCATAATCCGTTGGTCGCGGGTTCGAGCCCCGCTGGCCCCACATCATCCCTTGTCTATTCTCATAGGCAAGGGATTTTTAGCTTCACATGGTTCAGATTGGTGAATAACCATGGACATTATCTCCGTCTATCGCATTATCGACTTAACCGGTGTCTTCATCAACGGTATCCTGGGAGGCGCAATCGCGCGTCGTCGAAAATTCGACGCTATCGGGTTCGGCCTTCTCGCGATCTTGTCCGGCCTCGGCGGCGGTTTACTCCGAGATACGCTCCTTCAAAACGGACTCCCCGCCGCGTTAAAAGAGCCGATTTACCTCGGCGTCGCATTATCGGGCGGACTCGTCGCCATGACAGTGTCGCTAGAGCGAGAACAATGGAACAAGCTCCTCAAAATCGGTGACGGCATCGTCCTCGGAGTCTGGGCAGTAACCGGGACAATTAAAGCCCTCAACGCTGGTTTGTTATGGCCCTCCGCGATGCTCCTTGGCATGATTACCGCCGTCGGCGGCGGAATGATCCGCGATATCACCATCGGCGTTGTCCCCGCGATTTTCGGTGGCAACACCCTGTATGCCACGTCGGCACTTCTTGGTAGCGGGATGATGGTGCTCTTCAACAGTTTCCAGCTTCAAACCGTGGGCATGGTGGTCTCAGCGTCGTTCGCATCCATCTTGTCCATCGTCGCCTATTTCAAAGGGTGGGGGCTACCCAATAACCCCGATTGGGCACCAGTCACCATGACAGCAGGTCAACTCCGACGGCTCATGCTCACGCGCGCTATGGTTGAACCTGATGAACGATTGGCCCGTAAACAACGCCGCAAGCTCCGTCGACGGAAAGATGACGGGGGATCCCACTCGAGTATTTGAGCTCGCCAGCGTCACCAAACTCCTGACTTCCCGCGCTGTGCTGGTCGCCGTGGAGGAGGGAGTCTGCGACCTGACAACACCCGTAGGTCCAGCGACGGTGGCACATCTGCTTGCCCACGCTAGCGGCGTCGGTTTCGCCACGACCGAACCTGAAAAGGCTCCGGAAACTCGACGTATCTATTCCTCAGCGGGCTACGAGATCCTGGCGGACTACATCGAAAAAGAAACCGAGATCCCGTTCCCGGATTATCTGCAAGAAGCGGTATGCCAGCCTCTGGGAATGACTGACACTGAACTTTATGGATCGGCAGGCCACGGTGCGCGATCCACACTGCGCGACATGGACTTGTTCGCCCAGGAAATGATGAACCCGGAATTGGTGTCGGACCCCCACTATGAAGTGTGGTACCCGGATCTGGCCGGCGTTGTTCCCGGCTACGGGATGTTCAAACCGTGCCCGTGGGCTCTGGGGCCTGAAGTGAAGGGGAAGAAGGGACTCCCGCGTGAACGCGGAGGATCGGGCCGTCAACACTGGACCGGCACAGTATTGCCCTCACATACCGTTGGGCATTTTGGGCAAAGCGGAACGTTCCTCTGGACCGTCCCGGGTGAGCACTACGCCGTGGTCCTCACCGACAGGGACTTCGGCGACTGGGCCAAGCCATTGTGGAGCACATGGAATGATGCACGGGCCCGAGAATTGGGATACAGCGCTTAATTCATGGGCCATGAGCGGGTCGTTAGCGGGGGGGAGGGGGAGACATAAACGAGGACTCCGCCGGCCGGTACCGTCAGTCACACTAGTTAACTTGTGCAACATGCGTTATGACCTGCACTTATGTCGCAAACCCACTCGGGGGATAAAGCGCTACTTGAGGTTGCGACGTCGGGAATGTGTTCCGGAATATGGGAGAAAGCAAGCCGTCGGAGCTGGAGGGGAAGCCAGCTCACCGCGCTTCTTGGTGACAACCTAAGGAGAACGGTGATGATTTACGTCGACAACGGTGGGGCCGAATTGGTGCGCCAACTTTTGCGTACCGGAGAGCCCTTTTGCGTTATTGAATACGGAAAAAGCATGTGGAGGTTTACGCCGAGCCTAGGGCTGCATGTTGCAGATATTGATGATTTAGGAAACGTCGTCCTGACGGAGCATCGGCTTCGCGCGATTCTTGCCGAGACAACAACTCGTCAGGAGATCGACGCTGCCATTCGCAGCGCATTAGGTGAAGCCTGGGATTACGCTCCAGAGCTAGTGCCCGCCGCCGACGATGAAGCGGCGAACGTGGATTTGGACCGCGACTACGACGCGACGCTCGTGCGTCAAACATGAACACCCGCTGACACCGCGTCGTTGAGCACGCATGACACAGCGACGGTTAGGAATCCTGCTCCATGAAGTCGACCATGTCCCTAATCGACGTGAACGAATCGATCTGTTCCTGGTCCACGCGGCGCCCCGAGTGTTCCTCGATGCCCACGCCGATATCGATTACTGATAGTGAATCCAGGCCAAGGCTATCCACGGTGGAGTCAAGGGTGATGTCGTCCGGGTCAACGTGTCCATATTTCGCCACAATGCTTTTGACCTCATGAAAAACGTTCACGGGGCCAGGCTACCAGGCGCGAAGCCTGGCGCTGTTCCCCGTGGACTGTCGACAACGTGTGTCGCGGGTCAGCCCCGTGGGCCGGCCCCGTAATCAGAGCCGACCCGAGGTGTTATGCCTTAGTGGGGTCGTCGATGTGGAAGTCCTTCGCGGCTTGATCAGCCACCGAGACGTCGATCTTCCCTTCCCGGGCTAACCCAGCTAAGACAGCGACGACGATTGACTCTGCGTCGGTGTTGAAATACCGGCGGGCAGCGGCACGAGTGTCGGAGAACCCGAAGCCATCGCAGCCGAGCACAGTGTAATCACCGGGCACCCACTTGCGGATTGTTTCACCGATCGTCGTATCAAAATCAGACGCAGCAACAAACGGACCGTGTGCCCCGCTCAGCTGCTTCTCCAGGAACGCTGTGCCGACATCCTTCGACGGGTGACGCAACTGCTCGCGATCATGGCGGACACCATCGCGAGCCAATTCCGTCCATGACGTCACCGAGTAGATGGCTGCATCGACGTCGAACTTGTCGGCAAGGATATCGCGGGCCTTCAGAGCAGCCTGCATACCGATGCCCGACGCCATGATGGTCGCATCCTTACCATCCTGGTACTGGTAAATGCCCTTGTGAACGCCCTCGACGTCGAGGTTCTCCGGCTCAGCCGGCTGGTGGATGGGCTCGTTGTAGCAGGTGAGGTAGTAGATGACGTTTTCACCCGGGCAATCCCCGTACATGCGTTCAATTCCGCGAGGAATAATGTGCGCCAACTCGTAGGAGAACGCGCAGTCGTAGGAGACAACGGACGGGTTGGTCGTCGCCAGCGTCAAACTGTTGCCGTCCATGTGCTGGAGGCCTTCGCCGGTCAAGGTGGTCCGTCCGGCTGTGGCTCCGATGAGGAATCCACGTGCCATTTGGTCGCCGGCTGCCCAAATCGAATCGCCAGTGCGTTGGAACCCAAACATGGAGTAGAAGATATACAGCGGAATCATCGGTTCGCCATGGGTGGCATACGACGTACCAGCCGCCTGGAACTCCGCCACCGATCCGGCCTCGTCAATGCCCTCATGCATCATCTGTCCGTCGGTCGCCTCGGTGTAAGACAGCATCAGGTCATGATCCACAGCCGTGTACCGCTGACCGTGCGGGTTGTAAATCTTGTTCGTCGGGAACCAGGAATCCAAACCGAATGTACGAGCCTCATCCGGAACAATCGGCACCACGCGGCGCTTGATTTCCTTGTCACGCATCAGTGCTTTCATGATGCGGACAATGGCCATCGTGGTAGCCACTTCCTGCTTGCCGGAATCCTTACGCATCTGCTTGAGCTTGTCCACGCCAGGAACCGAGAGAGGCGTGAACGTGTTGCGTCGCTCCGGCAAGAAACCGCCCAGCTCTTTCCTGCGCTCCAGCATGTACTTGATCTCGGGGGCGTCGGGACCGGGGTTGTAGTACGGAGGCAGCTTCGGGTCCTTCTCTAATTCCTCATCAGAGATCGGAATGTCCTGCTTCGTCCGGAAGAGCTTGAGGTCGTCGAGGGTCAGCTTCTTCATCTGGTGGGTGGCGTTGCGGCCCTCGAAGTTGTGGCCCAGGCCGTAGCCCTTAATCGTGTGGGCCAGAATGACGGTCGGCCGGTCCTTCGTCGCCAAAGCACGCTGGTAGGCGGCGAAAATCTTGCGGTAGTCGTGGCCACCGCGACGAAGGTGCCAAATCTCCTCATCCGACATATTTTCGACGAGCTTCGCGGTGCGGGGATCGCGACCGAAGAAGTGCTCGCGGATGTAGGCACCGTCGTTGGCCTTGAAGGTCTGGAAATCGCCGTCATGCGTGTTGTTCATGAGGTCGACCAGGGCGCCCTCTTTGTCGGCGGCAAAGAGCTTGTCCCACTCACGTCCCCACACGACCTTGATGACGGACCAGCCGGCACCGCGGAAGAAGGACTCCAATTCCTGGATGATCTTCGTGTTACCGCGGACAGGACCGTCGAGACGCTGCAAGTTACAGTTCACAACGAAGGTGAGGTTATCCAGGTTATTGAGCGACGCGATCTGCAGGAGGCCACGCGATTCTGGCTCATCCATCTCGCCATCGCCGAGGAACGCCCATACGTGCTGCTGTGATGTGTCCTTAATACCACGGTTAAGGAGGTAGCGGTTGAACCGCGCCTGGAAGATTGCCTCCATGGGGCCGAGGCCCATCGACACCGTGGGGAACTCCCAGAAGTTCGGCATCCCATGCGGGTGCGGATAAGAAGGAAGGCCACGGTGTTTGCGCGAGACTTCCTGACGGAAACCGTCCATGTCCTCTTCGCTCAAGCGCCCCTCAAGGAATGCGCGGGCGTACATTCCTGGCGAGGCATGTCCCTGGAAAAATACCTGGTCACCGCCACCCGGATGATCTTTGCCTTTGAAGAAGTGGTTAAACCCGACTTCGTAGAGAGGAGCAGCGCCGGCATACGTCGAAATGTGTCCCCCGACTCCAATACCTGGGCGCTGCGCACGGTGAACCATGATCGCCGCATTCCACCGAATCCACCGGCGATAGCGCTTCTCGATGTCCTCGTCGCCGGGGAACTCGGGCTCCATCGTCGTCGGAATAGTGTTGACATAGTCGGTCGATGTGAGGGACGGGAGGGAAACGCGTTTCGCCGTTGCACGCTCAATCATGCGCAACATGATGTAGCGCGCACGATCGCTATCTGCGTTCTCCAACATCCCGTCCAGGGACTCGAGCCACTCACGAGTTTCTTCGGGGTCGCTGTCATTGAGGTAGGACGCGACGCCATCACGAATGAGGGCGAAATTGCTGTCTCGCGACGAATCGGGCGAGGTATCAGTCATCGACGTGTACTCCTGAACTTGTGGAATGTGGCCAAAACTCTTGGACAATGGCCGATATCTTTATCTGAATCGATTCTACGCAGCGGCACTCTTTCCAGCAGAAACCAATCAATTTGGGTGGGGGTGACAGCATTATTGACGCCAGGGGTGTCATTCTGGGGGACGTCGTGGGAGAGTCGAGGAGATAATTTCACGTAAAAACGGTAACCTCGCTAATAATTCAATCCATATTGTCAAGGAGGCACCAAACCGTGGGCGAGGCGGCCACGCGCGACAAAGACTTTGCTGATCGCATGGGCGTGACAAAAGGAAATATCATCCTGGAACTCGGGTGGGATGACGACTGCGATTCCGCAGTAAGCGAATCGCTTGAAGATGTCATAGACGAACCTCTCTTGGATGACCCCGACACCGACGAAATCGTCGACGTCGTCTTGTTATGGTGGCGAGACGACGACGGAGACCTCGTTGATGGACTCGTAGATGCCACACGTGCACTAGCGGAAGACGGCCAAATCTGGTTGGTGACCCCAGGGGCAGGGCAAGCAGGCACCGTTCCGCCGGGGGATATCGCTGAAAACGCTCAGCTGGCCGGGCTGGTGCAGACCTCCGCATTGCGGCTGGGGGACTGGCAAGGTTCCTGCCTAGTTCAGCGTGGGACGCGTCGGAACTAAAGCCGGACTTAACGCGGGTATTAAAGCTATAGCGGGCGCAGGCCTTAGGTGGTTTGGGCCGGTGGCGGTTTACTGTGCTCGATTCCTGTTTTGGCCGGTGTGGAAAGCCCGGTTTTCAGCGGTTTTCTCTTTCCAACGTGGCATATGCTAGCTTTGTCTACGGCCTGAGAGCAGCACAGCCTTGAGCCATGAACAATTAAGCGCCTTTAGCTCAGCTGGAAGAGCAGCTGGTTTACACCCAGCAGGTCGGCGGTTCGAACCCGTCAGGGCGCACAACAAAAGAACAACCTCTATTCGCACAGCGGATAGAGGTTTTTGTCATATAGACCCCGCTTTTACCCTCAGGCTGGGGTAGGGGAAATGGCTGATACACGTACCGGACTCTATGTCGCTGTGGCCATCTGGGTACACTGCTTGTGGCCAACTGCCGTCCATTGCTCACGCGCTGACTGTTTATAAAGGGGTATTCTCCATGAATCACGAGCCCGGTCGACGTTTGGAGAATTCGACTTCAGGAACCGATGGCGAATGGGGATCCTTTTATCCCCCTCAAAATAACGAGTCTAAGCCTCCGAAAAAACGGAACCTTATGCCCATTAGCATAACAGTCGTCATAACTGTTGCCCTCGTTATTGGGGCTTCAATTATTTGGGTTGCGTTGAAGAATGCCGACAAGAATAGCGGACAAGACGAATCTGTCGCAGTGGCCAGCAGTGGAACGTTGGAAAGCCAGTCAGAGGCACCGCAGCACGGGACCGCCAACCCCTCATCGCCGGCCGCGTCTGATGGCGACAAAAAAGCTTCGACTGATCGTTGCGATGAATCCTACCTGCGGAAAAATATCTCGGAGATGACGGGCGAACATGAAGTGGTGTATTGCTCGGGCGATTGGTTGCTGTTCGGTGCGCCTCGAAGTGACGGGTTAAATCACTATCACTGGTCGAATGGTCACTGGTCCAAGTATGAACGAGACGGAGTTTCCGGGATTAGTGGGTACGGCTGTTATCTCAGTTCACGGCTAGACGCTGATCATGTGCCATCGGAGATACGATCGAAATTCACCGAATGTGGTCCCGATGACACCTCGAAGAGCAATGAGTCATCGTCGTCTAGCAACACGGATTCCAATGGCTATATTTCGTCGGTCACTGTTTCTGGCCGGACTGTGCGTGCCTCGTCGCCGGCATGTGACGGAAGAAATATCGTTATCAAGGATTCAATCGTCGATACGAACAAAGACGCTACAGCCGGAAATATTTCACGAGTACTCGTGGCCAACCCTGGTTCTGAATTTATGACGCCGGGACATTGCTCGTCATTACGTGGACAGCTCAATGGCGATGACATTTATCCCGTCTATGAAGATTTCGGTTCCGACAGAAGCGCCATGTGCCAAGAAGCGGGGTCGAGAAGTAACTGGTATCCACGAACCCTCAATGATCGTGGTGACTTTAGCTCCCCGTGCTAGTCACACTGTGACAGCCCACCAAGGATGAAACGATGAGTGGAAACAATCAATGGAACGGCGGAAACGATCAATGGGGTGCTGACGGTGGTGCACCGAACCAGCAGGCTCCTCAACAGGTTCCCCAGCAGGTTCCCGACCAGCCGAAAAAACGCTCACGTGCCATCCCCATTTTGTGGACCATTCTGGCATTGGTTGTGATCGCCGCGGTCGTCGTTATTGCGGTGCAATTCATTAATAACCGTGCTAGCAACAATACGTCTGCCGACGGTGGTGCGGTGTCGTCAGAAGCTACGACCTCGCCGGCTGAAGATAGCCAAGAAACTAGCTCTACAGAAGAGGCTGACGATGGCGACAATAAGAGTGGCCCCTCTGTGAGCGAGCGGTGCACCATTGGTTACATGCACGAAACCGGTGTCGTTCCCGCGGAGCTTGATGATGTTGAAAGGTGTGACGGCACATGGGCGGGAGCAATTCAGCACGGTTCGGATTGGCTGATCCCTCTTCATTGGACGGGGTCCAAATGGGAGGAATATTACCCCGATGAAGATAATATTTATTCACCAATAGGTGGCCGATGCTACAGCGATGAAAGAATGCAGCGCGATGGTGTTCCGGAAGATACGCAACGCATGTTTGGCCGGTGTACTCCTGCATCAGAAGCGAAAAAGCACCCGAACAATAACAACAGCGACGGAACCATCACCTCGGTGTCGGTTAACGGAAGCACCCGATCCATCCGCAATGTCACCTGTGACGGTGATTATGTCTTGATCGTGCAATCTGTCATTGATCAACCGGGTGGGGACACGAAAGGTAAGTTGCGGTCAGCGTTGGCGAGCAACTCCGATGCTTATTACACCTACCCGGGTGCCTGCCCGTCGTTGCGGAAGAAGGATTCCAACGGCAACCTGGTCTATCCCGTGTTAGTCGATTACGGGAACGATCTCGATGCTGTCTGCGAGGCCGCTTCCAGGACAAGCGGTGCTTTCCCTCGTCGGCTCAACAATGACGATAGTTATTCGTCGCCATGCTAGGCCGTAGTGCGCATCGGTTCCTCCGCCTCACTCCGGAACAATATGGGCTAGTCGGGGGCTTTCTTGCCGACGCTATCGTCGGAGACCCGGCGTCCTATCACCCCGTGGCATTATTTGGGCGCGCAGCCCAAGCACTGGAAAAGCGGATTTATGCCGATTCGCGGTCCCGTGGTGTTGCGTTCGAAGCGTTGTCAGTCGGTATCCCCGTACTTGTCACCACAGCGCTCGCCGGCCCTCGTCGCACCACACGGCACGCGGTTGTGCTTGGCGTCGTCACATTCTTTAGCCTCGGCGGGACAAGCCTGGCCCGGACAGGTGGCCGAGTTGCCTCGGCATTAGAGCAGTACCAATCCGGCATGACTACTATCGACGAGCCACGCCAGTGGGTTCCGTGGCTGTGTTCGCGCGATCCGAACTCGCTCGATGCCGATGGCATTGCTCGCGCTGCGGTCGAGTCCCTGGCCGAAAATACGTCCGATGCCAGCGTCGGAACCCTGATCTGGGGAGCGCTGGCGGGAGCTCCCGGAGTTGTGGCGCACCGTTGCATTAACACCCTCGACGCGATGGTGGGCTACAAGAGCGACCGATACATGAATTTCGGGTGGGCCGCTGCCAAGCTGGATGATCTGGCAAATTGGCCGGTCGCGCGGGTGACGGCACTCACTCACTCCGCCGTTGGTGGGCGACGGTCGATCAAGGCGTGTCGGAAACAAAACCATCCCAGCCCTAATGCGGGAGTTGTGGAATCCACCGCCGCGGGTGCTTTAGGCGTGCAATTGGGTGGCGCCACGCAGTACTCCTACGGAGTTGAAATGCGCCCAATCATGGGGGAGGGGCCTGCACCAACTATTGCCGACGTCAGACGGGCGGTCACGCTGTCACGCGGTGTTCAATACGCGGCCTTGGGGATCGCGCTTGTTCTTCAGCGGTGCATGGATCGGCGATAACGAGAACCAGTCTCCAACTAGAACCGCTCTTCGTCCTTCTTAAAACGCTGAGCGAAAGCGTTACGGCGTTTAGTTCCCCCGTAGCGGTTGTCGTACAAATCCTGCTGATACGTCGGCTCCGATTGTGAGTCGCGTCCAGCGGTCTCCTCGTCGGCGCGCGATGGTTTGTCCTGGCTTTGCCGGTCTGAGGGCACGCGTTCCGACGATGCTCCTAAGCGCTCCTCGGAATCTCCTCGCTTAACGGAGTCAGCATCCTCGCCGGAAATCGCCGCATTCTCTCCAGCATCCCGATCATCGTCAGCTGCCTCGTCGGCAATCATGTCATCGGAGGTGACGTCTTCGTCGCCCAGTGCACCGTATTCTTGCTCTTCTTCGCGGGTTTTGCGGCGTTCCCGAATCTCAGCCCACGCAAAATATCCCAGCCCCAGAGGAGCTAAAATCCCGAACGTTATCCACTGGATGCCGTACGACAGGTAGGGGCCAGAATCCAGCTGCGGAAGCGGAATAGCATTAAGCGTCCCAGGTTGGTTGTCCTCCAGCTGGACATACCCCTTAACAAAATGTTCCTGGGGGATCTCTTTCTTGTACCAGGATGACGATAGGTTCGTGATCTCGGTGTAACCATCGTCATGGGTCGTTTTCGGCTCTTCAGGGGCGGGCTCGTCCAAACGAACATAGCCTTGGATCGTCACTTTTCCGCTGGGTGGCGGAGCAAATGACGGAATCCGGCTTCCGGACTCAGGCCTCACATAGCCGCGGTTCACCATGATGACCGTGCCATCGTCGGCACGGAACGGGGTCAGAATCTGGTACGCGGCATCGGAATTGACCGGGCGGTTGCGCAGCACCAGTTCCTCGTCGGCAAGAAAAGAACCTTGAAGTTTGACGCGCTTCCACTCGTTCGATTCGTCGATGGTACCGGCCGGTGCCGACGCCGTCTTCGTGATGACCTTCGACAGAGGTACGGGGTCCGCATGGAACGCTTTTTCCAACCTGTGATTGGTCGCCTGCGTCCGTGAATTTTTTCCGAGTTGCCACGGCGCTAGGACTGTGAACGCCACATAGGCGAACGCGATCACCAGGATTGCGGTAATTACCCATCCTGGTTTGAGGAATGTTCGCCAACCCCGTTGAGCCATTCTTATCGGTCCGATCGATCCTCTAATTCACGTGTCACCCACGACAATAGCCCCGGCAGCGCGGCCTCGATGGAGTGATAAACGTCAGTGAAATCCTCTTTCGTTCCGTAGTAGGGATCCTGCAGTGGTTCATGGCGTCCACCAGCGGGATCGAAGGAGCGAAGGAAACGGATCTTGTGCGACGGGACACCATCGTTCCGGAGGGCACGTCGATGCCCGTCGTCCATGACGATGAACAGATTCGCGTCGGCAAATTGCGGACCATATTGTTTTGCGCGATGCTTAGTCCCATCGAGCCCATGCTCACGGAGGGTTTCGACGGCACGATTGTCGGCGCCTTGTCCCACATGCCAGCCGCCAAGCCCGCACGATTCCACGCGCACTTGGCTGAGGAGTCCTTCGCGCTCGAGGGCATCACGCGCCATCACGTCAGCCATTGCCGAACGGCAAATGTTACCCGTGCATACGAAGACAATTTTTAAGGTTTCGGTACCTGTCACAGGTGATCCTTTCGTGGTGGTGTTGACGCCAACAATGGGGATATCCACGGTGCAGGCAGAGCCTATTGCCGACGCGACTATCTATCGTAGTGGTGGCGTGGGACTCGCTGAAGTGCGGCATGGGATGAGCAGCGATTGGATGGGCTGTGATTGGGATAAGCCGCGATTGGGATGGGGGCCGTGGCCCGTGGGTACTGTGTTCACTGTGAATGACGTGATGAAGATTCATGGGGATCAAGCCGCGCGGGGGGCGGACCTTGATTTCGCAGTGAATGTTCGGCACCCTGCGCCCCCGACGTGGCTGCAGGAGGCGCTGGCGCATCGCTTGGGTGATCTCGGCGCGTATCCGTGGGAAGAACAGGAAACGCGCGAGGCTATCGCCGATTTTCATGGGTGTGATCCGTCGGAAATCATGCTTCTTAATGGTGTGGCTGAGGGCTTTTCCTTGCTTCCCCAGATTTTTGGTGGAGGCCGAACTACGGCCGCGGGAGGTGCCGCTTGCCGACGGGGGGATGGTCTTCGGGCGGCTGTTCTGCATCCTTCCTTTACTGAGCCCGATCTTGCGTTGACCAGCGCTAATATCCCGGTCACGCGTGTTATTCGGTGGTCTCTTACCGACGAAGACTGGCCCGGCGTGATTCCTGACGACGCGAACCTCGTGGTGATTGGAAATCCGACGAATCCGACAGGTGTTCTTCACCGCCGGGAGGATATTGAGCGGGCGCTGAAACCGGGACGGATCGTTCTGGTGGATGAGGCGTTCATTGATATGGCCACGTCAGGGCCTATTGATGACGCTGATGCTACTGATGGTGTGCGTTCTGAGCGCCAGTCTGAGAACGAGGGTGAGTGCCCCGAGTCGCTTGTGCCACATCGGCCGGCCGGGGTAGTGGTGGCCCGATCGTTGACGAAGACATTTTCGGTGGCGGGGCTGCGGTGCGGATATTTCGTCGGTGATGCAGACGTGATTGAGAGACTTAGTCACGGACGTCCGCCGTGGGCGGTGGGAACGTTGGCATTGGAAGCGATGCGTCAAGCGGTCAGTTCCCGCGGCATCGAGTGGTCCCGACACGATAAAGAAGAGATGGTGCGCAACCGGGTGGCGATGGTGGAGGCCTTGACCGCGGCTTGCTGGAATGTGTATCCCTCCGCAGCGCCATTTATGCTGGCCATTCCCCCGGAACGGTATGGCCCGGCATCGCCGGAATCAACGCGTCGTCTGACTCAGGAACTCGCTGCACGAGGCATCGCGGTCCGGCGTACGGACACGTTCCCCGGACTTGATGGCACCGCACTCCGGCTAGCTGTGCGGCCTCCGCGTGACGTGGAACAGCTCATTGACGCTGTTCAGCACATTCAAAGTAGCCGTCGGGCATAGCCACGTGGCCGTCGCGCACCCACAAAGCGTTATTGCCCTAGTCGTGTCCTAGCCTCATGCCACAATAGGGCTATGACTACAGTCGCTGATATTCGTCAGACCATGGATGCCGCATTTCCCCCGGCCCTGGCAGAAGAGTGGGATCGCGTGGGCCTCATTTGCGGAGATCCGTCCGCGAATGTTTCCCGAGTCGCCGTCGCGTTAGAGGCCACGGATGCCGTCGTCGATCACGCCATCGACCAGGGCGCGGACATGCTGATTGTCCACCACCCTTTGTTGTTGAGGGGCACTCATTCCGTGGCGACGGATGATCCAAAGGGTCGGTTACTCCACCGGTTGATTAAAAACGACTGCGCGTTATTTGCCGCCCACACCAATGCCGACGCTGCTCAGGGCGGCGTCAATGATATCTTGGCAGACCTCCTGGGTGTGACAGAGACAAAGCCGCTCAACCCCATTAAGTCGACGCTGCACAAGTGGGGTGTAATGGTCCCCGTCGACCATGTTGAGAAGGTGAAGGACGCGGTATTCGCCGTGGGGGCGGGCAAGATCGGCCAGTACTCCCATTGCAGTTTCGAGACCGAGGGTAAAGGCCAGTTTTTGCCGGAGGACGGTTCCCACCCGGCGTTAGGTAGCGTCGGCAAGATAGAGCATGCCACCGAGGTAAGAGTGGAATTCGTTGCTCGTCCAAACCTCGACGACGACATTATCGACGCTATTGCCCGCGCTCATCCGTATGAGGAACCCGCTTTTGATTGCGTCACCATGAGCGGTGGCGTGATCGGCGGGATTGGTCGCGTCGGGAAACTCGCTAGCCCAACGATGCTCAAGGAGTTCACTCAGCGGGTTGCGGACGCGCTACCGGAAACCGTGGAGGGCATCAGAGCAGCTGGCGATCCCGATACGCGCATTGAAACAGTGGCGTTGTGCTCGGGAGCGGGTGACAGTTTCTTGGACCAAGCGCGGGCGGTGGGTGCTGATGTGTATGTGACTTCGGACCTCCGCCACCATCCGGCCGACGAGCACCTTCGTAGCGGAAAGCCTGTTTTGGTGGATACAGCGCACTGGGCCAGCGAGTTTCCGTGGTGTGCATCCGTCGCCACCATGATGCGTGAGCAGTTGGGTCTGCCCGCCGAAGTGATTGAGGTGAGGACGGACCCTTGGACAGTCCACGCCACCAAGAAGCGGTAGGACGAGTCCGAATGACCCAACGGCCTGCCGAGATGTGCGGCATCAAGTGCCACACGGACGGCCGGTTTGCTGGTTTACTAGAGATCAGTGTTCTAGAGATATAACTGCTAGTGCTGGCGCACCAGGCGCTTCAACCGTCACGATGGAGGAGGACAGCATGAAATGCTCAGTGCGGGATCAAAAGAGGCTTCTTGATATCTCCCGGCTCCATAACGACATTGAGGTTCTGGAAGCGCGGGCCGTCAACCTGCCAGAAAAACAGCGGCTTGACGAAGTTTTGAGGCAGAAAGCCCTCGCTCGGTCTCGTACTGTTGCGGCATCGGTCACGCTCTCAGAGATGGATGCTGAATTATTCAAGCTCAATAGTGATATTGCCAAGCTTCGTCGTCGAGAGGCCGATGATCGTCAACGGCTCACTGTGACCTCAGACCGTGAACGACGACGCGACCTTAACCACGACATTAACGCTGCCCAACGGATCCGAGCACGGCTGGAATCTCGACGCGACGACGTCGAAACCCAGCGTGACCAGCACCTCAAAAGCCCTGATGGGCAGGACCAGCCACCGGAAACAATTGACTCAGGTGATTCCGTTGCGGCTGCTCGTCGCGCATTGGATGACTCGATCATGGCGGTGCAGCGGCGGATAGACGAAAAGCACCGAAAAGTTCAGGTTATTAAAAACGAATTGCCCGACGAGATCGTCGAGGCCTACGACATACAGCGTGAGGATCACGGAGTCGGAGCCGCTCAGCTGATAGACCGCGTGTGCCAGGGGTGCCACATGTCGCTGGATAATGCCACGTTAACGGCATTTCGCAAGGCCCCCGCCGACGAACTCCTCCAATGCCCGGAGTGCAATACATACCTCATTCGGTACAACCCTGAACTGGAAGGAGCGGTCTGATGGCTGCCTGGCTACCGGGATCATCCGAGACACAGCGCTGCCGGTTAGTGTTGCTCCGTCATGGGCAAACGCCGTACTCCTCACAAGGTAAGTACGCGGGTCGCGCCGACATCCCTCTTACCGACGAAGGACACCGCCAGGCACGTCGAGCTGGCCGATGGCTACGCGACGCCGACTTAACCGCCGCGGTGACATCGCCTGCGTTACGTTGCCGTCAAACCCTTGATGACCTCACAGAAGAGTTGGATCCCGGGTCGGAGCAGCCTGCGGACTTGCCCGTCGACGTCGTTGATAACTTCATCGAACTCGATTTTGGTGAGTGGGATGGGCGGACGTTCAAAGACGTTCATGATCACTTTGGCGAGACTCAAGAAAAGTGGTTCACCGATTGGACGATGCCCGTACCCGGAGGAGAAAGTGTTCAGGCCGTAGATCAGCGGGTTCACCGGGCGGTGACGGAACTCGTTGACCAGCACTGGGGAGACAACCTGCTGCTCGTTAGCCATGTGACCCCCATCAAGTCGGTTCTGCGCCGAGCTTTGTGTGCCGACTCTGACTTCTTTGTTCGGCTTCACCTGGATACGTCGTCAATCAGTATCGTCGATTTCTATAGCGACGGTCCCATTTGTGTGCAGGCCATCAATTCCACCGCGCACCTTGTTGATGGGGTAGAGTGAAGCCTCGCGATTGAGCCGGCCGGGTAATCGCGGGGGCGGAATCGACAGCACAGCGAGTCTCTGCTTGCAGAGACGGTGCCTGATGCTGCGCAGACCGTCGTCGAGGAAAGTCCGGACTCCACAGAGCACGGATGTTGCTAACAGCAACCCAGGGCGACCTGAGGGCACGTGCAACAGAAAGTAGACCGCCTGCAGACGCAATATCTGCAGGTAAGGGTGAAAGGGTGCGGTAAGAGCGCACCAGCACTGCAGGTGACTGTGGTGGCTAGGTAAACCCTTCCGGGAGCAAGGCATGATGGCGCACCAGTATGGTGCGCCGGCGCGGGCGTTTGAGGGCTGCTCGTCCAAGTCCGCGGGTAAGCCGCGTGAGGCTGCCAGCGATGGCAGCCCAAGATAGATGATTACCTCCCATGCCAGGGGAGACCCCGCATGGCAGACAAAATCCGGCTTATAGGCCGGCTCATTCGCTATCTGTATGTGTGGGGGGGCTGTGGCTTTGTTGGCTACGTGAGTGGGAGCTGTATGTGTGCCGGCTCGGCGAAAGATAGTTCCGTGACTGTTATTCCACCGTGTCGTGGGCCTTCGCTCCGTGGCCCGTCGCTCCGCATTTCGTCGCCAGTTTGTGGTTGAGGCCCGTCGTGCTCTGGCTTCACCAACGCGAGTACCGACGTGGACGCGCCGGGAACAGGTCGTGTAGCAACAATCCTCTGACCAGGGATCTCACTGAGAAAACCAGAAGCAGCCGGCGTCGCAATGCCTCTCAGTATTCGCCGCTGCGTGGGCGTTGCAGCAGAAACCAGCTCGATAAGTTCGTGGCCTGACGTCGTGAGCGTCGAGGCCACCCGGGTCGTGCGTCGCGATTTCACGTCCATCGCCGCGTGGCGCGCACGTGAACTATCCCGCCCGCATAACTGCAGCCACTGGCGCGTCTCCAACACGGATGGATAGTCCGGCTGCTGTTCATCAGCAGTCGTGTCGCGCCGGGAAATATCAAGCCACTCCAGGACACGCTGCGGAGCAGAGGGCAAGTCCCGTAGCGTTTCGACGCCGAAGGTGGAACATGCGCGCCACAAGAAAGCGTCGTTACGCTGGGCTTTCGAGGTCCAGGCCTGGATGTGGTCGAGGTCCTCGTCGGTAGGCGTAGCAGAGAGCATCACTGGATGGAGAGGCTCCCGTTCGTCAGAAAAAGGCAGCGCGGTGACGGCGTCGTCGAACTGTGTGAGATGAGTGAGCGTCCCGGGCTGACTACGGAAAATGACTGACGGCCGCCACCAGCATGTGGGGGCGTGCGCGGACTGTCGGAGTGCCTTTGCCGTGAGCGTGGCCAGTGTGGGTGGGCACGGTGGATCATCCTTGCCGGATAGCGCCGTCGCTAGTGCCATGGTTATCGCGGCGGTGACTGCAGCGTGTTCCCCGAAACCTTCGCGGGGTGGAATAGAGGACATGATCGTCACGTAGAGGAGAGTCGACCGTCGAAGCCCACTTTGCTGATGTGCCACAGTATCCAGCACAGTGCGCACCACGTCGTCAGCGTCGGCAATGGGGTAAGGACCGGCCGAATGAATACCGAAGGACATACCGTTTTGAGATGTGTTTAGCTGATCGTGGTTGCCCTGTGGTGTAGTCGTTGTGAGACTGATCGCGACCTGAACCGACGGCTCGATCGTCTGCGCGATTGTGGTTCCACCAATGGGCGCGGCATATTCGCCCAGCCACGCCAGTGTTCCGGGTGCAGAAACAATCCATGTCGGATCAACACCCCATGCCCGAGTATGCGCATCGGTAAGCGAAGCAGGGGAGGGTGAACCGGACATGAAATCCTTTCTGCTGAGAGGCTTTCGATTGAAAGACTGAGGCCTACGAATATTGAGGCCTACGAACAATGGTAGGTAGATATTGGTCTACCGCGGGCGAGGTAGACGAGAGTGAAATAAACTTGTTATGCGCCTGTGAAAAAATTGCGATTTTTACGCGGTGACGGTTTTCACATACTTCAGGAAGGGCACTTGTTATGGCCACCGATGATCAAAAGTGGTACTTCAATTCAGAAACTAAGGAAGTTTCGCAGGGGAAGAAGTCGAGCTGGTTCAACCGCATGGGCCCGTATGACTCCAAAGAAGAAGCCGAGCACGCGCTTGAGCGAGCTCATGAGCGCAATCAAGAGGCCGACGAAGCCGATGAAGAGTGGGACGACGAGGACTAACCGACGACTAGTCGGGCATGGTATCGCCCATAGCCATGATGAGCTTGGACGGACTCGACGATTTCTTCGCTCCCGCTGCTAGAGCGTGCTGAGAGAGTCGGTCCAAAAAGTCATCAGCAAAGCCACGAGCATCGCGCTGGGCGTCGCCATCGTGGTGATCGTCGAGGATCTCGGGGCTGAGTTCAATTTCCCATTCCCGCCAGTGCTGGGCTTGTCCACCGTCGAGGAGCCCGCGCGATGAGACGTGGTCGTCGCAGAATTCAGCTCCCTTGTATGAGGTAGCGCTTCCGACTGATTCAGCACCTCCGTGCGAGCTGGGGGAGTCCACCATCACATCGGTCACGTGCCGCTCGTTGTCAACTTGTGCGATGGCGATAAAGTCCGCCGAGCTATCGTCTACCGGTGCAGCAGGCAGTGCCTCATGAAGTGCCTCAAGTAGCGTGCGAGGCGGATGAACATGGTGGGGGTCCGTTGCGTCCCCCGCGTCCAATGGGGCATGGACTTCGCGACGCCCGCGCGTCCCCTGAAGTTTGAGATGCCATCCTTCGTCGGGGCCCCCGCTGCGACGTCGCAACGTGATCTTATTCCTGGTCAACTGGAGGTCAGGTGTGTCGTAATACGTCGCCGAGAGCGTAAACCGCTGTTCAGCCCCAACCCCAGCGACTCCCTCCACCGCGGAAAAATCAGGCACCGGGGTGGCGTCGTCCACGGCAAATTTAACTTCGACTTCCAGCTGATCAGTAGAACTCATGACGCCAAGTGTAGGTGCGTGCCGCCGTTTAAGCCTTCGGGTTGTCCGAGAATGCGTGGTCAGCGTCGGGGAAAGTGCCTTCGGCTACCCGGTCCCGGTACCGCCGGGCAGCGTCGCGCAGTTCCTGGCCAATCTGCCCGAATTCCTCGACAAAAGACGGTGTGCGACGCCCCGCCGGCATCGCCGCCATATCCTGCCAGACGAGTATTTGGCCGTCCGTTCCAGCGCCGGCACCAATACCGATCGTGGGGATGGGAAGCTCCTCCGTGATCTCCCGGGCAATCTCCTTCGGCACCATTTCAAGAACGACGGCCGACGCGCCAGCCTCACACACCGCTTTGGCATCACGGCTAAGCTGCTCAGCTCCGCTGCCACGCCCTTGCACCCGGAAACCACCCAGCGATGACACCGACTGAGGTGTAAACCCAATATGTGCCATCACGGCAATTCCGGCCTGAGTAATCGCCCGAATACGTGGCGCGATTCGCTCGCCGCCCTCGATTTTCACCATGTCTGCACCAGAGCCATGAACCATCCGCACAGCATTAGCGATGGCGTACTCATCCGATTGCTCGTAGGCGCCGAAAGGAAGGTCCGCGACAACAAGCGCGTGGGGAGCGCCCCTGACCACAGCACCCGCCAGAGGGATGAGTTCCTCCATCGTGATCGCCGTCGTCGATGAATACCCATAAACGACGTTGGCCGCGGAATCACCGACCAGAAGCACCGGGATGTCGGCGTCGTCAAAAATGCGAGCCGTCGTGAAGTCATAGGCAGTCAGCATTGCCCAACGCTTGCTCTCGCGCTTGAATTGATCGAGGTGATGAATCCGAGTCTTCCGCCTCGGCTTTTCTGACTGTTGCGGAGCGTCGGGGTGGGCAGACATGGGCTGGTTCCTCTCTCAACTGAACAGGGATTGTCTCGGGGTTTCTCTGGGTATTTCTATCGGCGTGATTACCGGATGCGCCAGGGTTGGGGGTTTACCCCCACGCATCAAACATAATCGACACCAGCACGCGACGAGCCGATTCGCCGCGTTCATACGCTTCTGGCCGGGCCCTGATGCGGGTTGCTGGCACCCTGAATACCTGCTCATCGCGTACAAGACGGGACCCATATACACGCGCTCTCTGGCTAACACGCGCCCATGTCCCACCCACCGACTACCCTGTAGGTATGAATCGGCAACAAGAATTTGTCCTCCGAACCCTTGACGAACGCGACATCCGCTTTGTGCGCCTCTGGTTCACCGATGTACAGGGATACTTAAAATCCGTGGCCATCGCCCCCGCCGAACTCGAAGGCGCATTCGCCGAAGGCATCGGATTCGACGGGTCAGCCATCGAGGGCTTCTCCCGCGTGTCAGAGTCCGACACCATCGCCCGCCCAGACCCATCCACATTCCAAATGCTGCCTTTCCCGCACGACGGCCAACTCGCGTCCGCGCGGATGTTCTGCGATATCACCCTGCCGGATGGTCAACCCTCCTACGCTGACCCCCGCCAAGTCTTGCGTCGGCAATTAAACAGAGCTGCCGACGATGGATTTACCTCCTACGTCCACCCCGAAATTGAGTTCTTCCTCGTCAGAAGCCTCATGACGGAAGGCAAAGAACCTATCCCGACCGATAATGGCGGATACTTTGACCAGGCCGTCCACGACGAAGCTCCAGGGTTCCGCCGGGATGCCATCACGGCCCTCGAGTCGATGGGCATATCCGTCGAGTTTTCGCATCATGAAAACGCGCCGGGCCAGCAGGAAATCGACCTCCGCTATGACGATGTGTTGTCGATGGCGGACAACATTATGACTTTCCGTTTCCTCATTAAGCAGGTCGCTTTACAAAGCGGGGTGCGGGCGACGTTCATGCCGAAACCGTTTGCGAATAGAGCGGGCTCCGCTATGCACACCCACATGTCCCTCTTTGAAGGCGACACCAATGCATTCCATGATCCCGATGACGAATTCAACTTGTCGGCTACCGCGCGGTCTTTCGTCGCCGGAATCTTGGAGCACGCCAACGAAATTTCGGCCGTGACGAACCAGTGGGTCAACTCGTACAAGCGCGTGGTCTTCGGGGATGAAGCGCCGACGTCGGCAACGTGGGGCCTGTCTAACCGATCAGCTTTGGTTCGTGTACCCCGATACACCTCGACAAAAGCCTCGTCACGTCGTGTCGAGGTCAGAAGCCCTGACTGCGCATGTAACCCCTACCTGGCATTTTCGGTGCTCCTGGCAGCGGGATTGAAAGGCGTGCGCGAAGGATACGAGCTCCCTCCCCAGGCTGAGGACGATATATCGTCCTTGACGCGCAGAGAACGTCGCGCGCTCGGATACCGGGACCTTCCGACGTCGCTAGAAGAAGCGCTACGCGAAATGGAGCGTTCAGAACTTGTTGCGGACACCCTCGGTGAGCACGTCTTCGAGTATTTCCTCCGCAACAAATGGCAAGAATGGCATGATTACCAAAGCCAGGTCACGCCATGGGAGTTGGACACCACGCTGGACTACTAAAGCCAGGTCTGATTAGACACGAAAGCACGTGATCCCATGACTTTCTTTCCCGCTCCTCACCGACCCCCCGAACCACGACTCCGGACGGCACGCGGAACACGATCTGCCGTGCCATCACCGTCTACCTTGGGTTTGACCAGTCCTCACGCGGCGTCTGACCTGCAAAAACTGGGGTGGGATAACCAGGAGTCGACCGGTCTTCTGTACTTCCTGGCCAATGTCGGTGACCCGGAGTTGGCTCTCAACACCCTCTACCGGCTCAACGAAAATCTCAAGCCGGGTTCCGACGAAACCACAGCGTTTCTCGACGCGATGCGGAACAACGAGGTCGTGCGGTCGCGTGTGCTTGCGCTGGTTGGGGGTTCCGCAGCGCTTGGGGATCACTTGGTTGCGAACCCTCACCTGTGGACATCGTTTGCTGATCCTATCCCGCACAGGGAGGAAATGATGGCAGCGATGCTGTCGTCGGTCGAAGCGGAGCCCGCTGCGAAACCAGAGGCCGAGGCATCGGGGGTGTCTGAGACGTCGGATGCGGCGGAGGGGAAAGAAGAGAGAAAGAAAGAGGGCTCCTTAAACAGCACGTCATCGTCGCAGTCAAGAGGGGGATCTGCCCGAGAAGGCTCTGTCCGCGAAGGATCGGTCGATCCGCGGATCTCTCAGGCCGGGATGTACCGCGCGGGAATAACCGGTACCGCGGCATACACCCAGCTCAAGATGACATACCGAACACTGCTGATGCGCATTGCCGCCTCGGATTTAGCGAGCACAATTCCGTCCGGGGCTTTCCATCAATCCCAGTCCGACGGTGGTGGCCGCCAAAGCTCCGCGCGAAGCGGCAGTTCAGCGGCACATGGGGGAGAGGACGGCAGCGAAGGAGCAGCATCGGCATCGCCCAACGAAAAGCGCGCCATGGCTCACCCTATGGGATTCGTTGAGGTCTCGGCCGCACTATCCGATCTTGCCGACGCAGCGCTCACCGCTGCACTCGCGGTCGCCGTCGCCACGGTGTACCCCGACACCACCGCCGTCGATGCCCGATTGGCGGTCATCGCGATGGGGAAGTGCGGCGCGCGTGAACTGAACTACATCTCCGACGTCGACGTCATCTTCGTCGGCGAGACCGCCGATGCGAAAACAACCCGTGTAGCCAGCGAATTCATCAAAGTCGGTTCCCGGTGTTTCTTCGAAGTGGATGCGGCCCTTCGTCCTGAAGGAAAAAGCGGGGCGCTCGTGCGCACACTCGAGAGCCACCTGAGTTATTACGAACGATGGGCCGATACCTGGGAGTTTCAGGCCCAGCTCAAGGCCCGACCCATGACCGGCGCCATGGATTTAGGCAAATCCTATGTCCAAGCAATCCAGCCGCGTGTGTGGCAGGCCTCCCAACGCGACTCATTTGTTGACGACACCCAACATATGCGGCGGAGAGTCATCGATAACATCCCTAAAGAACAGCAAGAGCGTGAACTCAAACTCGGTGTCGGCGGCCTGAGGGATGTTGAATTCGCAGTTCAGATGTTGCAGATGGTCCATGGCCGGATCGACCCCGATTTACGCGTCCGATCAACTATCAGCGCTCTTCAGGCCCTCATCCGCGGAGGGTACGTCGGCCGGGAAGACGGTTCGCAGCTCATCGCCTGCTATGAATTCGTGCGTTTACTGGAGCACCGGCTTCAGCTGCAGAGGATCAAACGCACCCATATGCTGCCCGAGCCCGATGATGAGGACGCACTCCGGTGGCTCGCGCGGTCGTGCGGCATCGGCTCGACTTCCTCCATGACGAGCATCGAATCGCTCAAAAAGCTCATTGGGCGAGCATCGCGCCAAATTCACAGCCTGCACAACAAACTCTTCTTCCGGCCACTGCTTAATGCCGTCGCTCTTATCGACGACGAGACCGCGCGATTGTCTCCCGACGCTGCCCGCCGCCAGCTGGCCGTGCTGGGCTACCAGTTCCCGGACCGCGCGTATGAGCACCTCAAAGCGCTCGCGTCGGGGACGACTCGTAAGGATCGCATCCAAGCGATGCTCCTCCCCACGCTCATGGAGTGGTTGGGCGACACCTCCGACCCCGACGCGGGCCTCTTGGCGTATCGCAAACTCTCCGACGTGCTGTACCACGATCCGTGGTTCCTCAGGATGCTCCGGGACGAGGGGATCGTCGGCCGTCGGCTCATGCACATTTTGGGAACATCTCCCTACGCCACGGAGTTAATCCTGGCCGCGCCGAACGTCGTCAAGCTTCTTGGCGACGGCGCCAACGGCCCGAAGCTCACGGACGTCAGCGCGTCCACGGTGACGCGGTCCCTCGTCACCACAGCGAGCAGGCACAAAGACCCTGATAAAGCGATTGCTGCGGCCCGGTCGCTGCGTCGAAAAGAACTAGCCCGCATTGCGTGTGCCGATCTGTTAGGGATGATGTCCCTGGCCGATGTCTGCCACAGTCTCTCCTTGGTGTGGGATGCGGTGCTCGAAGCTGCCCTTTATGCGGAGATCCACGGGTGGACGGCCACACACCCCGATGAACCAATACCGGCGACGATGACCGTGATAGGCATGGGGCGCCTCGGCGGTGGCGAGTTGGGCTACGGATCGGATGCCGACGTGCTGTTTGTGTGCGAGCCCGCCCACGACGATGTGAGCGAGGCAGACGCAGTGAAATGGGCCATCGGGATCGGCGATGCTGTGCGACGTCGGCTAGCGAAACCCTCGCAGGACCCCCGCTTGGACGTCGATCTTGACCTCCGCCCCGAGGGACGTAACGGCCCGACCGTGCGGACACTGAACTCGTATCACGCGTACTACGAGCGGTGGGGCGAAACCTGGGAAGTCCAGGCCCTGCTGCGCGCAACGTGGATCGCCGGCGACGAAGACTTAGGCCGCCGTTTCCTCCACATGATCGACAAGTTCCGCTACCCGGAGGGCGGTGTGAGCGATGCGACGGTCAGGGAAGTCCGCCGCATGAAAGCCCGCGTCGATGAAGAGCGCCTGCCCCGTGGGGCCAACCGGAACACTCACACGAAACTGGGTCGCGGTGCATTGACCGACATTGAATGGACAGTGCAGTTGCTCACGCTCCAACACGCGCATGAGTACCCGGAGCTGCACAACACGTCCACGATGGCGACCCTCCGGGCTATCGAAAACGTCGGGCTCCTCGAGCCTGAGGATTGTGAAACTCTGCGGACCGCATGGCAAACAGCGACGAAAGCACGCAACGCCCTTGTCTTGGTGCGCGGAAAGCGGACCGATCAGCTACCCGAGCCGGGTGCTGCGCTGGCGCACACAGCGGGCGCCGCAGGGTGGGAACCCGAGCACTACCAGGAGTTTTTGGACAACTACTTGAAAGTTACCCGCCAAGCGAGGAAAGTAATCGATCGGGTCTTCTGGGGGGAGGATGAGTTTATGCATCGCTGAGTCCCCGTCAGAGGAATCCTAAGAGCGATAAATGTCACGGCGTGGAGTTGTCGACAGGTGTCGCGGATTCGTTAGAGTATCCATGTCTGGCCGGGCCTGGCCGGCGCATGCAGGACATGAGTGACAAAATAGTACGGAGTTAATGTGGGCGAGCGATCATCGATCGTGATTTCCCGGTACGGGAACACACTTATCCAGTTCATCAAGTTTGGGCTGGTCGGTGGCTCGGGAGTCATCGTGAACATGGTGGCCCTGGTGATCGCAAACAAGCTCTTCGGCTGGGGGTTTGATGTCACACCACATGACACCGTGCTCAACCTTCTAGGAACCCGCTTCCACCTGCGGTGGTACCACATTTTCGCGACCATCGCGTTCGTCGTGGCAAACACCTGGAATTTCCAAATCAACCGCTGGTGGACGTTCAAGTCTCATGGCCACGGCCGCTGGCTCCGCGAATTCCTGGCCTTCTTCGCTGTCGGTCTGCTGAGCTGGGTGGTCTCGCAAATCGTGATGACCCTACTGATGAACCCGACGTCCCCGCTGGAACTCTCACCCCGAATTTTCGACAGCTCCACCGGGCTCCGAAACCAACTGTATTGGGCCAACTTGATCGGCATTTTTGTGGCCATGCCCGTGAACTTTGTGGTCAACAAACTGTGGACATTCAAAGCAGTCCGCGTCTCCCGTGTGCCCGACAAGTATGAATTGTTGACTGAAAAACAACTCCGTGACCGGGAGCTATCCCGCAAAAGCTAAGCTTGCGTGGTCTCCGCTGGTGGGCATGCGCACGTGGGTATCTCGGGATTGTTGGTGTGGATAGCGTTAAGAAGCCGATCGAAAACAGTCGAGAGATAGTCGACGTCGCCGTCCTCTAATTGTGCGAAAAGATTCTTGCGCACCGTGTCGACGTGACCGGGAGCGACGTGCTCAATAGCTTTTCGACCCTTATCGGTGACAGAGACGACAGAAGCGCGCCCGTCGTGGGGGTCGTCGTTACGAATAACGAGACCACGTTTCTGCATTCTGCTGACCTGATGTGACAGTCGGCTGCGCTCCCACAGCATACGGTCGGCCAGAAGTGTGACACGGAGTTCCCCGTCGGGGGCTTCGCTTAAATTGACGAGGACCTCAAAGTCTGCGAGGGACAGATCGCCCTCGTTATGTAGTTGCCGGGCGATCACCGTGTTGAGTTCATCATGAAATCGTAAGAATGATCGCCAGACGTGTTGTTGCTGCGGGCTCAGCCAGATCGCGGAAGAATCGGACATGTTGTCATCATACGGTGTAGTAGGTGGCGTTCGCTGTGTAAGTCTGGGCTAGGGTCCGCGCGATGTCTCTCGGTGAAAGTCACATTGAATATAGCCATGTTAGGTAGGTCTCAATTGAATGTTATTCGCGCAGGTAGATAGGTAAAATGCACCTTTGTTAGTTGATGTATCATAAATAGCGGTGTGTACGCGTGGTGAAGCGCGTTGCTCTCTATGTGGCAAGGGGAGTAGACACAGTATCGCGAACGGTTTACCCGGGCTGATCTTTCGATACATCCTCCATGGAGACCTGTGGAGATCCTTGGAGACCTCAAGCTTGTGGTACCTCAGAAAGTGTTAAGAACCTTAGGAAGGTAATTAATGGCACGTAATGTCGCAGAACAGCTAGTAGATGCCTTAGAAAAGCAGGGCGTTAGCAGAGTGTTCGGCTTGGTGGGCGACAGTCTTAACCCGATTGTTGACGCTATCCGGCAAAGTTCAATCGAGTGGGTTCACTGCTATAACGAGGAGTCCGCTGCTTTCGCGGCTGGTGCTCACTCCGTTGTTACCGGCGAGCTCTCCGTGTGTGCTGGATCGTGTGGTCCGGGTAATACACACATGATTCAGGGGCTGTACGACGCTCACCGCAACGGTGGCAAGGTCTTGGCCCTCGCTAGCCAGATCCCGTCGAAGGAAATCGGTTCCGGTTTCTTCCAGGAAACGCACCCCGAGAAGCTTTTCGAAGAATGCTCTGGGTACTGCGAATTGGTGAACTCAGCTGCTCAGGCGGGCCGCTGTATTCACGCCGCTATCCAGTCGACCTTGGCTGGCCACGGTGTGTCCGTCGTATCCTTCCCGGGTGACATCTCCATGCAGGAGGCTGTGGAGACCCCGTCGCTGGAAGGCAACTTCTCGGTGCAGAACGGGGAAGTACACCCCAGCCGGAAGCAGCTCCGCGACCTTGCCGACGCCATCAACAAGGCTGACAAGGTGACGATGTTCGGCGGTATCGGTTGCGCCGGTGCCCGCGATGAGCTCTTCGCCGTCGCGGAGAAGATTAAGTCACCTGTCGGCCACTCGTACGCCGGTAAGGAAGTTCTGCACTACGACAACCCGTATGACGTCGGTATGTCCGGCCTCCTCGGTTACGGTGCATGTACTGCAGCATTCGACAATGCTGACCTTTTGATCTTGGTCGGTACCGATTTCCCCTACACCGACTTCTTGCCGACGACGCCCACCGCGCAGATCGACATTAACGGTGCTCACATCGGCCGACGCACCCACGTCGAATACCCGGTTGTTGGTGACGTGAAGTCCACCATGGCGGAGCTGCTCCCCCTGTTGAAGGAAAAGACCGACCGCAGCTTCCTCGATTCCATGCTCAAGAAGCAGCAGCGGAACCTGAAGCACGTCATCTCGGCGTACACCAAGAACGTCTCCAAGCACACGCCGATTCACCCCGAATTCTTGGCGTACAACCTGGACGATCTTGCCGACGACGACGCCATCTTCACGGCCGACACCGGTATGTGCAACGTGTGGCACGCACGCTACATCATGGCCGGCCCGAACCGTCGTCTGTTGGCGTCCTACCGCCACGGGACGATGGCGAACGCCTTGCCACAGGCGATCGGCGCACAGGCTGCAGACCGTAAGCGCCAGGTCATTTCGATGTCCGGCGATGGTGGGCTCTCCATGCTGATGGGTGAGCTTCTGACGGTGAAGCTCCACCAGCTGCCCATCAAGATGGTGGTCTTCAACAACTCCACGCTGGGCATGGTCAAGCTCGAAATGATGGTCCAGGGTATTCCTGATTTCGGAACCGACCACGCGAAGTTCAATTACGCTGACATTGCTCGCGCGGTGGGAATCAAGTCCTACCGTGTGGAGGATCCGAAGGACGTCCGCTCGACGCTGCAAGAGGCGCTGGCCCACCCGGGTCCGGTGTTGATCGATGTCCAGACCGATCCGAACGCGCTGTCGATCCCGCCGGACATCTCCTTGGAGCAGGTGAGCGGCTTCACCAAGGCTGCTGTTCGCACTGTGCTCGACGGTGGCGTCGGCAAGATGATTAACATCGCGAACTCGAACCTGCGTAATATTCCTCGTCCTTCCGGATTTAAGGGAATTGGCTAGTCACGGAATTGGCTAATATTCGCTTAATTTCCCGATGAATCTGCATCGGGGCATGGTTTAACGCCACAGTCGGCTACGCTGGATCAGGTGAAATACATCTCCACCCGTGATCCGCACCAGTCGCCTGTGGCGTTTTCCGATATTCTGCTCCGCGGGCTTGCACCCGATGGGGGCCTGTATGTCCCCGAGTCCTACCCGCAATGGAGTTCATCCGATTTATCCCGGTTCCGGTCATTTCTTAATGACCAGGGATATCCAGCCTTAGCTGCGGAAATTATTTCCTATTTTATCGACGATATTCCGCGCGATGATATTGAGCAGATGACTCAGCGGGCTTACCGCGTTCCTCGGTTCGCGGACCCGGATATTGTGCCGGTCAGTGAGCTGGAGGATGGCCTGTTCATCGGGCATTTGTCTGAAGGCCCTACCGCCGCGTTTAAAGACATGGCGATGCAGCTTTTGGGTGAGCTGTTTGAATATGAATTATCACGACGCTCTACCACTCTGAATATTGTGGGTGCGACTTCGGGGGATACGGGTTCGTCGGCGGAATATGCGATGCGTGGCCGTCGTGGAATTCGTGTGTTTATGTTGACTCCGCGCGGACGAATGACACCATTCCAGCAAGCGCAGATGTTTAGCTTGGATGATCCCAACATCTTTAATATTGCTTTGGACGGTGTATTCGACGATTGCCAGGATGTGGTGAAAGAAATTTCATCAGATGCTGATTTCAAGGCCGAATTCCATATCGGAGCCGTCAATTCGATTAACTGGGCCAGGCTCATGGCGCAGGTTGTCTACTATGTGGCCTGTTGGATTCGTGCCACAGAAACGGACGAGAGCAAAGTCAGCTTCTGCGTGCCCACAGGCAATTTTGGGGACATCTGCGCCGGACATATCGCGCGGAGCATGGGGCTGCCCATCGATCAACTCATCGTCGCAACAAATGAGAACGATGTTTTAGACGAGTTCTTCCGCACGGGTAGTTACCGCGTGAGATCCGCGCGCGAGACCTTAGCGACGTCGAGCCCTTCGATGGATATTTCTCGTGCGTCCAACTTCGAGCGCTTTATTTTCGACGTTCTGGGACGCGACGTTGCCCGCACCGCGGACCTGTTCGGAAAGAGAGTCCGTGAGGGCGGTTTTGATCTTTCAGATGACCCGGCTTTCCCTTCGGTGGCAGAGAAATTTGGTTTCCGCTCCGGGAAGTCGACCCATGCTGATCGCTTAGCGACGATCAAACGCGTGCACGATACGTATGGCGTCGATATTGACCCGCACACCGCTGATGGCGTGACCGTGGCGTGGCAGCAGCGAGAGGCGGTGCACACGCCGATCGTCTGCCTGGAGACAGCGCTGCCGGTGAAGTTTGCCGACACAATGCGGGAGGCCTTAGGCGAGGAACCGGAAACGCCAGAGCGCTTTACTGACATCATGCAGGGTGGCCGGCATGTGGCTGATCTGCCGAATGACGCTAACGCGGTGAAGGACTTCATTCGCGAGTCCATAGCCGACTCTGATGTGACGAGCTAGTATCCACAGCTGCGCTGGCTGGGATTGGATGATCTCCTGGAAGACATAGAAAACCCGTTGTCCTCGTTGATATGCGAGGACAACGGGTTTTAACGTGCTAGTTGCTGCTAGCTGGCTATATGCCCTGGTCGTTTAGCAGTCGTAGTACATTTCGAACTCTTGCGGGGTCGGGCGCAGGCGAACCGGCGAGATCTCGTTGTCGAACTTGTACTTGAGGTACGTATCCAGCAGGTCCTCGGTGAAGACGTCGCCCTCGGTGAGGAAGTCGTGGTCCTTCTCCAGGGAGGCGAGGGCTGCCTCAAGGCTGGTCGGAGCCTGAGGAATGTCAGCGGCCTCCTCGGGCGGAAGCTCGTAGAGGTCCTTGTCAACCGGAGCGTGGGGCTCGATGCGGTTCTTGATGCCGTCCAAGCCGGCCATCATCATCGCGGCGAAACCGAAGTAGGGGTTACCCGTCGGGTCCGGTGCACGGAATTCGACGCGCTTTGCCTTCGGGTTGGATCCGGAGATCGGAATACGGATCGCTGCCGAGCGGTTACGCTGCGAGTACACCAGGTTGATGGGGGCCTCGAAGCCAGGAACCAGGCGGTGGTAGGAGTTCAGCGTGGGGTTGGTGAACGCCAACACTGAACCAGCGTGCTTCAGGATGCCGCCGATGTAGTAGCGGGCGGTGTCGGACAATCCGCCGTAGCCAGCCTCGTCGTAGAACAGCGGCGAGCCGTCCTTCCAGAGTGACTGGTGAGCGTGCATACCCGAACCGTTGTCGCCGGCAAGGGGCTTCGCCATGAAGGTGGCGGACTTGCCTTCCTGCCATGCGGTGTTCTTGATGATGTACTTGAATGTCTGCAGGTCATCGGCAGCGTGGAGCAGCGTGTTGAACTTGTAGTTGATTTCCTGCTGTCCACCGGTACCGACCTCGTGGTGAGCACGCTCAAGCTCAAAACCAGCGTTGATCAGGTTACGGGACATGTCGTCGCGGAGATCCTGGAAGTGATCGTACGGAGCGACGGGGAAGTAGCCACCCTTGATGCGGGTCTTGTAGCCGAGGTTCTCGGACCCGTCACGTTCCTCTTCTGCGCCTCGGTTCCACCAGCCCTCGACGGAATCAACCTCGTAGAAAGCGTTGTTGATATCGGTGCTGTACCGGACGGAATCGAAGATATAGAATTCAGCTTCAGCGCCGAAGAAGCAGGTGTCAGCGATGCCGGTGGAGGCGAGGTATTCCTCTGCCTTGCGGGCAACGTTACGTGGGTCACGGGAGAAGGCTTCGCCAGTCAGCGGATCGTGGACGAAGAACTTCATGTTCAACGTCTTCGCTTTGCGGAACGGATCGAGCTGGGCCGTTGCCAGGTCTGGCATGAGGGCCATGTCGGATTCGTCGATAGTGGTGAATCCTCGGACGGATGAACCATCGAAAGCGAGTCCTTCGTTGATGACGTCTTCATCGAAGGCATCGGCTGGAATGGTGAAGTGCTGCTCGACGCCGGGGACATCCGTGAAGCGAATGTCGACGAACTCGACGTCGTTATCTTTGATGTACTTGGTGACATCTTCAGCATTAGTGAAAGCCACTGTGACTCCTCGCAGATTTCTCTCGGTCGGTCGGGAATATCTGTAAGTGACCGAGCATTACTTTCCACTTTAAAGTAAAGGTGTTGCTCTGGGGATAAAGATATGTTTCGTTAATGTTACGTCCTGGCCAGACGCGCTCTCCTCCACAAAAGTGGGGGTGCTGGCACAGTCGCGGTGCCAAGTGGGGCACTGGCAACGACGAACTTACGAAGAGCCAGCTGCCGTCGAAAAGATGTGACAGGTAAAGTGCGTCCTATGGCAAAGGATCGGGCACGCGAGCGAAAGAACAATCAGCGATCAGAACGCACGAGTTGGCTTGAAGGGCCACAAATTCCCGGTGAGAACGACGGGCTTGTTCAGTCGCGATGGCCCGGTGAGAAACTGGGGCTGACAAAATCAGGCTCGGGGTCGCAAGCGTCGATTATGCGACGGTGCGGGGGAGTGGTCCTGGATTGGCTCGTGTCCATGGCCATCACAGGAATCCTGTTTTATATCGTGGGGCCGACGTCGAGCGACGGAAAACAAACCGAACTGGTGTGGGGCAATTTTGCTGCCACGACGAACATCATTGTCTACGTCGTTGTCGGGATCACCTCTGTCTGGCTTTTCGCGCGCACTCCGGGCCAGCTGATGCTCGGGATGGGGGTTGCGCGAGTAGATCAGCGTGATACCCGCGTCGGCTTGTGGCGCGCAGTTGTCCGCACGCTCTTGACAATCTTTATCCTCCCGGCAGCGATCTGCGACTCAGACCTGCGGGGCATGCATGACCGTGCGACGGGGACCGTGGTGATAAGGGCGTAGTGCTTAGTGCTTGTTTCGCTGAGCAGCCCGCCGCGCCCGGCGGTTCATTCCCTTTTGCACCTTGGCTTGGTTCGGAATCGGGCCCTTCGGCATCCCCATATTGCCGCGGACATTGTCCAGGGACTCGATCCGGCTGGCCAATGAGTCCACTTCTTGCTTCTTAATGTTGCGAGGCAGCTTCATCAAGTGGCGCTGCAGCTTCTTGATCGGGACTTCGTCCTCACCCTCGCCGGACACTACCTCGTAGATGGGGGTATCGCCGACGATGCGGGCAAGGCGACGGCGCTCCTTATCCATCATGGGCTTGATCCGCTGTTTCTCCCCCTCACCGACGAGGACAACACCGGGTGTGCCGACAACACGGTGAACAAGGTCCATGTGGTTGTTAACTTGGACGCCCTGTTTGGTGACCCATTTCATGCCGACGCCATCACGCATGTTGTCCAGCGCCCATCCCGCAGCACCGGCTTGTCCGGATGCGCGATCGTAAACCGACCGCTGTAAACGTCGGCTGAAAACAAGCATCGCGAGTGTGGCACCGAGAATAAGGCCGATGATTAACCACAGCCACTTGTTGCCCCACACGAAACCGAGCAGGAAAAGTAGGACAGCGGGCAGCAGGAGAGCCAGCAGCATGTAGGGGATGAGCTTATTGTCCTGCTTGCGCTGGATGTTGAAAGCCTGCCACATCTGGCTGCGTGTTTGTTTACGCTGAGCCCGTTTAGCGGAGCGCTGGGCCTTCTTTTCTTCCTTTGCGCGGTCGTTCTTCGCCATACGTTCAGGATAGGCGATGGATGTCCGGTCGGTGGAATCAGTGAGCGTTAACGAGCGCCAACTGGTGTCTCGCGGCTGGCCCCATACTTGGACAGCAGGGTGGAGGCTTCCTGAGAGGCAGTATCGTCGATACCCTCGCCCAAGTGCTGCAGATTAGCGGGGAGTTCTTCGCCGCGCGCCTTAATCGCCTGCGCATACAGCCGGCCCGCACGGTAGGAGGACCGCACCAACGGCCCAGCCATCACACCAGCGAACCCGATGTCATGCCCATAATCGCGGTACATAACGAACTCTTCGGGTTTGACCCACCTCTCGATGGGGTGGTGCAGGTTAGATGGGCGGAGGTACTGGGTCACCGTCAAGATGTCGCATCCGGCATCGCGAAGGTCACGCATGGCGGATTTCACCTCGTCAACCGTCTCACCCATCCCAAGGATCAAGTTCGACTTGGTGACTAAGCCGAAATCACGCGCCTGGCGGATGACATCCAGGCTTCGCTCATAGCGGAACGCAGGGCGGATCCGCTTAAAGATGCGCGGCACCGTCTCCAAGTTGTGGGCGAATACTTCTGGCCGAGCCTCGAATACGGTCTGAAGAAGATCGGGCTTCCCCGAAAAATCGGGGGTGAGGTTCTCGACGCCGGTGTTGGGGTTGAGCTTGTGGATTTGCCGAACAACCTCGGCGTATAACCACGCGCCCTCGTCGGGCAAATCATCACGGGTGACTCCAGTGATGGTGGAGTAGCGCAACCCAATCTCACGGACATTTTCTGCAACGCGACGAGGTTCGTCCTCATCGAGTGGCTCAGGGCGGCCAGATTTAATGTCGCAGAAGTCGCAACGGCGGGAACACGTATCGCCACCGATAAGGAAGGTGGCCTCACGGTCTTCCCAGCACTCGTGGATGTTGGGGCATCCTGCTTCCTGGCAGACGGTGTGAAGACCAGCGCCTTTGACGCGTTTCTTCATGTCGCGGAATTCGGGGCCCATGGTCGCGGTAGTCCGGATCCACCGCGGTTTCGCTTCAATGGGGGTTTGGGCGTTCCGTGCTTCGATGCGGAGAAGTCGTCGTCCGTTCGGTGCAACTGCCATGTCTTCTACCTTATTTTTGAGTGTGTCGTCGTACACATCCTACTGAACTTTGATGCGCTTATGTCCATCGTCGGGAATTGTGCTGGTAGTGATCGGTTGTGTCCCATCCAGCGCCGCGATAAGAGAATCCCGCATGAGGCCGACGATGTCATGGGGGCGGATATCGCGTCCGAGTTCCTCTGTCAGAGTGGTCACCCCGGCATCGCTGATGCCGCACGGCACGATGTGGTTATAGGGCTCGAGCGAGTTATCGCAGTTGAGAGCGAAGCCGTGCATGGTAACTCCGCGCGTCACTCGCAGTCCGATGGCCGCAATTTTCCGCTCAGGGCGTAGTTCTCCGCGGACGACGTCGGTGGGGAGCCACACTCCTGACCGGCCCTCAACGCGCCCAGCGCTGGTCACACCGAGTGTGTGGCACGTCGTGATGAGTGCTTCTTCCAGCCGTCGCACGTAATCGACGACATCGAGCGGCTGAGCTAACCGAATGATCGGGTATCCCACCAGCTGCCCCGGCCCGTGCCAGGTGATGCGTCCGCCACGGTCGATGCGGATGAGCGGTGTGTCGTCATTGTCAGGGAGGTCTTCGGGTTGTGTTCGTTTCCCCGCTGTGTACGTCGCGGGGTGTTCGAGGAACAACAACTTGTCGACGCCACGGTCGGGTTCGTCACGTGTGGCCCCAGCCGCATCAGCCCGTTGTTGAGCGTATTCGGCCTGCCGATGCCACATCTCCATATAGTCAACTTGTCCGAGCCATTCGACGTCATAGTTGGTGTCAATAGCTCGAATGGATCCTTGCTGATAACCCATGTGGTTGATCGTACGCGTGTGGCCGGCCCCCAAATGAGGCCGGCCACACGTTGACGCTGACGTGCTGGTCACACGGTGTCGCGCAGAGTTAGAGCGGACCCGTGTGTCACAGCAATCAGGATTTAGAGGTCAAGATCACTCTCGAAATTAGCTGTCTCGAGGCGATCGCGGACGGTGGTCATGAACCGCCCTGCGTCTGCACCGTCGACGATCTGGTGATCGTAGGTGAGAGGCAGCAGCACCATCTGGCGGATGGCAATCGCGTCAGAACCGTCGGATGTCGGGACGACGGACGGCCGCTTTACGATCGCGCCGGTCCCCATCATGGCTGCCTGTGGCGGTACCAGGATCGGGGTGTCAGTCAGTGCGCCTTCTGAACCAATGTTGGTGATGGTGAAGGTGCCGCCGGTGAGGTCGTTCGGCTTCAGCTTGTTGGTCCGTGCCCGGTCGGCGATGTCAGCGATTGCTGCAGCCAGTTCCGGCAACGTCATGTCC
Source organism: Corynebacterium kroppenstedtii DSM 44385 (assembly GCF_000023145.1). NCBI lineage: Bacteria > Bacillati > Actinomycetota > Actinomycetes > Mycobacteriales > Corynebacteriaceae > Corynebacterium > Corynebacterium kroppenstedtii. The sequence goes on from NC_012704.1 coordinate 823,473, forward strand.
TGAGCGTTGTGAATGACCGGTGAGAGCAGGCCAGCTTCCGTATCGACGGCGATCCCCAGGTTGACCTTGTCGTGGTAGGTCATTTCCTTGGTCTCAGCGTTGTAGGACGCGTTGACATTCGGGTGGGAAATGAGCGCTTCGACAACGGCCTTTGCGAAGAAGGGGAGGTAGGTGAGGTTGACGCCGTACTTCTCCTTGAACGCTGGCTTCGACGCCTTGCGCAGTGCAGCGACGTCGGTCATATCGACCTCGTGAACCTGCGTTAGCTGCGCGGACGAGTGGAGGGATTCCAGCGTCTTCGATGCGGTCAGCGAGCGAATACGGTTGACCTTTTGGGTCGTGCCGATCAGCTCTGCCTTCTTCGGATCGACGCGCTTGGTGGACCACGCTGCACGCGGACCGTCCTGTGCCGGCTTCTCGTCTGCATTTCCGCTTGTCGACGACGTGTCCGGCGCGGCCTTCGCTTTCTCGGCGGCGGCAAGAACGTCCTGCTTGCGGATTCGCCCACCGACTCCGGAGCCCTCAACTGTGGTGAGATCAACGCTGTGCTTCTCCGCCAGCTTTCGTACCAGCGGGGTCACGTACGGGAGCTTGCCACCGGTGTTGACCTTGGTCGATGGGCGAGTAGCGGGTTCCTCCCGATCGGGTGCGCTGGCGGACGATGCCTTGGGCGATGCCGTTTCGGAGCTGGTGGCGGAGTCCGAGGTGTCCTTGGTCTCCTCAGCCTTCTCGCTCTTAGAGGGCTCAGGCTCGGACTTCTCCTCAGACTTGGTTTCCTCAGCCTTCTTGTCGGCCTCGTCGTCAGAGCTGCTGGATGCTGCGTTGGCGTCGCCGATGCGGGCAATGACGGATCCGACGTCGACGGTGTCGTCTTCCTCGGCAAGGACTTCGACGAGGGTACCGGCAATAGGGGAGGGGATTTCGGTGTCGACTTTGTCGGTGGAGACCTCCAACAGCGGTTCGTCGACCTCGACTTCGTCGCCGACACTCTTAAGCCACTGGGTAATAGTTCCCTCTGTGACAGACTCGCCGAGCTCGGGCATTTCAACGTCGGTGGCTTCGCCCGAACCAGAACCGTTTGCCCCTTTGTCCTCAGACGAGCTTGCGTTCGCCTGCTCGTCGTCCTCGGCGGGGCTTTCCTCTTCAGCTTCCGTGGACTCAGCCTTGTCATCGGAGCTGTCGTCGGAGGAACTGGATGCCGCGTTGGCGTCGCCGATGCGGGCGATGACGGATCCAACGTCGACGGTGTCATCTTCCTCAGCGAGCACTTCGACGAGGGTACCGGCTACAGGGGAGGGGATCTCGGTGTCGACCTTGTCGGTGGAGACCTCCAACAGCGGTTCGTCTACTTCGACTTCGTCGCCGACGCTCTTGAGCCACTGGGTAATGGTTCCCTCGGTCACGGACTCGCCGAGCTCTGGCATCTCAACGTCGGTGGCCTCGCCCGGGCCAGAACCGCTCGAACCAGAATCAGAGGACTTCTGCGACTTCTCGCCCTCCGAAGAGCTCTTTTCCTCAGCGCCGGAATCACCAGAGCCAGAATCGGACGGCTCCGATGCGCCACTGTCGTCGCTGCTGGTGTCGTCGCCCTCTTCACCGATCTCTGCGATGACCTCGCCGACCTCGACCGTGTCGTCTTCGTCGGCAATAATTTTTGTCAACACACCAGCAACGGGTGAAGGAATCTCGGTGTCGACCTTGTCGGTCGAAACCTCCAGAAGTGGTTCGTCGACAGCGACGGTGTCACCTACTTGTTTGAGCCACGTGGTGACCGTGCCTTCGGTGACGGATTCGCCGAGTTCGGGCATCTCAACAGAGAACGCCATGGTGGAAGTCTCCTCTAAAATAAGCGATAGTTAAGAAGTCAACGCAGATCTGTGACGCTGATCGTTGAAACGTGTCATGAGGATCTGATTACGGCATGACTTTACGTGCTCCCACAATACCGTGGCTTGTCCTCAGACGCGCCTTGGCTGTCAAAATCTGGCTAAAGTTACCTGGATATGGGGGAGGGTCTACAGTAGGAACCATGGCTGACAAGACTTTCACCGTAGAAAAAAATCCACACCCGACATCCCCCGAGGCCATCGCTAAGGTGCTCGCGAACCCAGGCTTCGGAGCGAACTTTACCGACCACATGGTGATTATCGACTGGGATGGGGAGCAAGGATGGCATGATCCTCGCGTCGTCCCCTACGGCCCGATCACTTTGGATCCAGCAACGACGCTGTTCCACTACGGTCAGGAGATCTTCGAGGGACTCAAAGCATACCGTCAGCCAGATGGTTCCATAGCTACATTCCGTCCAGACCAGAATTGCCGACGGATGCAGAATTCGGCCAAGCGGTTGGCAATGCCCGGACTGCCGGAAGAATTATTTATGGAATCGCTCCATCAGCTGGTGGAGATCGACGCAGACTGGGTTCCTGAAGCAGGAAGCGAAGCAGCGCTGTACCTGCGCCCGTTTATGATCGCGACGGAGAAGGGCTTGGGAGTTCACCCGTCCTCGACGTACCGCTTTTACTTGATCGCATCGCCGGCTGGCTCGTACTTCAGTGGCGGCATCAAACCGGTGACAGTTTGGTTGTGTGAGGACTACGTCCGCGCCTGCCCCGGTGGCACAGGAGCTGCAAAGTTCGCCGGTAACTACGCGGCCTCCTTGGCTGCCCAGTCGCAAGCAGAGGAAAAGGGCTGCGACCAGGTTGTCTGGTTGGACGCCATCGAGCGCAACTATGTCGAGGAAATGGGCGGAATGAACCTCGCCTTCGTCTACGGCACTGGCGACGACGCGAAGCTGGTTACTCCCGCATTGTCCGGTTCCTTGCTGCCCGGCGTGACCCGCGACTCGTTGCTGAAGCTGGCTGAGGATCGCGGAATGGCCGTGGAAGAACGGAAGATCTCGACGGCCGAGTGGCGTGAAGCCGCGAAGTCCGGAGAGATGAGCGAGGCCTTCGCCTGCGGTACCGCCGCCGTTATCACCCCGGTGGGAACCGTGAAGTCCAACGAAGGGGAATTCACGATCAACGGTGGACAAGCAGGCCCGATCTCGATGGAGCTGCGTGAAACCTTGACGGGGATCCAGCACGGCTCCGTCGACGATTCCCACGGTTGGCGCTACACCCTGGTGAAGTAAAAACCTGGTGAAGTAAAAAGCGATTTGCGTTTATAGCGCTAGCCCTGCCCACGTATGCGTGAGCGGGGCTTTATGCATAGTGATTAGGAAGTCAGGCTGGTTAGGCAGTCAGGCTGAAGAGAACGACGGTTGCTGCGGTCGCGATTTCGATCGTCGCCCCGAGGCAATCTCCGACCAGACTGTCGAACCGCCGGCTGCAATGACGTGCCCACGGTATCGCTAAGGCGATGACCGCCAGTGCCATCAGCGTCCAGAGGATTCCTCCGCCGAAGAATGCTGCGATGGCTGCAACGACAGCCCATGTGGTTGTACCGATTTTCGGCACGGTTCCGATGACGAGCGCGCCGAAACCCGAGGGATTTGCTGGACGGTATCCCTCTGTGCAGAGGATTAAGGCGCTGATCCGCGCGACCGTCGGCACAAGAATAAGGCCAATGACGGCGGATGTAGGGAAGTGCGAAGTGGGGGAGGAGCCTGCATCGCTGAGACTCGTTGATCCCGTCCCCTGCATGATCGCGTGGACCCCGATGATCTGTGCTGCCACGGAGAACAGGATCGCGGCAACGCCCATGGGACCTGCGTTCGTGTCCGAAAGAATGGCCCGAGCTTTCGGCGGCGGGGCGTAGCTGCCGAGCGCGTCGGCAACGTCGCTCAAACCGTCGATATGCATAAGTCGGGTGCCGAATTCCCACAGGGCGACGATTACGAATGCAACGACCCAGAGGTCCAGGGTGTGGCCGAAGTTCACCTGGAGCAGCCACGTCAGTGTGAGCACGCACCCCGCGATCAGTCCGTGGAATATCCCCACCAGCGGCATCGCCAGCATTGCCCGACGGCCCGTCGTGCGGTCGAAAACGCGGGAACCGCGGAAGGGCAGCACCGTCAGCCAACTGAATGCCGTTGATATTCCTTCGGGAATAGCGTGGCCGTGGGTGGGGTTGTCGGGCTGCTCACTCGAAAACCCTGCTTTACCAGACATTATTTCTCAGCGCGGGAGGCTTCGGTGCCGGGGTCTTCAGCGTCTGAGGCCGTCGACACGCCAGCTTCATCGAACGTCGCCATATTGCGGATGATGTCCACGGCTGCGTTGACGATCATGAGCGCGACGACTGCCCCCGAGCCCTCGCCGAGCCGCATCCCCAAATCAATGACCGGGGTCAGCTCCAGCTCGCGCAGCGCAATCTCCTGGGCGGGCTCAACACTTCGGTGGCCGGCGACCCACCATTGCTTCGCGCCCGGCGCAAGCTTTTCGGCGACAAGGGCCGCTGCACACACAACAATCCCGTCGAGAATAACCGGTGTGCGGCGAACAGCTGCCTGGGCGAGGAAGCCAACCATCGCTGTTATATCTGGCGAGCTAATGAATTGGAGAACGCTGGCGGGTTCATCATGAATATTGTGGACGCGATACATCGCATCCCGAATCGCCGCAGTTTTCCGTTTCCAGCCGTTGTCGTCGATTCCGGTACCACGCCCAACGACGACGACGGGCTCAGTATTCGTTAGGGCACCAATCAGCGCTGCGGCGGGCGTCGTATTTCCGATGCCTAAATCTCCGGCAATAAGCAGATCAACCCCGGAGTCAATCTCGCGATCAGCAGCATCAATGCCCACCTGAAGTGCGCGTCGATACTCATCGCGGGTCATCGCGTCTTCCCGGTCAATCGACCCACTGCCGTCACAGATATGAGTATCGGCTTCAGAACCGCTATTCAGGCTGACATCAATCACGCGGACCGAGGTTCCTGCGCGTTTCGCGAGAACGGACACCGCTGCGCCTCCGGACTCGATATTCGACGCCATCTGCACGCTGACATCTGTCGGATAAGCGCTGACTCCGTGCGTGGCTATTCCGTGATCGCCGGCGAAAACCACCGTGGTGACGTCGTTAAGCGGTTGGGGTGGACACTGCCCCTGGCAAGCGGCGATCCAGCAGCCCAAGTCTTCTAATCGCCCCAGCGAGCCTGCGGGTTTAGTCAGTTCCGCCTGCCGCTGACGAGCCCGTGCATACACGTGTTCGTCGGGAGGAGAGATGAGGGGAAAAAAGGAATCGCTCACTGTTGCTTCTCTCTACTTATTGTCGGTGTTAAGCATTGCCATCGGAGTATTCAGGACCGGAGGTCGAGAGCACACCCAGCGACCACAAGAACAACTCGATCGCATACCGATGCAACATCAGCATTGAGCCGTCCGAGCTCGTCCCGGAAGACGCCGCCAGATGGATAGCTGGGAACAATGCCCATTCCAACCTCAGGGCTAACAACAACAAGATTAGGGCCATCTGCCGGAACGCGACGTAAAGCGGTGATCAGTCGGTCGCGACGGGCACCGATGGCACATAATCCCTTGTTCCAATCGTCTGACCCGAACTCGGCATCCCACATGCCTACTTCAGCAAGTTCGTGGGTCAACCACGTGCCAAGATCGTCGACAAGGATCGTGGTCTGACGGGCGGCTGCCTGGTCGGATGATTCGGTGAGGACGTCGACGAGGTCCCGTGAATCCTCGGTGTGCCACCAAGATGGACGGCGTGCACGATGGCGCTCTATCCGGAGAGCGAAGTCAGCGTCGAAGGTGGAACCCCAGGGCCGTGCAGTCGCGACGTAAGTGACATGGACATCGTCGGGAGACGCCGCAGAGTCAGGGGGTGTCACCAGGTGCTCCGCCCACTCAGACTTACCTGACCGGGCCCCACCAAGAACCAAAGTTTTCATCTTGGGCAGTGCTTACGATTCTATGCAGTGCGTGCGTTTTATAAGTGGGCGTTAAATGCTATCGCCGATGTTGACCTGCGGGCGCGGGGTACGGAACCGTCTGATCATCGACGCGCGGGAGAAGGCGTAGAAGCCCATTGACCAGGTCGATAGAGCAGTATCCGGGTGACGTTCACGAACAAAACGAGACACCCGACGGCCCGACAGAACACCATCGAGGACGATCAGGATGAGCAGAATCATCCCCACCATGGAGAGCAGATTATTGAGCAGATAGCTGCGCGTCGCGGTCGTAACGAACATCAGAATAAGCAGCACGACCACGATGGGCATGAACGTGTTGGCAAAGAGACGGCGGGAATCGACCCAGTCGCGGATCAATCGCCGCTCGGGGCCGCGGTCCCGGTCCATGAGGTAGCGTTCATCGCCGCTCATCATGCGTTCACGGTTCCGCTCGCGTTCCCGTGCGCGTTCGTCGCGCTGCTTGCGCTTGAGTGCCTTGTACTCTTCTTTGCTCATTGAGTTCTTCAACTCTTTGCGCTGTTTACGCGCTTCCGCAGGAGTCTCAGGCACCTTATAGGCCGTTTTGCGCACACCCTTTTGGCGTTCGACGTCATTGCGTTTAGGTGTGGCGTGGCCTTTCGGTGGTGTATATCCCTTCGGGGTGGAGCGATCCTGCGACTGGCTACCGCTGCTATCGCTGTCGGAGGAGTTTCCGTCTGCTGCACTGCTGCTGGTTGAGGCGGGTTTGCTACCACCGGCAGTGACGCTGACTGACCCTTTACGCTTACGGTTCCACCGCGATGACTTCGTCGTCGATGATTCTGACGCAGAGCCATCGTTCGACTGATTTTCTTTCGACGTTGTCCATGGCATCTTCACGCGATCAAGGATATAAGAAAAGGGGTTCGACCCTGTGAATAAGGCGAGGGTAGGTGTGCCCAAGGTGTCAGATGTCCGCGACAAGGGGGACTCTTATGCCTTGTGAAATAATTTAGCTGTACAGTGCGTTCTGCTGTGATGTGGAGTACGGTAGTGTCCACTAATCATTTGAGGTAGCTTCAGAGAGCATCTTGTTTCGTGTTAGGAGAAGTGCATGACTGCACCGGAGAAGACAACTGGCGTTATTTTGACTGATGCCGCTGCAGCTAAGGCAAAGTCTCTGCTGAGCCAAGAACAAAACGACGAGTTAGCCCTGCGCATTGCAGTGCAGCCAGGTGGTTGTGCTGGCCTGCGCTACCAGCTCTTCTTCGACGATCGGACCTTAGACGGTGACCTCGTCGATGACTATGACGGCGTCAACCTGGTTGTTGACCGCATGAGTGCACCATATTTGACCGGCGCGACGATCGACTTCGCGGACACCATCGAACAGCAGGGCTTCACGATTGATAACCCGAACGCCAAGGGGTCTTGCGCGTGCGGAGACTCGTTCAACTAATACGAGGCTCAACAGTCTGCTCGTAGTTAATACTCAACGCCGACCACACAATGAGCTGTGGCCGGCGTTTTTTCATATGTAAACGGGCGCCGCTTTACATCTCGACCGGGTACGTCGGCTCTGGGATGTCCGGGGTGATCGACTTATCCACGAAGATTCCGTACCAGATTAAGAATGCCAACACAGTCCATAGGCGGCGGGAATGGTCAGGGCCAGATCCACTGGTCATGGAAGAGCGGTGTTCTTCCAGCATGGAGCGGGTGGCTCCGAGGTCGACGATTTCACCGGCCTGCGATGAGGTGATGATGTCCTCTGCCCAGCCGTAGAGCTCGTCGCCGGCCAACCAGTGCCGGATCGGAACAGGGAACCCAAGCTTCCGCCGGTTAAGAACGTGCGGAGGAACGATGCGTTCCATCGCCTGGCGCAATGCCCACTTCGATGTGCCATGAGCCAGCTTCATGCTCGTCGGCAATGATTGCGCGACATTGAAGACCTCTTTGTCGAGGAACGGCACACGGAGCTCGAGGGAATTCGCCATGGTCATCTTGTCAGCCTTGACCAGAATGTCGCCACGCAACCACGTGAACAAGTCCAGGTGCTGCATCCTGGCTACCGGATCCCAGCCCTGCGACTTTTCGTAAATCGGAGTCGTGACATCCGTGTGGTTCCACTCTTTCTTGGCCCACGGAATCACGCGACGAAGCTGGTCGAAGGAGAAGGACCGGGCGTTACCGTAGTACCGCTCTTCAAGAGGCGTGGTACCTCGCTCTAACAATGACTTGCCTCGCACCCCATCGGGGAGGCGTTGTGCGAGGGTCCGCAGACCCTTCTTGGCAAACGACGGGATCTTCTCAAACGGAGCAAGAGAAAGCGGCTCATGGTAGATGTTGTATCCGCCGAAGAGCTCGTCGGCGCCCTCGCCAGAGAGGACAACTTTGACGTGCTTCCTGGCTTCCGCCGCGACGAAATACAGGGGGACGAGGGCAGGGTCTGCCACCGGATCGTCCAAATACCAGATGATGCGGGGGAGTACCTCGGCGAATTCCTCGGGGGAGACCACCTTCACGATGTGCTCGACCCCGATCGCTTCCGCGGATTCCGCGGCAACGTCGACTTCCGAATACCCCTCGCGTTCGAAACCCGTGGTGAAGGTCAGCAAGTTCGGGTTGTGGCGTTTAGCGAGCGCCGCAATGGCCGTCGAGTCGATTCCGCCAGACAGGAACGATCCGACGGTGACGTCGGCACGCATGTGCTTAGCAACGGAATCCTCGAGGGCATGCTCGATCTTTGAAATCTCGGAATCGATATTCTCTTTGTTCACCGAAGTCTCGGGGAAGCGGGGAGTAAACCAGCGATGTACCTTGGGCTTTTCACCGGGCTTCACTGTCGCGCAGCAACCGGACTCCAGCCGGCAAATCCCGGTGTGCAGGGACTCTGGTTCGGGCACATACTGCAAGTCCATGTAATGCTCGATTGCGCGCTTGTCCAGCGACAGATCGATGTCAGCTTTGTCTGCCATGGAGAGCAGGCATTTCTTCTCTGAAGCAAAGAGTGTGCCCTTGTCGGTAGTTGCCCAGTAGAGGGGTTTAATGCCGAACTGGTCCCGTGCTAGGTACATCGTTTTGTCCACCGAGTCCCACACGGCGAACGCAAACATTCCACGAAGATGGTGAACGACGTCGCGTCCCCAGTGGCGGTAGCCGACGACGATCGTTTCGCTGTCGCCGTCGGTGGCGAAGGTGTATCCCTTGTCCTTCAGTTCGGAGCGCAGCTCTTTGTAGTTGTAGATTTCCCCGTTGAAAGTCAGCGCGTACCGGTTGGGCTGGTTTTCCGGGCCCCACTGTAAAGGCTGATGGGAATGTGCGAGGTCAATGATGGACAGCCGATTGAATCCGTAGACCACGTCGGCGTCATTCCAGGTGCCATCCTCATCCGGGCCACGGTGACGCATGCAGGTCAGTGATGAACCAGTGGCTTGAACAAAATCCTCCGCATTTCCGCTAGCGGCGATGAGTCCGAGCAAACCGCACATTCAATAAGGCCTTTCTGTTCTATACCTTTTATATATCCGCACAACACTGAGCAGCCCGATCCGAACAGCCCGTTATGTGACTTCTTCTGGGCAGACAGTGTTAGCGACGGAATTCTCCTCGACTCTAGTCGTGTGGAGTGGGAAAGTGCGAGCTGCTTCGGCGACGGCCCTGTATTTGTTCATCCAGTGGACAACGGGCTTACCCAATGTAGGGGAATTGTGACGCGAATAACACTTTCCTGATGACGTAACGCACGCGACAGGAAAGCTGTGAGGATGCTGACAATTCTGACAGGAAAATACCAGCGTAAATCGTTAACGACGATCGCTATGGAACAAAGCTACGTTTGAATGCTTGCCGACGTCGGCCAGTCCCGGGGGTAAAAATGGCAGCTTTTTCCAGTCTGGTGGGAACTCTTGGCGTCCATCCATGATGGTTTATCCCTCGTTATGGATTACCCTAGCTAAAAGAGGAATGAATCCCAGCGTTTTTTCAACCTGGTGTGGATCAGGAAGGCAAACACACGTGGAACAGCGAAAAATGCGCAATTGGTCGCGCAAGCTAGGACTAGCTGGCGTTTTGGCAGCCGGTGGCTACTTACTGTCCGGATGTAGCGTAGCGCCGCCCGATAACGGCTTCTTTAAGCTTCTGCGATTCGGCGTACCCGACGGCATCACCCCTGAAGCCAAGGAAATTGGGAACTTCTGGGTGTGGATCTGGGTAGCAGCTTGGATCGTGGGCATCATCATGTGGGGCTTGATGTTCTACTCGTCCTTCGCATTCCGTGCGAAGCGGAAGGAGAAGAAGGGCGAAAAAGAGTTCCCGCGTCAGACGCAGTACAACATCCCGCTTGAACTTGTTTTGACCACAGTTCCGATCATCATCGTGATGGTCATCTTCTTCTTCACTGTGCAGACCGAAGATAAGGTCACAGCGATGGACAAAGACCCGAAGGTTAAGGTCGATGTCACCGCTTTCCAGTGGAACTGGAAATTTGGTTATAACGAGGTCGATGGCTCCTTGATGGGTGGAAACACCTACGAGGGTAGAGACGATTCCGCTCAGGCAGCCGCCGATGGCACGAAGAAGATCGAAAGCAGCAGCCGTGGTGAAGAGGGCGCATCGAACCCCATTCACGGCAATTCAAAGAGCGATCTGTCCTACCTGAACTTTGACAAGATCGAGACCGTGGGAACTACTGACGAGGTTCCTGTCTTGGTGCTGCCATCTCAGACAGCCATTCAGTTCGACCTCGCGTCAGCTGACGTCATTCACTCTTTCTGGGTTCCTGAGTTCTTGTTCAAGCGTGACGCTTTCCCGCACCCCGAAGCGAACAAGTCCAACCGCAAGTTCCAAATCGAGAAGATCGATAAGGAAGGCGCGTTTGTCGGACGTTGTGCCGAGATGTGTGGTACGTACCACGCCATGATGAACTTCGAGATCCGTGTTGTCAGCCCGGATAAGTTCCGTGACTACATGAACTTCCGTAAAGACAATCCGAGCGCGTCGAATGCTGATGCGTTGAAGGCGATCGGCGAGCAACCGTACGCAACCTCAACCCACCCGTTCCTGCCTGGGCGTGAGGATACGCGCGAAGCGAACGACAACTACGTCGACAACAACCAAGCCGAGCAGTCATAGAACTAGGAGTACACCGTTATGAAATCCTCATCGCGACTGTTTTACGCGATCACAGTCTTCCTTGTGATCATGACTGTGATCTACGTCTTGGCCACCAAGTTCATCAACGATAACGGCTACATCAGCGGTATCGAATGGGCAGGATCGGCCGGACTATTGCTCGGCGCCTTGATGACGCTGATGCTCGGCGTGTACCTCCACATCACAGAACGCCACTCGGATGTTCTGCCGATGGACTGGGAGGAAGCAGAGCAGGTTGATGGTTCCGGAGAATTCGGTTTCTTCAGCCCCAACTCCATCTGGCCCTTCGCCATGACTTGCGGCATCGCTGTGCTTGGCTATGGTGTTGTCTTCCTGGCCTACTGGATGATCGGCATCGGCGCCGTGATCACCGTCTGGGCAACGGTCAAACTGAACCTGCAGTACGGAACACCAGTGGAAAAGCACTAGTCCGTACTTGGCGGGGTTAGCGCCCCGCAGCTAATTTTCATCCACAAAAAGCACCCGTGCGTCCTTCCTGGCGCGGGTGCTTTTTGCTGTCTCAGATGGCGCGGCTAGCGCCTAGCTAGCCGTCGGTGCAGGGGGAGTGCTCTGCTAAGGGCGTTTCTCTGAAACGAGGCGCTGGATACGATCCGTAGTCTTTTCATCATGCAATGCAGCCTTGGCACGGTCGAGCGCATGGCCCATCGCATCGCGGAATGATTCTTTGTCGCACGCTTGCGCGGAAACAAGTGCTCCAGCAGCGCTGAAAAGCACGGCGTTTTCCACTGCACCCATGTCGCAGGGAACCGGGGTCGTTGGCTTATCGGCAATGGGGTCAAGCGAGAACAATTGACGAGCCACACGAGCATTGGTGTCCGCATCGCCACCCCGGATCGCGCTCACCGGGAAGTAAGAAAAACCATAATCGCGAGGATCAAACTCGTAGCGTTCGGCGCCACCATCGTGTGTGACGTACACGTCGGTGGGGCAAGAGACGGAAAACTCATCTAATCCGTCTTGCCCGTGAACGACGAGCACCGTGTCACCGCGTCGCGCGAACGCGTCTGCCATGACAGAGGTCATCTCAGGGAACGCACACCCGATCAGCCCCGCGGTCGGCCGGGCCGGGTTTGTCATGGGGCCGAGAAGGTTGAACAGCGTAGGCACCTTGATATCCGAGCGCACCGGCGCCGCGTACTTCATTGCGGGGTGGTAGGTGCGCGCAAAAATGAAGGCAAAGTGGTGCTGACTCAGCATGTTTGTCACGTCGTTGGGGGAGAGGTCAATCGGGACGCCGAGAGCTTCCAGCATGTCTGCTCCGCCCGAGCGCGACGACGCCGCCCGGTTTCCGTGCTTGATAACGTCGATACCCATCGAGGCAATCAGAAGCGACGCCATCGTCGAAACGTTGACCGTGTGTGCTCCGTCCCCGCCGGTACCGACAATGTCGACAGCAGGCCCACGATCATCATTGGGGGAGGAAGGTAATTCAACCGGCCGCGCAAAGTCCAGCATTGTCGACGCGGCCGCCTCGAGCTCTGTCGGAGTGATTCCCTTCACCCGAATTCCGTAGATAAAGCTAGCGATCTTTGCGGGTGATGCGTCTCCACTCATGATGGAGTGCATTGCAGCTGAGACTTCATTGGGGGTTAGATCGCGCCCGTCGGCTATGTGGTTGAGAAGGTCAACCCAGTTCGTCATCATGTGTGCTCCATGCTCATGTACTGATATGTTTAATACTTTTTCTATGACGATACCGGAGCGCGGTTTCTCCGAGGGGGTCGTCTCCAAAGGGGTTATCTCCGACGGTTGTCTCCGCATGGTTTGCTCGATCTGCACCATGAGACAGGTGTCCGCAAAAGGGGCCGTCGGTAATAAGCGGGTTAAAGTTCCCGTTACCCCCAATAAGGGTTCCCCCCTAATTTCATCATGGTTCTGAGCTGGGATTTTAAGAGTTCCCGATACTTGCCGAAGTATAAAAGTGACCTTGGAGGGGGCTGTCAGTCATAATTACATGCGTGACGAGCGCAGTAGGAAACTCAGGTATGGCAGCACCACAGCGTGTTGCGACACTGAACCGACCCAACATGGTCAGTGTCGGAACTGTTGTGTTCCTGTCTCAGGAATTGATGTTCTTCGCTGGTCTGTTCGCGATGTACTTTGTGTCGCGCGCAAATTCCGGCGGAGATTGGCCCCCGGCGGATGTCGAATTGAACGTGCCCCTGGCTCTGTTCTTTACGATCATCCTGGTTGCGTCGTCGTTTACGGCGCAGTGGGGCGTGTTCGCGGCAGAGCGAGGTGATGTTTTCGCCCTTCGCCGCTGGTACGCCCTTTCTGCCGTTATGGGACTCGTGTTCTTGGCTGGTCAGGTCAACGAATACACGCACCTCGTCCTTGACGGAACAACGATCCAACACAGTGTGTACGGTTCGTGTTTCTACATCACGACCGGTTTCCACGCTGTCCACGTCTTCGCCGGGATCCTGGCCTTCGGGATCGTGCTCTTGCGTACCTACAAAGCCAAGTTCACTCCCGCCCAGGCGACAGCGTCCATCGTCGTGTCTTACTACTGGCACTTCGTTGACGTTGTGTGGATTGGGCTGTTCATCACTATCTACTTCATTCAGTAGGCCGGGCCTGGCCTTATTGGCCACCACACCGCCCTCACTTTCCATGACGACATAAAGGGAAAATGATGGTTAACTCCAACAATTCCGGCACGTTGTCGGGTTCCGCGGTGGAGACCGGAACCGACACCGTGCGCCACGCCAAGAAGGTCCGTGGCCGCCGAAAGTTACGTCGTACTTTTGCTAGTACGGCAGCTTTGGCCCTCGGCCTTACTGGCGCAGGTTTTCTCGCTGATGCCCTAACCCCTGACGCTCAGACTGCCAACGCTGATAAAGACCAGGCAGCCCTCGTCTCGCAGGGTAAAGATATTTACGACGTTGCATGTATCACCTGCCACGGCGCCAATCTCCAGGGCGTCAAAGACCGTGGCCCAGCACTCACCGGTGTTGGCGCAGGCGCTGTGTACTTCCAGGTGCACTCCGGCCGCATGCCGATGACCCGCAACGAAGCCCAGGTTGAGCGTAAGAAAGCCCGTTACTCAGAAGAAGAGACGCTGGCTTTGGCAGCTTACGTGCAGTCCCGCGGTGGTGGACCGGACATCGTTCACGACCAGGACGGGAACATCGCTATGGAGTCTCTCCGTGGCGAACACTACGACGGAAACATCAAGGCTGAGGACGCCGCTCGCGGTTCTGATTTGTTCCGTTTGAACTGTGCATCGTGCCACAACTTCACCGGTAAGGGCGGCGCGCTCTCCGGTGGTAAGTACGCACCTGATCTTGATCCTGCCAATGAGCAAGAGATCTACCAGGCGATGTTGACCGGCCCTCAGAACATGCCGAAGTTCTCCGATCGCCAACTGACCTCAGACCAGAAGAAGGACATTATCGCCTTCATCAAGTCTCAGCAGGACACCCCGACACAGGGCGGATACGGTCTGGGCGGTATTGGTCCAGTCACTGAAGGTTTGTTGATGTGGATCGGCGGCGTCACCGTTATGGTCTGCGCGGCACTATGGATTGGAACGCGGTCATGAGTGACAAGATAACGAAGAAATACACGTCCGAAGAGCTAGCCGCCATGAGCAATGACGAGCTCGCTCGCCTCGGCACCGAGCTTGACGACGTTACCGTTGCTTACCGTAAACAGCGTTTCCCCATGGACAACGACCCTGAGGAGAAACGTGCCGCCCGCAGCGTCGGCTTGTGGTTCCTTCTAGGCGCAGTCTTCGCCATTGCGTTTATCGCTGTTTACCTGTTCTGGCCCTGGAAGTACAAGGGGCTAGGGGAGGACGGCCTCTGGCTCTACTCCCTCTACACTCCGCTATTCGGGGCGTGCATGGGCTTGGCGATCCTCTGCCTCGGCATCGGAGCGGTCAAGTTCACCAAGAAATTCATCCCCGAGGAAATTTCCGTTCAGCGTCGTCACGACGGCCCGTCGGATGAAGTTGATCAGAAGACCCTCGTGGCTCTGCTCAACGATTCCTGGGAAACATCCACCCTTGGTCGCCGCAAGGTGCTTAAAGGCATCATGGGAACCGGCGCCGTTGCTGCAGGGCTCGCCTTAATCTTCCCGATCGGCGGGATGATTAAGAACCCCTGGAAGCCCAAGGCTAAAGGCATGGACGTCCAGGGTGACGGCACCCTGTGGACGACGGGATGGACCCCCACGGAGAAGGGGAAAAAAGTTTACCTAGGCCGCGACACCGGCGTCACAGCTGAAAAGCACGAAGGTGGCTATGAGGCTACTGGCGAGACGTACGAGACTCGTGGCGTTACCCGCTTGGTGCGGCTTCGCCCTGAGGACCTGAACGCTGGGGCCATGGAAACGGTCTTCCCGCTTCTCGAGGATGTCGTCAACGACCACGACAAATACGACAAGAACGCCGATGTGTACGAGGCGCACATGGAGTCCATCCATGGTTCGCGTAACTCGGTCATGTTGATCCGTCTGCGCCACAGTGACGCCAAGCGCGCCATTCAGCGTAAGGGGCAGGAAGACTTCCACTTCGGCGATTACTACGCCTACTCGAAGATCTGCACGCACATTGGCTGCCCGACATCGCTGTACGAGCAGCAAACCAACCGAATTCTTTGCCCGTGCCACCAGTCACAGTTCGACGCGTTGCACTACGGCAAGCCAGTCTTCGGCCCAGCTGCACGTCCTCTTCCGCAACTGCCCATTGCTGTGGATGACGAGGGATTCCTTTACGCAAAGGGTAACTTCGTTGAATCCGTCGGCCCGGCCTTCTGGGAGCGTCGTTCATGACCACTAAGACTTATCCATCGCACATGGCGCAAGCCGCGCGGAACATGGATGACCGCTACACCATGTCCTCCGGGGTTCGGCGCCAGATCAACAAGGTATTTCCGACCCACTGGTCGTTTATGCTTGGCGAAATTGCTCTGTACTCTTTCGTCATCCTCCTCCTTTCCGGAACCTACCTGACCCTGTTCTTCGACCCGTCGATGAGCAAGGTCATTTACGACGGTGCCTACGCACCGCTCAACGGCGTGGAAATGTCCCGCGCCTACGAGACAGCCCTTAACCTCTCCTTCGAGGTCCGCGGTGGTCTTTTCATCCGACAGATCCACCACTGGGCAGCCTTGATGTTCGCCGTGTCTATTACGGTGCACATGTTCCGTATCTTCTTCACCGGAGCATTCCGTAAGCCACGCGAAGCCAACTGGGTTATTGGTTGTGTGCTTCTGCTCCTGTCGGTGGCCGAGGGCTTCATGGGCTACTCGCTGCCGGACGACCTCCTGTCAGGTGTTGGTCTCCGTATTATGTCGGCCATCATCCTGGGTCTCCCGATCATCGGTACCTGGCTGCACTGGATGATGTTCAACGGTGATTACCCGGGTGACATCATCATTGACCGTCTGTACATTGCACACGTGCTCATCATTCCGGGTATCTTGCTGGCATTGATTGCTGCGCACCTTGCCCTGGTCTGGTACCAGAAGCACACGCAGTTCCCCGGACCTGGACGGACGGAGAATAATGTTGTGGGCGTGCGAATTCTCCCCGTCTTCGCCGTCAAGAGTATCGGTTTTGGCCTCATCACCTTCGGTGTTCTGGCTCTGCTCGGCGGCATTTTCCAGATCAACGCGATCTGGAACTTGGGTCCATACAACCCGGCTCAGGTGTCAGCAGGTTCTCAGCCTGATATTTACATGCTCTGGACAGATGGTGCTGCACGTGTCATGCCTGCGTGGGAGTTGTACATCGGTCGGTACACAATCCCGGCTATCTTCTGGGTAGCGATCATGCTGCTCGTGCTGGTTGTGCTGCTGGTTACGTACCCGTTCATCGAGCAAAAGCTCACTGGCGACGACCTGCACCACAACCTGTTGCAGCGCCCCCGCGATGTTCCGGTTCGTACGTCGCTCGGCATGATGGCCATCAGCTTCTACTTCCTGTTGACCATCTCTGGTATGAACGACCTGATCGCTTACCACTTCCAGATCTCGCTGAATGCTATGACGTGGGTTGGACGTATCGGTCTCGTTATCGTTCCGCCGATCGTGTACTACTGCACGTACCGTATTTGCCTCGGCTTGCAGCGCTCAGACCGTGAGGTCCTGGAACATGGCGTCGCAACCGGCACGATCGAAGTTCTGCCTTCAGGTGGGTTCATTGAAGTTCACCAGCCACTAGGCCCGGTTGATGAACACGGCCACGCCGTACCGCTTGAATACGAAGGTGCCCCGGTTCCGAAGCAGATGAACCAGCTCGGTTACTCCGGCCACCCGGGTCGCGGCACGTTCTTCACGCCGGATTCGCAAGACATAGCGGACCGTGCGGAAGAGATCGAGCATGAGAATGAGCGCGAACAGAAAGAGATGCTCGAAGAGCTGCAGGCGCGTAACCGCGAGCAGTATAAGGACGACGATAAGTAATAACCCGGGCATTCCACGGAGTGGGTCCGCCGAGCAGTGAGTCTCGGCCCCGCACCGCGGTGTGCAAAGGTAATTTCACGCGCACGTCACTAGCCCCGCTTTCCTTAACAGGGAAGCGGGGTTTCGCGTATATCTATTCCGTTAGCTCTCGGTGGCCTTCTGAGCTTTATCTATCCAGGCGGCAAATCGTCCAGCGCCCAGGACCGGCATGAACCATCCCTCGCAGCCAGGACCTGGCCGCACTCCGGGTTTTTCCATCCACCGCCGGATCACGCGTAATTGTTCAATGCTCGCCCCTCCGAGCGGGGAAGAATCCGGCTCAACATGCGTGGCATGGGCGAGGAGCAAATCCACCGCGTTCCCATGAGCGCCTCCTCTGGCAACGTGCCCCGCGCTCGCCAGCCGCCCGTAACGGACGACGGCAAGGTTCCATCCACCTTCGCCATCAGGCGCTGTCAACCTCATCTCGGGAGTTGCGGCGAGCGCGCGGTAGGCCTGCGCGGTGGCCGTCGTCGATAGTAAGGCTGCAACGGCATCCCGCGTGAGAGCTGCGCGCTGGAAACGACCGTCCGACGCCAAGTCGGTGACCACATTAATTAATTGTTGGTAGTAGTCAGGTCTATCCCTTTGACTTCGGTTGTTCTCCTCCAGGTTCTGAAGAGTGTATGAATGATCGCCGGTTGGGATGTCATTGGATGCGGTAGCTGGGGCGGAAGTGGCGACGTCGTCGGTATCTAAGACTCCCTCAGGGTTTAAGAAGGCAGCAATACGTTCCTCTGCAGTCGATAACGACGGTGGCCAATGAATGGCCTGGTCGACGTGGAGCCCGGATGCTGTCGGAGCTCCAATGCCCAGCAACCGTGCCGCAGTCGTCGCTTTTTGGCGCGTCCGAAAGGGACCGAGAGCATTAGGAGAGCGGGGATCGCGCGAGATAGTGGCTCGCGAAACGTCGTGCGCGCGCGGACGAGCCCCGGAAATCCACCAATACTGCCGCGGTTCCTTAGAGCGTCGGTTGAACGGCGGGCGGAATTTAGCGATCAGCGTTGCTTCTCGAACCTCAGCCTCAAATCCGTGTGCACATTCGATCGTGTCGATGTTCCGAGTCTGGGGAAGAAGATGCGGGATCAGGCGTCGTTTGTCATTGCCATTTATATATTGTCTGAGCCGACGGCGGAGGTTCACTGCCGTACCTATATATAACGGTTCACCCGAGTGTGAACGGAAAATATAGACGCCTGGGCTGGAGGGGACGTTCTCAATGAGGCGGCGGTAGCGGTTGGGAGACGGCGAAATCGACGTGGCATCGGGGGTCGGTACCTGGAAGACCGACGCACCAGCGGCCCCACGACTGGGGCGCGTGGGAATATCCCCGACATGAATGATGTCGTGGGACCCGAGCTCCTCAAGAAGACCGTGGAACACAGTCACTGTGGCTAGTGCGTCATCGAGCGCGCGGTGCGTGGGGGTCGTCGTGGCGTGAAAATGACGCGCGAGAGACGACAGTTTGAATGACCCGACGGCACAGCGGTCCAGCATCGTTCGGGCAAGGACCAATGTGCACAGGTGAGTTGGCTGTGGCCACGTGATGTGTGCGCGCATTGATGCAGCTTGGAGGAAACCAATATCGAAGCGGGCGTTATGGGCGACAAGAACCGTCCCGCGTGCAAACTCAAGGAAATCCTTGACTGCCTGCGCTTCTTTTGGTGCTCCATTAACATCATCGTCACTGATTCCAGTGATATTCGTGATGAGCGGGGGGATGAGCCGACCCGGATCGACGAAGGTAGAAAAGCGGGAGATTTCCTCGCCGCCATGAATCTTCACCGCTCCGATTTCGATGATGCGGTCCTCGTGCGCGGACAAACCCGTGGTTTCGAGGTCCACGACGACGAATGTTGTGTTGACGATCAGGGAGTCGGCGATGTCCTGGTTGAATGTCGGAGAAACGGGGAAATGCGCCTGCACGTCAGATGACGGGTGTTCTGAATTCACGGAGTCACCATGATGTGGGACGAGTGATGTGCGGGCGCGGTTCACAGTGAGAGGGTACAACGCTCATGGGACACAGAGGTATGCGGCAAAGCCGGGGAGAGTCATAGTTCGAGTAGCGACGAAATATATGTGCGATGTGGCCCATCGAAGGCTGAAACGCGTGAGTTCTGTGGGAGAGATGAGGTTTCATGACAAAACTATGGTAGATATCACATTTTGGGTTATTGGGAGCATCGTTCCGGGGAGCCTTAGAGTGATTGGTAGCTCTCATGTTGAGGTATTTTCCCAGCGCAAGAGGGTCTTGTGGGTTAAGGTAACCATGGCGCTGTAGAAGGTGGCTCGAAAATAACGTTTCGGTTACAGAATGGCGGTTGGGGTGAATGAACCCCCTGCCCGGGTTTCGAGTTGGACATAGACCGTATCCATTTCGTAATCTTTTCGAGACATTACAGAGCGGCGGGTGCCGCCTGAGATTTGACCGTCGACACGCATCGGAGAAACACGAATGGCTAACCGTAGCCGCTTGAGCGCTTCCACCGGCCGCAAAATTGCTG
Source organism: Corynebacterium kroppenstedtii DSM 44385 (assembly GCF_000023145.1). Classification (NCBI taxonomy): domain Bacteria; kingdom Bacillati; phylum Actinomycetota; class Actinomycetes; order Mycobacteriales; family Corynebacteriaceae; genus Corynebacterium; species Corynebacterium kroppenstedtii. The sequence goes on from NC_012704.1 coordinate 843,433, forward strand.
CAGTTTCTGCTGTGGGTTTGAGCGCGACTACCGCAATCGCAGGCGCTGCCAACGCATCTGCTGCTGAGGTTCAGATTCCTAACACTCAGTACACGGTCACTGTTCCGGACCAGATTCAGCAGGCACAGGACGCGCTGAACAAGCAGATCCACGACTACATGTCGCAGGCTAACATCCCGAACGCCGACGCTACTGCCGCAAACATTGGGGGCGCACCGGCTGAAGCTCCGGCCATCGGTCCGATCGAGACCTTGCGCAGCGTTGGCCAGAAGATTGCCGACGCCGCTCAGTCCAAGCAGGGATCCCCTTACGCGTGGGGAGCTACCGGCCCCGCAGCGTTTGACTGCTCGGGTCTCGTGAAGTGGGCCTACGACCAGGTTGGCATCGCCATCCCGCGGACCTCGAACTCCCAGCTGGCGGGCGGCGCCCCTGTTGCGCTCGACGCGCTGCAGCCCGGTGACATCGTCGGCTTCTACGGCGGAAACCACGTCGGCGTCTACGTCGGTGGCGGCAACGTCGTTCACGCTCCGCAGGAAGGTCAGACCGTGTCTGTCGTTCCGCTGAGCTCCATGCAGGCCTACTCGGCTGCCCGCTACGCGTAACGCGAACTGTTGAGCCCGGCACGAGCTTGTTACACACGGCCGGCTGTAGTGGCTAAACACCTTCCGGCTGCTTAAGTACAGCTGAGGATTAAAGCGCCCTGGTGATCTGGGCGCTTTTTGTTATATTAAAGAACCGACGAGATCTGGCGGGCTCGGTGCTGGTTCGCGCGGCATGGGCGACATCGATAGGGTTGGTTAATCCTGGTAGGTATTAACCGCATTGGTCACACGGTTAACTTTATTAACATTTTGACTGGTCAAGGTGATTTTTTGACGCGGAACTGGTAAAAGTATCATCGTGCGTCTCACTATGGTTTTGCCGTCGCGGTGTACTCGAATGGTGGTAGCTGCGGCCTCCCTCCCAGCCTTTCTTGCCATTCCGGTAGTTGGCCAGATTCCCGCTCATGCCGACCCTGCCCCCTCGGCAGCGACACCGGCGAATAAAGACGATCTTTTCGCGCAGATGTCTGAGGTTTCGCGCGAAGCCGAGCAGACGTCGGAAAAAATTAAAGAGCTTGAAGAAAAGATTAAAGGCGCTGATCAAACGCTGAAAGAAGCTCAGCACGACGTCGATAGCAAGTCGGACGCGGCACGGACGGCGTCGGATAAAGCTAACGCGATTCGCTCCAAGGTGGATCAGATTGCGTTGTCGCGCTACCGGCAAGTCAGCATTGACCCCACCACAGCCTATATCGGTGCAGCGAACCCGCAGGACGCTATCGACCGGGCATCGTATATCAGCGCCCTTGCCACCGGACGGCAAAATACGCTCGATCAGTACCGACGTGAGTCAAGCGCGGCGAACAAAGAACGAGATGTCGCGGCAAAAGCCAAAGACGCTGCTCAGAATGCCTCTGATGAGTTGAATAAGCAGGAAAAAGAGCTGCTCGCCAAGCAGGACGAGCTTAAAGCTCAGACTGCCCGAATTAAGGCTGCGATCGATAACCTCTCCGCTGAAGAGCGTCGGCGGTGGGAAGATAAGAACAACCCGATTCGCATGGGTAAGGACCAAATCAAGGCTGCCCAGCAATCAGCTAATGCTGCTGTCAACGCGGCCCTATCGAAGCTCGGTGCTCCGTACTCATGGGGCGCGGCTGGGCCGAATGAGTTCGATTGTTCAGGCCTGGTGTACTGGTCGTACCGTCAGATGGGGAAGACCATTCCTCGCACGTCCGGCGCTCAGATGGCTGGCGGAACGCCCGTGTCCATGAATGATCTTCAACCTGGTGACGTCATCGGATACTACCCAGGGGCCACCCACGTCGGTCTTTATATCGGCAACGGCAAGGTCGTCCACGCCGCCGATTACGGCATCCCTGTGCAGGTTGTCGGAGTGAACTCGATGCCTGTGTACGGGGCCCGTCGCTACTAGAGCAGCGATGTTTCATAGAATGTGAGCCCATGGGTCACTCTCGTCGGGTCTTGCTCGTCACCAATGATTTCCCACCGACAGTGGGTGGGATTCAGACGTACCTTCACGAGTTTGTTCAGACACTCGACCCCGACCAACTGATCGTTTTTGCCTCCACTCAGGATGAAAGCGCAACTCAGGCGTTTGACCGCGACGCTCCGTTCGCCATCATTCGTTGGCCGCGTCGGGTTATGCTGCCCACCCCAATGACAGCCCGACGGATGCAAGAGATCATCCGCGCCTGGTCAATCGACACCGTGTGGTTCGGTGCGAGCACGCCGCTCGCCCTCATGGCCTCAGCTGCTCGTCGAGCGGGTGCTCGAAGGATCGTGGCGTCGACGCATGGCCATGAGATTGGTTGGTCGATGGTTCCAGGGGCACGGCAAGTCCTTCGTATGATCGGCGGACGTGTCGACATGCTGACCTACGTGTCCAAATATGCCCAGATGCGAACACGTCGTGCTTTCGGTCTCCACCCAGCGTGGTCATCGCTCCAACCTGGGGTTGATATCGCCCGTTTCTCGCCGAATAAGGAGGCGGGTGACCGTGTTCGTCGGCAATACGGATTGGGTGACGCGCCCCTCGTTGTATGTATTTCGCGGATTGTGCCGCGAAAAGGGCAAGACATGCTTGTGGAAGCTCTCCCCGGCATCCGGAAGCGTATCCCCACAGCGAAACTTCTTATTGTTGGCCCGGGGAAGGGTAGAAAGTCGCTCATCGATCGCGCATCGGCGTTAGGTGTCAGCGATTCGCTCATTACGACGGGCCCCGTTCCCTTCGATGCCTTACCGGATTTTTATCGGTGCGCTGATGTCTTCGCGATGCCGGTCCGCACGCTCGGCGGCGGACTGGACGTTGAGGGGTTGGGCATCGTTTTTCTTGAAGCCCAAGCATGCGGCGTGCCTGTGGTCGCAGGAGACGGTGGTGGAGCACCAGAGACAGTCCGTCCCTCGGAAACGGGGATCGTCGTCAATGGTCGACGTGTCGATGAGATTGTGGATGCTGTCGCAGGGTTGCTTGCTGAACCGGGACGCGCTGCAGCGAAGGGACAGAAGGGCCGCGAATACATCCAAAAGGAGTGGTCGTGGTCCGTGAGAGGGCCGCAATTGGCCCAGGTTTTATTCGACGGGCTAGATTGAATAAGTTAGCCATTCGCCAGTTACGTCGTCGGAAGTAGGCCATTATCCACGGGCTGAGACGATTCTTTCTTCGGCGGTCCTCAACGAAAGGTATTGATGTCCGATCACGCTTCTGTCCGGCCGCTTACTGTCGGCTTTGATATTGGTGGTACGAACCTGCGTGGTGCGGTTGTTACCGACGAGGGGACAATCATCGATTCGGAGCAAATCCCGACTCCGGCTTCATCACATGCGCTGGAAGACGGTGTGGTGCAGATTGTCCGACACTTACAACGCCGGCACCACATCGCTGCGGTAGGGATGGCAGTCGCCGGATTCTTGACGCCGGACTGTCGAACAGTCCGGTACGCACCCCACCTTCCCTGGCGCGATGCGAAGGTGGTCGACCGTCTGGAGGAGCGGCTTCGTCTTCCCGTCCGCTTGGAGCACGACGCTAATTCTGCCGCGTGGGGCGAGTATCGCTACGGCAGCGCCTATGACGAGAACAATTGGGTGCTCTTTGCCATCGGAACCGGTATTGGCGGTACGTTGATGGTGAACGGCGAGATCTATCGGGGAGCGTACGGCACCGCGCCCGAGTTCGGTCATATCTGCGTAGTCCCCGATGGTCGTCAATGCTCATGCGGTAAGCGGGGTTGCCTGGAACGCTACTGTTCCGGGACAGCAATGGCGACGACCGCTCGCGAAATGATCGGTTCCCATACTGACTTAGACTCTGACCTACTTCGCGACTACCGGACCCGCCCGGATGAAATCACCGGCCGGCATGTCTCTCTCGCTGCCCGAGAAGGGGATCCCCTAGCGAAGCTCGTGGTCGATGACTTTGGCCTGTGGTTGGGCCGAGGTCTGGCCATGGTCCAGGACTTTTTCGACCCGTCCCTGATCGTCATCGGGGGTGGCGTTTCCACCGACTCTGCTCTTTTTATGTCCCGTGCTCTTCGGGCTTATGCCGATAATGTGGTGGGGGCAGGGCATCGGCCACTCGCGGAGATCAAAACGGCAACATTAGGGGCAGAAGCCGGTATGATTGGGGTCGCTGATTTGGCTCGAGATAGCTTCAAGGAAAGTCATGCATAATCGCTGGTATTGGACATTTAAATACATTCTCTTCGGTCCTTTTCTTCGGGTATGGAACAGGCCGTTTACGAAGAACATCGACCGGATCCCCTCGGAGGGCCCAGCGATCTTGGCTAGCAATCACCTCTCGGTGATGGATTCGTTTTATCTTCCGCTGCTATGCCCCCGCCAGATCACGTTTCTTGCTAAGAGTGAGTATTTCACGACGCCGGGGCTCGTCGGCCGGATCCAGGCCTGGTTTTTCTCGTCGGTGGGGCAGTACCCGATCGACCGCTCTTCCGGTCAGACGGCTCAGGACGCGTTGAACGCGGGGCTGAAGGTGGTTGGCCGTGGCGATCTGATGGGCATGTACCCGGAGGGAACTCGGTCGCCTGATGGTCGTCTCTACCGCGGAAAAACAGGGATCGCGCGATTGGCATTCGAGTCGGGGCAGAAGGTTTATCCCGTCGCGATGATCAACACGCGGAAAGCTAACCCGATTGGCTCCCTATTCCCGCGCCCAGTTCGCGTCGGAGTCTCTGTGGGGGAGCCGCTTGATCCTCTGGACTACATGCATATTGAGGACGAATACGAGCGCCTCAGGACATTTACCGACGACATTATGGAGTCTCTCCATGAACTCGGTGGCCAGGAGTATGTCCATGACTTTTATGCAGCGGATGTGAAAGCTGCCTTGAATGAGGGTAAAGGCTACTTGCGGGGGAGCGAGCCTAAGTAAGATCCTCATGCTCGCGGATTAACCAGTTTGACGACGTTGGCCGTGCCGCGGTGCAGTTGGCCCGCTGGTCTCGTCCAAACCGGGCCACGCCAACATTGGTCGCGTCAACGGCGGCTACCTCAACGGGCTCCTAGCCATTACGTCATCGTCGACGGTGGCGTATTACGATGCCGATGCTGCCTTGCGTTCCCTGAGGGGAAATGGAAAAAGGGGATTGACGGGCGAATCGTCCAGCCGACGACGGGCAAGCGCTTACATTGCTCGACGACCCACCCCGACGCCAGGCACAGGATGAAGAGTCCGATGATGCACACCATTCGGACGTTGTCATTGGCGTTGGTCACGTCCTCGCGGATGCCGTAGACATAGAGGGCGCGATCCCACGTCAGGTTCATCGCGGTCATGTGGAACAGATAGATGACCAAAGTCCGCTGCCCTATGTATTGCAAGGGGCGCGCTAGAAGGGGGATCTGTGCCACGAGCGCACAAACCAAGATTGATAACGGAAGTGCCCCCAGTGCTCGGATGGACGAAAACAGAACATCGAGCTGGCCAGCATCGTTGTGAGCAATTCCCATCTCGACGAGGTGATCGTAGCTTTCGCCGAAATGTGAATAAGCCACTTTCGTGCACCAAAAGAGAGCGAAGCTTCCTCCCCACCACCAGGGTGACCGCCATTTCCGCGCGAGCGCCAGCAATGCTGGCCGCATAAAGACGCCGACGAAATAGACTGGCATGTAATTGAAAATGTGCGACTGCGTCGGCGTGACAGGGTTGTACATCTGCCACAACCAGGGAAGAACGCTGACCGCCAGCGCCCAATGATCAGGCAACCACTTTGTCACCCAGACGGCCAAAGTGAAAAGAACTAAGCAGTGGAGGAACCAGAGGCCACATTCGCCGTGGATAACTGAGGTGACAATTTCGTGAGTATCTATCCCAAAATTGTTGGCCCACATTTTGGACCAGAGTTCCAGGGGCGTCCACACGAGGTAAGGGATCAGCAAAAACCGGAGACGCGAGTGCCAGAGTTCGCCGAGCGTCTGACGTCGGACCTTATACGAAAACAGACCGGACACCATGAAGAACATAGGCAGGCGTACCGGCCCCAACCAGTCATTGACCGCGTTAGCAGCGGTGTACACGCCGTCGGGAGTGTAAATCGTGGCATGGAGAAAACACACACCCAAGATCGAGATGCCTTTGCCGATGTCCGGCCAGAGGAGTCTCTGTTTCTTGCGCGGTGCGGGCGTTTCTGTCGTGTCAGTTCTCGACGCGGTCACTGCGCTATCCGAACTTTGTGCTGCAACCTCGGACTCAGGTCGTGACGACGCACCAGCAGAGGAAGATTCTGTACCGTCGTGAGGTGCTGACGTTGAGTCTGCTGTGTTGCTTGCCGCACCGCGGGTAGCGGGTGTGCTGCGACGCGAATGAGACAGACGTGTCACCGATGAAGCTGACATGTACGTGTGTTTCTCCTCCGTCGTTGGGCCGGTGACCAGGCTACAGAAGCCAAGGTGACAAATGCGAATCCAGCCCACACGACATAGCTATTTTCTAGACACCCGATGAACACCGAAAAGAACGTGCCCGTGACGTTATCGATGAAGCCACCATGGGAGAGCGCCTGGTCGAAAACCTCTGGTCTGGGGGCATCCACCAACCGTGACACCAGAGGCGCCCACCATACAGTTCCCATCAGGAAAATTCCTGAACCGGTCCTAGTTAGTATTGCATACCATTTGGCTCGACGAGACCTGGAATGCTGACTGCTGTGAGCAGAGTCCACCGCATCAGAACCCGTCGTGGCGGGAAGATTACTGCTCCCAGTGATAGTGAACAGGGTGACTATGGCCGGTAAGGCCCATACCCAGTGATGTGTCCAACTGACCGGTGAGGCGAGGAGCCCGAAAAGCCCCACCGCGGAGGGAAGAATAGGCCGACCAGTATTGATCTGGCCTGAGCTTTGGACGTCATTGTGGCGACGACGGTTCGTTGCGATGAGGAGAGCCGCCAGGACAAACACAACCAGCGCCCAGACGATGGCCATTGGCCGCGACGCACCAGCAGCCGCATGAGAGTCAGCCACTGACGTGGCGAGTCGTCCCAACGTCCCCTTAACCGATTGGTTGGAAATAATTGTCGGGTCGCCGATCCGATCCGTCGCCCACAACACATGACGGAAGTAAACCCAGGTGTCATGGGGGACGATTAACGCACCTACGCCAGTTGCCACCATCGCGGAGACCGCGCACCGCGCTGTTGACCAGGCATCCCGGCGAAGAAGCGGAACCAGAATGAAAACGGCAGGAGTTAGCTTGATGGCAGCAGCGCAACCTGTCAGCACACCTGCCACTGCGCGACGTCGGGACCCTGGTGGAGCTTCGGAAAGAATCCACCAATCAACCACAACCATGAGCAACAACACTGAATTGATCTGCCCAAAAGACAGCGTCGCACGGGCTGGTTCCGATACGACGACCGCGGCGGCCGCGAGATACCGCCACTGGATTCGCCACCCTTGTGTGAGAATTGAGGTGGTGAGAAGAAGTGCGCCGAGGGACAGCACAGAATGAAACACCATCCCGACGACGGTGGGTAGAACAAGTAGCCCCACCATCACGCATGCGGCAAAAGGGGGATAGGTGAAGGGGAGAGAACGCTCGCTAGTTGAGAAAGTACCGTCATATAATGCGTGATGATGAACAATCGCACGGGCACCCGCTCGGTAAACCTCGAGGTCAACGAGGTTTCGCGGGGTCAACACAATCCTTGAAGAGTCGCCCAGGTGGAGACTGTATCCGCCACCATTGGAATAGGCAGAGCTATCAAGATCACGTGTGAAACGTAGCGTCCACAACGTGAAGAACAGCGATACACATGACAATCCGCCGACGAGGACCCAGACCCAACCCCATATAGTTGAGCCAGGCCTTTGGCCCGAACCCTGCGTCACTCGTCGGCTATCGATGGTGTGCGTGGAGTCTTCTCTGTCGCCGTTGGCTGTGTCGGACGGGCGTGGTGGACGTCGGAACCCTGTGAATGAGAAAGCCACAGGCTACTAGCTTTTCTCAGTGGTAAAAGCTCGTGGGAATAATGCCATCGCAATCAGGAAGAGGAAGCCCCACAGAACATAGTCGCTTCCGACAATCTTTTGAATCAAAGACCACTGAAGCTCCTGGTTTTCCGAGTTGGGGAAGAACCAATGGAATGGCGTGACCGTGGAGATCATCAAGCCCACTACCGCAACAACCCACAGCACATTGTTCTGCCAGCGAGGAATAATGTGCCGCGAATTCCAAGCCGCATTCATGGTCACAATGACGAATGGCAAGAACCAAACCCAGTGGTGCGACCACGAGACAGGGGAGAGCAGGAGAGCAACAAGGCTGGTGGCAGCCACTAATGCGATGGTGAAACTCTGACCGTCGTAGCGGGGGCCGGTGGCGGAAAGCCGATTGTCCGCGCCGGGATCAACGGGATCGGAGTGAAGCTTCGACGCCGTACGTATCAGGCGCAGCATGGCAGTGAGGATGAGCCCGAATGTCAGCACACTAAGGACAATCCACCACCGAGACTGGAGAGTGTCGTCATTCGTAAAACGGGCGATCATTCCTCGTAGAGACTGGTTACCGGCATAGGCCAACCCCCCGATCCGATCAGGATTGTGAATTTCGACGGTCCAATAATCTTTTGAATCGTGGGGGAGAATTGCCCAGCCGATCGTGGTCCAGGCCACTCCAGAGAGGGCGCAGGTGATGGCTGATTTCCAATCTTTTTTGACGAGGAAGAAGAGGCCAAACACGGCGGGCGTTAATTTGATGGCGGCTGCTAATCCGATAAATATGCCTCGAGGCCAGCGAGTGCGCTTCACGGCGGTATCCAGCAGCACAAGGGCCATAAGGAAAACGTTGATCTGACCGAAACTTAATGTGTGCGTAAAAGGCTCGCTCAGGAGAACCAACGGAAGAATCATGTAGGACAGCCACCCCGCCCGCTTAAATGAGCTGGTCATGGTCTGCTGAGCCGATTTACCGTCGGCACCGGACGTGCGCACAGGGTCCGTGAAGTGGTTAATCAGAACCGCACCACACCACCAGGTCATCGCCGCCGTGGCGAAAACCATTAACAGGGTGTCAGTTGTGAGCGAAAACCACGTCAGCGTACTGAAGAGGATGGCCGCCAGGGGAGGGTAGGTGAATGGAAGATTAATGCCGCGCACAGGATAATCGCGGTCATAAAGCCCGAAACCGCGGACAAAAGCCTGTCCTCCTGACCGATACACATCGAGGTCGATGTGGTAGCGAAATTCTCCGTCGCCGAACACATCGAAGAAGTGGTAGTACAGAACGAGCCCGAGAACGGCGGTGACCACGAGCCGGCCCACCCATGTCTCAGATAAAAAATGTACGATTCGTTCACAACTACCGCGGACACGCATGGCCTCAGAGTCTACCTGGCATCCCAGTCGTGGCGGAACCTCACTGATCGGCACCCCCGGTCGGTCTTTTTCATTGTTGATGTTCGTTGCCAACGATGGCCACCGTCGTTCAGACACAGAACAACCTGAACACGTTATCCATGACGTACTAACCTTGTCATATGGATTATTTTTATGACACCGAATTTATTGAAGATGGTCAGACCATAGATCTCGTCTCTATTGGCATTGTTGCCAGTGACGGCCGTGAATATTACGCAGTATCTACCGACGCCGATCTCTCCCGCGCCAATCCGTGGGTGAAGAAGCACGTGTTGCCGCATCTCCCGAACCCGTCGTCGCCACTATGGAAAAACAGATCGACGATCCGGCGCGATTTAGAAGAGTTCTTTGGCGACGACGACCATGTTCGTTTGTGGGCGTGGGTGGGGGCGTATGACCACATCTGTTTGGTTCAGCTGTGGGGCATTATGCAGGACCTGCCGAGGAATATCCCCAGGTTCACCCGAGAGATGAAGCACGCGTGGGTCTTCGTCGGCAAGCCAGCTCTGCCTCCGGTCCCGGAAAACGCACATGATGCCTTAGCTGATGCGCGGCACAACGTCGCCAAGTTCAAAGTGTGTGCGCGGGTCTTTAAAGAAAAAACGGGAATGGAATTGAAGTAGGGGCAGGCATCAAGGGAGAGTCGTCACCATTCTGGGGTAACTCGCTGGCTTTTCAGTACATAACGCAAAGCTACGCTACACTTTGCCCCTGTGAGCTGGACAATAGATTTACCGGTTAATGACCTCCCTGATTTACCGCCTCTACCTGGCGGTTTAGAAGAACGATTCCAAGATGTGATCTCCCGCCCCGCCTTCCAACAACCCACCTGGAATGAGCGGGATGCCTCCAACGTGCGGAAGATTTTGGAGTCCGTACCCCCGATTGTCGTGGTTGCGGAAATTCGCAAACTTCAAGAGCAGATGCGACATGTTGCGCTCGGCGAAGCCTTCTTATTACAAGGTGGGGACTGCGCGGAGACATTCGAATCCAACACCGAACCGCACATTCGCGCCAATATAAAAACCCTGCTGCAAATGGCTGTTGTGTTGACCTACGGTGCGTCAATGCCAGTCGTCAAAATGGCGAGGATCGCGGGGCAATACGCCAAACCCCGCAGCTCTGATTACGACAGCCAGGGGCTGCTGAATTACCGAGGCGACTTAGTCAACGGCGTTGAAGCCACGGAAGAGGCGCGTCGTCACGACCCCGCTCGGATGGTTCGCGCCTACGCGAATGCCGCCGCCGCAATGAACCTCGTTCGGTCCTTGACGGCATCCGGGACTGCGGATTTGCACAAACTCCACGAATGGAACCGCGAATTCGTGCAGACCTCCCCGGCGGGCGCGCGCTATGAAGCGCTGGCATCAGAAATTGATCATGGCCTGCGGTTCATGGAGGCATGTAAGGTCTCGGACTCGAACTTGCACACGGCCGATATCTACTGTTCCCACGAAGCCCTCGTCGTCGATTATGAGCGCGCCATGTTGCGCCTGGGCCAGGATCCAGCTGGAGAAACAGCCCTTTACGACCTCTCAGCACACGAAGTATGGATCGGTGAACGAACCCGGGGTATCGACGATTTCCACGTCAACCTCGCTGCCTTGATCTCCAACCCAGTGGGACTCAAGATTGGGCCCTCGACGACGCCTGAAGAGGCGGTCGCTTACGTGGAGAAGCTCGATCCGGATGTGGCGGACGACGCGCCAGGCCATGTGAAGGGATACAAGGGTCGTCCAGGGCGTCTTACCTTGGTGTCCCGGATGGGTTACGACCAGATCCGGACGGTGCTGCCACCGATCGTCGAGGCCGTGGAGGCCACTGGCCATAAAGTGATTTGGCAGTGTGACCCCATGCACGGCAATACATTCACGAGCTCAAACGGGTACAAGACGCGCGACTTCGACCGTGTTATCGACGAAGTTCAAGGATTCTTCGAGGTCCACCGGGCCATCGGTTCGCATCCCGGCGGTATCCACATTGAGCTCACCGGTGAGGATGTCACCGAGTGCGTGGGTGGCGCGCAAGACCTCACTGATGTGGACTTGCCTGGCCGCTATGCTTCGGCATGTGATCCACGGTTGAACACGCAGCAATCGTTGGAGCTAGCCTTCTTGGTTGCAGAGATGTTGCGTAATTAAGGCTCATTCGGTGGGGTGGTGCATACGACCGCCCCACCGTTTTTGGTCTACGTACTTACGACTAAATGGCGTAGGCCCACTGAGTCAGCATGTATTCGGACAGCCATACTCCGACCCAGACGATGACGATGGTGTAGGCCGTGGTCAGGATTGGCCATCGTCGAACCGTCGTCACGATCATGCAAATAGTGAGTAGCACGCCTGCCATGAGCAGTAGGCGCGGTCGCGAGTGGAAGTACCCCGACGACAGAATCACGTTGAGGCCCACCCCTGTGCCGCAGAGCCACATCATGAAGGGGAAACGCCTGATAATACCCACAATGATGAGGGTGAGTGTCCCCAGGATGGCTAGCGAACCCCACAGTGGGACAACACCCTCGAGGGCGAAAATCTGCCTCGGCAGATCGTGAAGTGTGGTCTTCCCGAAATCGAATTGCGTTCCCCAGCCGTCTTTTTGAACGGCAAAGTAGCCGCCGGCGTCCCGCGCAAGATGGTCTGCCCACAGCATATAAATGGCTCCGCCGAGGGGAGCGACGGCAACACAAATCCATGCGCGTACATTGCGACGATGATGCAGCAGAACCCCGATTGCGAATGCAATGGCAAGGTCATACCCGGTCATTCTGACAAGGCAGGCCATGAACACCCCTGTCGCAGCGAGAGGGAAATCCTTGTTCAAGTAGCCCAGGATAAACAGGAACGTGCAGAGCGCGAAGAGCGCCTCCGAGTACGCCATCATGTACGTCACTGACATCGGGAAACCAGCGAAGACCGCCACAGCGAGCACAACGGCAAGTAGTGAGCTGGTGAATTTACGGATGATAGCGGCGAGCAGGCATGTGGCAATGACTCCGATGATGGCGTTCATCAGCAAGCCAGCCGCGGCCCAATCCAATCCGGTTATGGCATGGGTGGCTCGTAGTAACCACGGTGTTCCGGGAAGAAAAGCAACTGTGCGGAATTCGGGCGGATTCCCGTCGATCGCTTCGCCCCCGCGGTAACCGAATTCAGCAATTCTCGTGAACCATTGTGCATCCCACGATTGAATCTGGTCCGAGAAAGACGAATTAAAGAGCTTTGCATTGTAAGCCAATGCAATACCGACGATGGTCTGCACTAGGGCATAGACACCCACCGTGATCAGGCACACACCGGTGAGCTCGGAATTGAGAATACGCTGGCCAACACCCTGCCACGCGTGCGACCGCGATGACTTCTGCGATTCTCCTTCGTCGTCGGCCGCGGCCTCTTCGTCCGTGGCTTCTTCGTCGTCGACCGACGTCGTGTCAGATTCTTCTTCGTCCACGTGCTGCGTCGTTTCTGTAGCAGTGTCCGTATCTGCACTTATATCGGCACCGGTAGCGACAGCCGTCGACGTATCTGTATCCACATTTTCATGCGGAGTTTGTGTTGAGTCGTCAGGCTCAACGCGCGCTACCTCGTCGTCGCCCGATTCAACCTGGTTGGGTTTACGGGAAGTGATAACCAGTCGACGGAGGCGGTGTTTCCCGTGATAACGCCTGGACATAGGTGTGCGTTCGATGGTGATGTTCCGCCACTGTCCGCGGGCGTACCGTCGGTGAATCATGTCCGAGATATCGCGAAGACCCACAAGACGGACTGAAGGCTCTTTAACGAAACCGACCACCAGCATGAGGAAAACCGCAATGATCAGCAGATTGCGGACAACCAGAATCAAGACCGACGGGTTATCGTCATTGCTGATTATCGAGTTATAGGCGACGGGATAAATCCACTGCGACAAACCACCGATGACCAGCATGAGACCACCAGCTATCCGCAGACTCCATGCTGATTGTTTGCTTGCCGACGCCGGACTGCCTTGGACTGAGTCAAGGCACACGGCGAGGGGAGCGGCCCACCACACAACGTATTGCGTGGACATCACCTTATTTGAGATCAGCACAGCCCCGATGATGATCAGCGCCAACCATGCTGAGCGACGCGCCGACCAGCCATTGTCCGTCGTTTTCTCGATGACAAGCATGCGTTGTTGGGGTGGTGTCAATGCGCCGTCCGCGGCGCGCGGGAACATGCGTCGGAAACCATTTGCTCCGATTAGCGCGGCGACGCACAGGTAGACACAGACGAGGACCATAATGACGGTCAGGATCGTCGAGAATGTTTCCCATCGAGACACCGAAGGGCCGAACACTTCAAACGATTGCGATGCAGCATACGAAATGCTCAGTGCGTCTTCGCCGTGGTGGGCAGCCCACATCACGCCAGTTGCGGGGATGGATTCAATCTGAAGACCGCGATCACCTTGGTAATTGAACACCGACGTGATGCGGTGGAAACCATGCCCCCACACGGACAATGCTGCAATGACGACGCACGTGGCTGCGAATGACGCGATCCGTTGCCATGTCTGCCGGCTCTTCCACCAGCCGACGAGTGCCGTGCCGATGATGGCCGGCCACAGTTTGATCATGGTCGCACACCCTAAGAGGATGCCTGAGACCTTCGGGTGCCGAACAAGCGTGACCAGTGTGGCGGCCACGAGCACAGCGGGGACGATATCCCAGCGGGTCCACAGTAAAGGTCCGAAGAACAGCCCGAAGAGAACCCAGAATCCGGCACCCCACCAGCGTCGGCTGGCAGTAAGCCAGGCAAAAAACCCGACGTCAACGACTAATAACATCCAGATGGACACCGTGATCTTGTCGGCGGAGGAGAAGATCATGGTCAGCCACTTCAAGACTGTGACCATCCACATGACCGGTACGGGATACTCTTGCATGGCCCTAGAACCTGGGTCGTCGAGGCCTTTGAAGTAATAATCCACCGGGGTGTCGATCATCCAGTAGTCACCGATGTGGTGGTCGAGCCACCACATCACGGCCCGAGTTATCACAAATGCAGCAGTCAGGGCTCCAGCAATGATGAGAGCTTTCCGGTCCCATTTCCGACGCGAGATCTCGCCAGACTCCGTTGCTGCTGTAACTCTCGCGCTGCCGTTAGCTGCCATTGTCTCCGAGACGGTGTCCGAGGAGGCACCGTCGTCGGCGTGTGATTCATCGGACGTTGAGTCGTTCAACGTTGCTTCACTCAACGGGGACGTGGGTGCTGCGGCCTCAGCAGGATCGGTCTGCGTCGACTGTGATGCCTGGTCTTCTTCGGAAGACGCGGAAAACTCAGAACGTGCCGACGTCGAAGCGGAGTCTAAATGGTGGGACACACGAAAGCCCTTTTCATGACAAGAAGCTATAACGCGCAGGCACGCGTTGTGCTGCGCTGAAGATGATCACGAGGACGTGGATATGGTACTCGAGAACAGGGACAAGCTCGAGCTCATCTGACTAGAGAGTCTTCACAGTTTTGACAGTGATCACCGAGTCACGTTCGGCAGAAAAACCGGGCAGGGGATTTTGAACCAGAACACGGTCATTGCTCTTCGCATCGCCAGCGTCGATCTTCAACCCAGCTTTCTCTGCCTTCGCACGAGCTTCCTTGACCGTAGAACCGATCAACTGTGGAACCGCAACATCCGGGGCAACAAAGAGGTTGACCGCCGAGCCCTCATTGACTTCCGTTCCTTCACCAGGATCGGTGCGAGTCACCTTGCCCCGCTGGCGGAGGTCGGTTGCCGAGTCGTCCGTCGAAACGTCACCGACATGAAGGCCGACCTTCTCTAGTTCATGCCGGGCATCATCTTCGGATTTTCCTGAGACATCGGGGACGGAAACAGGCTTAGGGCCTTTACTGACAGTGAGTGTGACTGAGGAACGCACACCGACCGTGCTCCCCGGAGCGGGGGAGACGGAAAGAAGTTGCCCCTCCGGGACGTCGGAAGAATAGTCGGACTTCGTTGTCTTCGTAGACAACGTCCGCTCAGAGAGAGTCCGTGTGTAGACCTCCACTGACCGGTCTGCTGGAATCTCCGGAACCGTCGGACGACCTGCAGAGACGGTCAATGTCACGGTCGATCCCTTTGTCACTCGCTTGCCGGCCTGGGGTGACGACGCCGCAACCGTCTTCGAGGGAACGGTATTGGAATATTCCGTCTTTTCAGTGACCTCAAAACCCGCCTCAGTGATGTCGTGATGGGCGGTTGAAACGTCAGACCCGGTCACCGACGGAATCTCCCCGTACCGGCCGGAACCCAGCCACCATGCTCCGAGACTGACCGCGCCGACGAGGATAAGCGCGACAATGGTCCACAAAGCACAGCCGAGGCGTGAGTGATTTCCCACCTGTGGTTTGTCATTCGCCACGGACGTGCGGTGACTAGCAGCTGACCCCGGAGCAGGTGTCGCGGTTCCTCCCGACGACGACGCCACATGGGAAGGTTCCGGTTCCGCCGGCTGCCGTTCCGGGAAATCAATCCGTGTGGAGGCCATATCACCGGTTGACCGGTGGGGATCGTAATCCGGAAACAACACCGCCGTCGATCCATCGGTGCCCGCATAACTATCGTGGTCAACCGTATTTTTCGGCGGAGCGGCATTTCCTACATTTCCGACGACGGCCGTTTTCCCCTCGTCGTTAGGGGCGCTCTGAGGGATATCCTGCCGGGCACCAGTATCCCCACCATCGGGTGTTTGCGTTGATTCAGCCTCCCGAGCCGCGTCCCGAGACCGATGCGACGCCGAATCAATCGGAACCGGAACACGGAACGAGGACAAAGGGAGCCGGAGCTCGTCGGCAACCTGCATAACCGCCGTGCGAAACTCCGAGCCATCAGCAAAACGATCATCAGGGTCTAGAGTAGTTGCCCGGGAGATCAGCTGGTCAAACTCCGCCGGAACGCCATCAATGGCCTCAGAGGCAGGCGGCACAGGGTGGTCAAGCCGCATGTAGGCCGTGGCCAGCGACGTATCGCCATGGAAAGGCGTCGTCCCCGTCAGAAGTTCGTACAGGACAATACCCGCCGAATAGACATCGCTTCGGCCATCGACGCTCCCGCCCCGCACTTGTTCCGGGGACAAATAGGCCACAGTCCCCATCATGACCGACGTCGTCGTCAAGGAGGATTCAGCCGTCGCCCGAACCAGCCCAAAATCAGCCAGTTTCACCTGGTGATCGTCGCTAATCAGGATATTTTCGGGCTTCACATCCCGGTGAATTAGCCCAGCAGAATGTGCTAACCCGAGGGCAGTCAAGACCGGTTCCATGACCGCTGTCGCCGCATGAGGGGGCATCGGACCACGTTCACGCAAGAGTTCGCGCAACGTCCCACCGTCGACCAACTCCATGGCAAGGAACACACTCGTGCCATCATCACCCTGGTCAAACACATTAACGAGCGATGGATGGGACAACCGTGCCGCAGCCCGCGCTTCTCGCTCGAACCGGGTGCGGAACTGATCATTGTGAGCAAAACGATCATCAAGAATTTTGAGCGCCACTGGTCGATCGAGACGTTCATCAACGCCCCGATAAATCGCGGCCATCCCGCCACGAGCGATAAGTGATTGCACGCGATAACGGCGGTCAACCAGATCTCCATGGCTCAATGTAGGCACGTGGTCGTTGTCCTCTCTTAGCCCGTTGTGTCGGCCAGATGCTTTCCACTCACCAAATTACTAGGGATTGTCAGCTACGGTATAAACCGTGAAGAGTAACTCAAGAACTCCCGATGTCCTATCCGCCAGCGAAATCGTCCTCCCGATCGCAGAGGTTGCGGACTATCTCCACCAGTCCGTCAGCCGGGTTCGGGATCTTATTAATAAAGGCCAGCTTATCGCGATTGACCGCGATCACCAGCGGCAAATTCCAGCACGCTTCTTCAACGGGCTTAACGACGAGGGCCACCCCGAGCCCGGTGAGCGCGTGACCATCAATAAGCACGTCCCCGGTCTCATCGCCCTCATGTCCGACGGCGGATACTCCAATGACGAGATACTGAACTACCTGTTTACCGACGACGAAACCCTGCCAGGGCGCCCCATCGACGCACTCCATGGTCACCTAGCTCGCGAGGTCATGCGTCGTGCCCAAGCGATGGGATTTTGATTCGTCCCCTCGGAACACGGCGAAATACAGAACGAAGGCTACCGTTATCACGATCCACATCCAGGACCATCTGTACAACCAATTGTTGCCAGACCCTGTGAACGATCCCGCCACGATGAGCGAGGCAATAACAGTGAAGTGCGTAACCCGTGGTGATGGCCGGAAAGTACCGACGAGAACGACGCCAGCAGCGTAATACCACGGCAGCGTAACGGCATTAAAGATGCACGTAATTAAGTACGCCCATGCTGCGCCCTCAATGGCCCGGCGCGGAGTCTGGCGGAATCGCCACCAGACCACGACCAGGAGGACAACCATGATGATCATCGAGATACTCCGGTAGATCGACAGCACCGAGTTGAAGGTCGCGCCGGGGAAGAACGAGGCTGCGAAAGCGGCCGTGAACTGGGCCAGGAAGCTGGGGAGCGCTAAGAGGTTGATGACCTTCGTATTTCCGCTGAGCTGAGACACCCAGCCCCACGAGCTCCCCGACGCATAGGTGATGGCGCTCAACACCGTGCATACAATCAGGACAGTCGTGATTCCGTAGAACACGAATGCGGGAACGGCTTTTTTCAGTGACGCCAATGTTCGCCGGGGGTCGTGGAGTGACCATGTGGAGGGGGCGATTCCTCGTTGCCGCATCGCAATCCAGATGAGGAAGGGAAGGGTCACGAGGGCCGTCGCTTTCAGGGAAAAACCGATGCCAATGAACAGCGCGCCCCACAGTGGGTGGCGTCGTAAAGCCAGAACCAGCCCAAGGCAGGAAAAGGCAACCATGACTGATTCATTGTGCATGCCTCCCACCAGATGGAGAAACACAACAGGGTTGGCAACACCGAGCCAGAGGGCCACTGCGGGATTCCCACCGATATGCCGGGCAATGGATACCACTGCCCATGCAATAGCGGCATATCCTGCGACGGAGATGAACTTGTAGAGAAAGACGCCGATGGTGATATTGGATCCAACTAGGGTTGTTATTCCGTCGCCGATCCATAAATGAAGTGGCCCGTATGGTGTGGTGGTGTTTCTCCAATCTGGGCTGACTTCCAGCAGCATCGGCCCAGGATTGACGGCAGCCCCATCCCTGTAGGGATCAAACCCATCGCGGACCATTGCCCCCTGGACCAGGTAGGAATAGACATCGCGCGAGTACATCGGGGACGCGAAAAGGAGCGGAACTATCCACCCCACCAGCGTCTTTATCGATTCACGGATGGGGGTGTTGTCGTGATAAACAATCCGACCCCACAGGCACCAGCAGTACAGCAGCAACCCCAGCGCGACCCAGGACAAGATGAAGCCAATGTTCTTGACATGGCCATACATGATCCAGTCCAGATTGAGCATCCGGACGATTCCCCCGCGGGTACGCTGAGCCCCGGAACTCCATGACGACACCATCAGAAGTATCGACGCGACCGTCCCCAACCACAGTGGTCGACGCAGTGGGTTCGTGCGTGAAGGGGTGCTCATGGATGATCACCTCGCGTTATCCGAGCAGCTGCAAGCGCTCCTGAAAGGATAACAGTGGGGACCCCAACGCCAGGTGTCGTACTTGAACCAGCGTGAATCAGGTTCGAGAACGAACGCACGGGGAAGTTGCGGAACCGAAACGGCCCCGTCTGTCGAAAAAGATGAGCGGGGGCAAAAGGAGTTCCTGCGCCCAACCCGAGTGCAGACCATGTATCTGGTGTATCCACTTTCCCGACGGCGAATGACTCACGGATGCCCTCGAACCCGCGGTTCTCCAGGACAGATAGGAGATCCTCTTGATAGGAAGCAGCCAATGACGACCAGTCGATGTGGGCTGATTCGGTATTGGGGCACGGTGCCAAAACACTGACCGGTTCAATAGGAACATAAGGCGACGTCGTCGACGTCGATGCTAAATCCGGTGCTGAACAGGCAGGACGAGTAACCAAGAGCGACGGATCGGACATCAGACGGCCACGACCGTGAGGAGCAGTGATCTCCGAAAACGTACGATCCCACTCCTTCCCGAAAGAGATGGTGTGATGCCCACCAGGCCAGTGGCGTGCGACCTCACGGGGGATGGCGCCATGCATCACGAAGGCGGAGGGGGACCACCTCATTGTCCGATGGCTCTGTCGGCCTGAGACGGCATCGAGTTCAGGGATGTCGCATGTCGTAATAACGACGTCGGCAGGCAACGTTCCTTGAGTTGTCTCGACCGCATGAATTCTGTCGGATTTGGTTGTAGAGGGTCCGGCTTCGTAAGAGGCGTGGCTCAATGACGTGACTCGGGTGTTGAGCATGAGCTCACCGCCGGACTGCTTGAGTGCCGCTGCGAGAATGTCGCACAGTGCGCCGACCCCGGAACCATGTGGCCCACGAGTGGGATAGAAGACTCCCATCCCGGTATCCATATGGGAAATTGTTGCGTACACAGCGCGGGCCTTCTTGGGCGGAACCCCCGCGTACAGAGCCTGGAACGAAAAAACCTTCCGAAGCTCATCGTCGGAGATGTAGCGATCTGCTGCCCGGCCCAAGGAGCCGGAGCCACCACGACGCGCAACTTGCGCCAAGCTCTGCGCCGATTCGCGGGTGCGAACAAGGTCCCACACAGAATCGAAATCGGCGTTCATCAAGTGCGAAAAGCACGCGTCGAACATTGACTGCGCCCACAGGCGATAACCCCGTACACCCGTAACAAGGGATTCAGCGAACTCATCTCGGGTCGCGTCGCCGTTGCGGTGGGGTGCGTCGTCGAACTTGTCCCGGGCAAACCGACGGATCTCATCGTCCAGCCGGCTATCGCTCCCGGCAGCTGGCTCCTGAGCGTCCTCCTCACCAGCTCCCTCAGCGAATACGTCCAGATACCGGCCCGACGAAAACAATGCATGATACGCCGGAGACAAACGCTGATATGAAAAATCAGGCGCGAGGTCACCCGTCGAGAGCCCCACAGATGCCAAAATCTCATCAACGAGCCACGGCATCGTCACCACCGTCGCACCCGTGTCGACGCGGACATCTCCCAGGGGAGTAGAGATCGTCTCGGTCGCCGCGCGTCCGCCCACGTGGTCCGCCTTCTCCACCACCGTCACTGAACGCCCGGAGCCAGCCAGCAATACCGCCGCAGACAGGCCAGACAGGCCAGCCCCCACCACAACTACATGGTTTATTCGGCCTGATACCGCGCGCCGGGGCGTCGACAAGTAATGAGAAAGAAAAGATGTGCTCATCGACGGCGCTCCGTCGAGGAAATAGCCATCGACCTCAATGCGCGGTGTGCGTCGTCAGATAAGCGCGCGTCGGCGAGCGCATGGACCGCGGACGTCACTAAGCTATCGATCTGCTTCTCAACGCGGTCATAGGCGCCGGACTTTTTAATAATCGCGCGTAGATGATCAACGTCCTGCTCACTCAGGGGTTGGCCCAAACTAGATTCCACCGTCTCGCGATCCGACTCCGAGACAATGTCCAGCGTGAGAGCCAGTAAGGTGGTGCGCTTTCCTTCGCGCAGGTCATCTCCGGAAGGCTTCCCAGTGACCTCAGGGTCGCCGAAAACACCCAGCTGGTCATCGCGTAACTGGAACGCCACACCGATGTCACGCCCAAAAGTGCGCAGTGCTGTCACCGTATCCTGTGGAGCTCCTGCCAGGGCGGCCCCAATATGGAGTGGGCGCTCCACGGTGTACGCCGCCGTCTTATATCGGTTGACCCTCTCTGCTGTGCGCAACGAACCATCCCCCTGAGCCTCAGCAGTGACATCCATGATTTGGCCACAAACCACTTCCGTGCGCATGTCTTGCCAGGGTTGCCACGCACGATCGCGCTGGGCGGGAGGCAATGCCGCCTCCATGAACATGTCATCTGCCCAGCTCAAGGCTAGATCGCCGATGAGGATCGCGACCGCATTCCCGTAGCTTTCTCCTCGGCCGTGCCATGCTTGGGCTGAATGAGACTGCTTGAAGTGCTCATGAACTGTGGGCATTCCGCGTCGTGTTGCCGAGGAATCAATAATGTCGTCATGAATCAGAGCGCAGGACTGCAAGAGCTCCAACGAGGACGCCGCATGCATAACAGCGTCGGCATCTGGATGTTCTGCTGCGTCCGAGAACGTTAACTGCAAGGAACCCATCCACCCCAACCATGCAAATGTTGGTCGGATCCGTTTGCCGCCGTTGATCGTGAAATCGGTGAGGGCGGCCATTGCTTCGTCTGCCACGGGGGAAATGGCTTTCATGGCTGACTGACGCTCCATGAAGAACTCATTGAGGTGCGCGACGACACAGCGGGGTACGTCGTCAACAGAACGCGGCATAGATGGTGTAGCACCTATTTGATCAGTCACGATAGCGAACTCACTCACGATTCACGTATGGGGTATGGGTGGTTGAGGAGCATAAAGGTAAAACTACACGGCACCATGGACGCGCCGAGCTAACCCGGTTGATCACCATGACCAACACCGTGGATTCAACACCGACGTATTTTTCGCGCCATTAGCTGACAGTTTTACTGGTTGTCGCACCTTTCTTTTTCTAAGATACCTATTTATGTCCTCGCCCAACTCGGCGCATACGCCCACGAATCGTCCACCTCGGCCTATTTATCAACAAGTCCCGGTTTCCCAGGCTATTTCCTTGCCGACGCCGGGTCCTGTGCCGTTTTCCGTGGAATTTATGCCCCCGCGTGATGACGCTGCGGAACGTCGTCTCAATGATGCCGCGGCGACATTTCACGATCTTGGTGCGAGCTTTGTGTCGGTGACCTATGGGGCAGGCGGTTCGAGCCGTAGCCGTACTATTCGGATCGGCCAGGAGCTGGCACACACTCCTTTGACGACGCTTGTCCATTTGACGTTGGTGCAGCACACGGTGGATGAGCTGAAGGAGATTATCGCAAGCTATCAGGAATGCGGACTAACGAATATTTTGGCGCTGCGCGGAGATCCGCCAGGGGATCCCACGGGTGAATGGGTCTCTACGCCGGGTGGTTTGGAGCATGCCATTGACCTGATCAAGCTCATTCAAGAGTGCGATACACAGCGACAATTTGAGATTGGTATCGCGTCGTTTCCTGATAAGCACTATCGTGCCACCGATCTGGATTCGGATACCGCCTATACGATCGCGAAACTTCGGGCCGGCGCGAGCTACTCCATTACCCAAATGTTCTTCGATGTGGAGTATTACCTGCGTCTTCGTGATCGACTCGCTGCGGCAGACCCGGTCCATGGAGCCAAACCCGTGATTCCTGGCCTCATGCCCATTACCTCGTTGAAGTCTCTTCGCAGGCAGCGTGAGTTGGCGGGGTGTCGTGTTCCGGCAGATCTCGAGGAACGTCTGGAAAAAGCTACTGTCACTGGTGATCCCTCTGATCCGCGCGTTCGCCAGGAAATCCGGAAGATTGGGATTGCTCACACGACGGCGATGGCGGAGCGTCTGATCAGTGAAGGCGCGCCTGACCTGCACTTTATGACGTTGAACTTTGCGCGTGCGACGCAGGAAGTGCTGCACAATTTAGGGATGGCTCCGGCGTGGGGGACTGATCACGGTCATGATGCGGTCCGATGACCTCTACAGTGGGTCATTAAATCAGTGATGAGTTGTCCCCAAGGGGCAGCCGGCTGCCGAGGATTGCAAACGGACGCGGATCACCGGGGAAGTGCATATTCCGAACGACGTCGGTGAATCCTAGTCGTCGGTAGAGGTGGAATGCGCGGTTGTTTTCACTGGTGACTTCGGGGGTGGAAAGAAGTAGCCGCTGGCTCGTGAGACTGTCCGCGAAGATAGTCAGCAAGCGTCGGCCAATATTGTTACCTTGCCACGACGGGTCCACGTGAATTTCGGTGAGTTCCGTGTAGTTGTCCAGAAGCTGGATGCGTAGAGACGGCGGAACTCCGGCAACCATGAGAGCTGCTTTGACCTGTGTATTCCACCATTGCCCGTTCCCCCCTCGATAGCCGTAGATGAAACCGCGGATGGGCTGTGTGGGATCTTTAGGATTTGGTTCCTCTCCTGCAGGATGCTCGATAGCAGCGACGGAGTGGAAGCCAAGATATCGCGAGTGCGTGTTCCATGCCGATTGTCGCGCGCCCGAGATAGTGGAGCTGTAGCCCATCGCACGGATATAAATGGAGACCATTTCGGGGACTCGTCGACGAAATTGCGCTGCGGTCAACGTCGTGAAAGTGATGGGCATTCTTTAATGAAACCACGCGCGAGCCGGGGTGGGGGAGTTAACCGGGAGAAGCGGGGAGTCACCTGCCGTCGATTTCGAATATAAGTTCGAATTTTCTAGTTTTGTTCGACTCTTATGTCCGCACCTCTTCGTAGTGTGTCAAGTGTCAACAAGGAAATAGGCGCTCGAAAAAGACATCGATGGGTAGCGACGCTGTTCGGTAACCGCAGTGCTTGCTCGAAAGCGTAGAAACGAAGGCTCCAAGGAGTGGATGATGATGAACGCGGCAACGGTGAGTTTTCTCAGGAAAGCGGATGCATTACTGGCTAACAAGACTGACGACGTCAGCCAGGATGAATTGGAACGACGCTTGCTGGACTCTTATTACGCAGCGCTCCGACTCGCTGGAGCTGTTATCGAAGATGCTATTGCGAGCCGAAAAAGGAAGCCTAAGGGCGATGCGTGGACTCTGCTTGCTCGTTATGGCGGACAGCTGGCCCCGTGGGCAGATGTCTTCCGGAAGTATTCGCCCATAAAAGAACGCGTTCGTCTGGGATTGTCTCCGTCCCTGACGGTTGCTTATGTAGAGTATTTTGAGCAGCTCGTGTTGGATTTCCGCGCTGCTGTGAATGATCGGTATGCATGGATACCGGCTGCCGCTTAAAACCTGGAAGGCTTAACGAAGTTGATTCAAAAGGGGTGTGGGAGCGCCTTCCGGGGGTTGAGGGTGACGGCATTCATTGTTTCGTGCACCGGGGTGGAGAAATGGGGGTACATGGTGGTTACAATGAGGTTATAAACGGAACTGTTTTGACACCTGTTGCGTTATGCCAGGTAGAAAACGGTACTTTCATGGAAAATGGAGGAGTTGTGGCCCTCTCAGAGCAAGAGCAGCGTGTCCTCGACGAAATCGAGAATGCTCTGTATCAGGAAGACCCAGACTTTGGTAAAAACGTCGGGTCAATCCAGCGTGGTGGCGCCTTCGTCAAAGTCGTTGCTCTGCTGATCCTTGGCCTCGTCTTACTTGTAGGTGGAATAGCTCTATCACAAGCGAGCCTGTGGTTTGTCGTGATGTCGGTTGCCGGGTTCTTGGTGATGTTCGCCGCCGGCGTGATCGGATTACGCGGTGACCGCTCGTCGAAACTCACAGTGGGGGATCGTTCTGACAAGGCGACAAAGAAGCAGCGGAAAGCTCGTAAGTCGTCATTGAGTAGCCGGCCGGGCGGCATGGAAGAGAATTTCCGTCGACGTTTCGAGCGCTAAAGCCCACCGTGATTCCCATATGTGAATTGAGTTTTGCGTATGGGAGCCGAGGGTTCGGCGAAAGGCTTCCCATACAACGTAAAACTGTCTAAGAAGACACTGCAGCCCTGGTGGTGAGTTGACAAGCTCATTACCAGGGCTTTTTCTTATGTCTCAGGCCAGTTCTCAAAAATCCCCCACTTTGACCCACTCTGGCTCGCTATTTCTCAGCTTTTCGCTAAAAATGCCGTTATTTCTCTGGCTGATGGGGAATGAATGGACTTATGTGCTGGAAGTGGCACGACTCAGGTGTGTTTTTCGGCTGCACATTGTGTGCGGCCGGCCCGCGTATGCCCTCGTCGGGGTTGAATGGCGACTCCCGGCGAAGAGGTTTAATCGACGTTCCTAGCGTCGGCTGTCGTGCTCATTTCTCAGATGTTTTTGCACGTCAATGGGGTAAAATACAGTAGTATCACAAGTGTGGCCTGTGATTGTGTCGTGTTGACATAATGAAAAAAAGCTAAAGATTTGCTGAAAGCGTCGTGCCAATGGTGCGTTGTGGGGCAGAGTGGGTTAAAGTGGGTGCCAATGGCGGACAAGGTAAGTTCGTCGCACTATTTCTGTAGATGACTGTCGTTGTTGGCGGCCGGCGCTGATAACGACACGGCAATCGACTGGATGTGGATCGTCGATGTTGAGGGAAGGAGTCCGAAGGTCATGTTCTTCGGTACTTTCACCCCCAAGATGGACGACAAAGGACGCTTGACTCTTCCGGCCAAGTTTCGCGATGAGTTAGCAGAAGGCTTGATGGTGACGAAAGGCCAAGACCATTCATTAGCCATCTATCCGCGCAACGTGTTCCTCGAACGCGCTCGCAAAGCTGCTGCTGCATCTCGAACGAACCCGGAGGCTCGCGCATTTGTGCGTAACTTAGCGGCCAGCGCGGATGAACAATCTGTTGATGGTCATGGGCGAATAACGATTTCGCCTGATCATCGTCGCTACGCAGGGTTAAGCAAAGAATGCGTCGTGATTGGTTCTGTTGACTTCGTCGAAATCTGGAATGCGGAGTCGTGGAATCAGTACCAAGCCGAACATGAAGAAAGCTACGCCAACGGTGACGATGCTGCTTTCATGGACTTCCTCTAAGGACTCCTTTAGTTCACCAACCATATGGTCGACCGTCGCAATGATCTACAGCCAGTGTAAGGAATGTGTGCAGGCCTCTGCCCGTTTGGATCCTGATGTACTTCCCCAACACCAGGCACTGAGCGGGTAGGGCCCTGTTTACATTCCTCTCCATCACCACGACCGCCCAATATTCTGACCGCGACGATGAAAGAGGGGACAATGGCCGACCGCCACACTGGTACGCATGGTCACGTTCCCGTCATGCTGGAACGCATGGTCGAGCTGATAGCTCCCACGGTCACAGAATCATCAGAGAACTCGGCACCATCCGTCATTCTCGACGGCACCCTCGGAGCCGGCGGACACACCGAATCCTTCCTGGAGCGTTTTCCGTCGGCAATGGTCATCGGAGTCGACCGCGATAAGAAGGAACTCTCCCGAACCACTGAGCGGCTGTCTCGATTTCAGGACCGGTTCTACCCAGTACATGCTCGTTTCGACAACTTCGATGAGGCATTAGACGATGCTGATCATCCAGTTGTCGACGCTTTCGATGCGCACGGTCTCAGCGCCGGTTTCTTTGATCTTGGTGTGTCCTCGATGCAGCTAGATCAGGTGGACCGGGGTTTTACTTATCGTGACGACGGTCCGCTGGACATGCGGATGGATACGTCGACGGGCAAAACGGCTGCCGATGTCCTTAATACGTATAGCCACGGCGAGCTGGCTCGCATCTTAAAAACATACGGCGATGAACGCTTTGCTGGGCCTCTCGCTCGCGCCATTGTTCGTGAACGTGAGAAAGAACCCTGGTCCACGTCGCAGCGGTTAGTGGACCTTATCTACGCGACAATTCCAGCCTCGGCGCGACGTCATGGGGGCCATCCGGCGAAGAGGACCTTTCAAGCTTTGCGCGTTGAGGTCAATGCTGAGCTGGATGCTCTGCGTCGGGTCATTCCGAAAGTCTGCTCCTACCTCCACCTTGGTGGCCGGGCAGTGTTCATGAGCTACCAAAGCCTTGAAGACAAAATTGTGAAGAGGGAACTGGCGGCGCTGACCGAATCGAAGACCCCTCCGGGGCTTCCTATCGATTTGCCCAACAGTGCCCCCGATTTTCACTTGGTGACGCGGGGTTCGGAAAAGGCTGATGAGCAGGAGAATAATAAGAATCCGCGCGCACATTCGGTCCGCGTCCGTGCCGTAGAGAGAACGGGCTACTCGCACTCGAGTCCGCCGCCGGGCAGTACTCCGGCGAGGGCTTCGGGATCATCCACCACATATTCAGCTCGATCAGGATCCCGGCATGAGGCCCACCGAGAGGGAAGAGAACACCTGGTCTCTTCCGCACAACAGAGCATTTCACACCGCGAAGACGTCGAAGGAGAACAATGACTACCTTGACAGGGGCTGGAACAACAGCTCGACGGGCAAGCCACGACCATGACGTCGACACCGCGGGGCGCGCCTCTACGGCGACGTTGACGCGGACCACTTCACGTGACCGACGAGCAGAAACGCCGGTTCGGTCGCGTCGGGAAGGAAATAACCTCCGCTCCTCGAATACGTCCGTAGCGAGGAAAAAGAGGACGAGCGCCGCGAAGAGAATGGGCTCTCGTCAGGTTATCTCCGTCCGAGGCCGACGCGTCGTTTCCGAAGAACGGCGAGTCAAGAGGACCACGATCCAGTTCATCGTCGTATGTATCTTGTTCATCGGCGTCGGCGTGGGCGTCACGATGTACCTTTCTGGAGTGACGACGCAGCAGTCGTTCGCCATCCAGAAAGCGAAAGACCAGAAGACAACTCTGGATAACGAGTTGGAAGGGCTGCATCGCGACGTCAAGAACGCAAGCTCTGACTCGGAAGTTGCCAAGAAGGCATCGGAGGACGGCATGGTTGTTCCTGATCAGCCGGGAATTATGACCGTCAATCCCGACGGTTCCGTGGTTGAGAATAGGGCCGCCGATCCTTCAAAGACTCACGAGATTCACGACATCAATAGCGGTGCGGATCCCAAGGCGAAGGCCTCGTCGGATCCCGAGAAAACGAAAAATACGTCACGGTCTGCTACGTCTTCTTCCTCGTCCGGCCGTGACAACAACCGACCAGCGCAATTGGCTCCGTACCAGGACAATACGGCTGGGGCAGTAGCGACGCAGGGCGCTAACCAGGCCGCTAGTCAGGGTGAAGGACTTGACCGCGAAGCCCCATTACCTGCAGACCAGGCGAACGACGCTAACCCTGCGCCGGAAGCTGCACCGGGGGGCGATGCTGCCGTGCCGACGCCCTAAAGCTATCTAGGGCTGCTCGGGCACAGTCTGATCTGTGGATCGTCGCAGGTCAGGCTGGGTGGTGTGAGGTGAACCGGATGTGTCAGGTTGCTTGTGTACTATTTTGCGAGGGTTCCGGATGTGAGTGCGGAACATCGCCCACCTTGAGGTGGCGGCAGTAATCTGTAGAAGATATGTGGTGATCAGGTAAATGAGGCATGAGAAGGGGGACCGGAGAATCCATGAGTAACAGTTCATCTCGTCGGCCCCGGAATCCCAGAACAGGGAGCTCTCCTGATGCACCGCTACGTAACAGCATGGCGGGGACATCGTTAATAACAGGCGCCAAGGCAGCCATGCGGCGCCTCAATCTTCTCCGGGCGATCATTATCGCTTTACTGATCGTCCTTATTTTGCGTCTTGTATGGGTCCAGCTCATCATTGGACCGAACTTGTCGTCGCAGGCCCAAGAACAGCGTCGAGTAAAAATCGCCGAACCGGCCCGACGAGGGACTATCACCGACACTAATGGTGAGGATCTTGCCTACACCATGGAATCGTCACTGCTGTCCGTGCATCCGAACAAACTGCGCAGCTTCATGGAGAAGCGGCATGAGATTAACCCCGATAGTTATCCAGATCCTGACCAGCGGATGAAGGATATTGCCGACGATCTTCCTCGGATGATTGGTGATGACGACAAAGCGGATGATGTGAAGTCGGAGGATATTGAAAAGAAGTTAACCTCCGATGATGATTATTCCGTTCTGGTGCGAAACGTCGATCCGGATAAAGCGGAAAAGATCGTTAAGAAGTATCCAGAGATCACTGCGGAGCGGCAAGACGTCCGCCAATACCCGAATGGTGCTATCGGCGAAAATGTTCTTGGCAAGATAAGCCAGGATGGATCGGGCCAATTCGGGCTGGAGCTCTCGCAAGACTCTGACCTCCAGGGGACGAACGGAAGTTATACCGTCGATATAGCCGCCCAAGGGATGGCGATCCCCGGTTCTCGTCGGGACGAACATCCAGCGATTGATGGCGATAGCTATCAGCTGACCTTAGATAACGACATGCAGACCTTCGTGCAGCAGAGCCTGGAACAAGCCAAAGCCAATTCCGGTGCCGAGGACGCTAGTGCGGTGGTGCTCGACGCCAAGTCAGGCCACATATTGTCCATGGCTACGACGGGAACGATTGATCCGAATGGAGACATCGAAAAGCAGCTCAAGGAAGGCAAGCAGTTCGGCGACCGGACGATAAGCAACCCCTTCGAACCGGGATCGGTCGGCAAGGTTATTACCGCCGCTGCATCGATTGAGGACAAGAAAACCACGCCAGACGAAGTTCTGCAGGTACCAGGGTCAATTAATGACTCCGGCGTTACTGTCAAGGATGCATGGGATCACGGCGTCACTCCGTACACCACGACAGGTATTTTCAGTAAGTCGTCCAACGTCGGAACCTTGATGCTCGCTCAGCGAGTCGGACCGGATTCATTTAATAATTACCTGAATAAATTCGGGATCGGACAAGCGACAGGCGTCGAGCTGCCCAACGAGACCAGCGGATTTCTTCCTCCGCGCTCCCAGTGGGCGGCTGGTACATATGCGAACCTCCCCATCGGCCAGGGCTTTTCCACGTCCCTCCTTCAGATGGCGAGCATCTATCAAACCATCGCTAATGACGGGGTGCGTATCGAACCCCGAATCGTGAAGAGCATTAAAGACCCCGACGGAAAAGAAGTGTCCACTGACGCTCCCAGCGAAACACGGGTGGTGAGTGCCCAGACGGCACGAACGGTCCGCAACATGTTCCGCGGGGTTGTCCAGAAGGACAGCGGAAACCAGCAGGGTACAGGCCCCGGCGCGGCCATCGACGGGTATCAAATTGCAGGTAAGACGGGTACAGCCCAACAGGTTGACCCGGACACCGGTGCATATTCCAATTCGAAGTACTGGATCACATTCGCCGGGATTGCCCCGGCCGACGACCCACGCTTCGTCGTTGCCATCATGTTGAACAACCCGGCTCGTGGCGTTCATGGCGAAGGCGGTCAGTCGGCAGCGCCGCTGTTCCACGACATCGCATCGTGGGCGCTTAACCGCTACAACATCCCGCCGTCGAAAGAACCAGGTGACACCCTCTTGTTGCAGGCAGGGTAGCTCAAGATTTCTACTGTTGGAAGCATCGTTTATCGCGTTATCCTTCGCCGTCTAGATCGTGATCAAGGAGATTGTCATGGCAACGCTGCAAGAACTTGCGGAAATATCGGGTGGCCGCCTCATTCGGACTGATGACCCGGACCTCGTCGTCACGGATATTGGGCTTAATGCTCAGGCTTTGCCAGAAGGTGGGCTCTTTGCCGGGGTGCCTGGGCTCCATGTCCATGGCGCACAATTTGCGGACTCCTCATCGGCAGCAGCGGTCTTGACTGATCACGATGGGGTAGAAAAGGTCACGCGTGAGGACCTGCCGATTATCGTCGTTGATGACGTTCGTGCAGTGCTCGGGGAGGTGTCGTCGGCAGTTTATGATCACCCTTCCCGCGACTTGACGGTGATCGGTATTACCGGGACAGCAGGGAAAACCACCACGAGTTACATGGTTGAAGCTGCTCTCCTTCATCACGGCATTTCAACCGGGCTGATCGGTACCACGGGTACCAGGATTAATGGGGAGAAGGTTCCTTCGACTCTCACCACCCCCGAAGCCCCTAACCTTCAAGCACTTTTCGCCATGATGAAAAAGCGAGGCGTGACGCACGTGGTCATGGAGGTTTCCAGTCACGCGATTGCGTTGGGTCGTGTATTGGGGACTCATTTCTCCGTCGCGGGGTTCACTAATTTGTCCCAGGATCACCTGGATTTCCACCCCACGATGGAGGATTACTTCCAGACGAAAGCGCGGCTGTTCAAGGAGGATTCGCCCCTGCATGCGGAGACCTCCGTCGTATGCATCGATGATGCGTGGGGGCAGAGATTAGCGACGATGCTGCCACATCCGTTCACGGTGTCGACGGAAGCTGCGTCGGAACATGACGCATCGCTTCAGCCGGATGTGTGGGCTGGGCCATCCTCCGTCATGGATAACGGTGTGCAGACGGCCGAGCTGTACGGCTTCGGCGCGAACGAGATGACGCTACATATACCGATGCCCGGCCGTTTTAACGTCGCTAATGCGATGCTGGCGATGGGGCTCCTCGTGAAGACCGGGATGAAAGCCGAGGACGCCATTGAGGGGCTCTCGACCGTGACCGTGCCCGGCCGATTAGAACGTATTGATTGTGGCCAAGATTTTATGGCCGTCGTGGACTATGCCCATAAACCGGGGGCGATCGCTGCCGTCTTGGATACGCTTCGTGCACATGTGCGGGGCCGGATTGCAATCGTCGTCGGTGCCGGCGGAGATCGGGATCATTCGAAACGCCCCATCATGGGACGTGAAGCAGCGCTACGCAGCGATCTAGTTATTGTCACCGATGATAATCCGCGTAGTGAAGATCCAGCTTCCATACGGCAACAAGTCGTGGCAGGGGCGAAGGAAGTGGCTGACCATGTAGATGTTGACCGTGCGGACGAACCTCGCAATAAAGTAAAAACAGAGGGTTCGGAGCATCGGCCTACCATTCGTGAGATCGGTGATCGCAGAGAAGCGATCCGCGCAGCAATCCAGTGGACCCAGCCGGGTGACGCAGTTATCGTCGCAGGTAAAGGGCATGAAACTGGCCAGCTGATTGGTGATACAACTCATCCATTTGACGATCGGGTCGAAACGCGCCGAAGCATCGAAGATAAACTCAATAGCTCGGTGGAGAAATAAAAGTAGTTATGTGCCATCACATGTACGGGCGTAGTGAAAGAGGTAGCCAACCATGATTCCCATGACGGCGGGGCGTCTCGCGGATATTACCGGCGGATATCTTGTCAATATTGACCCCGACGCGGTAGTACCAGGGCCCGTCGAATTCGATTCGCGGAAGATTGCCCCTGGTTCAGTATTTCTGGCATTGCCGGGTGCCCGTGTCAATGGCCACGATTTCGCCGCCCAAGCCATTAAAGACGGCGCTACTCTCGCCCTGCTATCACGTGATATGGGTGTACCTGCCGTCATCATTCCTCACGTAGAGCACGTGGAAACCAATGCCACCGCGCTGGAATATGACCGCGATGGGGAAGGTGAAGCGGCATTGGCTGCTCTCAGTAAGCTGGCTCACCACACGGTCACCGAATTAGTCGCTCACCATGGCCTACGTGTGATCGGTGTGACGGGTTCCGCCGGGAAAACATCGACGAAGGACATGATTGCGACGATCCTTCGGACGCAAGGGGAGACGGTGGCACCACCCGGGTCCTTTAATAACGAAATTGGGCACCCCTACACCGCCTTGCGATGCACCGAATCGACGCGATTCTTAGTTGCCGAAATGAGTGCCCGCGGAATCGGCCACATCGCTCACTTGGCGCGGATTGCGCCTCCGACGATTGGTGCAGTCCTTAACGTTGGTACGGCTCATTTAGGCGAATTTGGATCCCGCGAGGCCATTGCCCAAGCCAAAGGTGAACTCGTCGAGGCGTTGCCGTCGGCTGACGACGGTGGCGTTGCGATCCTTAACGCCGATGATCGTTTGGTATCGGGCATGGCACCACGGACCTCGGCCCGTGTGATCACTTTTTCGGTGAAGTCTGGAGAAGCTGGTGATGACCCGGCCGATGACCACGACGCTGTCATCGCCACTGATGTCGTTCTCGATAGCTCCGCCCGTGCATCCTTTACCTTGACAATGCCGACGGGGGAGTCCGCCCCCGTGCAGCTGCAAGTTTATGGGCAGCACCAAGTTGCGAATGCGCTCGCAGCCGCAGCGGTGGGATTTGCCGTCGGGATGTCCGTGGATGAGATCGCCACTGCGTTGTCCCACCACACCGCGGCGAGCGCGAATCGGATGGATGTGCGCAATCGGCGCGACGGAGTAACCATCATCAACGATTCGTACAACGCGAACCCTGACTCAATGCGCGCAGGAATCGCAGCTTTGGCGTCCACCGTTCAGGCGCGGGAGGATGCCCAATCCTGGGCAGTCTTAGGCCAAATGGGTGAATTGGGAGCCTCCGCCACCGACGAGCACTACTCGATCGGTGAAGAACTGGGCCGACACCAGATCAACCACGTTGTTGTCGTCGGCAATGGTGTTAACCAGCGGGCTTTAGCGCATGGAGCTAAGGATTCGGGCGTTGATGTGACCCACGTGGACGATGTCGATGCAGCTGTCGATAATGTGTGGTCGTCAGTTCGTCCGGACGATGTTGTCCTTATCAAGGCTTCATACTCAGATGGACTGTGGAGAGTCGCGGAAGGGCTTTTGTCCGGTCAGGATGAAGGGAACGGAGAGTAATGGTTCATATCATCATCGGCGGCGCCGTTTCTTTTATTATTGCAATTCTTTTTACCCCGATTTTGATTCGTCGTTTTTCCGACGAAGGCCTGGGGCAGGAAATTCGTGAGGAAGGCCCGCGATCGCATTTGCGCAAGCGCGGAACTCCCACGATGGGTGGTATCGCCATCATCGTCGCCATCGTCGGTGGGTATTTTCTTGCGCACCTCGCCTCTGTGTTTACCCCGTCGAGCTACAAGCCAACAGCGTCAGGCCTGTTAGTTCTCGGCCTGACAGTGGGGATGGGGTTCCTTGGTTTCCTTGATGACTACATCAAATTGGCGAAGGCGCGGAACCTTGGCCTGAACAAAAAAGGAAAGCTGCTGGGCCAGGCCGTTCTCGCCATCGGTTTCGGGGTGCTGTGCCTCTTGTTCCTCAATGAACACGGCCTGAAGCCCGCCTCGACGAAGCTATCCTTCGTCCGCGATATCGATACCTTTGATATCGCAATTGGCGGCGGCATCATTGGAACCCTCATATTCCTGCTGTTCATCTACATTTTGGTGACTGCCTGGTCGAATGCCGTGAACCTTACCGACGGTCTAGATGGCCTTGCTGCAGGAACAACTGCGATCGTGATGGCCGCGTATTCCATCATGACCTTTTGGCAGTTCCGCAACTCGTGTGCCTCTAACGCGTCGGTTGCGTGCTACCAGGTGCGAGACCCCCTAGACCTCTCCATTTTGGCAGCGTGCGGATTGGGTGCGTGCCTTGGTTTCCTGTGGTGGAATGCGGCCCCGGCGAAAATCTTCATGGGTGACACCGGGTCGTTGGCCCTGGGTGGACTCGTTGCCGGCTTGTCTGTGACCTCACGGACCGAATTGCTGATGATCGTTATCGGCGCTTTGTTTGTCGCGGAAACGATCTCCGTTGTTATTCAAGTTGTCAGCTTCCGGTCAACAGGTAAACGGCCATTCCGCATGGCACCCATCCACCACCACTTCGAAAACGGAGGATGGGCGGAAACGACCGTGGTCGTCCGCTTTTGGCTGCTCACGGCGATGTTCGCGGTCGCTGGGGTGAGTATGTTTTACGCTGACTGGTTAGGGTGGACCTAATCAAACCCGAGACCCCATACGGAAAGAGAACATCATTATGTCTCACGTCCAGACATCATCGTCATATCTTCCTCAACCTCAAGGTCCAGTGTGGATTGCTGGCGCTGGGGTATCGGGCCGAGGCGCAGCTGACGACCTAGCCACACAACTCGGATGGTCGGTGTGCATCATCGATAGCAACTTCACTGCAGCAAGTGAGCTTGCAGACCGCCACGGCGGATCTGCCATGACCGTCGAGGAGGCTCATTCTCGTCTCGACGAAGCCTCGCTGATCGTGACGTCGCCAGGATGGCGGCCAGACACGCCCCTGCTACGCGACGCGCAGGAGCAAGGAATTC
Source organism: Corynebacterium kroppenstedtii DSM 44385 (assembly GCF_000023145.1). Lineage (NCBI taxonomy): Bacteria > Bacillati > Actinomycetota > Actinomycetes > Mycobacteriales > Corynebacteriaceae > Corynebacterium > Corynebacterium kroppenstedtii. The sequence goes on from NC_012704.1 coordinate 878,606, forward strand.
CGGTCATTGGTGACGTTGAACTGGCGTGGTGTGCCGATCGTGATGGCCGTTTTGGAGAACCACGCACCTGGTTAGCCGTCACCGGGACGAATGGTAAAACAACCGCCACGTCGATGCTCGCATCGATGATGGTCGAATCCGGAGCAGCGGCTGAGGCAGTGGGGAACATCGGGGTAGCGGTCGGGACTGCGCTAACACAGACTCCGCGGGTCAGTGTCATGGTCGCGGAGCTTTCCAGTTTCCAGCTTCACTGGTCGCCGACGCTCACCCCTGATGCCGGTGTCGTCTTAAATCTTGCAGAAGACCATATTGACTGGCATGGCTCGATGGATGCCTACGCGGCGGATAAAGCGCGGGTGTACCGAGGGTCAGTCATCGTCGTCAATGCGGATGATGAGCGTGTGTGCCGCGAAGCTGAGCGGTACATGGAACTTTCTTCAACCTCTTCTAGCGGTGACACTCCGGCTCGTCGTGTTATCGAATTCACGATGGGGGAGCCCGGTGCAGGCCAAGTTGGGGTGATCGACGGCAGGATCGTCGACCGCGCGTGCGTCCCCGCTCATTCGGAGGGCGTGGATATTGCAGATGCGACAAGAATTTCTCCCCCCGGTCCGGCTGGCGTCGCGGACGCGCTTGCGGCCACAGCCATTGCCCGGTCACAGGGCGTGGAGCCAGACGCGATCGTTCGAGCGCTGTCTTCCTTTGTCGTCGAAAAGCACCGTGGACAAGTCGTCTACGAAGCTGGAGACATCCGATGGATCGACAACTCGAAGGCGACCAACCCTCACGCGACGGACGCAGCTTTAAGTGCGGTGGAGTCATGTGTGTGGATTGCAGGTGGGCAGCTCAAAGGTGCCCAGATTGATGATCTCATTCACAAGAATGCCGACCGTATTTCGGCAGCGGTTGTTTTGGGACAGGATAGAGAGATCATTCGCCAGAGTCTCGCTACCATTCATCCCCGCATTCCTTTGACCGTCATTACGTCGACCGACCCAGTGATCGCGATGAATGAAGCCGTCCAGGCAGCGTCCCGGTTGGCACAACCTGGTGACACGGTGCTTCTCGCGCCCGCTGCCGCTAGCTTGGACATGTACACGGGGATGAGCCAGCGTGGCGACCTCTTCGCTGAAGCTGCTCGTCGTTATGGGCGCGGTACAGAAGGATAGGGATCGTGACAGTGAAATCTGACCAAGGAACGAGGTCCCGCCGTGCGCGATCATGGTGGGAAGGAGTCGTCGGCAAGATTGATGCTGCGACATCAACGCCGAAGTTTGACTACTACATCCTTGCCGCGATCACAGCGATTCTGACTGGCGTGGGGCTCTTGATGGTGCTGTCCAGCTCGATGGCATCGTCGCTGGCAGATTCCAACAGTGTGTGGACGGATTTCTTCAAACAAGCCGGGATGGTCGTGGTTGGCCTCGTCGGTCTGTATTTCGCTATCCGAATGTCCCCGGCCATCATTAAGAAAATTTCGCCCTGGGCTATGGGGCTCGCGGTTATTCTGTTGATCTTGGTTCTGATTCCAGGTCTGGGAACTGGTCTTCAGCAGATGGGATCCCAATCATGGCTCGTCCTGGGGCCTGTCACCATTCAGCCGTCAGAGGTTGCCAAGCTAGCCATCGCGGTCTGGGGTTCTGCAGTTCTGTCCGAGAGAGCGCTCTACGCACGGTCAATCCGCGAGGTCTTAGGCTTTTTCACCGCGATCGTGGTGCTCGTGATCGTTCTTGTTGCCCTTGAGCGTGACCTCGGCATGGTCGCGTCGGTCATGATCGTTTTCCTCGCTCTGGCTTGGTTTGTGGGTGTGCCCAAGTGGGTCACGACGACGATCATCGCCGGCGGCTTGGGCCTCGCTGTTCTTCTGACCTTGACGGCCGGGTATCGGTCCAACCGCGTCGAAGTGTTTAGGGAAACCCTTTTCGGTAAATTCCCCAATACACAAGGCACGGCCTACCAGAGCTACCAGGGGTTTTTGTCCCTGGGCGACGGCTCTTTCCTGGGGCAGGGACTAGGCCAATCGCGTGCCAAGTGGTTTTACCTTCCCGAGGCTAAGAACGACTTCATCTTTGCCGTTGTCGGTGAAGAAATGGGATTCCTCGGCGCCAGCATCGTCATCCTTCTCTTCGCCCTCTTGGGCTGGGTAGGAATGCGCATCGCGTTAAACCAGGCGGATCCTTTCCTTCGTCTCATGGCTGCGACGGTCACCACAGGCATTGTCATCCAGGCATTTATCAACATTGGTTACGTGACGGGGCTTCTTCCCGTCACCGGTATTCAGCTGCCGTTGATTTCATCCGGCGGAACGTCGGCCATCATCACTCTGGTATCGATGGGGTTGCTTCTTAACTGTGCCCGACATGAGCCTGAGACAGTGTCGTCGATGCAGACCTACGGCCGCCCCGTCGTCGATAAATTATTGGGATTCCCGGAACCGCGTGCGTTTGATCCTTCAACGTTGCGTCGAGGCCCATGGGTTGACGACGACGATCCGCGATCGCGGAATGGCAACGGGTCTCGGAAGAGTGCCGGTGCGCGAGGGAGATCCGGAGGCCGTTCGGGGTCGTCGCGACGAGGTTTGCTCTCCGACAGACACCACGAGGTCCAAAGGTTCGGAGAACCAGTGACTCGTCGGAACGGATCGCCCCGCAGTCGACGTAACGAGGTCAATAGGCAGCCAAGCTCGGGATCCGCGACCCAACGGCGGGAACGGGCCCATGACCGTGCGCCTCGTCGGCGGTCCAGAAACGGCAGCCGGCGTACATATCAATCTGATTGCGGTACGACGAATGGTTCCTTTGGGCCATTCGACGACGGGACTCGTCGTTAATATGAATGAGACACGTTTTTAAGGCACAAATAAGGCTACGTCGATGATGTAGCGCTATTCCTGAGGTGGGTGTATGAAGAGGTCACAGGATACGGACGGAGAGCTCTCCGTTGTTGTTGCTGGTGGTGGCACTGCCGGTCATATCGAGCCCGCGATGGCAGTTGCCGACGCGGTTCGTCGCAGTGTGCCCTCTGCACGGATCACAGCATTAGGGACGACGAAGGGGCTCGAAGGAACTCTCGTTCCCGAACGTGGTTATGACCTGCGGATGATTGACCCAGTACCAATCCCACGCAAAGTTAATAAAGCACTTTTTTCTGTTCCACACCGTGTCCGTCGGGCGGTCAACCAAACAAAAGACATTTTGCGCGATGTCAACGCCGATGTTCTTATCGGGTTCGGCGGTTATGTGTCGGCCCCTTCGTATCTCGCGGCCAAATCCCTCCACATCCCATTCTTCGTGCATGAGGCGAACGCGCGAGCCGGTATGGCCAATAAGCTGGGAATTCGCTTAGGGGGACGTGGCTTAGCCGCCGTTGAAGGATCAGGTATTTCCGCGGAGATCGTGGGGATCCCGGTCCGCTCAGAGATCAGCTCGCTCGACCGGTCAGGACTTCGTGCAGAGGCCCGTGAGTATTTCGGTTTGGATCCCGACGCGCCAGTGTTGCTGGTCACAGGTGGTTCCCAGGGGGCACGGTCCATCAATAACGCCGTTTCCGGTGCATCACGCGAACTCGGGGAAGCAGGGGTCTCGGTGCTCCATGCCTATGGGAAGAAAAACTCAATAGACGTTGATCACCAGGATGGAACTCCGCCCTATATCGGCGTTCCCTATATCTCGCGGATGGATTTGGCATTGAGCGCCGCAGACATGATTCTCTGCCGGTCGGGGGCAATGACCGTCGCAGAAGTGTCCGCTGTCGGACTCCCGGCCGTCTATGTGCCACTCCCGCATGGCAATGGTGAGCAGGCGTTGAACGCCCAGCCCGTCGTGGACAACGCCGGGGCCATACTCATTAACGACGACGGCCTCACCAGCCAGACCATCGTCGACAAGGTGATTCCCATGATCACGAACCCTGATGTCTTAACGGTGATGGCGGAGCAAACGGCCAAAAGCAGCAACCCCAATGCCGCCGATGACATAGCTCAACGCGTTATTGCAGCAGCTCGATGACGTCCATGTAGCTGTTCCCCTAATTACCTGTTCACAGTCAAGGAGCGAAGTAGTGGCACATAACGACGAAACCAGCGGGCAGACGAAGGACGCTGGGCACACCATGCACTTAGAGCGTCATGCCCGACGTGTCAATCCGGCACATGCAATAACCCCCGATGAACTCCGACATGTCCACATGGTGGGCATCGGCGGTGTCGGCATGTCTGGGGTGGCCCGGATCTTGTTAGACCGCGGATATACGGTCACCGGGTCGGACATGAAAGACTCGCTCACCATCCTGGCTTTACGAGCCGCCGGAGCTGTGATTGCCACGGAACATAAGGCGGAGAACCTGGACTTGGCGGGCGATACGCCGACATGTGTGGTGACCTCGTTTGCTGCTATTCCCCAGGACAATCCGGAACTGGTGAGCGCTCGTGAACGGGGAATCCCGGTGGTCACGCGGTCCGACGTTTTAGGCGCACTTCTGCTTGACCACGATGCTTTACTCATTGCCGGGACTCACGGAAAAACCTCGACGACGTCGCTGGCAGTTATCGCGCTGCAACAGGCAGGCATGGATCCCAGTTTCGCTGTTGGTGGACAGCTTTCCACGACCGGGACGAATGCGCATCATGGCACGGGCTCAGTGTTCGTTGCTGAAGCAGATGAGTCCGACGCGTCGTTGTTGACCTATTCACCCAATGTTGCGGTGGTGACCAACATTGAGGCGGACCACCTCGATTTTTATGGTTCCGAACAATCGTATGTTCACGTTTTTGATGAGTTTGCGGACCGCATTGTCGACGGTGGATATTTGGTGGTCTGCGTGGATGACCCGCACGCTGCGGCACTGGCTGAGCGGATTGTGCAGCAAGGGAACAGAATAAACGTCATTGGTTATGGAACGAGTGATGCGTGTACGCGCCATCCGTCGATCCCGGTGGGTGCGGAAATTACAGAGATCACTCCGAAGCCTGACCGCACGGATGCGCTGATCCGGATTTCCCTACCCGCACATGCGTCGGCTAACAACTCTGCTGGCGAGGCGAATGAGGCGGAAACGAGCACTCACCGCGTTGAGATGCATATCCCCGGGAAGCACATGGTTCTCAATGCCGTCGCTGCAATTGTCTCGTCGGTTCTTGTCGGGGCTGACCGTGAGCGCGCCGTGAGTGGTGTCAACGGCTTCCAGGGCGTGCGCCGTCGGTTCGAATCACACGGGACTATTTCGCATGTTTATTACGAGGGAGCGTCTGTTTACGATGATTACGCCCATCACCCGACCGAAGTGCGGGCGGTGTTGACCGCAGCGCGGGAAAAGATTCAGGCAATGGATCCTGTGGAAGGCCACCAGCGCAGAGTGATTGTTGTCTTCCAACCGCACATGTATTCCCGAACTGAGGAATTCGCTTCGGAGTTTGCTGAGGCTTTGTCCCTCGCCGACGAGGCCATCGTGATGGACATTTATGGTGCCCGTGAAAAGCCCATTCCTGGGGTGACGAGTGATCTCATCATCGACCAGATGACTATTTCGGCGCACGCCGCCCATCGAGTCGACGAGGTTCCTCGCATGGTGAGCAGTATCGCTGGGCCTGGCGACATCATTTTGACGATGGGCGCAGGAACCGTGACTATGCTGGCAGATCCAATTGTTGCAGCATTGCATGAACCGGTGCAGTAGGTTACAACGTGACCTGGGTGAGAGGTAAGTAGGAAGAACTAGTGAGAGGCTCACGAAAAGCGTCGCGTAGAAACGCTGGCGCTAAAGGCAGACAGCCGGGGCGCAGCGTACCCATCGACAATTTTGGTTCCCCCGTCGACTCTGACGAAGAGAGGGAGCACTCACGTGTCATTCATTCCGGTGGCCGTAAAGAATCGCAGGGTGAGAGCCGTCGCCGACGTCGCCGCCGGTGGTGGGGAGCAGCTCTCATCATCGTGCTTCTCCTTGTGGTCGGTGCGGTGGTTCTCCGGATCGCTCCTATCCTGACCGTGTCCTCTTTTTCTGTGAAAGGTAATGAGCAGACCTCGAAAGAGGACATCATTGCCGCCTCGGGGATTCACGAGGGTCAGAATATGACCCGGATTGATACTCATGCCGCAGCGTCACATGTTGTCGGATTGCCGTGGGTGACGAAGGCTACGGTGGAGCGCTCCTGGCCGCGGACTATCTCGATTTCGGTGAAGGAAGCAACCGTCGCGTTCTACGTTGACGATGATGGAGATCATCTTTTCGACGATAACGGGCGAGAGTTCGACGTTTCCCCGCATCCGGACGGGGCATTGAAGCTGGATGGGAACACTTCTCCCGATGAGGAGACTGCACGTGCAGTGGCACACGTCGCCCAGGCTGTTCACGAGCACGCGCCGGGTATCGTCGGCGATATTGACCATATTGATGCCCAGAATGAAAATAATATTTCGTTAGTTTTCAAAGACGAGAAAACGGTGAAATGGGGAACGAGTAATAATGCGTCGTCTAAAGCAGAAGCGACGAAGGCCGTGCTTCAGCGAGAAGGACGTGTATGGGATGTTTCCAACCCGGCTCAGGTCTCAGTCAAGGAATAGTGTGAACCATAACTGCAGGTAAAGCCTAAAGTTAAGGTTTAGACTTGCGACACGCCGAATGGATTAGTCACCACGTGTTTGGTCTGTTCACAAGCATTATAGAAACGTAAATAATAAAATTCTTTGCTACGGGCCGCTGCGCCTCTGCAATAAAGGTGGCAACATCCTGTAGTCTTTGCGCAGACCGTACAGTTCGATAGCGATAGATCGTGTAACGAAAGGCGAGCCCTACAACCATGACGACATCGGATAACTACCTCGCCATCATCAAAGTGGTTGGCGTTGGCGGCGGCGGCGTCAACGCTGTCAATCGCATGATTGAAGATGGCCTCAAGGGAGTCGAGTTCATCGCCGTGAACACCGACTCTCAGGCGCTTATGTTCACTGACGCGGACGTCAAGCTTGACATCGGCCGCGAAGCGACTCGTGGCCTGGGGGCTGGCGCCAACCCTGAGGTAGGCCGGAAGTCTGCCGAGGATCATCGTGACCAGATTGAATCCACCCTGCAGGGTGCGGATATGGTCTTCGTCACCGCAGGTGAAGGTGGTGGAACCGGAACGGGTGCCGCCCCGGTGGTCGCGAGCATCGCGAAGAAGCAAGGCGCGTTGACCGTCGGCGTTGTGACCCGTCCATTTACCTTCGAAGGGCCGCGTCGTACGAAGCAGGCTCTTGAGGGCATCGAAGCTTTGCGCGAAGTGTGTGACACGTTGATTGTCATTCCGAATGACCGCTTGCTTCAGATGGGCGACAAGAACGTCTCCATGATGGAAGCCTTCCGCCAGGCTGACGAAGTTCTCCACAATGGTGTCCGAGGCATCACCGACCTGATTACCACCCCAGGCGTCATTAACGTTGACTTTGCCGACGTTCGCTCAGTCATGTCGGATGCTGGTTCGGCCTTGATGGGAATCGGTGCTGCTCGTGGTGAAGGGCGTGCCGCTCAAGCTACCGAACTGGCCATTAGCTCCCCTCTGTTGGAAAACACCATGGAGGGCGCCCACGGTGTCTTGTTGTCCTTCGCAGGCGGCTCGGACATCGGCCTCTTCGAGGTCAACGATGCAGCTAATGTCGTTGCCAACTTGGCCTCTGACGATGCCAACATCATCTTCGGAACGATTATCGACGAAAACCTCGGCGACGAGGTTCGAGTCACCGTGATCGCTACCGGGTTTGACGACAGCACCGAGCAGTCGAGCGGTGCTCATGCTGCTCAGCCGGCGAATTCTCAAACGACACCTGCACCACGGGAATCGAATGCCCGTGACGTGTTCTCCGGCCAGCCGGCGAGTTCGTCATCGTCGGGTTCCGCGGGCGCTCGTGAGCAGATGACGTCTTCCTTCCAGCGCCGTGAGCACAGCTCTGCGGACCGTGGTTTCGGAGCGTCCGCCGGGTCGCAACCGATCGGTGGCTCTGGGGAGAGCGGCTCCCGGCAGCCTTATGGACAGTCCGACGGATCTGCAGGGCGTCCCCAGAGCAGCGGTGGGTCCTACCAGTCCGAGGCAAACCGCGGGCTTTTCACCTCCGGTAGCCGGCATAGCTTCTCTGAGGATCAATCCGATCTGCAGCGTGGTGGAGCTCAGCCACAGCGGGGGAATGACTCCCGTAACGACTTTGACGACGACGATGACGATCTGGACCTGCCCTTCTCCTAAAAAAGATCCGGGCCAGCGTGAAGAATCCGGGTCATCGGAAACAAGTCGTTAAGAAACAGAAGGATGGCGTGACGATTAACAATCCCACTCCAGAACCCCGTCGCGTTCGCAAAGTCATGACTACGCGAGCCGGCGGGGTTTCCCGTGCGCCCTATGAATCATTCAATCTCGGCGATCACGTCGGCGATGACCCAGCTGCCGTCGCCGAGAACCGCGAGCACTTTGCTCGGGTTCTGGGTCTTCCCATGGATCGTGTTCTCTATATGGAACAGATTCATTCCCCGACGGTCACGGTCGTTAATAGTTCGATGACAAGCCCAATTGAAGCAACAGACGCGATGGTCACGACCGAACGTGACTTAGCCTTGGTCGTGCTCACTGCGGACTGTGTGCCGTTGCTCCTCTCCGACGACGTGTCCGGCATTGTTGCCGCTGTCCACGCGGGTCGATTGGGCGCGCGCAACGGGATCGTCAAAGCGACGGTGGAAACGATGATCCGCTGTGGGGCCAAGTCGGCACACATGCACGCACTGATGGGCGCGGCTGCGTCGGGAGAGCGGTACGAAGTGCCCGCTGATATGGTCCGTGATGTAGAGCAGCACCTGCCCGGGTCATCGAGCACCACGCAATGGGGAACTCCGAGCCTCGATTTACGACGAGGGCTGGTTCGTCAATTGATGAGTATGGGTGTCACGGCGATTGATGCGGATCCCCGGTGCACGATTAGTGAGGACGCAACGTTCTTCTCGTACAGGCGTGAGGGCACGACAGGTAGGCAGGCGGCCGCAGTGTGGATGCCGTCGGAGGCGTGGACATAAGATCGCGTCGCCGTCGCTGACAAGCGGGTATGCGGCTGACCGGTAAAGAGTTTGCTGGCAGTCAAAGAATGTGAGTAGCTGGAAAGGAATGGGCTGGTGATGGCTACCTACGACGAACGGAAAGCGGAGTTGTCGTCCCGCCTTGACGAGGTATCCCGTCGCATTGCACGCGCAGCTGAGTCAGCAGGGCGAGATCCTAAAGATATTGAGCTACTGCCGGTCACAAAGTTTCACCCCTACGAGGACCTCCAGGCATTAGCGGATTGTGGGGTCACCGTGGTGGGTGAAAACCGTGAGCAGGAAGCACGCGATAAAGCCCGCCGGCTCGGCGAAGATGGGGTGGGTCTTCATATCGACATGATCGGCCAGGTGCAGTCGAAGAAGACTAATCACATTGCACGGTGGGCTCACCGGGTTCACACTGTTGATCGGCTCAAAATTGTTCATGGTCTTGATAACGGCATGAAGCGTGCGCTGGACGCGGGTGACCGTGTAAGCACACAGCACGAGAACGTCGATGAGCTCCCAGTTTTTATTCAATGGAGTGCCGACGGTGATCCGTCGCGAGGCGGAGCGAAGGAAGATGATCTCGATTCCCTCGCAGACGCCGTCAATTCGTCGCAGTATCTCACCCTTGAGGGGCTGATGGTGGTGCCGCCGCGGGATGATGATTCAGCACAGGTCTTTGCCCGCGCTGCTGAATTATCTGAGGCCATTCGCCAGAAGCATGAAGGTCGCGGGGGTTTGTCGGCCGGGATGTCGGGCGATCTGGAAAATGCGATTGCGGCCGGATCAACAGTTGTGCGTGTCGGAACAGCTATTCTTGGCTCTAGGCCAGTAACTTTGTGAGCATATCAACGGAGGAAGGACTCTTACTATGGCCGGCTCAATGGATAAAGTAAAAGAATTCTTCGGCCTTCAGCCTGTAGAAGACTATAAACGCGATAGTTATTATGACGATGATTACGAGGACTACGACGATTACGACGATCGCCCCGTAGAGCGTGAGCCCCACGCCGACTCTTATCCCCGCGATTCCTATGGCTATCGGTCGGGGAGTAGCTACGGTGGATCCCGTTATTACTCCTCGTCGACGCCGGAATCCCGGGGAACGACGACAGAGTCGCCTCGTGAGCCCGAGATTGTGCGGATAACCCTGGCCTCGTTCCGGCAAGCCCGCCAAATTGGGGAAGCGTTCCGCAATGGTGACATCGTCGTTTATGACGTATCGGCGATGGAAAAGTCCCAGGCGCAGCGTGTGGCCGACTTCGCTGCAGGGATTCAGATTGCGCTCGACGCGCGGACCGAGAAGCTTACTCCGCGCAAGTTTGCGCTGATTCCGAAAGGCGTCAGGCTGGACGACGAGCAGAAAGAGCAGCTGAAAGAGCCCGACTCTCTCTAAGCCCCGTCCGTCCGGTACGCTGTATCGAAATTATTTGTTAATGCGGTAAAGGACACGTGTGACTGCTCTTTCGCTCACTATCTATACGATCGCGCGGATTTACTCTTTCATCCTGATCGTCAGGATCGTCGTTGAAATGATCGCCAGTTTCTCCCGGTCTTGGCGGCCTCCGCGGTGGTTTGCGTTGGCTGCGGAGCCTTTCTTTGTTGTCACAGACCCACCGGTCAAAGCTCTGAGAAAACTCATTCCTCCCCTCAACCTTGGGGGCGGCGTGGGCCTGGACCTATCAGTCCTCGTTTTGTTCTTCGCGCTGGAAGTTATTGCGATGGTATTCCGACCGACTGGTGTGTTCGGCTTGTACTAATTCCGCGCGAGTGGCCCGCTTTTCGTGAAACTGGCGAAAAAATTGGGACACTTGATACGCTATATGCGCTATAGTGCGGTAGACTAACGACGTTAATCGAATATTTTGGGGTCGCAGTAGATAGCAACGGCTAATCGGTAGTAGCTACGAGCTGCTGAGGTTGCCGGGGCTGTTGTGATCAGAACATTTCTCGGCGATGTAACGTGTAAAGCGTTATCAATGAAGTTAAAATAGATCTCACAACTGCGTTTCCAGAGACAGATAGAAACTCGGGATGGTATCCGAGTCCACCGCGTGCGGTGGACGGCGGTTGGCGTTCCGTATGAAAGTGAAGGGAATTTCCATGCAGCTGACTCCCGCTGATGTGCATAATGTAGCGTTCAGCAAGCCGCCGATCGGCAAGCGTGGCTACAACGAGGATGAGGTTGACCAGTTCCTCGACCTTGTCGAAGACACTCTCAGTGAGCTGCTTGATGAAAACTCTGAACTCAAGAGTGCCGTAGAAAGCAACTCGACAGAGTCTCGTGATGCTGCTTCATCTTCTGCAGCATCGGCACCAAGTGCTGGGTCCTCGGTTGATGAGGGCGCTCTCCGTGCGGAGATTGAGAGCCAGGTTCGCAGTGAACTGGAACAGTCACTCCGCCGAGACATTGAGCAGAAAGTTCGCCAGAACCTTGAAGCTGAGTACGAAGCACGGTTGGTCGAGGCTCGCAAACAAGCCGAGGCCGATGCTCGCGCTCGCTTCGAGTCTGAGAAGCAAAGCCAGCCGCAACAGCCCGCGCAGGCTGCATCGTCGGTCCCCGGTACCGACAGCGAGACCGGCGAGGCCACGGCAGAGACTCACATGCAGGCAGCTCGCGTCCTAAGCTTGGCCCAGGAGATGGCGGATCGTCTCACCAACGACGCCCGTCAGGAATCCCAGTCCATGCTGGATGAGGCTCGTACTGCAGCCAACAAGACCATTTCCGACGCTGACGAGTCCTCGAAGCGCACGCTGGCCGATGCAGAGTCCCGCTCGACAAGCCAGCTCAACGACGCTAAGCAGAAGTCGGATTCCATGATCGCCGAGGCTCGCCAGAAGTCCGAGGCCATGGTGGCAGATGCTAAGCAGAAGTCGGAGACAATGATTTCCGACGCCACCGCACAGTCGGAGGCTCAGGTCCGGTCGGCTCAGGAGAAGGCAGATCAGCTGCGTAGCGACGCCGAGCGTAAGCACGCAGAGATCATGACCACCGTGAAGAAGCAGCAGGAAGCTCTGGAGGCTCGTATCGAAGAGCTCCGTACCTTCGAGCGCGAATACCGTACCCGCCTGAAGACCTTCCTCGAATCTCAGCTGGAGGATTTGAACTCACGTGGTTCTGCGGCACCCGCCGGCCAGCTCGAGTCCAATGACTAGGTAGTTCCCTTCGTTTTATCGACCCACTGCGGGCTAGTTTCCCGCGGTGGGTTAATTTTTGTCTTATTTGGATTTGCTAGGCTGGTGACAAACAAAGGATGTGGTTATGACCGTATTAGCTCTGCTTCTAGCCGTTGTGGCTTTTGCCTTTCTCGTTCTTGCCCTGGTGTTGGCATCAAAAGCGTGGGCAATAGCCTGCATCGTGGTAGGAGCTATAGGAGTTCTTATCGTCATCATCGATATCATCGTTAAACGGAAAGAGCGAGCTGGGAAGAGCGGTAAATCCGTGAATGGGGAATAATGAACGCGCGTTCCCGGTTGTAAATTTTTAGCATCATCGATAATCCCGTATAGTTTTGTTCGTCCGCTATGATCCGGCTATCTCCGGGGAGCGACTCGGAAGAACAGACACCAGAACTGCACTGTGGCGGCGATGCCCGTAATAGTGCGGATGAGGTGCCCCAGTAGAACCGAGCGGTTCGGCACCGTCACCGTCGTTAATGAGTGGGATATGGTCCGTGCTCCGTTCCAGTGGTGATCGAAGCAGCGTAAGGCCATATCCAATCAGGGTGGTACCGCGCGTGAGCGTCCCTGGCCGAGCAATGCTGAGCTCGATGAAGCGCGGTTCGCCTTCCACAGGTATCCGTGCCATCGGCTCCGCTACGTCATTCGTTGTTATGACAGCCTAGATAAGAGGAGCCAGGGTGACCGATAACATGTCGACGTCGGAGACAAAATCTGATTCTCCCAGGAACCCGGAGGATGCGACTCCTGCGGGTGGCGCATACCCGCGTGTCGATCTTGCAGAAGGATCTACGCGCTTTGCCGATATGGAACCCAAGGTGTTGGATTTTTGGAAGAAAGATCGCACCTTTGAAGAATCAATTATCCAGCGCGATGGCGCCCCAGAGTATGTGTTCTACGACGGCCCTCCCTTCGCAAATGGTTTGCCCCACTACGGGCACTTGCTCACCGGGTACGTCAAGGACATCATCCCCCGGTATCAAACGATGCGTGGCAAGAAAGTTGCCCGCGTCTTTGGGTGGGACTGCCACGGTCTTCCTGCCGAGCTTGAGGCAGAAAAGCAGCTAGGCATCAAGGACAAAGGCGAAATCGAGTCGATGGGGCTCGAAGCCTTTAATGACTACTGCGCGAAGTCCGTCCTTCGCTACACCGAGGAATGGAAGGCGTACGTCACCCGGCAAGCTCGGTGGGTTGATTTCGAGCATGGCTACAAAACCATGAACCTCGACTTCATGGAGTCTGTGATGTGGGCCTTCAAGACTCTCTACGACAAAGGGCTCATCTATCAGGGGTTCCGCGTCCTTCCGTACTCGTGGGCAGAGCACACGCCATTGTCGAATCAGGAGACTCGTCTCGACGATTCGTACAAGCTGCGTCAAGACCCCACCGTTACGGTGGCATTCCCGATCACCGGGGTGAAAGAGGGGACTAGTGCCGACGACAGTCTGGTCGGCGCCTTGGCCCTTGCCTGGACGACGACGCCGTGGACGCTGCCGTCGAACTTGGCGCTGGCTGTTAATCCGAACGTGACCTACGTCGAGGTTGAGGTCGGCAGCACCGGGCTTGACGAGTTCAAAGGTCAACGCGTTCTGCTAGCCGAAGACCTCGTCGGCGCCTACAAGAAAGAACTGGGTAAGGACTATAAAGTCCTCTCCACTCACCCGGGGAGCGACCTCGTCGGCCTGACCTATGAGCCGATCTTCGATTACTTCAAAGATAATCCGAATTCGTTCCAGATCCTCCCGGCGGATTACGTCACGACGGAAGATGGTACGGGTATCGTCCACCAGGCCCCGGCTTTTGGTGAAGACGATATGAACACGACGAACCAGTTTGATATCCCGCTGGTTATCCCCGTGGATGCTGACGGGAAGTTCACGTCTGAGGTCCCGGATTATGAAGGCCAACTGGTCTTTGATGCGAACAAGCAGATCATCAAGGATTTGAAGAAGGCCAAGCGTATCGTGCGCCACCAGACGATCGAGCACTCGTATCCGCACTCATGGCGGTCGGGCCAGCCACTGATCTACATGGCGTTACCGTCGTGGTTTGTGTCGGTGACGAAGTTCCGCGACCGCATGGTTGAGCTCAACCACGACCAAGTTGAGTGGCTCCCGGAGCATATTCGCGACGGGCAGTTCGGGAAGTGGCTCGAAGGCGCCCGCGATTGGAACATCTCCCGAAATCGGTACTGGGGCTCACCCATCCCCGTATGGGTCTCTGATAACCCGGAGTATCCGCGTGTCGACGTCTACGGTTCGCTTGACGAACTCGAGCGAGATTTTGGGACACGTCCCGAGTCGCTTCACCGCCCCTACATCGACGAGCTGACTCGCCCCAACCCGGACGATCCGACGGGCAAGTCGACGATGCACCGCGTGCCAGAAGTTCTCGACTGCTGGTTTGAGTCGGGGTCGATGCCGTTTGCTCAGGTTCATTACCCCTTTGAGAACCAGGAATGGTTTGAAAAGCATGCTCCGGCGGATTTCGTGGTGGAATACTCCGGCCAGACGCGCGGATGGTTCTACACGATGCACGTGTTGGCAACAGCGCTGTTTGATCGGCCAGCGTTCAAACGCGTCGTCGCCCACGGAATTGTCCTGGGTAATGACGGTTTGAAGATGTCCAAATCGAAGGGCAATTATCCGAACGTCAACGAAGTGTTCGACCGCGACGGGTCGGATGCGATGCGCTGGTTCTTGATGTCGTCGCCGATCCTTCGCGGCGGAAACCTGATCGTCACCGAGGAAGGCATCCGTGAGGGCGTGCGCCAGGCGATGCTCCCAATGTGGAACGCGTATTCGTTCCTTGCTCTGTACGCCTCGAAACCGGCGGAGTGGTCGACGTCGTCGACGAATGTCCTGGACCGGTATATCCTCGCTAAATTGCACGACACTATCGACGAAGTCACGAAGGCTTTAGACGATACTGACGTTGCGCGCGCGACGGATGAGGTGCGCTGGTTCTGCGATGCGCTGACAAACTGGTATGTGCGTCGGTCACGTGATCGTTTCTGGGCTGGGGACACGGTCAAGCCGGAAGCCTTTAATACGCTGTATACGGTGCTGGAAACGTTGACTCGTGTGACTGCACCCCTGTTGCCGATGCTCTCGGAGGTGCTGTGGCGTGCCCTGAATGGTGGGCGTTCGGTGCACCTGGCTGATTGGCCTTCGTCTGATGCCATCCCGTCAGATCCTGACTTGGTCAAGGCGATGGATGGTGTGCGGTCCGCGTGCTCGGCTGCGTCGTCGTTGCGGAAGGCTCATCACTTGCGGAACCGGTTGCCCTTGCTGTCGGTGACCGTGGCGATGCCTCATTCGTCGTCCTTGGAGCCATTTGCGGACATCATTCGCGATGAAGTCAATGTCAAGGATGTTATCTTGACTGACGATGTTAATTCCGTGGGACGCTTTGAAGCTGTTGTCAATGCTCGCGTTGCCGGCCCCCGTCTAGGCAAGGATGTCCAGAAGGCGATTAAGGCAGTGAAGGCGGGTGACTACACCGTTGACGGAGACGTTCTTCGTGCCGACGATATTGACCTCAAGCCCGAGGAATTCACGCGTCGTCTTGTTGCGGTGAACCCAGACACGACTGCTGAAATCGAAGGAACTGAGGGCCTGGTTGTCATCGACACCACGATGACGCCGGAGCTCGAGGTTGAAGGCTGGGCGGCCGACCGGATTCGCGGAATTCAGGAGGCCCGCAAACAGGCAGGGCTGAACGTCTCTGACCGCATCGCGTTGACGATGTACGTCCCCGACGACAAGGTCGATATGGTGAAGTCCCAGAAGGACACCATCGCCTCCGAGGTTTTGGCGACCTCGGTCGAGATCAAGGCCGCAGCGGAGGCTCCGTCTGAGGCCACAGACCTGTCGGATGGCTGCTTTGCCTCGGTGGCAGTTGATCTTCGACGCGACAACTCCGACGCGTCATAACGGCGACGGGCATAAGAGCGCTCTCATACCGGGCGAGTGGTTTTAGTCAGAAAGGATGACATCTGTAGAGATATGGCGAACACCACGCACGACGATGCCAGCCAGCATCGGTGGGTTCTCCATATCGACATGGATGCCTTCTTTGCCTCGTGTGAGCAATTAACCCGCCCGACCCTGCGTGGCCGCCCGGTATTAGTGGGCGGAGTGTCCGGTCGTGGCGTCGTCGCCGGAGCCTCCTATGAAGCCCGCGTGTTCGGTGTCCATTCTGCGATGCCCATGATGCGTGCCCGTCGCTTAGTCGGGTACGCCGGGATCACCGTGAGGCCGCGTTTTGATGTCTATAAAACCGCGTCTCGACGGGTCATGGAGATTCTTCGTGAAGAAGCCGGGCTGATTGAGCAGCTCAGCGTGGACGAAGCCTTCATGGAGCCGGACGAACTCAGTGGCGCCACTCCCGATGGAGTGCGCAAATGGGCTGGACATCTAAGGAAGCGCATTAGGGAGGAAACCGGGCTGCCGTCGTCGGTGGGAGCCGGAGCTGGGAAACAATTCGCCAAGATAGGGTCGGGTTTGGCCAAGCCCGATGGAACCTTTGTCATTCCGGTGCAGGACCAGCACGCTATTCTCGATCCGCTGCCGGTGCGAAAGCTGTGGGGAATTGGCCCGGTAGCGGAAGCTAAATTGGCCGACATTGGGGTGAGGACGATCGAGCAATTCGCCCGTATGTCCAGAACCGATGTGGAAATGGCGTTGGGGAAGACGAATGGGCCAGCCTTGTGGCTGCTTGCTCAGGGGCATGATCCACGCCCTGTTGCGCCGCGGGCGGAAGCGAAGCAAGTGTCGTCGGAATCGACGTTCAGCGACGACGTCACCACCTTGGATGGGGTGGACGAAGGCATACGTGCGGCCTTGACGAAGGCTCACCGTCGCCTCATGAATGATGGTCGTGGGGCGCGCACGGTGACGGTGAAGCTCAAGCGTGCTGATTTCGAGCGGCACACGCGGTCAGAAACACTTCCTTTTTCGACGACGGATTGGGACGTGCTGTACCGCGTTGCCAGCCGCCTCGCGGCCGATCCTGCTGTTTTTGGTGCTGTTCGCCTGGTTGGAGTGTCTCTCTCAGGGCTGGAATCTGCTCGCCAGGAAGCATTGTTTCCGGATCTCGATCCGTCACAAGGGGCGGACTACCGAGCCCTTACGGAGGCTGATAGTGATTTCGAGGCGGGAGTTGTGTCAGCGGCGAATACTCCGACGGCGTCCGTCGATAGTGACGAACTTGCGAACGCTTCGACGGAAGCGGATGCGGAGCAACCTGAGTTCGATGGTGCTCCGACGGATGCGTCCCACACGGAAACATCTGTGTGGCCTGCGACGATCGATGTTTACCATCCTAAGTACGGCCACGGGTGGGTACAAGGTTCGGGACACGGCGTGGTGAGTGTTCGGTTCGAAACGCGCACGACGGGGAAAGGGCTAGTACGAAGCTTTCCGGTCGATACGCCGGAGCTCATTCCTGCAGATCCCATCGATAGCCTTGAGTGGGGCGACTGGCTAGGGCTAGTTCACGGTGAATGATCACACGTCAAATAGCGTTTGCGGATGAACCTCAGCGTCAATGGCCGCAGCAAGGATAATTCGCGCCTGGCCAGCATGAACGCACCCGGCACCGATAACGCCCTGCCGAGAGAGAGTCAGTCCACCTCCGTCGCCACCGTATAGGGGATTGACGTTTCCTCGCGGGACGCGGCTTGCCATCACGATGGGAATTCCTTGTTTCAGCGCGGACGTGATCGCCGTCGCTAAGGCGTCGCCGACATTTCCCGCGCCCATGCCCTCGATAACGAGTCCCTCGGTGCCGGCGTCGATAGCCGCGTTCAACAGGGTGGCGTCGGCTCCAGGGTATGCCGGGATGATGTCGACGCGATGCCCTGCGAATGTGACCTTGGGCAACGGGCGCGGCCGCGGTGGTTCATCGGGTGCGTTGGTCGCAAAAGCAAGCGGATCGGATGTGTGCCATTTCACCGCTCCACGTGCGGGAATGACCGCATGTCCGAAGACGATCAGCACTCCAATGTCGCGAGCAGAATTATCTGTTGCGATGACAATTGACTCGAACAAGTTTCCGGGCCCGTCGGCCTCCGGGTGGTCGGCGGGCCGTTGTGCACCAGTGAAGATGACCGGACGGGAATCATTATGGACAATGTCAGCCGCGATGGCTGATTCCTCCATCGAGTCGGTTCCGTGCGTGACGACGACACCGGTGACCTCAGGATCGCTGAGGACCTCTTTAATAGCCGCGTTGATGGTGTCGTAATCGTCGAATGTGATTGAGGAGCTGTCGAGCTGCGATATATCGCGCGCTTCGACGATGACGTTGCCCTCAAAGCGTTGAACTACCGGATCAACGAGTTGTTGTGTCGACAAGGTTGGCACTAGTGCCCCGGACGAGTCATGGGTGCAGGAAATTGTGCCCCCGGTGCCGAGGACAACGATGCGCGGGGGCGTGGCAGAGGGCTGAGCGGAGGTCTCCTGCTGTGACGCGGTGGCATCGTCTGGTTTGGTCGCTGAAAATGTCATGATGGGTAACCTACTTCCACGTCATCGCGCGCTGATTCTTTTGAATAATCGACGTCCCGCCCGCCGTTGAGTTTTTCTCGGGGGCGGGCGACTTGTCGTCAGACTGTCCGCTGGAGTCGCCGGCATAGGTCGTGATCGTCGTGGTGTCGATGGAGCCCTTGACCGGGATCGGCTTCGTCAGGTCAACAGTGACTGTGTCGACGTGGGTGCTGGTCGACGAGTCTTTGACATCCAGCGAGCCCTTAGTATCGGACGGCACATCAGGCGCTTCCGAGAGGGAGAGGGACGTGGTGCTAGGGCGTTGTTGAACGCTGGCCTCGAGTTCGACGGTATTACCCTCGTGATTCTTCAGGGTGTAGGTAATCGTCTTCACTGCAGGTGAAGGTTCGTTTACTTTAATCCGGACGTCCCATTGAGCCCCGATGCCCACCGGATCAGTGGGGAACACGACGGGGGTAGAGAGGTATTGCGTGAGCGCACGTTCAATGGAGGCACGCGCAGTTTCCGTCGCCTTCTCAGGGGCAGTGAAGGTTGCTTCAGACTTAATGCCGCTGGGGGAATTATTCGTCTTCAGTGTGAACCCTTGGGCGGTCGCAATATCGGAATTGAGCTTGTCGTTAGACCCAGTCGGTTTTCCGAGTGTGATGGTGTCGCGTTTCGCGGTGTAGGGCAGCGTCATTGTCGTGGACGTCACGTCCGGCACCTTGTCGGCATTGGTTTCCTGCCCGAACCCTTGTGTCACGTCCATCGTTCCGTGCTGGTCAGAGTCACTGAGGTCATATGTGAGCTTCGACTGCGGTTGTTCCCCCGGGTTTGTCACAGTAACGACGGTCGCCTCCAGGTTCACGGTGGCGGAATTCTGTTTTTTAGCGTCGTTACTATCTGAGCCACAACCTGTCGCGAATAAGAGGAGTATGGCACTTCCAGCGGCAGCGATTCGACGGAGCATGACATTCACGCCGTCAATTTTACCGACGACCCTGGACATGACGTAGCGGCATGGGGTGATAGGGCGACACTTCGTTACTATGGTCTGCGTGAATCGATGGATTGTCCTGGGCATCGTGACGGCGGTGGCGATTGTTGATCAACTGGTGAAATCGCTCCTTGTGGCGGTTCTTACACCCGGACACGCGTATACGATCATTCCGGGTTTTCGTCTGTACCTCATCCGTAATTCGGGGGCAGCCTTTAGTATGGGCAGCAGTGCAACGATCGTGTTCACCGTGATCCAGGTCCTCGCCGTCATCGCCGTTCTGGTGTGGGCCCCACGCATGAAGGCGAGGTGGGAAACGCTAGCTTTCGGTCTGATTGGTGGCGGTGCGCTGGGTAATCTTCTGGATCGCCTGTTTCGGAGTCCTGGTTTTGGCGTCGGGCACGTGGTGGACTTCATTTCGGTGGGTCGTTTCGCAATTTTCAATCTGGCAGATTCGGCGATCACCATTGGTGTGGTGCTTTATATTGCTGGGGTTCTCTTCGGTGGTAGACAGAGAGAAGCGCGATAATAGGTAGGTGAGTGAAATAATGCGTGATTCTCGGCGCATGCCTGTTCCCGTGGGGCTCGACGGTCTCCGCGTCGATTCGGGCTTGTCAAAGTTACTCGGCCTATCTCGCACGGTTGTTGCCGATCTCGCATCATCGGGAGACATTCTTATCGACGGTGTTCCGGCGTCGAAGTCCGATCGCTTGACGACGGATTCGTGGTTGGATGTCACTCTGCCGGAGTCGCGATCGATCGCGGATGAGCCTGCCCGTGAGGTTGAGGGCATGGATATTCTGTACAGCGATAGCGACGTCATCGTCGTCGATAAGCCGGTGGGGGTGGCTGCTCATCCGACGATGGGGTGGGATGGCCCCACTGTGACCTCGGGTTTACGTGCCGCTGGATTTCGCGTGTCGACGTCGGGGCCGCCGGAGCGGCAAGGCATTGTCCAGCGCCTCGATGTGGGTACGTCCGGGGTGATGATTGTTGCGGCGTCGGAGCGGGCATATTCGCTGCTCAAGCAGGCGTTTCGGGATCGCACCGTCGATAAGACGTACCATGCCCTGGTCCAAGGACATCCGGATCCGACGGTGGGCACGATTGACGCACCTATCGCTCGGCACCCAGGTGCAGGGTGGAAGTTCGCTGTCCGTTCGGATGGCAAACGAGCGGTGACGCATTATTCGACTATGGAAGCTTTTCGGGAAGCGACGTTGGTGTCGGTTCATCTCGAAACGGGGCGGACGCATCAGATCCGCGTCCACTTTTCTGCGCTGCATCACCCGTGTTGTGGTGATCCGATGTATGGGTCTGATCCGAAGTTGACGGAGCATTTGGGCCTGTCGCGGCAGTGGCTCCATGCGGTTTCCTTAGGTTTTACCCATCCTGATGGCCATTACATGGTGGTAGAATCCCCGTATCCTGCGGATTTGGATCACGCTTTAACCACGCTCCGGCGTGATAACGGGATGCTTGATGGATAGCCACAACCGTCATAGCTATGACCCACGCAGTCACAACCGGCACAGCCGTGGATCCACCTCGCGACGTTCTAGATCGGCGTCATGGGTTCCAGGTGCGGGGCGTTCGTCGTCGCGTTCCTCCGTGAAGGCTGATGAGTGGGCTTCATCTAGCGCTTCTCCATCTACGCAGCCGTCATCCACGTCGTCTCAATCCGCCTCGTCTCCTTCGACGGCTCCTACGTCGAACGTTTCCTCGTCATCGTCGTCGTCGACAAGCCGTATTAATTGGGGAGCTCAACGTCCCGGTTCCGTCACTAAAGACCAGTTATCTGAAGTCTCAGGCCAGCGTCGGGATCAGACGTCGGAGGTCAGCTCTGCAAAAGCTGCTGGTGAGCGCAGCATGGGGTGGAATATTGCTGCCCTAGTGGCAGTCGGCCTGTTGGTGACCGTTTTTATCATTATGATGGTCCGTCCGGATACCACCTCAGCGACCATGGCGATCAATGGCGACACACTTGGCCCCGAGGATGAAACCATGTCGCAGTACCAACAGCGCTCGGATGCGACGCTGCAGTCTGAGACCGCTGAGAGTGGCAAAGCGGATAACGGTTCGGATAGTACGGGGCACCAGAAGTCGTCCGGTCGGGGAGCGAAAGATAGCAAACACTGGGCGTTAGTGACCTTCAATCCGCCGACAACACCTGCGAAAGCTGCGGAGGCCTTGGGTGGCAGCGATGTCAGAGTGGGGTCGGTGTTGGTAGGGCCGGGGGTGGTTTCCGGAATTCCCAATCCGACTCCCGGGTACCCACTGGAGAAACTATTTTCTGACCAAGTGCAGTGGGCCAATGAGCTCGAAGACACGTCCAACGACGACGAGATCCGCGGTGTCATTGTGTATGGGACATTGGATCAGCTTCGGGCTATCCGCAAGAAGACGTTTGCTGTGGAAGCGCTGCCTTCCGATGCCGTGTGGGGACGGATCGGAGTAAGAAATCCTGCTATCGCGGGCGTCGAGGATACCCCAGGTTCGTCTCAAGATTCGGCGACATCCCGGGATGATGTGAACCCCATTACTCTTCCTTCACCCACTGGTGATCGTCGTCTGTAAAGAGTCCTAGGTCTCCGCTACCATCATTCACGTGTTATGGGCCTGGGCATGTTACGTGTTGTGGGGATTGTTCCCCGCGTTCTTTCCTCTTCTCAAACCGGCGTCGCCTCTGGAAATCTTGGCGCACCGATTTGTATGGACCCTCGTTTTCATGCTCGCCATCGTGCTGTTCAGCGGACAGTTCAAGAAACTACTAAGGATTCCTTGGCGAGTATGGGCGACGGTGTTCGCTGCCGCTGTACTCATCGCAGTGAACTGGGGAACCTACATTGTGGCGGTCAATTCGGACCACGTCGCCGATGCCGCGCTGGGCTATTTCATCAACCCTCTAGTCAGCGTTCTTCTCGGGGTATTTTTCTTGGCGGAACGGCTCCGCCCGCTGCAGTGGCTATCCGTCGGAATTGCCGTGGTAGCAGTCGCCGTTCTCACCGTGGACCTGGGACATCCTCCCGTTATCTCCTTGGCCCTCGCGTTCAGTTTTGGCTTCTATGGCTTGCTGAAAAAACGAGTTCCCCTGACCCCAATGATTTCTCTGACGTGTGAAACGTTATGTATCGCGCCAGTCGCGATTGTGTATTTGCTCATTCTGGGGCAGCGACACGAAGGAACATTCACCACAGAGGGAATCGGCCACACCTTATTACTGATGACAGCCGGGATCGTCACAGCCGTGCCCTTGCTGCTCTTTGGGTACGCGGCCCAGCAGATTTCACTAACATCCTTGGGAATGTTGCAGTATCTCACTCCCGTTTTGCAGATGCTGTGGGCCGTTTTCGTGACACAGGAATCGTTCAGCCTTGGCCGGTGGCTCGGTTTCATCATTATTTGGATTAGCGTTGGCTTCTTCGTCACAGACTTGGCCTTGATATCACGAAAACGGGCACATCGCGTGCGTGCCGCGTCGTCGTAGTCCTCGCTGGTGAAGGGGCCTTCGGGTCAAGATCTTTCACTTAAAAGGCGAAACCTTCACCGCGATACGTCGTCCATGTATCGACGACTTCGCCACCGGATACCACCAGAACCGAGTTCGTCCATTCCATCGCCTCTCCGGCTTTGGCATGTCGGAGCCACACTTTGTCGCCAATGGCCAAGCCATCGCTGGCGGGGCCGATCAGTGCGGTTTGGACTTCTCCGGCACCTTCTCGCGGAGCGAATTCCAGTTCTGTGGGGAAATCGATGACAGGAAGTTTGTCGTGGCTAGGGGTTCCCGACGCGACACGTCCTCCACCAGCCACGACGATGATTCCTTTGCCGGGGCGTCGGATAACGGGTAATACGAACCAGCAGGCCGGGTGGGGTTGGAAACTGCGAAAATGATCGAGTAAACCAGGGCCGATGAGTCCAGAACCTGCGGCAATTTCCGTCACAGCGCTTTCCGTTCCCGTCGACTCCAATGATCCGGTGCCGCCACCGTTGACGAACTCTAACTGATCAAGGCCCGCGGACATCAGGGCGAAATCGACGCCGTTGACAATTTCTTGTCGTCGGCTAGCAATTTCACCGCGGGACAGCGACTGCATAATTCGTCGCATCGTCGGCCGGACACCAGTTCCCGCGTCGCCTTCGTCGGAAATTTGGCTCTCGAAGGCAAGGATGCCGACGACCTTCATGTTCTTCCGCCCCCAGATTTCTTTGACGAAGGATTGCGCGTCGCGGATTCCATGAATTGGGGAGCGGAGTGCTCCAATTCGGATCGAAAAATCCTTGTCACTCGGCTGCGTTGTCCACAGTTTTGTCGCTTCTCCCGAAGACAGCCCGGGAATGTACATTCCGCGCCCAATCACGAGGGCAGCATCGATATCCAAACAGATGCGGAGCTCATGGCGATTCTCGGGATCGGTCACCGAATCGAGAAAATTGAGGTGCTCGGGCGAATCTGCAGTTAGTGTGATGGCCCGTGCAAGATGTTCGTCGTTAGCAATCTCGTGCAGGGCATCTTTATCCGTGGAAGGGGTACCAACCAACACGTCGTCTGATACCCCGTCTTTTACCAGCCAAATAGCTTCCTGGAGAGAATAAGCCTGCACACCCGAAAACCCCGGTTGAGCAAGGGCTTCCTTGATCGCGTTCTTCATCCTGAGAGATTTGCTGCTCACACGTATCGGTGTGCCATTGGATCGCGTCACCATGTCCTTGGCATTGGCACGGAAAGCATCCAAATCCAACACCGTGAGCGGAGCACTGTATCGTGCAACGGCCTCGCGCACCTTTTGAGGAACACCATAGTTATGGTGATAGACACTGCTTTGTGGAGCACTGGGGCGTAAACCATCTTTCATCGTCTCGACGATGACTCCGCCGCTTTTCCTCGCACGCTCCGTGGCATCGTCTGCTGCAGAGAATGCAGAGTTTAACCGACGCTTTGCTGCGGTGAACGCGTCGGACAATCGCGTCGAAGCCTCACTATTCGATTGCGACGGGGACGGTGTTGATTTCGGGGAGTTCATGACGCCCTGCTTTCGTTCGGGTTGCTTTTACGGGTCGATGGTGTACGTGTGTGCTCTACCGTCGGGAGCCTCTCGCAGACCGTGCGTTGGAAAGGTGCTCACGGTGCAGTGACGGCTGCGTGACGGAAGCTGTGAAGTGATAGCAGTCACATTAACGGTTCTTGGAGTAGAGCGTGCGGTTTTTCTCGAAAAGACGACAAATGCTCCAGAGAAGACCTATCTACGTGGGGGGACGTCGCCACAAAAATGTCCTGACCTGGACACTCGACCACGCTAGAAATGCCCCCTATGATCGCGAACATGGCCAATTCTTCCTTTGTTCACCTGCATAACCACACTGAGTATTCAATGCTCGACGGAATGGCCAAGGTTGACCTGCTGGTGGATGAGGTAAAACGGCAGAACATGCCGGCAGTCGGAATGACCGACCACGGCAACATGTTCGGATCCGACGCTTTCTACCGCGCCATGACGGCGAACGACATCAAGCCCATTATTGGCGTCGAGTGCTATATGGCCCCAGATTCCCGCTTTAATAAAAAGCGCGTTCGGTGGGGTGAAGCCCACCAGAAGCGTGACGATGTGTCGGCCTCGGGCGCCTACCTGCACCAAACGATGATCGCGGAGAATGCCACCGGACTGAAAAACCTCTTTTACCTGTCCTCGATGGCGTCGTATGAGGGGCAGCTTGGTAAATGGCCCCGCATGGATGCCGAGCTGATCGCAGAGCATTCCGAAGGGATTATTGCCACGACGGCGTGCCCGTCGGGTGAAGTTCAAACCCGCCTCCGGCTCGGGCAGTTCGACGAGGCCCTCAAAGCAGCCGCTAAATGGCAGGACATTTACGGGAAAGACAATTATTTCCTGGAGCTCATGGACCACGGTATCGAGATCGAGCAGCGGGTCCGTAATGAGCTATTAGAAATTGGCCGAAAGCTCAACATCCCTCCGCTGGTGACGAACGATTGCCACTACGTGACCAAGGATCAGGCCCGGTCACACGAAGTGATGCTCTGTGTGCAAACGGGTTCGACGATGAACGAACCCACCTTGGACCAAGGCGGTAACCGCTTTGCCTTCAACGGTGACGGCTACTACCTGAAATCGGCCCGGGAGATGCGAGATACGTGGGACGACATGGTCCCTGGCGGGTGTGATAACACCCTGCTGATCGCCGAGCGCGTCGGGGATTACAGCGAAATTTGGGAGCCCCACACCCACGACCGCATGCCAAAATACGACGTCCCAGAGGGCTACACGCCGACGTCGTGGCTCACCCACGAAGTTGAACAAGGCCTGAAAAAGCGCTTCGAGGGCCAGCCCGTTCCGCAGGAGTACACCGATCGGGCCAAGTACGAAATCGGTGTCATCGATTTCAAGGGCTACCCCAGCTACTTCCTCGTCGTGGCCGACTTGATCAAGCACGCGCGCCGGGTTGGTATTCGCGTTGGGCCCGGCCGTGGTTCAGCTGCAGGGTCCCTGGTTGCGTACGCGTTGACTATTACGAATATCGATCCGCTCCAGCACGGATTGCTGTTCGAGCGATTTCTTAACCCTGAGCGCCCGTCGGCACCTGATATCGATATCGACTTCGACGATCGCCGCCGAGGTGAGATGATCCGTTACGCGGCAGATAACTGGGGTGAAGACAAGGTCGCCCAGGTTATTACCTTCGGCACAGTGAAGACGAAGCAAGCGTTGAAAGACTCTGCTCGCGCGCACTTCGGGCAACCGGGTTTCCAAATGGCGGAGCGGATTACGAAGGCCCTGCCGGCGCCGATCATGGCGAAGGACATTCCTTTGTCCGGCATCGTCGACCCTGAGCATCCCCGCTACAGCGAGGCCGCTGAGGTTCGCCAGCTCATCGAAACCGATCCCGATGTGAAGAAGATTTTCGACACGGCTCGGGGGCTTGAAGGCGTCGTCCGTCAAGCTGGTGTTCACGCGTGTGCCGTGATTATGGCGTCGGTGCCGTTGCTGGACCACATCCCCATGTGGAAGCGTGCCCAGGATGGGGCGATCATTACCGGCTGGCCGTACCCGGCGTGTGAAGCCATTGGCCTGTTGAAGATGGACTTCCTGGGGCTTAGAAACCTCACCGTTATCGGCGACTGTATTGAGAACATCAAAGAAAACAGGGGAGAGGACCTCGACCTTGAGGGTCTGTCTGTTGTCGACGAGCCGACGTACGAGTTGCTTTCGCGCGGCGATACCCTTGGCGTGTTCCAGCTGGATAGTGGTGGTATGCGTGAGCTGCTCAAACGCATGGGCCCAACCGAATTCTCGGATATTGTTGCGGCGTTGGCGCTCTACCGCCCAGGACCGATGGGTGAGGGCGCGCACTGGTCCTACGCTGACCGCAAGAACGGGCGTGAAAAGATAACCCCGATTCACCCGGAATTGGAGGAACCGCTCCGGGACATTCTCGCGGAGACCTACGGCCTGATTGTCTACCAGGAGCAGATCATGAAGATCTCGCAGAAGGTAGCCAATTATTCCGCTGGCCAAGCTGACAGCTTCCGAAAAGCGATGGGTAAGAAGAAGCCAGAGGTTCTGGCGAAAGAACGTGTCAGTTTCGAAGCCGGAATGAAAGAGAACGGCTATTCGGACGACGCTATTAATACGCTGTGGAAGGTTATTCTGCCGTTCGCCGGTTACGCCTTTAACAAGTCTCACGCCGCCGGCTACGGATTAGTGTCCTTCTGGACGGCATATTTGAAGGCGAATTACACGGCCGAGTACATGGCGGCTCTTTTGACGTCGGTGTCGGATAAAAAAGATAAGTCTGCCATTTACCTTTCGGATTGCCGTCACTTGGGTATTGATGTGTTGTCTCCCGACGTTAATTCGTCGAAATACACGTTCCAGTCCGTTGGTAAAGATATTCGCTTTGGTCTCGGCGCTGTCCGCAATGTTGGTGAAGATGTCGTGGAGTCGATTGTTTCGACGCGCCGGGAGAAAGGTGCGTTTAAGGACTTCACTGACTATTTGAATAAGATCGACACTATTGCGTGTAACCGACGAGTGACGGAATCTTTGATCAAAGCTGGCGCATTCGATTCCATGGGGCACCCGCGTAAAGGCCTTTATTTGATCCACGAAGACGCTGTTGATTCCGTCATTTCAACTAAGAAGGCCGCGGACAAAGGGCAGTTCGATCTTTTCGCTGGTTTAGGTGGAGAAGCTGAAGAAGAGGATTCGGCTTTTTCCATTGAGGTTCCTGACCAGGAATGGGACCGTAAGCATAAGTTGGCTTTAGAGCGCGAAATGCTCGGGTTGTATGTCTCAGAACATCCGCTTGACGGGTATGAAGAGACATTAGCTGCTCAGACGGATACGCCACTGACCACTGTGTTGTCGGGAGAATTGAAGGATAAACAGGACATCGTTATTGGCGGAATTATCTCCGCCGTGGACCGTCGTTTCTCCAAGAAAGATGGTTCACCATGGGCCATTGTCACTATTGAGGACCATAACGGCGCTTCTGTGGATATCCTCGTTTTCAATAAACTCTATGCATTAGTGGCACCGCTCATTGTGGAAGACACGATTATTAAAGCTAAGGCGCATATTAAATATCGTGATGACCGCATGAGTGTCTTTTGTGATGACCTCACCCAAGCGGATTTGAGTCTCAATGGTGGTGGCAAGGGGAGTCCGCTGAAATTGAAGATGCGAACTGACCAATGCACCAAGGAGAATATTGCCCGGCTGAAGAAAGTTTTGGTCGAAAATAAGGGCGACTCTGATGTGTATTTGACCCTTGTCGACGGCGCCAACTCCACCATGATGGTTCTGGGAAATCACCTGCGCGTTGACCGTTCGAGTTCTCTGATGGGGGATCTGAAAGCCACGTTGGGCGCTGGCATTGTGGCCTAGCTGTTCCCGTGGAACGGTAACTCCCTAGGTCGATAGTGTTAGTGTCGACCTAGGGAGTGTGAATATTCGCTACTGGGCTGGCCAATCGTGTTGGTTCATTGTGCCGGCCTATCGCGTAACAATGATCGTTTCCCAGGGGCCTAGCGTGACGCGGGTTTCCTCGTCGTTACCAGCGCTTTTCTCCCCGGTCGACGTCTCCAGAGTGGTTGCCGTGTCCATCCGTGACGACGCTTCTTTCCCTTCTGACGCACCAAACCGGAAGATGACATCCCAGTCGTTAATGCCACTGTCGTGGGGGAGTGGAACCTCAGCTGGCTCGTCGGCAAGGTTGATGAAGGCCGATATGGCATTGTCGCCGTTGGCCTGGGCCGATGCTGTGTTACCCCCACCGGCAGGGACAGCAGTATTCGTGACGGGAGAGAACCTATCTACCCGGATCCACCTACCGCGTCCCGGTGATTCGTCGACAACCGGCGGGGTTGAGAGCGCACCCGAGGCATTGACGTCGGCGCCGTGAGCTGCCGCGGCAGGGTTGCCGCTATCGTCATGCCAGGACACTGAGATGGAGGCGAAGTTCCCTGAGCGCAGGAGAGGGAAATCTTCTCTCAGTGCGATGAGCTTCCGGTACGCATCATGGATGGCCTGATGAGAACCCTCCGTGAGCTCGTCCCAATCTAACCGCGCGGAGTCGAATGTTGATTGCGCAGACGGGTCAGGCACGGCGTCGTCACTCCATCCCGCGCGGGCGAATTCGCGCTTGCGCCCCTCCTTGGTCAACTCATTCAGTTCATCGGATTCATGCGAAGCAAAGAACGGAAATGGTGTGGAGGCACCCCACTCCTCGCCCTCAAAGAGCATGGGCGTGTAGGGAGAAGTGAAAACAAGCGCTGCTTTCGCGACTTGCTGCTCCGGCGTGAGATTCATGCTCGGCCGGTCGCCGGCGGCGCGGTTGCCAGTCTGATCGTGAGTCGTCGTATATGTGACAAAGGACGACGCGGGTTGTGTCGCATGGTGGATCGGCCGCCCATGTGTCCGGCCACGGAACTGCGAATAGCGGCCATCATGCCAGAAGGCGCGGGTTAATGCCGTAGCAAGAACCTGGGGAGAACCGAAATCGCCATAGTAGGCGTGGTGTTCACCGGAGACCGCCGAATGAATGGCGTGGTGGACGTCATCACACCACTGGCCAGCCAACCCATATCCGCCGGCTGCGACGGGGCTCACGATGCGCGGATCATTTTGGTCTGATTCCGCGATGAGTGTGCGGGGAATACCGGTACGGGCTGTCACGTCCCGCGCCACGTCGTTCATCTGCTCCAGGATCGGGTGGGCACCCGGGTCGTTGAACGCGTGAACAGCGTCGAGCCGAAGGGCATCGATACGGAACTCGGTGAACCAGCGTCGGATCGCGTCCATGATCAGGCGCCGGACAGTGTCTGAATGATCACCGACGAGGTTGACCACCTCGCCCCACCCGGTTGAACCACCTGAAGTGTAGGGCGCGAACGCGCCGCCATAGTATCCATCCGGGCCGAAATGGTTATAGACGACATCAAGGCATACTGCCATGCCGTGCTGGTGGGCCTCATCAACCAGTTCCCGCAGACCGTCCGGCCCGCCGTATGACTCTTGGACAGCAAACCAATTGGTCCCGTCATATCCCCAGTTCCGCGTGCCTCCGAAGGGGGCAACAGGCATGAGCTCAATCGTCGTTACTCCCAAATTCTTGAGATAGGGGAGCTTCCCGATGAGTCCATCGAATGTTCCTTCGGGAGTAAATGTTCCGACGTGAAGCTCGTAGAGGACGGATCCTTCCAAGGGGCGGCCACGCCACTGGGTGCAGGTGAATTCGTATGTGGGTTCCCATATTTCACTGAACCCGTGGACGCCGTCCGGTTGTCGTTCGGAACACGGGTCAGGGAACGGCCCGACCCATTCAATAGCATCGCTATCTTTGGTTGACGTTGTGTCGTCGGCGGCAGCGGGATCGGTGGTGATGGAGAAGGCGTACCGGTCACCGGGTTGTGCCGGGATATCCGAGATCCACCATTCACCGGTGCGATGCAGGGGATAGATCACTGTATCGGCGTCGTCGGTAATGTCCTCGGATTCTGTAGGAGTCGACGCGGGAAGTGTCGACGAACTATGCTCGCGTGAGCTGGAACTATCCTGTTGCTCAAGAGGGCGCCGTACATGAACACGTGCGGCGGTGGCGTCGGGTGACCACAAACGGAAATAGCGTTCCGGGGATGTCGTGGTCTCGGTGGATTGGGCGGGCCTGGTGTGTTCCATATATCTAGGGTAGGGGATTTGTGCCGGGGAGAGCAGGTCAGTTCTCAATGAGCAGGCCAGCTTTACAATAAATCCTTATGAGCACCCAGCCGTTGTATGTCGTCCCGAAGGATTATCGGGACTACACCACTGAGCAGGAAATCAAACGGTCCCGTTTTATTTGTCATCTTCGGCGGGCTGATTCCGAGGACGATGCGCGCCAGCATGTTTCCGATATCCGCAAGGCATACCCTGATGCCCGCCACCATTGCAGTGCGTTTATTACCGCGGCGTCGGATGAAGCTGATGACATGCCGGACAAGGTGAACGCACCATTAATGCTCGTTGAGCGTTCCTCCGACGATGGCGAACCTGCAGGAACCGCTGGTCAGCCGATGCTCAATGTTCTGCGCGAATCGGGAATGACCAATGTGTGTGCCGTCGTCGTCCGATATTTTGGTGGAATCAAACTGGGGGCGGGCGGCCTGGTTCGCGCGTACTCAGATTCTGTAGCGCAGACAGTATCTATCGCGCCGACATCCCGACGTCGTCGTGCTTTACGCATGACCTTTATTGTCTCTATTTCCGACGCAGGCCGCGTGGAATCTGCACTCCGCAGCGATGACTGGTCAGTGGAACCCACTGTGTACGGGGCGGGTGCGCCTGAGGACGCACGTCCACTGGATACCAATTCAACGCAGCTCAACGAGGGTAGCGGGGGTAGTGGAAACATCGCGCAGATCAACGTCGTCGTCTCCCCGAGCGATGTCGACGCCGTGGTATCTGCAGTAGCCGCACTGACGCAAGGGGTTTTCAACACCTACGAGACCGGAATAACATGGAGAGAAACCTCCACCTAAGGTCTTATGCTCCCAGAAAGTGACGGTTCGGCTGTGAACGGGTCCGTATCTCAGAACCAGACAAATACAATCGGCGGCCGTGATGGGCGGCCCGATCGAGAGCCCGGACGCCCGGGAATTAACCGACGCTCATTCCTTCGCGCCGCAGGAGTTAGCGTCATTGCGGCAGCGGGTTGGGGTCTCGCCGCATGCTCATCGGATTCGTCAGATGATTCCGCAGGGCAATCGTCGGGAGCTAACCAGAAAGGTTCGAAAGGGAAAGACAGCCGAGTTGCCGCAGTAGGAATGGGCGATGGAGACACCCTTATCGCGTTGGGAATCATCCCCGTGATTACGACCTCGTACGGTGTTCAGCCAAAGGCGCTGAACAGTTGGACTAGCGAGGCTTTACAGTCGCGGAAGATTCATGACCTCCCCATCGTGTTGGATAGCACTCAAGAAGCGTTCTCAACGTCGGTACTTGAGACGATTGCCCACAAAAATCCTTCTTTGATCATGGCGATTAACACGGCAGTGGATAAAGAAGCGCATCAGCGTCTCTCTGCCATCGCGCCCATAGCAACGCATTCCGACAAGTACCAGGACTATGAAATTCCCTGGGATGAACAGATCAAAGAAGTATGCAAAGCAGTTGATAGGGAAGGGGACGCCAACAAGCTGATTGACGGCGTGAAAGAGTCCTTCAAGAAATACCGGGACAAGCACCCCGACATCCAGAATAAAAAAGCTGCCATCATCATGCCCTACGATGGCAAAGTCGCCGTCTACGATGATTCGGCCGGCCGGGGACAATTCATAACGAACATGGGCTACACCATCCCTCAATCGGTCCAAGGGGACGGCTCGGGCGGCCAAAGTTCGGCGTTCTACCACGAAATATCAGCCGAAAACTATGACATCTTCCGAGGTCTCGACAAACTTTTCGTCATTGATTACGCAGGAAAAAGCGAGGCATTTCTCCACGACCCTGTGTTCAACTCACTCGACGTAGCGCAGGAAGGCCGCACTCAGGTTCTTCAGGAGGAACTCGGAACAGTCATGAGCATGCCGAACCCCCTGTCCGTCCCCTGGGCGCTATCAAAAATCGGGTGACCATTTCTTCGCTAGAGTGTAAGCATGAGTTCTCAGGTTGATCGATACGTCGCAGCCTCACCCGCACAACGTAAAGCTGATGTGAGAAAATACTCCGCCCGCGGTGCCACCTTCGCCGGTGTCGGAATTATCGCGCTGATTACCAGCGCAGTAGCAAGTTCGACATTCTTCATCATCGTCAGCATTCTCATCGTTGCCGCTGGAGCATGGGATGGCTACAAAGTCATGAGAATCCTCAAGCACGAAGATACGTGGACATAAAACCTGGTCATGTCACCGACGAAACACAGCTCCACAGCGGACAACATCTCAGCTGTTCGTACCGACATATGGGTGTGGGCTGTCCGCCTATACAAAACCCGCACCGCTGCCACCGGCGCAGTCCGTGCTGGCCACGTTAAAGTCAACGGCAAACAAATCAAACCGGCACAAACAGTCGTCCCTGGCGACACTGTCCGCGCATGGTCACATCACCGGGAATTCATTGTCGAAGTCGTCAAAACTCCCACCAAACGTGTAGGCGCAGCCGTAGCGCGAGAGTGCTATATCGACCATTCCCCACCGCCACCGTCACCCGAAATACTTGCGTCCATGCCGCGCCGGGATCGTGGCGCTGGCCGTCCTACTAAGAAAGAGCGTCGGCAAATGGAGAAGCTGCGGGGACGTCGGTAAGGACCGAACCAGAAAAGGTGCGATTGAATATGGGCGCTTAGTTTATTGTTTTCGCTCACTCGAGTACTTGAGCCCGACGGCGACGAGCACAAGGAGGATAAAAACAACGAGTGCCCACTTGGGTGGGAAGAACGCTAGGGAAAAGATCGCTGAAATAAGGATCAGGATGGCGTCTTGTGCGCGGAATTTCATCTTTCTGCTCCTTCTGTGATGTGCCGAGTATAGCGGTGACCCACTGTTGCTCAGATCATCTAACGATAACGATGAGACTATGATTTGCTTGCCGCGCCTAGTCCAGCATCAAGAAGTTTTTTCCACCGATTGCCCAAGCGACCTGAGCGGGTCTCGCCGTGATCCCCGATATCGACAGTTTTCTTGATGTGGTCCCGCCCATATCGCGCCAGGAGAACATCGTCGACCATGCGAACTTGTCCCGGAGGGAAATCTGGGTGCATGACCGACCTGACCGCCTCGGCGAGGTCGTCGGATAGTAGCTCGCGTAAACCGCCGACGTCGGTAATGCCGTGGGCAGCCAACATGGCGTACGCGTAGCGGTAGTATTCGCTTTTCGAGCGGGGGAAAAGCGGCCCAAGGATGACGGTGAGCACGCCCGGCAGGATTTCCGGAGAGAGCGACGCGTCGTCGGAACTATCCGTTGCTCGAGGAGTCTGGTTGGCAATGGACGCGATTTGGTCGAATTGCTGGTCGGCTAGTTCGATAAGACCGGCGGCAAGAGTGAATGCCCGATCGATTCGTGGATCGCTTCCCGTATTTGGTCCTTTGTAGCGGACATCATGTTCGAACTCGGCCCACGCGTGTTGAAGGACAGTCCGAATTTGAACTTCCAACATTTGCCCTGAATATTCGGCTAATTCTTGAATCAGAATATTGGTGGAGTCAGAGGTGATGTCTGGGATCCGGCAGATGAGATGGAGAGAACCATAACCGAACCCACCAGCTATTCGGGTTTCAGCTGCTTTGTCGACGACGCGGTCGATCTCGAAGTGCTGTTCGAGTACGCGCCGGATTTCCGGGATCTCAGTGGAGTGAAAAGTTGTTACCCGCACGCCAATGAAGTCGTAGGCGTCATCGAATCCGTGGGGGAAGAACCACTCACCGGTAGCAGTTTTCTTCTCTACCTTGTCTAGGAGGCTGGGCAGCGCTTTGATTCGAGCAGTGACAGCGTCGAAAGCTATTCCGGAATCGCCAAGGAGATCCTCGATCGTTCGAGCGAATTGCTTCGCGGCAAGTGGGTGCGCGGAGGTCCATGTCGCGTATTTCTTTCGTGCTTCGCGCTGCCTCGAGGTTTCCTTGGGCGGCTTGTGGTGGCGGTGGGACAAGGTTGAGTAAAGGTTCCTTTCGTATGATCCGTGACGACGGGTGATCCGTTATGGACAGTACATGGTCGGGTTAGAACTTAGCGCGGGGATTCGTCGGGCAATGACGGTGTGTCACGAACCAGAACGGTGTATGGATGCTGGTGGAGGAGGTCCGCGAGAGCAATGTCGCCGCTGTACCGTTCACCCGTAAACCGGTCGGTCCACCGTCCGGCGGGAAGGGATAGTGTTGTGTCTTTCCACCCACCAGATCGTTCGAGTTCGAGTGGCTTTCGCGTGACCAGAACGACGACGTCCACGTCGGTATGACGGCTACCTCGTGCGAAGCCTATAGCGTGATGAGCAGCCGGACCTTGCGCAAAAACGGGGACGTAGGAGGCCCCGATAAAGCTATAGGGGCGTTCGCGACGAACCGCTAGTGCCACAGCTGTGACCGCGATCTTGCGAGCCTGGGAATCTGGAAGCAGGGGAATGTCGTCGACGCTAGGGCCCTCGGGTGATGACACATGAGCGCCGAGCCCCACAGCCTCGCGGATTTCTGCCAAGGCGGCCCTTCGTAAGTGGTAGTCGACGAAACGGCGGTTGTCGGGATCGACCAAACTGTCTTCGGGGAATTCAGTGCCCTGATAAATATCAGGTATCCCGGGGGCAAGGAGCTGAAGCAGTTTCCGTGACAGACTGACGATATGCCCAGATGAAGCTATCTTTTGCACAAAGCTGGTGATGAATTCTGCCGTCTCTTCTGTAAACAGCGAGTCAATCCATTCGTGGATGGACTTTTCGAATTCCTCATTGACGTCGGTCCACTCGGTGTGCAAGCCGGCTTCGCGCACAGCCTTGGTGGCATATTCGTGAAGTCGATCGATGAGCTGTGAGTCGATCCGGCCCGACGATGGCCACACGCCGATAATGTTCTGAATCAAGAACAGTGATGTCGCCGGATCCGGGGCAGGAGCGCGGGTGTCTAATTCGTTCAAGAAGTCCCGGTAGTCATCGGGGATTTCCGTGAGCTCGATAATCCGCGCCCGGGTATCTTCACCACGTTTCGTGTCGTGGGTTGTCAGCGTCGTCATGGACCGCGGCCACAAATTCGCTCGCTCGGACTGGAGAAGATGGAATTCAGCCGCTGACACACCGAAAAGCCCAGGTGAACCCCCTACCTCTTGAAGAGCGATTAAGCGACACGCGCGATAGAAGGCAGTATCTTCAACACCCTTCGCCATGACTGCACCACACACTTGGGCAAATCGCGTCCAGGCTTCCCCGTAGCTCATGAGACCTGCTGTCATGAGGTCGAGGGCCGCGCTCCTCTCGGGGTTATCGTGGGCCATCTTCCGGATAACAGTGGAGGTTAATCGCGAAAGCGATAGGTAATCGGCACGATAGACCGGCATATGGGCAATAACGTCGGTGACGGTCAGCGTCAGTTCCTCATCGGTAACATCCTTGCCGATGGTTGACCAGTTGTCATGCCGGATAGCACGTGCCAGTCGGCGCACCTCTGCAGCTAGCTCATTCGTTGCGACATCGCGTTTCAGAGCGACGATGGCGGACTCATAACCGTCGGAATCCCAGGTCGATTCTGACCGTTCCTGTGCGATAACGCCCAGGCTCTTTTCGGCAGCACGGTTGATAAAGATGCCATCCAGTTCACGAAGCGCGTCGTAACCTGTGGTTCCGTCGACATCGAGCCGTGGATCTAAAGGCTCAGCGTTGCCAAGGATCTTTTCGATGAGGAGCAAGCGGTGATCACCCACCACGCCACGAAGACGTGACAAATAACCGAATGGGTCGGCGAGCCCGTCGGGATGGTCGACGCGGACACCGTCGATAAAGCCGGCCGCGATGAGTTCCCGCAGCACCCGGTGCGTGTGTTCGAAGACAACGGGATCTTCTTGTCGGATTCCCGCGAGGCCGTTCACAGAGAAGAAACGACGGTAGCCGATGACACCATCGCGCCAATACCGCAGGGCGTAGCGCTGTTTTGAAAGGACGTCGAGAGGGTCGTCTCCTTCTGTACCGGGGCGAACAGGAAAGTAGTTGCCGTAGTAGTCCAGGAGGAATCGGCAGGGTTCACCACTGCCTTCTACATGAGCAGGTGCGTTGTCCTCATCGACGGGGACGATAGTGATGGCATTGACGTCATCGGGGCTGCCGAGAACCGGAATTCCTAGCTTTCCATCGGCGCCGTTGCCAGGGGACCAGTCGATATCGAAATACGAATTGAATCGTGATTCTTCCCCGTAGGTGAGGACGTCCCACCACCACGGATTGTCTTTAGGTACGTCGATACCCAAGTGGTTGGGAACGATGTCAATGATGATTCCCAACCCTTCCTCATGTGCTGCCTGAGCTAATTCCTCGAATCCCTCGCGTCCCCCCAGAGCCGGATTGACTTCGGTGGGATCGATGACGTCGTAATTATGGTTCGACGACGATGGAGCAGTCAGGATAGGGGAGAGGTAGAGGTGAGAGACGCCCAGTTCGTTGAGGTAGGGCACGATGGCTTTGGCATCGGCAAAGGTGAAAGACCGCCCGTGCGGATCGGCATCCGGGCCGCGCAATTGCAGCCGGTACGTCGCTGAGAGTGAACGGCGTGGCATGGTCTACCTCTTTCCTCATTGTCCCGTGGAGTGGTTGATGTCCACGGTCTTTAGTGTTCTCGGACACCGTAATAGCTGCTAGGCGGTGTCGGCATGTAGTTCGTGTGACGCGACAGAGCGCTGTCACGCGCGCGGATTGTGCCCGGAACGGGCCCAGTCTGGCTACAGCTCGATTCAGGATTCCACTGTACTTGCTTTTCTGGAAAGACCCAGGGCTCTGGAAAACGGTTGTCAATCTTCCATAGCTGGTGGAAGACCTCAAACGTGCTATCAGACCAATGGTGTTTTAACCATTGATGGGCGCGGAGAAGAGACGGTGTGTCGTTAATGGGGATGGCGATGAGATTTCCGTTATTGATGCACCCGATCACCGTGGGACGAGACCACTGTTCATAGAGATAGTCCCGGAGAATTCGCATGAGGATAGGATGGCTCAGCCATGCATGAGCGTTGGGGACTATCCGGTCTTCATTCGGTTGCGGACGCGTCATGGTGCTCTGGCCGCGAGAACGAACTGATGCCTTCAGCTGCGGCGATGAATCGTCGTAGCTATCGATATTTAGTGGGGGTGGGGGCGGTGTGCGAAGTTCCCACCCCGTTGCACCTGGAATGGTGGTGTCAAGAGAACGGTAGTGGATTCGCAGTCCTTTTTCCGTAGAGAAGAACTCCAGGAAATTATCTGCCGCGCTACCCCACGCGTGATTCGCCGGGCACGTGAGACTATCGCGATCAACGGGCGTCCCGTGTTTATCAGTGAGCCGGGCTACAAGACCTGCCCCGAGGTGAACGAGCGCGTCGCGGTATTGCGAGACCTGAGTCAGTGGTTGGAGCTCGAGTTGGTGGCTCTGCATGGGCGCATCGACCGGTGAGCTGTTCAGTGCCTCAGTGCTCGAGCGTCTTTGGTCTACATCTAATGACGAGGCGGGACGGGAAGAAAGAAGCGAAGCAGTTGCCTGATGAGGTGCCATGCTCTTTATTGACGACGCGATCACCGTGTGGTTCCCAGCAACCTCAATATGTGGCGAGGGACACTATGAGTTGACGCTGCAGCGCTGCGTGGCACTACTGCGCTGTGGTACTTCCACACTGTGGCGCTCCCACGCATAGAAAAACCGGGTGACAGCTGCACTGCCACCCGGAATTCCATCACCAATGTGCTGGGTTAGCCCTGGTGTTGTCGCTATTAGCCTGCGATCGAAGCCTTGTAAATACCATCGATCGTGGTAGCCAAGGTGTTGTCGAACTCTTCCTGCGACTGATCAGCGGTCAGTCCCTCGAGGAGAGCGCGAGAGAACGATGCAATGAGGCCCTTGTTGCGGGAAAGGCGCTCGTTAGCGTCGTCACGCTCGTAACCACCGGACAGCGCGACAACACGCATAACCTTCGGGTGGTTGATGAGGTCTTCGTAGAAGTTATCGACGGTCGGGATGGAGACCTTAATCATGACCTGCTGACCCTCAGGAATGTCATCCAGGCCCTTCAGAAGAGCAGCCTTCAGAAGCTCTTCAGCTTCCTCCTTGTCGTCGATAGAGATGGTGACCTCGGGCTCGAGGATCGGAACCATGCCCTTGGCCAGGACCTGCTTACCGATCTCAAACTGCTGGTCAACAACAGCCTGGATACCCTCACCATTAGCAGCGTTAATAAC
Source organism: Corynebacterium kroppenstedtii DSM 44385 (assembly GCF_000023145.1). Classification (NCBI taxonomy): domain Bacteria; kingdom Bacillati; phylum Actinomycetota; class Actinomycetes; order Mycobacteriales; family Corynebacteriaceae; genus Corynebacterium; species Corynebacterium kroppenstedtii. Next base: position 917,693 of record NC_012704.1, read on the forward strand.
CGAACGCTCCTTGGTGCCGAAGATGCCCTTCTCAACGCCACGGTCGAGGAGCTTATCGAGCTCAGGCATGGGCTTCATGACCTGAACGTCGTTCTCTTCGTCGGCCAGACCCTTGTCGATCTTGAGAAGCGGAACGATACCCTTCTTCTCCCAGAGGTACTGGGCGGTAGGAATGCCTTCAATCTCGCGGTCCATCGTCATTTCGAACAGGATGGCTGCGAGTACCTTCTCGGAGGTGAAGGATGGAGAGGTAATCAGACGGCTACGCATAGCGTGGACAAGATCGAACATCTCGGCATCAGAGGAATATGCGTCATCCTGGATGCCGTAAGCGCGAAGCGCCTTCGGGGTGGATCCGCCGGATTGGTCAAGGGCAGCGATGAAGCCCTTGGCCTCAGTCATGCGAGTGGCCTGCTCCTGGTTCATTACAACTCCTTCTATGTTGCCATCATGGGCAACGTCGATGTCGTGTAGACGTTCTCCGTTATTTGTGGGAGATCATCTGTCGCGCTCTATGGTAGCCCGAAAATGTCTGAATGAACACCGATCAGACAAAAAATTGCGATCATTTCTGGCGAGTTTTCACCGTCGTGCGCGCTGATTACAGCAGTGGGATAAGGGCGGAAGTGGAGTTTGTGACGGGTGTCAGTTCGTTTACGTGCAGTAATGCCCATTCGTAGCTAACCGCAACTAATCGGGCACATTATCGCCCTATTCGGACATTGCGACGCATGAGAAAAAGTTGTGACAAACCTCACTGAGTTGTATGGGGTGTAATCCAGGCTATGTGGGCCAATCCATCCCTTTTCTGGCTCCGCTGGTGAGGTTGCGGCTCTCGATCCTGCGTCTCAACTGTGAACCTGAAGAACCTCCTCGAAGGGAAACATGGAATCAGGTGTCGATACTTAATTGAGATCTAGTGCATCGAGAAGCTGGCCTTGATTCCAGATCTCGATCTCTTGCCCTTTTTCCTGAAGCTCCTCAGCACGTTTCTGTTTCGACGTCTTCCCATTCCATTCCCCGCAGACAAGGAGGGTGGTCTTCTTTGTCACATTCTTGCCGACGGTTCCGCCCGCCTGAGCGATCGCTTGCCACAGTTGTCCCTTATCCAGCGGAGAGAATTCCCCAGTCAACGTCACGTTTTTGCCAAAGAGGGGTCCGTTCGGGTCGGCGTCGGTATTCGTCTCAGGAATATCACGGGGAGTAGCAACGGATTCCCAGTTGGACGGGCCACGGTTCCCCCGCGTTTGCCCATTTCGTGATGACTGCTGGTGATCCGACCGAGATCGTCGCGGTTTCCGGAAAAGTGACAGCGAATTGTCTTTCACTGTTCCGAACGTGTAGCCCGCCGATTCGACGACCTCCGCCATCGATTGGACGTCTGATGGCGGCTCAGTGTCGCGAGGAGAAATCCCGCATAAACTCAACATGATTTCGCCACACGCGCGAGCATCTGCCAGGGCATCGTGATGATGAAATGCCTCTGAACCCGCCGATTGAGCCACCGTCGTCAATTTATAATTAGGAAGCTCGGGGTGGAGCGCGCGTGCAAGGAGGTAGGTGCAGGCGAAAGTAATGTGCGGAATGTCGACTTTCTCTGCCCGAGCGGCGTCCCGGAGCGCGACCATATCGAACTTGGCATTGTGAGCGACGATAGGGAGGTTTTCTTTCCTGAGGAGCGCCGCAAGTTGCTCCAACCGGTCATGGCATGACGGCTCATTGGCGACTTTATCAGGGGTAATCCCATGGATCGCGGTGGTCGCCGGCGTGAAATCTGGCCACGCCGAAGGCGGTTGGCACAGCCACGTGTGGGATTCAGCTTCTTTCCCCTCGTGATACACGACGACACCGAATTGGCATATCGAACCATTAGCTTCGTTCGCCGTTTCGACGTCAAAAGCAATAAACGAGGGCGGACGTGAATCTAATGTGCCATCGGCAGGCTGAAGAACATTGCTGCGCTGAGCATCGTTATCCGGTGCGGCAGGGCTATCGTCTTGTTTCTTCTCACTTGACTTCGCTTGGTTGCCTTCTGCACTAGGACTGGCTGTGCTGTTGCCCCGTGCACCGGTACCACCTACACCGCCAAATGCCGACCGCGAATCCGTCTGATGAGAAACGGCCCGTGCTATACGACGCAAGCTCTCTAAGTCATCAGCCTGCATCGCAGTGAGGGCTTCATTAGCGAAATCAATAATGGATGTGTCGACGGAGTGAGCCGGTGAAAATCGGAGAGCGTTAGGCGCGAATCGCGAGCGCTCCCGCGATATCGGAGGAGTGGCATCCAGGAATAGATCGATAAAACCTGGTTCAAGTGGGGTGGGGTCGGTCCGTGACCAACCACGAATTGAATCCCGATCTATCTTCGTCTCCGGGTCAAGATAAATCTGTGCAGCGGGGATCCGTGAGATCGTGACCCCGCTTTCACTGATATATGCCGTGCCACCGAGGATCGGGATTGCAGCAACATACTCAGCGGGCGTCGTCTCATCGTCAGCCTGAATTTGCGAAAAACTAGCGTCAGCTGGGATTTCAGTTCCCGGGGAAGGAATATCAGTGTCGGAATTCGTCATGGTGCACTCCACTCTAACCAGTTTTACGCCGAGCGATGGCAGGTAGCCTTATGCCGAATGTTATGCCGAGTGACGGCGCCGCCGGCACAGCACGACAACAGATCGGTTCTCAACGGGAACGGTTGATTCGGGCTTATAGACGTCTGGATCATCTTCGGAGAATCCAGTGGGCAGCGATGTATCGACGACGACGCTCCAGAGGCGCGACGGATCCGTGTCTTCTGGATCGCGCGATGCCTTCACTGCATCATCTTTCGGAAGAGTGAAATCTATCCGCTCATGGTGCGCGTTGAAGCACAAGATGAATGAATCATCGAAGATTTTTTGCCCTTGCTCGTCGGGTTCAGCAATCGCTTCCCCGCCGAGGTGAACCATGAGAGACCGTCCGAAGTCATGATCCCAGTCGGCCGTCGTCATGAGCGTTCCGGCGGGAGTCATCCACGCGATATCGCGATCTTGCACGTCGTACCCCAACGGGCCACCGGCCAGGAATCTCCGACGACGGAACACGGGGTGATCATTGCGAAGCTCGATTAACCGTCGAGTGAAGTCGATCAGATCTTTATTGTCTGTTGCCTGGGACCAATCCACCCACGACAATTCCGAATCTTGGCAGTAGACGTTGTTGTTCCCATTCTGGGTACGACCCATTTCATCGCCATGGCAGATCATGGGCGTTCCCTGGCTGAGCAGCAGCGTCGTCAAGAAGTTCCGAATTTGACGGCCTCGCAGCTGGATAATGTCGGGATCATCCGTGGGGCCTTCAACGCCACAGTTCCACGACCGGTTGTGCGATTCTCCGTCGCGGTTATCTTCCTTATTAGCCTCGTTGTGTTTCTCGTTATAGCTGACGAGGTCATGGAGGGTGAACCCATCATGCGCGGTCACGAAGTTAATCGACGCGGTAGGACGTCGATCATTAGCGGCGTACAGATCTGACGATCCCGTCAAGCGTGAAGCGAACTCACCCAAGGTCGCAGGCTCGCCACGCCAGAAGTCGCGGACGGTATCTCGATACATTCCGTTCCATTCGGACCAGATGGCGGGGAAGTTTCCGACTTGGTAGCCGCCTTCGCCCACATCCCAAGGCTCGGCGATGAGCTTGACCTGGCTGACAATGGGATCTTGTTGCACGAGGTCGAAGAATGCTGACAATCGATCGACATCATGAAGTTCACGCGCGAGGGTCGACGCAAGATCGAAGCGGAATCCGTCAATATGCATCTCGGTAACCCAGTACCGCAATGAATCCATAATCAATTGCAGCGTGTGGGGATGCCGGACATTCAGGCTATTTCCCGTACCCGTGTAGTCCATATAGTGCTGACGGTCATCATCGACCAGGCGATAATAAGCCGCGTTGTCGATACCCCGGAAGCTCAGCGTCGGCCCCATATGGTTGCCCTCCGCCGTGTGGTTATAGACGACGTCGAGAATGACTTCGATGTCATTGTCGTGGAAAGCCCGCACCATGTTCTTGAACTCAGAAACAGCGGCGCCGGGTTTCTTGGCAGCTGCGTAATCTTGGTGAGGCGCCAAGAAGCCGAAGGTGTTGTATCCCCAGTAGTTGCTGAGACCGAGCTCGTGGAGCCGATCATCCTGATAGAACTGGTGGATAGGCATGAGCTCGATAGCTGTCACGCCAAGATCTTTGAGGTACTTGACGATTGAGGGGTGGGCGAGGCCAGCATAGGTACCGCGATAATTCTCGGGCACGTCAGGGTGCGTCATGGTCATGCCCTTGACGTGAGCTTCGTAAACAACGGTCTTGTTCATCGGGTGCCGCGGTAGCCGATCAGACCCCCAATCGAAATAGGGGTTGATGACGACGGACAACATGGTGTGGCCCAAGCTGTCGTCGGTATTGCGTTCATCGGGGTTATCGATGTCATAGCTGAACAGGGAAGCGTCGCCGTCGAATTTCCCATCGAAAGCCTTTGCATAGGGATCGAGCAGTATTTTCGACGGGTCGCAGCGAAGGCCCTGATGTGGATCCCATGGGCCATGAACGCGGTAGCCGTAGCGTTGTCCTGGGATAATTCCAGGTAGGTAGCAGTGCCAAATGTGGGCGTCGACCTCGCGCATCTCGATGCGGGTCTCGGCACCGTCACTGTCAATCAGGCAGAGTTCTACCTTGTCGGCGACCTCTGAGAACAGAGCAAAGTTCGTTCCCGAGCCATCGTATGTTGATCCCAAAGGGTATGAGTTTCCCGGCCATACGACGAGGTCAGGGGCGTTATCGGAGGATGTCGCCGACGATCCATCGTTGGCTGTGGCGTCATCTGTGGCTGGAGAAGTTGCTTGCCCGGATATCGTTGGGGCCTCGTGGTCATTATCGACGATCTTCTCGGAAGCCTGCTCCTGTGTATTTTTCATGACGTTAATTTTAGCGGGGAGGGTGGACAAACCATGATTTCCCCGCGTGAGATTGAGCTATTCCGTCGAGGATGATTCGTAATCCTGCATTTGCGCTTGCGCTGAGCAGTGCTCTCCATGCGTCAATATTCGCAGTGCTATGTGTCAGCAGTTCGTCCCACTCAGAAGCACGTGGATGGCTTGATGCGGAGGAAGAAGCATCGTCGTCTGTTTGGGATGGCTCGTCGCCGTGTCCATCGTGGTCATCGTCGGCAGTAAAAACTGAGGAGGCAACAATTTTCGACGCCTCCGCCGCTGTTTGCTCACGGATAGCGAGACCGAGGATGAAGGAGATGAGCGTTGTTGAGCCGTCGAGGATTGTGGCCTCGTCGCCATCAGGAAGAGAAGAACGTAGGATTTGCGACAATGCGTCGATAGGATCGTTGGTTACCATTCCTGCTGGTAGTGCCGCAGATATGAGGTCTGCAGCGTCCCGACAACAGATGCACTGTCGATAAAAGCCGGCGCAGAATATATATGCATGTCGATACCACTGAGGACGAGGGCGTTGCGACGTCGTTGCCGAAACGTCATCCGATATTGGTGATAATTCGGAATCGCGCGATCCTTCGTCGTCATCGACGCTTTTAAGAAGTCGCTCCTTAAGATCATCCAGAGGGGAAAGAAGCTCATCAGCTACTCCACCGAGGAGGGCCTGCTTGTTGGGAAAATGCCAGTACAGTGCAGCTGGGGCGACGTCTAAGGTACGGGCCAGACGCCGAATCGTGAGATCTCCTAACCCGTACTCGTGCAGAATGTTTAGAGCACTCGTGATGATCGCCGTCGTTGTGAGCTGCATGCCTTCAAAGATAAACCGTTCGTGGACTGCGTTTCGAGCAAAGTAGCGTAGTTTTTCGCAATGACGGCAATCGTCGCCGGGGCATTCGACGTCGGCTAGTGTGTCGCCAGTGGACGTGTCGCGCTAAGGTGTCAAAACTCTGTGAGAACCCTGGAAGCTTTGGGGAATATGCGGATATTAATAGCGGGAAAGGTAGAATGACCGCGGTATCTTAGTGGTAAAGGAGCTATGTGTCGTGCCAGATGTAGTGTTGTCAGAAGCAGATGAGGTACAGACTGCGGATCAGGGCGATAAAAGGGGACAGTCTCGCGCGCAGGTACGTCGTTGGGGGGCCGCGCTCATGACTGCATCGCTTTGTGGGGCATTAGCCGCTTGTTCACACGGATCATCGTCGGATGATGAAACGAGTTCTTCGGCAGCTCAGGCATCATCGAGTAGTTCTTCTGCGAAACCCGCATCGTCTGCTGAAGCAACACAGCCGCCCGCAACACAATCAGATAACGCCGCGGGGGATGAGCAGTCCGGTGGTGCGAAACTCGGTGCGGATATTCCCACCGTTCCAGACTCGAATGAAACCCCGTCAAGTGGGCCCAAGCCGATCAACGGAAAGCCTGGTAGCGAACAAGACGTCGAGAGCATTAAGGATGCTCTCGGCCACTACGGGGATACCTCCGGAACCGTGCGTCACTACTACGAAAGCACGAAAGCCTATACATGCAAGGATCGTATTGCTGCCCATCCGGAAGTGTTCTCTGACGAGAACATCAATTCTCTGCCCAATGAGTCAATTGACAAGATGGGCTTAGCTGGGTCGATCCCGAAATTTAACAACATCTCCAACATCAAAGTCGACGGTGACCGGGCGACTGCCTCGGTAAACACCACGTTCAATGGTGCGACCTCGACGGGGACGATGTTGTTCACCAAGGAAGACGGTCAGTGGAAAGTCTGCTCTGACTAGAAATTACCCCCTTGCTGTGTCTCATTGAACAGTGTTCAGGAATGGAATAACCTTGAACACAACGATGGTGGTTATCCGGAGAATCACCACGGTTATGGAGGTACAGCATTATGTCGGAGAACACGACGCAACAGACAAGAACGAGTCAGTCGGCTACCAGCAGTGAGACAGCTTCGGCCGAACAAGACATTTTGGACCTGGCCCGCGAAAAGGTCCTTGAGCGTGGGGAAGGGCTTTCTCAACCAGAAATTGTTCGGGCGATGACGATTTCCGACGATCGTATCGACGAACTCCTGGCTTTGGCTCACGAGGTTCGGCTTCGCTGGTGTGGGGACGCAGTTGAGGCAGAGGGAATCATCTCCCTGAAGACGGGTGGGTGCCCGGAAGACTGCCACTTCTGTGCACAGTCGGGGCTCTTTGAATCGCCCGTCCGGTCCGCGTGGCTTGATATCCCGGCCCTTGTGGAAGCTGCTAAACAAACAGCAAAGACGGGCGCGACGGAATTTTGTATCGTTGCCGCCGTCAAAGGGCCTGACGAACGCTTGATGAGCCAGCTTGAAGAGGCCATCGCCGCGATTAAGGCAGAAGTCGACATCGAAGTTGCTGCCTCCATCGGCATTCTCACCAAAGAGCAAGTGGAACGTTTGGCGAAGGCAGGGGTCCACCGCTACAACCACAACCTGGAAACCGCGAAGAGCTACTTCCCCCACGTGGTAACAACCCACTCCTGGGAGAAGCGCCGCGAAACCTGCGAGATGGTCCGTGACGCAGGCATGGAAGTCTGCTGTGGCGGCATCGTGGGAATGGGGGAGACTGTTGAGCAACGCGCAGAGTTCGCTGCTCAATTGGCTGAACTCCGCCCCGACGAAGTCCCCATGAACTTCCTTGATCCTCGCCCCGGCACGCCTTTCGCCAACCGTCCAGTCATGGAATCGAACGAAGCGCTCAAGACCATTGGTGCTTTCCGCTTAGCACTGCCCAAGACCATTCTGCGGTTCGCCGGCGGACGTGAGCTCACCCTGGGCGACCTGGGCGCAGAAAAAGGCCTCCTCGGTGGCATTAACGCGATCATCGTCGGTAACTACTTGACGACGTTGGGTCGCCCCCAGGAAACCGACGTCGACATGCTTAACCGGTTGCACCTGCCGATTAAAGCTCTGAACGCGACTGTCTAAGGTGGCGCAATGTCGGAAGTAACCACTGCTCGCGAGGGAGTACCGAAGAAGAAGCCCGTTCGGCGTCGGCCTCGTAAAATTGCCTCCACCGATTTGGCGGATGCCATCATCGCTGGTGACGCCCCTCTGTACGATCCCTTCACCGGCACTGAACTCAGTACCGGCGAGACTCCCCACTATTCGCCGTCCATGAGGGCGGGGCTCGAAGCGCCACGGTTTTGCCAGTTGTGTGGCAGACGCATGGTGGTTCAGGTTCGTCCAGATGGATGGACTGCGGTCTGCTCGAGGCACGGGGAGCTAGATTCTGTTCTCCTCGATCCCCATCGCTGAATTGACCACGCATCCCCATTATCGCGGCCACCCCTATAATGGTTCCGGTGTTACGTTCTGATCGGTATCGCCGAGCCCTGATAGTTTTGATAGCCATCCTTGCTGTCTTCGCCCTGGGTGGCTGCGTATGGGGAATTTTCATTCCGACGACCACTGCCACCGTAGATAGCGGTTATCTGTCGACCGATCCGACTCAAGATGGACGAGAGTTCACCGGTTTTGTAGCCCTCGTGGCTGGCCTTTTTGTGCTGTCGATGGGGAGCTCACTGGCCGCGTGGGGATGGGCACCACGTTCGCGTGGCCCGCTCATGATATGGCTTCTAGCGATCGTGGCGGTACTCGGGGGAATTATTTTTATCGAGGTGGGAAATGCCGTCGCGTCCAGCTTGCACCCACTTCCGGATATCGACGATGTTCATTCCGGGCAAACTATTACGTGGGCGCCTCACATCACTCCAGGGGCGGCTCTTGCTGTTCCACCATTATTGATGTCATTGACGTATTGGTGTGCGGCTGTCGTGGGGAAAGGGGACTTCCCTGATGAAGTACCTTCTCTTGAGCGTCACAGGAGCACGGTAGATTAGCATTACACGAAAGAAGCAGTAACGGCCGTCTCATAGGCCTCGGCAGAACCGAAGGATTTCAATGCTCTCCCTAACCGACATGCGTGGAACCAACCCCACCGTTAGTGAACTTCGTGCCACTTTGCCTCGCGGTGGGACCGACATCGATTCCGTGATCCCGACAGTTCAGCCCATCGTTGAGGCCGTCAAGAAAGATGGCGTGGCGGCTGCGCAAGAGTACGGGCAGCGGTTCGATGGCGTTGTACCGGAGAGCATCCGAGTTCCTCGCGAGGTGATCACCGACGCTGTCAACTCCCTCGATGCGACCGTGCGGGAGGCATTAGAGCACGCCATTGAGCGCGTTCGGCGGGTCCACGCTGCGATTAAGCCCAGCGATAACGTTATTTCCGTCACCGAGGGCGGCGTGGTGACTGAAAAATTCATCCCGGTCGGGCGAGTCGGGTTGTATGTCCCCGGTGGGCAGGCCGTTTATCCGTCGAGCGTCATCATGAATGTTGTGCCGGCGCAGGAAGCGGGGGTCGGCTCTCTCGTCGTTGCTTCTCCTCCGCAAAAAGAATATGGTGGATGGCCGCACCCGACGATCCTTGCTGCATGTGGGCTTCTCGGTGTGGATGAAGTGTGGTCTGTTGGCGGTGCTCAGGCAATAGCTCTCATGGCTTATGGTGACGAGCAGGCAGATGATCCGTTGGTGCCGGTTGATATGGTGACCGGACCGGGCAACATCTTCGTCACCGCAGCGAAGCGCTTGTGCCGTAGTGTCGTGGGGATTGATGCGGAAGCGGGGCCGACGGAAATAGCAATTATCGCCGATTCCACTGCTGATCCGGTTCATGTCGCCTATGACCTCATCAGCCAGGCAGAGCATGATCCGATGGCGGCCAGCGTTTTGATTACGGATTCCGCGCCATTTGCTCAGCAGGTCGATGAAGAAGTAGAGAAGCGGTATTCAATTACCCGGAATACCGATCGTGTTGCTCAGGCATTACAGGGTAAGCAATCTGGCATCATTCTTGTCGACGATATACCTGCTGCGATTCGGGTGGCTGATGCTTATGCACCCGAGCATCTCGAAATTCAGACTCACAACGCCCGTGAGGATGCAGCTCAGATCCGTAATGCGGGGGCTATTTTCGTCGGGCCTTTCTCACCAGTTCCGCTGGGGGATTACGCCGCTGGATCAAACCATGTTCTCCCCACATCGGGATCGGCGCGGTACAGCTCCGGTTTATCGACGCATACCTTCGTTAAGTCGGTTCACGTTATTGAATACGATGAAGCTGCCCTCAAAGGTACGGCCGATACTATCGTCGCTCTTTCCAATGCGGAGCAGCTTCCGGCGCATGGAGAAGCAGTACGTGCACGGTTCGAGGACCTTACAGCCGGGAATAAGTAACCCTAACGAATAAAAAGTCGTATCGACCGGAGTAGCGAAGTATTTTTCGCGACCATACGTGGATAGAAAAGGGGAGAGTACATAGTGGCACCGACGAATGATGATCAGAAATTATCACGTGGCAGTGGTGAGGACGGTACCGCCGATAAGTCTCACACATTAGGAGGAAATGTCACGCTTGATGCCCTACCGCTGCGTGAAGAATTCCGCGGGGAAACCGCGTATGGGGCACCTCAATTAGAGCTCGACGTCAGATTAAATACGAATGAGAATCCGTATCCTCCGTCGCCACGAATAGTTGCCAATCTCGTTAAAGAAGTGGAAAAGGTGGCGTCGGGGCTTAACCGCTATCCCGAGCGTGATTCCGTCATCCTGCGCCAGGAGCTCGCACAGTATGTGTCGGGCCAAACCGGTGTAGCTGTAACTGAAGACAACATATGGGCTGCTAATGGGTCCAATGAGGTTCTTCAAGAGCTCTTGCAGGCTTTTGGAGGGCCTGGTCGGCGAGCATTAGGGTTCACTCCGAGTTATTCCATGCACCCTATTCTTGCTGCGGGGACGCACACGGAGTTCGTCGAATGTCCACGACAAGAAGCTCGTGGCTTCTCTATTGATATTGACGAAGCGACTGCGGCTATTAAGAACTACCGTCCGTCGGTTGTCTTTATTACGACGCCGAATAATCCGACTGGCGGTACAACAAGTTTGGATAATATTCGGGTCCTGCTGGATGCTGTTTCTGATCCGGACGTTGATGGCATCGTCATTGTTGATGAGGCTTATGGTGAATTCGATGATGGCCCGAGTGCGTGTGAATTGTTGAAGGATTATCCGGACCGACTCGTCGTATCCCGAACGATGAGTAAGGCATTCGACTTCGCTGGTGGTCGGTTGGGGTATTTTGTCGCTGCTCCAGCTTTTGTCGAAGCTGTTATGTTGGTCCGGCTTCCTTACCACTTATCGGCATTATCGCAGGCTGCTGCGACTGTCGCGCTCCGGTATTCCTCCGATACGTTAGCCTCGGTGGAAAAAATAATTCGCGAACGTGAGCGGGTTCAGGATTCATTGCAGAAACTGGGATTCTCTGTTGTCCCGAGTAAGTCTAATTTCCTTTTCTTTAAAGTCATTCCCGATGAGTCGACGAATTCTTCTGGTGAAGCGCCCGCTAATGGAGATGCGTCACGTCGCGAGCTCACACAAGCAGCGTGGCAGGAGTTCCTTGATCGTGGAGTCCTCATCCGAGATGTAGGGGTCGACGGATATTTGCGGGTGACCATCGGACTTCCAACAGAGAATGATGAGTTCCTTTCCGCGGCTGGCCAGTATGCGAGTGAACACAACGGGTTACGGTGAACCATATGAGCAATAACAATGACGAGAGTCTGAACCAGCAAGAAAGAAATAGCGGAGAATTCCCCGCCCGACGAGGCCATTGTGAGCGCGAGACGAAAGAATCGCGAATCACCGTTGACATTAACCTCGACGGCTCTGGCATTACTGACATTTCGACGGGATTGCCATTCTTCGACCACATGCTGAATGCGGTGGGAACGCACGGCAGCTTTGACTTAACGGTTAGAGCAGAGGGCGACATCGATGTTGACGCTCACCACACCGTGGAAGATACGGCCATTGTTATGGGCGAGGCATTACACGAAGCTTTGGGAGACAAAGCCGGTATCCGCCGCTTCGGGTCAAGTTTCATCCCGATGGATGAGACGCTAGCCCAAGCTGTCGTTGATGTGTCGGGACGCCCATATTGCGTCACGCGCGGTGAGCCCCAAGAGATGATGAATACGGTGATCGGTAATCACTATGCAACCGTGATTAACCAGCACTTCTTTGAATCGCTTGCGTTCCACGCGCGTATCGCTTTACACGTCCGCGTTCTATATGGACGCGATCCGCATCACATCACGGAGGCTGAATACAAGGCAGTTGCCCGCGCCCTCCGCGAGGCCGTTGAGCGTGACTCAAGAGTGCATGGTGTTCCATCCACGAAAGGGGCGCTGTAAATATGGCGCAGAGCACGTCACGTCCTTCAGTGGCAATCCTTGATTACGGTTCGGGAAACCTTCGATCCGCCGAACGCGCTATAGAACGTGCAGGGGCCGAGGTTACGATTACCGCTGATCCAGAGCGTGTTCTTGCCGCCGACGGATTGTTAGTTCCTGGAGTCGGCGCATTCGCGGCGTGTATGAAGGGCCTGCGCTCGGTCTATGGGCCACGGTTAATTGGTCAGCGCCTCGCCGGTGGCCGTCCTGTGCTTGGCATCTGCGTGGGTATGCAGGTTCTTTTCGATAGCGGAGTCGAGTTTGCCGACGGTATTCACGACGACGCAGAGGCCCTCCGTGGATCAGATTCCCCAGATAACGGGGACGACGCGACCTCGGGCCGACGTGACGACGTCATCCGTGACCCTGAGACGGGACGACCACTCGACCCGACGGTGTCGTCGACAGAGATATCTGATGATGGGGTGCTGAGTACTCCCGGTTGTGGTGAGTGGCCAGGAACGGTGGAGCGCCTGACAGCGCAAGTGCTGCCTCATATGGGATGGAACACACTCGACATTCCCGAGGGATCTCGAATGTTCGTGGGAGTGGCCCCCGATGATCGGGTGTACTTTGTACACTCCTATGCGGCTCAACACTGGGATATGGCGTCGGATGATCACGTTGCCCCAGCGAAAGTAACCTGGTCTACGCACGAAAACTGTCGTTTTATTGCGGCGGTAGAAAATGGTCCCTTGTGGGCGACTCAGTTCCACCCGGAGAAATCTGGTTCGGTCGGCGCTGTGATTCTCCGCAACTGGGTGGAGACTTTGTAAAGTTTTATCAGCTGTAGGTGTGATCTCCGTTATGATTCATCTATGGCTTTAACGTTATTACCCGCAGTAGATGTGTCCGACGGTCAAGCTGTTCGTCTCGTTCAAGGCGAAGCTGGGAGCGAAACCACGTATGGTCGCCCCCTTGATGCCGCGATGGCGTGGCAGAACGCTGGTGCGGAGTGGATTCACCTTGTGGATTTGGACGCCGCATTCGGTCGCGGTACGAACTACGAACTGCTGAAAGATGTCATCGAGCGGGTGGACGTTAACATCGAATTATCCGGGGGGATCAGGGATGATGATTCACTGCGCAGGGCATTAGATACCGGTTGCCGACGGGTGAATATCGGCACTGCTGCACTGGAAGATCCTGAGTGGTGCCGTCGAATCATCGGGGAGTACGGCGATCGCGTCGCCATCGGTTTGGATACCAAGCTCATCGACGGTGAATGGCGGTTGCGTGGTCGAGGATGGGTTTCCGACGGCGGCAATCTGTGGGAAGTCCTTGAGCGCTTGGATTCGGAGGGGGTATCCCGCCTCGTCGTTACCGATGTCGGGCGCGATGGCACATTAGAAGGCCCCAATATTGACCTTCTTCGCGACGTCGCGATGGCCACAGATGCCCCTGTTGTTGCTTCGGGCGGAGTATCAACTCTCGACGACATTCGCCAGCTTGCGGCCTGCGTGGACGAGGGAATTGATTCAGCCATCGTTGGCAAAGCCCTCTATGCAGGGAACTTTACCCTTGAAGAAGCATTAGCAGTCGCACAAGATTCCTGATGGAGCCGTTCCTGAGGGGCCTGTGAAATAGGCTCCCCGGGTTATCGGTAGTGAAAGGCTAGGTGACGGACCCGTGATTGAACATTCTGACTTGGTGGCATATTTGTCTATTGCCGAGCGCTTAGTCAAAGATTCTGAAGATCTTTTTTGTGTCAACATTGGTGCGCAGCCCTCTGTCATTAAGAACGAAGATCTCCAGGATTTCGCAACCGACGTTGATCTGTCACTAGAACAGCAGTTTCGCGAACAGCTTGTGAAGGAAACTGGGTTCCCCGTTTTGGGCGAGGAATTCGGTTTGAAGGGTGGATCCACGGCCTCCGGGGATGTTTCGCTCAACAGCATGGGCGGCGGTAAGCAGCCCGAAACAATGTGGTGTATCGACCCGGTGGATGGGACGTCCAATTACACCGTCGCCAACCCGATGTGCGGCATTTTGGTCTCGCTTATTCATAAGGGAGAACCGGTTATTGGGTTGACGTCGTTACCCCTGTTGGGACAGTTTTATAGTGCTGTTCGCGGTGGGCCATTACATGTTAATGGTGAGCCATTTCCGCCATTGCCGAAAGATGACCCAGAAGTGATCCAAATTGGTTTCGGCTCTATTTTGTCGGGCCGACGCGGTCATGTTCCGCGACAATATCGCCAGAATTTACTTTTCAGTATCGGTGAATCATATCCGCGGATGCGTGTGACGGGATCTGTGGGCGCAGACTTAGCTTTTACTGCCGGTGGTGTTTTTGCGGGGACCCTGACGTTCAGCCCTAACCTGTGGGATAACGCAGCAGGTATCTGCTTAGTCCAAGCCGCTGGTGGCATTGTTACGAACCTTGATGGTGAGCCCTGGACACCAGGAACAATTGGTCTGGTCGCGGGATCTCCGAGCATTCACTCGACTCTGTTAGCGAGGATCCATGCGGTTCCGCGGCCTTTCGAACCACTAAGCTAGGTGGTTATGTCGTCGCGTGAAGCGGTTAGTCATTGTGGACGTGTCTAGGTTTACTAGCGCGTGTCTGTTTTACGTGGCAATTCATTAATCTCGTTCGTGAATAATAGTTATCTTATTGCCGAAAGGCGTTTTCATGTCCGTAGCAGTCCGAGTTATTCCGTGTCTTGATGTGTCTCATGGTCGCGTCGTTAAGGGGGTCAATTTCGAGAACCTTCGCGACGCTGGCGATCCCGTCGAACTGGCGTCCCGCTATGACAAAGAGGGCGCCGATGAACTGACCTTCCTCGACGTGTCAGCGTCGACGGAAGCACGGGGAACGATGCTGGACGTGGTTCGACGCACTGCGGATGAAGTGTTTATCCCGCTCACTGTCGGCGGTGGGGTCCGTAGCGCTGACGACGTCGACCAGCTATTACGTGCGGGTGCAGATAAAGTCAGCATTAATACCGCGGCCATTAAGAGGCCAGAGTTGCTGCGGGAGCTTTCCCAGCGCTTTGGATCACAATGTGTCGTCTTGTCCGTGGATGCCCGGCGCGTTCCTGACGGCGGAACGCCCCAACCGAGTGGTTTTGAAGTCACGACCCACGGCGGCACACGAAGCGCAGGGATTGATGCGATCGAGTGGGCTCGTCGTGGTGAAGAATTAGGTGTCGGGGAAATTCTTCTCAATTCCATGGATAGCGACGGTGTTAAGCAAGGGTTTGATAGTGAGCTTATTTCCGCCGTTCGTCAAGTGGTTCATATCCCCGTCATTGCGTCGGGTGGGGCTGGCAAAGCGAGCCATTTTCCCCCGGCCATTGATTCAGGGGCAAACGCGGTGTTAGCTGCCTCGATTTTCCACTTCGGTGACGTGAGCATTTCTGAGGTGAAGAGTGCTTTGGCAGCGGCGGGGCATGAGGTCCGGCATACCAGTCCTGCCGACTACCCACTGGACCCGTCGATCGCTGCTCGCTTGAAGTGCAATGATAGGGGATTGGTTCCCGCTGTCGTCCAAGATGTGCATTCTGGAGAGGTATTAATGCAGGCGTGGGTGGACGACCACGCATTGGCTTATACGCTGGCTACTCGACGGGGAACATACTGGTCTCGGTCGCGGTCCGAGTATTGGGTCAAGGGGATGACCAGTGGTCACGTCCAGGACGTTCGCGAGGTTCGGCTGGATTGTGATGGGGACACGATTCTGCTGAAGGTTGATCAGACAGGTGCGGCGTGCCACACCGGAACCCACACGTGTTTCGATAGCGACCTTGTCTTGACCGATTCATTGTCGACGTCCGACGCGGGGTTGTTGGACGTCGAGAATACGTCAGCCAACAAGAATGCCGGTGAGCCTAATGGCACGGCTGAAAAGCCTGAAGACGACGCCGAGCTGAACGATTCTGCTCGTTCGTCGACACCCGTCGGGGTCCCGGATCTCGGAGCCGGCCGCACAACGACGACGCGGGAACAATTCCGCGAATTAGCTGCTCACCACAGAGTCGTGCCCGTAGCGCGCAAAATTTTAGCCGACGGAGAAACACCGCTCAGCGCATACAATGCCTTGGCCCAGGACAAGCCAGGTACGTTCCTCTTCGAGTCGGCCGAACCGGGACGTTCCTGGTCACGGTGGTCGTTTATCGGCACCGGAGCAAGATCGGCATTAACCGTCCGCGATGGGGAAGCAGCATGGCTGGGCACCACTCCTGAAGGTGTCCAGACAGGAGGCAATCCCTTCGATGCCTTGAAGTCTGTGCTGAAGGAATTGCACACCGACCCCATCGAGGGAATGCCACCGATGACGTCGGGAATGGTGGGATATTGCGGCCACGACGCGATTCGCTTTATCGAAGATATCCCCGATACCTGCGACAATGACCTCAAGATTCCGGAAATGACGCAGTTCCTCGTCGCGGACATGGTTGCCTTGGACCACCATGAAGGGACGATGTGGCTGATCGCTAATGCGTTCAATTTCAACGGCTCCGACGACAATGTCGACGAGGCTTATGATGACGCCGTCCGCCGATTGGACTCATTAACCGAGCGCCTGAAGGCAGCGCGTGAACCGATGGTGAATAGTTTTACGACGCCCGAGCCGGTCGTCCGCCGCCAGCGCACTGCTGATGAACACATGCGCCGGATCGAGTTGTGTAAAGAACACATTCGCGCCGGGGACGCCTTCCAAATCGTTCTGTCACAGCGCTTCGAGATTGACACCGATGTGCGGGCTCGTGACGTGTATCGGATGCTGAAATATTCGAACCCCAGCCCCTACATGTACCTGATGAATATTCCGTCGGACGACTTTTCGTCGGTGGAGTTCACCATCGTTGGATCGTCGCCGGAGTCGCTTATTGCAGTCGACAACAATGTGGTGACGACGCACCCCATCGCTGGGTCCCGGCCCCGCGGCGCCACAAGGAAAGCTGATCTGCAGCTTGAGCGCGAGTTAGCCGCCGACTCGAAAGAGAATTCCGAACACCTCATGCTGGTTGACCTGGGGCGCAATGACCTGGGGAAGGTATGTATCCCTGGAACAGTCGAAGTCGATGATTTCCGCCATATTGAGCGGTACAGCCACATCATGCACCTGGTCTCTATGGTCACGGGACAGTTGGCTCCGGGCATGACAGCGGTCGATGCCTTCATGGCGGCATTCCCCGCGGGAACTTTATCCGGGGCGCCCAAAACCAGCGCATTGACCATCATTGACCAGCT
Source organism: Corynebacterium kroppenstedtii DSM 44385 (assembly GCF_000023145.1). NCBI lineage: Bacteria > Bacillati > Actinomycetota > Actinomycetes > Mycobacteriales > Corynebacteriaceae > Corynebacterium > Corynebacterium kroppenstedtii. Next base: position 935,176 of record NC_012704.1, read on the forward strand.
CGAAGACACGCGCCGCGGCATCTACGGCGGAACCGTCGGATATTTCGATTTTTCGGGAAACACCGATCAAGCAATTGCCATCAGGACAGGGGTTCTCAAAGACGGAACGATGTATGTCCAGGCCGGCGGCGGGATCGTCGCCGATTCGGATCCTGTTGCCGAAGATGAGGAAACGCGGAACAAGGCTGCAGCTGTTTTGCGCGCAACGGCCGCTGCCGAAACAATTGTCGACGTTGATGGCTCTCTGTGAGTTGTCGCCCGCCGAGTAGTCGCCCGCCCGGATTCCGGATTGGCTGCGTCGTCTCCGAAAGCAAGTATCCAAGAGTGACGACGCTATATGCGCTGAGTAGCCTATTGAGCACGTGGTGGATACTCGGCGGCACACCCGACGAGCATGGTGACGTCGGGAAACGACTGACGATAGGGAACTAGTGCGGTGACGTTAGGGAGAATGAACAATGGGTTCACATGACTCGCGTCAGGACGACGCAACGGCAGCAGCCGCGTCGGAAGAAATGGCCTCAAACCCGACCGATGCGCACGGACACAAGGACGTCAACACGATGCCGACGAACGCGGAAACGGAGACGGGCACGTCGAGTTCTCCCCAAACCAAGCGACGCTGGCTAGGCCTCGCCCTGGTCGCGATTGGGGCGGTGGCTATCGGTGGAACATCACGCATGACCTGGATGACCGTTCACGCCAATGACGATAAACAAGGTGAAGTGACACGGACCCTCGTCGGCTCTACATGGGCCCCCAGCACTGACGCGATCGCCATTGCCCTCATTGCAGCCTGCCTTGCCACCCTGGTTCTTAAGAGAACAGGCCGACGGATACTTGCAGCAGTGTCGGCGGTGATCGGTGCCGCGTCCTTATGGACACCGCTCAATGTGCTCCTCACCTCACCGAGCACGACACGCGCGCGAAATCTCCTCGTCAATGGGCAAGCAACGCAAAAGAAAAACGATCCGCAGACCTTGACCGAATGGGCCGTCGTTACGGGAGTCGATGTCCACCAAGTAGCGGTCATCCTTGCCCTCATAGCGTCCGTCATCACCATCGCCGGTGCAATCATCCTGTTCCTGTGGCCAGGAGTAGACACCGTTAAAGGAAGTAAATACGACACAGCCTCAGCCCGGCGCGATTCACTGGCGACGGACCTTGAGAACGATAGAGAATCAGGGCGCGTGCTGTGGGATGCAATGGACGCGGGGGTTGACCCAACACAAGACGATGCTGTTGATGTCGCCCGGCGTCGTGGGCTGCACAACTAAAGTCCACATCTGCGGGGAATGTCAGACAGGCATCATCGTGCCGATCTATGCGCCAGTCAGTGCTGCCTTTAGGATTAAGTACACCGCTGTAACACGGGCTGAGGAGTCGAAGATGAGTTCGGTTTTAGACACTATCGTCGATGGCGTCTTAGACGATCTTGCAACCCGTGAAGCTCGCGTCAGTTTTGCGGATATCAAAGCACAGTCGCATGACATGCCCGCCCCTCGCGATGCCATGTCCGCATTGTCTGCTCCCGGTGTGGGAGTGATCGCCGAAGTCAAAAGGGCAAGCCCATCCAAGGGAAGCCTGGCGCGGATCCCCGAACCGGCCGAGCTCGCCAGGCAATACGAAGCCAATGGTGCCAGAGTCATTTCCTGTCTCACCGAAGAACGACGCTTCAAAGGCAGCTTGGCTGACCTGGACGCCGTACGAGCAGCCGTCGACATTCCGGTCCTCCGAAAAGATTTCGTCGTCACCCCCTATCAGATCCACGAAGCCCGCGTTCATGGAGCGGACCTCATTCTCCTCATCGTGGCAGCACTGCAGCAGCCTCAGCTTGAATCGCTTCTCGACCGCACCGAGTCTCTCGGGATGACTGCCATCGTTGAAGTTCACACCGAAGAGGAAGCAGAGCGCGCCATCGCCGCAGGCGCAAAAGTCGTGGGAGTCAACGCCCGCAACCTCAAAACACTCGATGTCGATACCTCCGTGTTTGGCACTATCGCGCCGGGTTTGCCGTCGGACGTGATTAAGGTCGCTGAATCGGGGGTGAAAGATCGCAATGATTTGCTGGCCTATGCTGGTGCCGGTGCGGATGCGGTCTTGGTCGGCGAGGGGCTGGTTACTGCAGGTAATCCCGGTTTAGCGTGTAAGAGTTTGGTCGCTGCGGGCATCCACCCGGCATGTCCGAAGAATCTCGCTGAGTAATCTGCCGTCACCTGAATGCCGTGTCTATGCGAGTGATAAGGCACACTGGTGTGCGTGAGTAACTCAGAATCAGTTCATCGCAATCCGTATAGTGATCTGCCTACTATCGCCGATGTGTTCGCGGAGACGACATCGACTGAGCCCGATGATCGTGGCCATTGGGGTGAGTACGGTGGCCGGTATATTCCGGAAGCCCTGATGGGGGTCATTACCGAAGTTACCGACGCGTGGAACAAGGCGAGAACTGACCCTGAGTACATTGAGCAGTTGAATGACCTGCATGTCCATTATTCGGGTCGGCCATCGCCACTGTATTATGCTTCGCGCTTTTCCGATGCTAGCCATGCTCGGGTGTATTTAAAGCGGGAGGACTTAAACCACACCGGGTCCCACAAGATTAATAACGTCCTGGGCCAGGTGCTGTTGGCTCAACGCATGGGTAAAAAGCGCGTCATCGCTGAGACGGGGGCCGGCCAGCATGGTGTTGCAACTGCTACGGCATGTGCATTGCTCGGCTTAGAGTGCCACATCTACATGGGGGCCGTGGATGCGCGGCGTCAGGCCCTGAATATCGCGCGTATGCGTTTACTGGGCGCTGAGGTCACAGCTGTCACCATCGGTTCCCAGACTCTTAAAGATGCCATCAACGAGGCCATGCGTTTTTGGGTATCACATGCCGATGACACGTACTACTGCTTTGGTACTGCAGCTGGCCCCCATCCGTTCCCGCAGATGGTTCGTGATCTCCAGCGAATCATCGGGTATGAAGCACGCGAGCAAATCCTGCACGCAGAAGGCCGCCTTCCCGACGCCGTCGTCGCTTGTGTTGGTGGTGGCTCGAACGCGATCGGGCTTTTCCACCGTTTTATCGACGATTCCTCTGTTCAGCTCATCGGTGCCGAAGCCGGCGGTGACGGTTTTGAGACTGGTCGCCACGCTGCGACGATTACCGCAGGCAATGAAGGTGTCTTCCAGGGCTCATATGCCGCCCTCATGGAAGATGAGGATGGCCAAATCGTCGAGTCCCACTCCATTTCGGCTGGGCTAGATTATCCGGGTGTAGGGCCGGAGCACTCGTATCTTCATCATGTCGGGCGCGCTGAGTACCTTCCCATCACGGATGCACAAGCCATGGATGCGTTCATGCTCTTGTGCAAGACCGAAGGAATTATCCCTGCTATTGAGTCTTCGCATGCTCTTGCGGCAGCGCGAGTCTATGCCGATCGCTGGGATCATGACTCAGATGACGGCCCACTTCTGATCGTCAACGTATCGGGCCGCGGCGATAAAGATGTGGACACCGCCGCGAAGTGGTTTGACCTTAAACCCAAGGAGGAGCTGGACTAATGGCGGCATTTTCTTCTGATTCCCCCGCAGGGGCGCTTCGCGACGTTTTCGCACAGGCCCGCGGCGAGCAACGAGCTGCGTTCATCGGTTATCTGCCATCGGGGTACCCGACGAAGCACGACTCTGACGAGTTGATGGCGTGCCTGGCGTCCTATGCGGACGTCATCGAGGTTGGAATTCCGTTCTCTGACCCCATGATGGACGGTCCTGTCATCCAGGAAGCCGGCATGGCTGCATTGAAAGCAGGTTTTCGCGTCAAAGATTCACTCAGCTCTGTCCGTAAGATTACCGACGCCGGTGGTCGAAGCGTCGTCATGAGCTACTGGAACCCGATCTTGCAGTATGGCCCGGAAAAATATGCCGAAGAGCTGGCCGAGTCGGGAGGATTGGGGACAATCATTCCCGACCTCCTCCCCGAAGAATCGACGCGCTGGGCAGAGGCATGCCACGAGCACGGATTGGCGCCTATCTACCTTGTTGCTCCCTCGACGAGCCCTGAGCGGATGGCACTCACGGTGGGAGCAGGTGACGGCTTTGTGTACGCAGCCTCGCATATGGGGGTCACAGGTGCCCAAGAGTCAGTAAACAGCGGTGCGCGTGACCTCGTGAATCGCGTGCGGGAGCACACCGACCTCCCCGTTGCAGTCGGGTTAGGCGTCAGCAATGGGCAGCAAGCCGCAGAGATCGCGCAGTATGCCGACGGCGTCATCGTCGGTTCGGCACTTATCCGCGCGGCGAAGGATGGTCTCCGCTCGCTCGAGGCGTTGGCGAAAGAACTCAGCGAAGGGGTGAGGGGTGACTAACGTCCAGGCCACTATTGTCCAGCAGAACGGACTAGTTCCTCACGACGGGGGACTAGGTGGGCGTTCGCCCGATGCGACGCTTTTGGCAGCTATTCCGTCGCCCTCCCAAGGTGTGTGGATGGTCGGCGGTTTTCCGATCCGCGGATATGCGCTGTCAATCCTCGTGGGAATTCTCGTTGCGGTGCTGTGGTCGCAGCGTCGCTATGCCGCCCGTGGTGGTAACCGCGAGGTGGTTCTCGACGTGGCACTTGCCGCTGTCCCAGCAGGCATCATCGGCGGCCGCCTCTACCACTTAGCGACGGATTGGCGCACGTACTGGGGTCCCAACGGAACACCCGGGGACTGGTGGAAGATCACCAACGGTGGCCTGGGAATATGGGGAGCCGTCATTGGCGGTGGTTTGGCCGCCTGGGCGGTTCTCCGATGGAAGCATCTAGCCCTGGCGCCCTTTGCGGATTCGGTGGCACTACCGATTCTGGTGGCGCAGGGCATTGGACGCCTAGGCAACTGGTTTAACCAGGAATTATATGGTCGGCCCACCGATCTGCCCTGGGGGCTAAAGATTTTTGAGCGCGTCGACGACCACGGTGTCCTGGACCCAGTACTGGGGCATTCGAACGGCCACGTTATCGCGGTTGTTCAGCCGACGTTTCTCTACGAGATGCTGTGGAACTTTGCCATCGCCGCTCTGATCGTATGGATTGACCGCAAGTTCAGATTGGGTGGCGGCCGAGTTTTTGCCTTGTACGTTGCCGGGTACACAGCAGGTCGATTTTGGATCGAGCTTCTGCGTGCGGACACCGCCACGCATGTGTTTGGGCTCCGCATTAATACCATCACGTCGGCCGTGTGCTTCGTGGGCGCAGTGATTTTCCTGGTGTGGACGCGATCACGTCGTCGCGAGACACCCGAAGAACTTCAGACATAATCGGGCATAAATCTAGGAAAAAAGTGATTTTGGTGACCGTATCGGAAAATAATTTTCCCTGGTCACCGACTTTTTTCGTTTTTCGCCGTGGCGCCGTAAAGCTTATTTCGACCGTTTTGTAGTAGCTAATCCGGGTGGAGCGGGCTAACCTGGTGCTCGTGGATAGAAGAACGAAAATTGTTTGTACATTGGGTCCGGCGGTAGCCAGTGCGGAAAAGATCCGTGCTCTGGTTGACGCAGGAATGGACGTAGCACGACTGAACTGCTCACACGGCGTTCACGCCGACCACGAACAGAACTACAAGTGGGTTCGGCAGGCTTCCGACGAAACCGGCCGCGCCGTCGGGATTTTGGCTGACCTCCAGGGTCCGAAAATCCGGTTGGGCTGGTTCAAAAACCACGAGGAAATGTGGGAAACCGGCGAAACGGTGCGCATTACCGTTGACGAGATCGAGGGTACGCACGATCGTGTATCCACGACATACAAGAATCTCGCCAAGGATGCTAAGCCCGGTGACCGCCTCCTCGTCGACGATGGCAAGGTTGGCCTGGTCTGCAAGGCCGTTAAAGGCAACGATGTGATCTGTGAGGTCACTGAGGGTGGCCCCGTGTCAGACCACAAGGGTGTGTCCCTTCCTGGCATGGATATTTCCGTCCCGGCATTATCTGAAAAAGATATTGAGGACCTTCGCTTCGCACTCCGTTTGGGTGTCGACGTTATCGCTCTGTCGTTTGTCCGTTCGCCGGCAGACGTTGAGCTCGTCCACAAGATCATGGACGAGGAAGGCCGTCGACTTCCGGTCATTGCGAAGTTGGAAAAGCCTGAAGCCATCGACGCCCTGGAGCCCATCATCATGGCCTTCGACGCCATCATGATTGCCCGTGGTGACATGGGTGTCGAGGTTCCGCTCGAAGACGTGCCGATGGTTCAGAAGCGCGCCATCCAGATTGCCCGTGAAAACGCTAAGCCAGTCATCGTGGCAACGCAGATGCTGGATTCCATGATCACGAATTCACGTCCGACGCGTGCTGAAGCGTCCGACGTTGCTAACGCTGTCTTGGACGGCACGGACGCGGTCATGCTGTCCGGCGAGATTTCCGTCGGTAAGTACCCGGTAGAAACCGTCAAGACCATGGCCCGCATCGTGAAGGCTGCCGAGCAGGACGGCACGGTGCCGCCGCTCAGCCACGTTCCGCGCACCAAGCGTGGCGTTGTGTCGTACGCGGCGCGCGATATCGCGGAGCGTCTGAATGCTCGTGCTGTTGTCGCGTTCACCAGTTCAGGCGATACGGCACGTCGTGTGGCTCGTCTCCACAGCTTCCTCCCGTTGTTGGTGTTCACCCCGAACCCCGCCGTGCGGTCACAGTTGGCTGTCACGTGGGGCGCGGAGACCTTCTTGACACCTGAGGTCAAGACCACCGACGAGATGGTTGCCGAGGTTGATAAAGCTCTGCTGGCTATCGACGGCTATGAGCGCGGCGACACGGTCGTCATCGCTGCCGGTTCTCCTCCCGGAGTTGAAGGCAACACCAACATGATTCACGTTCACATGTTGGGTGAAGACCTCGAAGGCCACGAGCGCTAGATTGTCGGTTCCTACACCGTAGCCATTGCGAGGTATCGCGATGGCCGGGGTGTGGTGGATGCCAATCACAACGCGAACCGGGCCGCACCATGATGTGTGCGGCCCGGTTTTTCTATGCCGAACACTACTCCTTGAAAAGGAAGCTCAGCGGTGCTGCCGCCGCAGCCTTCGTCGTCGATGAGATAGTCGAGAGATCGGGGAGGAACGTCGCCATATGGTTGGCGGGAACAGGCGTTTCCTCACGCTTCTCCCATTGTTCATCCGGGGTGATGCCGGCAGTCCAGAACAAATAGGGCACATCAAAGTGCCGCGGTATCTCCGAAAAGTCCTCCGACGCCGTCCACCGCTCAGCATCAATGGAGGAATCCCCAAAGACAGCATCAAATGTCTCGCGGACATGAGAAAACACGGCGGGGTCATTGTCGGTCAGTTCGCCGTGAGCCCAGTACTCTATGTCCGGCTCGGCGGGGCACCCCGATGCCTCACACTCGGCGCGGATCACTCGTTCGATAGCGCGATACACATGATCGCGGACGTTGGTGTTGTAGAACCGGCAGTTCAACGTCAGGGTAGCGGTGTCCGGGATGGAATTGTTCGTATTACCAGCGTGGATTTGCCCGACAGAGACGACGGCGAATTCGCCGGGGTCGACTTCTCGTCCGACGATCCCTTGTAAACGAAGAATGACGTGTGCCGCAACATAAATGGGATCCACGGATTGATGAGGGCTCGACGCGTGAGCACTCGTTCCATGAATGGTCACCGTGATGGAGTCACACGCTGCGAGGGCGGCCCCCGGCATACTCATAATCGTTCCAGCTTTTCCAGGCACAATGTGCTGGCCCAGGCAGAGGTCAGGGCGTGAAATCTCGTCGGCCAGGCCATCGTGGACCATGGCACCAGCCCCAGCGGTGACTTCTTCGGCAGGTTGGAATAGGGCGTGGAAGGTTCCTGACCAGCGCTGACGTGTAGCGTCGAGAATGGCAACCGCCCCGAGCAAAGCGGTGGTGTGCATATCGTGCCCACAGGCATGCATGACACCAGTTTCGTTGCCATCACGCCCAGTCGTGCGCACAGTAGAGGCGTACGGCGCGCCGGTATTCTCAGTGACAGGTAGGGCGTCGAAATCCGCGCGCGCGAGAATCGTCGGTCCCTCGCCGTTAGAGATCGTTGCCACGAGCCCATGCCCACCTATGGGACGCGACACAGTGCAATTGTAGTGAGACAACCGCTCGCGTATGGCAATCGCAGTTTTTTCTTCGCGTTCAGATAACTCGGGATGAGAATGCATCCAGGTATAGAACTCTTGCTGCCAACTGAGGTCGGCCGGGTTGGCATCAAGCAACTCCGCAATGGCTGCACCGGGGGCACGAACATGAGCGACGGATTCTATATCTGCAGTGTTTGTCATTCTTTTCCTCCATCTTCTGGTGAACCGTATCCGTTCACTGATCGGACGCGATGTGCTTTACCAGTGTAGGCGCACCATGCTCGATAGAGTCAGGCAGCAATCTGCCCCGGGGCAGCGGGTGAGTTACTGATAGCTAATGAAGTCCGGGCGAGGTTTAATCGCCATCGTGTCCTTCGGATCGAGCATGGGCTTGTCTTCGTCGTAGAAGTTCTTCCACCCCAGGCTGATCTTGGGGTTCAAATCCTGCTGAATCACGTGCCAGGTATCCAGCTTGATGGATTGCGATCCGTGGCCATCGATGTGGATAACCATCGCAATGTTATCGGTACCTGGGATCATCTTGTCGCGATTGCGAATCATATGAACCTTGAACTGGTGAACGACCAGGGGCTTCTGCGGCAGTTTGTTGTCCTCAGTAAGCTTGTCCAGCCACTTAACAACGTCATTGATTTCCTGGGCGTCGACGTGACCGATCTGCTCCATGGGCAGTTCGTTACCGTAGAGACGCCACTCGGGATCGAGTGCCAGTCCGACATAAGGCTTTTTGAGCAGCTTCTCGTATTTCTTTGCCTGTTCCAGGAGAGTCATGCGCCCAGGCTGAAGGTCAATGACCGCATACCCGCCGGCTTTGTTAATAGCATCAATCCACGGCTCGACGGTGTCGGAATCGATGAAGCGGCTGTACGAGTTGTCCTTTTCTGGTTCCGACGACGCAACAGTCACGATGATTTCGAACGCCGGGATCACAGGCTGATCTGTGAAGGCTTCGTAGCTCTTGGCCATCTTCTTCGCCCGGGCGACGGACGCATCTTTTCCTTGCTCCCCGAGGCACCCGAGATCGGGCCCGTCGGTGGAGCCGTAAAGTGCGACGATGTGCCGGCCAGGCGTGACGAGTCCGCCTCCACCTGGCTGTTCTTTGTCAATGCTCTTGGCTTTGTCGATACGACGAGAGAGCGTGTCCTTGTCCCCGAACAGTTCGCCCAGGGCAATGACATGGTCGTCCTTCTTGACGATCTCGATTGACTCATGGGTGGCGCGGGGGTCGGCTGCGGGGAGGCGGACGACGTTCTGGCCGGCGACGGATGCGTTGGTGAAACTTGCGGGGCTCGTGTCGGGAGCGACGAAAACGTGTCCGTCAGAGTCAGGTTCTTTGTCCGCTTTGCTGTCCGGGTTCCACGGCGCTGTGAGAACCGGGCGGGGAGTGTACGGTGCACCATCGGATGTGGTGGGAAGGTTGGGAGTACTCGGTGCGCTGCTGCTCGCGCTCTTTTTAGCGCTGGATGACGGCTTCGACGAGCTTGTGGTACTCGATGTGCTCGCCGCCGCACTGGCCGCCGCTGCCGGCGCAGTCCCGGATCCGTCGCCTTCAATGGGGGCATCCGGAATAACCACAAGGTCACGGAAAGAGTATTGACCTTTGTCTAATCCATCTGGCCACGAATCGGGCGTCGTTTCGTGAGTTTTCGCCGACGAAGACAGCGAGCCTAGGGAATCGCCCTTGAGGGTGACAATGTCGTCGACTCCCAATCGGTCAAGTTCAGACTCAATGTCTTTGCGGGAGTCATCCTCGTTAGTCGCGTCGATGAGGAAAACGGGAACTCCAGCACTGGCGGCCAGGTTGCAGGCCCGTGCGCGCGTCGCGGAATCGGCGTTGGGTCCAGTGACGACAGCGGCTTTTGCTGAGTTCAGGAATGTGGAACTCGTCTTGGTACCCGTGGGATCGTCGCCGATGACGTCCGTTTTGTCCGAGGTCTTCTTTGTTGAGACGGTGTCATTGCCACCACCGCCTGAGCTACTTGAACAGCCGCTGAGGCTTCCGGCTACTCCGGCAGCTCCGAGTGCTGTGACGGCCGCGCCCACTGTTGTTAAGAATGTCCGGCGAGTGACTGGTCGGGCAAAAGGACGTGAGGATGACATGTATTTTCTCCTGCGGGTTGAAACACCAGTGGTGTCCCCATCGTGCGACGACAGAACAGTGCGTGAACGAGGAAACTGTAGGCAAAACTGTATGCAATGGAACCTTTTTACCGGCTTTACCGTATTTACTGTAACAATGCGAAATGTTGTGGTGCACTGAGCTGTATCGAGAAAGCAGAAAACAGGGGTAGTCGATGACCGAGATACCCCCGTTGTAGTTAGTTACTCAACCGGAAGAACATGACGGCCTTGCCGATCGGTGGTAAGAGCCAGCGAGGAAATGTACTGCTTTTCACCTGTAGGGGAAGGAACAGCGGACGCGAGAACATCGGGACGTTCAACCATTTCTCCGGTAACACAGCATCGGAAGAGCTCATCCGACGGATTTCCGTGATCATCGAAAAGAGGGGAGTCCACGCCGTCGTCGGTTCGACGAAGATAAAACTGCCCACGGGTGATGATGGCAATTAGTGGTGTGGCGACGACCGCGATGGCGGCTGCAAGGAGTGCCGAGTAGGGCTGAATGGTCGCGCCGAGGACGCCGAAATACGCAGCGATTGAGGTGGTGGCGGAAAGTAAGAGCGCCCCGATTCCCACAGGGTTGATCGGGAAAATCATTCCGCGTCGATATTCTGGATAGCGGGGAGAAATGCCGAGTACATATTTGTTTATTGCAATGTCAGATGCCACCGTGAAAATCCACGCGATAGCCACGTTGGAATAGAAACCAAGAATGGAGTTCAACATGGAGAACATATTGAATTCCATGAGAGACAGCGCAATACCGACATTGACAAAGACGAAGACGATCCTGCCGGGGTAGCGACGAGTTAAACGCGTATATGCATTGGTCCACGCCAGTGAACCGCTATATGCATTTGTGACGTTAATTTTGATTTGGCTCATGACGACCAGGATCACGGCGAGTGTGATGGCAAGCCAGGTCGGCATCATATTCGTGTACATGGCGAAGAACTGGTGGACCGGCTCGCTGGCCGTTCCTGGTGAATCATTGAGAACAGCCATGACATACACTGCGAGGAAAACACCAATGATTTGTTTGGTGGCGCCGAAGATGACCCAGCCAGGTCCCGAGAGGATGACAGCGGTCCACCATTTGCGTTTGTTGTCCGGGGTTTTGGGCGGCATAAAACGGATGTAATCAATGTTTTCGGCAATTTGTGCTGTCAGTGAGAGGCAGACACCGGCAGCCAACATCATGGATGCGAAATCCGCATGGCCGGGACCATTTCCCGCGTAGTGAGCAAAAGTATGGACACTCGATGGATGCTGAATAATCAGAACGATGAGGGGCAGAACCATCATCACAATCCACAGTGGATTCGTTGCTTTCTGAATCTTTGATAAAGACTTCATCCCATACATGACCAGTGGGATGACGATCAACGAAGAGACCAAGTACCCAGCCCATAGTGGGATTCCAAGGCCCATTTTGAGCCCTTGTCCCATAATTGAACCTTCAGTTGCAAAGAAAATAAAGGTGAACGAAGCGAAGATGATATTCGTGACGACCGATCCGTAATAGCCGAATCCGCTTCCCCGTGTAATAAGGTCGAGATCTAGATTGTATTTAGCCGCATAGACGGCGAGGGGAAAGCTCGACAGAAAGATTAATACCGCGGCAATAAGAATTCCACCGACCGCATTCACTGTTCCGTGGGCAATTCCGATCCCAGCTCCGATCGAGAAATCAGCAAGATAAGCGATGCCGCCGAGTGCCGACGCTGCGACTGCGGACGTTGCCCAGGTCCGGTAGTGCCGTGGTGCGAACCGGAGGGGATAGTCGTCACCGAAATTGGATTGGGACTGGTGAGGCGTGGGAGCGTGCTGGGGAGTGACCGGCGTCGTCGCGGGACGTACCGGGGTAGTGTCTGTCATCGTCATAGACACGTAAATTATGGGGCTAATGTCACGAACGCGCTCCCACTATATGAATATCAGGTGACCTAGGTAAACAACGCGTTACCGCGCGGAAATGGTCACCAGCGACCCGTGGGACGAAGACGTGTCAAGAATTAGTACTTCCGCAACCGTGGCGCTGGTGCTGAAAGAAGTGTTTCGCGCGCCTCCGTCCACAACCGGTCACGAGCGATTCGTGCCTCATCAGCAGTGGCAGCAAGGATACGCACCCAGACCCCAGATTCATAGGGGAGAGTTGATGCAGCCCACCGAACTGATGCTGGGAAATCGGAGTCCGGCAAGCGTCGGAGCACGTCGAGAAGTGCTCGGGTAGATTGCGGTGAAGGCGCAACTATCCAGACATTGGACCATGCGCCATAGTTACGCATGCCGAGCAGCCGACTGCCCGTATGCGGACGCAAGAGTCCGCGATCAATAACGAGCGGCCTGCAGTCGGATTCTCCGAGTCGCGCGAAATCATGCGGGTGGTTGGCGCGCGGTTGATCGATTCGTGTTTCCATGGACAACGCGTCGTAGCGGTGCCACTCACCGCGACCCAGTCGTCCCGCCGCAATACAATCGCTGACTATGGCGCAACCCCCTCGAGCAGCGGTAACTCTCATAGACAGATGAGCCCGGGAACCCCCATAGGGGATCAGGTGGTCAGGCATGTATTCGACAGTGCTTCCCGGGCCAACAGTCAAGTTGACGTGTTGTATCGCTAGCCCCACATCCATGCGATGTATAGGCGTCGCCGCCTGAGTGGTGATAAGAGCCGACGCCGGTCGTGTTTCGCCGACGCGAATATCAACAAGGTATCGATCATTGTGAGCAAGCCCAGCACCCGTCGTCATGATGTAGAGCAGCGGTGTGCCAGGTTGGTGCGGGTCCGTGTACAGCGGCCGCATAAGAGCAAGCGGAGCTTTCGCGATTTTCTCCGCGACGACTGATCTTTTCCCCGCCGGCTTATCCCCAGTTGAGTCCACTCGGGCGTGCAGAAAACCGACTTTGCCAGGGGAACCGACCGGGAGTGCCCGGTGGTCACCGGACTGCGACTGACCGCGGAGTTCCTTGGCGATCCTCGGCGGAATGGGAAGCGTAGCCGCCGCGTCGTAGAGGGAAGCAAAAGTAGGGGAGGAGATATTGCTCTCCACTGGGGTCTGGGGTGCCACGCCCTACCCCTGGTGAGCGTTTCGCTGTGTTTCCACAAACTCAGCAAGCTCGGAGAGCCCGTCACCCGTTAACGCATTCGTCGGTAGTACTGGGAGACCACCGCGCACCTCTTTCGCGTCAGCGACCATCTTGTCCAGATCACACCGGACATAGGGCGCAATATCCGTCTTATTGATAATGAGAAGATCCGATTCCGTCACACCCGGTCCCCGTTTCCGAGGCATTTTGTCGCCTTCTGCCGTGTCAAGAATAAACACGTATGTTTCCACAAGCGCCGGTGAAAAAGTCAGCGTTAAATTATCGCCACCCGATTCGAACAACAAAGTGTCGATATCCGGGAAGCGCTCCACCATCTCTGCCGCCGCCATCAAATTCATCGTCGGATCGTCCCGGACAGCCGTGTGGGGGGCAGGATCCTGTTTCTACCCCGATAATTCGCGCCGGGTCGAGAATTCCATCTAGCTCCCGACGGATGTGGTTCGCGTCTTCTTGGGTGTAGATATCATTCGTGATGATTCCCACGCTATGACCTTGTTCGATCAACGTGGGCACGAGTGCCTCGATAATTGCTGTCTTTCCTGAGCCGACGGGACCGCCAAATCCGATGCGATAAATCGAGTGTTCTTCATGACTTGGGTCATTCTGTGCCATAGCGAAATCCTCACAATTCGTACTAGTAATAATTAATTAATGAATAGTCGTGCGGGAGCGGATTCATGTGCCGCACACGCAACATCCAAAGCAGGGCTTAGTGTTCCTATATCGTCAACTGATGAATCGCAACACATCTGTACGCATTCGGCGATGTCTGATCCCACCTCATTCACGACCTGCTGGGCACTGATATGGTCAGCCACGCTTAAACGAACCGCCGCGGAACAGGCTCCAGCCGCAAAAGAAAACAGTTCACAGGACACCGCCATTTCCTGAGACAATCCATTGTGATGATGAATGGCTCCAGCGACTATTGCCTGGTTGCCTATGACATTTCCTTTGCGCACGTCGCTGATCAGTGTTCCTAGCGGTGTGTCGTCAGCGGGGTGCAGCACATCGTCGGCCATCGACAATAATTGCTTGCCGACGCGCATACTCCCGCGCCGTGCATTATCGCTAGGTTTTGTTGCCAAGAGGACCTCGTCGATGATTCGAAGTGTCCCCGTTGCGGAGTGTGTAGAGCCATTCGCGGGCATCGCGGCCGATGCAGACTGTCGCCACTCCTGAGCCCAGGTCCACGCCAATGCCGTTGCAATTCCGTCGGTAGGGGCGACGACGTCGGTAATAAGCTCGCGAACAGTTTCTGTGAGAGAGGCGCTGTCTAGCCAATGGCACTGAGACAGCCCTTCGAGCCCGTGCGAGAGTGTGTACATTCCCGAAGGGAACGCCGTGTCTGTCCATTGGAGGGCTGATAGGAAGGCCGGAAACATCGATTGCCGTCCAGACCTATCAGTGCTGTTCATGGTCACGTCGAGATTATTGGAAGAAGACATGATTCAAAGCTGTCACCGATATGTCGCGTTAGAACAAGTAGTGCAGTTGAGCTAAGGGAAGCTTGTCAGCGGGCGCGATGGTGAGCGGTTCACCGTCCGCTCGAACCTCGTAAGTATCGGGGTCCACGGTGATTTCTGGTAGCTCACAGTTCCTCACCATGTCTTTCTTTCCGATGTGTCGACAACCGTGAACGGGCAAAACGGTGCTGGTGAGGCTCAGTTTTCCGGGCACACCGTCGTTAATAGCTTCGGAAGACATGAACGTGATCCGGCTGTGGGGAAGCGCGTGACCGCGATTGCCAAACATGGGTCGGTACACGACTGGCTCCGGAGTGGGGAGAGAAGCATTGGGGTCGCCCATCAGGGACCAACAAATGTGACCGCTGCGGATCACGAGCTGTGGCTTTACAGCAACCGACGACACCGGCCACAGGACAATGTCCGCGACTTTTCCGACTTCCAATGACCCGATGTAGTCGTTGACTCCGGCGGCGATTGCGGGATTGCACGTCACTTTAGCGACGTAACGGAGGACGCGATGGTTGTCGTTCCGTGATGTGGACTGTGCGTCGGCCTCGGAGCCTGTTGACTC
The DNA here is from genome assembly GCF_000023145.1 of Corynebacterium kroppenstedtii DSM 44385. NCBI lineage: Bacteria > Bacillati > Actinomycetota > Actinomycetes > Mycobacteriales > Corynebacteriaceae > Corynebacterium > Corynebacterium kroppenstedtii. The sequence continues at coordinate 950,545 of NC_012704.1, forward strand.
AACGGATGCGGATTGCCCAGGGCCTGGTTGGCGATCCTCGGGGAGAGGACCGAGTTCTGCTTTGCAATGGTGTGCAGTTTGGAAAGCACGGGTCCAGGTCTCCCCAACACGTCCCATCGCTTGCGAATCTGAACTGAAAATTGAAATGACCCCTCTATCGTGGAGAATCGTTTCAGCAGCGATAGTTTCGGGTCTGACGCGGGATTCCGCGAAAGATACGTCCTCCGGAATGTCATGAGACAGATGGTGACAAACCATCACCATGTCGAGGAGCTCTTCGGCACTATTGACTGTGTAAGGGAGAGTAGGGTTCGTTGACGCGGGGAGCACCGAAGGCATCCCCGTCACACGGAGGATATCGGGTGCATGGCCCCCACCAGCGCCTTCGGAGTGGAAGGTGTGAATCGTTCGGTCCCCGATGGCATCGCGCGTGTCCTCGAAGAACCCGCTTTCGTTTAGCGTGTCAGTATGGATGGCAAGCTGAACATCATGTTTGTCGCAGACCTTGAGAGCGTTATCAACCACGGCTGGTGTTGCTCCCCAGTCTTCGTGAATTTTTAATCCTGCGGCCCCAGCTGCAATTTGCGACTCTAAAGCTTCGGGAAGCGAGCCCGATCCTTTGCCAAGCACTCCGATATTGACCGGCATATCTTCGGCAGCTCGCAGCATCATACCGATGGAGCTTTCTCCCGGCGTGCAGGTAGTCCCTTTTGTTCCTTCGGCAGGACCGGTTCCGCCGCCGAAAAACGTCGTAATTCCGTTTGATAATCCCTCTTCGGCTTGCTGAGGAGAAATAAAATGGATATGCGAATCAATCCCGCCGGCAGTCACAATTCGATGTTCGCCTGCGATAACTTCAGTATTGGGCCCAATGATCAGCTGCGGGTCAACACCATCCTGGGTATGCGGGTTACCCGCCTTGCCAATTCCAACAATTCGCCCATCTTTAATCCCGATATCGGCCTTGATAATCCCCGTCATTGCATCAACGATGAGCGCGCTCGTAATAACAGTGTCGACGGATTCCGCATCGGAAGCTTGAGGGTCCTGTGCCATCCCATCACGAATGGCTTTGCCACCGCCATACACCGATTCGTCCCCATACGATCGCGAATTAGCATCATCAGTTAATTCGATAACGAGGTTGGTGTCGGCAAGCTGAATGCGGTCGCCCGTCGTTGGGCCATAAATGGAACCATATTCCGCTTTGGAAATAGAGTACGGCCCCCGGTCGGCGGGCAATTGGTCGTCAGGTACAGATTCTGTTTTAAAACCGCGTTCCTGTGCTCGTTGGAGACCCCGCTCGCGAATGGCAGGATCGTCGAGAGCACCTTCCACCAAAGCACTAAAGCCATGCAGGATTCTGCGCCCACCGAAATCAACTAATTGAACTTCTTTCGAATCGCCGGGTTCGAATCGGACAGCTAATCCCGCTGGAATATTGAGGTGCATACCCCATGCCCGATGACGATCGAAGAGTAATTCGCGATTGGCTTCGAAGAAATGGAAATGGCTTCCCACTTGTACGGCTCGGTCCCCGGTATTGGTGACTCGTAGCGTGAGTGTCCTTCTACCCGGGTTAATAGTGATTGTTCCGTCGTCGTAGATATATCTATTTGCAGTGCTCATGATGTCCTCGTGATGACGTGGCGGTTTATTTGTCTAACGGCCCTGAGACGAGCCCGTTTCGTGTTCGTGAAGGTAGTTGTGTGAGTGGTCGTGGGAATGGGGATGCCCGACATGGTGGTGGGCATGGCCATGGGAATGCGTATGCGAGTGCGTATGGGGGTGAGGGTGGTGGTGTGAATGAGTGTGACTGTGTGGGTGACTATGTGGATGTGAATGCGAATGGCTATGCCCGCCCTCGGAATCATCCTCATCATGGGCATGACTATGCGCGAAGCCCGAATCATGATCAGCCCACAGTGCCTCTTCCAACCCCACGACGGGGAAGAACTGGCTACCCTGGCGTGATGACGGATCGTCAGAGGATTGATTGCCATCAATGCCATGAGCTGCATCGTTCTCCGCCGAGGAATTGAATACGTCGACAGCAGCCTCACGAGCCCGAACAACATTTGTCTCAATCAGCACTGTGAGCGCTGACGGTGACCATAACGAGACCTCGTGATAGCTTCGTCCATCGGTTTGATAACCGTCCTTATTCGGCGGCAGAAGATCTGCTCTAAGAACGACGATTCGCTCCACGCCGGACTCGTTCGCCTGGTTGCTCAGTTGATCCTCAAGGAGAATCTCAGCACGGTGAATAGCCTCAGGAAGACTGGGGGATGCTCCGTCAAAAGCCACAGAAGTCTCAGAATTGCTGTACTGCCATGCCAGCCGAGCATCACGAAACAGATCAGCGTCGAAAAAGGGATCTAAAGCCACTGATCCGACGACGTACGAATGTGCTGGATGGGAGCGCATGATTGCACGTAGAGCCGATACGCGTGTCGTTGAGTTCCCGATCGGATCAGAAATAATCACTCGCGCTGAAGGCCGGCTGCGTTTCCACCATTGGATCGCTTGCGCTAGTGCTGTAATGCTGTGGAGGTCTCGTCCCGCAGTCATAGGGATGATGACAGTCGGAGGCTGATTATCAGGTGAGTTCGACGATGAATGGCCCTCGTCGTTCGAAGAGTCGTCGTGATACGCGGCGGTGAGGGCTTGTGCTAATTCACTTGTTGAGTGAGCAAGAACGATCGGCTCGGGACCGTCACCGCCTGGCACAGAGTCATGGGCCGCTGAACTCGTTCCCACTGCGTGCTTGTCAGTTACATCGACTAGACGGAACCGACGGAGTCGGCTGGTTGCTTCGCGAATGAGCTCGTCATTGTGGGCTTCGGCGCCACAAAAAAGAATGATCATCGGTAGTTCCCGGCGCGTCTAGTGGCGGATGGGGTCGTGGACGGAGACGAGTTTTGTTCCGTCGGGAAAAGTTGCTTCTACCTGGACCAGCGAGACCATGTCTGGGACTTCGTCCAGCACCTCGTCGGCAGTGAGGACCGTCGTCCCGATGTGCATTGCTTCGGCCACGCTCTTGCCATCGCGTGCTGCTTCTATGACGGCGTCGGAAATCAAAGCAATCGCTTCGGGGTGGTTGAGTTTGACACCCCGTTCCCGTCGACGTTGAGCCACTTGAGCTGCAAGAAATACTAATAATTTATCTGTCTCACGAGGAGAGAGATTCATTGATATGGCTCCTTACGCGCGCAACAAAGCTCCGGGTGTGATGTGTACAACCCTGGCTCGGCATGATGGTCGCCACTCACTTTGCCATCATGTGAAGAATGAATCGTTGGTTTTATGTTGCGAGTATGTAAATCTTTACCGAAGAGCCGGATTGTATTTCAGTGAATTACGGCGGTACGTCAATTCGCCAGCGATACGAACTGAATCAGCCAGTCGACCTTCCTCTCGCAATTGGCTAAGCCTTTTCGACATGCGCTGTCGGATATTTTCCGGCGAAATGGTGTTCAGATATACCTTGGTCGATCCCTCGAAACCGGCAAGGTTTGATGCTCGCCATTTGATCATGACTCGCCATGGCATAGGGATATCGAGGTCAATTGGTTTGTGGTGCCATTCCTCGTTACACGGAACGTCTGAGCCGGTTGCCGCGTGGCATGCGTGAATGAGGTCGCTCATGTCCCGCATTTCTTCTTCGCTGAGCTTCCACGGTTCACAGGTTGCTGACCGAGAGTAAATCTCGATAGTCGGGTAGCGGTGCCCAAACCCAGCGAAAGCGATGGCATGGGTGTTCTCAGCGATGACTAGATTGTGATAGCCGGCGTAATCAACGGCCCATTCGTTGTACATATTGGGGTTGGACCGTAGCCGCGCGATTTCGAGTTCGGCTTGCGCGCCTCGCTCGTCGATAGCAACGAGTTGCTTGTGCAAGTGGTCGAAACTTGCCCCCGCAGGCTTCAGCCAGTTTTGGAACACGGCCACATATCGTGCGTAGCGGTTGCGTGAATAGAGGTCACGCATTGCGTCAGCAGTGAAGTTGATGAATTGGTAGTGCTCTTCCGGCGTTAGCGTGCCGCTGGATGCGAGTTGGCGGCTCGAGGTGGCGTCGTCAGTGAAGTGTCGACGGGCCACGATGACGTCGTGTCCACCAGCAAAATAGGCGGGGGCACGCTTGAGAAGCTCGGTCTCTGGCGTGTCCTTGATCTCCGATTCCGGTGTCCCCGCAGAGCGCAGACGTGTCGCGATAATGTTCAGCACGTGCTGCCTTCCGGCAGGTTCGCTGAGGTAATCGTTCATGTGTGTTGAGGTCTCCGGATCCATCGCGAATCCGTGGTTCGCCCGCCAATATTCATACCCGAGAATCTCAAAGAGGTTAGGAACACGCCGGAACTCGGCGACTGAGTCATCCAGTTGACTCTCTTTTAACCGGTAGAAGGTTGTCCACTTGTTATTGTCGACGACAACTCGCGCTTTCTCCGGAGGAGTCTCTCTGTATCGCGCGGAACAAAATGCGCACTCATAGTCGCGATCGTGCACAGTGACCGGGTGCTCTTCTGGGGTGGGATGCGAGATTGGTCGGTTCCCGCGCCCAGGTACAGTCCACACTTCGGTTCCTGTAAAAGGGTTGACCTGCTTGATGGTTCCATCGGCAAGAGTTGTTAGAGGTGCGAGAGGCAGGGCGACAGGAGTACTCACGAGCGAAAACTTTAGCCGGTGGATGACATGATCGCGACCCTGGTTCCCGACGACATGGCGGAGCCGTTTCGGCGCTCACGCGTGCGTCGGTGTTTAACTCGCGCTTATGTCGGTGTTAAATGAGCACGGTTGCTAAAACATTGTTGGACCGTGTTGGTCATTTCTTGTTTCGTCGGAAATAAGAAGAAAAGACAACGGCTAAAGACATAAAGGGCGATGAATAGTGGATACTGAAGGTCAGCAGCTTATGCCCCACGAGCGTGACCCCCGCATGGGGATCGATGCGGATGCTGTGTTACGCGTGGGGGAGATCTTGCTCTCTGCTGGGACCGACGTATATCGAGTTATTCGGGCAATGAAACGCACGGCCCGGTCCTTGGGCTTCGATCGGTTCGACGCGTCGATCACGATGTCGAGTATCCGCTTCACCGGGCGCAGAGGGAATAACTTCCGAACGGAAATCAGTACTTTAGAGAAGTACGGCGTTGATTCTTCTCTTATTGAAGCTGTCGAAGATCTGACTCACCACCTTCCCTCTGAAATAACGGCAGAGTGGGTTCATGAAAAGCTCGATAAAATCGAGAACAATCGACGAACCAGGTGGAGTCGGGTTGCGCTTGCCTGTGCTGCCGCGGTGGCGTGTTCTGCGTTCGCGATTTTAAATCGGTTTAGTTTTGATTCGGCTGTAGCAGTTGCTTTTAGCGCTTTGTGCGGCCAAACCGTGAGGATGTCTTTTGCCCGTAAGCGTTTCAACCAACTAGGGACGACGGCAGTTTCGGGCATAGTTGCCTGTCTGGTGTATTTCGGTTTAAGTCAGCTCTTTTTTGTGACTCCCTGGGGGCGGTCAGAGCAGACGCTGGGTCAGGGCTATGTGGCGGCTATGTTGTTCTTGATTCCCGGTTTTCCGCTGTTTACCGCTTTGGTTGACCTGGCTAGATTAGATATCGCCGCCGGGTGGGAGCGCTTTGTTTACGCTTTCGAGATCATTGTCTCAGCAACCATGGCGGCGTGGATTGTCTCCGCATGCACGGGTCTTGAGCCGTCAGTGCCGGCCCAAAGCGGATCGACCGAGTGGTCATGGCTTATCGTCGCAGGAATAGCGAGCATTTGTGGTGTTGCCGGGTTCGCCATGCTTTTCAATTCATCACGACGGATGATTGCTATTGCGGCAGTGGTGGGTGCTATTGCGAACGTTGTTAAATTTATCTGCCTATTTATAGGGATTCCGACGCAGGTTGCCGGATTAATTGGGGGACTATGCGTCGGATTAATAGCTAATCTAATTCGTGATCGATCGTATATTCCCCGTATCACAGTGACGATACCTGCAGTCGTCATTATGATTCCTGGGACAGAAATGTTCCGGGGAATTTATTACCTTAATGACGGCAATATTAACGATGCGCTCACTCACACGGTGACCGCATCGTTGCAGGTCTTTGCTATTGCGGCGGGTTTGGTTATTGCGCGGCTCGCTGCTGATGACTCTTGGGCCCGGCATCGGTATATCGATTTTGCGCGTCGTCCCGATCATTCGGCTGATTAAAAGCTGCGCAAGCATAGCTAAGAGCGAAGTTACGACGGTTGTGAAAACGCTGGTAGCAGGGGAGATGGCTACAACCGAATGGGGGATGGGTCGTGGGCGGTAAAGGTTGTGGTAGCGCAGGTTATAAAGCGCTGTTGCTTGTTATCCTTTAATGAATATAGCTGCAGATTCTCTGTGATTTCTGTTTGGCGAAGCTATCATTTTAGAATTAGTCCACCCTTGGCCCCTGGAAGAAGGAAAATGAAATCTCCGAAGAAGATCGTCGGTTCGCTTGCTTTGGCTGTGTGTGCAGCAGTGATGGGAGTTGTGACATCTACACCAACTGCTAGTGCTCTTGAACAAGGGGACAAATACGTCGCGTTGGGTGACTCGTACGCTTCGGTGGGTTCATTGACTACTCCGCAGCTCACCAAGAACCCGGGGTGTGTGGCGTCCACTGATAACTACGCTCACAAATTGGCTCAGCAACGTGGACTTCAACTGGATGACGCAACATGCGCGTGGGCATTCACGTTCAACTACGACTTCCCTCAGAACCATGCCCTTCCATTCTCGGCGTTGACGGGACAACGCGAGCGTGTCACGCCCGATACAAAATTGGTGACTCTCACACTCGGTGGTAACGACGCCGGTACAGCGTTTGCCTTCCCTGCATGCTTCTTCCGGGCTGTGACCGGGCTAGGCGTGGACTGCCGGACGAGCACCCAGGCCATTATGAAGCAGTCGATTTACGGACCCGGTCCCGACGGTCGTACCCTGCTGCAGCGCGAAGTAGACATCATTAACGACATCAAGCACCGTGCTCCGAATGCGGAGGTCGTGATCACTGGATACATGAACGCTGCGAAAGCCGACATCTGGTGCCTCAATGATGGTGTCGCTACCCGTGATGAACGTGCGTACATTGCAGAGACCATCGACGAAGTGAACAACGTCATGAAGGAAGCTGCTCAGCAAACTGGCGTGAAGTATGTTGCTCCTCCGAACGAGGAAAAGGGTTGGTGCGACGGTGGCATCGGCAGCCAGTCAAGCAGCTCGTTGCTTGGTCTGCCCGATAACACGCTCCCCATCCACCCAACCGCTGCTGGACAGCAACGTATGGCCGATGCGATTTCCGCACAGGTCTAAATCGGGTAGTAGTACAGTCCTCTAACTATTCGGGACTCAACTCGCGGTAGTACAGGGTGTGGAACTAGTTTGGTTAAAATTCCCACCCTGACCGGCCGATTTCTTTGTTGAAGTAGGGTCCCGTATACTTCTTCCTCGTGTTCGTCGGAGACGGTAAGCAATCGCATCCGCCGGACCTCAGCCCCGGTAGCCCAATTGGCAGAGGCAACGGATTCAAAACCCGTCCAGTGTGAGTTCGAGTCTCACCCGGGGCACTAGCTTTTTAACCGTTTGGCCAGCGGTTTTTACTTTTGAAGATCGGTAGGCGTGGATTGGGTCACTCGGCGTTGACCTGTGGGTTTTCTAACCCTGGCAGCTCCTTCAGAGCCAAAATAGAGCCATAGGGGGAGATCCAAGGTTCTTGTTAGCCTCACCCCAGATCGATAGCGCACGGTTCTGTTCCATTTCGTACGATGGGATCATGAACAATGAGTTGCCTTGGGTCGTTTCGGTTCAGGAACTGCAAAAACTCCAGCACGACTCCGCGGCCCACGCGAATCAACGGAAAGCTCAACGAGAAGCTGCTCGTCGGAAATCAGAATGGATCGAGCGTGCCTTGGCGCATCCAGATGATCTCTCTGAAGCAGAACGCCGTCGTCTTGAGGAATACCTCCGCGAAGAGGAGGAGGCTAAGGACCTATACCGATCGCAACCGTTGGCCTCATGCCCCGTCGTTGTTGCCGATGTGAGGTGGCATCTCGATGGACGTTCAGGATATGACGCGTACAAGAAGGGGCACATCCCAAACTCGGTCTTCATCGATCTAGATAGCATGCTCGCCGGACTGGCTTCGAAAGAAGAAGGAAGGCACCCCCTGCCCTTGGAGGAGAGTTTCGCCGCAGCTATGGAAGTCAGTGGAATTGCCGACGACACCATCGTTGTTGCCTACGACGATGCAGGCGGGGCATCTGCGTCGAGGTTAGTCTGGCTCCTGCGTGCCAGTGGACATCGAGCCGCTGTCTTGGACGGAGGGCTCAACGCATGGATCGAGTATTGTGAACAGGCGCATAAGACCGACGAGACCGGGCAGGGTAGTACACAGTTGGCTGAACACTTCCTTGATGACGGTGACGATGTGACCGAGCCTGAGGAAGCAGGAGCATTTACCGCAGAGCCTTTCAACGCCGAATGGCTTGTCTCTATCGATGATGCGGCAGCGTCCGCGGCCGAGGGAATCGTGATTGATGCTCGCGCGTCAGAACGCTACCGAGGGGATAATGAACCGATCGATAGTTCCGCTGGGCATATTCCAGGAGCTCTCAACCTTTTCCACGGCGATCTCGTTGACGATAAGGGGTATTTCCTTGACTCGGACCAGATTGTGTCCCGTCTGAATGATGCTGGCGTCGAGAAGCGGGAGGGGCAATCGTTGGAGGAATCGCCCATTGTGTACTGCGGCTCCGGAGTCACCGCCACTCATGAGATCGTGGCGTTGGCTCATGCGGGAATCCAGGCTCGGTTATATCCCGGATCGTGGTCGCAGTACTCGGCCACCGATCGGCCGATCTCCCAGGGGGCTGCGCGGTAAGGGCCTGTGCGTACGTCGTCGCATGTAAAATCGCCGTGTTTCACGTCGTATTTTAAGAACAATAACCACCGACCAGCCAGAGATAATAAGAGTGAAGGAGTCCTAGTTCATGGTGTCTGCCAACGAGGTTGAGGATACGAAGAAGAAGTTGCTTCTTCTCGACGGCCACTCTCTGGCTTTCCGCGCCTTTTACGCGTTACCGGCCGACAAATTTACTGATTCGTCAGGTCAGCATACGAACGCTGTATATGGTTTTATATCCATGCTGGTGACCCTTCTCGAACAAGAGAAGCCGACCCATAGCGCTGCAGCTTTTGACCTGGCTGGTCCCACTTTTAGGTCTGAAAAATTCGCTGATTATAAAGCTCAGCGTCCGGAAACACCTCCGGAATTTAAAGGACAAATTGAGCTCATTCGCCAGGCATTAGAAACGTTTGGAATCACCACCGTCGATTACAAACGATACGAAGCCGATGACGTCATTGCGACGCTCGCTACCCAGGGTCACGAGCAGGGCTTTGATACCTATATCTGCACCGGCGACAGGGATTCACTACAACTCGTTACCGATGACGTCACAGTGCTGTACACGCTCCGCGGAGTCAGCAACCTCGCTCGCTTCACTCCCGAAGCTGTTGAAGAAAAGTACGGGGTGACCCCGACGCAGTATCCGGACCTTGCGGCTTTGCGGGGCGATACCTCTGACAATATGCCAGGAGTACCAGGGGTAGGGCCTAAAACAGCCCAGAAATGGATAAATAAGTACGGTTCACTGAGTAACTTAATTGACAATATTGACGATATCGGCGGAAAAGTCGGTGATGCACTTCGGCGGGATATTGACACTGTGATTCAAGCCCGCGAGCTGACCGAAATGGTCCGTGACCTCCCCATCAAGTGCAGCCCCGAGGACTGCGAAATCCGCCCGTCAGCAAGAAATGACGTGAACGACTTCTTCGATGATGTTCAGTTCGGGATGAACCTCCGGGAGAGGGTCTTTTCCGTCATTCCGACGCAAGGCGGTTCGTCGGACGCCGGCAACCATCGTGAGCGCGTGTCTTATGAACGCGTAGGCCTGCAGAAAGGGAAGGTCCGTCACTGGTTAGAGGAAGCTACTGATCACACGCCTGCGGGGATCGCAGCGTTGGGAAGTAAACTCCCATCTTCGCCAAACATGAAGGCTCTAGCGATCACGCAGGGTAAACAAACGGCGATCATCAACATGAGTCGGACGACGGATGATGACCGCGACGCGCTGAAGGAATGGCTTCAGGATCCTGACCACCCGATCGTGGTACACGATGGCAAGGGTCTTCTCCACATGTTGAGTAGCGAGGGGCTGACCGCTACAAACATTGAACATGACACGAGGCTCGCCTCGTACTTAATCCATCCTGACTTCGGGAGCTTCGATCTGGAGAGTGTCGTACGACGCCGTCTTGGTCGGGATCTCTATGACAGCGACGTCGTGTCATGGGAGGAGGAACACCGCTCTGGGCGTCAAATGTCGTTAGACGTTGGGGATCTGTCGTCGGATGGTGATGACGACCGCTCAGTTGCAGGGATTTCGTGGCCTGAGTGGGCCAAGTTGGCTGACCACGCGGAAGCGCCTCTTGAGCTTGCCGAGGAACTGGCGAAGAAGCTCGATAAGGCGGGCTTGTACTCAATTTACGAAAACCTTGAGATCCCGCTCGTCCCGATTTTGTTCGGCATGGAGCGCGCTGGAATCAAGGTCAACAGAGAGCGCATGACGGCGTTGAGGGATTCGACGGCTGAAAAATTGGCCAAAGAAGTTGAGGAAGCCCGTGCTCTTGTTGACATGCCTAAGTTGAATCTAGGAAGTCCGAAACAATTACAAGAGGTCCTCTTCGATAAACTGGAGCTTTCTAAGACGAAGAAAACAAAGACGGGATATTCGACTGCAGCTAAAGCGATCGAACGATTAGCTGAGAAGCATCCGCACCCGTTCCTCGACCATCTTTTGGCGCATAGGGAATATCAAAAAAGGGTCAGCACTCTTGATGGGTTAATTAAAGCGATCGCTTCAGACGGGCGTATTCACACGACTTTCAACCAGACTGCGACTGCCACGGGGCGTTTGTCCTCGACAGACCCTAATCTTCAGAATATTCCGGTCCGCACGGAGGAGGGGCGTCAAATACGTGCGGCCTTTGTCCCAGGCGAAGGGTATGAAGCGTTATTAACTGCAGACTATTCGCAGATCGAAATGCGTGTTATGGCTCACTTCTCGCAGGATCGAGGCCTCATTGAGGCTTATCGCAGTGGTGAAGACCTGCACAATTTCGTCGGTTCGCAGGTTTTTGATGTGCCGGTGAACGAGGTAACCCCTGAGCTACGACGTCGAGTCAAAGCGTTGAGCTATGGCCTCGTCTATGGACTGTCGGAATATGGCCTCTCACAGCAGCTGGATATTTCTGTAAGAGAGGCGAAGAAAATTATGGTTAAGTATTTTGAACGGTTCGGCGGTGTGCGGCGCTATCTGAATGAAGTTGTCGATCGCGCACGGAAAGATGAGTATACGTCGACCATGCTCGGGAGAAGGCGCTATTTGTCAGACCTCGCCAGCCTGAATCGGCAGGCGAGAGAGAATGCCGAACGCGCAGCTCTGAACGCTCCGATTCAAGGTACCGCGGCAGACATTATTAAGGTCGCGATGATCCGAGTCGATGCTGCGTTGAAAAAAGAAAAATTGGCATCACGGGTGCTACTTCAGGTTCACGATGAGCTCGACGTCGAGGTCGCGAATGGTGAGCTTGAGCAGGTGAGAGGTATTATTCAGAGAGAAATGGATGAGGCTATCGAACTTGCTGTCCCGCTCGAGGTTGGAATGGCAGTCGGTGCCGATTGGAATGAAGCAGGCCATTAGCAGCCTTCCACCAGCGGAAAGTTTGCCAGTGCAGGGAAAATGAGATAAATTTTAGGACGCGCGTGTGTCCGCCTCTTATTTTCCTTTTCTTATCGACGTTGACTCGGTGGTATATGGTCGCGATATTTCAGCTTGCGGCCATGATATCGGCCGGGAACACACTGCCGGTAGGAGAAAACAAGAGGTTAATCATCTGAAGAGCCTTCGTGAAACGGAATGGCTCTTTGCATGTGTGACGCGCTCGTTCCTGTCCGTTTTTCGATTACAATCCGTTTCGGAGCACTTAACATATGCCCACTTCTACAACCCCTCAGGTAGCCGTCAATGACATTGGCTCCACTGAGGATTTCCTCGCTGCCATCGACTCCACCATCAAGTACTTCAACGATGGTGACATCGTCGAGGGTACTGTGGTCAAAATTGATCACGATGAGGTTCTTCTTGATATTGGATACAAGACGGAAGGTGTCATTCCTTCACGTGAGCTGTCCATCAAGCACGAAATCGACCCCAACGAAGTTGTTGAGGTCGGCGACGAGATCGACGCTCTCGTTCTCACCAAAGAGGACAAAGAAGGTCGTCTGATCCTGTCGAAGAAGCGTGCACAGTACGAGCGCGCTTGGGGCACCATCGAAGAACTTAAAGAGAAGGATGAGCCCGTCACCGGCACCGTTATTGAGGTCGTCAAGGGTGGCTTGATTCTCGACATCGGCCTTCGTGGTTTCCTCCCCGCATCCTTGGTTGAAATGCGTCGCGTGCGTGATCTTCAGCCCTACATCGGCCAAGAGCTGGAAGCGAAGATCATCGAGCTCGACAAGCACCGCAACAACGTTGTGCTTTCCCGCCGTGCATGGCTTGAGCAGACCCAGTCCGAGGTTCGCTCCGAGTTCCTGCACCAGCTCCAGAAGGGCCAGGTCCGCAAGGGCGTCGTTTCCTCTATCGTCAACTTCGGTGCATTCGTCGATCTTGGCGGCGTAGACGGTCTGGTTCACGTTTCTGAGCTGTCCTGGAAGCACATCGACCACCCGTCAGAGGTTGTCGCTGTTGGCGACGAGGTCACCGTCGAGGTCCTCGATGTCGACATGGATCGCGAGCGTGTCTCCCTGTCGCTCAAGGCCACCCAGGAAGATCCGTGGCGCGTCTTCGCCCGCACCCACGCCATTGGCCAGATTGTTCCCGGTAAGGTCACCAAGCTGGTTCCGTTCGGTGCATTCGTTCGCGTTGAAGAGGGCATCGAGGGTCTTGTCCACATCTCCGAGCTGGCAGAACGCCACGTGGAAGTTCCGGATCAGGTCGTCAACGTCGGCGAAGAAGTCATGGTCAAGGTCATCGACATCGACCTCGAGCGTCGCCGTATTTCCCTCTCCCTCAAGCAGGCTGACGAGGACTACACCGAAGAGTTCGATCCGTCGAAGTACGGAATGGCCGACTCTTACGACGAGCAGGGGAACTACATCTTCCCCGAGGGCTTCGATCCCGAGACCAACGAATGGCTCGAAGGGTTCGAAGAGCAGCGGGCCGAGTGGGAAGCTCGGTACGCGGAGTCGGAGCGTCGTCACGAGATGCATACCGCCCAGATCGAGCGTCACCGTGCCGGTGCCGCAGAGGCAAAGGAAGCCGCAGCCTCGGGTTACTCCTCCGAGTCTGAGGGTGACTCCGCGCCAGCTGAGGAGAGCGCTGCAGATGACTCCGGTTCCTTGGCTTCTGATGAGCAGCTCGCTAAGTTGCGTGAGAAGCTCGCCGGTGGTGAAAACTAGTTCCGGATTGATGACACGTTCGGACTAAAAAACAGGCTGTTAAACCCAGCCTCACAACCACAGACTCGTTACTGTGGTCCATCCCCCTATCCCGTGTGGGCAGGGGGATTTTTGTCGTCGGTGGTCATCATCAAGCCCGGTAGTGTGGTTTGTAACTAATAGCCACAAATTGTGGCGAGCCTCACAAAGAATCGCTATTAAACCAAGCATATAGGGGGTACGATAATCTCGGACACAGTCCGAACAGACATAATCGGACATAAATGCGAAAGGATTGTGATGGCTTCGCAAACCGAAACCACCTCACGGTTCATCCTGGATAATATCGGTGGGGCGGATAACATAGCGTCAGTGACGCACTGTGCGACTCGCTTGCGGTTCCAGTTGAATGATCGGTCACAAGCGAATACAGAAGCCCTCGACGAGAATGGATCAGTACTAGGTGTTGTTCCTCAGGGGGACAACGGGCTGCAGGTCGTCATGGGGGGTGCAGTCGCCAATTATTACCAGGAGTTGATCAAGCTCCCGGGTGTTGCGGAAAGTGCTGAGGGCGGCGGCAATCGGCAAAAATCCTCCAAGAAAGAATACGGAGGAGTCCGCGGAAAGTTCGGCTGGGTCGACTACGCATTCGAGTTCCTCTCTGACACGTTCCGGCCAATTCTGTGGGCTCTCCTCGGTGCTTCACTGATCATCACGATCCTCGTCCTCCTCGATACGATGGGGATTCAGGATTTCCGTGCAGAGAATCAACCGCCGACGTACCAGTTCATGCACGCCATGTACCAGTCGGTGTTCTACTTCCTGCCGATCATGGTGGGCGCAACAGCTGCTCGGAAACTGGGCGCCAACGAATGGGTCGGCGCAGCTATTCCCGCTGCCCTCATGAGCCCAGAATTCATGAGCCTAGGTAACCGCGAAGACGTCGTTCACGTCTTCGGTCTTCCGATGGTGTTGAACGAATACAGCGGTCAGGTTTTCCCGCCGTTGATCGCGGCCATCGCATTGTACTGGGTTGAAAAAGGTCTGAAGAAGATCATCCCTGAAGCGGTCCAGATGGTGTTCGTGCCATTCTTCTCGTTGATCATCATGATCCCAGCGACTGCATTCTTGCTTGGCCCCTTCGGTATCGGCCTGGGTAACGGCATTTCAAACGCTCTTAAAGCCATCAATGACTTTTCGCCGTTTATTCTGTCCGTCGTCGTTCCGCTGTTGTACCCGTTCATTGTGCCCCTTGGATTGCACTGGCCGCTGAACGCCGTCATGATTCAGAACATCAACTCCCTCGGCTACGACTTCATCCAGGGCCCCATGGGTGCCTGGAACTTCGCGTGCTTCGGATTGGTTGCGGGTGTTCTCTACCGTTCATTCCGTGAACGCAATAAGGCCATGAAACAGGTCTCGCTTGGTGCTTTGATGGCTGGTCTTCTTGGTGGAATTTCCGAACCGTCGTTGTACGGTATTGTTCTTCGATTCAAGAAGACGTATCCGCGGTTACTCGCTGGCTGTTTTACAGGTGGCGTGGTCATGGGCATCTTCAACATCAAAGCCAATGCCTTCGTCTTCACCTCGATCTTGACGATTCCGGCATTCCAACCTTGGCTCGGATACACCATTGGTATCGCCGTGGCGTTCTTTACCTCATTCTTCCTGGTCGTCTTCTTCGACTACCGCTCTAAGGAAGAGAAGGAAGAAGTTCGGGCAAAGATTGCCGCTGATGAAGAGGCGGACAATGCGGCGGCTGCTAACCAGACCGAGGGAGCTTCGGCTTCGTCTGCAGCATCTTCTGTTCCAGCCGGGGCCGCGGCAGGATCCGAAACTCAGACTGAGTCATCGCAGGCTCAGGCGACGTCGACTACGACGAAGAAGAAGCGCCCAGTTCTCACGGAAACCTCAGTATTGGTTGCTCCTCTCGACGGAACCATTGTGCCCTTGAAGGATGTACCCGATCCCGCTTTCGCAGCTGGAGCAGTAGGCCACGGGGTCGCTATTGAGCCATCAGGCGATACCATTTATAGCCCCGGCGACGGAAAGATCCTCGCTGTTCAAGGACACGCGATTGGCGTCAAACTCGACCTCGGTGTGGATCTTCTCGTTCACGTCGGAGTCGATACGGTCGAGATGAAAGGCGAAGGCTTTGAGTCATTCGTTAAGCGCGGCGACCGCGTATCGGCCGGACAAAAACTCATGACCTTTGACAAAGAAAAGATTGCGAAGGCCGGTCACCCAGATGTCACCCCGGTTCTCATCACGAACTGGAAGAGGATCGGCGGAATCGACACGATTGCCACTGGCGAAGTCTCGCATGGGGAAGACCTCTTGAACCTGGTGCCAAAAGAAAGCGCACAAGACAAGCAATCCTCCGAAGGTAAAAACCAAGACGTGAAAGCGTAAGCCGTCCTCGCGGACCACCACGTTTCGTGTATTGAGATAGATAACCCCCGGCATAGGATGTCCACGATCTCGTCGACTGTGGAGCCCTGCCGGGGATTCTTTGCGTGTCCCGCCACTACACGACGGGCCGCTTAGATTTCTGACAATTGAGCAGTCACATTGATCTTCGACGAATCCTTCGCACTGCAATAGCGCAAATCCCATGAAAGCTCGTTTGAGTCATTCTGCGGATGGCGGGAGGAATATGCCGCCAGGACTGCAGGAAGGATAATCGGCTTACCGAACTCCACGGTGTAGCGCGCCCGAGTAGGAATTTCGCCCTCGACGACGCTCAATAACGAAGCAGCGCTCCACATCCCATGAGCAATGGTTCTAGGGAAACCGAACGCCTTGGCCCCCAACTTGGAGACGTGAATCGGGTTTTTATCGCCCGAAACATTGGCGTAGTTCTTAATGTCCGAAGCCGACACTCGAATGATCGTCGTCGGGTCCTCAGGAAGGTCAACGCTCATCCGTGAATAGTTATCGTCAGGGAGTTGAGCGTCGGGAGCTTTGCCCTTCGACAGCATGGTTGATCGTTGCCGCCAGACCACGTCGTCGGGTGCCGACGAACGACGCACTTCGGTGATGATGTCTATCAGTAAACCTTGACGGTGACGTCGCAACGATTCCGTGTACACCGCCACATCGATGCTGTCGGTCACCGCGATGGGGGAATACTGCTCGATGACGTTGCGAATGTGAATAGTCCCGACTGTCGGAAACGGAAAATCCGGCGAGTTCATCGCATTCATCACGAGGGGAAAAGTCACCGCATACGGATACGTCAGCGGCACGTCGTTGCTGATACGAAGGCCGCACGCAGCGCAGTATTCAGCAAGGTTCGTGGAATCGATCGTGACCCCATTGACGCGATACTCGCGAGAAGGGGCGGTGGTCACCGAGCCTTTGCCACTAGAAGAACGGTTCGAAAGGAACGGGACGCCGGGAAGAAGTCCGCGCAATGCTCGTCGGTACTCATCCCCAAGCGATGGGATTCTGTCGAGCTCAACAATAGTTTTCTCTCTCAGAGAATCATTGTCGACGCCGTCAGTGCTTGCAGCCGACTGGGGCGCGGTGCTGGGTGTCGTTCCGGTGGAGGGTCCGTTACTAGATGATGCGTTCACGTTATGCCCCCAAGACTGACTGTCCGCAGACGCGGATAACGTTGCCGTTAATCGCTTCCGACGCGGGCGACGCGAAGTATGCAATCGTCTCTGCAACGTCAATGGTGAGCCCACCTTGCTGCAGAGAATTCAGCCGACGCCCGACCTCGCGGGTAACGACCGGAATCGCCGCGGTCATCTGCGTTTCGATGAAACCGGGCGCGACTGCGTTGACAGTGATTCCGTGGCCGGCGGACTCGGAAAATGAGTCAACGAAACCGATGACTCCTGCCTTGCTGTAGGCATAGTTGGTTTGTCCTCTATTGCCGGCAATACCTGCCATCGAGGAGACACCGATAACGCGACCGTTGTCGTTGATGGCCCCGAGCTCGAGTAGACGTTCGGTGATTGTCAGCGGGGCAGTGATATTGACGGCCATGACGGATTTCCATCGAGCGTCGTCCATGCCAGCCATCGTCTTGTCGCGGGTAATTCCGGCATTGTGGACGATGATGTCGATACCGGT
This sequence comes from Corynebacterium kroppenstedtii DSM 44385, assembly GCF_000023145.1. Lineage (NCBI taxonomy): Bacteria > Bacillati > Actinomycetota > Actinomycetes > Mycobacteriales > Corynebacteriaceae > Corynebacterium > Corynebacterium kroppenstedtii. The sequence goes on from NC_012704.1 coordinate 968,157, forward strand.
CTTATGCCGTTCTTTGACATGGCGCGCAAGGGTGTCGGCCGCGTCGGGCGCAGTTACGTCGAGGCCGAGGGACGTTCCGTTGACCTCATTTGCGGTTTCAGCCAGTGCTTCCCCTGCAGCGGGAATATCGACGCAAATCACGTGGGCACCATCGCGCGCGAGAGTTTGTGCAATCGTCTTTCCAATTCCGCGGGCCGCACCCGTGACGACAGAAATTTTCCCTTTGAGAGGCTTGTCCCAGTCAACCGAGGGGGATGGGGCTTCGTTCAGCCGGATCACCTGAGCGTCGACGTAGGCAGATTTCCCGGATAGCAGGAAACACAACGTGGATTCGAGGCTGCTCAGTGGGGTGTTCGGGTCGGTGTAGACCAATTGGACAGTTGCGCCCCTCCGCATCTCTTTAGCCAGCGACCGAGTAAAACCTTCTAGTCCTCGCTGGGCGACGCGCGCCGCCGCAGTTGTCGTGCTCTCTGGGGTATGTCCAATGACGACGATGCGTGCGCATGGAGCTAGTTTTCGAATGACCGGATTCACGGTTTCATACAACTCGAGCGAATCGGCAGGGGTGGTGAAGCCGGTGGCGTCGATAACGAGGCCAGCGATTTTCCCGTCGGTTGCAGGGGAGCCGTCGTCTCGAGTGTCGATGATGGTGTAAGTCGGTTCGAGAAGCTCCCGGATGGAGGATGCCAGAGACCCGGATCCCGTGACGATGATGGGCCCGTTTAGAGGGGGTTGGCCAGGTTCAAACCGGCGGAGTTTTTCCGGTTTGGGTAATCCAAGCTTCGATGCGAGCAGCGATCCTGCCCCCGAATTGACGAACTGTGCGTAACTGTCAGCCATGGAAAATCCCTTCGTGGATACGTTTTACGAGTTTCTGTTCAATTAGCCTACGGTGAACATACACAATATGAGAGAGTTTTAGTGATATGAATCTCAGAGAGGGGCAACCTATGACTCGTAAGGTAGCAATTATCGGCGGAAACCGTATTCCGTTCGCGCGGTCGAACGGGCGGTACGCGAATGCATCCAACCAGGATATGTTGACATCCACCATCGATGGATTGGTGAGCAGGTTCCACCTGCAGGATGAGCGTTTAGGAATGGTTGCCGCGGGAGCAGTACTTAAGCACTCGCGCGACTTCAATTTGACCAGGGAATGTGTCCTTGGGTCACACTTGGCGTCGGATACGCCGGCTTTCGATATCCAGCAAGCGTGTGGCACGGGGCTTGCTGCAGCGATTCAAGTGGCAGATGCGATATCGCTGGGACGCATCGATTCCGGCATAGCCGGTGGCGTTGATACAACTTCCGACGCACCAATCGCGCTGAATGATGACCTCCGGAAGCTGTTGATTAAGGCCTCTACGGCCAAAACGACGGGCCAGCGGCTCAAGCTTCTGGGGAAGATTCGGCCGCAACTGCTTGTCCCTGAGCAGCCTCGCAATGGGGAGCCTCGCACGGGTCTGTCGATGGGGGATCATGCGGCCATTACTGCGCGTGAAATGGGGATTTCCCGCCAGCAGCAGGACGAGTTTGCTGCCTCAAGTCATCAGAAACTTGCTGCTGCCTATGACGAAGGTTTCTTTGATGACCTCATCACGCCGTACCTGGGGCTGAGCCGAGATAACAACTTGAGGCCGGATTCTACGGTGGAAAAACTGTCAAAGCTCAAGCCTGTGTTCGGTAAGAAGGATGCTGAACGTCACGGTGTGCGGGCAACTATGACTGCCGGTAACTCCACACCGCTTACCGATGGTGCCTCTGCGGTCTTGTTAGCGTCCGAGGACTGGGCGGAGCAGCACAATCTCCCTGTCAGAGCACACCTTGTTGACTCTGAAACAGCCGCCGTCGACTTTGTTCATGGACGCGGACGGCTGACGCCCGATGGACTGTTGATGGCCCCCACCTACGCGGTTCCGCGGTTACTGCGTCGTAATGGCCTGACACTTCAGGACTTCGATTTCTACGAGATCCACGAAGCCTTCGCCTCCCAGGTGCTGGCGACGCTCGCGGCGTGGGAGTCCCCGGAATACTGCTCGCAGCGTTTGGGCTTGGACGAGCCTTTGGGCGCCATCGATCGGTCCAAGCTGAATGTGAAGGGTTCGTCTTTGGCAGCTGGTCATCCGTTCGCAGCGACCGGCGGTCGTCTCTTAGCGACGGCGGCCAAGCTGTTGGAGCAGAAGGGATCCGGCCGCGCATTGGTATCCATTTGTGCTGCGGGCGGTCAAGGCGTGACCGCGATTCTCGAACGGTAATCGTCGTTCCTGCTTGGTGTTTATCCGCCAAGCAGGAATCTGTTTTCGGTCTTTGGGCTGTGCGCAGTGGTAGTCGACAAGGTAGTGACCTTGACAGTCGAGCAGCAGTCAAGGTTCCGACGCTGCCAGCCTTGGCGGTCATGGATAAGAAACGCATGAAAGAGTGAGCAAAAGTGGTTGTGGTCGGTCTGACGGGCGGTATTGGCTCAGGTAAATCCACTGTCGCAAAGAGGTTGTCTGATCACGGAGCGATTGTCGTCGACGGCGACAAAATAGCCCGTGAGATCGTGGAACCGGGAGAGCCCGCTTTATCGGAGCTCTCTGAAGAATTCGGTTCCGACATTCTCATGAGCGACGGGTCTCTGGACCGTAAAGAGCTGGCCCGGCGCGCGTTTGTCTCCGAGGACCGCACGAAGGCGTTGAACGCTATCATGCATCCACGGATTCATGAACGGGCATATGAACTCTTTCGTGCTTCTGCCGACGCGTCGATCGTCGTCTTTGATATGCCTTTGCTGATCGAGAACAACCTGGACCGAATGTGTGGTGTGGTTGTGGTCGTGACTGCCGACGAAGACACACGAGTTCAACGGCTGGTGGCGCATCGGGGTTTCGACGAAGATGATGCACGGCAGCGAATCAGGGCGCAGTTGTCGGACGCAGATCGAACTCCATCCGCCGACGTCATTGTGGATAACTCAGGCACGCCCGATCATCTTCTGGAGTCGGTGGATAAATTATGGGATTCCCGTTTGGCTCGATGGGGGCGCGTGACTGAACAGGATGAGAGTGCCAGCCGTGAGACGGATGGTCTCGTGCTGTTCCACCGTCAGGGTCGTCAGCAACGCTTCCGACGGCGGGTCGAGTGGGTCTTCGGGCCGGAAGCAGACGTTGAGTTTGGCAGAGATACCGATAAGCCACTGTTCGCATCAGTATCCCGGCACGCTCCCGGCGAAGGGGGCTCCGGTGGAGTGGATGAGAGTACTCGTGAAAAGCTTTCGTGGCTGGGCTTTAGCCGCCAGTCGGGGAGCGACGACCACTGGAGCGAAGCCTTCCAGAGCGACGACCGCCGTGCCACCGATGACACCGATTATCCCCTCGACGTGTGGAGGAGCGGAGACCCCATCGACCCGGCAACTATCCGCTTGTAACCACGATGGATGGGTTGATCTCCGGACTGGCTCTGCTGCTTAGTCGGGGTTGTTGGTGATCGTTTCCACGGTCTAGTGCGAAACCGCGCCATCGGAGAATGAGGGTTACACTCGCGGTTATGGCATTCGCTGCAGAACATCCCATCCTTTCGCAATCAGAATTTCGTCCAGTCGGTGACATCGAGCGGACGAGCAAACCTTTTGAGGTTGTTAGCGATTATGAGCCTGCGGGAGACCAACCCCAGGCTATTAAGGAAATTGATGAAAGGCTTCGTCGCGGTGAGCGCGACGTTGTTTTAATGGGGGCTACGGGCACAGGGAAGTCTGCGACGGCCGCATGGCTTATTGAGAAGCAACAGCGACCAACATTAGTTATGGCCCCGAATAAAACGTTGGCAGCTCAGCTAGCCAATGAGCTACGGCAACTGTTGCCGAATAACGCGGTCGAATACTTCGTCAGCTACTACGACTATTACCAACCAGAAGCTTATATCGCGCAAACTGACACGTATATCGAAAAAGATTCCTCGATTAACGAAGACGTTGAGCGTTTACGACATTCAGCCACGTCTAATCTTTTATCACGGCGCGATGTCGTTGTTGTGAGCTCGGTGTCGTGTATCTATGGGTTAGGGACTCCGCAGTCGTACTTAGATCGGTCTATCCCTCTTCGCGTCGGAGAGGAAGTCGACAGAGACCAATTCCTCCGATTGCTGGTCGATGTGCAATACACACGTAATGATGTTGCGTTCACTCGCGGGACATTCAGAGTTAAAGGTGACGTCGTCGATATTATTCCTGCCTACGAAGAGGTAGGCGTTCGTGTCGAATTCTTTGGAGATGAAATCGATAGCCTTCATACGATCCATCCATTGACTGGGGAAGTGATCGACACTCACGATCAATTACGAATCTTCCCGGCAACTCACTATGTGGCTGGGCCTGAGCGTATGGCGAAGGCCGAGGAAGCTATTAAAGCGGAATTGAAAGATCGATTAGCAGATCTTGAAAATCGAGGGAAGCTTGTCGAAGCTCAACGGTTGCGAATGCGAACAGAGTTCGATCTGGAAATGATTGAACAAGTTGGGTTCTGCTCAGGAATTGAGAACTACTCACGCCATATCGATGGGCGTGAAGCGGGTAGCGCCCCGGCAACGCTGATCGACTACTTCCCAGAGGACTTCCTAACGATCATCGACGAGTCGCACGTCACTGTCCCGCAAATCGGCGGAATGTTTGAGGGTGATGCGTCGCGCAAGAGAAACCTCATTGACTTCGGCTTCCGGCTACCGAGCGCCATCGACAACCGGCCTCTCACCTGGGATGAGTTCGATGCACGTAAAGGCCAATGCGTGTACATGTCCGCCACACCCGGCGACTATGAGTTGGAAGCCGCGGGTGGTGAATATGTTGAACAGGTCATTCGCCCCACGGGTCTCGTCGACCCCAAGATTGTGGTTAAACCCACAAAGGGCCAAATCGATGACCTCATGGAAGAAATCCGTCAACGAACAGACAAGAATGAACGAGTTCTCGTCACGACGTTGACCAAGAAAATGGCTGAAGACCTCACGGATTACCTGGCGGATGCCGGAATTCGCGTTCGTTATCTCCATTCGGACATCGATACGCTGCAGCGCGTCGAGCTTCTCCGTGACTTAAGGCTTGGAAAATACGATGTTCTCGTCGGGATCAACCTCTTGCGAGAGGGGCTCGATCTCCCGGAGGTGAGCCTCGTTTCCATTCTCGATGCCGATAAAGAAGGTTTCCTACGTTCTACGCGGTCCTTAATTCAGACCATCGGCCGTGCCGCCCGAAATGTCAGCGGTGAAGTCCACATGTACGCGGATACTGTCACCGATTCCATGGCTCAGGCAATTGACGAAACTGAGCGTCGTCGGGAAAAGCAGATCGCATTTAACAAAGAGCACAATATTGATCCTCAGCCCTTGCGGAAGAAGATTGCCGACATTCTCGATCAGGTCTATGACAACGAGAGCGAAGCTGACGAACACGGGCCCGGTGGCACAACAACTGCCGGAGGCGGTGCACAAACATCTGCTAACGGGAATGGTCAGAAGGTTCAGTCAACCTCTTCATTAACGTCCGACGCTGCACTGGCCGGGGACCAAGAACCGGATTACACAGAAATGACCCGCGACGACCTTGTTCGCCTCCGCGACGATTTAACCCGACAAATGGGCGACGCCGCGAGAGACCTGAAATTCGAACTCGCCGCGCGGCTCCGTGACGAACTTGTTGGCGTCAAGAAAGAACTCAAGGAAATCACCGAAGCCGGAGTTGAATAGTGTCAACAGCCCAGTGGCTTCAGCCCGCGCAATGTCACTGAGTGAAGTACAACGAAGTGACGTACCATAAAAGCTAAGGTTACTGTCGACATCGTCGACAAATGAGGTTGGGAAGGTAGAAATGAGCAAATACTCGACAATCGTTGTTGGTACAGACGGGTCTCAGTCGTCGCTTCTCGCAGTCGAGCGAGCAGCCGAAATCGCAGCGGCCTTGGACGCCACAGTAACCATCGGTTGCGCCTACTACGAAAACCAAGAAGAAGCCTCGAAGACCCTCCGCCAAGATTCCGTTACCGTCCTTGGCGACGACCCCGCACGTAAAAACCTAGAAAGTGCGGTAGAAGCGGCGCGCCGGGTCGGTGCAACCAACATTGAAACGGCAGTTCGGAAGGGAACGCCGGTCGAAGCGCTCATGGCCATCGTGAAAGAAGTCGACGCCGATCTCCTGGTGGTGGGAAACCGAGGAATTAACTCTCTGACCGGACGATTGTTGGGATCGGTTCCAGCCGACGTGGCTCGTCAATCAAATTGCGATGTTATGATCGTCCACACGGTTGACTAAGACTTAGCTAAAACATGATGTAGACGAAGCCAGTACGTCGTTTCCAGCCAGGATTGGCTCCTTGTCCACTACACCTGATTGGGTGCCAAAACAAAGCATCCTCTTGCCGTGGGTTTTCTTCGGTATAAGATCGACCCATGCTCCCCACTGGATTGTCTCGTAATATCCGCCGACGTTTGTATGGTGCTGTTTTAGCAGCATCGATGATGTGCCTGCCGGCTCTGCAAGCACCACAAATGTTGCCACGTGCTGCAGCTGCTCCAGCGGGGCAGGGGTGTGTTCCCTTTGCGAATGCGGCTGTGAAGTGCTCTGTTCATTCCGCCACGATGAACCGGGATATTTCTGTAGTCATCCGTCCATCGCATACTGCCAACAACCCGCGTGTGGTCCAGTTCTTGGGCGGCATGGGCATTAAAAATGACACGAATGAGTGGCTGACCGATGGGCGCGCTTTAGAGCATATGGACTCGACGGATGCCACCTTGGTGTTCCCAGCGGGGGATTCGGCAAGTCTGTATACCGACTGGGATCATCCCACCGCTGATGGCAGGGTATTTAAATACAAGACTTTTCTTTCTGAAGAATTACCCGCATATCTTGCTAACAATTTCGGCGTTCCAGGTGGGGGAGCCGGGCATACATTAGTCACCGGCATCTCAGCGGGAGCCTGGGGTGCGATGGGCTTGGCCGCTCAACGTCCCGATTTTTACCGCAGCGTTCTTGCCATGTCTGGCTTCTACGATTCCAGGATGCCCGACCAGTGGTTAACCACCGACCTCCAGCCTCTCCTGACGGAGGGCGTGAACACTGTGCCCTGGTTCAATCTGGCTAATCGACGGGCGGCTAATCCCTCGGAGAATCTACAGAATTTGACGATGCCCATCATCGTGACGTCGGCTTCAGGTGTGATCAATCCTCTTGCCGATTACGGCGATAACCTGGTCGGCGCCGTCACTGAAGGTATCCCGATGGAAGCGGGGGCGACCGTCCAAACAGCGGAATTCGTCGCCCAGGCCCGCGCAGCAGGTGTCAACATTGATTACCGCCTGGATCCTATAGGCGTTCATGGTTGGGACACGTGGTCACGGATGGCGTGGGATCAAGGTGTGATGAATCAAGCGCTTTCGAACATCGGCTGACCCGAGTACACCACGGTGAGACCCTGGGTCGCCCGTGTGGCAGCAACATAGAGATCCTGAAATCCCTGGACCGCCGTATATGCAATATCTTCAGGTTCGATGATGACTACTTCGTCAAATTCCAACCCCTTCGTTTCCGACGGATCCAAGATACTCACCGATTGATCCAGGTCCGATTGTTGTACAGCCTGGTCGATACAGGAATGAAGATCAGGGTTGTTTGCCGCAGTGACAATCGCAATAGTGCGCTCTGACGATATTGCTCCTGCAACCTCAGAAATGACATGTTGCAGTTTGTCGACAACAGGGGTTCGCACCTGACCGTGATCCGAATCAGCCGACTCATGGTGCGCGCTTTCAGCGTCAGTGGCACGGCACGATTCCAACTCGGGTACATACACCATCGTGGGCCGTCGGCCATTCGAACGAATAGCAGTGTCCGACGAAGTATCAGGCGCCACATGATGGCGTATGTGGTCAACGACGTCGGTGATCTCTTTGGGAGTCCGGTAGTTAATCGTCAGCCGATGATGGTGCCACCGCGACTGGACGAACGGCTCCAGCGTGTCCGACCATGATTCCACCCCAGCTGGGCTTCCTGTTTGCGCGGTGTCGCCGACCAAGGTCATCCAGTGGTTAGGGCACCGACGCATCACCATCCGCCACTCCATCGCCGAGAGCTCTTGCGCTTCATCGACGACGACATGCCCGTAGGACCACAGTCGGTCTTCCTGAGCACGCTCGGCCGTCGTCCGATCATCCCGGACACGTTGGCGTTCCGCCAGCGCAGCAGCATCAAGAATGTCGTAGGCCATGAGTATTTCGGGATCGAATTGATCATCAACGTCTTGGGACGCCGACCCAGCCAAAATATCGAGGGCGTCCTGCGCCTCAGCTATACGTTTGGATCGCTCGCGCTCTTCCTTCGCTCTCTGTTCGTCGATATCCGCAAGGCCAATAATCGTTGCGAGCTCATCCAGAAGAGCAGCGTCTGAGGTGGAAAAACTCCGCCCGTCAGCTCTGCGGAGAGCCTCACGCGTGAGATCGTCATAATCATTAGTCGCGTGCTGCAGCGCGCTCTCGTCACTGAAGAGGGTTGCGAGCACGTCGATGGGATCCAGCTCGGGCCACAGACTATCCATCAATTCGATGACTGCAGGTTCCTCTTCCAGATCTTCCCGCAGCGCAACCTGGTCACCGGCGTCAAGGAGATTATTCCCGCCTAATGGGTCTTCGCCAATTTGATCGGCAAAGGCGTCGGCGAGAAGGTCCAGGAATTTGTCTTGAAAAATACCGCGCGCCTGATTGTGTGCTTTTCGCGAACGACGAGCCCGCGTCCGCGCAGCTCGAACCATCGCGGGCGTGACGTCCAGGTGATGGCCATCCACACTTAACGACGTCGTTTCGTCGGGGACGAGCTGATAGTTCTTCACGGCATTAGTCAGGATCTCCACCATTTCAATGGATCCTTTGACTTCTCTACTGAGCTCAGAGTCAATTCGCGACGACGTTACTCCGGGGTAGAGATCGCCGATGGTCGACAGAACGACGCCACCTTCGCCCAGCGTCGGTAGAACGCGGGAAATGTAGTCAATAAATGTCCTATTGGGCCCGATGACTAACACGCCGGTGGGAGAGAGGACGTCTCGCCATGTGTACAGCAGATATGCGACACGGTGGAGGGCTACTGCCGTTTTCCCAGTTCCGGGGCCACCTTCCACAACGGTGACTCCGCGGTAAGGATCACGGATGATGGTATCTTGCTCACGCTGAATTGTTGCGACGATGTCAGTCATATGCCCGGTGCGGGCGGCGTTGAGCGCTGAGAGCAGCGGGGATTCGTCGCCTGCACCACGTGGGGATGAGTCCGCGTTAACGCCATCCGCGTTGAGCGCTTCAGCGTCAAGGTACTCGTCAGTGACTCCCGTTACCGTGCGTCCGTTCGTCTGCAAGTGGCGTCGCAGGGCCACACCTTCCGGGTGTGCAGTCGTCGCCAAGTAATAGGGCCGTGCCCCCGGGGCGCGCCAATCCATGAGGAGAGTCCGATAATCGTCATCCTTATCGGACAACCCGATCCGCCCGATGTAGCGTCGATCCAGCTCAGGGTTGTCAGGAGATGGGTTTTCCGGTTCCTCGCCATCGGTTTCGACAACATCGATACGGCCGAAACACAGGCCAATTTCGGCTGAGGACAGCATGGTAAGCCGGTCATGCAACGTGCTATATGCCGTTTCTCGCTCGACGAGGCCACGAGGATCATGAGTACGCCGGCGTAGAACTGAACTCAGTTTTTCCTCAGAGAGTCGACGTTCACGATCGACGTAGGTGAAGAGTGAGTCGAGAACACGCTGCTCATAGGCGATGGCGGATTGTTCAGAATCGGTCGTGGGGGTTCCCACTTTTTCTCCAATAAACGTAGGGGTCTTTCGAAGTAATCATCCGTGACGGATCAACCCCGTGGGCGTGAGAACTGTTCGCCCACGGGGTAGGTTGCGTTGATCACCACCCACGCTCACGCCATTCGGCGAGATGAGGATATTCGGCACCCAGTGTTGTATCGTCCCCATGGCCCGGGTGGATACAGGTTGACCCATCATACACATCGAAGAGCTTGCGGGTGACGTCGTCTAATAAATGGTTGAAGGCCTCCGGCGACGACGTTTTTCCGACCCCGCCGGGGAAAAGAGAATCGCCAGTGAAAACGTGAACGGGCGCTTTAATACCGAGCGAAGATTGCGGGTCACAGGCTATGGCCAGGCCCTCACGAGTGTGGCCATGGAGAGTAATACCGGACAAGTGAAGGCCGGCTAGCTTCTCGCTGGCGAGGTCTAACCTTTCTCCATCCTTGGCGACGCGGTCAGCATCGGCAGGTAAATCAGGTGCATCCCCGGCGGACGCATGATGCCGTGCCCCAGTCTGCTGGAGAACCTCTTGGAGGGCTCCGACGTGATCATAGTGTGAATGTGTAGTGATAACGTCCGTTATTTTCACGCCTGCGGCATCGGCGAGATCGAGGAGGAAAGGCGCGTCAGTTGCCGCATCAATGAGGACCGCATCGTTATCCACTGCCAGGAGATAGCAGGAATTGTCCATGGATCCGACGGAGGTTTTGATAATGGATACGACGCTTGCCTCGGATGAGGAGGGTTTTCCGTCGCGGGTTTGAGGTGGGGCTTCATAGACCAATCGTTGAGCTTGCCGAGGGCCGTCAATATGCCCTGTGTACGAGCCAAAAACTATGCGTTCGTTGGTACGAGCTGCCGCGTTATGCGTGTCTGCGTGTGACGTTTCCGAGTTTTCTGGAGTGTTGTTGGAAGTACTCATGCGTCCACCCTAGGTCTTTTCCATGACGTTGTGTGCGGGGTGGCCTGTACTGGTCGTAGAATAGCGCGGTATTCGTTTCACAAACCATTAATGAGCGGTATAAGAAGGGAAATCTGTGGCAGATCGACTGATCGTCCGGGGAGCCAGTGAACATAACTTAAAAGGTGTTGATATCGATTTACCTCGAGACGAACTCATCGTTTTCACGGGTTTATCCGGATCCGGTAAATCATCCCTTGCCTTCGATACGATTTTTGCTGAGGGGCAGCGTCGTTATGTCGAGTCATTGAGCTCTTATGCCCGTCAGTTCCTTGGCCAGATGGAGAAACCGGCGGTCGATTTTATTGAGGGACTCTCACCAGCTGTTTCCATTGACCAGAAGTCAACGAACCATAACCCGCGTTCAACGGTGGGGACGATCACCGAAGTTTATGATTATCTCCGGCTTTTCTACGCGCGCATCGGCATCCCGCACTGCCCGACCTGTGGTGCGGTTATTGAGCGCCAGACACCGCAACAAATTGTTGACCAGATTATGGATATGGAGCAAGGTCTCCGCTTCCAAATCTTGGCTCCGGTTGTCCGGACACGAAAAGGGGAGTTTGTTGACTTATTCGAGAACCTTTCAGCACAGGGATATGTTCGTGTCCGTGTAGATGGAACGACTTATCACATTTCCGATGTCCCTAAATTGGAAAAACAGGTCAAACATAATATCGAAGTTGTTATTGACCGTCTGTCAGTAAAGCCGACTCAGAAGCAGCGGTTAACTGATTCTGTCGAAACCGCATTGAATCTTGCTGATGGGGTAGTCATCTTTGATTTTGTTTCCTTAGGTGATGACCATCCTTATCGTTTCCGACGTTTTAGTGAGAAGATGGCATGCCCGAATGGTCATCCATTAGCTATTGATGAACTGGAACCGAGAACGTTCTCGTTCAACTCCCCATACGGAGCTTGTCCCGAATGCGATGGGTTGGGGAGCAAGTTGACTGTTGATGAATCATTAGTGATTCCTGATGATACGAAGCCACTGGTCGAAGCTATCGCGCCGTGGGTGAGTAACCATTCAACGTTCTATTCGAAAATGGTGGAGGCAATAGCCCAGCAGTTGGGGGTTTCTCCGAGCACGCCGTGGAAAGACCTGACCGCGTCCCAGAAGCGGACGATCATGCATGGATCGAATCATCAGATTTCCATTCGTTATCGCAATGCTTATCGGAGGGTAAGGAAATATAGCGCGCCGTTTGAAGGGGTCATGCCATTTCTTCATCGGCGGATAGACCAGGCAGAGTCTGATTCGCAAAAACAGCGGTTCACGGCATATATGCGTGAGGTACCGTGCCCGAAGTGCCATGGGGCCCGTTTAAAGCCCGAGGTCCTCTCGGTCAAGATCGCTGGAGATTCTTCGGATGGCACCAATCAGGAGTTATCCATCGCGGAGCTTAGTGATTTATCTATCTCTGACGCTTCGGTGTTCTTAAATTCGTTAACGCTCTCCTCCCGTGAGGAAATGATTTCCGGCCGAGTGCTCAAGGAAGTCCAGGCGCGACTGACTTTCCTTCTCGACGTCGGACTGGAGTATCTCTCACTATCTCGTTCGGCTGGAACCCTTTCAGGTGGAGAAGCTCAACGTATTCGCTTAGCGACGCAGATCGGCTCAGGCCTGGCGGGCGTGCTCTACGTTCTTGACGAGCCTTCGATCGGACTCCATCAGCGCGATAATCAACGATTGATCGCCACTCTGGAACAGCTTCGCGATCTTGGAAATACTCTCATCGTTGTCGAGCACGATGAGGAAACGATTCGTACAGCGGATTGGCTGGTCGATATTGGTCCGCGTGCTGGTGAATATGGTGGGGAAGTAGTCTATCAGGGCCGACCGGATGGTATCGAGAAGTGTAAGAACTCGTTAACGGGTGACTATTTGTCCCGTCGAAGGGTGTTGGCCGTTCCGGACAAGCGTCGAGAACTTGATAAAGACCGTCACATTACAGTCATTGAGGCTAAGGAAAATAATCTTAAAAACATCGATGTGTCTTTCCCACTCGGTGTTTTGACCGTCGTCACTGGGGTATCAGGGTCAGGTAAGTCGTCTTTGGTGAATGGTGTCCTGGCATCGACATTGCAGAGAGATTTGAACGGTGCTCGCGTCGTTCCTGGCCGTCACCGTCGGATTGAGGGGCTGGATCAGCTGGACAAGTTGGTGCAGGTTGATCAGAGTCCGATCGGTCGGACACCGCGGTCAAATCCTGCGACATATACGGGAGTTTTTGACAAGATTCGTAATCTTTTCGCCGAAACACAAGAGGCAAAAGTGCGCGGCTATAAAGCCGGTCGTTTTTCCTTCAATGTTAAAGGCGGTCGGTGCGAAGCATGTCGAGGCGATGGGACAATCAAGATTGAAATGAATTTCCTCCCCGACGTGTATGTCCCGTGTGAAGTCTGTCATGGCGCGCGGTATAACCGGGAAACTCTTGAGGTCAAATATAAGGGCAAAAACATTGCCGAAGTCCTCGATATGCCCATTTCTGAGGCTGCCGACTTCTTTGAACCGATCACCTCTATCCACCGGTATCTCGCAACTCTTGTCGACGTTGGTCTGGGTTATGTCCGTTTGGGGCAGTCGGCAACGACGTTGTCCGGTGGTGAAGCTCAGCGCGTTAAATTAGCTTCCGAACTGCAAAAACGCTCTCGTGGGCGGACGGTTTATATCCTTGATGAGCCAACGACCGGGTTGCATTTTGAAGATATTCGGAAGCTCATGCTCGTGATTCAAGGTCTCGTAGATAAAGGGAACTCCGTCATCGTTATCGAGCACAACCTAGATGTCATCAAGATGGCAGATTGGGTCATCGATATGGGGCCAGAAGGCGGTGCCGGCGGTGGACGTGTCGTTGATCAGGGGACGCCTGAAGATCTCGTGGATCGTCGGGAAGAAACCGGTTCCTATACCGCGAAATATTTGGCGGATATGCTCCCTAGAAATAGTAAATAATTGGAGCCACAGCCGAGTTACAGACCGGTCGGTCTAACTGATTGGGATCGGGGTTTCTATACTCGATCCCATGAAATTGTTGAAACACATCACTGAGGCAGTTGGTGATACGCCCCTAGTGCAGCTGCAGTCTGTTGTTCCGGATGGAGCAGGCTTAGTTGCTGCCAAAATTGAATACCTTAACCCGGGCGGAAGTTCTAAGGACCGCATAGCGAAAAAGATTATCGATGCTGCGGAAAAAGAGGGAAAACTCAAGCCCGGCGGAACCATTATTGAACCGACGTCGGGAAACACCGGAGTCGGTTTAGCCATGGTTGCCCAAGAACGCGGGTACCAGTGCATCTTTGTCTGCCCCGACAAAGTGGGTAAAGACAAAATCGATGTTCTGCGTGCCTACGGTGCCGAAGTCGTCGTGTGCCCGACGGCCGTAGAGCCCGATAGTCCTGACTCGTATTATTCAGTGTCAGATCGTCTTGTTTCCGAAACGCCCGGAGCCTTTAAACCTGATCAGTATTCCAACCCCAATGGGCCGGCTAGCCATTATGAATCCACCGGCCCAGAAATTTGGCGGGATATGGACGGGGAAATTACTCACTTCGTAGCAGGAGTGGGCACCGGTGGAACAATTACGGGCACGGGCCGTTTCCTCAAAGAGGTTTCGAACGGAGCAGTCAAAGTCATTGGTGCTGATCCCGAGGGCTCGGTCTATTCGGGTGGTTCCGGACGCCCGTATCTCATCGAAGGAGTCGGTGAGGACATGTGGCCCGACGCCTACGACCGCAACCTCCCCGATGAGATAATTTCCGTGACTGACGCTGAAGCCTTTGCGATGACGCGTCGCTTAGCAAGGGAGGAAGGTCTTTTAGTCGGTGGATCGTCGGGAATGGCCGTTGTTGCCGCAATAAAGGTTGCTCAACGGGATCCGGACGCCAAAATTGTTGTTCTTTTGCCTGACGGTGGCCGGGGATACTTAGGCAAGATTTTCAATGACGAGTGGATGCTTTCGTATGGTTTCGATACCGGACGCCCCCGTGAACAAGAAGAGCCGACGATAGCCGACATCCTTCGCCGTAAGAATGATTCAGCCTCGTCGCTTCCCGCTTTCGTTCATACTCACCCGAATGAGACCATCCGTGATGCCATCAATATTTTGCGGGAATTCAACGTATCGCAGATGCCAGTCCTAGGGGCCGAACCTCCGATTGTGGTGGGAGAAATTCGTGGCGCTGTCACCGAAAGAGGCCTGCTACGAGCTGTGTACGAGGATGGTCATTCGTTGTCGGATTCGGTGTCGTCCGTGATGGAGGACGCCATGCCCCTCGTCGGCGATCAAGAGCGAGCATCTGAAGCGATCAAGCAACTAGAAAGTGTGGATTCACTGATGGTTCTCGCTGACGGTGTTCCGGTTGGAGTGGTAACTCGTCAAGATCTGCTTGGTTTCGCCAAAAAGTAAAGCATATAAAGAGCGAAGCCTAGTGGGAATAAAACCAATACGTTCTGAAGAAAGGGAAAACATGAGTGACATAGAAAAGGGAGACGCTCGAGACCGAGGATTGGAGACGTCTGCCGTTCACGCAGGGTGGACGCCGGAGGCTGCAACCGGAGCAGTTAATCCACCTATTTATGCAACGTCTACCTATGCCCAAGACGGAGTCGGTGGACTGCGCGGCGGTTATGAGTATTCCAGGACGGGAAACCCAACCCGCACTGCATTAGAAAAAGCAATCGCTGAGCTAGAGCGGGGCAAGTACGGACGTGCCTTTGGCTCCGGAATGGCGGCTAGTGACGCAGTTTTGCGGGCCATGCTCAAACCCGGCGATCACATCATCATCCCCAATGACGCATATGGCGGAACATTCCGCCTCATTGACAAGATTTTTGCGAAGTGGGGGATCGATTACACACCAGTGGCAATTAACGATCTCGATGAGGTGCAATCCGCGCTTACTGATCGGACGCGGCTGGTATGGGCTGAGTCCCCAACCAATCCGCTCCTAACCATTGCGGATATCCCTGCTCTGGCTAAAGTCGCGCACAGCGTGAACGCCCGGTTGGTGGTTGACAATACGTTTGCTACTCCGGCTTTGCAGCAACCGTTATCGCTTGGTGCAGACATCGTCGTCCATTCGACTACGAAATACATCGGTGGGCACTCTGATGTGGTTGGCGGAGCAGTAGTGACGTCGGATCAAGAGGTCGATGATGAGGTTGCTTTCCTGCAGAATTCAGCCGGTGCAATTGCCGGGCCCTTCGATTCATTCCTTACCCTGCGTGGACTGAGGAGTCTGCCAGTCCGGATGGAGCGACACAGCGCGAATGCCCAGGCCATAGCTAACCGATTGGCTGATCACCCCGCGGTTAAAGAGGTCATTTATCCAGGGTTGGAGAGCCATCCCGGGCACGCGGTTGCCGCTGCTCAAATGTCTCACTTCGGCGGCATGGTCTCTCTTCGCCTCGCTGACCACGATGCGGCACAGCGTCTATGCAAGAACACATCGGTCTTTACACTTGCCGAATCGCTTGGCGGCGTTGAATCACTGATCGAGCATCCGGCAGCCATGACCCATGCGTCGACAGCGGGATCAGTGCTGGAAGTTCCCGATGATTTAGTTCGACTTTCGGTTGGTCTAGAATCCGCCGAAGACCTTATCGCCGACCTATTACAGGCACTTGACTAGTTACCACACCTGGGCCGGTAGCACACCTTCAATCGACGCATCCCTGGAACGATTAGCTAAAGATTTGGTAGTGGTCCACGACCCTGCTATCCTGATTGACACGACCGTCCGACGTGGTGGAAATCCACGCGGGCTACAAGCGGAGGATGCTCCCACCACGTGACCGCCGAAAGGTTGGACTCTGGTAGAAGGTTACCGATAAGTTTTGGCTTACGCTCAGGACTTATGTGTTGAGCCTTGGTAGCATCCCCGTCTTACAGAGTGGATCTGTAAAGCGGGGATTCTTTTATGGCGCAGCAAAGGAACCCACTCCTCAGGTGTTGGAACTCGTGCATTATGCGCACTCGTGAAAATGCCTGTGAGTCCGGTTCAAAGGTTTATCCAGCGCTTGTAGCACGTCAGTGCGGCCAGACCAGTCAATGTTCATCCCTATTGAGGAGTCTCACATCAGCGCTGAAGCTCGCATTAATGAGCGAATTCGTGTCCCCGAAGTTCGACTCGTTGGCCCTAGTGGCGAACAGGTTGGAATCGTGCGTACCGACGATGCTCGCAAGCTCGCCTATGACGCCGATCTTGATCTTGTCGAGGTTGCGCCACGTGCAAAACCACCTGTGGCCAAGATCATGGATTACGGCAAGTACAAGTACGAGCAAGCACAAAAGGCTCGCGAATCTCGCCGCAACCAGCAGCAGACCGTCGTCAAGGAACAAAAGTTCCGGCCCAAGATTGACGATCATGATTATGAGACTAAGAAGGGCAATGTTGTCCGGTTCTTGGAGAAAGGCTCCAAGGTGAAGGTCACAATCATGTTCCGTGGTCGCGAGCAGTCTCGTCCGGAATTAGGTTTCCGGTTGCTCGAGCGCTTGGCTGATGACGTCGCCGATGCCGGCGTCGTTGAATCTCGGCCCAAGCAAGATGGTCGCAACATGACTATGGTTCTCGGTCCTGTGCGTCGCAAAGGTAAGAAGTAGTCCTTCTCACAACGACAGGGCAGTGCATGAACTGCTGAGGGATTCCCGTGCGTTTCTTTCGGCGAGTGCTCTGCCCAGTGTGGCGTGAGCCGAGAAGTCGTAGATCGATTCGCGACGATCTCGGCAGCGTGCAAGACCAACTCATTCAATTTGTGCAAAGGAAAATCGGCAGTGAAGCAGAAGACCCACAGCGGAATTAAGAAGCGCATCAAGAAGACGGGCTCCGGCAAACTCCGCCGCGAGCAGGCTAATCGCCGTCACCTTCTCGAGGGCAAGCCATCGACCCGCACCCGTCGTTTGAAGGGCGATACTTCCGTTTCCCGTAACGACACCAAGCGCGTTAATCGGCTCCTGGGCGAGGGCTAGAAATCACCCGCTCGGTAACACCCCCGACTAGATAGAAGGAAGTAACACTGTGGCTCGTGTGAAGCGTTCAGTTAATGCTAAGAAGAAGCGTCGCGAGGTCCTGAAGTCCGCTAAGGGCTACCGCGGACAGCGTTCCCGCCTGTACCGTAAGGCTAAGGAGCAGATGCTCCACTCGAAGACTTACGAGTTCCGGGATCGTCGTGCGAAGAAGGGCGATTTCCGCAAACTGTGGATCACTCGTATTAATGCAGCGGCCCGCCAGAACGACATGACCTACAACCGCCTCATCCAGGGTCTCCGCCTCGCTGGCGTAGACATTGATCGCAAGAACCTTGCTGATCTCGCAGTCTCGGATGAGCAGGCATTCTCCGCATTGTGTGCGGCTGCTAAAGACGCTTTGCCCGAGGATGTTAACGCCCCGGCGAAGTAGTTTTTAGCTTCCCTCGGCTCCACACCATCAGCGTGTGTCATCGCATCTTCCTGTGATGGTCACTGCTAGTACATCGTGGGGGCGGGGTATGTTTTTTCGTCGCTCCATTGAGAGCGACGTTTTCTTTATATTGAGTGAAGTCGGGTCAACCACAAGCAAGCTTGGTTTCCTGAGAGAATTTTTGACTCCATACACCATTCATAGCGGCCCGCCGTTCACAAGAATTGAAAAGAATTGCTGAGTGATGTGCGATCACGTGGATAACATTTCCGAAACGTCTACCGATTATCCCCACCATCGTTTAACCGATGATCGACCAGATCAGGTTTTTACGGTACGAACTCCGAGGATTATCGCAGCCCGGAAGCTACTTAAGTCGGCTGGCCGACGAAAAGAAAAGAAGTTTCTTGTCGAGGGCTTCAATGGGGTAGAGGGTGCTTTATCGGCCGGAGTCGCCAAAGAAGTGTTTGTGGCCGATAGCGCCTGGGACAAATTTTCCACGTTACGAGAGTTGGCTCGCGAACAACATGTTCCGGTGAGCGTAATCGATGATAAAGCTGCTTCAGCCTTATCGGAGACAGTAAGCCATAGCGGAGTATGCGCCACCTGCCAATTACTCTCCACATCAGTGGAATCATGTATCAACCGCGCGCGACGTGGACGTGGCCTCGTCGCCGTCGGAATTGATATGTCTGATCCGGGTAACGCTGGGACGTTTATCCGAACGGCCGATGCCGTTGGTGCGGACTGCGTTGTGTTCCTGGGAAATTCGGTTGACATTCACAATGGCAAGACGGTGAGATCGGCGGCGGGGTCAGTTTTTCGCATACCCATCGGACGTGAGCGAGACATAACAAACTCCCTCGCCGATTTATCCTCAGCAGGATTCCAGATAGTAGCGACGACTATCGACGGTGAAACCTCCCTGGACGATGCTGCCGACGACGCTGCTCAATGGCGCATTCGGCGTGTGCAGGCAACAGAAGGCGTGGGGGGAACAGAAGATACGGGGGCGTCGTCTAACCCTCCGATGATGACTCGTCCCAGCGCCTGGCTTTTTGGCAACGAAGCCCATGGGCTGTCAACAGATGTCGTCGACTTTGCCAACGTCAGGGTCCGCATTCCGATCAGAGGAAGCGCTGAGTCGTTTAACGTCGCTGGTGCTGCTGCGATTACGCTTTACGAGGCTTCACGCGCTCTTAGTTTGTCCCACGGTATTGATAGACTCTGAATCAGATTATCGACGTACGTCACTAGTTACTCGTGAAAGGTTTCACCTCCGTGTCAGAAATTGATGTTTCCGAAGCATCACTGAATGCCGCCGCTGATGCTGCGATTAGTGCATTTGATCAAGCGACGACGCTGGACGATCTAGTACAAGCACGTAAGGAGCATCTTGGGGATTCCGCTCCCATCCCGCTGGCACGACGATCGCTAGGTTCCCTGCCGAAATCAGAACGAAAAGACGCCGGTCGGGCAGTGAATAAGGCTCGTGGGCGCGTCGAAAAGCGTTTTGCAGAGCGCAAGGCTGTGCTCGAGGAAGAACGTAACCAGGCTGTACTTCGTTCCGAGCGCCTGGATGTCACGATCCCGTCAACGCGTCGGCCCGTCGGGGCGATGCATCCGATCACTCAAATTTCTGAGCACATTCAGGATATTTTCGTCGGCATGGGGTGGGAAATTGCCGACGGCCCCGAGGTTGAGGCTGAGTATTTCAATTTCGATGCATTGAATTTTGTGCCTGATCATCCTGCGCGGACGCTGCAGGATACATTCCACATTGCTCCGGAAGGCTCGGGCCAGGTACTTCGTACTCACACTAGCCCGGTGCAGATGCGGACCATGTTGTCCCGTGATTTGCCCATTTATATCGCGTGCCCTGGACGGACATTCCGCACGGATGAACTGGACGCGACGCACACACCGGTCTTCCACCAGGTAGAAGGCCTAGCAGTGGATAAGGGCCTCACGATGGCGCATCTCCACGGAACGTTGGACCATTTAGCGAGAGTCCTTTTTGGGGAGAACACTAAGACGCGTTTCCGGACCAATTATTTCCCCTTCACTGAGCCTTCTGCGGAAGTTGACGTCTGGTTCCCAGAGAAGAAAGGCGGAGCAGGTTGGATTGAGTGGGGCGGTTGCGGAATGGTGAATCCCAACGTCCTGCGAGCTGCCGGCATAGATTCGGACGAATATTCAGGTTTTGCATTCGGCATGGGGCTAGAGCGGACATTGCAGTTTAGAAATAATCTTCCGGACATGCGTGACATGGTTGAAGGAGATATCAGGTTCACCAGGCCATTCGGGATTCGGGCATAGCCTCCGCACCACTATTTCGTCTGCTATTCATCTTTCTTCTTTAAGGAGTCTTCCATGTTCATGCCCCAACATTGGATTACTGAAATCCTGGACTACGCAAATCCCGGCTGGTCAGTCACGCCAGAAGAGCTAGATTCTGCCTATGTTCGTGTTGGGTTTGAAACTGAGGGATACGAGACAATCCCCGAGACGACGGGTCCACTTGTCTTAGGCCGTGTGGAAAAAATTGAGGAGCTTGAGGGGTTTAAGAAACCTATTCGCTACTGTGATGTCAACGTTGGCAAAGCGAATGGTTCGGGCGAACTCCAACATATTATTTGTGGGGCGCGAAACTTTGCTGAGGGAGACATCGTTGTGGTGGCCTTGCCCGGCACAGTTCTTCCTGGCGATTTTTCTATTAGTGCCCGCAAAACCTACGGCAAAATGTCCGAAGGAATGCTGTGCTCTGCGATGGAGCTGGGGCTTTCACGAACTCAGAACAAAGGCATCATCACTCTGCCTGCAAAGGCAGGGCAGCCCGGCGACGACCCTCGGCCTTTCCTCAGGCTCTCCGACACTATTTTTGATGTCAACATCACCCCAGACCGTGGCTATGCCCTGTCGGCCCGTGGATTAGCACGAGAAATTGCATCCAGTTTCAACCTCACGTACGTCGATCCCGCTGACGATCCTGCAGCCGCGGAACTACGTGTTCAGGTGCCCGACGTGTCTGGGGACGCTCTTCCGGTTGATGTTCGTAATACAGCTGACGTCAAACGTTTTGGAATCCGTGAGGTTCGTGGAATTGATCCGTCGGCGGCGACTCCATTTTGGATGGAACGCCAACTGATGCTGTGCGGCCAAAGGCCAGTGAATTTGCCGACCGACGTCACCAACTACGTCATGTTCCTGTATGGCCAGCCCATGCACGCATTCGACGCTGACAAGATCAAAGGCGGCTTAACTGTACGGGATGCGCAGCAAGGCGAAACGCTGACCACGTTGGACGGGGTCGAAAGGAATTTGAATCCTGAGGACCTCGTCATCGCGGACGAGACCGGAATTCAGTCAATGGCTGGTGTGATGGGCGGTTCTACGTCGGAAATTAGTGATTCGACGACGTCTGTTTACCTCGAAGCTGCGAACTTTGATGCGATGACTATTGCGCGGACATCGCGGCGTCACAAACTGTCGTCCGAGGCTTCCCGACGCTTCGAACGTGGTGTCGATCCGGCATTGGTAGAAGTTGCTCTTGATACTGCGGCGGCGCTCATCGCTGGGATCGCTGGGGGCGAGATCGCGTCCGGGAGGACCCTCATTGGCGACGTTCCCACTATGCCGACGATCCAGATGGACGACGATTATCCGTCACAGATGGCGGGCGTCGATTATCCGAGGGGGACTGCGGAGAAGCGCCTGAAGGAAATCGGATGTGCTGTGACTCAAGCCCAGGAAGGCGAGAGCGCAGCTCCATTGCTCTCCGTTACCCCGCCGACCTGGCGTCCTGACCTCACGATGAAGGCCGACCTGGTCGAAGAAGTTTTGCGCCTGGAAGGCATTGAGGACATTCCATCCGTCGTTCCCCAGTCGCCGGCAGGTCGTGGGCTCACCCCTCGGCAACGGCGGCGCCGTGCAGTAGGACATGCCTTGGCATGGAGTGGATATACCGAGACCCTGCCCAGCCCCTTTATCGCAGATGACACCTTTGATGTCTGGGGCCTGGAGAAGAACGATCCACGGCGGAATGTCGTTAAGGTTCTTAATCCGCTGGAATCGGGGCACAGTTCACTGGGAACAACGCTGCTTCCGTCGTTGCTGGACTCATTGAAACGCAATATCGACCGTGGTCAAGCCGATGTTTCTCTGTATGGTGTCGAGCAGGTTTCCTTTGATGAGGGCAATGGTCCATCACCCATGTTGGATGTGTCGGCCCGACCCAGCGACTCTGAGGTTCACACACTTATCCATTCGTTGCCGAGCCAGCCATTGCATGTAGGTACTGTTTCGTCAGGATTGTGGACGAGCAATGGTCCATGGGGTGCAGGCCGTCCGGTGGACACGATGGATGCAATTGAGTCCGTACGCGTGGTCGGACGTGCCGTGGGTATCAACTTCGAGTTTGTGAATGTTGACCATCTACCGTGGCATCCGGGTCGTTGTGCTGGAGTTTTCTTGCAAGGTTCTCCGAATTATGAGCCTGAAAGTGCAATTGGGTTCGCAGGGGAGCTTCATCCTCAGGTGTGTGAACGTTTGGGAATTCCGCCGAGGACTGCTGCTGCGGAACTTGACCTGGATGCTATCCCGTTCGTCCGTGAGGCCGTCTCTCCTCAGCTCTCTCCGTTCCCGGCGCTGCTCCAAGATGTCGCGGTCGTCGTCGATAACTCGGTGCCTGCAGAGAAACTGCGTCGATCGTTGATGACGGGTGCGGGGGAGCTGCTGGAATCGATTGAACTCTTTGATATTTACCGTTCCGAGGCATTGGGCGAGAACAAGGTTTCAATGACCTTCGCACTGAAATTTAGGGCTTCAGATCGGACTCTGACCGAAGAGGAGTGCAACGAGGCCCGGCAAGCGGCAGTGGCTCATGCCAATGAGGAGTTAGGAGCCACCCTCCGTAGCTGAATAATTTGCACACGAGTGCATATATAAGTACTGTCCGTCATATGACAGTTTCAGTGGCAGTAGCCGGAGCGACGGGATACGCGGGTAGTGAAATCCTCAGGCTCCTTCTCTCCCATCCTCAGTATCGGGCCGGTGCTATGACCATTGGGGCATTGACAGGCGCTTCTCACGCAGGTCAAAGCGTTGAAGCCCTCATGCCCCACTTGGTGGAATTACACGGACGCACCATTGAGAAGACCGAACCTGCCCGCCTGGCTGAGCACGACATCGTGTTCCTTGCGCTGCCACACGGTCATTCAGCGAAGATCGCGCAATCTTTGCCGGATGAAACCCTAATCATTGACTGTGGGGCCGATTTCCGTCTCGCAGATAAAGAGCAATGGGAAGCGTTTTATGACTCTCCTTATGCGGGATCATGGCCGTATGGAATTCCCGAGATGCCCGGACATAGAAAGAAAATCGCCAGTACTCGGCGCATTGCTGTTCCCGGGTGTTTTCCGACCGGCGCGACGCTGGCTGTACTTCCAGCCTTGACATCGAAGCTCATCACCCCAGAAATCTCCATTGTTTCTGTCACGGGTGTGTCGGGTGCTGGTAAGAAGCCCTCGGTGGGCATGTTGGGGTCAGAAACGATGGGGTCGGCGCGGGCGTATAAGGCGGGTGGGAAACACCGCCACACCCCAGAAATTATTCAAAACTTACAAGAAGCGTGTGACGAGCCTGTTCAGGTATCTTTCACTCCTGTTCTTGCGCCGATGCAACGGGGGATATTGACGACGGCATCCGCCCCAGCATCGGACGAATTGGTAGCTCTCACTGAAAAAGATCCCAGCGCAGCACAGGACGCAGTCAAAGCGGCATATCGGTCGTTCTATAGTGATGAAAAATTTGTCGTCGTTTTAAACGGCGATCAGCAGCCGGCAACTCAATCCGTGTTGGGATCGAACGCGGTCCATATCCAGGCTGAATACGATGTGGCAGCCCGACGAGTGGTCGTGACCTCAGCTATCGACAATTTGGTCAAGGGAACTGCCGGAGCTGCTATCCAATGCATGAATCTTGCACAAGGGTGGCCGGAAGATTCCGGATTGAGCATTAATGGGGTTGCGCCATAATCCCGAGGACCTTGGTTTCGTAAGGGTTTCTTACTCCACATTGTCGAGTATTTATTTAGCGCTTGTCCATGTTTAGCACCGGATTATTATTTTTAAGGAATAGTTGTGTCATCACTGGGGATCACCGCACCGATGGGGTTTCGAGCTACATCGACCACGGCAGGTATTAAGGAATCAGGCAAACCCGACATGTGTCTCGTCGTTAATGATGGGCCGCATGATGTAGCAGTAGGGGTATTCACTCGAAATAAAATTCGGGCTGCACCTGTCGAGGTGACGAGCGCCAACATTAGCGACGGCCATCTACGCGCCGTGGTTTTTAATGCTGGTAACGCGAATGCGTGTACAGGTGAGCAGGGGATTAAGGACGCGCGCGATATGGCTTCCGATGTGTCCTCATTTCTGCACTGTGATGCTCACGACGTGGCTGTGTGCTCGACTGGGATCATCGGCGATCATCTCCCCATGGAGTGTGTCAACGCGGGGATTGATGCATTAAGCCGTGGCATAGATTCGACAAATGCTTCGTCGGACGACGCCGGTACGGCTGCGGCAGAAGCGATCATGACGACCGATACTGTCCCAAAACAGGCAGGTTATGCCGGCGAGGGCTGGCGGATCGGAGCAATGGTTAAAGGAGTGGGAATGATTTCCCCTTCCTTGGCTACGATGCTCTGCTGCATCACTACCGACGCGGTCGTGGACGTCGACACGGCCCGCGATGCACTGCGTGGAGCAGCCTCAACAACGTTTGATCGCTTAGATATCGATGGATCGACCTCGACGAATGACACGGCCTTACTTTTGTCGTCGGGCGCCAGTGGTGTTTCACCTAGCCCGGACGAGTTTGCGCATGCGCTTCATCAGGTCTGCAATGACCTTGCCTCACAGATGCAAAGCGATGCTGAGGGTGTGACTAAACGAGTCTCGATAAAGGTCATCGGTGCTGCTAACGACTCTGAGGCGCTGGTCGCGGCCCGAACCATCGGGCGCGACAATTTAACGAAGTGCGCCATGTTTGGTTCTGATCCCAACTGGGGCCGTGTGCTGGCTGCCGTAGGAATAGCCGATGTGGAGATGGATCCGCATGGTATCTCGGTGTCATTTAACGACCATGTGGTGTGTAGGAATTCTGCAGCTGTCGAGGGGAGTCGGGACGTCGATATCTCAGGTCCGGATATCTCCGTGGTCGTCGATTTAGGCACAGGGAGCCAAGGAGAGGCCACCGTCCGTACCACCGATCTTTCTTTCTCATACGTTGAAATCAATTCAGCGTACACAACGTAGGCGCGTATCGCTGTCGAAAAATCAAGGTCAGATCTTTATATTGACTTATTTACGATGCGCTCGGTGATTATGGAATTAGTGATGATGAAATTAATGCTTGCGAGTGAGGGAAAACAATCATGGTTAAGTCATTAACGGCCGCGTTAACTCCAGAAATGCGGGCACATACTTTAGCTGAGGCTCTTCCGTGGCTCACTCACTATCGAGATACCATTGTCGTTATTAAATATGGCGGTAATGCCATGATTGACGACGATTTAAAGCGCGCTTTTGCGGAGGATATGGTTTTTCTTCGGACCGTCGGCGTTAAGCCAATCGTTGTCCACGGTGGGGGACCACAGATTAACGAAATGCTTTCGCGTCTAGGGCTTGAAGGCGAGTTTAAAGGTGGATATCGGGTCACCACTCCTGAGGTGATGGAAGTCGCCCGAATGGTTTTATTTGGAAAAGTGGGCCGAGAACTCGTTAACCTTATCAACCAATTTGGTCCTTATGCAGTAGGTACGTCTGGTGAGGATGCTAGCTTATTTACTGCTCGGCAACGCTATGCCGTCGTAGATGGAGTTCAGGAAGACATCGGATTAGTCGGCGATATTGTTGATGTCGAGCCATCGACGATTGTGGATTTAATCCAGGCTGGGCGAATTCCAGTCGTGTCGACCATTGCGCCAGGTAACGATGGCCATGTTTACAACATCAATGCGGATTCTGCGGCTGCTGCACTGGCACAAGCATTAGGCGCCGAGAGGCTGCTGGTCTTAACGAATGTCGAAGGACTCTATACCGAGTGGCCGGATAAAGAATCCCTCGTTTCAAAGATCACGATCTCTGGAGCTCGTTCAGTGTTTCCCCGGTTGGAATCCGGCATGATTCCGAAGATTGAATCTGCGGTCGAGGCAGTTGATCACGGCGTCAAAGCCGCAAGCATTATCGATGGCCGCATTGCTCATAGCGTGCTTTTAGAGTTATTAACTTCGGGTGGTATCGGCACGATGATTATCCCCGATGGTGAGGATCCCGTCGTCCGTGCTGATCACCTCATTTATCACCATTCTTACGGGATGGATGAAGAAGGAATCGTTTATGGCGCGGATCGCCGTCCCTACAGAGGGGATGGCCCGCAGAAGCCGACGGACCCTGATTCCGCTCAGTGATCCTAATTCAGTTTCAAAGCTCTACCTCGTAACGCCCTTGGTGCGCTCCACAAATCTGATGTATCGAAAGTTGTGACATGAATACTCCTGTAGAAGTCGATGGTTCTCATTCAGAGAAATCCTGGAAAGACCGTTGGTCCTCGACGATGATGAACAATTATGGCGAACCGCCATTGCAATTGATTAGCGGTCGTGGTGCGCGAGTGAGGGATTCCCAGGGGAAAGACTATGTCGACTTTCTTGCGGGTATCGCGGTTAATTCACTGGGGTATGGGAATGAAAAAGTAGCGAAAGCTGTCGCCACTCAAGCGAATAGCCTTACCCATACATCAAACCTTTTTTCCAATAAGCCCTCGTTGCTTTTAGCTGAAAAGTTGAAGGGACGGCTGTGGGAAGGCCGTCGTGATGAAAAGGATCACGATGCAGACAGTGATCGCACTATCTCAACCACTCGGGTAGCGTTTTGTAATTCGGGAACAGAAGCTAACGAGATGGCTTTTAAGTTAGCTAGGCTCACGGGTAAGCGTCGTATATTGGCTGCGCTGAATGGGTTTCATGGTCGGACAATGGGGTCATTGGCTATGACGGGCCAACCAGCCAAACGTGATATTTTCGGCCCGCTCCCTGGGGGAGTCGAGTTTTTCCATTACAACGACACGTCTTATCTAGAAAAACTCGTTGAGATCCAGCCGGATGAGGTCGCCGCTATTATCGTCGAACCAATTCAAGGCGAAACCGGTGTGATCCCCGCGACGAGGGATTTTTTGCGAGATATCCGTCGGATAGCGGACCGTGTCGGTGCTCTCATGATTTGTGACGAGGTACAGACGGGTAACGGCCGTACCGGGGACTATTTTGCATTTCAGGATGCTGGAATTATTCCCGACGTGGTGACCACGGCTAAAGGATTGTCAGCAGGACTTCCCATAGGGGCGTGCGTGGCGACGGGGAGAGCGTCCTCTTTCTTTACTCCAGGGGCTCACGGCTCTACGTTTGCTGGCAACCCGGTCGCGGCATCTGCTGGGTTAGTGGTCCAACAATACTGCGACGACGGCCTTGTGGATCACGTCAAGAGTATGGGTAGCCGATTGCGTACGGCATTGTCATTGCTGCCTCACGTTGTTCAGGTGCGGGGGCGGGGTCTCATGCTGGGGGTTGTTTTAGATTCGCCTATCGCCAAAGAAGTCGTTTCAGATGCGCGTGACCGTGGAGTAATCCTGAATGCTCCCGCGGAGTCGGTATTGCGTATCACTCCACCTTTGGTTCTTAGTGATGAAGAATGCGATGAAGGCGTGAGCCGGTTGAAAGAGTCGCTTGAGAGTGTAGTGCGAGATCAATGATGCGTCACTGCTACTTAAAATTGGGTCTCCGGGAGAGGGTAAAAGACTCAGTTAGTGGTAGACGTATTAATATCAGTTGATATACAGTTAAATTCGCTATTTATATAGACTTAATTATGAGGTGTGAATAATGGAGAAGATTCGTCATTTTCTCAAAGACGATGATTTATCATCATCAGAGCAAGCTGAGGTATTAACGCGCGCTCTTGAAATAAAAAAAGATCCCTTCGGATTTCGTCCATTAGAAGGGCCACAGTCCGTCGCCGTCCTGTTTGATAAGACCTCGACACGCACGAGGTTTTCCTTTGATGCGGGAATCGCACAGTTGGGTGGCAATGCCATTGTGGTTAACTCTGGTAGTTCCCAAATTGGTAAGAAGGAAACGTTTGAGGATACGGGGGCAGTGCTCTCTCGTTTCGTGACAGCGATCGTGTGGCGAACTTACGAGCACAGTAATCTCGAACGTATAGCGTCAACAGCGACTGTCCCCGTGGTCAATGCGCTTTGTGATGATTATCATCCGTGTCAAATTTTAGCGGACCTTCTCACAATTATTGAGCACTGTACTCCTCACAGTGAAGTGAGCGAATTGCATGGTTTAAAGGCCGTGTATCTGGGGGATGGAAATAACAACATGGCGAATTCATATCTGCTTGGATTTGCCATGGCAGGTATCAATATAACGATTTGTTCCCCTAAAGGTTTTCAACCACACGCTGCTATCGTGAAGCGGGCTCAAGGTCTTGCTGCGGACACCGGGGCATCCGTCGTGGTGACTGACGATGTTGACGCAGTAGCCGGAGCAGATGTCGTCATTACCGATACGTGGGTTTCCATGGGCTTTGAAAATGATGGCCTCGATCGTCGAACACCGCTTTTGCCGTACCAGGTCAATGACGAGGTGATGGCTCGAGCGAAAAAGACGGCGATTTTCCTACATTGCCTCCCGGCCTACCGGGGGAGTGAAGTGACGTCGTCAGTCATCGATGGCCCTCAATCGCGCGTTTTTGATGAAGCGGAAAACCGTCTTCACGCGCAAAAAGCACTCTTGTCGTGGGTTATAGAGCATAATCCTTATTCGTGATTGTCGTGGGAGACTTCGTGGTTGTCGTCGGGTTGAGAGAGGTTGATTAATGTCGAAACATGCGCCATCGACGCGCACTGCCCGCCAGGCTCGAGTTTTGGAGATTCTGCAATCTCATCATGTCTCGAATCAATCGCAGATCATCGAGTTGTTGGCACGGGACGGGGTGGAAGTCACTCAGGCGACGTTGTCACGGGATCTCGATGAAATGGGGGCGCGGAAGGTCCGTTCCTCCGACGGGGCAAGTTTTTATACCGTCGACGGCCCCGACGCGGAGCCCGATTCGGACGGTCGAATGGATAAGCTTCGGCGAACCTTGGCGGAGCTTTTGGTCTCGACGGACTTCTCCGGAAACTTCGCGGTGCTCCGTACTCCTCCGGGCGGTGCCCAGTACCTCGCTAGTGTCATTGACCGTGCTCCTTTGACGCAGGTCGTCGGCACAGTCGCTGGTGACGACACTATTTTCGTGCTGTCCCGTGAACCGATGAACGGTGAGCAACTCGCTCGGTACTTCGCCGGAGTTTCGTCATACTCGTCTCGGTGACTAAACTTATCCGCATATTTGAATAATACTCACAGACGTTTGTGGCTATCGGCCGCTGACCTCGAGTTATCTACTTTTCGTTTACTCAATTTTCAAGGAGAGTCTTGTGACTAATCGTGTTGTTCTCGCCTATTCCGGTGGCCTGGATACATCGGTAGCTATCCCGTATTTGTCGAAGATGACGGATGGCGAGGTCGTCGCAGTGTCCATTGATCTGGGCCAAGGCGGCGAGGACATGGAATCGGTGCGTCAGCGTGCTCTCGCCTGCGGTGCGGTTGAGGCAATCGTCGTCGATGCAAAAGATGAATTTGCTGAGCAGTATTGTTTGCCGGCCATTAAGGCAAACGGTCTGTATATGAAGCAATACCCGCTGGTATCTGCGCTTTCTCGGCCGTTAATCGTGAAGCATTTGGTGGAAACCGCTAAGGAACATGGCGGCACCCACGTTGCCCACGGCTGCACCGGCAAAGGAAACGACCAGGTCCGGTTTGAAGTAGGTTTTGCTGACACCGCGCCTGATCTGAAGATTATTGCTCCTGCGCGTGATTATGCGTGGACCCGGGATAAGGCAATTGCCTTTGCTGAAGAGATTGATTTGCCCATTGAACAATCGGCAAGTTCGCCTTTCTCCATTGATCAAAACGTGTGGGGCCGGGCAGTCGAAACAGGATTCCTCGAGGATTTGTGGAACCCGCCGACGAAAGATCTGTACGCATACACAGAAGAACCGTCACTGGGAAATGCTCCCGACGAGGTCGTTATCTCCTTCGAAGGTGGTAAGCCCGTTGCTATTGACGGCCGGCCTGTCTCGGTGCTTGAAGCGATCGAAGAGATGAATCGCCGCGGTGGCGCCCAGGGGGTTGGCCGGCTTGATATGGTCGAGGACCGCCTCGTCGGAATTAAGTCCCGTGAAGTGTATGAGGCTCCGGGTGCAATGGTGCTCATTCGGGCTCATGAAGCGCTGGAAGACATCACGGTTGAGAGGGAGCTCGCGCGGTATAAGCGGGGCATCGATGCCCGGTGGTCTGAAGAGGTCTATGACGGACTGTGGTTCGCGCCGTTGAAGCGTTCGCTTGATGCCTTTATTGACTCGACGCAGGAAAATGTTACGGGCGATATCCGTCTTGTTCTCCATGAAGGCCGGATCACGGTGAACGGCCGCCGGTCGGAGAAGTCGCTTTATGATTTCAATTTAGCGACGTACGACACCGGGGATACTTTTGACCAGACGCTGTCGCGTGGCTTCGTGGAGCTGCACGGTTTGTCTTCGAAGATTGCCTGCAAACGAGATCGTGAACAATAGTCACGATATTTTCTTCGCGTATTTGGCATAGTGTCTTTTCGGGAAGCAAAGCTCACTGTGCCTGAGATAGTGGGTCTGAGTTAGTGGGCACCTAAGGAGAAATAATGGGAATTTCGGCGCATAAAACGAATCAGGGCTCTTTGTGGGGAGGCCGGTTCTCTGGCGGCCCGAGCGATGCAATGTTTGCCTTGTCCGTATCCACCCATTTCGATTGGGTTCTGGCACCATACGACGTTTTAGCGTCGAAGGCTCACGCCAGGGTTTTGCACAGCCGAGGTCTTCTTAGCGACGACGACTTCGAAACGATGATTAACGGCTTGACTCAACTTGGTGACGACGTTGCGTCGGGCGCTTTTAAGCCGGATCCCACCGACGAAGATGTCCATGGTGCCATGGAACGTGGTCTCATTGAGCGCGTGGGTTCCGAGGTCGGCGGACGCCTTCGTGCAGGGCGCTCGCGTAACGATCAAGTCGCCGCACTCTTCCGTATGTGGGTGCGCGACGCCGTTCGAAATGTCGCAGCCGAGGTCATTGAATTAGTTAACGCCCTCGCTGACCAAGCCGAGGCGCACTCCCACGACATTATGCCTGGTAAAACTCACTCCCAGGCTGCTCAGCCCATCCTCGTTGCTCATCAGCTTTTGGCTCATGCACATCCGCTGGTGAGAGATGTCGACCGGCTTAAAGATTTGGACAAGCGCTTGGCGGTGAGTCCGTATGGTTCAGGTGCTCTTGCAGGTTCCACTCTCCATTTGGACCCAGAAGCTATTGCGGAAGAGCTAGGGTTTGATTCCTCCTCGGAGAATTCGATTGATGGAACGAGTTCCCGAGATTTTGCGACAGAAACTGCCTATGTGCTGGCGCAAATTGGTGTCGATATGTCGCGTCTTGCGGAAGAGATTATTTCTTGGTGCACACCGGAATACGGTTACGTCACCCTTGATGATGCGTGGTCGACGGGTTCGTCGATCATGCCGCAAAAGAAAAACCCTGATGTCGCTGAATTGACTCGCGGCAAAACCGGACGCTTGATCGGTAACCTTGCGGGTCTTATGGCGACGTGTAAGGCACTCCCATTGGCCTATGACCGCGATTTACAAGAAGATAAAGAGCCCATAGTTGACTCAGTTAATCAACTTCTTTTGCTCTTGCCCGCTATGACCGGTTTGGTCAAGACGTTAACCTTCCATACCGACCGGATGCGTGAATTGGCGCCTCGCGGATTCACACTGGCGACAGATCTCGCGGAATGGCTTGTGCGTCGTGGTGTTCCGTTTAGGGAAGCTCACGAGGCATCGGGCTCGTGTGTCCGGATGGCCGAAGCTCGAGAAGTCAGCCTTAAAGACTTGACTGACGAGGAATTGCGCTCGGCTCATCCGTCGTTAACGTCAGAGGTGAGGGAAGTGCTCACCGTGGAAGGGTCGGTCGCATCCCGCGACACTAAGGGAGGTACCGCGAGACCACGTGTGATGGAGCAACTTGAGCGGTTGAGGAAAGTCGCGTCTCAGGATTCCGAGTGGGCAGCTCATTCGCCCATTCCGGGTAGCGATTAATCTTCGTGCTCGTCCGTCAGCTTTGACCGCGCGGTTTATCGACATCTTTACAACGACGTCGCTACGCCGGCGCCCGTATGTTGATGCTATTTGCTGCCGGTGCATCATTCCCAGCACATCGTGGCGCCGTGGGGTAGTGCTCAATGACAGAAGATGCTGTGAGCGTCGGGTATGAGCAGCAAGGTAGGCTAGGCGTTTATGAGCCTAAATGAAGAGCTACTGTCACTCCTGGTGTGCCCACAAGACAAGGGGCCACTGGAGTATCACGAGGACGAGCAGCTTTTGGTCAATCCGCGTTTGCATATTGCATATCCCATTGACGACGGAATTCCCGTCCTTCTTGAGGACGAGGCCCTCGCTTACCAAGGCAAATAAAGAAAATTGCGCGTTATAGCGGGAAATCCGTCGCCAAACTGATTAATTATTCTCAGTCGAGTGTGTAGTAGAGGAGCACGTACTAAATGAACAACGGAGCGGATAACGGCGTGTCAGAAGGACCTGACGCTCGAGCAGCTGTCATTGAAGACCTTCAGTGGCGAGGTCTTATTAATCAATCGACTGATCTTGACCTGCTTAAACAAGCGGCTCGTGATGGGATGCTGACGCTCTATACCGGATTTGATCCCACGGGTCCGTCGCTTCATGCCGGTCATTTAGTTCCGTTGCTGATGCTCAAGCGGTTCCAGCAGGCCGGGCACCGCCCGATCGTCTTAGCTGGCGGTGCGACGGGGATGATCGGCGATCCCCGTGAAGTGGGGGAACGGGCCATGCTTGCTGCAGATACGGTCTCTGAGTGGGCCGAAAACATTTCGTCACAGCTTCGACGCTTCGTCTCATTTGAAGGCGACCCTGATTTCTCAGGGAACAATGGTGCGATTCTCGAAAATAACTACACGTGGACATCGCAAATGTCTGCCATCGAGTACCTGCGAGATTTAGGGAAGAATTTTTCGCTTAACACCATGTTGTCAAGAGATACCGTGAAACGTCGGCTAGAGGGCGACGGCATTTCCTACACGGAATTCTCTTACATGCTCTTACAAGCTAATGACTTCGTTGAACTCCGACGACGGTACGACTGCCGGGTTCAAATCGGTGGATCGGATCAGTGGGGAAACATCGTCGGAGGCGTCGACCTCAATCGGCGTGTCGATAATGAGGTTGTTCATGGAATAACCGTTCCACTTGTCACCGATTCTGAAGGGAAAAAGTTCGGAAAGTCCACTGGTGGTGGGAAGTTGTGGCTCGATCCAGAAATGACTAGCCCGTACTCGTGGTACCAGTATTTCCTCAACTCGGCAGACGCCGATGTTATCCGTTACCTGCGATGGTTTACTTTCCTTGATCGGGAAGAGCTCAAAGACTTAGAGACTGAAACTCAGGAGCGTCCGCATAAGCGTGCAGCGCAGAAACGCTTAGCTCAAGAAATGACGACGCTGGTCCACGGGGCGGAAGCGACGAAGTCTGTGGAACTTGCGTCGCAGGCACTCTTCGGTCGTGGAGAGCTGCGTGACCTGGACAGTTCGACGTTGAAGGGAGCGCTGTCGGAGACAGAGATTGCGGAGTTCCCCCAAGGTGCAGAGCCGACGATTGTTGACCTGCTTGTCGAGTCGAAGCTTGCACCTTCAAAGGGCGCTGCTCGCCGCACCGTTAAAGAGGGCGGCGCATATGTGAACAATGAGCGAGTCTCGGACATGGATTGGATCCCACGTGCGGACGATCTCCTCCACGGGCAGTGGTTGGTTTTGCGACGCGGAAAGAAGTCGTTCGCGGGAGCTAAGTTCGCCGTGAAGTGATCTGTAGTTTTCCGTGTCGGGCGTGGGATCTGAAGTCAGAATCCCATGCAAACCTCCAAAGCTGTAGTTGAATACTTGTCAGGGGCCGCGTCTGCGGCCCCGTTTTCAATAGCAGAGAAGCGCCGATCGCCCAACGACTCTTTCCTCCACCATTTCACCGATAACCGGTTCCACGCGGGTAACCCACTGCATTCGTCACGTGATTGCCGACGGTGGTCTCGCTTGGTGAGTGTTTGTTGGTGTGTTTTGTGGTGTTGTGCTGGGGGTTTGTGGTGTGTGGGTGGGGTGTGTAGTGTTCTTTGTCGTCGCCGAGACAGCCGCCGGGTAGCTGGAAAGTTAGTTGCTTGGTTGTTGGTTGTGTTGGTGGTTGGGGTGGAGATTCTTTCACTTTTTGTTGGCTGGTTTCAGATTGCGTGTTTGCGTCTGGCTGGTTGTGGTGTTAGGGTTTCTGCTTGCTGCACATGCTGGTGCACTGATTGTGGTGTGCTTGGTGTTGTGTGTGCGTGTGTTGTGTGAGAACTCGATAGTGTGCCAATGTACTTTTGTGTTGGTCGCAGCAGGTGCCACAGTGTTGTGGTGGTTGCTTTGATCATCATGACAAGACTTTTAACACCTAATTTTTTGGTGTGCTTGTGGTCTGCCTTCCCCGTTGGTGGGCTGCAACAACTATTTTTTCGGATTCCGATACGGGATTTTTTGTGTCGGGGTTTGTTTTTTGCTTGGTTTTCAGGCTTTTTGTGCTTTGTTTGTATGGAGAGTTTGATCCTGGCTCAGGACGAACGCTGGCGGCGTGCTTAACACATGCAAGTCGAACGGAAAGGCCCTGCTTGCAGGGTGCTCGAGTGGCGAACGGGTGAGTAACACGTGGGTGATCTGCCCCTTACTTTGGGATAAGCCTGGGAAACTGGGTCTAATACTGGATAGGACCATGCTGTAGGTGGTGTGGTGGAAAGATTTTTTCGGTAAGGGATGAGCTCGCGGCCTATCAGCTTGTTGGTGGGGTAATGGCCTACCAAGGCGTCGACGGGTAGCCGGCCTGAGAGGGTGGACGGCCACATTGGGACTGAGATACGGCCCAGACTCCTACGGGAGGCAGCAGTGGGGAATATTGCACAATGGGCGCAAGCCTGATGCAGCGACGCCGCGTGGGGGATGACGGCCTTCGGGTTGTAAACTCCTTTCAGCCATGACGAAGCCCTTGTGGTGACGGTAGTGGTAGAAGAAGCACCGGCTAACTACGTGCCAGCAGCCGCGGTAATACGTAGGGTGCGAGCGTTGTCCGGAATTACTGGGCGTAAAGAGCTCGTAGGTGGTCTGTCGCGTCATTTGTGAAAGCCCGGGGCTTAACTCCGGGTTGGCAGGTGATACGGGCATGACTGGAGTACTGTAGGGGAGACTGGAATTCCTGGTGTAGCGGTGAAATGCGCAGATATCAGGAGGAACACCGGTGGCGAAGGCGGGTCTCTGGGCAGTAACTGACGCTGAGGAGCGAAAGCATGGGTAGCGAACAGGATTAGATACCCTGGTAGTCCATGCCGTAAACGGTGGGCGCTAGGTGTGGGTTTCCTTCCACGGGATCCGTGCCGTAGCTAACGCATTAAGCGCCCCGCCTGGGGAGTACGGCCGCAAGGCTAAAACTCAAAGGAATTGACGGGGGCCCGCACAAGCGGCGGAGCATGTGGATTAATTCGATGCAACGCGAAGAACCTTACCTGGGCTTGACATGCACTGGATGCGGCCAGAGATGGTTGTTCCCTTTGTGGCTGGTGTGCAGGTGGTGCATGGTTGTCGTCAGCTCGTGTCGTGAGATGTTGGGTTAAGTCCCGCAACGAGCGCAACCCTTGTCTCGTGTTGCCAGCATTTGGTTGGGGACTCGCGGGAGACTGCCGGGGTTAACTCGGAGGAAGGTGGGGATGACGTCAAATCATCATGCCCCTTATGTCCAGGGCTTCACACATGCTACAATGGCTGGTACAGAGAGTTGCGATACCGTGAGGTGGGGCTAATCTCTTAAAGCCAGTCTCAGTTCGGATTGGAGTCTGCAACTCGACTCCATGAAGTCGGAGTCGCTAGTAATCGCAGATCAGCAATGCTGCGGTGAATACGTTCCCGGGCCTTGTACACACCGCCCGTCACGTCATGAAAGTTGGTAACACCCGAAGCCGGTGGCCTAAACTCGTTAGGGAGCCGTCGAAGGTGGGATTGGCGATTGGGACGAAGTCGTAACAAGGTAGCCGTACCGGAAGGTGCGGCTGGATCACCTCCTTTCTAAGGAGCTTTTTTCTTTTGTGTGTTGGCGCAAGCGCTGGCCGGTGGCTGGTGTGCGCCAATTGTTTGTTTTTGTGGGTGGATGGCTTGCTTCGGCACGCAAGTGTTGCGTGCGGCGCCACAATCATCGGGTATTGGTATCTGGTGGTGGGTGGTGTGTGGCTGACACAGAGTGTTGGGGTGCGTTGGTGCATTGTTGGGTGTCTGGGATGGCACATGGTTGTTGTTCCTGGCCCGGCTACATGTGGTTGCTGTTTTGTGGTGGCTTTGTGTGGTGTGGGTGTGTTGTGTGAGAACTGGATAGTGGACGCGAGTAATCTTTTCTTTTTGTATTTTGTCTGGTTTATTCTTACTCCGTCACACAGACAGTGCTTTGTGTGTGTGGTGGGGTAGTGTGTTGCCTTTTTGTTGTTGTTTGTTGTAGGGGCGCACGGTGGATGCCTGGGCACATTACGCCGATGAAGGACGTGGAAGGCCGCGATAGTCCTCGGGGAGTTGTCAATCAAGCGTTGATCCGAGGGTGTCCGAATGGGGTAACCTTGCCGTAGTTGTGTGCGGTGACCTGCTGGTGAATGTATAGCCGGTGTGGGGGTGACGCGGGGAAGTGAAACATCTTAGTACCTGTAGGAAGAGAAAATAATAATGATTCTGCGAGTAGTGGCGAGCGAAAGTGGATGATGGCTAAACCATATGCGTGTGATACTTGCTAGGGGTTGCGTGTGTGGTGTTGTGGGGCCGTGGTGTTGGGTGGCTAGTGACGCCCTCCTGCGTGTGGTGTGTTAGCGGAAGTGGTTTGGAATGGCCTGCCGTAGACGGTGAGAGTCCGGTACGTGAAAACACATGGTGCGTGGGGTGCTGTGGTGCCCGAGTAGCAGTGGGCTCGTGGAATCTGCTGTGAATCTGCCGGGACCACCCGGTAAGCCTGAATACGTGATGTGACCGATAGTGGATAGTACCGTGAGGGAATGGTGAAAAGTACCCCGGGAGGGGAGTGAAAGAGTTCTTGAAACCGTGTGCCTACAAGCCGTCAGAGCCTCCTTGTGGGGTGATGGCGTGCCTTTTGAAGAATGAGCCTGCGAGTCAGCGGCGCGTCGCGAGGTTAACCCGTGTGGGGTAGTCGTAGGGAAACCGAGTCCTAATGAGGGCGTGTTAGTGGCGTGTCCTGGACCCGAAGCGGGGTGATCTACCCATGGCCAGTGTGAAGCATCGGTAAGACGTTGTGGAGGCGCGAACCCACGTAGGTTGAAAACTGCGGGGATGAGTTGTGGGTAGGGGTGAAAGGCCAATCAAACTCCGTGATAGCTGGTTCTCCCCGAAATGCATTTAGGTGCAGCGTTGCGTGTTTCTTGTTGGAGGTAGAGCGACTGGATGGTTTAGCGGGACTATCATCTTAGCGACATCAGCCAAACTCCGAATGCCAGCAAGGTGAGAGCGTGGCAGTGAGACTGCGGGGGATAAGCTCCGTGGGTCGAGAGGGAAACAGCCCAGATCGCCGGCTAAGGCCCCTAAGTGTGTACTAAGTGGAAAAGGATGTGGGATCGCGAAGACAACCAGGAGGTTGGCTTAGAAGCAGCCATCCTTGAAAGAGTGCGTAATAGCTCACTGGTCGAGTGGTTGTGCGCCGACAATGTAGTGGGGCTTAAGTGCACCGCCGAAGCCGCGGAAACCATGCTTTTGTGTGTGGTTTGGTAGGGGAGCGTTGTGTGCTCGTGGAAGCTGCCAGGTGACTGGTGGTGGAGGGTATGCGAGTGAGAATGCAGGCATGAGTAGCGAATGACAAGTGAGAATCTTGTCCGCCGGATGACTAAGGGTTCCTGGGTTAAGCTTTTCTTCCCAGGGTGAGTCGGGGCCTAAGGCGAGGCCGTCAGGCGTAGTCGATGGATAACGGGTTGATATTCCCGTACCCGTGCATGCGCGCCCATGGTGAATCAGTGATACTAACCGCCCTGAAGCACGTGCAATGATCTTTTGGGTTGTTGTGTGTGTGGATGCGTGGGGCCTGATCTGGTAGTAGTCAAGTGATGGGGTGACGCAGTGTGGTAGCCGAGCCACTTATTGGATTGTGGTGTAAGCGTGTAGCCCGGCATCTAGGTAAATCCGGATGCTGTTGTGGGTGAGGCGTGATGCGTACCCGTTGTGGGGATGTTGGTGATCCATTGCTGTCGAGAAAAGCCTCTAGCGATGTGTGTGTGCGGCCCGTACCCGAAACCGACACAGGTGGTCAGGTAGAGAATACTAAGGCGACGGGTGAACTGTGGTTAAGGAATTCGGCAAAATGCCCCCGTAACTTCGGGAGAAGGGGGACCACTGCTGGTGACAGACTGGTTGAGCTGGTGGTGGTCGCAGAGAGTAGAGGGAAGCGACTGTTTACTAAAAACACAGGTCCGTGCGAAGACGTGAAGTCGAGGTATACGGACTGACGCCTGCCCGGTGCTGGAAGGTTAAGAGGACCTGTTAGGCCACGTTGTGGTCGAAGCGGAGAATTTAAGCCCCAGTAAACGGCGGTGGTAACTATAACCATCCTAAGGTAGCGAAATTCCTTGTCGGGTAAGTTCCGACCTGCACGAATGGCGTAACGACTTCTCTGCTGTCTCAACCACAGGCCCGGCGAAATTGCAGTACGAGTAAAGATGCTCGTTACGCGCGGCAGGACGAAAAGACCCCGGGACCTTCACTATAGCTTGGTATTGGTGTTTGGTTCGGTTTGTGTAGGATAGGTGGGAGACTGTGAAGCGGCCACGCTAGTGGTGGTGGAGTCGTTGGTGAAATACCACTCTGATCGTATTGAGCATCTCAACCTCGGCCCATGATCTGGGTTAGGGACAGTGCCTGGTGGGTAGTTTAACTGGGGCGGTTGCCTCCTAAATGGTAACGGAGGCGCCCAAAGGTTCCCTCAGCCTGGTTGGCAATCAGGTGGTGAGTGTAAGTGCATAAGGGAGCTTGACTGTGAGACTGACGGGTCGAGCAGGAACGAAAGTTGGGACTAGTGATCCGGCACTGGCTTGTGGATGCGGTGTCGCTCAACGGATAAAAGGTACCCCGGGGATAACAGGCTGATCTTCCCCAAGAGTCCATATCGACGGGATGGTTTGGCACCTCGATGTCGGCTCGTCGCATCCTGGGGCTGGAGTAGGTCCCAAGGGTTGGGCTGTTCGCCCATTAAAGCGGCACGCGAGCTGGGTTTAGAACGTCGTGAGACAGTTCGGTCTCTATCCGCCGCGCGCGTGGAAACTTGAGAAAGGCTGTCCCTAGTACGAGAGGACCGGGACGGACGTACCTCTGGTGTGCCAGTTGTTCTGCCTGGGGCAGGGCTGGTTGGCTACGTACGGGAGGGATAACCGCTGAAAGCATCTAAGCGGGAAGCCTGTTTCATGATGAGGTTTCTTTTGAGGTTCCCCAGAGATGATGGGGTTGATAGGCCGGATCTGTAAGCATTGTGAGGTGTTGAGGTGACCGGTACTAATTGACCGAACTAAACAACAACAAAGTCTTGTGGCGGAATACGATGGTTTGTTGGTTGCTTGCGTCTGCTGTTTGGTGTCTTGTGCAGCACACCACCCGGTGTTGGGTGTGTGTTGTCCCTATAGGTTGTGTTGGTGGTTAGTGCGGTGGGGTCACGCCCGGTCCCTTTCCGAACCCGGAAGCTAAGCCTGCCTGCGCCGATGGTACTGCACCTGGGAGGGTGTGGGAGAGTAGGTCGCCGCCAACCGTAACGTAGTTAATTTAATATGTTGTGTGTGTTTGTGTGTGGTGCGGCCCGAACCCGGTGGGGGTGGGCCACACCACACACCTTTTTATGCATGCGCACACCCGAAAAACAGGTGAAGCATTCAAGAAAACCGGGGGAATAGAGTTTTCTAGCCATTCAGGGCATATTGATTCCGCATAGACCCCAACGTGATTCCGTCCACCATCCGTTCCGCTGAAAGTACTCCTTTAACCTCTGCTATTATCTTTTCGGTTAACCCATCGCTGTCATCGGTGCTTCAGCACATCAAAAACAATGACGACACATGTTTTACAAAAATCTGTTAAGAAGTGAGCAGTACTATGAACGAATCCGAATCAAATAAACGCCACAGTGGGTCTGCTGCCAACCGGAAACACGGTTCTAATGGATTCAGCGGTGGCGGCAATCGCGGAAAGCGCTACGACAAGTCCGGTTCTAGCGACAGGAAGCACCGCGGCAATAATCGCGACTTTAATAAAAAGAACTCCCACCGCGGCAACAATCATAAGGCGAATTACGCGTCAGGACGTTCCGGTCCGAAGAAGAGTGGTTACCGGGAAGAGCGGTCTAAGAAGCACCTCAATGAACCGTCACTTCCACCCGATATTTCTGAACGCGATTTAGATCCGACCGTCCGGCAGGACCTCCGCAGCCTTTCGAAACAAAATGCCGAGGTCGTGGCGAAACACATGGTAGCCAGTGCCTTAGCCATGGAAGAGGATCCCGAGCTCGCTCTTAAGCACGCTCGCGCAGCGAAAGATCGGGCAGGTCGAGTGTCCATCGCCCGTGAGACCTGTGGCATTGCGGCTTACCATGCCGGCCAATGGAAAGAGGCCCTTTCAGAGCTCCGGGCGGCACGCCGAATCTCCGGGGGACCGG
The DNA here is from genome assembly GCF_000023145.1 of Corynebacterium kroppenstedtii DSM 44385. Lineage (NCBI taxonomy): Bacteria > Bacillati > Actinomycetota > Actinomycetes > Mycobacteriales > Corynebacteriaceae > Corynebacterium > Corynebacterium kroppenstedtii. Next base: position 1,009,313 of record NC_012704.1, read on the forward strand.
GCCTACTCGCCGTCATGGCCGACTGCGAACGCGGACTAGGACACCCCGAGAAAGCCATCTCCCTTGGCACGTCGGACCAGGCGAAGCTCCTTGACTCAAACTCAGCTGAGGAACTCGCGATCGTCGTGGCTGGTGCCCGTCGAGACTTAGAGCAATACGACGCAGCCGTCGTCGGGCTTGAACAAGAGAATCTCGATGAGAAGCGGAAAGATGAGGAAGCTCCGCGGTTGTTCTACGCTTACGCCGATTCGCTAGCTGCTGCAGGGAGAACTGCAGAAGCGAAGGCGTGGTTCCAAAAGACAATCGATCATGATCCCGACGAGCTTCTTGACGCAAAAGAACGCTTAGCTGAGCTCAATTAAGATAAACACACCGTACGGTGTCGTTATGTATTGATCCCTACGGATGATATCCAGTAAGGAAGATTTGATGGCCGCCTCAAGCAATCACAGCGCTGGTACGTCTGGCGAGCGTTTGATCGACCGCACCGACGCGTTACTCCTCGATCTCGACGGAACCGTGTACCACGGTGCACGACCAATCCCGGAAGCAGTATCGGCCCTTAACAAGGCTCACTCCCACGTTGGTTTGAAGTACATAACGAACAATGCTTCTCGATCACCCAGCGCCGTTGCCGAGGCTCTGCAGGAGATGGGTATTCCCGCCTCTGAGGACGAAGTCTTAACCTCCGCGCAAGCTGGAGTAACGCTGCTGACCAGCAAAATTCCCGCAGGCTCGCGCGTCATCGTATTGGGATCAGACTCGCTCAAAGAACTCGTCAACGAAGCCGGGTTTAGCGTCGTCACGTCGGCCGACGATCAACCAGCTGCTGTGATCCAAGGCCACGCGACGACGACAGGCTGGCCGCAAATGTCAGAAGCTGCACTGGCAATTAATAACGGTGCGGTCTACGTGGCGACGAATATGGACACCACGTTGCCTACCGAGCGTGGCTTGACCGTCGGAAATGGGTCGATGATTGCTGCGGTTACCACGGCAACGGGAGTGACCCCTGATTCTGCCGGAAAACCAGCCGGTGACATGTTTACCCAGGCGGCGGAAGAGCTCCATTCTGATCGTCCCTTGGCTGTGGGCGACCGCCTCAACACTGACATTGCCGGAGGTGTCGCGGCCGGAATCCCATCTTTGATGGTCATTACCGGGATATCAGGGCACACAGACCTTCTGGCTGCGGATCCTGCTGAGCGACCCACATATATCGCCACCGATATGATGGCCTTGTTCGACCCGATTGATCGGTCGACACCTGGGCCGAAGCAAGGATGGAAAGCAGAGCTGACGTCGGATGGCGTTCTGCAACTGTCGTCCGTTGAGGGCGAGGTTCCTGAGGACTCGTCCGAAGAATCCCTGGGTGGTGCGGATTCATCTCAGCAAGCTCGCTTTTCTGATCGACGCTCCCATGACGCCTTGCTGACCGCGATTGCTGCAGCATGGGAAGACGGAGCTCCCGCCGTGACACAGGTGACAGCGACCGATTCGACTGCGCAAAGCGTGATCGATACATGGCGATAACCCCCGGTGACGTCGAACGTCTCAGGCAGGAACGCCTGGCTGAAGCGAACAAATCGCTCGAGGAATTAAGCGCCGAATTATCAGCGCATATGTACGAAATCCTCGATGGAGACCCCTCTGAACTCTCTGCAGAAGCTGATCGCCTCGAGAAGGCTCATGACCTTCTTCATCAGGCCTTGGAGGATTCCCGTGACTAAGCAGCCTAGTCGACGTCGCCTCGACGCTGAGTTAGTAAACCGTAAAGTTGCGCGATCACGCGACCAGGCCGTTGAGATGATTCGCAGTGGCCGCGTCATGGTTAATGGATTTCAAGCCACTAAGCCAGCAACCCGAGTTGAACCGGGTATATCCATCAAAGTGGAGAAAAGCGTCGACGATAATTGGGCATCGCGTGGGGCTCACAAACTCCTTGGAGCGTGTGATGCTTTTGAGCCCGAGGGCCTGTCATTCGAGGGACGTCGGGTATTAGACGCGGGAGCCTCAACAGGAGGGTTTACCGACGTTTGTCTTAAGCGCGGAGCTCGCGAAGTCGTCGCTGTCGACGTCGGTTATGGGCAACTAATCTGGCGCCTACAAAATGATGAACGGGTCCGCGTAGTAGACAGGACGAATGTACGGCACCTGACCCCGGAGCTGACAGGAGGGCCATGTGACCTGATGGTGGGGGACCTGTCGTTTATCTCTCTGAAATTGGTTCTCCCGGCGATCGTTGAGTGCATGGGTGAGGGAGCAGATCTCCTACCCATGGTGAAGCCGCAGTTTGAGGTAGGAAAAGACCGTTTAGAGCACGGCGGTGTGGTCCGCTCGGAAAGCCTGCGGACGAGCGCGATTGTGAACGTTGCGCAGTATGCTCAAACTCTCGGGCTGTCGCTTCGTGACGTGGTCGCCTCGCCTCTGCCGGGGCCCAGCGGCAATGTGGAGTATTTTTTATGGCTTGTTAAGGATGGTGGGGTCCGGGCCGTAGAACCCGGTAAACTTGAATCCATGGTGTCGGCAGCAGTGCAGGAAGGACCTCAATGACGGAGAAGAATCGGGAAATTCTGCTTGTTGCAAACACAGGGCGGGATTCAAACTTGGCAGCGGCAGCAGAAGCTGCTGAATATCTGAAGGACGCAGGACTGACCGTATGGGTCCTCGCCAGTGAGTCGTCGGACCCCATTACGAAGCACCCGGTCCTCGGCACATTTCCGATTTTTCGATCCGGAGAAGTTGATACGGCTCGGATTGAGTTAGTACTCGTCCTCGGGGGCGACGGAACCTTCTTACGTGCCGCCGATATTGCTCATGCTGCCGATCTACCCGTCTTGGGGATCAACCTTGGCCACGTCGGTTTCTTGGCTGAATGGGAGCAGGAGTCCCTCCCCGAGGCGCTTCAGCTCGTCATCAATCACAGCTGGCGTGTGGAAGACCGTATGACGCTCTCGGTCAGTGTTCACGGTCCCGACGGGCGAAACCTCGGCCGTGGCTGGGCCCTTAACGAAGTGGCCGTTGAGAACGTGGATAGACAAGGCGTGCTCGATGCAGTGTTGGAAGTCGATCAACGCCCTGTGAGTTCCTTCGGATGCGACGGAGTGTTGGTTTCTACTCCCACCGGATCCACCGCATATGCGTTCTCAGCTGGAGGCCCTGTTCTATGGCCATCGCTGGACGCCATCCTTGTTGTTCCGAATAACGCCCACGCACTGTTCGCAAGGCCTTTGGTGGTAAGCCCCTTCTCCGAGGTCGCCATAGAGACGAACACATCAACGCAGTCGGCGACGGCGAACCTGGATGGGATCAGAAGAATCCCTATCCCGCCCGGATCCAGGGTGGAAGTGCGCCGCGGCGATCAACCTGTCAGGTGGGTCAGGCTAGACGCGGCACCTTTTACGGACCGTCTAGTGTCGAAGTTTCGTCTGCCTGTGTCCGGGTGGCGGGGGCCCAAAAAGTAGCACACGAGCCTCGGTCGGCAGAGCTGGGAGACGGTGCGGATGTCGAAGGAACTTTCGGTCGGTAGGCACGTGTATGAAAGGGGAAACTAGTGCTCGTTGAACTCAGCATTGAGAACCTGGGAGTTTTGCCTAGCGCTACCGCATCATGGGCCCCCGGCCTTACTGTTCTCACCGGTGAGACCGGCGCAGGTAAAACCTTTTTGCTGTCGGGCCTGAAACTCATTCAGGGGGCACGAGCTGATTCGTCGCGGGTCAGGGAAGGCCAGTCCCAAGCATTCGTCGAAGGGATCTTTGACTTTTCAGAGATCGACGAAGCTGACCGTGCTGCCATCACGGATGAAATTGAAAACGTCGGCGGGGATACCGAAAACAACGAAGTCGTCGTGTCCCGATCAGTCTCGTCGAAAGGTCGATCACGTGCCCACGTCGGCGGACGGACCGTCACTGCAGGACGACTGGCAGCTGTGGTGGATAATTTGCTAGTTATCCATGGTCAAAATGATCAATTGCGTTTATTGTCGACGGATCAGCAGCGGGATGCCCTCGATTCGTTTGACCCCGAGATTGCGGCCATTAAGTCGCGCTACCAAGTGTTGAGGGACCAGTGGCGGTCAGTGACGCGAGAGCTCACTCGGCGTCAACAGCATCGTCGAGAAATGGCTCAGGAAGAAGATCGGCTCCGATTCGCCCTGGACGAGATTGAGGCCGTGAGTCCCACGCCGCATGAAGACGAGTTACTCGTCGACAAGGTTAAACGACTCCAGGATGTTGATTCACTCCGAGACTCCGCGGGGAGAGCTTTTCAGGCGCTGAGTTCCGACGATACCGAGGAAACGTCATCGGCTATCGACCTCTTGGGTCAAGCGCAATCAGCGTTGGCATCCAGCGGTGATTCGCAGCTGGTTAACCTGGGAACGCAAATTCACAACCTGCTTGAACAGGTAGGCGACATTTCATCCGACCTCAGCAGATATTTGGGCGGACTCTCATCTGACCCGGGTGAACTCGATGCTGCACTTCAACGTCAGGCACAGCTAAATGAGCTGACGAGAAAATATGCCGCGAACATTGACGCGGTCCTGGAATGGCGTGACAACGCCTACAAGCGGTTGGAAAGCCTCGATACCTCCACCGAAACCATCGAAAAGTTAGCCAAGGAAGCAGAAGAAGCAGGGACAAAGACCCGCGAGATCGCTGAAAAACTAACCGCTGCTCGCCGACGTGCCGCACGGAAACTTGAACAAGCGGTCACGGAAGAAATGAGGGGCTTGGCGATGCCGACGTCGTCACTGGACATCGCAGTGACAACAAATACCGTCTTCCGAAAAAATGGGACCGATGAAGTCGAATTCCGACTGCGATCTTATGACGGCGCTGAACCCCGTCCACTGACACAGGCGGCTTCGGGGGGTGAACTATCCCGAATCATGCTCGCGCTTGAAGTTGTCCTGTCCGCTGAACGACGCGGCACAACGATCGTCTTCGACGAAGTTGACGCCGGCGTGGGAGGACGCGCCGGGGTGGAGATTGGTCGGCGTCTTATGCGGCTATCACGACAGTGCCAGGTGATTGTTGTTACGCACCTGCCACAGGTAGCGGCTTTCGCCGATCAACACCTCGTTGTCACGAAAAGCGTCGATGCCTCTGTGGCGGCGACGTCGGGCGTCAAAACCCTAGAGGAGAGCGAGCGCGTTGAAGAGCTTGCACGGATGCTTGCCGGTTTGGACCACACCGATACTGGACGCGCACATGCCGAGGAATTGTTGGCCACCGCAGCCCGCGAACGCTCGCAGGCGTAAGAAGCGCCCGTGAGAAACGTCGGATTTATAGTCCCCGTACCAGCAGATATCTGACCGAGATGACTCTTTAGTCGGCGCGCCTCTGTGCATAACGGTTGGTAATCAGGAATGATGGCTCCCATGAAACTGTTCTCTCGGTCGCAGTCGGATCTGCCGGGGCTCAACGCCACGGTTCGAGATATCGCTCACTCCTCCAAAGAGCTGCGCAAGCTTGCTGAAGGCGATATTGCCATCATTGATGGGCCCGAAATCCCTCGAGGCCTGGCCCAGCGCCTTATCAACATGCATGTTTCCGCAGTCGCGACAGAGGTAGAGACAGAGCAGGGGAGTATCCCTCGCTTCGGCCCCCAGATGCTTATCGATGCGGGCGTTGTTTTTATCGACGGCATTGGCTCCGATGGGCGGCAGGCTCTTCAATCTGGGAAGAAATATCGCCTCGACGAAGGCACTTTTTACCGAGGAGATGACGAAGTCGCTCGAGGTAAGGAAATTACTCTCGACCGAGCCGTAGCGGTCTTTGAGGATTCGCGTGAACAGCTCGCGGATCACATGGAAGCGTTATCCGGCAATGTGACGGAATTCGTGCGTTCCGAATCGCCGCTTTTTATCGACGGCTTAGGCATCCCAGATGTTGATGTCCCCATCCAAGACCGAAAAGTTATCGTCGTCAGCCCGTCTGCCGACGTCGAGTCGCAGCTTAAAGACTTGCGCTCGTTCATTCGTGAATACGATCCGCTGCTTATCGGTGTGGAAAATGCAGCTGACGTCCTGGTGGACAAGGGATACAAGCCGTCGATCATCGTGGGCGATCCTGAGCTCATTAACGATCGAGCGTTGCGCTCCGGGGCAACGGTGATTCTGCCCGCCGATCCTGACGGGCACGCTGCAGGCTTGGAGCGAATCCAGGACTTGGGCATCGGCGCGATGACCTTCCCAGCGGCCACCGACTCAGCCACGGATTTGGCGTTGCTCATCGCTAGCTATCATGGCGCGTCACTCGTCGTTAATTGTGGTTCACCCTTTGATATTGAGACGTTGTTTGATGAGAATCAGCGGGATGCTGCTCCGTCAGCGTTGCTGACTCGTGCGCGAGTCGGTACCCGGTTGGTCGATGCCTCCGCCGTGAATGAGCTTTATCTGGTGCGGTCGTCGGGCTTGGGATGGGTGTGGGCGGTCATCGCCATTATTATCGCCCTGGTCACCATTATTCTTATTTCGGGGTTGTCAGGCGATGATTCATTTATCAACAACCTGATAGATACGTGGAACAGTTTCGCGATTAGTGTTCAGAATCTGTTCAAGTAAGGCAGTTTTACAGCCATAGGAGCACAGTTTGTCTCACAATCGATCAGGCATTGCAGTTGCTGGCGCGGCGTGCGGAATTGCGCTGGGAACCGTCTTCGGCGTGTATGTTTTAGGCCCGCACTCGGGCGCGAGCAGCCACATCACCCGGCACAATGTTGATACCGAGCGCAAGGTCGACTCAGTCACCGCGGAACGCAACCAAGCTAATAAGAGTGTTCAGGCGGCCGACCAACTCGGGGTGACGCTTGCCCCAGATGCGGTCAAAGGGCGGTTGCAGGATAAGGCTGTGCTGATCATCACCACGCCTGACGTCAACAAAGATGATGTGAAGGCTGTCAATGGCCTCATTGAACCCGCAGGTGCCCACGTCGCTGGCACTATTGGGCTGAAAGACAAATTTGTTTCTCGCGACGGCGGTGATGACCTCAAGTCCATTGCCGCGACGACACTACCGGCAGGTATCCAACTGTCCGAGAGAAATTCGTCACCCGGCTGGCATATCGGGCAACTGATGGGCGGCGCCTTCTTGAAGAAGAGTGAAGGCGGAGATAATGCTCAAGAGCAATCGACAGGCCCGGAGAGAAAAATAGTCAGGGATTCACTAACTCAGGGAGATTTCCTGACTGCCGACGGCCTGGATGAACCGGCCGACGTGGCTATTCTCATCACCGGAGGTTCTGACGGCAAAAAGGGAAACAATGATTATGTAGCAGGCTTCCTCCGTGATTTCACTGAAGGCCTTGGCCACAACGGGTCTGGTGTCGTTGCCGCGTCCCGTCCCGGCGCGGCCGAAGACAACGGGGTTATTGCTCGACTGCGCGATTCCCACGATGGGCAAGAGAACTCCCAAGCCAAAATCTCCACCGTCGATGACATTAACCACGTCACGGGGCAGGTCAGTGCAATTCGTGCCTCAGCTGACGTCATCACAGGAAAAACTGGCTCTTACGGAATTATGGACGGCGCAACGGCGGCCGTCGCGCAGTAAAGCCTCTTCTTGGTCTGGGTCCCCGCGGCTGTGGTTGGTTGTGTACCGCAAAATGACGACAGTGAAAGTGACGATGGTGAAAGTTTCGTGTTAGGCTGAAGTCCCGAGGGATTGTGGATATCTACCGATAATTGCCACTTTGACCGATGGATTTTCCGTTAACCGGCGATCTCTACGAAGCCAGTTGCGGTTGTCCAGCATTGATCACTGTCCATCATCGATCCTCGGGAGAGCATAGTGTCGCAACCGCGCGCCGAGCATGTCACCAAATTTGTATTCGTCACCGGCGGTGTTGCCTCATCGCTGGGTAAAGGATTGACAGCATCCTCATTAGGTCAACTGCTGACGGCACGTGGCCTGAAAGTCACCATGCAGAAGCTTGATCCCTACTTGAATGTGGATCCGGGAACAATGAACCCGTTCCAGCATGGGGAAGTCTTTGTGACCGACGATGGTGCGGAAACCGACCTTGACCTAGGACACTACGAGCGTTTCTTAAACCGCAACCTGTCAGGGAACGCAAATGTGACCACTGGGCAGGTCTATTCCGAGGTCATTGCCAAGGAGCGCCGCGGAGAATACCTCGGGGATACCGTGCAGGTTATTCCCCACATTACGGATGAAATCAAGCATCGCATTTTGACGATGGATCGTCCGGATGAAAATGGCGTTCGCCCCGATATCGTTATTACGGAGATCGGCGGAACTGTCGGTGACATCGAATCCCAGCCTTTCCTTGAAGCCGCACGTCAGACACGGCACGACGTGGGACGAGAGAACATTTTCTTCATCCATGTCTCCCTTGTTCCGTATCTTGCTCCGTCAGGCGAGTTGAAGACCAAACCGACTCAGCATTCAGTGGCCGCTTTGCGATCGATCGGTATCGTTCCAGATGCGCTGGTCCTCCGGTGTGATCGTGAAGTTCCGGAGCCACTCAAGGCAAAGATCGCTTTGATGTGCGACGTTGATCAGGAAGGTGTTATTTCCTGTGCCGACGCCGACTCCATCTACGAGATTCCCAAGGTTTTGCACCGCGAGCACCTGGATGCGTTCCTCATTCGTCGGCTGGATTTGCCGTTCCGCGATGTTGACTGGGAAGAGTGGGACTCGTTGCTTCGGAAAGTCCACGAGCCGGAGCATGAATTGACCGTGGCTTTGGTGGGCAAGTACATCGATCTTCCCGACGCGTATCTCAGCGTGACAGAAGCTATCCGCGCTGGCGGATTTGCGAATAATGCTCGTGCCCGCGTGAAGTGGGTCCCCTCGGATTTGTGCCAGACCGAGGAAGGCGCAGAAAAAGAGCTTGGAAACGTGGACGCCATCGTCGTTCCGGGTGGCTTCGGCATTCGTGGAATTGAAGGCAAGATCGGCGCGGTCCGCTACGCACGGACGCATCGCGTTCCGTTCTTGGGTCTGTGCTTGGGCTTGCAGTGCATGGTGATTGAGGCTGCGCGCGCCGCGGGAATTACCGACGCGTCCTCAACCGAGTTCGATCCTCAGACGACGGAGCCCGTGGTCTCGACGATGGCCGAGCAGATGGCTGCTGTCTCCGGAGAAGCGGATCTTGGTGGGACCATGCGTTTGGGTGCTTATCCTGCTGTGTTGGACAAGGGTTCGGTGGTGGCTGAGGCCTACCAGACGCTAGAGGTCTCGGAGCGTCACCGTCACCGCTATGAGATCAACAATGCGTACCGTCAGCGGATTACCGATGGCGTTGGACTGAAGTTCTCTGGTACTTCTCCCGATGGAAAACTTGTTGAGTTTATTGAGTATCCGGACCATCCATACATGGTCGCGACGCAGGCTCACCCGGAATATAAGTCCCGTCCGACAAAAGCTCACCCATTGTTCACTGCCCTGGTTAAAGCTGGGTTGAAGCACAAGAATGATGAGGAAAAGTAGTCACGGTAAGTGAGGAGGACTAGCCACGAATCCGTCAGACAACACACCTGATACCGGCTCATTAGATGAGGGCGCGAACCCGTCGGCTCAGAGTCGCCCGGGGTCGTATGACTTCACGGTAGAGAAATCTACGTATTTGCTCGACAAACCGATTATTGCGGTTCGGCAAGATACTGTCTCCATGCCGGGTGGATCATCCGCGCGACGTGAAATCGTCGAGCACTTTGGTGCTGTCGCTGTGGTGGCTTTCGACGGGGAACGCGTGAAGCTGATCCACCAATATCGGCATAGCGTGGGCCGACGGCTATGGGAATTGCCTGCCGGACTCTTGGACGCTGCAGGTGAAGACCCCCTTCAGGCTGCGTCCCGTGAACTGCAGGAAGAAGTGGGCCTCGCCGCTGAGCGTTGGGACCTGTTGTCGGATCTTGTGTCGTCGCCCGGATTCTGTGAAGAGGCCGTCCGCATATATCTTGCGCGGGATCTTAGCGACGTTGATCGCCCAGAATCGGATGATGAAGAGGCTGACTTGACGTCGACGTGGGTGGATCTGGATACTGCCGTTTCTCAGATCATGGATAGAACCATTTGCAATGCTATCGCGACATCCGGAATCTTGATGGCTGCGCAGGTGATACGAAACGATGTTTCCCCACGTAGTGTCGACGAACCCTATGCTTTGCGCCCGTATCGATTGGCTGAGCGCCGCGAAGCACAGTTGCGTGAAGCAGGGAAATCGACTGCGGATCTCAAGGTGACGGTGACAGATAAACTACCTGGAGACACTCACCATGAGTGAGCGCGTCTCACACATGTAGTTGAGTTCTCTGTGCACAACGAAGTGTGAGGTTATGTCTTCTATGTCGAGTTCAGGGCCGCTTACCCCGTCTGCGGATGAGCCTCGCGAGGGGCAGCATTCGGGAGCGGACGCGTCCCACATGGTGGCTGCTTATATCGATCACCTCGCAGTGGAAAAGAACGCCAGCCCGAATACGTTGTCGAATTACCAACGTGATTTGAATAAATATGTTGCGTGGCTGGATCAGCATGATCTCAACATCGATAGCGTCGATGAGCCCGATATCGAGCAATTTATTGCGGATTTACGACGAGGGGACTCGACGTTGGGGTGGTCGCCTCTGGCAGCATCGTCTGCTGCCCGTGCAACCGTCGCCGTTCGTTCTCTGCATCGGTTTTCCCACGAGGAAGGGCAACTAGCTCGGGACGTCGCCGCGGGAGTAACTGTTCTGCGTTCCGGTCAATCGTTGCCTCATGCTCTGACTGTGGAACAGGTCAATCGGCTCATTGAGGCGTGCCCGGTGAATGAGTCGAGTAATCCGATTGCTCTTCGCGACCGTGCCGTTATTGAACTTCTGTATGGCACGGGAATGCGAATTAGCGAGGCCCTTAATCTCGACATCGATTCGATTGATCGAAATCACGCGTATGTCCGTGTTGTGGGAAAGGGGAGGAAGGAACGACTCGTTCCGATCGGTGCGCCGGCGCTTCACGCTATTGATGCGTGGCTAGTCCGTGGTCGCCCCTCGATGGTCAAGCGGAGCGATAAAGCGTTATTTCTGAATGCTCGGGGTAACCGCTTGGGCCGGCAATCGGTATGGAAGTTTCTCCACGCGGCAGCGGAACGGTGTGGGCTCGGCGATTCGGTGGGGCCTCACACGTTGCGCCACTCGTATGCGACTCACCTTCTTCAAGGTGGCGCCGATATTAGGGCGGTTCAGGAACTCTTGGGGCACGCAAGCGTGACGACGACGCAGATTTACACCGCCGTATCTATTGATAATCTTCGGGAAGTGTATGCGACGTCTCATCCACGGGCATAAGTCGGCAGTGGAATAGTCTCGACCTTGACTCTACGTATGTTCGTCGTCGTCGGCCCGTTTTTCGGCATAATGCTACGTTAAGTTCTCAATGCGAACTTGAACTATGTCAAGTTTTAATCCTTGACATCTGCACCATAGCCCCTTCGTATTGTAGAGTAATAGTCGAATTACATCGATGGTTTTCATCGTTGCTGCACTGTACGCATGGTGGCCGAATGCATAGCATTGCTCGAGACAATGATCTGCGTGCGTGTATCGACGACAAGTTCCGGAGGAAGGATTGACTGTGGTTGCATCGTCTCCACATGAGTCGGATAAGGGTGATGGTCTTTTCGACGACCCGACGCCCGAGCTGGGGCTGACTGGCCGCCCACGCCGACAGATTCCGGAGCCGCCTCAGCTCGATCGCCATGGCCCGGCCACGATCGTCTCGATGTGTAACCAGAAGGGTGGCGTCGGCAAGACGACGTCGACCATTAACTTGGGAGCTGCTTTAGCTGAATATGGGCGACGGGTCCTCCTCGTTGATCTCGACCCTCAGGGGGCACTGTCAGCTGGCCTGGGTATTCCGCATGATGAATTAGATCTCACGGTATTTAACTTGTTGGTGGATCCGTCGACGTCGATTCTTGAGACCATCCACCGAACCGCTGTCTCGGGTTTGGATTTGGTCCCTGCCAATATTGACTTATCCGCAGCGGAAATTCAGTTAGTTAATGAAGTGGGGCGTGAGCAGTGCCTGGGCCGGGCTCTTCGGCCGGTGATAGGCGAATACGATTACATCATTATTGATTGCCAGCCGTCACTTGGTCTGCTCACCGTGAACGCCTTGGCCTGCTCACAGGGAGTCATTATCCCAATGGAATGTGAATATTTCTCCTTGCGTGGCCTTGCTCTCTTGACCGATACCGTTGATAAGGTTCGCGATCGACTGAACTTTAACCTGGAAATTATTGGGATACTGGTCACGATGTTCGATCGCCGAACTCTTCACGCGCGGGAAGTGATGGAGCGCGTGATCGAAGTATTCGGAGATCAAGTTTTCGATTCCGTTATTACGCGGACCGTCAGATTCCCCGAGACATCAGTAGCAGGAGAACCTATTACGACCTGGGCGCCGACGTCGGAAGCCGCGGAACAATATCGGGGCGTGGCCAGTGAAATGGTGGAGCGTTTGAGTAAGTGACCGACGCGGAAGCTGCGATGCCCACTAAGGGCGAGGGCGTCCAAGAGGAAATCACAGGGTTCCGTGTGGCCCTCGCGAATTTTACGGGGCCGTTTGATCTCCTCCTTCAACTCATTCACAGTCACAAAATGGATGTGACCGAGGTTGCTCTCGCGCAGGTCACGGACGAATTTGTCAGCTATACGCGGAGCTTGAGTAAAACCGAGGACCTCGATGAGATCACGGAGTTCCTCGTTATTGCGGCGACCTTATTGGATTTGAAGACGGCGCGCTTGTTGCCTCGGGGTGAGGTCGATAGCGAAGAAGATCTGGCGCTCTTAGAAACCCAAGATCTGTTGTTTGCTCGATTGCTTCAATATCGCGCTTATAAGGAGATCGCCGACGAGTTGCGCGTGCGGCACGCTCATGCAGCCCGACGTTATCCGCGGGCGGTTGGGATGGAAGAACAATTCGCGTCGCTGCTGCCACCGGTACGGATTGATCACACCCCGCAATCATTTGCGGAGATGGCTGCTGCCGTGTTCCGCCCCCGACCACCTGAGACAGTGAATACGTCCCATGTTCACTCTGTGGCCGTGTCTGTCCCGGAGCAAGCCGGGCGCATCCTTTCCATGCTGCATTCCGTCGGTGCGTATTCGTGGTGCTCATTTGAGCAATTGACCTCCGACTGCACGGTATCGATGCAAGTCGTCGGCAGGTTCTTAGCATTGTTAGAGTTATTTAAAGCTCATGCCACTGACATCGACCAAGATGAGCCTTTGGGAGAAATGTTAGTGGCGTGGACGGGTCTTGAGGTTGATCCAGCTGTCGTTGCGGCCGCGAACTGGGAGTAGGTCCTGGTCGCGAGACTAGGGGTCAGTACCTCACATACGAGGATTGGCAGACACGAGGATCGGCGAAGTGACAGATAACACCACGAACCCGAATAATTTACCGAAGATCTCTGCGCTTCGTGCGGCAGTGGAGTCGGTGATGTTGGTGTTGGACGATCCTGCCCCTATTTCTGACATTTCCCGCGCGGTGGGTGCGTCGGAGGAAGACACGCGCGCGGTCATTGACGAGTGGCGAGACGAACTCGATCAACGGGGCAGCGGCATTGAACTGCGTCACGTCGGCGATGGGTGGAGGCTCTACACCAGGGCTGAGCACGCGCCGGCCGTCGAGGCATTTTTGCTGGACGGAGCACAAACAAAGTTGTCGCGAGCGGCACTGGAAACTCTCGCGGTGGTGGCCTATCGTCAGCCGGTAACCCGTTCCCAAGTCGCAGCTGTCCGTGGCGTGAATTGTGACGGGGTCATGCGAACCTTAGCGCTGCGGGGCTTGGTGAAGGAAGTGGGGGAGGCGCAGACCTCGGGAGCTCATTTATATGCCACAACTGAGTTGTTTTTAGAGACGATGGGCTTGTCGGATGTCTCTGAACTGCCAGACTTGGCACCTCTGTTGCCCGATGTGGAAGCGATTGATGAGGCCATCGCAGATTACTGAACACTGTTCAGTAGGGTGGCAAGTATGGAGGATCTTGCACGTTTCGACCAAGAACATATTTGGCATCCATACGACCCGATGCCAGCAGCAGTACCTTCCATCCCCGTGACGTCCGCGGAAGGAGTTACGCTGCATCTTGACGATGATCGAAACATCATTGACGGGATGAGTTCCTGGTGGGCTGTAGCACACGGACATCGCCATCCACACTTGGTTGAGGCCGCGCACAGACAAATTAATCAGATGCCACATGTGATGTTTGGAGGACTGACTCACAAACCGGCAGTGGATTTAGCCGAGTGGCTGGTAGATATCACGCCAGAGGGTCTTGACCTGGTTTTTTATTCTGATTCAGGGTCGGTCTCTGTTGAGGTCGCCATCAAGATGGCCCTCCAATATCAGATGGGGAATGGCCATCCAGAGCGCAACCGGCTCGTGACGTGGCGACGCGGGTATCACGGCGATACTCAGGGGCCCATGAGTGTGTGCGACCCCGAGGGCGGCATGCACTCTCTGTGGCGGGGCACCTTGGTGGAACAAGTTTTCGCCCCCGAACCCCCAGCTGATCCGCGCTGCGACGTGGGCCATCTTGCCGATGACGATGGTTCCGGTGGTGCGCGCCTCAGCGACGATGAGCTCGAGTCTTATCTACGTGAATTCGAGACATATATCGACGACACCATTGCGGGCGTGATTATTGAGCCGGTCGTGCAGGGGGCCGGTGGCATGCGATTCCACGACCCACGATTGGTTGCTGGCCTTCGCCGCGTGTGCGATGACCACGACATCCTCCTCATTGCCGACGAGATCGCCACAGGTTTCGGACGTACGGGGAGTCTCTTTACCTGCGAGGCGGCCACGATCACCCCGGACATTATGTGCGTCGGCAAAGCCCTGACCGGGGGAATGATGAGTTTTGCCGCCACGCTGACCACCCGGCACGTAGGCGATGTGATTTCGACGCCCCAGGGCGGCGGAGCCTTAATGCACGGGCCGACTTTCATGGGCAACCCACTGGCATGCTCGGTGGCTCGCGCCGCGGGCGACCTCATTGATGACGGCTACTGGCGATCGACAGTTCCGCGCATTGAACAGGAATTACGCCACGGTTTGGCCCCACTTGCCGATGCTGAACAGGTGTCCTCGGTGCGGGTCCTGGGCGCTATCGGCGTCGTCGAACTAGCTCACCCTGTCGATATGAAGGTCGCGACGAAGGTAGCCGTGGAGTCGGGGGTGTGGCTTCGACCTTTCGGAAAGCTGGTTTATAGCATGCCGCCGTTTATATCGACCAGCAGTGACATCGAAAAAATCTGCGCGGCGATGCGGAACATTGTCGCTGCGTCGGCCTGAGTGACCGGAGTCATCACAGAGGTGTTCGGTCGGGATTATTTACTGACCTAATGAGAGGAGATTAACAATGAGCATTGTCATCATGACGGGAACAGGGACAGATGTCGGCAAGACTGTCGCTACTGGAGCGGTTGCCTGCGTCCTTCAGAAGGAGGGATATGAGCCCTTCATCGTGAAGCCGGCGCAAACTGGTGAACCCGAAGGCGAAGGCGACGCTCCCCGTGTTACCGCCTTGACCGGCATTGATAATGCGGAGACGCTATACCGGTTCCCCGAACCACTTGCCCCAGCGACGTCGGCGCGCCGGGCGAATATGCCATACCCCGAGCTCACAACCGTTGCCGAAGAGATTAAGTCTTTCGATAAGCCAGGTCGCGTTGTTCTCGTCGAGGGTGCTGGCGGGCTCCTTGTGCGTATCGGTCAGGACTGGACCATTGCCGATCTAGCCCGAGAGCTGGGTGCCCCGATTATTGTTGTGTGCTCAACAGGTCTCGGAAGTTTGAACGAGGCTGAATTGACGGTGGAAGCTGCCACACGCCGGGGCCTGACGGTGCTTGGTTTAATAGGTGGGTCCATTCCGGACTCCCCAGATTTGGCGACGCGGTGCAATAAGGAAGACTTGCCGGTGGTTACCGGGACCGATGTCTTGGGGTACATACCCGAGGGAGCTGGCGGCTGGTCACAGCAGCGGTTCGTGCAGGAGGCACCTGGGTTTTTCGTACCAGATGTTGTCGGTCGGGTCACTCGTGAGAGCGATTAATTGCTAGAGGCTGAATGGTGACGTGACCGCGTTTGTTGGCCAGTGAGTCTGCGCCTGGCAGATGTGTTGCCACGCGATTGCGTCGCCACGCTCGTCAAGATAATGACACGAGTGAAGAACGTGATAGACTCACCGGTCACCATATGTTTTGCGTGGACGGCCGCTTATTTTTCATGCTATGAACCGGCGCCACGTTATCCCCTGTTTTTCAAAAGTGTAAATAACGCATAAATACGGAAAGGTCCACATCGTGGCTTCTACCGCTCGCCGTGACGGCACACCGGAATACGTACCCAAGGCCAAGCCCGCCCGCCATCAACACGTCAAGGGCACATCGCCCGCCCATCATTCAGGTGAGGGCATTCGCCTGCAAAAGGTCTTGGCCGCTGCTGGCGTCGCCTCGCGCAGGATGTCAGAAAAACTCATCGACGAGGGGCGAGTCGAGGTCAACGGGGACATCGTGACCCGTCAGGGCGTCCGCGTGGATCCCGATTATGACGTGATTCGCGTTGATGGCAGCAGAGTCGTCGTCGACGAATCGATGCAGTACTTCGCGTTGAACAAACCACGCGGCGTTCAGTCCACCATGCATGATGATATGGGTCGGCCCTGCGTCGGCGATATTGTTGGCGAGAAAGTCGACGCTGGTCAGAGGCTTTTCCACGTCGGCCGTTTGGATGCTGCGACACAGGGGCTTCTGCTTTTGACTAATGATGGCGAGCTAGCGAACCGGTTGATCCATCCCAAATACGGAATCAAGAAAACCTACCTCGCGACCGTTCTCGGTGAAGTCGACAAGAAAGATCTCCGACGCCTGACGCAGGGGATTGAGTTGGACGATGGCACCGCCCGCGCCGACGACGCTGACATCATCGACGTCTGGCAAGGCCGTTCGCTCGTGAAAGTAGTGCTCCACGAGGGGCGCAAGCACATCGTGCGACGGATGCTCAAAGCAGCTGGTTTCCCGGTGCAGGAGCTGGTTCGAACGAAGATCCACACGGTGCAGTTGGGTGAGCAGACTCCGGGAACACTGCGTGCCTTGAACCGTTCGGAACTGACCAGCTTGTTTAATGCTGTTGATATGTAACAACCCGTACTATGTAGAACTCTCGCGTCTAGTTTCGTGTGACCCGATGTAACCGGGATTATGCAATGGCAGAACGGAATAATTAGGAGTTTAGTGATGTCAATTACTCGTACATCGGATGACTCAACACTCGCCAACACACCAGGGGGAGGTGTGATCGTCGCGGTCGATGGACCATCCGGCACGGGCAAATCCACGGTCTGCCGGACCGTCGCCTCGCGATTGAACGCATCCTACTTAGACACCGGAGCTATGTACCGCGTGGCCACCCTCCACGTGCTCAATGCCGGAATCGACCCCGAGGATTCCGACGCTGTCATCGAGGCAACCTCTGACTTACCTATCGCGATTAACGACGACCCGCATTCGACCGAAGTCATTCTCGACGGAACCAACGTGGCCGATGACATCCGGACGGCACGAGTGACACGGGCGGTCTCGTCGGTAGCAGCGATCCCTGAAGTCCGCCAGAACCTTGTGGCCCTGCAGCGCTCCTTGGCCCACAAGGCTGGACGATGTGTTGTCGAAGGACGCGATATCGGCACCGTCGTCCTAGCGGACGCACCCTGCAAAGTCTTCATGACGGCTGAGCCGAGCATCCGCGCCCAACGACGGTACGACCAGGATCGCGAAGCTGGCCGAGACATCACCTTCGACGAGGTATTACGGGACGTTCAAGAACGCGACCGTAAGGATTCATCGCGGACAGACTCGCCGCTCATGCCAGCCGACGACGCCATCGTCGTCGACACGAGCCACCAGGGCATTGACGAGGTCGTCGAGACCATCATCTCCCTGGTCCGCCAATCGAGCAGCGATAACGACCGAGCCGACGACGACCGGCCTGATGAGGACAGTTCACTCGAGGATCTCGTCTTCACCACGACAGAAGGCCAGGCCATTGGCGACGAGGACAGTGTCGACACCGTCGACATCGCTGACGCCACTGACGCGGATGAACACACTGACCGCGCCGACGACGGCGACCACACTGACGAACCCAGCGGCGACGCAACCGACGGTGACATCACCGACGACGAGGTCAACAACCTCCTCGTTACCTCCGACAGTGACACCGATTGGCACTCTGTCGAGGAAGCATTCGGCGTCTTCGACGACGCCGGATACACCTCCGAAGCACTATGCACCGTCGCCATCCTCGGCCGACCGAACGTAGGTAAATCCACACTCGTCAACCGTTTCATCGGACGCCGTGAAGCCGTCGTCGAAGACTTCCCAGGAGTCACACGCGACCGCATCTCATACCTCGGCGAATGGAACGGCCGACGCTTCTGGGTACAAGACACCGGCGGATGGGACCCCGACGCTAAAGGCATGCACGCGGCCATCGCCCGCCAAGCCGAAGGCGCGATGAAAACAGCCGACGTCATCGTCTTCGTCGTCGACAGCCAAGTCGGAATCACCGCATCCGACGAAATGCTCGCCCGCAAACTACACCGCGCCGAGCAACCCGTCGTTCTCGTCGCCAATAAATTCGACTCGCCCACGCAATACGGCGACCTCGCGGAATTCTGGGCCCTCGGCCTCGACAACCCCTACCCGGTGTCGGCCAAACACGGCCACGGCGCCGCCGATGTTCTCGACGAAGTCATCCGACTCTTCCCCGACAAACCACGGCAAGAATCCATCACATCGGGGCCGCGCCGGGTCGCCCTCGTCGGCAAACCTAACGTCGGTAAGTCGAGCTTGCTCAACAAGATGACGGGGGAGGATCGAGCCGTCGTCGATGATGTTGCGGGAACGACCGTCGACCCCGTTGACTCGCTCGTCGAGCTTGACCAAAAGACCTGGACCTTCGTCGATACTGCTGGTATCCGGAAGAAAACGAAGAAGGCAACGGGCCACGAGTATTACGCGGGCCTGCGAACGCGGGGTGCCATCGATGCGGCGGAGGTCGTTGTCTTTATTGTCGACGCTTCTGAACCAGTGACCGAGCAGGATCAGCGTGTTCTGCGCATGATCTTGGATTCCGGGCGAGCGCTGGTGGTTGCTTACAACAAGTGGGACATGGTTGATGAGGATCGTCGGGATATGCTCGACCGCGAGATTGAGCTGCAGCTCTCGCACATCCCGTGGGCTCGGCGTGTGAACATCTCGGCGAAAACCGGGCGGGCGATTCACAAGCTCGAGCCCGCGATGATCGAGGCCCTAGAGAGCTGGGATGGCCGTGTTCCCACAGGTCAGCTCAATACGTGGCTGCGGGCGGTCATTGCTGAGACGCCTCCTCCGATGCGGGGCGGTCGTCTGCCGAGAGTCTTGTTTGCGACGCAGGCATCCACACGGCCACCGGTGATCGTGCTGTTTACTACCGGTTTTCTGGAACATGGGTACCGACGTTTCCTCGAACGGAAGTTCCGCGAGACTTTCGGCTTTACCGGTTCGCCCGTGCGGATTGCTGTGCGTGTGCGGGAAAAGCGGGGGAGGAAGTAGTTTTCTTCCTACCCCTCGTGCTGGCGGCGCATAATGAATGCGTCCGTCCTGTAGGGCAACTCGATGGGCTGATGCTCAGGTAGCTCGAGATGCTGGTAGAGATACCAACGGAGATTATTATCGACGTGCTCGCGAGTTTTTTCCGTGGCCCGTAACCAATAAGATCGGGTATGGGCCAAGTGGATCATGTTGTGCGCCGTAATGGCTTGGTTGAATGTGCCACGCCATTCGTCAGCAATAGTCCACGGCGGCGCGACCTGGGGGATAAAGCCGGGGCGCAAAATATCCCCAGAATGCATAATCCGCGCTAACCGATGCACCCACGGGACGCTGACATCGAGCGTGTTCCACACAAGCAGGCACATACCATCCGGAATCAGAACCCTGTCCAGCTCTCGGCATGCCTGGTCTGTATCGAGCCAATGCCACGTTTGTGCACACGTTGCCGCAGTAAGGCACGAATCGGCGAGCCCGTTTGACTCCGCACGAGATCGAATGACCGGAACATGGGGGAGACGTGCCACACACGAAGAGGTCATTTCAGCCGAAGGGTCCGATGCGAGGACGCTACCCGGAAACCGCTTGTCAAGATCTACCGTCAAAGAGCCCGGGCCTGCGCCTATATCGAGTATCCGCAGCGGGGTATCAAAATCGCGGTGATTAGTCTGGCCCATGTGGCGCGCGAGGAGATCAACAACCTCAGCGGGGTAGCCAGGGCGCACAGACCCATAGTTCGACACCCCGCGGTGAAAGGAGTTGGCAGCTTCCACACGGTTCTCGGAGGAGGCAAAAGTAGGGCGATCACGTTGAGATCGGGTAGGAATCTGCTGGCCGGGAGAATACGCCGGCCTCGATGGTGTCATCGCGTGCGAATCACCATCGGGAAAATGAGAAAAGCCGCGTCCATCAGGGTTTATATGCACAACACATCCCCAACGGTAGCGGCCTCAATTATTATCGTGTCGGACTGACAGGATTTGAACCTGCGACCCCTTGACCCCCAGTCAAGTGCGCTACCAAACTGCGCCACAGTCCGATCGCCCCATCAGAGGCAACCACTGCAGCATACCGCAGCCGATTGCGACCGCAAAAAACTAGGCTTGAGGTGGGGAGACAGGTGACTCAGTGACGACGATCCCGTCGGCGTCGCATGTCACATACTGGCCGGGGACAAAATCCACTCCGCCGAAGTTCACGACAATATCGCGCTCACCGTCGCCAGTTTTGCTGGATTTCCGCGGATTCGTGCCCAGAGCTTTCACACCGAAATCCATATCCTTGATCTCCGCAGAGTCACGGATTGCGCCGTAAATAACGATCCCAGACCAACCATGATTACGCCCAAGGGCCGCGACATTATCGCCCATCAACGCAGTATGAATGCTCCCGCCACCATCGACAACAAGCACCCCACCGTCGCCGTCGGTACTCAACACAGATTTAAGAAGGGCGTTATCCTCATAACACCGCACCGTCGAAATCCGGCCGGCAAACTCACCACGGCCACCATAATTGAGAAATTGCACATCACACGAGCGCACCGACGGGCCAACAGCGTCGACAATATCGGCTGTAGGGACGATCGCCTGGGTACCCGCGCTCTCAGGGGCGGACTCACGTTTATTATGCATAGCCAGCAGATTAACCTGAATCGCTCCCACCTGGTGTGACTTTGCCAAGAAAGGACTCCCCATTGCCGCCATCATCTGGACTACGCTGGGGAGCCGGCCCGGTCTCACCGGACGCGAAACATGACGCCAACCAAAAAACGCTAACGTAATCACACGTAACTTCTTCACGTAGCAAGGACGACCCCTATGGCCACATGGCTTCGGAAACTCACCGGTTCCCGGCGAAAAAACACAGCTGAGATCTCCCGCGCCACCACGCTCGGAGACCACACAGCCACACTCACCGACGCCGACCTCCGAAGAACCTTCGACACCGCGCTACGAGACAACGACACCGCCACCATGCTCGCGACGCTACGAGAAGCCTCCACGCGAACAATCGGACTCACCCCATTCGACTGCCAACTCCGAGGAGCCCAAGAACTCCTCAAAGGCAATGTCATACAAATGGCCACCGGCGAAGGAAAAACACTCGTCGGAGCACTCGCAGCGATCATCTACGCCCACCAAGGCCGAAAAATCCACTGCATCACCGTCAACTCCTATTTAGCAGGACGAGACGCCGACTGGATGGGACCACTCTTCAACTTCTTCGACGTCACCGTCGGCGCCATCCACGAACACATGACCGCAGACCAACGCCGCGCCACATACTCAAACGACGTCGTCTTCGGCTCCATCAACGAAATAGGATTCGACGTCCTCCGCGACCACCTCATCACACGCCGCGAAGACCAAGTACAACCCACACCAGACGTCGCCATCGTCGACGAAGCCGACTCCGTCATGGTCGACGAAGCCCTCGTCCCCCTCGTCCTCGCCGGCAGCGCACCCGGCCACGCACCCACCGGCCGCATCAGCGAAGTCGTCCGCAACCTCACCAAAGACGAGGACTACAGCATTGACGACGACCAACGAAACGTATTCCTCACCGACAAAGGCGCACATACCATCGAAAAACGCCTCGGCCTATCCTCCCTCTACGACGCCGAAAACATCAGCACCACACTCGTCCAAGTCAACGTCGCCCTCCACGCCAAAGAACTCCTGGTCAAAGACGTGCACTACATTGTCCGCGACGGGAAAGTCGCCCTCGTCGACAATTCAAAAGGACGCATAGCCGACCTCCAACGCTGGCCCGACGGACTACAATCCGCCGTCGAAGCCAAAGAAGGACTCGACGTCACCGACGGCGGACGAGTACTCGACACCATCACCATCCAAGCGCTCCTCGGCCGCTACACCAACCTCTGCGGAATGACCGGAACCGCCACCGCCGCCTCCGAACAACTCCGCCAGTTCTACGGCCTCGGCGTCGCCGTCATCGACCCCCACGTCCCTTGCATCCGCGACGACGAAGCAGACCGAATCTTCAGCACCGCCGACGACCGACGCCGCGGCATCATCGAACACATCCAGCAACTCCAACAAGCCGGCCGCCCAGTCCTCGTCGGAACCCACAACGTCGCCGAATCCGAAGACATCCAAGACGCACTCCAAGCCATCGGAGTCGACTGCGTCGTCCTCAACGCAAAAAACCACGAAAAAGAAGCACGCATCATCGCCGACGCCGGACTCCCCGGACGCGTCACCGTATCCACACAAATGGCCGGACGAGGAACAGACATCAAACTCGGCGGAGCACACGAACAGTACCGCGACGACGTCGTCACAGCCGGAGGCCTCGCCGTCGTCGGATTCGGACGCCACCGCAGCGCCCGACTCGACGACCAACTCCGCGGCCGCGCCGGGCGGCAAGGCGATCCGGGGTCCAGCGTCATTTTCGTTTCCCTCGAGGACGACGTTATCGCAGTCGGTGGAGCAGGTGAATCCATCAACGCAATTCCCGATAACAATGGGCAATTGACGCAGAAAAAAGTGTATTCCTTTGTGGATCACTGTCAGCGTGTCACTGAAGGTCAAATGCTTCAGATTCACGCGAATACGTGGAAATACAACAAGCTCATCAATGACCAACGGGTCATCATTGACGAGCGACGCAGCGATATTCTCGATTCCGACGTTGCCTTGAAGGAATTACAGCGTCGTGCCCACCGCGACTTGACCGTGCCACGTGATGTCCAAGTTCAGGCGGCCCGTGATGTTGAGCTCTTTCACCTGGACGAACATTGGGCACGGCACCTCGAATATCTGGATGACATTCGGGAATCAATTCACCTCCGCGCACTCGCCAGAGAGAACCCGGTCGATGAATTTCACCGTATGTCGATTGCCGAGTTTAAGAATCTTGCCACCGGAGCCGTCGATGATGCGGTTGAAACGTGGAGGCATATCACGATCGATAACAATGGTGCCCATCTCGGTGAGCGCGGTCTTCGTCGCCCAAGTTCTACCTGGACTTATATGGTTAATGACAATCCTCTGTCCGGGAATAATGGATCGGTCGTAGGATCAGTTGTTAACTTATTCCGATAGGCTTGCTTTACAACCGTGGTATGTAAGGCAATATCGGATGAGCAATGGAATGCTGACAGCCGGCTGCATATAGCCACATTTAGCAATGAGTACGTAACGAGAGGATAAGTCCGATGGAGTATGACGAGCATCGTGATAACCCCGAAATCCCTCGTTATGAACAACCGGTTGGAACCAAAAAACAAGGAGCTAAGAGCGCGCGGCAGTCGCGTTTTACTCGGAGCACTCCGGTGAGCAAAGTAACCCGCGAAACTCGACTCCGAGTGGAAGCGCGGATGGACAAGATGCTTCCCACACCGGACGGGCACACCGCCCGCGCAGTGCCCCCAGGTATGGAACCGCCGGGTATGCGGGAACAAGTGACAGTTCACCCCGCGGGATACTCCCGGATCCTGACTGTTCCCAACATCCTGAGCATCGTGCGTATCTGCCTGGTGCCCATATACGCCTGGTTCCTCATCGGTCCGGGGGAATATGGGTGGGCACTCGCCATCGTGGCGATTTCGTCGTTCACCGACTGGCTTGATGGAAAAATTGCGAGGATCTGGGGCCTGACTACGCGGATAGGGCAATACCTCGACCCAGCCGCCGACCGATTGTTTATCCTTGTCACCCCCATTTGTTTCGCCATCGCGGGGCTGCTGAGTTGGTGGTGGGTGGCCGTTCTCTTCGCTCGCGACCTTATCCTTTTCCCGACGATGCTCATCTATCGCAATCGCGGAATACGACCGAAGGTCATGTACCTCGGAAAAGCTGCGACTTTCGCCCTCATGTGGGCATTCCCGCTGTACTTAGCGTCGGCTGCAGCGTGGTCATTTTCACATTTCTTTACCCCCTGGGCGCGAGCTCTTTTCCTGTGGGGGACGGTTTTGTACTTGTGGACAGGGGTTTTGTATTTGTACCGAGCAGTGCTTGTATCGAGGCGATTTCCTATTACGAGGGGTCGGAATCGCCCCACGGGTTCTTCATGATAAAAAGTGTCTTTGGGGGTGATGCTTACCCGCACCGCGCGCATGCCACCATCCTATGGATTAGGCTGGGGGAGTGAATATAACATGCCCCTCGGCACTATGTGGAGGGGCATAAACGGCTACTATGGGCGCTAAATCTGTATAACCCAGTGGAAGCGGTTCTCAGCTAGTTTAGTGGCAGGCAACCGCTCGATCGTCTGGCTATCATCTCTATGTGAGATAGTCAGTTGCATAGGGCAGTGGCTGATATGAACCGTTGGTCGAACTTAAGGAGGCAGAATCGATGAGTGACAATAGCGATTTTTCAGAATCTTCGGTGGAAACCACCTCGGTCTTCCGTGCCGATCTTTTGAAAGAAATGGAATCGGGCGCGTCCGATTCCTCAGCCCCAGGCGTTGATGGTTTACCTGAGGGCTCCGCATTGCTCGTCGTCAAACGTGGTCCGAATGCAGGATCTCGATTCCTCCTCGACCAGCCGACGACGACAGCAGGCCGTCACCCCGATAGCGATATCTTCTTGGACGACGTCACCGTGTCTCGTCGTCACGCTGAGTTCCGCAAGAATGATGACCAATTTGAAGTCGTCGACGTTGGATCTCTGAATGGCACGTACGTCAATCGCGAGCCCAAGAACTCATCAGAGCTTTCCAATGGTGATGAAATCCAAATTGGTAAGTTCCGCCTCGTGTTCCTCAACGGTCAGAAAGATTCTTAAGAACAGTGTCAGCTCTACGGAAAACGGGCCCGCTGCCTGAAGTCCGTCACGACCGCCCTTCCACGTTGTCGATCGGGGCGGTTCTTAAGCAACTTCGTCGCGAGTTTCCCGATGTCACGGTTTCTAAGCTCCGCTTTTGGGAGTCTGAGGGGCTTGTCTCCCCGGCGCGTACAGAGAAGGGTTACCGACGCTACTCGTCCGCTGATGTTCAGCGCCTACGTTATATTCTGACGACGCAGCGTGATAACTATCTGCCGCTGAAGGTTATTAAGCAGCGCCTCGATGCAATGGACGAGGGCAACGTCACCCCTGTTACGGGATTGATTTCTGCTGAGCAGTTCAAGCAGGAAAATACGCGTTTAACCCATTCAGATGTGTGTGCTGCCGCTGAGATCGATGACACTTTCCTCACGCAGCTTGCTAAAGCGGGGTTCGTTAATGCCGACAGGTCAGGCCTCTACTGCCAAGACGATGTGTCGATCGCGCGGACAGCGAGCCAACTGGTCGGGTTCGGGCTCGATGAGCGGCACTTAAAAACGCTGCGAGCTACGGCCCAACGGTATGCGGGGGTGATCACTCAGGTCAGCGGCCCGCTGGGCCATGCCAAGAGCAGTGATGCGAAGGCCAGATCGGAAGAGACAGCCCGCGAGCTCTCCGCATTAATCGTGAGCCTACAAGCGGCGTTTATTAAAGCTTCCCTACGCGGCGAATTCGATTAGAAACTGGGTGCCGTTTACCGATTGAACCGATTGGTCGGAATGAGGATGGAGGCCACATATCATCATGGTTGAACTCGAGTATTTAGGGTTGTTTCTCCTCGGCCCAGATCGCGATCCGGCAATAGTGTTTTTGTGGCCCCAGCGCCGACGCATCATGACGGTGTTTGTTGGTGCGTCCTCCGCAGCCATTCTTTCGGGTAAAGACATCGGCGTAGAGCCGCGGCGGCCGACGTCGACAAGTGTGATTGTTGACGTTCTAGAAGCGCACGATGACGCGGTAGTGAATATTTCTATCGACGCCGTCAACCATGGCACCTTCTACGCAACGATTCATTGCGAGTCAGGGAACAACTTTGATATCCGGGTCTCGGACGCTATTGATCTTGCTCTTAATGAGGACGTGACAATTTACGCCGAGGAGTCGATTGTTAAAACCTGGTCGGTTCCTGTCACGGCCGAGGTCGTTGAGCATCTCGATAGTTCGAATCAGGCTTTGTCTGGACGACGCGAATCGAGCCTGTCGTTGCTGGCTGACATGACGGGAGACAATTCCCAGTCAGAGGGCAATGATCAAGAACATCTGTCGGAAGACTTGGGTGATCTTGCCGTCGGCGATGCTGATTTCGAAGAACTCATGGGGCACTTGGGTATGAGCGAGAATGATCTTACCCAGGGTAGTGATGATGATCGTCGCGGTGAGAACGGTTCTGAGGATTCGTAGGCACGACGTTGTCAGCACGAGATTGGCAGAGTTCAGATTGGCAGCGACCGCTGGAGTGTGAACGGGACAGTCCGTCGGCTGGATGAGCGTGAGCACAACTTGACAGTGTGACTAGTGTGAAAGTTGTTAATTACAATACAGTAAGTTAAGCATGTGATTTGATGGGCGCATGTGAAAAATGTGCCACATGT
The DNA here is from genome assembly GCF_000023145.1 of Corynebacterium kroppenstedtii DSM 44385. NCBI lineage: Bacteria > Bacillati > Actinomycetota > Actinomycetes > Mycobacteriales > Corynebacteriaceae > Corynebacterium > Corynebacterium kroppenstedtii. The sequence continues at coordinate 1,036,312 of NC_012704.1, forward strand.
GTTGCGTGTCGCGTTGACTCGAAAGATTATTGGCATAACCTAGACGTCAGCGAACTACATGAGTGTGAGTATTCCCGCTCTCTTGCTCAACACGTACGACCACAGAAAGCGAGCCTGCAGTGAAACAGGAACAGGCACCCGTCCAAGGCGCACTCTTTGACGTCATGGATTCGGACGATGAAGTCGGCTACCGCGTTCCCATCGCTTGTCAGGTAGCGGGGATAACCTATCGACAGCTTGACTACTGGGCTCGTACAAAGCTCGTCCAGCCATCCATTCGATCCGCACACGGTTCCGGAACTCAGAGGCTGTACTCGTTCCGCGACATCCTTGTTCTCAAGATCGTTAAAGGCCTGTTGGACACGGGCATTTCGCTGCAGAACATCCGACGTGCTGTTGAAAAGTTGAGCAACTTGGGCGTCGATGATCTTTCCACGATTACGCTGGTTTCTGACGGAACCACGGTGTATGAATGCCGTTCCAGCGAAGAAGTTTTCGATCTCTTGACCGGCGGACAGGGCGTATTCGGAATTGGCGTTCCCGGTATCGTCAAAGAACTTGCCGGGACGATTTCAGAGTTCCCGGCGGAGAAAGTTGTCCGTGCGGGAACTGCCGACGATGGTGTTGAGGGGGCTTCTCAGCACACTGTCGCTGGGTTCGATGAACTCGCGGAACGTCGGCGTCGTAAAACCAGTTAGCTAGCTGGCTGGCCCACTTGGCTTTTCAGTCAGCTACGTATCTAACCTGCCAGGGCGTCGGTCATTGCTTGGGGGAATGACTTGTCTGTGGCATTCGGGATTGCGTGGTAGCGCCCATTAGTTAATTGGCTCACTTCGCGGAGCCACGGGTCCACCTTGTCGCCGAGAGCGATGACATCGACTTGTACAGGGGATTGCTTGTTGATGATATCGGCCTGAAGGCGAGCGTTAGCTGCGTTCATGGATTGTCCCGCATTCGTTGAATCGGTCACGATAACGACACGCTTTGGAGCAGGTCCGCTAATTGACGCATTGAGCATCGCTGCGACGGTCGATTCATACAGGAACGGGGTGCCACCTGTCGTGAGTCCGTTAACCATTGATGCGCTCCGAGCCCCGTGGTCGCCGATACTGAGGTCAACATGGTTTCGATAGGGTTCGACCCTTTCCATGGGCGAGGAAAAACTCCATAACGACGTCACCCGCCCGTGCTGTCCCGCTTCTTGTAGGCTTCGGGCGCTCTCTCGCTGGATAACGTCAAAATGGTTGCGCATAGATTCCGACGTGTCGATCAGCAGCAGTGTCGACGCCGGGGCAGGACGTTGTTGATTCAACCGATCAGGTTTTTGTGTGGACTTAGCCTGGTCCTTTGCCGCGTCCTTCTTTTCTGGGGACTGTTGAGCGGCCGCTTTATCGGTCGTGGCTTCACCATCCGTGTGCCCGGACGCCTGGCTATTCATCTCCGTCGTGGTGGAGTTAGTCACCGTCACCGGTGGAAGCTCGCCACTGACCTGATTCGACGCAGCGTAAGCCAGTTCTTTGGTGTCGTTCGATAGGGAATCATGGGTAGGAGTTTTCTCAGCAGCCTGCGATTCCGAATGAGAGCGGGCGAATTCTGAAAAATCAGTGGCAGCCCGTGCTTGATACTCGGTAACCCGAGGGCTAGAGCTCATTTTCAGAAGCGGGAAATCGACCGTCGCATCACCGATCGGTGAAAACGCCGTGTTGTCGCCCCCAAGCGACTGCGGAGCCGCTACAGAAGAATTGCCCTTCCCACTTGAGACGGACGAGACCGCTTCCGAAAGAGAAGTGGGGGATAGGGTGGCAGCAACTTCACGTGCCGACGCATCACGCGCTTGAGGATCCATACCGGCTGGATGATCTTTAGCGAATTGGGCACTAGCCGCGTAAGCAGACCAGGTCGAGTCGCGCGGATACATCGGCGCGCCCGGTGCTTTGTCTTGTGCCGAGTTCTTTGAATGAATCGTTCCTAATTGTTGACGATCAACGAGCACCGACGAATCGATTTCTGCTTCGCTGCCGTCCAAAGCGGTCCCGCCGGGGTTATCCTGCGTTGAACCAGGGAGGCTACCAGCGGGTATCCACGCTGCGGGGAGATCCCCCTCGGGCGAATGGAACAAAGCTATCGCCTGTGCCGTATTCGCATATGTGATCTTCGGCGTAATACACGAATCATGGGTGGAAGGAGTCGACTTCGAATAGTCCGACGTCAACTTCTCAGCCGTAGCCTTGGCTGAAGGGTCAGCAATGACGTTGAGAACTGTCGATCGATCACAGTCAGCAGCGTTAGACGACGATTTATTCCGACTGACGAAAAACACAGACAAGGCAGCGAGAAGTGCGAGCACGATGACAATAACAAATGCCACCCACACCCACCGCGCGAAGCGTAATTGTCGTGTTCCTGATCGATGATTCGCCATAACGCAATGTTACAACGTTAAATCTGAGGTGCGAATGATATCAATGAGCTTCGTCCGTAGGTCGGAGGCGCGCTGAGAAAATTCGCGTTGCGCAGCAACATATTGTGCTTTCCCCTCGGACGTCTCAATGGGGACCGCGGAAAACCCCCACTCGGTGAGATCGTAGGGCGAGGCCTCCATATCAAGTTTCCGAATATCGCAGGCTAAACGGAATGTATCCAGCCACAGTTCACCGGGAACGAGGGGACCTAACTTCGTCGCCCACTTATATAAATCCATGTTTGCGTGCAAGCATGCGCCCTGTTCACACCGTGGTTGTGTTTCCCGCGATGGGTGGAACTTATTGCGGGGGACGGCGTCGGGTGTGAAGAATCGAAAAGCGTCGTAGTGCGTGCACCGCACGGAATGAGTTTCAACCACCCGGTTCGTCGCCTCTGCTCCTAGCCTGAGCGGTTCTGGATGTCGAGGCCGTCCTCGATAAACCATCGCCCATTCGTGGAGGCCAAAACAGTCAAAATGCGTGGGATTGGACAGTGTTTGGGCCAGCAGATTCTCAATGTAGCGGAACGTTGAGCCTCGATCTGCCCACAACGCAGCAGCGTCCAACGTCGTGATGGTATGGCCATGAAGCTGCTCCGCAGTGATACCAGCGTCCTCAAGCGCAACAGTGGGGACAGATTCGCGATCAACCTCAGTGAAATACTTCATAGCAGGAGCATCGACGAGATACACACCGTGGCCAGGTGACCAATGACTGAGTTTCCCTGGGGTGACGGGGTAGTAGTGGAAGATAAAGTCCCACACCGGATGCCGTTGCCCGCGAGAGGCGCGTTCAAGGTGATCTTTAGTCAACCTTGTAACAGTGTCCTTATGTGCATACCGACGCATTGTCCACTCTGATGGAAAAAGAATGGTGGGGCGAAATGTTGTCGAAGTCGGCATAATGTCTGAGGTCGAATTCCTTTGCTGTCGTGGGGTAGTAGGCGCGTGGGCTTACTCGTGTGTCTTAGTCATCGTGGGTACTATCGCGCACGGTTCCCACATATTCCTCGATCAAATCTTCGAGGGTCACTATTCCGTATTGATGCCCGCCGTCTACCACTTGTGCAATATGACGAGAGCGTCCACGCATGAGCCGCAGCGCTTGGTCCATGGGAGTAGAGGGGGAGAAAGTGATGAGCGGCCGGATTTCCCTGCGCGCTAACACCGTTTCCGGGTCAGAGTGGGGTGGGATTTCCCGGTCCAAAATGTCTTTGACGTGGACGTAGCCTAAGTACGTGCCATCTCTACCTGTCACGGGGAAACGCGAAAAGCCGGTGTCGGCAACAGCCTTTTCCACATCGCCCATCATCGGACCACTGCCGCGCAAAGGCACTGTACGGACCTCGTCGGCGGGGATGAGGACCTCGTCGATATGGCGACGTGGGGACGCTAACGCCTTGTTCAGCCGAGAGTGCTCTTCTGCGTCGATCAGGCCTTCCTGACGTGAATCAGAAATCATGCGCGCTAGCTCCGACGGGCTAACAGTGGTGTCTAACTCGTCCTTCTGTGTGATACCAACTGCTGCCAGCGTGATACGTGCTACCCAGTTGAAGAACAGAATGATGGGGCGCGTTATTTTCACGAACATGACGTGGATCGGGACGAGCCACATCGCGACGTTTTCTGGCCCCGCGAGCGCAATATTCTTCGGCACCATCTCGCCCAGAATGATGTGAAGAATAGAGACCAAGAGCAGCGCGAGCGCGAATCCAATGGGATGCAGTAATCCGTCGGGAACGCCGAGAGCTGCCGCGGGGGTTTCGATGAGATGGGAGACGGCTGGCTCGCCAACCTTACCCAGGAGGAGGCTTGCGATGGTGACGCCGAATTGAGCTCCGGCTAGGTTCATGGATAGATGCTCAGTGGCATTAATCACTGCGCGTGCCCTGGCATCCCCGGACTCTAGGATCGATTCCAGCCGGTCTTTGCGGGAAGAAATGAGGGCAAACTCTGCTCCCACAAAGAATGCGTTTAACGCGATAAGGAAGAGGGCGAATACGAGAGCCCATAGGTCGCCGATCATTTATTCCCCCTCTCGCAGTGGCAGATTGTTGTTGTCTTCCGCACTTGTCATCGCAGATGCTTGTTCGGGAGTGATAGGGGTCAAAAGCACCCGATCTACTCGTCGGTCATCCATCGATGTCACTCGGGCCGACCAGGATAAAGGATTCGTTTCCACCACATTGATGTCTGGATCTGGCAAAACGATGATGTCGCCTTCGACGGGAATCCGTTTGAGGTTCGTCATGACTAGGCCACCCAGAGTTTCATATGGCCCCTCAGGGGCTTTATAGCCAAGCCGAGATTCCAACTCATCAATGCGCACGAGCCCGGAGCAATCCCACGACGTTCCCGATTGCCGTATCTCCGTCTCAGTTTCGGTGTCATCGTGTTCGTCGAAGACAGCGCCGAGGATTTCTTCGACCATGTCCTCAATAGTGACGATGCCGCTTGTTCCGCCATATTCGTCGGCAACCATGGCCATTTCGCACCCAGATTGTCGAACAATCTTCAGGACACTGTCGCCGTCGAGACTGGTAGGCACGACGGGCGCAGGATCGGCGTAGTCCAGCACTAATGTCGAATCACGTTGATCCGTCGGAAAGGTAAACGCCTTTTTGACGTGGATGACGCCGAGAGTGTTATCGAGATCGCCATCGGTAATGGGGAAGCGCGAGTGCCCTGTCTCCATGGCAAGGGTGAGTAAATCCGTCATCGAGGCGTGTTTTTCGAGAGCCTCGACTTTGGCACGAGGAGTCATAATTTCGTCGGCCGAAACATCTCCGAATTTCAGTGACCGGTCAATGAGTGTGGCTTGATTTTTTGACATACCTCCATGAAGAGCCGAGTTTCGCACCAGCGCACCCAGCTCCTGAGGAGAGCGTGCCGACGCTAGCTCATCGGCGGGCTCGATCCCCATCTTTCTCACCAAATGATTGGCGGACCAATTCAAAGTTTTAATGAATGGCGAGAAAAGCCGGTTGAAATACACAACCGGCCGGACCGTGATCTTGGCCGCCTTCATAGGGTTAGTGATCGCTATGTTCTTTGGAACAAGCTCGCCATAAACCATGGACAGAAGTGCCGCGATAATCATCGCGATGATCAACGCAATGGACTGCGAGGCAGAGGGGGAGATCCCAACTACTTCAAGTAGGGGCGTTATAAATGTGGACAGCACCGGCTCTGCTAAATAGCCTGTGGCCAGCGTCGTTAATGTAATACCGAGCTGTGCCCCGGACAAATGAAAGGAAAGGTTTTGATGTGCCTTTCCCACCAATTTGCCCAACGGGGAGGTGTCTTCCTGGATAGTGGAATTTTCCAGACCAGTAAGCGCGAACTCCACCGCCACGAATACTCCCGTGCCGGCGGTCAACGCGATGAAACCGATAATGCCCAGAATACTTAATGCAATGTCCATAGTTGGTAGCTAGTGTAGATCCGCCAGACGACGGGAGTAATCCCGACAGGGGAGTGACCAGTCGTCAGTTACGCTTCAACCTCTGAGCGATCGCCCGACCACAGCGTGTGGAAGGAACCATCTTTGTCGATCCGACGATAGGTATGGGCACCGAAGAAATCGCGCTGTGCCTGAATCAGTGTCGCGGGGAGACGCTCAGCACGAAGCGAATCATAGTACGACAATGAGGACGCGAAGACGGGGATAGGTAGTCCCATTTCCGTCGCAGAGACGACGATGCGCCGCCAGGAATCAACCAGGTTAGACATCTGTTCCGTGAAGTACGGATCCAAGAGGAGGAGCTGGAGATCCGGGTTCTGGTCATACGCTTCACGAATTCGGTTGAGGAATTTCGCGCGAATGATGCAGCCGCCTCGCCAGATCGTCGCTAAGTCACGGGGATCGACGTTCCATTCGTGCTCTGCTGACCCGGCCTTAATTTCATCGAAACCTTGGGCATAGGCCACCATCTTCGACGCGTAGAGGGCCCGCCGCACATCCTCGATGAAGCTCTCCCGTTCCTCAGCAGAAATGGGTGAGCGGAGAGACCCGCTGGGGAGGTTCCCCTGTGTGGCGGTGCGTTGTGCAGTAGCGCCAGACAATGCGCGTGCGAAGACCGCCTCGCCGATGCCTGTGACAGGAATTCCCAGGTCAAGTGCCGCTTTCACAGTCCAGCGGCCGGTTCCCTTCTGACCCGCGCTGTCAACGATGACGTCAACGAGCGGCTTCCCGGTTTCACTATCAACATGTGAGAGAACTTCTGCGGTGATTTCAACCAGGTAAGAGTCAAGATCGCCCTTGTTCCATTCCCGGAAAACGTCGGCGATCTCTGCTGGCTCCATGTTCGCGCCGTAGCGGAGCAGGTGGTAGGCCTCGCCAATGACCTGCATATCGGCATACTCAATGCCGTTGTGGACCATCTTCACAAAGTGGCCTGCACCGTTAGGACCGATGTGGGTGCAGCAGGGAGTGCCGTCGACCTGTGCAGCAATCGATTCGAGTAATGGGCCGAGAGACTTGTATGACTCTTCTGGGCCACCAGGCATGATGGAGGGGCCGTTGAGAGCACCTTCTTCACCGCCTGAAATTCCTGCGCCGACGAAGTGCAATCCGCGAGCAGCAATTTCCCGTTCGCGGCGGATGGTATCCGTGTAGAGAGAGTTACCGCCGTCGATAATGATGTCGCCTTCCTCCATAGCATCGGCCAGCTGTGAAATGACGGCATCGGTCGCCGCACCAGCTTTCACCATGATGAGGGCGCGACGCGGGCGCTCAAGAGAAGCAACGAATTTTTCAATCGTCGACGACGCAATGAATGAACCAGTGTCACCAAAGTCCGACATAAACGCGTCAGTTTTTTCGTGAGAACGGTTGTACACCGCGACCGTGTAGCCGTGCGATGCAAAATTACGGGCAATATTTGAGCCCATCACTGCGAGCCCGACGACTCCGATATTGGCTAGGTTGCCTTGTGCTGTGGAGGTATCACTCATGACCCCCGAGTCTAGCGTGTTCTATTTCCGACGTCTGACAGTGCATATATCAGTACGATGGTGATCTATGAGTTTTGTCGAGAAATTCGGAATTTCCACGCAGCGTCAACTCACTGATGATGAATTGGCTGAGCTCAATGGCGGTGCCGTGTACGGAGAGGAAACTCCTGAAACAGGATCGAGCCCTGCTCTTCCGCACGGTTTAGACCAAACCCTAGGTATGACCTTTACTGCTGTTGGCCCCGAAAGAGTTGAGGGGAGGATCGTGATCGATCAGCGCCATGTTCAGCCATGGGGCGTGACGAATGGTGGCGTGTACTGCGCGATTGGTGAGTCTATTGCATCTATCGCGGGATATATCGCCACTGGGGGACAGGCAACTGTGATGGGAGTAAATAACAACACAGATTTCTTCCGCCCGTCTCGCCCAGGGGATATCTTGCGTGCGATCGCCAGGCCGGTGAATCTTGGCAGAACTTTCCAGGTATGGGAAGTCCTTATCGCGAATGAACGCACTGAGAAGCTTGTTGCGCGGACAAATCTTCGAACGTCGGTTATTCCGCAGTCTTCCACTTCTCAGCAGGGTTAGGGGTACCCAGTTTCCGGGTCTCCCGCGCCTCTGCAGCCTTGGGGGATTCGACCGCTAGTTTGTCGAGCCCGTTGCGTGCATAAAGCTGCTGTTGCGTGGTGTCCAAGTGCCACCGCTTGGGGGAAATGGAATTGAGGCCCCAGCTGACCATCGACACGAGCCTGTTGCGGAAGCCCACAATGAAGGCCAAGTGAACCAACAGCCACGTGACCCACCCAAAGAATCCAGCGAATTCAACTTTATCCAGCTTAACGACGGCCTGGAATCGGGACACTGTGGCCATCGAGCCCTTGTCAAAGTACTCAAAGTCAGGGCGTTCTTCGTATGACCGTCCCCGTGCTTCTTGGGCGATCTGTTCGGCAGCATACTTGCCGCCCTGGATAGCCACCTGCGCAACACCAGGCAGTTTATTCAGTGACATCATGTCGCCGACGACGAAGACATCGCGGTGGTTACCCACGGTAAGGTCAGCATTGACCGGTACACGCCCGGCGCGGTCGACCTCGACACCGCTTTGTTTCGCGATGATGGCGCCCAGGGGAGAGGCTGCAACGCCGGCGGACCAAATCTTGCATGACGCCTCGATGGTCGTTTCTTCGCCGGACTCGAGATTCTTGTACGTCAGACCGCGTTTGTTGACGGCCGTCACGATGGAGCCGAGGATAATTTCGACTCCCATACGACGGAGTTGGTTGGCGGCTTTTCGACCCAACCGCTTACCAAACGGCGGAAGTACCTGGGGTGCTCCGTCGAGAAGAATGATGCGCGCGTCCGCAGGGTCGAAGTTGGAGTATTCGCCTGTCAGGGTACGGTTCGCCATCTCTGCGACCTGACCAGCTAGCTCGACACCGGTGGGGCCTGCGCCGACGATGGCGAAGGTGAGAAGGCGATCGCGCTCACGCTGATCTGTCGTCATCTCGGCACGCTCGAATGCGCTAATAATGCGGGAACGGATTTCGAGGGCATCGTCGATGCTCTTCATCCCCGGTGCGTACTTTGCGAATTCGTCGTTGCCGAAGTAGGACTGGCCAGCGCCGGCCGCCACAATCAAGGAATCGTAAGGAAACACGAGCTCGTGACCATCCTGCGACGCCGTGACGGTTTTTACTTCTGTATCGACATTCTGAACTTCGCCGCGTGCGACATGAATATTGGGATCGGCATGGAAGATTTGCCGAATCGACGAGGCTATTTCACCAGGGGAGAGAATGCCGGTTGCCACTTGGTACAGCAGCGGTTGGAAAACGTGGGTATTGTTTCGGTCGATGATCGTGACGTCGACATTTTCGTTGGCAAGGCGTTTTGCCGCGAAAATCCCGCCGAATCCGGCGCCGATAATAACGACGCGGTGCTGAGAATCGTGGGAGGCGGGGGCGTTGTGGTTCGTTGTTTCGGAGGGCATAGGTCTCCTTCGGTGGGATATATCGTGCTTGGTCAGGGATCACGAAAAGTGTCGCCGCACATCAGTGTATGTCGGATCACACAGTATGTAACCAATCACACTATAGTGTCAGGCGTAAGTGTGGTAATTGCCGGGTTCATTCGCGAAGCTAGTCAATGGTTACTTCGTAACTCATGACGGCCTGCAGGGAAGTGTGGCGTGGTGCAAACCACCAAGCCCTTATCCGCGGTAGTTTTAGGGCGGGTAGAAAGTAATAAAAAGGCGCATATACCAGCACTAAGTGGGGTCAGCGTCGGCACGAAGAATCGGAAGGGAGTAGCCGCACAGGTGAAAAATAAAGGGCATATTGACCCCACAACGTGGCCTAATCTCGTCCGGGAACCCTCCGCACCCATGATGGGGGCACGAGCCAGCGCAGTCCACGATCGACTCGAAGAGTTCCTCGACTCCGTCGACATTTCCGTGCCCGACGAACCGATCGGGATCGGAGACATCGATCCCGAACCGCCTATTGCCTACAACCCTGAAGCAGTATTTTCGTCAGAACCGATGCGGATGTCGGTCTACGACCCCAATGTCATGAACCGCATGGTTGACTCCGGTTTCCTCGGTCTGGGTGAGGGATATGTCGCGGGGGAATGGGACGCGATACCCCTCGCCGACGTGTTAGCAACGCTGCTCGACCACGACATCGAGGCAGGATGGGGAAAAATGCTGTCCCGATGGTCGCGAAACAAAGTGACCGGCGTACCCCGTGCAGGTGAACTACCCCTCGAACTCATCGAACTCTGCACAGGCCCCTCAAAAACTTGGGGGAGCCCCCTGTTTGCCACAAGCTCGCGAACATCAGTCACCGAGACGTTGAATTGGAAAAACAAAAACACCATTGTCGACGTCACACGGTACGAATCGCCACAGTCTGTGTCATATGACGACATCGAGTCCGCCCAGTACCGACGCGTTAACCAGATGCTGGATGAGTGTCGCGTCGGGCCTGGATCGCGAGTGCTCGAATTCCCGGCATCGAGTGCGACACTTGCCGTGACTGCTGCTCGTCGAGGCGCCACCGTCGATGTTCTCACCTCGGACCCCGTTTACGCTGAGGATATACGGCGCATCGTGCGGGAAGAGAAGCTAGCTGGCGCGGTTCATGTGGAAACCATCAGTGGGCCGATACCGAGCCCGCGGCAATGGTCAGGTGTTTATGACGCCATCATGTCGGTTGAGCGCATGGAAACGATGGGAGTAGGAGGCTTGCGCCCGTTTTTGCGAGCAATCGGGCGGATGCTGTCTTCCGGCGGTCGGGCGTGCATACAGAGCGTCATCAACACTGGGCTGTCGGAAAACTCTATCCAAGCTCTAGGGATCATGCGGGGCTATGTGTGGCCAGCGTTGGAATACCCGACGGTGGAGAACATCCGCGACGCGCTAATGCGGTATACCGATCTGGTGGAACGGGCTGAAGTTCATTGCGGTGATCATTTGCGTGTCACGTTGCCACTATGGCGGCGCGAATTCGCGATTAATCGCGATGCTGCAGCAGCTGCCGGTTTTGATCGCGTTTATCGACGTTTGTGGTTTTATGTCTTAGCGCTGCAAGAAGCCTTGTTTATGCGCGGTGAATTGGATGTCGCTCAGTTTGTTCTTCTAAAGCCGAAGAAGAGCGAGTAGAGGAAGAGCGGCTAGAAGACTGGGCAGGGGATTGTGACGCGCCATCTGCGGAGTTTTTCGTAGTGTCCTGGGTGCCCTGGGCATTCTGATCGGCCTGATCCCGATTACTACGGTGTTTCCTCCACAAGAGTTGGCTGACCTTAAACAAAGCCGGGATGATGACGGACAACAGTCCAAGAACGATAAACCAGTGAACATATTTGTCGATCAGAGGAATGCCCCCTAACCAGTACCCGATTGCGATCACTCCTGCGCCCCAGATCGTGCTGCCGATGACCGACCAGAGAGTGAACGTCCGGTGTTTCATGCCGGAAACGCCGGCAACTACGGGTGTCAATGTGCGCACCACGCCGATAAAACGTGCGAGCATCACTGTCGGGGCGCCGACTCGATCAAAGAAATGATGAGTGCGTTCAAGAGCTCGGGGGCCCATCCAGGTCATCGCTCTGGATTCGAGAATTCGCGGGCCGACTTTTCGTCCAAACAAGAAGCCAACCTGGTCGCCTGCGATTGCGGAGAGGGGGACGGTGAGCATGAGTTGCCACACATGCGCGAAGGGGTCAGGTTGGGCTGCCAAAATACCTGCGGTGAACAGCAGAGTATCCCCGGGGAAGATGAAACCGATGAGCATGCCGGTTTCCATGAAGATGATGACGAGGACGCCAATAAAGCCGAAAGTATTGATCAGCATATTGACGTCGAACATGCTTCGCTCACGCCCCAATCAACCCAGATCGTTTAGTCGTCGATGAGAGCTCCTGCAGTAGTCTTACTCTCAAGCGCTCTAGGCTACTCCATATTGCCCGCGACGCGCAGCGGAGCGGCCACGGCGAGCATTCCGTTGCTTATGGGGCAGGGATTACTTGTTAGTGGGCTTAACCGGGGGCAGCGTCGACCACGGGAAATTAATCCACTTATCTGTGTATTTCCATACGTAGTCAGATTTAATGACCGACTGAGGCTTTTCGTAAATAACCGCGGTGCGGGACTCTTTGACCGTTTCTTTGCAGAATTCCTGCACGAGCTCCAGTGTTTTTCCAGTATCGGCGACGTCGTCGGCAATGAGGACTTTCATTCCCGTGAGATCTACTGCGTCCGGAGTGGGTGGCAGCATGATGGGCGTCTCCAGACGCTCATTGATGCCGGTATAAAACTCGACGTTGATGACCGATACGTTCTTAATCCCCATGGCGTAGCCCAGCGCGCCACCGATCAGCAGCCCGCCGCGCGCGATGGACAAGATGAGGTCAGGCTCGTAATCATCAATGACTGTTTGAGCGAGCTCACGCATGGCGCAACCGAACTTTTCGTATGTGAGCTCTTCGCGATCGCCTTCGGTTGCTCCGTCGATAACTGGGCCCTTGTTTTTGTCTGATGAGTTCGTTGACGCCGTCATATCCTTGTCCTCGTTGTCGCAGGGAACTGATCCGTGCCAGCACGTCGGCCGAACGATCGACGAGTCACACTGGCTCCGGCTGGAAAGCCGTGTACCGATTGTAAAACAGACCGTCGCGTCACAAGGAATAGGAGAGTGGGCTAGAGAAACGTAGAGGCCGTCGCTCTACATCGCTCTAGACCAATTTATGTTTCACTACGTTTCGATCATATCTTTGTGCTTAGTTTCTGGGATTACCCAAATAGCAATCATGGATATCACAGTGGTGGCGGCGAGGTATAGGCCGACCATGTCGACACTGAACCGTGTGACCAGCCATGTTGCGATGAAGGGCGCGATGGCAGCTCCCAGAATTGACGCAAGGTTGTACGCAATTCCCGAGCCGGTATAGCGGACGTTAGTGGGGAAAAGCTCGGGCAGAACTGCGGACATCGGGCTGAAAATACAACCCATCACACCCATTCCCACGATGAGGAAGATCAATACGGTCATTTTGTTCGCTGACTCGGAATTCAGCAACACGGGGAGCAAGGCCGCGAAAATGAGCATGGCGACCGATGACGTGAGTAGTGATTTCCGACGACCCCGTTTATCGGCGCCCAGGGCCGCAAATGGGATGGTTCCCATAAACATCAATACAGAGATCAGCTGTAGAACAAGGAATTCTTCGTAGGGAATTCCCAACCCGGCCGAGTCCTCAGGTTTCCCAATGCCGTATGACAAAATCCACGTCGTAATGAGATAAAAGAGCGTGTAGCACGACACCATGACTAAAGTGCCTTGGATAATTTGGACCCATGACGTTTTGAAGACTTCTGCCAGTGGTGCGTCGACCCGCTTTCCAGATTCAACGGCTTTCTTGAAGACCGGGGTTTCTTCTAACGAGAAGCGAACCCATAGGCCGATGATGACCATGACTGAAGAGAAGAGGAACGGAATACGCCATCCCCACGACATGAATGCGCCAGACGTGTCACCGATGGTGTAACCCAATGTGGTTGCGAGGATGAGGAAGGATCCGTTGGCCACCAGGAAACCAATCGGCGCTCCCAATTGCGGCCACATCGCAGCCCACGCTCTTTTATCTTTTGACGCGGTTTCTGTGGCCAGAAGTGCTGCCCCCGACCATTCTCCACCAAGGCCGAGCCCCTGGCTGAACCTCATGAGTGCTAATAGTGCAGGTGCGAATAAGCCAATGGTCTCGTACGTCGGTAATAAACCGATGATAAATGTCGCTATACCCATGGTGAGCAGCGAGGCAACCAGTGTCGCTTTGCGGCCGATTCGGTCGCCGAAGTGTCCAAAGATCACCGATCCGAGTGGCCGACCTAAGAAAGCGAGCCCGAACGTCGCAAAGGATGCGAAAAGTTTAACGGTCGGGTCGTCATTATCTGGAAAGAATAAATAGGGAAAAACAGCTACCGCAGCTGTGGCGTAGACATAGAAATCATAAAATTCGATTGTTGTTCCCACCATAGATGCGACGATAATTTTCCGACGCATCGACGGGTCTGTCATTGGGGAGACTGTACCAGGGGAGACAGTAGTGGAACCCGGCGCTCGGGTAGCAGAAGTCACGCGAATAGTCCTTATTACTCAATACATGCTTTAGGTATGTACATGCTTCACGTATTTATGGGCAGATGACTGATATAGCGAAGAGGTTGGCTATAGGACCTTGGATGACTAGTAGGCAGGGGTGGCGCCATCTAGGCACGTCAAGTAGGCATAGGATACTTTCCCGAAATACGAAAAACAAGTCTCATATAATGGAATTCTTTAATGCGACTTTGTCCATCCGACTAGCACCGAGCCGAGCGCAGGCCTACTATTCCCTCTCGTGGCAAAAAGAGGGATAGGTGGGCGCTCGCTCAATCCGACACAGTTAGTGTCCATCGGGTTCTTTGGGCTTATCGTTATCGGCGCTCTAGCGCTGATGATGCCGTTTTCCAGTGTGACGCACACGGTGACTGATCCATTAACAGCAATTTTTACGTCGACGTCGGCCGTCTCGCTGACAGGGCTGACTGTCGTGGATACGGGAGGCCACTGGAGCACCACGGGCAAGATCATCATTGCCACCCTCATTCAGCTCAGTGGCTTGGGGATCATGAGTTTGACCTCGTTAGCTGGGATGATTCTCACGGGGCGGTTCGGTCTTCGACTGCGGATGAATGCCGCTGCGGAAGGACGCACACTATCTATTGGCGACGTGAAGTCCACTCTCATTGCCACCCTCGGTTTTACAGCCTTGGTCGAAGGTGCTGTGACTCTGATGTTGGCATCGCGATTTGCCAATAAGTACGGAATGTCGGTTGATCGCGCCATGGGGGAAGGTCTTTTCCACGCGATTTCATCATTTAACAACGCGGGTTTCGGCCTCAGGAAAGACAATCTTGTTCCGTATGCTGCGGATGCGTGGATCCTCCTACCCTTGGCCGGTTCCATCATCATTGGCGGTTTGGGCTTCCCGGTCCTTCGTGAACTGGTCACGCGGCTGAGGATCCGCCTATCACGTGGCTGGAACTGGTCCAACCGAGACAAGCGACTTGGCCATCTCAGTGTGACGTCGCGCCTGACGCTCATCGGAACCGCCGCTTTGCTCTTAGGCGGCTGGCTTGTGATCGGCGTCTTGGAATGGAACAAAGCCATGTCCGGAATGCCGATAGGTGAAAAAATTCTCACCGCGTTTTTCCAATCCGTGACCCCCCGTACCGCGGGTTTCAATTCAGTGGATTACGGGCAGTTTCATCCGTCGACACTTTTTATCACTGACATTTTCATGTTCATCGGTGGTGGTTCGGCAGGAACCGCGGGTGGCATTAAAATCTCAACGCTTCTTGTTCTAGTGGCAGCGATGATTGCAGAATTCCGTGGTGAGACTGACACCGTCATTGGCCATCGAAAAATCTCGTATTCGGTTGTCCGGCAGGCGATGACAGTATTCGCGTTGGGAATCATGTTGGTCGCGGTCGGTGTCATCTCGTTGATGTTGATCGAAAACAAGTTCACTGGTTCCCAAATTCTGTTTGAAGTCACCTCAGCATTCGGCACCGTCGGTTTGACCACGGGTATCACACCGTCATTGCAGGGCTCGTCGCAAATTATTTTGTGCTTCATTATGTATCTGGGCCGCATCGGTCCGATCACCTTGGTCACCGCACTAGCTGGTCAGGATAAAGCGCGACGTTTCTCGTATCCAGAAGAACGACCGTTCATTGGTTAAACGTCATTGGTTAGACGCTGGAACGAGAGTAGTTTTTAAAGACCTGACGCGGTGGAAGAGCGTCGTCCGTCCATGTCAGGATTAGTAAAATCGCAACTAGGGGAGGACAATCCCGATGGTGCATTTCTTTTCATCAACAACCCGTCCGAAGATGAATCTCGCGCCGGTCGTTATTGTCGGTTTAGGCCGCTTCGGCTCCGCAATGGCTAGGGAACTGACGGACCACGGCGTCGAAGTGATGGGAATAGACAGTCGGCAGCGAATGGTCCAGAATGCGGCCGATATCGTCACGAATACTGCCGTCGCTGACTCTACTGATATTGAGGCTCTCCGCCAGTTGGGTGTTGATCAGGTTGGCCGCGCTGTTGTTGCGATTGGGTCGAACCTTGAGGCCTCCATCTTGACCGCGTCAAACCTCATGGAGCTCGGGGTTAAGGATGTCTGGGCCAAAGCAGACTCTAAGGCCCATGGACGGATTTTGACTCAGCTGGGAGTTCACCATGTGGTCCGCCCAGAGGCCGATACTGGTCGTCGGGTCGCGCACATGCTGGGAGGTCATATCCAGGAATTCGTGCAGTTCGACAAGGGTTACAGCATGATCATGACCAAGCCGAACAAAGTGCTTCTTCGCGATCCACTGGATAACCGACGCTTGTGGGAGGACTACAAAGTGCACGTTGTCTCAGTACGGAGCGACGGTGGCCAGTGGGTTCCGGCGACCGATGGCCGTGATTTTGAATCTACGGATGCGCTGATCCTGGCAGGAAGCCCAGAGCGGATTGAAACATTTGCCCGGAAATAGCGTGAAGGATGCCGTTACCGACCATCCAGCGACGGTCGGTTCTTTCCGGTCGGCCTTCTCTTCGTGGGGTCGGTTCCGTACGGAGGTCTTCGGCGGGTTGGTGACCTCGCTCGCTCTCATCCCCGAGGTCATTTCTTTCTCGATCGTTGAGGGCGTCGATCCGCGAGTTGGCTTATTCACATCCTTCGTCATGTGCGTGGCGATCGCTTTTACCGGCGGCAGGCCCGCGATGGTCACGGCGGCGGCAGGATCAGTGGCGCTCGTCATGGCCCCGCTGGTGAAAAACCACGGAGTGGAGTATCTGGTTCCCGCGGTCTTGTTGGCGGGACTGATCCAGATTGCTTTGGGGCTCGGTGGCGTCGCGAACTTAATGCGCTTTATTCCGCGAAGCGTGATGAACGGGTTCGTGAATGCCCTGGCTATCCTCATTTTTCTTGCCCAACTCCAGCACGTCATTCATGTGCCGTGGATGGTTTATGTGTTGGTCGCCATAAGCCTTGCCATTATGGTTGTCTGGCCGCGCGTGAATAGAGTCATTCCAGGTCCCTTGGTGGCCATTGTGGTTGTGACAGCGTTGGCCATTCTGGGGCATATCGACGTTCCCACCGTCCGTGATCAGGGAGAACTGCCCCATGGGGTGCCGTCCCTGATCATTCCGGATGTGGTGTTCGGGTTCCGCCATTTCGGGGTTATCGCGCCGTACGCGCTGGGGGCTGCCATCGTCGGTCTCATCGAGTCGTTGCTGACCGCGAAACTTGTTGATGACATCACGGACCAGCACTCTGATAAAACGAGGGAGTCATGGGGGCTGGGGATTGCGAACGTCGCTAGTGCCTTCGTCGGAGGTCAGGGCGGTTGCGCGATGATCGGGCAAACCATGATCAATGTGCGCCATGCTCAGGCTCGTACGCGCCTCTCGACGCTTCTCGCCGGCGTATTTCTCCTCGTTCTTGTGGTTTCGCTAGGGGAGATCGTTGGGCAAATCCCGATGGCCGCGCTCGTCGCCGTGATGTTCGTCGTCGCCTTTTCGACGATGGATTGGCACTCGGTCGACCCGAGAACGCTCCGGAGAATGCCGCTGAGCGAGACAGCGGTCATGGGTGCGACAATTATCGCGACAGTGGTGACCAATAACCTCGCGGTCGGCGTCGTGTGTGGGGTAGTGGGGGCCAGCGTGATGTTTGTTCGTCGCGTGGCCCATATGGTGACGGTGGAGCAGGTGGACCATTCTCCGGAGACCAGCCGATACAGGGTTCGGGGACAGTTGTTTTTTGCGTCGAGTAATGACGTGGTGTTCAGCTTTAATTACACTGACCCCGCGAAAACTATCGAAATCGATGTCTCCGAGGCCGAAGTGTGGGATTCTTCCGCCGTATCAGCTTTGGAATCTATCGCTTACAAGTATCGCCAGCGCGGTAAACATGTTCAGGTTGTGGGCGCGACGGGCGCAAGCTTAGAGCGTCTACGTCGGTTGTCGTCACTGACGATCGTGGACGAGTAGTTCTCAGATAGGCAGGGGTGCGAATGTGTCGTTCTCTGCCTTGGAGAGCACAATAAAACTGTGAATGAAATAGGTAGTTCCCATCGTGTTCACCAGTTACAACGGCGTATTCGTTTTATTGTCGCGTTTACGATTGCGTACAACGTGGTCGAAGCTGTGGTAACAGTGAGCGCGGGACGGCTTGCTTCCTCTGGCGCCTTGGTAAGTTTCGGCCTCGATTCGACGATTGAGGTTGCTTCTGCCGTAGCAATTGCGTGGCAATATAGCCGACGAGACCCTGAGCGGTGGGAGAAGCCCACGCTGCGGTTGATCGCGTGGTTGTTTTTCTTGCTGGCCGCGTATGTCACTGTGGAGTCAGTGATCGCTTTGGTGAATCATCGGGAACCTGATCACAGCGCTGTTGGCTTGGGCATGGTGATAGCAAGTGTCATCATCATGCCTCTCGTGTCCTTTCTTGAAAGAGACGCAGGGCGAGCCTTGGGCTCGTCGAGTGCAGTGGCTGACTCTAAACAAACTTTGGTGTGCGCGTACTTGTCAGTGGCGGTGCTGGTCGGCTTGGCTGTGGATTGGCTCTTCGGATGGTGGTGGGCGGACCCTGTAGCTGCTTTGGTTGTGGCTGCTCTTGCTCTTCATGAAGGTAAGGAAGCGTGGGAAGGGGATTCGTGTGCTGCCTCGTCCCATGAAGCGCTTGCTGCCACTGAAGGATAGCTGCTTAGAAGTGCGTCATTTTTACTCATTCCGCGCACGCAAGGCCTGGGACCACTTAATGGCCTGCCTTGTACGAAGGATCGAGCGCTCATAGATCGCCGACGCGAACCAGATCGCTAGTGCGGTCGCCACGAGCAGGATACCGAGGGAGAGCAGATGATCCCAGATCGTGCCCTGGCCCAAGAACACGCGCAGTGGCGTTGCTACCGGGGCAGAGAAGGGGATAAGCGCCATGATCCGCAGGGCCTCTGGGTTGTCGTTGAAGAAGATCACCGCGACGTACGGGATCATTATCAGCATCATCACAGGCATCGACGTCGAACCGATGTCCTCTTGACGAGAAACGAGGGAGGCGGCCGCGGCGTAGAGGGAAGCGATCATCACGAAACCGATCGCGAACAGCAACACGAACCACAGGATCGGTGCTCTGAGGCCGTCGAGCGGTAGAACGGAGTTGTTAAACCGCATGCCCAGTAGAAGGCCCCCGGCGATCAGCACCACTTGCAAGAAAGCCATCACGGAGTTACCGATGACTTTGCCAGTCATGAGGGCCTTCGCCGGGATTGTCGCGAGAAGAATCTCTACGATGCGAGACTGTTTTTCCTCGATAACTGAGACTGCGATCTGTTGGCCGTAGATGATAGCGATCATAAAGAACGCGATGCCGAACCCGAAGGCGATGAAATATCGTACGCCTGGGTTAGGGGCGTCTGGATCTAGTAACTCCACGTTCGGAGACACCGCCAGAGCCTGGACCATATTCTCTGGCGTGGAGTCCAGCCCGACGACGGTGATGCCGGCAGGGGATGACTTGTCCGTGATCACCGCGGCGTCCGCTTCGCCGTTACGTACGGCGTCCTTTGCAGCTTCCGCGGAGTCCACGACCTGAGGCTTGTAGGAGTCGCCAAGACCTTGTACCACCTGGGACGTTTCGGCGGTCACGGCCACTTTCTTCCCGTCGCCATCAAAGAGATCGCCCAAGCGCGGAGCCAAAAGCACACCCAGCATGAGCAGCCCGAGCACGATCACCGTGGTAACCACGAACGCTTTGGACATCATCTTGACCTTCATCTCACGGCCAGCCACCAGGCCGACGGCAGTCCAAAACGACGTACGCTCGCCACTGCCGGAGGTGAGATGACCGTTCTCATCAACCGGGGAGGAGTGGGGCTGGGGCGAGGCGTTCATCGGGTGACCTCCGTGAAAATCTCATGCAGGGAATGGCGGACAGGGCCGAAACTGTGGATGGGGCCGCGGGAGGTGGCCTCCCGGAGAACCTCGTTGGCGACGTCCACCGAGTCGGTGTGGAATCGGACCTGCCCCTCGTCGGAACTAGTGATTGTCACGCCGGGTATTGAGTGAATCCAGTCGGTGCCCGCCGTGGTGACGAGCTCCCATTCGGCCTCGGTGTGCTGCTCGATGAGTTCATCGCGGGTGCCGCTGGCCACCACGCGACCGTCGGCGAGAATGATGAGCACATCGCAGAGTCGTTCCACGACGTCCAGCTGGTGGGAGGAGAACAGGACGGGGATACCGGTGTCGGCAGTCTCTTGCAATACCTGCAGAGTGATGTCCACTGCGTGCGGGTCCAGGCCGGAAAATGGTTCGTCTAGGACAAGAGCGCTGGGCTCGTGTACTAATGCAGCGGCCACCTGAGCGCGCTGCTGATTGCCGAGAGAAAGTTCTTCGAGCTTGTCTTTCGCACGGTGGTCGAGGTCCAACCGTTCCAGCAGGTTCATCGCCCGGGTCTTCGCGGCCTTCGCCGAGGATCCGTGCAGGCGCGCAAGATAAACGAGCTGGTCAATCACTGGCATTTTTGGGTAGAGGCCGCGTTCCTCGGGCATGTAGCCAATGCCCGCGCGGTAATCGCTGGTGATGGGTTCTCCATCCACGAGAATCTCACCTGAGTCGTGGGAGAGTACGCCAAGCAGGATGCGCATAGTGGTGGTCTTGCCAGCACCGTTGCCGCCCACAAAGCCTGTCATTAGCCCAGGTTTAATATCAAACGATAAATCGTGGAGGGCGCGCTTGCCGCCAAAACTTTTATTGAGCCCTCGGACGCTGATCATGTCGCCAGGATATAGGACGGGTCTAGGGCCGGCCACCGGACGACGGTAAATCGGCGATCGCCAGGCTGAAGACGAAAACACGTGTTTTCGTATGGTCAGATATCTTTAACCTTTTCCCATGATTCGATGGGGCTCTCAATAACAGCGAATAGCGGATGAGCTGGGGGGAATAGTTAGATTTTCGTCACTGTCAGTGGGCTGGAGATAACTGTTGAGAGTGGACGACAACCACTCGGGATCTCGGTTGGCCACCTTTGTACCGAGGAAACGGAGTTCGTAGCGGAGCTGGCCTGTTGTTACAGGTATTGAATTCTGAGTTTGTGCGGTCTGGGCTATATCGTCCGAGCTATAAGCGATACGGTCGCGGTTAAAGTTATAGCCACGAGAGTCAGCTTCATCAGCGAGTGCGTGCAAATATGTCGCAACTGATAACACGGGATTGTCGGTGGCTTTAAACCTTTCCAGTTGTGGATGGTTCGTGTAGCCCTTGGTGAGTCCGCGGAGAACTTTTTGTGCGAGTAAAGTTTCCCGCCAACATGCGACGAGTCCGCGACGGTCGAGCAGGCGGGGGTGTAGTGACCAGATGCGCATAGTTTCAGTATGCCTTGCAATCACAGTGTGGAGTACCGGACCTCGGTAACGAGGTATCCGTAAAGTGACATAATGTAGATTATCGGCTAAATATATTGTGGTGTTTTACCGCAGGGTGCGGATGATGCGCACCCAACAGGCCTCAATCGCAGATCTCCGAAGGCGCACTCTCCCTAACACTCTTTCTGTCACAGTGACTTAATAATCGTGTGTAACTAGATGTCGTACTCGCACGGCCACGCATCACCAAGGCGCACAACATCAAGACTTCGGTGATCGTCATTGAGTGGGCCGCTGCTTATTCTTCGAGCGATACACCTGGCGCAGCTGGACGATGGTGAGTACGAACAACACCGCGAAGACAACCAATATGATCCACAACTTCTGAATAAGCGCGATCACGATGAGAACGGCCAAGACTGCTAATCGCAGCCACCGTGTCCAAATTAGTGTTTCGTCACTCATTACTGCTTCTCCATAGTCAGCAGCAGATTGATCTCGCCTGTTTCGTCAATCTTGGCTGCGACGAATTGTGGCGATTCAATGTCATAGTCGCGCCTATTAATCGGAATAGTACTCGAAACAATCAGTTTCTTACCCGTACGCAGTGCTTTTAGTTTGACGTCGATGTCTTTTTTCACCCCGTGAATTTCCATCGTTCCCGGCACAGTAATCTCATCGGCGTGCCCGTCGCCTGGCAACGATGAAACGTCGACTGGGCCTTTGATTGTGAACACTGCCTTCGGGAACTCGTCAGTGTTCAGGATGGTCCGTCGGACATTGATATCGCGTTTCTCAACATCACTGGAAATCGACGTCAGATCAGTAGTTGCCGATCCTTCTGTCAACTTTTGATCCGACACGGTGAATGATCCGTCAACTTTATTCGTTGACCCACTTGTTTCCTTGGACTTACCAGGAAGAATCTCGTGGAACGTATATCCGGCAGATGTTGCGTTCTTCCCTGAACCCCGCACAATCTTCCAACTGCCGTTGATATCAGTGCTTGCTGCCTTGGCATCGCCGTCTGTTAGCGATTCAGTTTTTGTCCCCCGGTCGGTAACCGCTTTATAAACGACCGGCCCAACAGATGCTAAGACAATGGTGACAATTGCTATGACAACCAATGTGATCCAAGGCTTCTTCATAAGCGCCATGGTACTAGCCGCAGGTATTTATGTATTAGCTTGCTCAACGCCCAGGCGGATGGACTCGATATCTCGCGCTAAGGACACAAGATCCCCAGTCATGGCGGCAAGCTCGCTTGACGTTGCGCCTTCTTGCGCAGCCGTGTTGATATCCTCTGCAGCGCAGCGTAACTCAAAGAGTGAATCGAATAGGTATTGTGCTTTCTTGCCCCGCAAGACGATGTCCGAGTCCGATATTCCGACTCCACGCCCCTCATGGCGCTGCTCATAGGCTCGTTGTCGGCAGGATCGTGAGCAATATTTAGGTTTGCGTCCACGCCCCGAGTATTCGACTGGGTTCCCGCACCACTGACAACGGACTTCCTGTGTTGAACGTTCCTTTTCCATCATTATCTTCCATCATTATCCGTGGTCTATGACGCTTAATGATCGACGTTATGTACCAATCATGGAACAGATCTGCCGCTAACATCGTTGTATGTAACGACGGTTATAATGAGTAACTGGTTTCTTTAGACCTTAGCGCGACATTACGCTCAAGTTGTAAAGCTTTACCAGTACTACCCCAATGACGTAAGGACTGATTCCCCGCATGGCAGATCGTGTTCTCCGTGGCAGTCGAATGGGCGCCGTTTCCTACGAAACGGATCGCGACCATGATCTAGCCCCTCGGCAGCTTGTCAAGTACCGCACCGAGGACGGAAAGATATGGGAAGTTCCTTTTGCCGACGACGCTGAAATCCCAGGTGAATGGCCGTGCCAGAACGGCAAAATCGGTGAGCTCGTGGAAGGCGAAGGCACAGAAGCAAAGCCCGTCAAACCACCCCGTACACACTGGGACATGCTTCGCGAACGTCGCAGCATCGATGAGCTTGAAAAGCTTCTCAACGAGCGTCTCGACATGCTCAAGCAGCGCCGCCGTATCGCTGCCAAGATGATGAAGGAACAAAAAGAAGCCGAAGAGAAAGTCAAGTCGAAGTAACTCGGCTCTCCCTCGCCTTTTCACAAACGGATCCGGTCTCCCCCACGACTATTCGCAGTCAGAGGCCGGATCCGTTTTCGTCGCAACTATTACGAGTTGAAACGTCGCTTTTGTTTCTCGATTAGCTCATGCACTTCGTGCTTGATCAAGCGCTTCGACGACGTGAACAGCTCTTTCGCCTGCTTGCTTCGATACGCCACTCCCCACTTGGTTACCTCAAGGAGGGAATCTTTCACGAAGTTCCCGGAGAGCTTTGACTCCCCTAGCTCGCGCTCCGTGAAGGTAATCGGCATCTCCCGAACATCAAAGCCCTGCTGGAGAATCCGCCAGGCAAGGTCCGTTTGGAAGATATAGCCCGCGTTACTCAGCTCGTCGAGATCGACGGCCTCGAGCACAGACCGTCGATAAGCCCTGTAACCAGCGGTAATATCGCGAATTCCCGCGCCCAAGACGACATTGATGTACGTGTTTCCACCCCGGGATAGGAATTGGCGATACGCGGGCCAATTCACGGTTTCCCCACCCGGCACATACCGCGAACCAATCGTCAGGTCCGCACCATCATTGACCGAGTCGAGCAAAAGGTGGAGTTGCTCAGGAGCGTGGGAGCCGTCGGCATCCATCTCACAGATCACGTCGTAATTCTGATCAAGCCCCCACCGGAAACCAGCGACATACGCTGCGCAGAGGCCTTCTTTCCCCTTGCGGTGCAAGACGTGGATATGGGAATCATCGGATGCCATCTGGTCAGCAAGATCACCAGTGCCATCGGGGCTATTGTCATCGACGACCAAGACGTCTACGCGGTCAGGCTCTGCTTTGCGCAAACGGCCCACGATGAGGGGCAAATTATCCTTTTCGTTGTACGTCGGGATGATGACCAACGTGTTGTCGCTCGGTTGAGTCAACGGTGATCCTCTCTCTTTATAACTACTTTGACTTTACCCGCTGTGGCTTCCGTTGTGAGATAGCGGCACCCAGAGCCACGACAACACCAAGCCCGCACAGTGTCCACTCGATGATCGTCGCCGAATAGGAAGCAATGGTTCGCGTCGAACGGAGTGGAAGCTGGGCATGCAGAATCCCCTCCGTGAAAATCTGGGTGCGTTCAGACACTCGACCGTCTGGCCGAATGATAGCGGACACGCCCGATGTCGCGGCAACGACCGTGGCGCGGTCATATTCCACAGAACGTAACCGGCTCATCGCCAACTGCTGGTAGGACATGTCCGTAAAGCCAAAGGTCGCGTTATTCGTCGGGACTGTGAAGATTTGCGCACCACCCTCCACAGCATGTTGGAAGGCGCCATCAAACGCGACTTCATAACAAGTGCCGACGCCCACTGGGATGAGAGCATTCGTTTTGCCCGACCGAACGTGGACGACGCCGTTATCGTCGCCAGGACTGAAATTCCCCGCCATATCCACGTACGACGAGAAGTGCCGGAAAAAATCCCTCCATGGCATGTATTCCCCGAATGGTTGGAGATAGACCTTATCGTGCCTCTCCCCTGGCCCGGTTTCTGGATCCCAGACGACAACAGTGTTGCGCTCCTGATCGCCCGGGTGTGTGAGCGTCCCGACGAGAATCGGGACCCCAACAGCTTCCGCTGCTTGTTGAATCTCATCCCGGGCAAGAGGGTCGATAAAAGGATCGACGTCCGACGAATTCTCCGGCCACACAACAAAATCTGGCTTCGGCGATTTATGGTTCTCAATGCGACGAGCCAAGGCCAGCGTGGCGTCACGGTGATTGGCTAAGACCGCACGCTGCTGGTCATTGAAATCGAGCCCCAACCGCGGGACATTGCCTTGCACGACCGCGACCGTCACCAGATTCTCGGGTGACGACGAATCACTAGCGCGGTAGTAGGTGATACCTGATTCTTTGGACACCATCTGTATCGATTGTGCCTGGGTACCTGACTCGTGGGCTTCTGCCCCGTTTTCTGTCCCGTTGTCCGACCCCGCGACATCGTTCGACTTCGCAAAAGAGTCAATGCGCTCGGTCGAAGGATTCGGCCCCGCATCCACTTGCGACCAGGCCAATCCCGCAACGATGGGAATAACAAGAGTAATGACCAAGCCCGGGATCCATATCCGGCGGAAAATGATGGCTATTCCGACCCCCATCGTCACCGTTGCCACAGTGATCAGTGCAGGTCCACCAATTCGGGCAAGAGAAAGCAAGGGGCCAGAGACCTGTCCCCACGCAAGCCGAGTCCATGCGAAGCCACCGAAGGGCCAATGCGACCGTGCATACTCGACAGCGAGATACCACGTGGGAATCCCAATGACAGTAAAGAGGAACTCGTTGGCGGTAATCGAACGATGGACTCGAACACGGCCACGACCGCTTAAACGATCCTCCGAGGAGGAACCCTTCTTCGACGTCGAGCCCTCTCGGGCAGCCTTCGAGCTCCCCTTCTGAGGGCGAGCAGATGATACACGCGGCTCCCGCTTCCGGGCAGCACGCCCGGCGCGGAGGAGAAAGACAGTTCCCGCGCCGAATGCCAGTGAATATAGGGCTTCGACGATGGATAAGGCGATCCATGGTAGCGAACCGACGTATTCCCCGATCCAGGGCAGGTAGAAGAGGTAGGTGATGAGCCCTTGGGTGAAGGCGATGAGGGCGCCGAGCCACGCGCCGGGTGCGGGTGATTTATCGCCCCATGGTTGGAGGGCGATGATCAGCAAGGCAATGCCGAGTGGGGCTGCGAGCCATAGGCCGTTTGGTTCGTATGACGCGTAGACGCACAGCCCTGCGAATGCGGCGAGCGAGAGTCGTATGACTGTGTAGAGGAATCGCTTGCCGTAGTCGGCTCTGCGTGTGGTGTCGTACAGGCCGGGTGTGTGCGCTGCCTCGTCCCATCGGGGTGTTGATCGTGGACGCGGTGTAGGCATGGCGTCAAGATTACTACTTGGTGGGCCTGTACTCGGTTATCTCGGTGGCGGTATTTTTAGCGGTCTTCCATTTCTCCTTCGGTTTCTAGGAGGGCTTCGGTGAGTGCGTCGAGGCGGTCTTGGTCGGGGTTTTTCCATAGTCCGCGTTGGGCGGCTTCGAGGAGCCGTTCGGAAATGTCGTGGAGTGCCCATGGGTTGGATTCGCGGAAGAATTCCCGGTTTTCTTCGTTTTCGACGTATTCCTGGGTGAGTTGTTCGTACATCCAGTCGTCCATCATCCCCGCGGTGGCGTCGTATCCGAAGAGGTAGTCGACGGTTGCTGCCATTTCGAATGCGCCTTTGTATCCGTGGTTGCGCATTGCTTCGACCCAGCGGGGGTTGACGACGCGGGATCGGAAGACGCGCCGGGATTCTTCGTGGAGTGTTCGGGTGCGGATGGTGTCGGGGCGGGTGGAGTCACCGATGTAGGCTTCGGGTGATTGGCCTGAGAGTGCTCGGACTGTGGCGACCATGCCGCCGTGGAATTGGAAGTAGTCGTCGGAGTCGGCGATGTCGTGTTCGCGGGTGTCCGTGTTTTTTGCGGCTACTTGGATGCGTGTGTAGGCCTGTTTCATGTCGTCGGCGGCGGGTGCGCCGTCGACTCCGCGTCCGTAGGCGTAGCCTCCCCAGGTGCTGTAGACCTCGGCGAGGTCGTCGTCGCTGCGCCAGTTTCCTGCGTCCATGAGTTCGAGGAGGCCTGCGCCGTAAGTGCCGGGTTTTGATCCGAAGATGCGGCGGTGTGCCCGTTCAGCCGGGGTTCCGTTGGCTGTGTCTTCGTTGACGTGGGTGGCGACGTAGTTCATGTCGGCGGGTTCGTCGAGGGCGGCGACCATTTGGACGGCGTCGTCGAGAAGGGCGACGACGTGGGGGAAGGCGTCTCGGAAGAAGCCGGAGATGCGGACGGTGGTGTCGATGCGGGGCCGTCCGAGTTCTTCGAGTGGGATGACTTCTAGCCGTGTGACGCGTCGGGATACTTCGTCCCATATTGGTCGGACGCCGAGGAGTGCGAAGACCTCGGCGATGTCGTCGCCAGAGGTGCGCATGGCGGAGGTGCCCCAGGCGCTGATGCCAACGGAGACGGGGTATTTTCCGTCGTTGTCCTGTTTGTAGCGTTCGATGAGGCTGTCGGCGAGGAGTTGTCCGGTGTCCCAGGCTAAGCGTGAGGGAATTGCTTTGGGGTCGACGGAGTAGAAGTTTCGGCCGGTGGGCAGGGTGTTGATGAGCCCTCGGAGGGGTGATCCGGATGGGCCGGATTCGATAAACTTCCCGTCGAGTGCTCGGAGGACTTGGTCTAGTTCGCGGCTGGTTTGGCGCAGCCGGGGAACGATCTGCGTGGTGGTGAAGTGCAGGATGTTCCGAACGGCGGAAACATCTGCGCTGTCTGGGAGGCCGGGCTCGCGGCTAATGTCGTCCAGGACCGTATCGACGGCGTTATCATCCCAGTTGTGGTCTGCCAGGGAGGTTACGAGTGCCGACGCGATGTTCTCGATGTCATCGGTGCGGTGCCGTGTTTCGGAACCGTCCTCGTTGAGGCCGAGAGCCTCGCGAAGCCCGGGAAGTGTGTTGATTCCGCCGAAGATTTGTCGAGCGCGCAGCATGGCCAGGACAGTTTCGACGAGCTGCTTGCCTTCGGGTGCATGTGAGAGGATGTGCAGCCCGCCGCGAATCTGGGCGTCCTTGATTTCGCATAGCCACCCATCGACGTGCATGAGCATGTCGTCGAAGACGTCTTCGTCGGGGCGTTTCTCCCAACCGAGGTCTTGATCCATTTTTGCCGCGGTCAGCAGTGTCCAGATTTCTTGTCGAATAGCCGGCAGCTTCGCGGGGTCCATGGCGGCGATGTTGGCGTGCTCATCGAGGAGCTGCTCGAGCCGGGTGATGTCCCCATAGCTTTCGGCGCGGGCCATGGGCGGGATGAGGTGGTCGACGAGGGTGGCGTGAGCGCGGCGCTTCGCCTGAGTGCCCTCCCCCGGGTCATTGACCAGGAAGGGGTAGATCAGGGGCAGGTCGCCGATGGACTGGTCGGTGCCGGAGTCTGGCCCGAGAGCAACGGTCTTGCCGGGCAGCCACTCCATGTTGCCGTGTTTTCCGACGTGGACGATCGCGTCGGCGCCGAAGCCGTGACGGTCCGGGGTGCGGCGGATCCACTCATAGGCTGCGAGGTAGTGGTGGTTCGGGGCCAGGTCGGGGTCGTGGTAGATGCCGACGGGGTTGTCGCCAAATCCGCGGGGTGGCTGCACCATCACAACGATGTTCCCGAAGCGTAGCCCGGCTAGGTAAATATCTTTCGTCTCTGGGTGGACATAGAGGTCCCCGGGGGCCTCTCCCCAGGTCTCAATCATGTCTTTCTGGAGGGATTCCGGAAGAGTGTCGAAATACTCCTGGTAGTCGGCTGCTGAAAGGCGGAGCTCATTGGCCGCCATCACCTCGTCGGTGAGCCAATCGGGGTCTTGGCCGCCAGCGTCGATGAGCGCGTGCATAAACGCGTCCGAGTTCTCGCTGGTTTCGTTGCCCGAGTCAAGCCAGCCGGGAATCTTGGACGTATCCCCCAGGTCGTATCCCGCGTCGTGGAGGGCGTGGAGCAACGCCAACACGGAGGCCGGAGTGTCCAGGCCGACGGCGTTACCGATCCGGGCGTGCTTCGTCGGGTACGCCGACAGCATCACCGCGATGCGCTTGGAAGCATTTGCTTTATGACGCAATACCGCGTGTCGATCCGCGATGCCCGCCAGACGTGCGCACCGCTCCGGATCGGGGTTATACGAAATGAGGCCGTCGTCGCCAATTTCTTTGAATGAGAACGGGACAGTAATGATGCGCCCATCGAACTCCGGGACTGCGATTTGGGTAGCAACATCCAGCGGTGAGGCGCCGTCATCATTGTCTTCCCACGTGCTGCGCGAGCTGGTTAGAGCGAGCCCCTGGATAACGGGGAGATCGAGCTCCGCCAAGGCGGAGACGTCCCATGCTCCGTCGTCACCGCCGGCTTGTGCGGTGGCAGGTTTTGTTCCGCCCGCCGCGAGAACCGTTGTGATCAGAGTGTCCATCGTCCCGAGGAACTGGAGGAGATCATCGGACGCCTGACGAAGCGACGCCGTGAAAATTGGGACTGGTACTGCTCCACGGTCGGCGATGGCCTCGCATAGCGCGTCGATATAGCGGGTATTGCCAGCTAGATGCTGGGCGCGATAATACAAGACGGCAATGCGTCGAGCCTCAGACTCCCCCTCAGACTGAAGGCCTGCCGTGCGGTTATCTTCCCAGCCTTCTAGTATTCCCCATTCAGGCAGATGGATTGGGGCGTCGAAACCTAGGCCGGTGAGAAGCAGAGTATCGGACAGGAAATTATGAAGGTTGATGAGGTTATTTTTCCCGCCCTCGGCAAGATAGCGGTGGGCGGTGGTGACCACATTCGACGGCGCAGTGGACAGCTCTGTGAGCTCTGCGTCCATAGTCTGTTCACCCGACACGGCAATAGTCGGAATACCTGAGGTGAGAAGCTTATTCAGCCCCTCTTCCCAGGCCCGCCGTCCACCCAAGAGCCGGACGATAATGATGTCTGGCTGGGAACCCGTAGCCCCACCGGATCCCGGAATAGGTGTGCCACCGAGGAGCGCATCAACATCGTCAAGCATCAATCGCGCCGGATTTGCCCAGCGGAACTCCACGTCGGGGTGCTCATTGGCCGCTTTTGCCGTAAGCAGATCGGTGTCAGAAGTGGACAGCAGAAGAATCATGTTTTCCTTTCCGGATACCGCGCCGGACGTTGTTCATATACGGGGTCTGGCTTGACAGTGGCGCGACCGCTCCCTGAGGGATTCCCGTTTCCCGCAACTATCTTAGAGGTCGGGGTGGCTATCGGTGGCTACGACCTTTCATCGAGGTCTCATAATACTTTGACGCTGCGTGCACGGGGGTACGGTAGAAACCATGCACAGTGACGGTACTCAGACGACGACTCGGAATCGGGGAGACATGTGCCCCGGTACATTGCGTCTTTTTACTGCATCCGACGGGATGATCGGCCGCGTTCGGTCCCCCGGCGGGGATATCCAGCCGCACCAATGGACGGCATTAGGCGCTATGGCTGACGACTTGGGGGACGGCGATGTCCACATCACGTCGAGAGGAAATATCCAGATCCGTGGTGTGGAATCGGTTGATGACTTTGCTTCTGCTGTGGCTGAGGCAGGATTGCTGCCATATCCACGGCATGACCGGATGCGTAATTATCTTGCCTCTCCCCTGTCAGGGCGATCCGGCTCTGTCGGCGATGTGCGCTCCTTGGTCCGTGCTGTTGACCGCGAGCTCATTCAGTATGACGACACGGCAGATCTCCCTGGCCGAACCCTCTTTGCTTTCGACGACGGACGTGGCGACGTGATTGCAGAGCGCCCGGATTTCGGAGTCATCGCGACGACGAAGACGCGACCGTCAGATGCTCATGACTTCTTCGACGTCGTGATCGGCGGAGATTACCTGGTTGGGTCGCTCCCCCGGGCCCGCGTGGTGGATAGTGTCGTCGAGTTGGCGCGCCAATGGCAGGCCCGGCGCGGTAAGAATTGGC
Organism: Corynebacterium kroppenstedtii DSM 44385; assembly: GCF_000023145.1. Classification (NCBI taxonomy): domain Bacteria; kingdom Bacillati; phylum Actinomycetota; class Actinomycetes; order Mycobacteriales; family Corynebacteriaceae; genus Corynebacterium; species Corynebacterium kroppenstedtii. Next base: position 1,067,324 of record NC_012704.1, read on the forward strand.
GGATCGAGGAGACTCCCGGCGCGGCTGAGGATCTTGCTCAGTGGGCTCGTGAGAACCTTGTGGGCCTGGAGGATCCGGTTCATGATGTGCTTCCGGTGTATGAGGAGTCTGCCGACAATGAGTTGGGCTTGCGTCAGCCGATGGGGTGGATTGATCAGGATGATGGGCGCGTGAGTTTGGCTTGTGTGTTGCCGTTTGGCCGGATGGATTCGGCGTGTGCGCGTTTGTTGGGGGCTGTGGGTAAGCCTTCGACGGTGACGTGTTGGCATGGTGTGGTGGTTCATGATTTGACCCCTGCTGAGGCGGATGAGGCTGTGCGTTTTTTGGCTCCCCGCGGTTTGGTTTTCGATGCGGCGTCGCCGTTGGCTCGTGTGACAGCGTGTACGGGGTTGCCTCAGTGTCGGAAGTCTCGTGATGATGTTCGTTCTGATGCGGTGCGGGCTATTAATGCTGGGTCCTTGCCTGGTGGGCGTGTGCATTTTGTGGGGTGTGAGCGTCGTTGTGGTGCGCCGAATATGGATTACACGGAGTTCCTTGCTGAGGGCGATGGTGTTTATGAGACCTCGGAGGTGACTCATCATGCCTGATGATGTGGGGTCGGCAAGTTCAGAAAGGGCTGGTGGTGCGGTGTATAGCCGGGATCGCTATGTTTCGTTGGGGAATGATATTTATCGACGTTCGTTCGCGATTATTCGTGATGAGAGTGATTTGAGTCGTTTTACTCCCGACGAAGAGACCGTGGCGGTGCGGATGATTCACGCAGCCGGGGATGTGTCCTTGGCCGACGACATTGTGTTTTCCGACGGTGCTGTCCGGGTGGGGCGTGCTGCCTTGGAGTCGGGTGCGCCGATTTTTACGGATGTTCGGATGGTGTCGAGTGGTGTGACGCGTCGGCGTCTTCCCGCGGATAACGACGTGGAGTGTTTGCTGAATACTCTGGGTGTTGCGGAGAAGGCGCGTGAATTGTCGACGACGCGGTCGGCGGCGGCTATTGACTTGTGCGCGGATCGGTTGGGTGGCGCGGTGGTAGCGGTGGGGAATGCTCCTACTGCGTTGTTCCATCTGATGGATGTGTTGGCTGCGTGTCCTGATCTGAAGCGGCCGGCGGTGATTATCGGCATTCCTGTTGGTTTTGTGGGTGCGGCCGAATCGAAGTCTGAGCTGGAGGAACGTGCCGAATCGCTGGGTGTTGAATTTATTACGGTTCGTGGGCGTCGTGGTGGTTCTGCGATTACGTGTGCTGCGATTAATGCTTTGGCCCGGCGGAATGAGCTCATGGATGAGCCTCAGACTCCGACGAAAGGCGCGGCGGATAGTAACGACGCCGCCATCAAAGGTGAGGCGGAAGTCCGGTGACAGAGTCGGGGCATTTGTACGGTGTTGGGCTAGGCCCGGGCGATTCAGGCCTGGTGACTGTTGCGGCTGCGAAGATCATTGGGTCGGCCGATGTGGTGGCATTTCATGCTGGCACGCATGGTCATTCGACGGCGCGTGGTATCGCTGCTCCGTATTTGGCGAGTGACAATCCAGATCAGATTGAGGAGCTACTCACGTACCCGGTGACGACGGGCGTCGCTGACCATGCTGGGGGCTATGCGGGAGCGTTGGGCGAGTTTTATGCCAGCGCCACCGCTCGATTGGCTCACCACCTTGACCAGGGGCGTTCTGTCGCAGTTCTCAGTCTCGGGGACCCCATGCTGTATAGCTCCTACCAGCACCTTCATCGCGCTTTAGCGGACCGCTACCCCACTACCGTTATTCCTGGGGTCACATCGATCACTGCTGCCGCAGCCTCCGTCGGGCGCCCATTGGTCGAAAAGGATGAAACGCTGGGGGTTATCCCGGGAACATTATCTGAAGATGAGCTGGTGCAGCGGTTATCACAGTCTGACGGTGCCGTCGTGATGAAGTTGGGGCGAACATTTCCGACGGTGCGCCGGGCGCTGGTGCAGGCCGGTCAGGCTGATCGCGCCTATGTTGTTGTGCGGGCCACGATGGAGGGCGAGCAGGTCATTCCTCTGCTCGAGCTGGCCCCCGCTGCCGTGCCGTATTTCGCTGTCGCTGTGGTGCCCTCACCAACTGATAGCGAATTGCGGCGATCGACAGAAGGATCGGTGGAAAGAAGTAAATGACAATGGAACACACATCAATGGGCGAGGTCGTTGTTATCGGACTGGGGCCCGGCAACTCTGAGTGGATAACTCCGGAGGCATCGGAAGAATTGGCCCGAGCCACCGATGTGGTGGGCTACTCCACATACGTCAAGCGTGTTCCTGAAATCCCAGGTCAGCGGCGGCATCTCTCGGACAACAAAGTCGAAGCAGTTCGGGCGGCCATGGCTTTGGACATGGCCCGGCGCGGTAGCCGGGTGGCTGTGGTGTCCTCTGGCGATCCCGGGGTGTTTGCGATGGCTGCTGCTGTTCTTGAGACGGCAGATGATGATCAATGGCGCGATGTTCCGGTGAGAATTGTGCCGGGAATGACGGCGGCCCAAGCGGTGGCGAGCCGCGTGGGGGCACCATTGGGCCACGATTTTGGCATGGTGTCGCTGTCGGATCGGTTGAAGCCCTGGGATGTGGTGGTCAAACGCGTTCGTGCTTTGGCAGGCGCGGATATGGCCTTTGCTGTCTATAACCCGGCGTCGAAGTCGCGGCGATGGCAGGTCGGTGCCTTGCGGGATATCGTACTGGAATTTCAGAAGCCAGATACCCCGGTGATCGTGGCCCGGGCGGTGGGGTCTGCAGATGAATCAGTAACCGTGACGACGTTGGCGGAGCTAGACCCCGATGTCGTGGACATGCGGACGATGCTGATCGTGGGAGCATCGACAACACACGTGTACGACGGGCCCGATGGTCGCCGCGTCTTTACCGCTCGACATTATGAGGCGCCCGCTACAGACGACTGAGTTCCCACGCCAGGGGCATCAAAGATGATTGAGCGCTTTGACGGCTTCATCCGCTGAGGTCACCACCCATGAGGCCGGCAGTGGTGGCCGATCAACGATAATGACGGGAATATTAAGGCTCCGTGCGGCCTCAAGTTTGGGATAGGTTGATCCCCCGGAGTTCTTGGTGACGACAACATCGATTTGGTTGTCAATGAGCGTCTTCTTCTCCGAGGAGAGGCTGAAGGGCCCGCGGTCAAGAATAATGCGGTGGCGGGCGGGCAACGGCGCCGACGGTCGTTCGACGCTGCGGATGACGTAGAGGTTATCAGTGTCGTCGGCAAAAGGAGCGAGTTGCTGCCGGCCGATCGTCAGAAAAACATGAGCGAAACGCTGAGCCTTCAGCGCTGCCTCACGCATGGTGGAAACGTGAATCCACCGATCCCCCGGCTGCTCCTCCCAGGCGGGGCGATGAAGCGCCAACAAGGGAACGTGCGTCGCACGAGCTGCCTCATAAGCGGAGGTACTAATGCGCTCGGCAAAGGGGTGCGTGGCGTCGACAATAACGTCAACTTTTTCGTCGAGTATCCACCGTGCCAGACCGGATGGCCCGCCGAAACCGCCGATACGGACCTCCCCCGCGGGAAGTCGTGGATGTTTCACTCGCCCAGCTAACGACGTCGTGATATGCCACCCTTTATTGACTAAAAGAGTAGCGAGTTCTCGGGCTTCAGCGGTTCCACCAAGTATGAGAGCGCGCATAGGTGAAGAAGTGTCCTTAACAGTCATTGAGCCGGAATCTACTCCGACGGCTCGGTGCCGGTTTAGTCGTGGCTACAGGGGATGGTACGTCCGTGGGCGTCGCGGGGTCGATCGTCAGAATAAAGGAAGCTATCGGGGAACTCATCTGCGGCCAACGTCTGCCCCACGATAATGACCGCGGTCCGCGTGATACCTTCCGCGGCAATATCGTCAGGAAGTTTGCCGAGCGCCGTGCGAAGAACACGCTCATTCGGACGAGACGCGAACGCAACAACAGCCACCGGGCAGTCGGCACCATACGATGGGGTGAGTTCATCACTGATGCGCTGGGCGTCGTGTGCCGCAAGATGAATACACATCGTCGCACCATGTGAGCCCAATTCCGGCAACGACTCCCCCTCCGGCATGGATGATGCGCGCCCCGAGATCCTCGTCAAGATCACCGACTGCCCAATGGTGGGAACGGTTAGCTCATGGCCTAATGACGCGGCCGCGGCAGAAAAAGCCGGAACCCCCGGAACGATTTCATAGTCAATATTCCGCTCCACGAGGCGACGCGCCTGTTCGGCCAGAGCAGACCAGAGCGAAGGATCTCCCGATTGCAACCGAGCAACGTCCTTGCCCTCACTATCGGCCTTCGCGATGGTCTCCACGATGGCATCCAGAGGCATCCGGGCAGTGTTAATAACATCGGCACCCTCGGGGCAATGCTCCAGAACCTCAGGCGGGACGATCGAACCAGCGTAGAGGCACACCTCGCAACGCCGGATCAACGCATCCGCCCGCAGGGTGAGCAGGTCAGCCGCGCCGGGCCCGGCACCAATGAAATAAACAGTCATGAGAACACACCTTTTCAACCGGTAGTGATTCGCCAGCGGAAGCACCGCTGCGCCCTACACCACCGGTTTTGTTGTTACGAAACGAATAATCGGAAGGGCGGGCCGCCACGCATGGAACGACCCCAAGGCTGAATGATGAGAAACCTCAAAGCGCGTTAACGAGCCACCCCACTTTTCCTGAAGCTGGAGCACCATCTGCTCCGACTCCACCGTGACAGCGTTGGCGACGAACCGCCCACCGGGGCGCAACGCCTCCCAAGCACGGTCGACGACACCGGGGTGCGTCAGTCCCCCGCCGATGAACACCGCGTCGGGGAACGGTAAATCGTCAAGAGCTTCGGGTGCCTTCCCGTGCACGACAGTGACCGGGTAGCCCAGCGAGTTTGTCGTAATCCGTGCAGCTCTCTCATGGACATGCTCAATCACATAGGACTCTGCACCCCGCGCGAGCCGGCACCATTCGACGCTGACCGAACCCGATCCCCCACCGATATCCCAAAGAATCTCTCCCGGATGCGGTGCTAGGGCAGCCAAGGTCAGCGCGCGAATGTCGGACTTAGTTAATTGGCCATCATTCGCGTAGGTCTCATCCGGTCTACCGGGTGCACGACTGAGCCCAACTTCCGTGGGCGTGACTGCCACAATGCATAAGTTCGACTGGGCATCGAGCGCCTCAGGCTGACGCGCCGTAGAGACCGTATGAGTCTCATGTGACGACCCCAAATCTGACAGCAGATCAACCCGTGCATCACCCAGCCCATGCGAGCACAGGTAGTCGCAGATATCCGCCGGCGAATGGCTATCGCGGCACAGGACGAGGAAAGGGATTCCGTCGTCGCATAGTGGGCCGAGTATTTCGACGGGCTTGGTCAAAAGGCTCACGACAGGTGTTGTATTAAGCCCCCACCCTAAACGCGCACATGCCAAACTTGCCGACGATACTGCCGGGATCACAGTGAACGCATCGGGCCCGAGGATCCGCGCCAGCGTCGTGCCGATGCCGAAAAACATCGGGTCGCCGCTGGCCAGGACCACAACCCGACGATCCGCGAGGGAGTCGAACAATTCCGCGATGTGCGGAACCAACGGTGACGGCCACGGCTTCTTCGTTGCCTGACAATTATCCGGAACGAGTTGAAGCTGCCGCCAGGATCCGACCACGACATCAGCGCTCGTGATGGCCCGGTGGGCGCGCTCGCCTATGCCGTCCATCCCATCGGCCCCAATGCCGACGACGATGATCCACCCACTGCCGTCGTGCCCCAATAATGGGTTACGTCGGTGCTGGTTGGTGCCGGATAGGGGCGAATCTGAATCGTCGCCGTCGCGTGGCGGGGTATCTACCGCCCGTAGAGGTGAGCTTGTCATGACAGTGCGCTCACTATTTCTCAGTCCGGACGAGATCATGCGTTTGGTTATTGACTGACGTGGCACCGTCGTCGGTAATGATCAGAATATCCTCGATACGGGCACCCCACTCGCCTTCCAGGTAAATCCCGGGCTCCACGGAAAACGCCATTCCGGGTTCCAGGATCAATTCATTGCCCGTCACGATAAACGGTTCCTCGTGGGTGGAGAGGCCAATACCGTGGCCGGTCCGGTGAATGAAGTTGTCGCCATATCCCGCCTCAGCAATGACATTCCTGGCAATGGCATCAATCTGTGCAGCGGATACACCGGGCTTCGCCGCTGACACGGCTTCCTTCTGCGCCTGCTGGAGGACATCGTAGATTTCTTGCTGCTTCTCGGTGGGCTCGCCCACAACATATGTGCGTGTGCAATCCGAGTGATAGCCGTTGAGCGTTCCGCCGATATCGACAACCACGACGTCGCCCGCAGAAATGATGCGGTCGGAGTACTCATGGTGCGGATTCGCGCCATTTGGCCCCGATCCGACGATGATGAAATCGACGGCTTGGTGCTCTTTGAGGATGAGTTTTTCGATATCGCGAGCGACATCACGCTCAGTACGGCCGTCGCGGAGCAGGCCCGGAACTGCTGCGTGAACCCGGTCGATGGCCTGGCCCGCGGCGGTGAGCTGCTCAATCTCGTAGGCGTCTTTCCTCATCAACAATTCGCGAAGCACGGGCCCGGCCAGTATCCAGCGATAGCCGCGATCCTGTAGAGGGAGAAGATGATCAGCAGTCATCGTCGAGCCGACACCCACTGTCCCCGACGGGGCCTCCCCTTCGCCATTCTTGGGATTGCTCGATGTCAGCACATTAATAACCAGGTCATGAGGATCTTGTCCATCGACCCAATAGTCGACGGTGACCTCAGACCGGGGAACGTAACTGTCCTCAATTTCTCCGCGCTCAACGGCCGGAGCCACCAGAACGGCACGGTCTTGCGTAATGACTAGAGCGGTTAGGCGCTCATGTGAAAACAAGGGCGTCCCGATGAAATACTCCAGTTCGACGCCTGAGTCGAAAACGAGGCCCTCCAGCTGGTTGTCCTTCACCAACCGGCGGGCACGCTCGAGGCGGCTGGCGAAGGCCGCGTCACGATCATGCTCGCCGCTCGTGCTCGACTGCGCTGCTGGAGAACCAGCCACGTCGCTCGATGAATTGTCGTCTGCGGAAACGTCGTTTGTCGTTTGCGAAGTCGATTGAGTCATATCTAAGACACTACTAGGCATTTTCGGTGATCGCGCTTAGCTCCCCATGGCAACGACGCCTCGACGCATGGCCTCCACCGCTTGCCGAGCATGTGCGCGAATATCGTTGGAATAGCCTGCTGTTTTAATTTGATTAAGGACGTCGATAACTTGCCGACATGACCGGACGAAATCACCTGGTGTTAAAGACGTACCGTTCGCCGCGGCGGCTTGAACACAATATGACAAAGGCGCGCCGGCCGTCCACTGATGCATTGCCGTGGCCAGCTCGGTTTCAATAGGCCTGGTCATGGGGAGATGATGACGCTCTTCATCGGTAACGATCTCCTCCCAGAGACGCTCAGTGTTCTCTATCGCCGTGGCCAACGGCTGCGTCGGGACCTCAACGTCTCCTGGAACCGACTTACGGTTCTCGAAGACGCAGGTGCTCACCACCCCTGCGAGCTCAGCGGGGTCCAAGTCATCCCAAATCTTCCGTCGCAAGCATTGGGCAATGAGCAAATCCGACTGATTGTGAATACGTGCCAGACGCAGGCCTTCTTCAGTTAACGACAAGTCATGGGCATCATCGGAGCCTTCCTGGGCCTCGTCCCTGGAGGCCACCGCGCCGGGTTCGTCGTCGATGGACGGATCCACGTAGTCCATCTCACGCAGCAGCGCGATCATCCGATCGAACGTAGAGACCAGCGTATCCGCATCGAGCACTCTTCCGGACGCGCCCGAACCCGACTGTGTGTCCGATTGATCTGCTATTTTCTCCCGCGTGCTCGCTAAACGGGCATAGGCGCGGACGAGTTCTTCCCGATTCTCCCACTTGTGCACTGGGTGAGCACGCAGCTCTTTCCTCAACGACTTGATCGTCGCATTCTTTCTCACGCGGGCCTTGGGCTTGAGAGACCGAGGCCGATGGAAAGATTGTCGACGGAACTCAGAGCGGACAAGTGAGCGCGCCCGCTTGGGGTGACGAGACACATCTCGAGGAAGACGCATCCGCCCCACTGTCATGGGCACATTGCCTAGCTCATCTGCATGAAGTTGACCCACTCGCCCATCTTCCGTGATCACCATCGGCCGTGGATCCTGACTATCCGTATCTGGGGTTTCACGGTCATGGTGTCGACGGCGGCCGCGGTAGTGTCGCGACGAATCGTGGCGGTGCTTCTCCTTAGACCCCTTACCTGCCCCAGCGGCTCTGACGCACACAGCCAGTGCCGGGTTGCGGCCTTCGGGAAGCGCGATCACGTCACCCACGGTGAGCGAACCGAGACAACGAGAGATTTCCTTAAAACGCTCTTTCCGGTTTTCCGCCTGGGTTTTCTTCTCTTCATGGGAGAGGTTTCTGCGGATAGCGACGTATTCTGGCAGTTTATTTTCGGATCGGTGCCCAAGGAGCTCCAGAAGCTCATCATGCTGAGAATCCGCGTGACGCTGGTGAGCGCGTCGCTCATGAGCACGAGCAACCACGTCCTCATTCGCCAAGAATTGGGCAAATGATCGCTCCAACAGGCGGTGTGATTTCTCAACCCCCAGCGTATTGAGCAGATTGACGGACATGTTGTAGCCGGGCCGGAACGTCGAAATCAGCGGGTAAGTTCGTGTCGACGCCAACCCGGCGACAGCTTCTGGATCCATCGACGGCTGCCATAACACCACGGCGTTTCCCAACACGTCGATGCCACGACGCCCGGCGCGGCCGGTGAGCTGGGTGTATTGGGCGGGGGTGAGGTCAACGTGGGCTTCGCCGTTGAATTTGACGAGTGATTCGAGGACGACGGTGCGGGCCGGCATGTTGATCCCGAGAGCCAGTGTTTCTGTGGCGAAGACGACTTTGAGCAGGCCGCGCACGAATAGTTTTTCGACGATGTGTCTGAAGGCGGGCAGCATTCCTGCGTGGTGTGCTGCAATTCCCCGCGAGAGGTTGGTGCGCCACCGGCGGAACCCCATGAGGTCCAAGTCTTCTTGAGGGATGTCAGCGGTGTCGGCGTCGATAATGGAGAGGATTTCGCGTGCTTCGTCGCGCGTGGTGAGTTGTACTCGTGCTGTGTAGCACTGGGCTAGCGCTCCTTCGCAGCCGGCTCGGGAGAAGATGAAGATGATCGCCGGGAGCATGGATGCTGCTTGCAGCTGCCCGATTACGGCTGGGCGGTGTGGGCGTTTACGTCGGCCGTTACTCCGGCGTTCCGCTGTCGCGCATCGTGAGACTAGTTCTGGGTTGATCGGTGCTGATAGTTCCTGCGTAGCGTCGTCATTGTCTTGCGAAAATAGCGGGATTATGGAGTTTCCTACCAGCATGTATTGGTGAAGCGGGACGGGGCGGTGTTCCCAGACGATGATGTTGGTGTCGCCGCGGGTCATTTTTATCCACTCGCCGAATTGTTCGATATTGGAGACGGTGGCGGAGAGGGCGACGATGGATACCGACTCGTCTAAGTTGAGGATGATTTCTTCCCATACTGGGCCACGCTCTGGGTCGGCAAGGTAGTGAACCTCATCCATCACGACGTGGGAGAGGTTGTCCAAGGAGTCTGCGTCGGCGTAGATCATGTTCCGCAGGACCTCAGTGGTCATGACGATGACGTCGGCGTCCCTATTGATGGAGACATCCCCGGTCATGAGGCCCACGCGATCATCTCCGTAGGTGGCGCGGAGATCGTTGTATTTCTGGTTCGACAGTGCCTTGATCGGCGTGGTGTAGAAGCAGCGTTTGCCTGTTTCTAGTGCGAGAAATACGGCAAATTCTCCGACGATTGTTTTTCCGGAGCCTGTTGGTGCGCTGACGAGTACTCCGCGGCCGCGTTCGATGGCGTGGCATCCGTCAATTTGGAATTGGTCGAATGGGAAATCGTGCTGGTGGGCAAAGCGGTGGAAAATAGGAAGGTCCTCGGCTGACGCTTCGGTCACACTTCTCCTTGTTGATGGTCAGTTGTTCATTGTGGTGTCGGTTGTGGTTTGTGTTGTTGTGCGGTCGCTGCGTGCCCACGATGGTCGTGTGCACAATGTAGCCGTTAGAGGACGTCGTCGAAACTGCTGGATTGGATTGTGTCCTGGCCGGGCTTACCGTCGTTGTCTCCAGTGGAATCGTTCCACGAACGTGGGCCTCGACGGAGCACTGCTGCTGGTGGAGCGTGGTGTGAGCCTGAAGTCGGCGAGTCAGACGGTGCAGGGCTCGGCGTCGGTGTGGGCGATTCACTAGCCGACGGGGCTCGCGTTGGAGCTGTCACAGGCGAAGGCTTTGGTATAGGCCCTGATCCTCCCGCGGGGTGGGCATCTCCCCCGCCGGCGATACCTTTGTGGTCCCCGTCGTAAATCGACTCTGCTGCGGGAATGGATGAAGGAGCAACTTTGAGCGGGGAGGCTTCGTCGTCACTCAGTCCCTCCCACTCGGACACGTGGCGGGCAGCGCGGCGGTCATGGATTCGAGTGAATTGGAGGGCTAGCTCCATCAGAACAACCAGCGTGAGGGCGAGGACCAGCATGGAGATCGGATCCTGCCCTGGCGTGGCAATAGCAGCGAAGATGAAGATCACGACAATCATGATTCGCCGCTTGTCCTTGAGCTGCTCATAATGCACAACCCCTGCAAGGTTAAGCATGGCAGTAAAGAGTGGTACTTCGAAGCTCAATCCGAATACGAGAATCAGTGCGATAACGAAGTTGAAGTACTTTTCACCGGTCAGTGCGGAAATCTGAGTGCTATCGCCCAAATGAAGCAGAACATCTAAGCCCATGGGAAGGACGAGGTAGGCAGCAACAACGCCCAAGACGAAAAGGAATCCGGCTATGGTTCCGACGGATAGCGTCCAGCGTCGCTCGTTTTTTAAAAGTCCCGGGGTGATAAACCGCCATATTTCGATAAGCCAGATGGGGCACGCCATGACAAGTCCGGCCAATCCGCCCATCTTCATACGAAGCATGAACATTTCGAAAGGACTCGTGGCGAGAAGACGGCACTCGTTATCCGCAGAAAACGTTGCACGGGCCGACGGGGGTAACGAACAGTACGGTTCTTTGAGAATCTCGCCGAGACTAGGGAGCCGTGGCACGTGGAGGGGTCCGATGGCCCAGGCCGGGATGCCGTGTTCGTACCAGATAAATCCGATGATTGTTGTGACGGCAATGGCTGCGAGAGCCCGCAATAGCCGTGTACGGAGTTCGCGCAAGTGATCGACGATGGACATGGTTCCATCTGGATTCTTCTTGGCTTTGCGAGACACGCGTCCACCCTTGCTTACCGACGTTGATTGAGTCACGAGCGGCTGTTCTCCCGTGCTTCTGGCCACGAGTGTTCGCGCCGAGATGCATTGATTCCGTCGTTATGAGCACGACGGCCACTCTCTTTGTGTGGCGGATGCACCCGGCGGTGGCGGTCACTGTGAGGAGAACACGGTTCTCTCATGCTCCAGCTAGTGGGAACAGCTGTAGAAAACATCTACAGAGAACAAAACGTGACAGTGTTATGACAATACTGTTGTGTGCCTTTAGGCGGGATGCTTCTTTTCGTCCTTGGACTCCACCGTCACCGTTGGCTGAGGCGTGTCGGTTGACGATACTGAGGTGATCTCATCAGTCTTGGTCGATGCGGCCGAGGTCTTCTCTGCCTCTGCGCCATCGTTCTTCATTTCTGAGACTTCAGATTTGAAGATGCGCATGGAACGACCAACTGAACGCGCAGCGTCAGGAAGTTTCTTCCATCCAAAGAGGACGAGTATGACGACTGCGATGAGAACGAGTTCTGGAAACCCTAGGTTAGCCATGGTGTACACCTTACGACGTGTCGGTGAGTAACGCAGAAGCCACCCCCGCAGCTTTGTCGATGCGCGGGCGCGACTGGACGGTGCCTAACGATACCGGAGTAATCCGTTTTCTGCACGGTCTCTGACGGAATCGCGCAGGTCCGTGGGCTCAAGGGGAATGATCGATCCCCCGTGCCTAAGTATGAAGCTGTGAATCCACTCGGGACGCCCGGGGACGTCGATAATAAGCCCGCCTTTGAATTCGGACACAGGCCATACATGTTCATAGTCGACAACCCATCGCGCCTCAGGTGCGACCCACACTCGAGCCCAATGCGGGCTTTCCCGAAAACCGAAGGGGTCAAGCGGATTAAGGGTGGAGCGTAATCGGTCCAGCTTTTTAGCACTCAGTGTCGACGGTTCCCGTTGCTCCAGTGATTGGATTCGGTCGATGCGGAAGTGTCGGATCCTCTTGTCTTGAGCTTGGGCCTCGCCCGTGGACTGGTTGTCCCCCGCGTCTGCGTGGTCGTGCGCGCCAGTCAGGGATAGTCCTCGGAGATAGCTCACTCCATCGACGACCATAATCGAGAGCGGATCGACGAGACGTGGTGTTGCCTCCGCATCACCGAGGGAATCGGCATACGCGATGGCGATGGTTGTGCGCGTGTTTACAGCGTCGGCAAGGTCGTTGACCAGCGAATTTCCACCGCCTTGTGTTGCGCGGGCAATGGCGTCGGCATGATTGCCGGCCATCGTTCTTAGCTTGTCTTCGGTGCGATGAATGACGTCGGCGTCGGCAATCCCCGGAATAGAGTCAATAGTCTCCAACGCCATGAGGACCGCGCTGGCCTCTTCCATAGTGAGCCCCACCGGCGCGGTCAGGCCTTGATCCGCCCACAACGAGATGTGCCGGGGATCGGCGTCGATGTCGATCAAGTCCCCGCTGGATAATCCAGGGAGGCCACAGAACGTGAGTGTGGTGATATCGTTTTTCAGCTGTGTCGGCGACATCGTCAGGTCATGCGCTGCTTCAAAGAGAGTGACCCCGGGATGCTGCCGAAGATAAGGAACGATCGTGAGGAGACGTAATAGTTCCGTGTGGTGCTGATCCGCAATACTCACCGCAGCTGGCGCGTCGACGGAATGGTCGGTCTCGTCGAGCGCGGGCACACTCGACGGTGGCGTCCACTCGGCGGAGCTTTTTATCCCCGTGATCAGGGATTTCAATTGGTTCGCGATGGTGACCCGGTAGTCTTGAGGCTCCTCGATCACGATTTCCGGTGTTTCTGCGAGGGCACACGACCGCAACTGCCCCGCGTCATCATCACTAATGACCCAGCGCGTGTCAGTGCGTTTCTCCGGATGAAGGTTGTGAGAGCGCAAAAGCTCAATAATTCGCCCGCTGTTATCTGGTGACACGCTGATCACAGCGTGCGTAGATTGACCACCACCATCACGGTGAAGCTGTGACCGGACGAGCTCACTAGGAGCAATGGCTGCCCGTTGATCAGTGTGAGTAGCCGGGGTGTCGGTTTCCTGAATGGAGTTAATTCGAGCGAGCCGGAAGCTACGTGGCTTCTCGCGGTCACGGTCAAAGCAGGCGAGGTACCACCGTCCACTCTCAGGAACGAGTGCCCAAGGCTCAACAGTGCGCAGCGAGGGCTCGTCTTCGATCGACGGATAGTACAGGAAATTAACGACGGTTGACTCCGTGATAGCCCGCAGTAACGTGGAAAAATCAGGCCCCGTGAGGTCGGTACTGTCCGGTACGCCATGTATCGGGGCTACTGTCCCGAGTGATCCCGCCGCCGAAAGTTTGACCCAGGCCCGTCGCCCCAATGCGGCAAGGTCCCCGGATAGAGCGAATTGGCTGGCGAGGGCGATGACTCCCATCTCGTCTTGAGTGAAGTGGACGTCGACAGTTTGGGTGAAGTCCATCAGATAACCGTCATCGGTGGCGTCGATATCGAACCCGAGATCACGGAGTTGGGCAATGTCGCGGTTGAGCTTCCGCCGGCACGATTCCGGTGATCCATCCTCATAACCGCTGACATGCTCGATAAGCCACTTACCATTGAGAGGCTGGGAGGAATCCTTGAGTGCCAGCACAAGGTTGATGAGCCGCTCGTAGGTGGCTTGGTTGCGTCGGGACGTCGAGCTGGTCTGAGAGCGGTCACTCGGTGGAGTCATGGCTAATCGCCTCGTACCTTATCGGTCAAGAATCGAACTGATCATGTCATCGGCCCGCGAATCGTGCGCGGCAAAGGGGTCGAGGAGCGCAATGTCGTGGGGCTCTGGGCGGTTAATTTTCAGCCGCGTCCAATCGACAGATACATCGGCATCGTTCTCCTGAGCAACACGGAGAAAATCTCCCCGCATTTTCGCTCGTGTGGTCTGCGGCGGTGTATCAGCCGCATCGGTGATAGATGAATCCGCACCGTCCAGCCACCGCGAGACACGGCCGCGCTCTTCAAGAGTCCGGAAAATACCTTTACCAGGCCGGATATCGTGATACGCGTAGTCGATCTGTTGCAGTTTCGGATGGGTAAGGTCCCAGCCGAACTTGTCCTGGTATCGGTCGATAATGTTCTTCTTGATCACCCAGTCAATATCCGCCTCAATCGACGAGGTGTCCCCAGAATCAATGGCCGCGAGCACTTTCTTCCACAAGTCGACGACGCGCTGCATGTCGGCATTGGGTGTGCCATGCTGCTCCTCGGGGCGCTCGTCCAGCCACTGCTGAGCTTTCTCAGCGAAAGCCTGCTGGATCTCAAGAGCGCAGCTTATCCGTCCCGACCGAAGCGGAACTTCTGCCCGTCCGGTGAGATCACGACTGATATCGCGAATAGTTTTTGATGGGTTGGCGATTTCCCACTCGTCGAAAGAGCAACCAGCTTCAAGCATCTCGAGGACGAGGAGCGCTGACCCGATTTTAAGAGCAGCAGTTGTCTCCGACATGGACGAGTCCCCGACGATGACGTGGAGACGTCGGTACATTTCGGAATCAGCGTGAGGCTCATCGCGGGTATTGATGATGGGGCGTGAACGGGTTGTCGCCGACGACACCCCTTCCCACACGTGGTCAGCACGCTGGCTCAGCTGATACACAGGGGTGGTGTCCCCGTCGGAAAACCGCGAATGAGGCCGCGCAATGTGCCCGGCGCCGCAGATTAATTGCCGAGTAATGAGGAACGGGATGAACTCCTGCCCCAGCTTCTTCAGAAGAATCGCCCGGCCCACAAGGTAATTTTCGTGACACCCGTATGAATTCCCGAGCGAATCGGTGTTGTTCTTCATTAGATGGACCGTGCCCTCAATGTGTTGGTCGGCGAGGGCGTGTTCTGCCTGGTCAGCGAGCCGGTTAAGCGTTACTTCCCCAGCCCGATCATAGATGAGCAGTTGATTGAGGCTGTCGCACTCAGGAGTGGCGTACTCAGGGTGCGAACCGACGTCGAGATATAGGCGCCCGCCGTTGAGCGTGTAGATGTTGGAGCTACGGAAGCGGTCGACGATCGGTCGAAATAGCTGACGCGCAATGTCGTCGGGAGCGACTGCTTGTGCTCCGTCATGGGTACAGGTAATCCCGAATTCGGTTTCGATTCCCATGATTCGGCGGGTGAAAACGGCTTTGTCAGCGCTCACTGTCCACCCTTTTGAACGTAGGAACGAACGAATTCTTCTGCGTTCGATTCCAGTAATCCGTCGATTTCGTCAAGAAGGTCGTCGGCACCTTGTTTCCTAATCTGTGACTGGCCGGCGGCGTTCTCGGGTTCATCGGCGTTGTCGTCGCCGGGCTTGGAGCCGTGAATCTGCGATGATTTTTCCATGCTTAAAAGCCTTCTTAAGTGTTCTCACTATGTGTGATTCATTGTAATCTGACGATCTCAGTGCCCGTTATAACCTTATCGCGTATGAGTGGTCTAGAACTGCCTATGACTCACAGATTATGGACTCGGGAGCGGCGTGACATCGCAGACACCTGACGACGTGAGATAACGCGTCACATCATCGACGCTCTTTGCGCTCTCAGTGATGTCGTAGGTCGCGGTGGCGTTGGCGGCCGTCGGTGAGCTCAGCTCGATCCGTTGCGGGTGAGTTGGCGTGACGATGAGATTATCCCAGTTCGCCGCGATAACCTCACTGGAAAAACGGTCCACCAATCGTCCTCTGAGCCAAGCCCGTGTATCGGTGGGCGGCGTGTCGATCGCTGCCGTCACATCGTCGGGGTCAACGAGTGTCCGGATCTTCCCCCGTCGAACCAGGGCGTAATAAAGCCCCTTCTCAGGATCACAATCGCTGTATTGCAAATCAATGAGGGCCAGCCGAGGATCATCCCACTCCCCTGTCCCGCGCTGTCGAAAACCATCGAGCAGCGCATATTTCGCCGTCCAATCGAGACGATCAGCCGTCGACAAGGGGTCGGACTCTAAGTCATCAAGGATCTCGCCCCAGACTTCTATCACTTTCTTTTCGACGTCGCTCAGGCTGATGACCCCGCGATCAGCGGCATCGATCACCCGATCCCGGTAGATACGCTGAATGTCGATGGCTGTGCGCTCAGTCTTTCGATCCTCCCCGCGCAGGGTCGCCGTACACGTGAGGTCGCGTGAGACGCGATAGACATCGTCGACCGGTGATTCGAGGGCGAGGTCAGAGAAATCAACCCCGGCTTCGATGGCGTCGAGAACAAGTGACGTGGTGCCAACCTTGAGGAACTGTGAATACTCGGACAGGTTGGCGTCCCCAATGATGACGTGGAGGCGTTTCCATTCGTCGGCATTGGAGTGGGGCTCATCGCGGGTGTTGATGATGCCCCGGTTCAGCGTGGTCTCGAGCGATACCTTGGTTTCGATGTAGTCAGCACGCTGCGAAATTTGGAATCCGGCAGTATCCCCCTGCTGCCCAAGGCCGACGCGACCAGCTCCAGTCATAATCTGGCGCGTCACGAAGAAAGGGATCAGTCCTTGTTCAATCGTGGCCATATCCGTGTCGCGGCGATACAGGTAGTTCTCATGGGTTCCGTATGAGGCACCCTTGCCATCCACATTGTTCTTGTATGTCTTGAGATCCCAATGCTCCTGATCTTGCCCGATGCCGGCCTGCGTAGCAGCACGCGCAGCCCGGTGCATAATGATCTCTCCGGCTTTATCCCAGATCACCGCCGACAACGCATCTGTGACCTCGGGGGATGAATACTCCGGGTGGGCGTGATCCACATAGAACCGTGCGCCATTGCGAAGGATGATATTGGCCGCTCCCATGGCATTGGGTTCCAACACGGGCGCGTGATTCATAGCGTATCGGCGAAGATCGAATCCGCGCGCGTCACGAAGAGGCGATTCAGGCTCATAATCCCAGCGCGTCCGCCGAGCACCCAGCCCCAGCGCGTCGGCATACGACATAACAGCGGCCGTCGATGTCAAAATAGGGCTGACTGCGGGGTTCTCGGGGCACGAAATCCCGAATTCGGTTTCTGTCCCTATCACTCTGGGTTGGTTATGAAGCATCGGTATGTCCTTTGCCCGAATCGGTACCTTCTGGCTCGGTCGCCTCTGTCTCGGTTGTGGTCTTCCGGTTATGGTGCGCCACCGTTACCTCTGTGACACGCTGGCCTGTCCGCCCCGAGATCCGTGCCCATTCGTCGGGATTAGCGGTGTTGGGGAGATCATCATTTTCAGCGAACTCCTGGTCAACTGCCGTTCTGACATCCTCGAGCGAGACACCATGATTATCAGGCTGCCCCGACGCTAACGCTCGTTTCAGCGCATTCTTCTTTGCACGGTCGACGATATTGGCAATCATCGCGCCAGAGGCGAAGTCACGGTAATAGAGCACCTCGCGGCTACCATCCACGAAAGTGAGCTCAACAAATTCATTATCCGAGTGCTGCGCATACATTCGACTACTGAGCTCATCGATCAGCGCAGCCACAGCAGCATGCCGGTCTCCAGTTTCCTCAACCAGGGCCGGATCCAGCGGAAGCGTATCCACAAGATACAGCTCTGCGATTTCCCGCGCCGATTTTTCATCGGGACGCTCAACGCGGATCTTCACATCCAATCGACCCGGCCGAAGAATAGCCGGATCGATCATTTCCTCACGGTTAGAGGCACCAATAACAATGACATTGCGCAAGTCCTCAACCCCGTCGATTTCAGACAGAAGCTGTGGAACAACGGTGTTTTCCAGGTCGGAGGAAATACCCGAGCCACGAGTCCTAAAGATCGCATCCATTTCATCGAAGAACACGATGACCGGCCGCCCGTCCTCAGCAATCGATCGAGCACGGTCGAAAATCTGCCGAATCTGCCGCTCCGTTTCGCCCACAAACTTATTGAGCAGCTCCGGACCCTTAATGTTCAGGAAGTAACTCTCTCCTCCACTCCCCATTTTTTCCGCTAACGAATGGGCCACAGCCTTGGCAATCAACGTTTTTCCGCAGCCAGGCGGGCCATAAAGCAAGACACCCTTCGGCGGCTGAAGATCAAACTTACGATACAAGTCAGGATGAGTGAAGGGCAGCTCAACAGCGTCATGAATCATCTCAATTTGGTTATGCAGACCCCCAATGTCCTCATAGGACACCTCGGGGATCTCTTCCAAAATAAGATTTTCGACGTCGGCCTTCGGGATGGATTCGAAGGCGTAGCCCGCCCGGTAATCAACGAGGACCTGATCCCCCGCGCCGACGTTCTTCTGCGACCACAACTCGTAGAGTGGCGCCGCAATCTTGAGGACGCGCAAATCGCCCATCGTATCGGCGACGACGACCCTCGAGCCGCCGGGGAGAAACTCCTTAACTACAGCGATATCGCCGAAATCGCTGAAACCACAATGCTCGACGACTTCCTGCCCCTCCCCGAGCCGAACAAGCGCGCCGGGCGTTAACTGCGAGGTATCCACCCCGGGAGCAACCACTAAACGCATCCGTCGATTAGACGTAAAAACTTCGGCGGAGTGCCCACCGGGATTGAGTTCGAGGAGAGTGCCGTACGTACTCGGCGGATCGGACAATGCCCGGATTTGTTCATTAAGAGCGTCTAATTTGTCGCGTGATGCCTTCAGCATCTCGACGAGTTTGGCGTTTCGTGTACCTAAAGTCCGATTGGCTAATTGTAATTCTTTCAGCGACGGGGTCGCGTCATTATTGTTGCCCTTTCGCGAGGTACTCGATGCCGTGCTGTGGGATGAGGTTTGTTGTGAAGCTGTCGTCATAACTACCAGTCTACAAAGACGATCAAGCTCCATACCGGTGTCGGTTCTAACCTCTTTGAGGACGAATGCTAAGCCCAGGCTCACCTGGATTGATGACCTCGTCATCCACCCTCATCGCGTGCCATTTTCCGAGACAGATACCTCTGAGATAACTACTTTTGGGGGCGACGCTTGGGCTTGGGTGGAACAGTGCCATCAGCCAGACGACGCGCCCATACCAGGAATGCTGTGTGCGCATTCATGCGATGTTCAGGGCGAGTAGCTAGCCCATCGACCTTCCATTCGCGAACCAACGATTCCCACGCGCGAGGTTCCGTGAAGCATCCGCGGGCCCGAATTCCCTCCATGACCTTCATCAATTGAGGAACTGTCGCTACATAAGCCATCAACACCCCACCAGGCAGGAGCAGATTTTGGCAGGTTTCCAAGCACTCCCACGGCTCCAACATATCCAGAATGATCCGATCGACGGGGCCATCGAGGTCATCGACGGTCACGTCGCGAAGATCGCCGAGCCGAGGCTGCCAATTATCCGGCGTCGAACCCATGAATTCGGAGACATTCGACAACGCATACTTCAGGTGGTCGTCGCGAATTTCATACGAGAACACCGTCCCGCGCTCCCCGACAGCGCGAAGAAGGGACAGGGTGAGCGCCCCCGAACCAGCACCTGCTTCAAGGACTCGGGCACCGGGGAAGATGTCCCCCTCAATCACGATTTGTGCAGCGTCTTTGGGATAAATAACTTGCGCTCCACGAGGCATGGACAGGACATAGTCCACCATCAGGTGGCGGAAACATAAATATTGCCCACCTTCGGTAGAAACAACCACCGTTCCTTCGTCCTTACCGATGATGTCGTCGTGAGCAATGGCCCCCATGTGCGTGAAGAATCTCTCCCCCTCGGCCAGCTCAATGGTGAAATGACGACGCTTCGCGTCGGTAAGTTGAACGCGATCTCCGGGGCGAAAGACACCCGTATAGGCCATTTACCAAGCTCCTTCACGAAAAGAAATAACGGTTGTGTTAGCAGTCTCACGGTAGCTCACGGATAGTCTACGGGGTGCATGGGTGACGACGGTCATGCGCTAGGGTCATGGATCATGAGTGCTCGACGTCGTATGGCTTTATCCCCTTCCCGGGCAGGAGATTACCGGCAGTGCCCTCTGCTGTACCGGTATCGTGCCATTGATCGGCTTCCTGAGCCGAAGACGATTGCGCAGGTCAAGGGGACTTTAGTGCATGCCGTGCTAGAGAATATGTACGGTCAGCCACGTCCAGAGCGCACGTATCCCAAAGCCACCAAAATGCTCAAACCGCAGTGGGCGCTCATGGTTGAGAAAGATCCGGATCTGCGGGAGCTTGTTCCTGAGGACAAGCTCCTCCCCTTCTTGGTCGAATGCCGGTCTCTCTTGAAGGGGTACTTCGCTATGGAAAATCCCGAAAACTTCGACGCTGACGAGTGCGAAATGTTGGTGGACACCACGCTGCCTAATGGCGTTCCCGTACGAGGGTTCATTGACCGTGTCGATGTCGCTCCGACGGGAGAAATCCGCGTGGTCGATTACAAAACTGGCAAGAAACCCATCCCGCGTTTTAGCCAGCAGGCAGTGTTTCAAATGCGGTTTTATGCGCTTGTGTACTGGCGTTTATTCAATATCATCCCGACGCAACTGCGCCTCATGTATCTCAAGGTGATGGATTCGATGTACCTGGCTCCCTCCCAAGTCGAGCTGGAGTACTTCGAACGGGACGTTGGCGACCTGTGGTCGAAAATTACCCGCGATGGCAAGACTGGCCGGTTTCTGCCTAAAGAATCCAAACTGTGCGATTGGTGCTCTTTTCAGTCTCTTTGTCCCGCCAAAGGTGGAACGGAACTGCCCTATCCGGGGTGGCCTGACAACGCACGGAACTAGCATCCCGCGGTGTGCGTGTGATCACCGAGCCACATAGGCGCGTTTTTACCGAGTAAGGCGGGCAATACGAATATCCGTTGCCAAAATTGCTTCAGCGCCCAATGCCGATAACCGGTCCATAAGCTGGTTTGCGTCTTTGCGCGGAGCCATCGCGCGGACAGCGACCCAGTCGTCGTCGGCAAGTGGTGAAACAGTGGGCGCAGATAAGCCAGGTGTGAGCTTGGTAGCCTCAGCCAGAAGCGACTTCGGGCAGTTGTAATCAATCATGAGGTAATTCTTCGCGTGCAGAATGCCCTCAATCCGTCGCAACAGGATCTGGTGTTCATCGGTGACCGGCTGATTGTGCCGGCCGACAATGATCGCCTCGGACGTGCAAATCACGTCCCCGAACGGCGACAACCCCTGTTGACGCAACGTCCGTCCCGTCGAGACAACATCGGCGATGATGTCAGCTACGCCGAGACGAATAGAAATCTCGACTGCCCCATCCAACCGGATAACGTCGGCCTGGATGCCCCGCTTTGCGAGGTCAGCACTGACCAAATGTGGGTAACTCGTCGCAATGCGCTTTCCCTCAATCTTGTTGAGATTCCACTCCTCATTCTCGGGTGCCGCGTAGCGGAAGGTCGACGCACCGAAACCAAGAGCGAGGAGTTCATCTACCCCGTTCGCAGCAGAATCCGCAGCTAAGTCGCGGCCGGTAATTCCCAAGTCAAGGTGACCTTTAGCGACGTAGATCGCGATATCTTTGGGGCGGAGGAAGAAAAACTCCACGTCATTTTGCTCATCCCATGACGTGAGGTCTTTGGAGTCTCGGCGCATCCTGTAGCCCGCCTCCTCCAAAATGTGGGTAGCAGTCTGAGACAGAGAACCCTTGTTAGGAACGGCGACGCGAAGCATGGAATAAAACTCCTGAAGGCAAGAAAGAGAAGATGGACAATGGGGCGAACCGGGGGCGCTGTGGTTGCTGAATAGCTGTACGTAGAAGGACTACAGATACCGGTAAATATCGTCCAGGGACAGACCACGTTTAACAGCGACAACCTGTAGCCAATAGAGCAATTGGCTGATTTCCTCGGACAGTTCCTCGTCTGACTGATATTCAGCGGCTAACCATACTTCGCCTGCTTCCTCGACAACTTTCTTCCCAAGGAAGTGGAGGCCCTTGTCCAAGGCTTCAACAGTTCCTGAGTCTTCGGGGCGCTGTTGTGCGCGGTCGGTGATTTCAGCGAAAAGCTCATCAAAATTCTTCACAGTCGTCATTCTTTCATATGCTCGTCGTGGCGTATGCACATCTAGAGTTCGTTCCATAGCTCTTGGAAATCGTCAATCCTCCACGGATGCCCATCGCGGGGAGCAAAACTGGTCACTCCGCGTAGTTCGTGGAGGGTTTTTATCCCCTCGGGCAGTTCTAAGCCAGGCTCCACCGGAACACCGAGGACACGGCATCCTGCCGCACGAGCTGCAGACATTCCTGTAGGTGAGTCTTCAACGACGAGGACGTCGTTGGGATTGACGTCCATTAGGTCGCATGCCCGCGCGTATCCGTCGGGATAGGGCTTTCCGCGAGGAACTTCGTCCCCGGCTACCGACGTGGCGAAAAAACCGTCGCCGATAACGGGTAAACAGTGGTCCACCAATGCGCGGGCCGTGTTGGTGACTAGTGCCTGGGGAATACCCGCGTCGTGAATATCGTGCAAGAGCGCGG
Organism: Corynebacterium kroppenstedtii DSM 44385; assembly: GCF_000023145.1. Taxonomy (NCBI): domain Bacteria; kingdom Bacillati; phylum Actinomycetota; class Actinomycetes; order Mycobacteriales; family Corynebacteriaceae; genus Corynebacterium; species Corynebacterium kroppenstedtii. The sequence goes on from NC_012704.1 coordinate 1,090,001, forward strand.
GAAAACCGGGCCGAAAGTCGAACCCCTCGGAAAGAATCTCGCCCATCCGCGCAAAAAACCACGTCTTCCAGGTGTCAATGAGCTCCGGATTCGGAGTCTGCCCAGCGAATTCCAGGCACGTTGAAATGGTGTGTTCCGCAGTTCCGCCGACGGTGACCGCTCGTTGTTCGGGTGTGAGGTCTACGCCCATCAACGTGGCCATCTCATAGGTGGCTATCCCCCACCGCGGTTCAGTATCGACAAGGGTTCCATCCATGTCCCAAGCAATCGCACGCATGCAACACAGTGTACGGAGTGGCATCGCACCACGGCGCGAGGAGTTCACGCACTGGCGCGTCGTGTGGCTTTCACGACGGTCACGGTCACGGCAACGAATTAGACATTGAAATACTTTGCCTCCGGGTGATAGAGCACGAATGCATCAGTTGACTGCTCAGGGTGCAATTGCAGCTCCTCAGACAACTCAACACCAATCCGCTCAGGACGCAAAAGGTCCACCAACGCCCGGCGCGATTCCAGGTCGGGGCATGATCCGTAGCCGAAGGAGTAGCGTGCTCCTCGGTATTTGAGGTCGAAGAATGCCCGGTCTTCGGTGCCGTCGTCGTCGCCGGCGTGGGTGCCGTCGGCGAAGGCGAGTTCGGCTCGGACGCGGGAGTGCCAGTATTCGGCGAGGGCTTCAGTGAGTTGGACGCCGATGCCGTGGAGTTCGAGGTATTCGCGGTAGTGGTTGTCTTTGAAGAGGACGTTGGCTTTGTCCGCGATGGATTGCCCCATGGTGACGAGCTGAAGTGGGAAGACGTCGGTGTGCCCGGTGCGTTGTGCTTCGTCGCGTGAGCGGATGAAGTCTGCGATGCAGAGGAACCGTCCGCGTTGTTGGCGTGGGAACTCGAATGATGTTACGGGTTGCGCCGTGGGATCTGGTTCTTCTGCCTCGTTGGGTACGGGCAGGATGTGCACGGTGTTGCCTTCTGAGACGGCCGGGAAGTAGCCGTAGACGACGGCAGAGTGGTTGAGGATTCCTTCTGCTTTGAGGTCGTTGATCCATGCTCTGAGCCGTGGGCGTCCTTCGGTTTCGACGAGTTCGTCGTAGGAGGGGCCGTCGCCGCCGCGTGTTCCGCGTAGTCCCCATTGGCCCATGAAGAGGGCGCGTTCGTCGAGGCAGGTGAGATAGTCTCTGACGGGGAGGCCTTTGACTATCCGTGTGCCCCAGAATGGTGGGGTTGCGATGGGGGTATCGGTGGCGACGTCGGAGCGATCAGGGATGACCGCCGGGGCGCTTTCTGCTTTCCGTTTGGCCGCGATTTTCCGTGAGCGTTCGTGCCTGGCTTTCCTTTCTTCTTTCTTCTTTTGTGCGCGGGTGGCGGCGGCGATTTGTTCCTCGGTGAGTTCTCGCTGTGAACCGCGCTTCATGGACATGATCTGATCCATCAAGTTGAGGCCTTCGAAAGCGTCACGCGCATAGTGGACATCGCCCTGGTAGAGCTCGTCGAGGTCATTTTCGACGTAAGTGCGTGTCAGCGCTGCTCCGCCGAGGAGGACGGGGTAGTTGGCGGCGCCGGCGGAGTTCATCTCGAGGAGGTTGTCTTTCATGACGACCGTCGACTTCACCAGGAGTCCGGACATGCCGATGACGTCAGCCTGGTGCTCGGATGCTGCGTGGAGAATGTTGGAAATGGGTTGTTTGATGCCCAGGTTAACCACGTCGTAGCCGTTATTGGACAAGATAATGTCCACGAGATTTTTCCCGATATCGTGAACATCTCCTTTGACCGTGGCCAGGATGATTTTGCCTTTGGAGGCGGAGTCATCGGTGGCTTCCATGAATTGTTCAAGGTGGGATACGGCGGCTTTCATCGTTTCAGCTGATTGCAGCACGAAGGGGAGCTGCATCTGCCCGGAGCCGAAGAGGTCTCCGACGACTTTCATCCCTGCGAGGAGATCTTGGTTGATGATCTCGAGGGGGTCTTTTTCATCGCGGGCGAGATCGAGATCAGCTTCAAGTCCGTTCTTTTCGCCGTCGATGATGCGCTGTGCCAGCCGCTTAAAGAGCGGCAGCGCCTGCAGGGCTTCTGCCCGTGCGTCCTTGGCGTCGGCGGCGGACACGCCTTGGAATAACTCCATGAAGGTTTGCAGCGGATCGTAATCTTCGTCGGCGGTTCCGCCTCGTCCTTCCGTTCCGCGACGGTCATAAACCATGTCCAGGGCGACGTCGCGTTGATCGTCGTCGATGCGGTTCATCGGTACGATCTTGCTGGAGTGAGCAATGGCCGTATCCAGTCCGGCCTCGATACATTCGTTCAGAAAGACCGAATTCAGGACTTGGCGGGCGGCCGGGTTAAGGCCGAACGAAATATTCGACAGCCCCAGCGTGGTGTGGATGTCGGGGTGACGCGAGGTGATTTCGCGAATGGCGTTGATCGTTTCGATACCATCGCGGCGGGTTTCTACTTGGCCGGTCGAAATCGGGAACGTCAGGCAATCGACGATGATGTCGCTTTCGCGCAGGCCCCAGCGCGTGGTGATGTCCGCAATAAGGCGTTCAGCGATCTCGACTTTCTTCTCCGCCGTTCGTGCCTGCCCCTCTTCGTCGATAGTGAGAGCCACGACCGCCGCGCCATGCTTCTTGACCAGCGTCATGATCCGGTCATAGCGCGACCCGGGGCCGTCACCGTCCTCAAAATTCACCGAGTTGACCGCGCACCGGCCACCAAGGTGCTCAAGGCCCATGCGGATAACATCGGGCTCCGTCGAGTCCAACATGATCGGCAGCGTCGAGTTCGTCGCCAAACGGCTCGCGAGCTCGGCCATGTCTTGGGTGCCATCACGGCCCACATAGTCCACGCACAGATCAATCATGTGGGCACCGTCGCGAGTCTGTGCCTTCGCGATATCCAGGCACTTATTCCAGTCGCCCTCGAGCATCGCCGTGCGGAAAGCCTTGGAACCGTTGGAGTTCGTCCGCTCCCCAATCATGGTGATCCCCGTGTCCTGAGTCAGCGGCACGGTTGAATATAGGGATGAAACGTTATCGTCGAAGTCGTGGTGGCGCGCCGGGCGTGTGACGGCGGGAGACTCCGAGGCGTCCTCTTGTGAGTCTGGCGAACCGATCACGGCGTCGCGAACGGCTGTTATGTGCTCCGGGGTTGTCCCGCAACAGCCGCCGACCATGGAGAGCCCATAATCACGCACGAAGTGGACACTTGCCGCGGCAAGTTCGTCGGGAGTCAAAGGATAGACAGCTCCGTTAGCTCCGAGCTCCGGCAAGCCAGCGTTCGGCATGACTGATACCGGCATGGGCGCATGGGCGGATAAGTACCGCAGGTGCTCATTCATCTCGTCGGGGCCGGTTGCACAGTTCATCCCGATGACGTCAATGCCCAGGCGTTCCAGGGCGGTGAGGGCTGCACCGATTTCTGAACCCAGCAGCATCGTGCCGGTGGTTTCTACCGTCACGTGGCACATGATCGGTAAGGTGGTCCCGTAATCGTCGAAAGCTTGCTGGACGCCGTGTACCGCGGCTTTGACTTGCAAGAGATCTTGTGCGGTCTCAATCAGGATGGCGTCTGCCCCACCGCGGACTAATCCGTGGGCTGCTTCCGTGTACGCATCGCGAAGGTCTGAGAACGGAGCATTCCCGAGAGTAGGAAGCTTTGTTCCCGGACCTAATGATCCAAGAACGAAGCGTTTCATGCCTTCGCGGCCAGGCCCCATGTCATCAGCAACCGATCGAGCGATCTGGGTGCCGGCGTAGGCAATTTCCTCGATGCGATCTTCAATGCCGTAATCGGCAAAATTGGGGAGGTTGCAGCCGAAGGTATTTGTTTCGACGGCATCGGCCCCCGCCTCAAAGTATCGGCGGTGAATGTCGGCCAAGATATCGGGGCGGGTGATGTTGAGAATTTCGTTGCATCCCTCGAGCCCGTGGAAATCTGCATCCAAGTCAAGGTCAATGGCTTGAAGTTGCGTCCCCATGGCTCCGTCACCGATCAGCACCCGGTCATGGAGGGCCTGGAGAAACTCGGATTTCTTAGGATTCAAAGGTTGACGCTCATCATTCACAGATAGACAGCTTAGTCTACTATTGGGGTGCTCGACCAAATCCGTCGGTGACCTAAAGTTTTAGCCCCAGTAGAGCATCAACACACCCGGCGACCAACGCTGCAGCGGGCGAGAGATGAGAATACAAAGCGGAAGGGGCGTCGCCGCGCTGATGGGGGGCGGGCAACAGGTCTACCGTAAGCTCCCCCGACGCATGCGAGTGGGCCCCGCACCGCTGGGTACCCGCCGTTGCCGACGCGAGCTCCACAGACTTGGCATCCGCTTCGCTATCTTTCCCGTCGTCGAGAATCGTGATCTTCCCCTGAGCAACACTGAGCTTGTCATCCGTCGCTGGAGCCGCACAGGGAACGGGTACCGAGAGGGACTCATGGGCGTTCTTCCCGTCAACACCAGGCAGATCCCAAATCTTTTCCTTGTCGACGATACTGCCCGCCCATTCGTCGACGAGATCGACAGCAGCTGGCGTGTCCAGATCAGTTGCGAGAGCCTGGCGAACGTCGTCGACTAATCGACGGGCTCGCGCCTCAGAATCAGCGTCGTTGTGAGCATGAACAGTCTCGACGGCAGTGCGCCACAGAGCTAAACGTCGTGAAGCGGCAGCCAAAAGAGCATCCGACCAGTTGCGCTGATCACGATAATGCCCGGCGTAGAGGGCTAAACGAATGGACGACGGATCAGTTCCGGCATTACACAACCTGGATACAAACACAAGATTGCCCAACGACTTGCTCATCTTGACGCCGCCGAGAGCAATAAGTCCGGTGTGCATGTAATGGTCAGCCATGCGCTCCACGCCGCATGCCGCTTCCACGTGAGCTGCGGAGTATTCGTGGTGAGGGAAAATGAGGTCTTCTCCCCCTCCTTGGACATCAAAATGGCTGCCCAAATACCGCGCTGCAATAGCGGCGCACTCAATATGCCAGCCGGGCCGTCCGCGCCCAAAGGGCGAATCCCACGCTGGTTCACCGGGGCGCTCTGCGCGCCACAGCAAGGAATCTAACGGATCTCGCTTCCCCGGGCGGTCTGGATCGCCACCTCTTTCCGCAAAGAATTGCTCCATCGTGGCTTCGTCGTACCGCGACTCATAACCAAATTGCGGGGTTGCCGTTCGATCGGCATAGACATCCGGATATGTGGGATCGTCCACAACATAGGCAGACCCGTTGTCCAGCAACGTGCTCACCATGTCGATGACATCGGGAATGGCCTCAACTGCGCCGATATATGACGTTGGTGGGATCACCCCAAGGTTGGCCATATCCTGGCGGAACAGATCGGTTTGCTCCTCCCCCAGCTCCTGCCAATCGACCCCGTCGCGTTGGGCTCGCTCGAACAGCGGATCGTCCACGTCGGTGACATTTTGCACGAAGTTCACGCGGTGGCCATTCGCCAATAACTGCCTATTCAAAACATCAAAGGTGACGTACGTGGCAGCATGACCCAAGTGCGTCGAATCATAAGGAGTGATTCCGCAGACATACACCGTCGCCTCGTCGGACGGTGTGAGAGGGGTGACTTCACGGGATGCCGTATCCCACATGTGGAGAGGAACCGGTTGGTCCTCCCCGACGACGGAACGGAAATCAGCAACAAGGGGTTTTTGCCACGACTGCATGAGCCTTAGTCTACGGCCCCCCTGGCGATATGGCTTAGGCGGCTGCCATCACGCCCGTAGCCAGGAGAATCATCACGATAATCCCCACCGGGATGCGGTACGCAGCAAACCAGGCAAATGAATTATTTGCGACGAACTTGAGCAACCACGCAATAGAGACGTAGCCCAGCGCAAACGCGATTAACGTGCCCACCAACAGCTGCGGGCCGGAAGCGATTTGCCCGTCGGTGGGGTGAAAAGCATCAGGCAGGGAGAAAAGCCCGGAAGCCAGGACGGCAGGGATAGCTAGCAAGAATGAAAAACGCGTCGCTGCCTCGCGATCCTGGTTAAGGAAGAGCCCCGCGGACACGGTGCCACCCGAACGAGAGACGCCCGGAATGAGCGCAAGGCATTGAGCGAACCCCATGATGATGGCGTCGCGCATGGTCAAGTCTTTCTCCGTCCGCGTGTGACGACCTACCCGTTCGGCCCAAATGAACACGAACGAGAACAGGATGAGCACCGCGGCGGTGAGCCACAAATTGCGGAAATTGTCGCGGATGAAGTCTTTGAGGACGTATCCAATAATTCCCACGGGAATGGTGCCTACAATCACCATCCACCCCATGCGGTAGTCGGCCCCGCGCTTGGTTTTATCCATCAGGCCAGCGAACCATCCGGTGATGATGCGCCAAATGTCCTTGGCAAAAAACACCAACACTGCCGCTTCTGTCCCCAACTGAACGACGGCAGTGAATGAGGCACCTGCATCTTGGTTCCACAGAAGTTGGGACACGATCCGGAGGTGGCCCGACGATGACACAGGCAAGAACTCTGTGAGGCCCTGGATGATCGACAGGATGATCGTTTGTATCCAACTCATGTGGGTCTCGGTACCGGCGGCTGCGAGATCAGTGGCCACATGGGCATGGGTAGCAGCGTGGGCTGATGTGCCCGTCTGGCTCAGCCACGAGGCTGGCGACTGCGCTAATGAGGATGCGGTTTCGTGGATCCTTCCCGCCACTGATCCAAGAAAACCGTGAGCCTGATGGAGTTGATGTAGGTGCGTGAACGCGTCGTGAACTACCCCTGAAACAGAGGTGAGTGCCGAATTGGCCATAGAAACTACCTGTCGTGTAGCCCGGACCAGGAGCCCGGAAATGGATAGAGACACGGCAAGTAGGCTAGCAACTTTATGGGCTCACCGTTATCTTCCAGCGTATGGGGCATTTGCGGAGATAAGAAAGCGCGTGAGAATCACTGTTCATCTCTGGCCGTCGCCTCGGTGTCTTAGCTCCGTGACCTGTAGTAGCGTTACGAGAGTGATTTCCGACGGTACTCCTGGTCAATCGATTCGTACTGGTACATTGCCGACGCAGCGCAAACAACGACGCCTCGGTGCGCGAGCGTTAAGCATCGCGTGTTGCAGTGGTCTGACCGTCACGATGCTGGCGGGTTGCTCACGCAGCGATGATCAAGAAGCGTTATCGAAGGCAGAAGACGTCTCGCCGACGTCGGTACCTGCCGCGGAACCCCCGTCGGGAGATACTCGCGATGTCGATCTCCCCGGTGACGGTGTTTCCGATTTAGTGGTGAGTGGTCAGTCAGACTCACCAGTCATCGCCGGCCTGTCCGGTGGAAAAATGGTGATCGGAACGTCGTCGGATTGGACGAACGGGAAGCCCAAGTCGGTGGATCTTGGCAAGGATTGTAAAGATCTTTCTCGTGCCGCGGGGGGCGGTTTTTCTGTCGCATGTGAGAACCATGTGCTCGTTTTCGATGGCCAAGGCAAGAAGGTTCACGATCTCGAGGTTGACGGCACCGCGACGACGGCGGCGGTGACCAGCGATGTTGTCAGTGTGACTTTCGCCGGTGAGAAGAAAATCAAGTACTTCCCTCTGGACGGTTCCGATAAGGATGGGAAGGCAACTGTTTCTATCGGCGAAGGAGCGATCCAATCGCTGATCGTGGATCCTGATCCTAAATCTGGGTCAGATAAAGAGATGTCAGCGGTGTTCGACAAGAAACAGTCGAGTCTAACGGGTGTGTATCCCGGCGAGGACAAGGAAGGATCGTCGCTGCGGATCGGCCAAGGTGCTGGGAAAATTGCCGGTGGGCAGGACGGCGTTGTTGTGGCGTCGTCAACCAAGTTGAACTCGATTGAGATTTTCACGGCCAACGATATTTTGAGGAAACACCAAACAATCCATACTGATTCCGTCCCGTGGGGTGTGGCGTGGGATGCCAACACACGCACGGTGTGGGTGACGTCAACGGGGAAGAACACCGTCATTGGGTATGACATTTCGTCGGGCGTTCCAGTCAAAGTGGCGACGATGCACACGATTCCCGATGCTCAGTCGGTTGTGGTTGATGGCGATGGAGGCCTGTTGATTGCGTCGCCGCAGTCCTCGACGGTGCAACACATATCGAAGGATCAGGTGAGCGAGGCGCGCCATGAGGGTGCCTCGAGTGAGCCGAGTTATCCCGTGAAGAAGGAAGCATAATCATGTCGTTGACCAGCACTGATCGTATTGATGCCGATCTTGAGGATTGCCGGAAGTCACATCCCGTACGAAGCGCTATCTACTCCTGGTCATTGCGGCAAATGTTCCGCTTGGACCCTGAGACTATTCATTCATTAATGACGAAGGCCTTGGGCATTTTTCAGCGCATGCCGATGGCTAATCGGGCTCTTGAACGATGGTGGGCTGTCCATGACACAGCGCTGGAACAGACTGTTTTTGGTGTGAACTTCCCTCGGCCCCTGGGCCTGGCTGCTGGGTTTGATAAGAGCGCAACGTCCCCGGATGTGTGGTCTCCTCTGGGCTTTGGGTTCGCCGAGCTGGGTACTGTGACAGCGGAGGGACAACCTGGTAATCCCTCCCCCAGGCTTTTTCGGTTGCGACGCGACCATGCGATTTTGAATCGGATGGGCTTTAACAATGAGGGCGCCGTACTGTGTGCACGGCGGATCGCTCGACGCCGAAGCCGTGACGTGATTGCGGTCAATATCGGTAAGACGAAGAAAACCCCCATTGAAGAGGCTGCAGAGGATTATCGCTTATCGGCCCGTTTGCTTGGGCATCACGCAGATTTCGTGGTGGTGAACGTCTCGAGCCCGAATACCCCGGGGTTACGGGATTTGCAGGCAGTGGATTCGTTGGAACCAATTGTGGACGCGGTTCTTGACGAGGTCGAGGACACACCTGTGTTGATTAAAATCGCCCCTGACCTGTGTGATGATGACATTCTTGCGGTTGCGGATTTGGCCCAGGAGAAGGGGCTGGCCGGGATTGTGGCGACAAATACGACCATTTCCCGTGACCATTTAACGACGCCGTCCTCTGAGGTGGAGGCGATGGGTGCTGGTGGTGTGTCGGGTCGCCCGGTGGCGGACCGTTCCCTGGAGGTTCTGCGTTTGTTACGCAAACACGTGGGCGAGTCGTTGACTCTTGTCTCTGTCGGCGGAATTGAGGCCCCGCAGCAGGCATGGGAGCGTATCGGTGCGGGCGCGAGTTTGCTCGAGGGGTACACCGCGTTGATTTATGGTGGCCCCGATTGGATTCGCGATATCCATCGTGGTCTGGCAGAGCAGGTCCGACGCCATGGCTTGGGCTCCATTGCTGATGCTGTTGGCCGGGAGCTCCCCTGGATCCCGGCTTCGTAGCTTCTTAGTTTTCTGCCCAGCCCCAAATTATTGAGCGTGCAAGCGTGTGGAAGTTGAGGTTGAACCCGAGGATTGTCGGGGTTGAGCCCTCGGGGATGTCGAGCTTGTCGACGTCGACGGCATGCACGGCGTAGAGGTAGCGGTGAGGACCGTGCCCTTCTGGAGGCATTGCGCCGTAGTAGCCGCGCTTCCCTGAGTCACCCTTTAGCGTTTGGGCGCCTTCTGGGAGCGATGGTGTGTCTTCGGATCCGGCGTTTTTGGGAAGCTCTGTGAGATCTGCCGGGAGGTTGAAGACTGCCCAGTGCCAGTACCCGGAGACCGTGGGGGCATCAGGGTCGTAGACGGTAACTGCCAGGGATTTTGTTCCTTCGGGAAGATCAGACCACGACAGTTGTGGTGAAACGCCGTCGGGTCCTTGTAAGTCGTCTGGTAGTTCATCGCCGGACGAGAAGTCTGCACTGCTCAGCGGAAATGTCGGAACGTCCGGTAGGTACGCGTATGGGTCCGCGGCTTTGAATCGCGGGTCAACGTAACTCGGTGTGCTGGTCGCGGTGGTGCCGGAGGTGGGTTCTTGTGCGTTTTCGGTTGCTTTCGGTGAATCGCTCATGACCCCAGTATGCCCGGATACTTCTGTCGCTGCAGCGGTTCACTTGTTTTCTCGCAGTTGTGCGCCGATGACGTGTGGTGTGGTGAGACCAATATCTCCCCGCAGTTGCCGCAGGTTGTATTCGGCCTCGAATTCGCTGGTGATGGGCTTGTATTTCCCTTCCGGTTCTTGTTTCTGGTTTTTAGATGCGTTTCCGTAGCCGCCCATGGGTGCGATGCCCGTCCTGCCCATCGCCGGGCGTGAACCGTCGTGGCCGGTGGGATGTGAGGAGTTACTTCGTCCTGGTGAGTGTTCGTTATGGCCGTAATTTCGATCGTTGTATGGGTTTCCACGGTCCGTAGTGTCATTGTGTAAAAGCTTATTGCGGTCGTTGCCGTGGATTGGGCTCTGGTCATGAGGGCCGGGGTGCACAATGACGCTGCGAGCACGGGATTCGCCGTACGGACCCGCTGGGCGTTTATCGAGATGTGATGCTGGCGAATTTGGCTTCATTGACCTGTGGTAATCGTCCGAGTTGTTCCGGTTCCACGGGTCTTGGGGCCCGGGTGTTATTGGGGCGTTGTTGCGGCCATTGTTATACGAGGTCCGTGGAGTGTGAGGTGCGGAGGTACGTGGCGACTGATTGACCGCATTAGTAGTCGGCGGCCCATACGGTGTTGGGGTGTGGGTATGTCCGGATACTCCAGGATTCGTGTGCGAAGGAGGGAAACCGTTCGTTTCCCTAGGTGGCCGGAATTGTGAAGGGACCGCTGTGGGGACGGTATTTGCCGGGGTCGGTGGTGTGGTGGTGTTGCCAACTATCCCTCCGCCTGCTGGTACTCCGCCTGTGCTGGTCGTTGTTCCTCCTACGGATGTCCCAGTTGTTCCGACGGCTGGTGTGCCGTGTGCGGCGCTCATGACGCTAGTAGGGGCAACTTCGGCTGCACTGGTGTGTATGGGGGTTGGTGCATGTGCAGTGAGGTGTCCTCCTCCCTGGCCGACGTTGGGTCGTTCGGTGAGATTGCGTAGCGGTGGCACCGCCGCGGTGAGCATGGCTTGATAGGGGCCGGTCATGAATTCACGGGTGGTTGCCCGGGCTGCTTCCCCAGCCGCGCGAACTCCGGCGGGGTTAGTGGCTGCGGCGACCGCTGCAGTGTGCTCGGCTTCGATGGCAGCGATCTGCGTGCGGGCAGCCTGCCGAATATGAGGCAGTTGGGAGACCGACGCGTGCATGGCGGTGGCGTTATCGGCGAAAATTTGGGCGGTGGCCATTACTTGGCTGAAGCACCCGGTGGCGGCATCAATGGCCTCTCCCGTGTTTTCTTCCAACTGGGTGCGGGCTCGTGCGAGGGCATCGACAGTCTTGTTCAAAGAACTGGACAAGTTGTGCCAGTAATCGGCGAGGGCATAAATGTCACTATCGTTGCCAGCATCGAGCATGGCAACTAGTGCGCCCGGGTCATCGGTGCCACCGTGAGTGGGGTCAGTGAAATCAAAGGGGCTAAATGCCCCATCCGGACGTGTCGGGAAGGTGAAATCTGTGGCTTGGATCGATTTAAGTCCGCATAGTATGGCCGCTGAGGTATCGTCTTGGCCGATGAAGGCGCCTCGCATTGCTTTCGTACCTTCAGCCAACCAGCGGATGAGTTGACGTAGCTGCCGCAACGTGTGCGTTGCGCTACCAGTTTCACCGTTAATCACCCGGCAATGTTGCGCCCCCAACATTCGTAACCCAGGTTCACCAGTGTAATCCCCAGATAATTTTTTGGAATATAGAATATATTTGCCCCCAGAGATATCATTTCCATTCTCTAGGAATTCTAGAGCCCTATCTAGGGAACAAGTATCAATCGAAATGGCCACTTTAAGTTAACCTCTCATTCAGTGTCTTAACTAAATCGCATAATTCTGCTTCGTTCAAAGTCCGTGTCTCATCTATAGCTTGAACCGCGACGCGTCCGAGTTGAGTTTCGGTGTAGACCACGCAATGCGGATCTCCTACTATCCTTCCCCAACGTGTAAAGGTTGTAGGATTCTCGTTCTCAACCCTTTTACCTGGGACTTCTTCTCTACTTCGTTTGTCGGTACCGAAATCCATCAATAGTGGCTGCGTTTCATTCGTCTCTCTCAAAAGGCAGTCATTAAAATGCAAAAATTCATCTTTTTCGGATGATTTCTTTATGAATCCCCTACTCTCCCAATACCCTGGCGGAGCATCTTCGCAGAGGTCGGCGTTCTCAAAACGTGGGTCTGAGTAGTCATAGGATCCATCGGGGTTCTTCTTTGCTTTCACCGGATATTTAGCCAATATTTCCGGGCGCTCCCATAACGGAACCTCATCATTATTCTTCTTTGATCCATATTTCTCTGCAGGTGATTGCGAAGAAATGGGAGGACGCGTCATTACCGAACTACTCAACGTCGTCTCGGATAAGTCCGAATTTATTTCACTGCTCTTATCAGTGGTTGTGTGACACCCCGCTAGCATCCATACAGCCACAGCGATACACGTAAACTCGAGGAGGCCTCTCTTACGTCGGTGATAGGCCGATAGCGATACCGTGGGCACACGATATCTATTAGAACGTTGATTGAGCGACGAACACGTCATCGTAGATAGAGCCCCCAAATTTTATTCCCCCATTGCGCTCCACAAACCTGTCCTCAGGGTGCGGCGCGAATCTGGCCTAATAGTAGCGCACTAAGGCGCCCTTGCCTAGCATCAATCGGTGGATGAACGGTCATCGATTGGCCCTGATGCGCAGGGGAAAAGTAAATTCCATTGCCGCGCGTCCGGAACCGCGTGGGACCTTCAAGGAGTGTCCCACGATTGGTGACCAGCAGATTTGTGTACAGCCTTCGACACAACTAGAGTATTGCCTCGTGCTCAGCTAATTGCTGACTGTTTACCCTGTCCGGGTGGCGGAATGGCAGACGCGCTAGCTTGAGGTGCTAGTGCCCTATTAACGGGCGTGGGGGTTCAAGTCCCCCTCCGGACACAGAATAAGCCCGGGTTCTCATCAACTCCTGATAAGAACCCGGGCTTCGCAATGCTCGGAACGCTCCCCTGGTTACTCGCGCTTGTTCAGCTGATTATCAGTCGTCTCCCCGGTGTCAAACGCCTTGAGGATGCGCTCTGCCGCAATTGTTGGTGTCACCTGCCCGGCGCGAAGCTGCGTTTCAATCAGCTTCTTTTCCTTCTTCACTGCCTCAGATGTGTTTAGCCGAGTCAGTAAGGTTTCGTGGACCATTTGCCATGTCCAGCCGATCTGCTGGTTCCTCCGTTGCTCATCAAATCGGCCCTCGGCCACCATTTGATCGTGGTGCTCTTCGACCACCTTCCAGAATTCTTCGACACCGTTGCCTTCAGCGGCAGACATCGTCATTGTCGGAGGTTTCCATGAAGCATTTGCTGGTCGAACCATGCGCATCGCCGCACCTAGTTCTCGCGCGGCCCGCTTTGCGCGGCGAACATTATCTCCGTCTGCTTTGTTGATAGCGACGAGGTCGGCAAGTTCAAGAATGCCTTTCTTGATGCCCTGCAGCTGGTCCCCGGCGCCTGCTAGAGCTAGGAAGGTGAAGCAGTCGACCATCTCGCTAACAGCGATCTCCGACTGTCCCACGCCGACAGTTTCGACGAGGATGACGTCATAACCGGCGGCCTCCATGACAATCATCGTCTCGCGGGTTGCTTTAGCGACACCGCCGAGTGTCCCAGCGCTTGGGGATGGCCGAATGTAGGCGTTCTCGCTTTGCGAGAGCTTCGTCATTCGGGTTTTGTCCCCCAAGATTGACCCTCGTGAACGCGTAGATGAAGGATCAATGGCGAGCACCGCGACTTTGTGACCGTTTTCTACAAGGTACAAACCGAGACGCTCAATGAACGTAGATTTACCGACACCGGGAACGCCCGTAATACCTACTCGTAATGCCTTTCCAGAGAAAGGCAGCAGCTTCACCAATAGCTCTTGGGCCAAGACGTGATGCGCCGGTGCAGAAGACTCGAGCAGAGTGATGGCCCGGGCAAGCTGGGTTCGCTCATTATTCCGTACGGAGGTGAACAAAGCATCGACGTCGATGCGGTGGCGGGCTCGCTTAACCGCTTCCGGAGCAACTGCTGACTTTCCTGGGACTTCAGTCCCCGCAGTCGTCGTTAATGACCCGAGGGTTGACTCGAGAAATTCATCTCCCCGCGCTTGGCTATTGGAAGACATTGATATCTCCGCCTTTCTACGAAGAGCTCGTCATAAAAGTAATTTTATAAGTAAATTATGTAATTAATTATGCACTTGTTTTAAAACCCGACGGACCGCGAAGCACTCGACGGACCGCGAAGCACTCGACGGACCGTAAAACACTTAACGGACCGCGTGACGTGTGAAGTTACTCTCTACATGATGTCCATCATGAGGACAAAGCGCCCTCTTCCCCACCCCAATTGGCCGGGAAAAGAGCGCTCATCATGCAGCTAAGGAATCTCGACACCACCCGGAAGAATCATCACCGGGAAGAATAATGGTGCCGTTATTCCTTCGCTTTATGCCTTAGGCCTCCGCCTTATCCTCAGCTTCATCAGAGTCGTCCGATTTGTCATCGTCATCGACATGAAGCTCGATTCCCATATGTGCCGATAGCTTGGTCAGCATGTCGATCACAGAATCTGCGATAACAGTGCCCGGCGGGTAAATGGCGGCAGCACCGTCGTCGTATAGCTCTTGGAAATCTCCTGGAGGAATAACGCCGCCCACGATGATCATGATGTCTTCGCGGCCCAGCTTCTTCAATTCCTCGCGAAGCTCGGGGACGATCGTCAAGTGGCTAGCTGCCAGCGACGACACGCCGACGACGTGCACGTCGGAATCGACAGCAGACCGCGCAGCTTCGGCAGGAGTTTGGAAGAGCGGTCCGACGTCAACGTCCATGCCTAAGTCAGCATAAGCGGACGCAACGACTTTCTGTCCGCGGTCGTGACCGTCCTGTCCGATCTTCGCGATGAAGATACGCGGCCGGCGGCCTTCCTCCTCGGCGAATGCATCCGCCATAGCGGTGGCTTTAGCGACATTACCCACGGTTCGGTCCTTACCTACCTCGTCTTTGTACACACCCGAGAGCGTGTGGATCTCTGCCTGGTGGCGACCGAACACTTTCTCGAGAGCATCAGACATCTCACCGACGGTGGCACCAACGCGGGCAGCATCGACAGCAAGCTTCAGGAGGTTGTGCTCGAGATTGCCGTGGGATCCGTCCATGCCCGCAGCTCCGGTGAGAGCATTCAGAGCTTGGTCGACAGCACCTTGATCGCGCTCAGCACGAAGTTTCTCGAGCTTGTCATGCTGTTCTTGGCGGACGCGGCTATTTTCAACCTTCAGAACTTCGATGGCCTCATCCTCGACGCCCACATATTTGTTGACACCGATGAGCGCCTGACGGCCAGAGTCGATACGAGCCTGAGTACGTGCTGCAGCCTCTTCGATACGCAGTTTCGGAATGCCTTGCTCGGTGGCCTTCGCCATACCGCCGGCTTCTTCAACCTCACGAATGTGCTCGCGAGCTTCCTCAACCAACTGGTTGGTCAACCATTCGACGTAGTAGGAGCCAGCCCACGGATCGACCGGACGCACCGTGTTGGATTCTTGCTGCAAAATCAGCTGGGTGTTACGAGCAATACGAGCCGAGAAATCTGTCGGGAGCGCGAGAGCCTCATCCAGGGCGTTCGTGTGCAGTGACTGCGTGTGCCCCTGCGTTGCCGCCATAGCCTCGATGCAGGTACGTCCGACGTTGTTATACACATCCTGAGCGGTGAGCGACCATCCCGATGTCTGAGAGTGCGTACGCAGAGCCCGCGACTTCGGGTTTTCGGGGTTAAACTTGCTGACGATTTCGCTCCACAAAATACGGCCAGCACGGAGCTTCGCAATTTCCATGAAGGTATTCATCGAAATACCCCAGAAGAACGAGAGGCGAGGTGCGAAAGCGTCGATGTTAAGGCCAGCATTCAGTCCAGCGCGAATGTATTCAAGGCCGTCTGCCAGGGTGTAGGCCAACTCGAGGTCAGCCGTCGCTCCAGCTTCCTGAATGTGGTAGCCGGAAATCGAAATGGAGTTCCATCGCGGCATCTTGTTAGAGGTGTATTCGAAGATCTCCGAAATAATCCTCATCGACGGCTGCGGAGGATAAATGTAAGTATTGCGGACCATGAACTCCTTCAGAATGTCATTCTGAATCGTTCCGGCCAGCTTCTCCGGAGGAACACCCTGCTCTTCGGCGACGATAATGTACAAAGCCAAAATCGGCAGCACAGCACCGTTCATCGTCATCGACACGGACACGCTGCCAAGGTCAATTCCCTCGAACAGCTGCTTCATATCCAGGATGGAGTCGATGGCCACACCAGCCATACCGACGTCGCCCTGAACACGCGGGTTGTCTGAGTCATAACCACGGTGAGTGGGCAGGTCGAAGGCCACCGACAAACCTTTCTGGCCGGCGGCCAGGTTACGACGGTAGAACGCGTTCGACTCTGCTGCGGTGGAGAAACCAGCGTACTGGCGAATCGTCCACGGGCGGTTCGTGTACATCGTTGGATACGGACCACGCATAAATGGCTTGATGCCGGGATACGAATCGAGGGGATGCCCCGCCTTTAGGACGTGTTCCCTATCTTCACCGTTGTAGACGCGTTTGACGTCGAAACCCTCGGGGACTGTCCACGTCCCCTTATCTTCTTCAGCTGATGTCGTCGCTGCCTTCTCTGTAGCTCGCGAAACATCGGCAAAATTCGGAATACTTGTGCTCATTGTTGTCACAGTCCTAACAGCGATTATGCGCCGAGCTCATCGAGCAGGCCCGACAACGTCGAGACTGCATCAATCTTCATGTTCAGGTAGTCATCAGGCTTCGAAGAATCATCGAGATTCTCAACGGCCTTCGGAGCGCCCGCCAGGAGAACCTTCTTCACTCCCGCAGCTCGGAGGGCATCGATCGCGGAACCAGCGTTCTCTGCATATTCCGCATCCGTACCGCAGACGACCACGATGGGTGCGTCCTTGAATTGAGTTGCGAAGTTCTCGTCGTCTGGGGTGACTTGTCCTGGGTTATCCGCCTGAATACCACCAGAAGCCAGAAGGTTCGTGGTGAAACCAGTGCGGATGTTGTGCTTGGCTAATGGACCAAGAGGCGCCAATTTAATGACAGGCCGCTTTTCTTCCTTCTCGAAGTACGCGTCCGACCTGTTTCTCAGTGCCTCAAAATCAGCTCCCCAACGGCGAACACCTGTTGGCTCAATGCGCAGATCAGCCGCCAGAGGCTTTTCGGCCAAGTTCGGGAACTCGTTGATTGCTGTCACCTTGGTACGGCGATGAGCAATATCGTCGCGCCGCTTTTCATACGACTCATCGAGGAGCTTTTGGATATCGCCGTTATCAGTCTCAGCGATGAAGCCATCCTTAGATTCGACGTCCGTTAAGACGCCCCATGCCTTCTCCTCGAGCTGGTCAGTGAAGAACTCAGCGTAGTACGAGCCACCAGCGGGATCAGCAACAAATCCCAAGTGAGACTCTTCCAAAAGTAGAAGGTTGATGTTTCGCGCAATGCGGTGAGCGAAGCTACGTCGAGCTCCTGGCAATCCATTCTTGATCGCATAGTCGAAGGGATGAACCAGCACGCTCGTGGCCCCACCGACGCCTGCCGCAAATGAAGCGATCGTGCACCGAAGAATATTCGTGTACGGGTCACGCTGGGCGAACATCACTGGTGCTGTTTCCGCGTGGATTGCGGGCAGCGGATGATCCACAATGCCCAGCACTTCCCACACCCGCGCCAGAAGTGAGCGCAGCGCACGGAATTTACAGATCGTCGAGAAGAAGTCGTCGGTCGCGGCGAGGCGGATCGAAATCTGGTCGACTGCGTCTTCCACAGAGAGACCAGCGTCGGTGAGCTTCCGCAAGTACTCCAGCGTGGCAGCCAGAACCAGCCCAATCTCTTGGGAATCTGTCGCGCCCTGGTTGCTGAGCGAGACACCGTTCACAGTGATGGCGTGCACTGCCCCAGGAAGCTCAGACGCTTTCTTTGCCCATGCAATGGCAGTGTCGAGGTCAACGCTTTGCGACGAATCGAACCCCGACGTCAGCGGTGAAGCACCGAGGTCAGCAGTTGTCTTGTCGTCGCCATTGGTCTCAAGGAAATCGAGGAAAGCGTCTCCCAGTTCTTTCGAGGGAGTAGCTAGCGCGATCGGGGCAAGGTCAAGATAGACGTCATTGAGCACTCCCGGGATGTCCGTGGGTTGGATTCCCTTGAGCTCAAGGACTGTGGTCCCAACATTCAGTGCGTGAAGAATTCGCTTGTTGATGTCTTTCGCGCTCTGGCCACCGGCAGTTGCGTTAACTTCGACGGCAGGTCCGAAAACCTCGCGAATTCCCCATCCGGCATTGTCGGCCTCAAGGAGCTTGGCTCCACGTGTATATGGGAATTCACCGGGAGCAGATGGCTCTGGTCCTTGATCGGTCCGCATATAGAGCGGTTTGACATCTATTCCGTCGTAAGTCGGCTTGATGAGCTTCTTCCAGACATCATCCGGAACGTCGGAAGGATCCTGCTTGCGGGTTCGGGCAAAAACTTTCGCAACTGCCCGATACCATTCGTGCTGCAGGGCGGCATCTTCCGTGCCAACCTGTGAGTCAGTCACAACTGACCCTCCGTCCTGGTCGTTCAAAGTAGGTTAATCATTTCAGGTGAACCGGTGCAGTGGTCTAGCTCAGCGATGTTGTGGCAACACCATTCATAACGGTTATCTTGCAGGTGTTTTCGTTAAACACAACGGAGCCTGCACGTCGTTCACTCCCTTCTCAGGGTAGTCCCCATTGGTTGATATTTTCCCGACTACACGTCGTTATCGCCCGTTTGATAGCGATTTATCTGTCAATTTCAGCGCGATGTGACGTACTTCTCCCCTATGTGTGGTGATTAATGTGAGCCACAATCTGGGGTCGCCTTTCTCATCCACCGAGCCGCCAGAAGGTAGGCTTGCCCACGTTATGCAACGACGTGACGTGGTGACTCAACCCCATCCTCAGGCCGACCCACCTAGCCGACGATCCTGGATTCATCGTGCCGTTACAGCAACGTCACGAGCATTGGCGCAGTTCCTCAACATCATCGGCGTCATCATTCGCGACGTGTGCCATGGGTGGTTGCGCTGGACACGTCTTAATCAAGTGTTGAGTGTTGTCATCCTCGTTGTGCTGGTGGCAGCGCTATTCGTCGTTCCACTTCCCTCGGTGACCACTTTCAGGAACTGGTCCGTGGGCGCTGGGTGGTGGTTTCCCTTTGCCTTTTCGGCTGTTTATATCCTTGCTACCCAATTCCCGATACCCCGGACAGTGTTTACTCTCAGTTGTGGCGTCCTCTTCGGTCCACTCATTGGCATAGGCGTCGCACTGATATCGACGGGGTGTTCAGCGTTATTATCCCTGCTCATTGTCCGCCGTCTTGGACGAGACTGGGTACAGTCCCGCCTCACTCACCCCGCCGTCGACGGGGTTAACGCCCATTTACGACGCCGGGGCTGGCTGGCCGTCGGCTCCCTCCGCATGATGGCCGCCGTCCCATTTTCCGTCCTGAACTACGTGTGCGCTCTGTCGTCGATCAAAGCGCTTCCCTTTACTTTGGCGACGATAGTCGGATCGGCTCCTGGCACGATCGCCACTGTTCTCGTTGGCGACGCCGCGGCGGGACAAGGTAGCCCCTTAACCATCTTGATCAGCGTCGTACTTTTTGGAGTCGGCCTGACCGGCTTGATTACCGACATCGCGCGGCCGCCACGTGCGAAGACTGACGACACGACGACTGGAACGCACACGAAGAGGACAAGCTAGTATCCTTGACTCCATGGCAATGGCTCACACGCGAGGAACGTCGGCTCGATCACTTTTTGCAGTGCATGCTCGGTTCCGTGGACGGACTCTGAGACGGGCGGAATACGTGAAAAATAGTGCTCAGGCTATGGAGCACCTGCCCGGGGTTCTTAAGTCCACCGTGGAAGGCGTGGAGGACATTTCGCTCCTTACTCGCGACGCCGAATCTGAAGCCCAAGTGGTTATGGCTTTCCTGTCTGCCGGTGAGTGGGCTATTGGGATTGGAATCGGAGGGCACGATCCATCCGTTGTCGCCCGTAGCTGTACAGGTAAGCGGGCCGGTACGGTGGGCGCGTCAATAGCCACGATCTCCCAGAACTCTTCCATAGCAAGTTCGGAGCTCGCTTCAGATATTTCCGCGGCGTTTTCTTTGATCGGCCATGTGCTCACCCGGAGGACTGAGGAAGGCCGAGAAGCAACAGCGCTTATGCGGCAGGGATATACACAAAACGACGCTGCGGCAGAGCTCGGTATCTCTAAGCAAGCAATGTCGCAGCGTCTGGTTGCCGCGGGCTGGCAGGCAGAGCAAGCAGGATGGGACCTTGCCGTCCACCTTTTGACCCGGGCGGAGGAACTTTAACTACTCGTTCGACGCGTCCTCCGGCGAATCGACATCCGGTTGATCATCAGCGTCGGCAACGTCGATGCTCGATGACCCCGCAGTGGAGGGATCTTCCCCGAGCTTCTTCGCCGTGTTTCGCTTAGCGGCCAAAGCGCTGTCTAATGGATCATCCACCGTTTTGTTCGCGACGGCGTTTGCCTCAGCGACGGCTTTGGCGATTTCTGGGGCAGACTGAGTGGTAAACCAGTCGTCATCTTCATCCGTCGCTGCCTCTGCCTTGGTTTCCTCGTCGACACTAGGAGCTTCGTAGCGGAATACCCCGTCAGAATCCTTGTCTGAGAACTGCTTGGTGAAGGACTCCAGGGCATCACCGAATTGCGACGGAATCAGCCACATCTTGTTGGCAGATCCTTCAGCCATTTCAGGAAGCTTTTGGAGGTATTGGAAAGCGAGAACATCCGGTGTGACCTGCGAGGTTTTGATGGCAGCGTTCACCTTACGGATGGAGCGAGCTTCACCCTGTGCGCGTAGGTAACGGGCTGCTCGCTGTCCCTCGGCGCGAAGAATTTCAGCCTGGCGCTCGGCTTCCGCTTGCAAGATGGCAGCATGCTTTTCGCCTTCGGCGGCAAGGATACGGGCTTGTTTTTCACCTTCGGCAGTCTTGATATCAGCCTCGCGCTGACCTTCCGCAGTCAAAATCATGGCGCGTTTTTCGCGGTCCGCCTTCATCTGCTTTTCCATCGACTGCTGAATCGACGGTGGCGGATCAATCGCTTTAAGCTCGACTCGACTAATACGCAGCCCCCACTTTGTCGTGGCGTTATCCAGTTCACCCCGGAGCCGTCTATTAATGACCTCGCGCGACGTTAAAGTCTCTTCCAACGTCATGCCACCCACGACATCACGAAGCGTCGCCGTCGTGGTCTGCTCAACACCGGTGAGGTAATTATCCACACCGTAGATGGAGTGCATGGGGTCGTTTATTTGGAACGTGACCACGGTATCAATTGCCACGGTCAAGTTATCCTGCGTAATCACCGCTTGGGGCGGGAAGCTGACGACACGTTCGCGGGTATCCACGCGGGATCGAACACGGTCGACAAATGGAATGAGGAACGTTATTCCCCCTTCGACAGTTTTCGTGTACCGTCCCAGTCGTTCAATGACTGCCGCCGTCCCCTGTGGGACCAACTTGATGGACATCATGATGATAAGGACGATGACCACAATGATGGCTGCGATCACGATAGTGCCAGCGCTCATGAATTAATCCCTCCTTTCTAAGACAAAAGCTGTGTTGCCTTCAATGCGGCTCACCACGACGGTGTCGCCAGGCTCGAAAACGTCGTCATGAAAAGCACTCCGAGCGGACCAGAAATCGCCATTGAGCCGAACGATCCCCGATGAGGACGAAATCTGCTCGACGGTCTCCCCTGTTGTTCCCACCAAGGCTCGCGGTGAGAAATCCGCTGTTTCGATCTTTTCGCTGAGTTTGCGCTTCAAAAATGGACGCAGAACGAACATCAGTGTTAATGACACGACAGCGAAAACCACGACTGAGACCCAGAGCGGGGCCTGGAAAAAGGACACACCTGCTGCGGCGAGAGCACCGCCAGACAACATCAATAGTGCGAAATCGCCACCGAAAAGCTCCAGCACAGCTAGAAGTACCGCACCGATAAACCACACTAAGGCATTCACGTTGTCCAGCGTACAGAAAGGCTATGACAGAAAACAGGGTCGTCGCTTCTGCCTACTCGGGTCCGACGGTGACAAAATCGACCAGTCGTTCAACCGCACCAATGAGCGATGAATCGACGTCTCGAAAAGAATTCACGCTGTTGTAGACGCGGTTCCACCCCTCTTTCGGATCCGACCATCCGAGTCGTCGGCACACACCCGTCTTCCAATCCTCACCATAAGGAACGTCGGGCCAGGCCTTGATACCGACGGAGGACGGTTTGACGGCAGCCCAGATGTCAATAAACGGGTGCCCAGTCACCATGACATGCGGACCAAGCTCCTGCGTCAATAACGATTCCTTTGAACCCTCAACTAAGTGGTCGGCGAGAATACCGATACGACGCTCAGTAGTGGGATGAAAATCTTGTACCCGTTGCGGTGCATTATCAAGGCCCTCAAGGTACTCGACGACGACGCCTTCTACGCGAAGATCATGGCCCCAAATACGCTCCACAATTGCCGCGTCATGGACGCCTTCGACCCAGATTCGTGATGGCGCAGCTACTTTGGCGCGCAGGTTTTCTACACGCCGTGATCCGGATGCGCTTCGTTGTTGTCGTGGATCTTTTGGCGGAACATAGCGGACTAATGTGACGGGTTTTCCCTCGTAGAGGAACGCCCCTTTGCGCATTTTGAACAGACGCGTTCGTCGGTATCGGTCCTCTAACCGAACGAAATCTCCGTCGTATGTCCGCTCAAATTCGACGATCGCTCCCACATAACCACTGGCGATATCTTCAACCACTAAGCCAGGTTTAGCTGGGAGTACGGGGAACTCGCGGGGCTTGGAGTGTGGATGCCCGGCATAGATGTCACCTGAATAGCGGTCGTGGAAACTCATACCGAGGAAGTGTACTGAGGCGACGTGAACCTGGTGAGACGAGGACACGGTATCCCGTGAGAGGTGCTATGGTGGCATGCCATGAATGTGTCAACTATCTCGGGCCTATGCAATGAGTGGGCGCGCGTCCACCGGTTAGCAGCATGGACAGCGTTTTGGCTCATTGGTGAGGCGTCGACGGACGACACTATTGATGCGTGGCATGATCTGTATTCACTTCCGCGCAACGAGATGGTCCACTTCTTGGGTGAACTCCGACAGGCCGCGTCGGATTATTCGGATCACACTGCCGACGACCCACTCGTCCGTATAGTTTTGGCAGCGCCCGGGGATCCTCCGCACGTGCCCGGTCATTCGGATGACCAGAAGGCTATTTCCCGCGCGGGAGCGGGATTGGTGATTTCGTCTGGGGATCCAGATTCGCGCGTATTGGTTATTCCCTCTCGTTCTGATGGGACCCCACGTTTAACGGCGTCATCGATTGGGGAAGACGTGCCGGCTCCTCCGTTACCAGCGATTGGTGAGGCTGATTTAGCTCTTTCCGAGGCTACGAGGAACGCTGCGTCGATGATTACATCGATGCGAGCAGCTATTGCTGATGTCCCGGATGTGCGGCTTCGGGTAGGAACTCTGACGGATTTTTATGACTCCGCTGGTTTTCCTGCAGGTTTTAATCCGAGAGCAGAGAAACTGTCCGCGCGAGCTGACCATCTATCAGCAATTATTGATACAGCACGCGCTACCGACAACGGAGCAACGTGGGACGAGCACGTCCTCCCTCTGCTCAGGGTTATTCGGCAGGCGCGGATAGCCTCGCTGGATTACGCTGTCCGCGAGATGCTTCGTGCGATACCTAGGTAATCTCTGTGGCTATTTATGGTGCTTATGCTTTGCCGGGGGGACACAGCAGTTATCAAAGCACGGGACTCCGTTGAGGCTGCAGCCGTGCTGGGGCTCGACGCCGAGGCGGAGAGGCTCTCTGCCTTCGATGTATTCATCGATCAAATCGATGATCATTCGGGTGAATCGCTGCGTCGGCCCCACGGTCGCCGCCCGCTCGATGGCCATATCAAAATCTTTTGCCTCATGAGCAAGTTCGGTGTCAAGGTCCCATGCCACTTCTACGTGGTCTGACACGAACCCAATAGGAGATACAACCGCAGCCGGAATCCCCTGGTCATGGAGTGTTGAAATATGATCCACAATATCGGGTTCCAACCACGGAATGTGCGGGGGGCCGGAACGCGATTGCCAGACGAGGTCGAAATCATCGTCTGACAGTCCAAGCTTGGCGGCAGTTAAATGTGCTGCCTCATAAATCTGCCGTGAATACAGGTAGTCCCCATCGCCAGGGTTTCCGGATGTCTTATCCGCGGAGACCGGAATAGAGTGAGCTGTGAACACTATTCGACAGTTCTCTCTCCTGTCACTGGGTATTTTGGCGAGTGCGTCTTGGACGGCTTCTGCCTCAGCCTCGATGAACTCTGGGTGGTCATAAAACTGACGCAGTTTCGTTAAATCCGGGGGCGTAATCCCCTGCTCCTGGCAATGACGCCGTGCTTTTTCAATGTCCTCGTCGTATTGACGGCATCCCGAGTACCCCGCCCATGCAGAAGTGGCAAATACAAGCGCATGGCGAATTCCGTCGTGAACCATCTTCTCTATGGTCTCGTTCCAGAATGGATGCCAATTGCGGTTAGCGAAATACACAGGGAGATTGCGCCCCTGCTTTTCGAGTTCTTCTTCGACGTGTCTAATGATCTCGCGGTTTAAACCGTTAAGAGGGCTGATGCCGTTGAAGTGGTGATAGTGCTCTCCCACTTCGTCGAGACGCTCGGGCGGGATGCCACGACCCCGGGTTACGTTTTCGAGAAAAGGACGAATATCGTCCAGACCCTCCGGGCCACCGAATGAGGCAACAACGATAGCGTCAACGGGGTACTCACTGGTCTGTGAGTTGCCACAATCGTTGGCGTTGATCTGGTTGTGTGCCGGTTGATTGCCCTTCCGGCCAGGCCGTTCTGTCAACGCCGGGGCATCGTTTATGGCCATCTCAACAGTCTCAATTCTCAGTAGACAATGGTGTTAACGGCAAAAGCCACACGCTGCGCTCGTGCCGTGCCAGTACACGACCGTACCGGCACGATGATCCCCACGTCGATAAGGACGGGAGTGAGCAGTGCGTGTGGAATGCAGACCTAGCCTAGTTTATGAGATGAGCCGGACAACGTTCGGAGTCATGCCACCATAACGAACTGGGCTGATCTTGACGACTGAGCCGGACTCGGGTGCCTCAATCATCTGGTCGTTGCCCAGGTAGATCGCGACGTGCTGGCTAGCGTTAGGACCGTAGAAGATCAGGTCACCGCGCTTCATCTGGGAAGCAGGATACTGAGTTCCCGATTGGTACTGCGCTCCTGTGTAGTGCGGCAACTTGAAGCCAGCGATGTAGAAGGCGTACAGCACCAGGCCGGAGCAGTCGAAACCAGCGTGAGCGTAATCGCCGTATTGGTCAGCGACTCCGCCATCCCTAATGCCGACGGTCGGGCCATAGTAGTTTCCGCCACCCCAGGAGTAACGCACTCCTAGCTGTGATTGCGCACGAGCGATAACGGCGTTGATCCGGGTTTCTGCAGAACCGCTGGTTGCGGTTTGTGCATTGTCGCCCGTGTTGGTCGTTCCCGTCGTGGAACTGTTTGCTGAGTTTCCTCCGCCAATCGAGGTAGCGAGTGAGGCCTGGTCAGTACCGTCGGTCACTCGGTTCAAGGCGTCAGAGTTGTTCTTGAGACCGTTGACTAGCTGTGAAGTAGTCGACGTGGATTCGTCGTCCGAGGATGAATCATCCGAATCGGATCCATCGCTGCCCGTACCATTGCTGGTTGATCTAGTGCTACCCGACGATGTTGAGCTGCTGCTCTGGTCATTACTCGAGTTGTCAGATCCCGTCGAGCTGGAACCAGAGGCCGTGGATCCACTGTTGTCGCTACCCGTACCGTTGCCAGTGGTGCCCGTTGTCGTAGACGCAGATCCCGAACCGGTGTTAGCGCTACCGGTGTTATTGGTATTACCGCTGTTATCGGACTGATTCTGAATCTGGTCCCACGCTTGACGCGCTGCCTGACGTCCGCCATTAACGGCGGCAGCAACCGGGTCGTTTCCTTCCTGGCCTGCCTTCAGTCCGGCTGCTAAGGCTGCCAAGCCACTCGAGGTGAGCCCGATAAGCGCCTTGTCAGCGTCGTTAGACGAGGAATCAAAGGCTGCGCCCAAAATCTGCCGCAGCTTTTCGGTCAGCTCTTCTACACGCTTGACCGCCTCGGAAGCGATCGTCGCCAGGTTGGCTGCATTTTGACGTGCCTGCTCAACGGTTGGATCGCCGTTGTCTTCCTTCTCCTTGGCATCCTTGGCGGCAGCTAAAGCGTTATCAGCTTTCTGCTTCGCGTCGGCGGCAGCTTCGGACCGCTCTTTTTCGGTCTGGTCTGCAGCAGCGTAGTCGATGCCCTGGTCAGCTTTAGCGCCCTGGTCGTCCGCATTATCTGCATTACTAGAGCTGTCTGCCTGGTCATTCTGCGCAGAATCCCGCTGGTCCTGGGCAGAATTGTCGGACGAAGCCGTAGCTGGCTCATTTGAAGACGACTGCTCAGTTGCATCCGACGATGGCTCCGTGGATTCCTGCGTGGGTTCGCCGGTCCCCGCATCACCGTCATTAGCCGTGTCGTACGCTAATTGCTCCGTTGTAGTCGCAGAGCTTGTGCTCGATTGGTCGTCAGAGGAAGCGCTGTCTGACGAGTTGTCCTGGTTGTCAGCAGCGTTATCAGCTGATGGCGCAGAATCTGAATCAGGTTTGTTGTCCTGCGTTGCCGAAGCGGAAGTGGAAGGACCTGCCGCACTTGTGTCACTGGCGTTGTTCTGAGCCGGTGCCGCAGGTGAATTGCTAGAGGAACCAGTCTTGTCGCCCTTTACTTCGTCGAGGCGTGACTGGATCTCATTCTTGCGAGCTTCGGCTTCCTGGATAGATTTTTGCAGGTCCGCTGCTTTTCGTGACGCTGTTTGAATCGCTTCAAGAGCCTTGTCCTTGGATTCCTTCGCGTCCTTACGCTTAGCGGAGGCGTCGGCAAGCAGCTTGCGGAGAGAGGACTCCTCATTAGCAGCCTGAGTACGCACCTTGTCTAGCTGCGAGACAACTTTGCGTTGCTTCGCTGCCTCGGTGCGCAAGTATGAAGCGCGGTCAAGAGTATTAGCGACGGCATCTTCCCCAGCTGCCATCGTCACTGCATTGGAATCTTGGCCTTGCGTGTACTGCGAACGCGACAGGGAGTTTAACTTGTCCTGGGCTTCCTCGACGTCCTTTTGGGACTTGTCGAGCCTCGCCCGTGCTTGGACAACCTTCTCCTGTGCATCGTTTGCATCGCTGGTGGCCTCATCCAGCTCATACACAGTCTTATTTGCTTCTTGACGGATGCCGCCTTGTTCATTTTGCAGCTCAGTCAGCTTTTTCTGTGCCTGAGTTAAATCGTTGGCAAGCGACGCGACAGAATTGGGATCGTCGTTGGGCGCTGCCATGGCATGTGGAGCAGAGGTTACCCCTAGCCCGGCACACAGCAAGACGGCCGCAAGCCGAGTGCGTGCATGTCGCGGATGGGACGTCCGGAAGGCCCTGCGGTCTACCACGCCATTTCTCCTTTGATCGGAAGCATTCATCGTCTGAGCTATGCCTGAAGCCGTCAGTCAATAGAGGTAGAAACCCGATAACCAGCCTTGTTACGGAACCTAGCGACCCGCGGAAGTGTTAACAGGAAAGTCAAGGGTTAAAGCTTGACGATTCTCTGCCCGCTGTAGCCACGTCGGTGTGCCGATCCTCTCACCTTCTACCAATCGGGCATACTTCCCCGCATGCCCGGTTGGTCAATGGTTGAAGAGTCTTCTCTAGCCTCAGGGGTTGACTCGTATCGACTTTGGTTGCACAGCTTTATTTTTTTGAACAGTGCCACCGTAGAGCACGTGAACATCGGAAGAAACTCTAATCACATAAAAAACAAGCTTCACATCCTGACAGAAGTCTTGCTTAAAGGCTTGACCAGGGATGATAACGGAATAATTACAAAGTGTGATTTACACCACGTTTTAAATATTTTCGGCGTGTCAACTTGAACCTCAAGTTGAGGTTGAAGGTCTGGGAACGCTGTGGCGCTTCCCCTTAGTTTGTGGATCAGCTAATAAATGCGCCAGAAGGGGCCACTCTCGGGCCTCTTTAAGTCCTCTGCCCTAACCCGACGGAAGTTGCCGACTGTAATGCGATAGCGAGCGCTCTATTTATGGAGCGCATTTTTAATTCTTCCATGCGTGTGTTGACGCTGCGTGCCGCGTCGTCAGTGAATGCGTTACGCCAACACGTGTTGCAAGTGAAAGGAATCAATGCCTCGTGGGTGACCTTCTGATCTCACAGGATCAACTTTCAGGCCCCGGAAGTAACTTTTGGGGGTGAATAAGGCCCCAGATTCGCTTACAGTACGTCTGTACTGTTAGAGTTTGGGCTGCAATATGCTGGGCAAACCCCCCTTGTCGTGGGATTCTGAGAGCAAAGTTCAAGGTATTGCGCGCAGGCGGCCTTGAATGCTGCCACAATGGATCATGAGGAATCACGACGTTGTGCAGCTTTGTCAGTAGTTTTCTGACAGCTGTAACCCCTGAAAGTCGAAAGAGAAGAGGACTGGAGCTCGCTGTGTCAGAAAGTAAGAACTCCTTTGATGCCAAATCGACGTTGAAGGTTGGAGATAAGTCGTATGACTATTTCCGTCTTTCCGCCGTTCCTGGCATGGAAAAATTACCGTACTCCCTCAAGGTTTTGGGAGAGAACCTCCTCCGCAACGAGGATGGCAAGAACACTACTGTTGACCACATCAAAGCTGTTGCAAATTGGGAACCGAGCGCAGAGCCCGATACTGAGATTCAGTTCACCCCAGCCCGCGTCCTCATGCAGGACTTCACGGGTGTCGCCTGCATCGTCGACCTCGCTACCATTCGTGACGCAGTGGTCACCCTGGGTGGCAAGGCAGAATCGGTTAACCCACTCAACCCAGCAGAGATGGTCATCGATCACTCAGTGATTATCGAAGCGTTCGGCTCTGAAGATGCCATTGAGAAGAACGTCGAAATTGAGTACCAGCGGAATGACGAGCGCTACAAGTTCCTCCGTTGGGGCACCGGTGCTTTCGACAACTTCCGGGTTGTCCCCCCGGGAACAGGCATTGTTCACCAGGTAAACATCGAGTACCTCGCCCGCGTCGTGTTCGACCGTGACGGTCTTGCCTACCCGGATACATGTATCGGTACTGACTCCCACACGACGATGGAAAACGGCCTCGGAATTCTGGGCTGGGGCGTCGGCGGTATTGAGGCTGAGGCTGCCATGCTCGGCCAGCCGGTGTCGATGCTCGTGCCACGCGTTGTTGGATTTAAGCTCACAGGCGAAATTCCTGCCGGTGTGACCGCGACAGACGTGGTCCTCACCATTACCGACATGCTCCGTCAGCACGGAGTCGTCGGTAAGTTCGTTGAGTTCTACGGTCAAGGTGTTTCTTCGGTGCCGCTTGCTAACCGTGCAACCATCGGTAACATGTCGCCAGAATTCGGATCGACAGCGGCCATCTTCCCGATCGATGAAGAAACAATCAGGTATCTACGCTTGACTGGCCGTTCCGAAGAGAAGTGCGCTCTCGTCGAGGCTTACGCTAAAGAACAAGGCATGTGGCTTGACGAGAACACTCCGGAGGCAGAGTACTCCGAGTACCTCGAATTGGATCTGTCGACGGTCGTTGCATCGATCGCTGGACCTAAGCGCCCGCAGGACCGCATCGAGCTCACCGATTCTAAGGCTCAGTTCCGCAAGGACCTTCACAACTACAGTGATGGCGAAGTCAAGGACGTCGTCGAAGCAGACGCTCCTGCTAAGGAAGATGTCGCCGACTACAACGAGTCCCGGCCTGGCCACGGCGAATCTGCCGCCGAGGGTGCTGAGGGTCGCCCCTCGTCCCCGATCGTCGTCAAGTCCCCTGAAGGTGGCGAGTACACGCTCGACCACGGCATGGTGGCGATTGCATCGATTACCTCGTGTACTAACACTTCCAACCCTTCAGTGATGGTTGGTGCAGGTTTGCTCGCGCGTAAGGCTGCTGAGAAGGGACTGCACGCGAAGCCATGGGTCAAGACCATTTGTGCCCCTGGTTCGCAGGTTGTCAATGGATACTTCGAGCGCGCTGACCTCTGGAAAGACCTCGAAGCTCTCGGTTTCTATCTCTCTGGCTTCGGTTGCGCAACCTGTATCGGTAACTCCGGCCCACTGCCCGCCGAAATCTCACAGGCCATTAACCAGGCTGACCTTGCCGCAACGGCTGTTCTGTCCGGTAACAGGAACTTCGAAGGCCGCATCTCGCCAGACGTCAAGATGAACTACCTTGCATCGCCCATCTTGGTTATTGCTTACGCAATCGCCGGGACGATGGATTTCGATTTTGACGAGCAGCCTCTTGGCCAAGACCAGGACGGTAACGACGTCTACCTCAAAGACATTTGGCCCTCCACGGATGAGATCGAATCCACGATCGAGTCCAGCATTTCTCGCGAAATGTATGAGACTGACTACCAAGATGTCTTCGCGGGCGACGAGCGCTGGAAGAACTTGGATACCCCGGATGGCGAAACATTCGCGTGGGATGATGAGTCCTCCTACATTCGCCGTGCCCCCTACTTCGATGGCATGTCCGTCGAACCGGATCCGGTTGAGGACGTGAAGGGCGCTCGTGTCCTCGCGCTGTTGGGCGACTCAGTGACCACTGACCACATCTCCCCCGCGTCGGCAATTAAGCCCGGTACCCCGGCGGCCCAGTACCTGGACTCCATGGGTGTGGCCCGTAAGGACTACAACTCATTGGGATCTCGCCGTGGTAACCACGAAGTCATGGTTCGCGGTACGTTTGCCAACATTCGTCTGCAGAACCAGCTCCTTGATGGGGTTTCCGGTGGATACACCCGAGACTTCACCCAAGAAGGCGGACCGCAGTCCTTCATTTACGACGCTGCGCTGAACTATGAGAAGGAGAAGACTCCTCTCGTCGTCTTGGGTGGTAAAGAATACGGCACCGGTTCGTCCCGTGACTGGGCAGCCAAGGGCACCCTGCTGCTGGGTGTTAAGGCCGTCATTGCCGAATCCTTCGAGCGTATTCACCGCTCGAACCTGATCGGTATGGGTGTCATCCCTCTTCAGTTCCCAGAGGGCGAATCCTGGAAGTCGCTGGGCCTCGACGGTACTGAGACCTACGACATTGAAGGCATCGAGAAGTTCAACGATGACACCATTCCGAAGACGGTCAAGGTGACCGCCACGAAGGAAAACGGTGAAACCGTCAACTTCGATGCAGTTGTTCGTATCGACACACCCGGTGAGGCAGACTACTACCGGAACGGAGGCATCCTCCAGTACGTCCTGCGTCGGATGATGAAGGAAGACAGCTAAGGCAGACTGCCTTCGCAACAGGTATTGGTCATGCCTAAAGTCAGTGACGTTGATCTCGAAAGACGGAGGTCACAGATCCTCGACGCCGCGCGTACATGTTTCGCCGAATACGGCTACGAAGGCGCAACGGTACGACGGCTCGAGGAGGCGACCGGACGAACCCGCGGAGCGATCTTCCACCACTTTGGCGATAAGCAAGGTCTGTTTTTTGAACTAGCGCGCGAAGACGCGATTCACATGGCAGACATTGCGGCCTCTCACGGATTGATCGACGTTATGCGAAACATCGTCGACAATCCTGATGGATACCAATGGGCATTAACCCAGCTCGAAGTGGGAAGGCTCGTCCGGACTGACCCATCATTTCGTTGTCGTTGGAATAGCGAACACAAGCGTATCGACGATGCGGTGCGGCGACGGGTTTCCCAGCAGATAGACGACGGTGTTATGCGCACCGACGTGAGCCCTGAGGTCATTTGTTCGTTACTGATCGTCGTTTTTGATGGGGTGCTCTCTGCCGTTGGTGCAGGTTATACTGCTCCGGAGCTCCCCCTCGCCCTCGATGTCCTGGAAGACAGCTTGCGCAAATAGGCCATAAGTGGCCAATTAGAGGTGCTGCGTTATGTAGCGCCTCTTTTTTCATACCCTCATGCCTTTGACGGTGCTGCGTGCATATCTTGACGACGCCGCGCCAGACTTCCACGTGCGAGCAAAAACGCCACGTATCAGGCACGTATGAGGGATGGAAGCGCAGTTGTTTTCCTGCAATGGGTTCCCGCTATTCTGTATAACATGATCGCGATCATGACCGTCACCGGGTTAGATCACACCGGAATTATCGCTGCTGTGGCCACGCAATTGGCAAAAGTAGACGCAAATATTACTAACGTGTCTCAAACAATTATGGGTGATTATTTCACCATGATTCTGCAGGTAGATTTTGATGAGAATTCTCAAAGTCTCGATGCTCTACAGGATGCTATGAAACCCGTAGAGGTAGAGCAGAAACTCAAGATACGTCTTCAGTCGGAAGCTATTTTCCGTGCCATGCACGAGTTATAGGCCGGTATTGGTATGGATACAAAGCATAATATTCTCGAGACCATTTCCATGATTGAGGAGCAGCGTCTCGATATTCGCACCGTGACCATGGGAATCAACATTCTCCACTGCGCGAATTCTGATATTGACAAAGCTGCCACTCATATTTATGACACCATTACGACGTGCGCTGAGCATCTCGTTCCGGTGACCGAAGGCATTTCCCGAGAACTCGGAATACCTATTATCAACAAGCGCGTATCAGTCACCCCCGTGTCGCTAGTCGCCGCTGCCTCAGACTGTGTGGATCCGACACCCCTTGCTCACGCCTTGGATAAAGCAGCGAAAACCACCGGTGTGGACTTCGTGGGCGGCTATTCTGCCCTCGTCGAAAAGGGAATGACGAAATACGATCGCGCGCTTATTGATTCCATTCCCGAAGCTCTCGCATCCACCGGGTTGGTATGTTCGTCGGTCAATATTGGCTCCTCCCGGGCCGGACTGAATATGGACGCCATCGGGCGGATGGGTGAAGTGATCGTTGAATCGGCACACTCCGACACAGAGAACTCGGTGTTGGGGCCTGCCAAACTCGTCGTCTTCTCCAACGCTGTTGGCGACAACCCCTTCATGGCCGGCGCGTTCCATGGAATTGAAGAGCCCGATTGCGTAGTCAGCGTCGGCGTATCAGGCCCCGGGGTTATCCAACGTGCCCTCGCAAAGGTGCCTGATTGCTCATTTGATGATATGGCGGAACTCATTAAGAAGTCCGCCTTTAAAGTGACTCGAATGGGGCAGCTCGTGGGGACACTAGCTGCAGACCGCCTAGGTAAACGTTTTGGAATTGTCGATCTCTCCCTCGCCCCTACTGCTGAAATCGGTGATTCGGTCGCTCATATTCTTGAGGAAATGGGGCTTGGCAAGGTCGGGACGCATGGCACGACGGCAGCCTTGGCTTTGCTGAACGATGCGGTCAAGAAGGGCGGGATGATGGCGTGCTCGCATGTCGGCGGGTTATCAGGTTCTTTCATCCCGGTTAGCGAAGATGCTGGCATGATCGATGCAGCCCGTGAAGGGGCTATCACCCTCGATAAACTCGAGGCAATGACCTCGATCTGTTCAGTGGGGTTGGACATGGTTGCGGTTCCCGGCGATACTCCCCCAGAGACGATTTCCGGAATGATTGCCGACGAAGCTGCAATCGGTATGATGAACCATAAAACAACTGCTGTACGAGTTATTCCGGTTCCTGGGAAGACCGTGGGAGACGACGTTGACTTCGGTGGTCTTCTGGGACGAGCCCCGATCATGCCAGTCCATGGAGCATCGTCAGCAACGTTTATTCGTCGCGGCGGTCAGCTCCCTGCGCCTGTTCATGGTTTTAGGAATTAATCTCTGGCATTGTTTGGCCTTGAAAAGCGAATTTACAAGATCGACGGATATAGACTAAGCTGTCTGCTATGAATTTTGTGCTGTTCTCGCCTCGTCACGGAGCTGATGTTGCCGCAAGCGAACTTTATGACTTCATGAGCGCTAGCGGCCTTCAACCTCACGAGCTTGAACAGCGAATGCTTGATAGCGAATCCGCCGAACTGGGAGATCTTCATGGTATCGACGGCATCTTCGTTGGTGGATCGCCCCATACAGTGACTAATCCTCACAAGGACGAGGAGCAGGAGCACGTCGAGCGCCTTCTGAGAGCGCTCACGGGGACCAGGATTCCTGTCATAAATATCTGCTTCGGCGCCCATGTCCTAGCGGATACTCATGGCGGAACTATTGCCCGTCTCCACCCCGAAGATTCCGGACCAACGCAGGTTCGGTTGACCGACGCTGCCGCGTCGGATCCGCTGTGCCGGTCGCTTCCATCCACGTTCCAAGCATTTACCGGCCACACGGAAAACATCGAGATCCTCCCCCAGGACGCCACCCTGTTGGCATATGGCGATGCCTGCCCAATCCAGATTTTCCGGGTTGGTGAGACACAGTGGGCGACGCAATTCCACGCGGAAATGGATGCGTCGGGACTGCGTCAGCGGATGGAGTTCTATCGCAACTACGGTTACTTCGGCGCCGATGAATTCACGTCCATCGTCAACGCTACCGCGAAAGTCGACGTATCCCCCGCGCGGCAGATTCTCGCCAACTTCGTCGATTTCTGCCGCTCATACTCTCGGGAGCTATCCCAGAGCGTCGCCTAGCTGCGAGTCACCGTCGGCGAACGGAATGATCTTATTCGGAGCGGTCGGTGCTTCAACCTCATACGCTGCTACGTGAGCGACGAGCTCTCGAGACGTATCTGCGGGGCGCTCCTGGTTTGCGGTGTCCTCTACGGTGTGGACGTCGATCCCCTTGGCCCGCTCCATGGTGAGGGCCGTCGGTGCCAGGATGGCGAAATCTAATGAGGAATCCAACAGATGTTGGTCCGCAGCGCGCTTGGCTAACGAATAGTGATAGAGCGAGTTGTCCTCGGGTAGGTCGACGGTTGTTGAGCCCCAGAAGCTCACCATGATGTAGCGCGGGGAGCTCTCTGACCGTTGAGCAGCATCAATCGATGCTATCGCTCCGTCGCGGTCGACGGCATAGGTCGCTTCGGTACCACCCTTGCCACCAGCTCCGGCACTCCACACAACCGCGTCGACGCCAATGAGAAGCTCATCCCACTCTTCGGCAGTCAAAGAGGCGACGTCTTTAACAACCGGGTTTGCGCCGGTTTTGGTGATGTCCTCACTCTGATCTGGATTCCGAATGAGTGAATGAACGCTGAAACCATCTCTCACCAGCAGGGGCGCGAGTTTCAGCGCGACTTTACCGTGTCCACCAATGATTAGTACATTCTTCTTATCAGACATACATCCACTCTAAGGACTTTCTTCTGATTCTGCCAGGGTGGTGCGCCCGGCTCGATGGCCACATTACATAGTCGCCCGTCTACGTGAGCTCCACGATCTCCATGTATTCGTCATTCCACATGTCCTCGTCGCCATCGGGAAGGACAATGACACGCTCCGGATTAAGAGCCTTGACTGCTCCAGGATCGTGCGTGACAAGGACAACCGCACCCGTGTACGTTCGTAAAGCCGCAAGGACTTGCTCACGCGAGACAGGATCGAGGTTGTTCGTCGGCTCATCCAAGAGCAAGACGTTCGCGCGGGATGCAACAAGAGCCGCCAACGCAAGACGGGTCTGCTCACCACCAGACAAGGTACCAGCCGGCTGCTGAAGCTGATCGCCCGAGAACATAAAAGCACCGAGAAGACCGCGGAGGTCTTGTTCACCGGAATCGGGACACGCCTGAACAGTGTTTTCCCACACGGAAGCGTCGGGATCGATCGTGTCATGCTCCTGCGCGAAATAGCCAACTTTGAGCCCGTGGCCAGTAACAATTCCCCCTTCCCCATCACTCCGTTCGACGCCGGCGAGGAGCTTAAGGAGGGTCGTCTTTCCAGCACCGTTATAACCCAAAATGACGACGCGGGAACCCTTGTCGATGGCTAAGTCCACCCCAGCGAAAACTTCGAGAGACCCATACATCTTCGTCAAGCCGTGAGCATTGAGTGGCGTTTTACCGCAATGAGCAGGTTCAGGAAATGAAATATGCGCAACCTTGTCCGATACATGAACCTCATCGAGTTCGCTGACGATGCGGTCTGCGCGCGCTAGCATCTGCTTGGCAGCAGCTGCTTTTGTTGCCTTCGCCCCGAACCGTGCAGCCTGAGCCCGTAGTGCTGCGGCTTTCTTTTCCGCATTCGCCTTTTCACGTCGACGACTAGTCTCGTCGGTGGCGCGTGCCTGTTGGTATTTTTTCCAACCCATGTTGTACACATCGGCTTCGGCCCGCGTGGCATCCAGGAACCACACCTTGTTACACACGGCCTCGAGCAAGTCAACGTCGTGAGAGATAACCACTAAACCGCCATCGTGCTTGCACAGGAAATCGCGCAACCATGTGATGGAGTCTGAATCCAAGTGGTTCGTTGGCTCGTCGAGGAGCAGCGTAGTGTCGGATTTTCCACCTCCGGTGGACGCCGCGAAGAGAATCTGCGCTAATTCGACGCGACGCCGCTGACCACCTGAAAGAGTCTTGAGTGGCTGGTCCAACACGCGTGCGGGAAGGCCGAGAGCGTCGCAAATCCGCGCGGCCTCAGCATCAGCTTCATACCCGCCTAACGAGTGATAACGCTCTTCAAGGCGGGAAAACTTGCGGATCGCTGCGTCGCGACGAGCGTCGGTACCGGTCTCCATGATTTCCTGCTGCCGATCCATGGAAGAACGAAGCCGATCGAGCCCACGGGCGGATAGCACGCGATCCCGCGCTGACTGTTCGATATCGCCTTCTTTTGAATCTTGGGGAAGGTACCCAATATCGCCGGACCGAATAACAGTTCCACCGTAAGCCTGTGTTTCTCCCGCCAAAATACGCATGGTCGTCGTTTTGCCTGCACCATTGCGGCCCACAAGACCGATGCGATCCCCCGCTTGGACGCGCAGATGGTGTCCAGGTGCTGTCAGAAGTGTTCGCGCGCCAACGCGAACGTCAAGATCCTCGGTGGTAATCACAAGCCGGCAGTATATCGCGTGGAAGCGGCTTTGTTCACACCGCCGACTATGGCCTTACCGTTGGGCGAACTACTTAGTGATTTACGAGAGGCGCCGTCCCTTGTCATTCCTCGTTCCAGTTTCGACGCCGCTCTGACGATACAGTGAGGTTATGCATTTTTCGGTGGTCGGGCTAGGTCCTGCAGGAACAGCAGCGTCTCTTGCTGCGCTCTGTTCCGGTTATTCGGTGGAATGCTGGGACCCACATGGCCCGCATTATCCGCCGACGATGGGTGCCTGGGCACACCAAATACCGCGATGGCTACGTCAGCATCCGCATCCATATCTTTCCCAGTCTCGGCCACGTGTGTACGGCGATGATTGGGACGCCGTCCTCCCGGAAACGTATGTCATTCTCAATCCGGATGCGTTACGCGACCGGTTGTGGGACGCGGGTGACACGCAATCTCTCTTTCATGACGAGTGGTATGACTCCAGGCATGACGACGCGGACGTGGTCATTGATACACGCGCGTCGAGCGGTGGTTTCCTCCCAGTTCGGCAACTCGCGGTAGGGCTAATCCTCCCCGAGCGTTTTCTACCGCGCGACCACCGTCAGCCAGTGCTGATGGACATGCGAACATTACCTGACAGTGCTTCTTCTTCCCACCCGACATCCGACGACGGTGCATCGACGACGGCCCATCCAGGCGTTGATGTGCCTTCTCGTATGACGTTTAACTATCGGATGCCTCTGGGGCACGGCCGATGGCTGATCGAGGAAACAATTGTCGCAACACTGTGCCGAGGTCCCGAGCACTCGCCCCATTCTGAAACAGCACAATTGGAATACCTGCGGTGGGCACTGGATAGGAGACTCGAGCAGCTCGGTGTTGATCCGGAAATCGCGCGTCGGCACGCTGTTCGCGAGGAAGTC
The DNA here is from genome assembly GCF_000023145.1 of Corynebacterium kroppenstedtii DSM 44385. Lineage (NCBI taxonomy): Bacteria > Bacillati > Actinomycetota > Actinomycetes > Mycobacteriales > Corynebacteriaceae > Corynebacterium > Corynebacterium kroppenstedtii. The sequence continues at coordinate 1,127,993 of NC_012704.1, forward strand.
GTGAGTTTTCCCGTCGCACCCCTACGCCGACGAATCCCGCACGTAGCACGTCGAAACAATGGTGTGACAAGCATTTTTCCGTGGGGTGCGGCCGCGGGACTGATGCACGCTGCCACTGGATACAGTATCGGAGCTGCGGTAGATCGCGCTGATAAAGAGATCGGCTGGGCTGCCCATTGGGCTCGATACCCGCGCCTTCTTCAACGTACCGTCGGAGCAGTACACGGGCCTCCCGGAGGATGGGTGGCAGGGTGGCTTCAACGGCGTGGTTTGAACGCAACTCTCCAACTGAAGCCAGATGAAATGCGGCTTTTTTACCGTGAGTTTTTCGCCATGTCTCCGCCCCGGATTCGCGATTACCTGACGTCCTCTCACGGGTTGGATATCGCCCGAGCTATGGTGTCCGTCGTCGCTCGCCTCGTGTGGGTGATGATTAAACCGGACGGAGATTCACGGCAAGAACGTAAAGCCAAACGGGCACTGGCCCGACGCACGTTTATGTCTTTGTTGCGTGGGAGTACCACCCCGCTCCCACGTCGGTAAGTCATATCGATAGGACGCGTCGGCACGAAATGCCCGAACTCAAGCCGAGCTAGACAGCGAACCCGAGAGCACGGAGTTGCTCTCTGCCCTCTTCAGTAATCATGTGTGGTCCCCACGGCGGAGTCCACACCCATTCAATGCGCATATTGTCAGCAATACCGCGACCGACAACGGCATCCGTTGACTGGTCTTCAAGCATGTCCGTGAGTGGACAGGCAGGAGAGGTCAATGTCATGTAGACCACAACATTGCCATCCTCGTCGACCCAAATATCGTAAACCAAACCAAGATCTACAACGTTGATGCCCAGCTCAGGGTCGACGACATCGTACAGGCTGTCCTGGACGGCATTAGCAATTTTCTGCTGGTCATCGCTCATCGGCGGTAGGTCAGGAACGCTAGGGATAGACCCGTCCATTCCCGTGCCCGGCCCTGTTACCGAACCTGCGTCGTCATAGGATTCATATGAACTGGCAGCTTGATCTTGTGTGGTCGTGTCGTCTTGTGCCATTGGAACTCCTCGTTCTTCCTGAGTGTGCACTGTCTACGGGGATCACCCGGCTGTCATTGTTTCCACGTACTGCTTTGTCCCATGATGCATCGATGATGCCCGGCTTGGCATAACCACTAGCCGCTATCAACCGAAACTAGGAACTTGTTGTTGGCGACGATGAGTTCAGCTGTGCTGCGGCTTTGTCGTGGCCCGCATCAGCCATCGCCTCAGTGGCAGCGGCTTGAAGAGCTTTCCACGCTAACAGCGCGCACTTCACGCGAGCGGGATATTGAGCAACACCGGCAAATGCGATCCCGTCTCCAATGAGATCCTCATCGCCCTCAACCTTCCCGCGGGACGTCACCATCCGTTCAAACTCAGCCAGTTTCTTCGACGCGTCGTCGACACTTTGGCCGATCAATTCCTCGGCCATCACCGACGTCGACGCTTGGCTGATTGAGCACCCCGACGCCTCGTAGGAGATGTCTTGGATCGTTGCCCCATCGTCGGAGAGCTGAACACGCAGAGTTATTTCATCACCACAGGACGTATTGGCGTGGTGTACTTCTGCATCAAAAGGTTCCCTCAAGCCCGCATATTGCGGATTCTTATAGTGATCCAGGATCACTTCCTGGTACATGGATTCGAGTCTCATCGCGTCACCCCAAAGAAGTCTCGTGCACGACAAATAGATCCTGCTAGCTTATCCACTTCGTCGAGGGTGTTGTAAATATAGAACGACGCGCGCGCCGAAGCCTGGATCCCCATCCGACGGTGGATAGGCCACGCGCAATGGTGGCCAGAGCGGACAGCGATGCCGTCGTCGTCAAGAACCTGGCTGAGATCGTGAGGGTGGACCCCGTCGAGAGAGAAGCTCACCGAACTGCCCCGGTGTTCGGGCGTTGTCGGGCCAATAATGCGTAGCCCATCAATATCGTTGAGTTTCTCCAAAGCATATTTCGTGAGCATGTGCTCGTGCTTTTCGACAGCGTCCATCCCTATGGCCTGAAGGAATTCTACGGCAGCTCCGAGGCCGACAACTTGGCTGGTCATCTGTGTTCCAGCCTCAAACCGCTGCGGCGGCTCGGTGTATCCGGAATGGTCCATCTGGACTGTCGTAATCATGGAACCACCAGTGAGGAAGGGCGGCATCTGGGCAAGGATGTCCGCCTTACCGTACATGACACCTACCCCATTCGGGCCCAGCATTTTATGTCCCGAAAACGCGGAAAAATCGACGTCAAGTGCGTGGAAGTCCACCGCTTTGTGCGGTACGGACTGGCATGCATCGAGCACTGCCACTGCCCCAACACTATGGGCACGCGAGACAAGCTCTTCGACGTCGGGCTGGGCACCAGTCACATTCGATTGATGCGTAAACGCGACAACCTTCGTGCGGTCGCTCAACGCCAGGGAATCAAGGTCGACGCGTCCATCGTCGGTCGCCGAATACCACTTCAGGTGGGCACCTGTCCGGCGGCACAATTCCTGCCACGGAATCAAGTTAGCGTGATGCTCGATTTCCGTGACGACGACTTCATCGCCCTCTTTAACCTGGAACTCCCCGGCGCGATCATCGCCCAAGAGGTAGGCGACTTCGTTGAGTGCCTCTGTGGCGTTTTTGGTAAACGCAATTTCTGGTTCATCGGCCCCGACGAAGTGAGCGATGCGTTCACGCGCATCCTCATAGGCTTCTGTCGCTTCTTCTGCGAGTTGATAGGAGCCGCGGTGAACGGGCGCATTGGTGTGGGTGAGGAAGTGGAATTCTTCGCGCAGCACACGTTCCGGTCGTTGTGATGTGGCACCGGAGTCTAAAAAGATGAGGGGTTTATCGTCGCGAACAGTACGGTGCAGGATGGGGAATTCCGCGCGCACTGCGTCGACATCCAACACCCCGTTTCGTGTGAGCTCTGGAATTTCCACCGTCAGTAACCTTCCTCCTGCAAGCTTTCGCTGGTTGCATCTAAATAGTGTGTGAATAAAAAGTGAATGGCGACGTCGTCATGATCGCCATTCACTGTGGGGCTGGTTAGCCTACGAAAGCGTCGTAGCCTTCTTCTTCGAGCTTGTCAGCGAGCTCGGGGCCACCCGTCGTAACGACGCGGCCGTTGGCGAAGACGTGTACAAAGTCAGGGCGCACATAGTTCAGAATGCGCTTGTAGTGCGTAATGAGCATGATTCCGCCATTGTTCTGCTCTTTGTAGTCGTTGATTCCCTGGGACACGATACGGAGGGCGTCGACGTCGAGCCCGGAGTCTGTCTCGTCGAGAATGGCGAACTTGGGCTTGAGCAACGATAGCTGCAGAATCTCGTGACGCTTCTTCTCGCCGCCGGAGAACCCTTCATTAACGGCACGCTCGGAAAATGAGGTGTCGATTTTGAGTTCTTTTTGGGCGTCTTTAACTTCCTTGATCCAGTCACGAAGCCGTGGAGCTTCTCCACGTACCGCGGTTGCTGAGGTGCGGAGGAAGTTAGCCATGGACACGCCGGGAACCTCAACCGGGTACTGCATGGCGAGGAACAAACCGGCTCGGGCTCGTTCATCTACAGACATGTCGATGATGTTTTCGCCGTCTAACAGCACTTCCCCGCCGGTAACTTCATAACGGGGGTGGCCGGCAATCGTGTATGACAGGGTCGATTTGCCTGATCCGTTCGGGCCCATGATCGCGTGGGTCTCACCTGAGTTGATGGTCAGGTTGACGCCCTTGAGGATTTGCTTGGGCTCTTCCCCGGGTTCGGTGGGCTTGACGACGGCTTCGAGGTCGCGAATTTCGAGGGTACTCATTGTTCTCCTTGTGTTTGATGATCCGTGAGATACAGCTAGTGACGCACGGTGGATGGATTAGCTCAGTGAATTCAGCTCATCGAGGCTGACAGTGTCGAGTTCCTCGGAGACGCGTTTTTCGAGTTCATCTTGGACGGCCGGTATCGGGATTCGTGAAATGACTTCGGTAAAGAACCCGTGGACGATAAGGCGTCGGGCAACGGGCTCGGGGATCCCACGGCTCATCAGGTAGTAGAGCTGTTCGTCGTCGAAGCGGCCGACGGTGGCTGCGTGACCAGCGCCGATGATTTCTCCGGTGGCGATTTCGAGGTTCGGAACGGCATCTGCGCGCGCGCCCTCGGACAAGACGAGGTTCATGTTTTTCTCGTATGTGTCCGTGTTGTCGGCTTGTGCGCGGATGAGTGCGTCGCCAACCCACGCTGTGCGTGTTTCGGGGAGGTCCGAGTTGGGATCGCCTTGGAGTGCCCCTTTGTACATCACATTAGAGCGACAATTCGCCTCAGAGTGGTCAACGAGTAGGCGTTGCTCGAAGTATTGTCCGTCGTCGGCGAAGTACACACCGGAGAGTTCGCAGTCAGCCCCGGGCGCTTTGAACGCTACGTGGGAGATATTGCGAACCACGGAGCCACCGAAGGCACTATATCCGTGGCGCATGACGGCGTCACGATCCAGTCGGAGCTGCTCATTGGCCAGGTGGACAGCGTCGTCATCCATGTCGTCGATAATGGCAACGTTGATATGCGCACCTGTTCCAATCGAGTACGAGTGGAAATCGGCGTAGTTGCCGTGCCCCTCGAATCGGAGGACGACGTTGGCTTCGGCGTGTTCACCAGCGACGACGGCGAGCGCTCCGAAGGACGTGGTGTCGGAGCCCGTACCCGTGAACGTCAACGTGATGTCGCCGTCGACAACCGTGTTGTCGTCGATAGTGAGGACAGTTCCGCGTTGGAGGCTGGCGAAGACCTGCGCACCGACGCGATCGACCGGGGCTCCGGCTGCCCGAAGGCGGTCATCGTCGGCCGGAACTTCTTCTACGTGTACACCGGATGTTCCCTCAGGGATATCTGCGGTGACCGGGTTCGGCGCGTGTTCACCGGGAAACGACCCGTCGTGAAGCCCGTTGAGCCGTCGCAAAGGAGTGAAACGCCAATCCTCGTCGCGGCCGCGAGGGACGGAGAAATCGTCGACATTGAACGACGTGAAGACGTCGCCTTTTGTTTTGGCCCCTGTGGTGTTGGTTGTGTTGGCGTCGAAAGCTCCGACTTCTTTTGCCTTGTCGGCGGCAGCTTCGACATCCTCGGCCTTGAGTACGTCAGTCATCTATCCCACGGATCCTTCCATTTGCAATTCAATGAGGCGATTGAGTTCGAGGGCGTATTCCATGGGCAACTCTTTCGCAATGGGCTCGACAAAGCCACGAACAATCATCGCCATGGCGTCGTCTTCAGCGAGGCCTCGGCTCATGAGATAGAAGAGCTGATCCTCAGACACTTTGGAGACCGTAGCCTCGTGACCAAGGGACACGTGGTCATTGCGGATGTCATTGTATGGATAGGTGTCCGACCGCGAAATCTTATCGACGAGCAAAGCATCACACTCGACATTGGCCGTGCAGTGATGCGCGTTCGGGTTCACTTTGACGAGGCCACGGTAGGCCGCACGTCCGCCACCACGAGCGACCGACTTCGACACAATGTTGGAACTCGTGTGAGGAGCCATGTGCACCATCTTGGCGCCCGTATCCTGGTACTGGCCTTCACCAGCCATCGCGACGGAGAGAACCTCGCCGCGGGAGTACGGCCCAGTCATCCACACTGCGGGGTATTTCATCGACACCTTGGAGCCGATGTTGCCGTCGATCCACTCCATGGTGGCACCCTCTTCGCACTTCGTGCGCTTGGTGACCAGGTTGTAGACGTTGTTAGACCAGTTCTGGATGGTCGTGTACCGGCAGCGACCGCCCTTCTTAACAATGATCTCGACGACGGCTGAGTGCAGCGAATCTGTCTTGTAGATAGGTGCCGTACATCCCTCGACATAGTGGACGTAAGCATCTTCGTCGACGATGATCAGCGTGCGCTCGAACTGTCCCATGTTCTCCGTGTTAATGCGGAAATAGGCCTGAAGAGGGATTTCGACATGGACGCCCTTCGGCACGTAAATGAATGAACCGCCTGACCACACCGCGGTGTTCAGTGCAGCGAATTTGTTGTCACCAGCTGGAATAACGGTCCCGAAGTACTCTTTGAACAATTCGGGGTAATCTCGCAAAGCCGTATCGGTGTCAACGAAAATGACGCCTTGCTTTTCCAGATCCTGACGGATTTGGTGGTAGACAACCTCAGATTCGTACTGTGCAGCAACGCCAGCGACAAGGCGCTCCTTTTCCGCCTCGGGGATACCAATGCGATCGTAAGTGTTCTTAATGTCCTCAGGGAGGTCATCCCACGTCGCGGCTTGTTTTTCTGTGGAGCGGACGAAGTATTTGATTTGGTCGAAGTCGATTCCGGACAGGTCCGCACCCCAGTTGGGTACTGGCTTCTTTTGGAAGATGGACAGAGCCTTGAGACGGTTCTTCAACATCCATTCCGGCTCACTCTTCTTTGCTGAGATGTCCTTAACAACATCTTCATCAATGCCGCGCCGCGCGGAGGCTCCGGCTACATCGCTGTCATGCCATCCGTAGTTATATCCACCTGCGATGGATTCAATGATCTCTTCATCACTTTGAGGTGATGATTGTGGCCCGGCAGGAGCTGTCGGTGTTTGGGTCATGAGCTGTGACTCCTCTTATGTTGCGTGTGATGATGGTCAATTTTCCGGAAGTGAAAATTACGGCAGATTATGGACTCATGATGATGTCGACGAAGCTGGCTGGCGTTCACCGCCACTCCCCTTGTCGCGATTCTGGTTAATAACGGGTTCCAACGGGATATGCGTTGTGCACACCCCGTTCCCATCGACGATGGTGGCTAAAGGTTGAGTGTGGTGGCCCAAGACCTCGCGAACCGCCTGATGTTCAGCGGCGCACATCTCAGGAAAGTGCTCGGCGACTCCTTGAATAGGGCAATGATGGCGACAGATTTGGATTCCACCGCCAGCTTTGTCCACAGTTGCTGCATACCCGTGTTTACTCAGGGCATCGGCAACTTTGGTGACCATGGCCTCGACGTCGTCGGGGTCAGTAAGGTCGGAAACCTCGTCATCCAGCCCCGCTTCGCGGAGAATATCGCTCATCCGCTGTTGGGCGAAGTGAATAACAGCGTTAGGACCACCGGCATCTCGTAGTGCTTCGAGAGCTAGTACCGCGACGCGGTCATAGTCGTAGCCGAAGTTGCCTCTTCCTTTATCCGTTAACCGGAAAACGCGGGCTGGGCGGCCACGTCCACGAGGCGCTCCACCTGTTGCTGGGGCCTCTTCCGCTAAGCCGTCTGACACCAGATTGTCGACGTGGCGTCGAACTCCCGCAGCGCTTAATTTCAGCTCTTTACTTAGCTCGGATGCGCTCATTGTTCCGTGGTGCAGGAGGAGGGACATGATGCGTTGACGAGTCTGACCCTCTGGTCCGGGGGCATGGCCGTTCATAGCGCCTTCCTCTCTCACGAAAACGAAGCATCCGACAGGGCGGAGTTTCGTCGCTGCTTGTCATCCGGTGTTTAAGCCCAGGATCGCTTTGTGTTTCACGCCGTCACACGTGAAGTGTCGTGAGTATGAGGCCGAACATGGAGGTCTCTGCCCACGACGGTGCATAGCGTGGGGCTGTCCCCACCTGCGCTATCACACTTTACACAACATTAGTGTGTCGGAATTCTATTCCTACACAGAGGGGGTGGATTACGGTTTGTTTTGCTAGTCCGGACGGGGGGATATAAAAACAGTTCAGCCGTCGACGTTGGCTACACTCGACGTGATGGCAATGGCTTGGAATAGGCCGTGCTTGAATGTGAGGGACGTGCTGCGCTTGAACGTGCAGCGCGTGGGCTTCATGAGCTGATGGTTAAGAACTAGTGGGGAACGATGGGAGGACCTTGACATGGGCACTCGTGGACCATCGTTCTTCCATCGACTCCTGGACATTAGCCGGCGCGAGATTTCCTCCGTCGTACCGGAGTTCGGGGTAGCTGGTTCACGATCCGCAGAAGTTTTTCACGGTGAAGGCCCGGCGCGGCCCCGCCTCAAGCGTTTTGGGGTTTCCGATCTTCGTCGATTCGCGCTCTTGCGGTGGCTTGGCACCTTCGGATCCGTCTTAATCATGATTGGTGGCTGGGGTGCGGGGGCGATGCCTGTTGTCGACAACACGCTCTGGGATTTCCCCATCGCTAACCTCATGGGTCGAATGTTGTTGACGTCGACTGTGCTTGTGTTCGTCGGCATCGGTTTTCTTGTCACAGCGTGGGCGCTGATGGGCTATTTCGCGTTAGCCGGTCCACGTGAGCACGGTCATGGTTGGGCTACCGCACCGGTGATGGTTCGAACCTTTGTTGCGTGGGTCATTCCTCTGGGCTTTACTGCTCCGCTTTTCACCCAGGACATTTATTCCTATATAGCTCAGGGTGCGATTGCAGCTCGAGGGCTCAACCCGTATCAGGGCGGCCCGGTTGATCTATTAGGCGTGGCAGATCCTCTTGCTCGATCGGTGCCTTTAGTGTGGTCCCATTCGCCGTCCCCCTATGGGCCCGTCGCCATCATGGGTGGCCAAGTGATCTCGTGGTTAACCAACGAGAACATTATGGCCGCTGTTTTCCTCTACCGTCTGGTGTCAATCATCGGCCTCACGTTGTGTGCATGGGCCGTCATCAAGCTCGCCCGTCGCTGTGGTGTGGAGGCATCGGCTGCGCTGTGGCTTGGTGTGTTAAACCCGTTATCGCTTCTTCACCTCGTCGGCGGTATCCACAATGAGTCGATCATGCTCGGCTTGTTGATGGTCGGCATGGAATGGTGCTTCAGGGCTTTCGAGCGTCCACTGGACGAGTCCCCGTCCGGGTCCGAGTTGCCCTCCCCGGTTTCTGTAGAGCCGACGACGTCGGCGTCGACGCTGTTCACGCGCCGGAGCATACTGTATTTCGTTGCCGGCGTCGGAGCGATCTGTTGCGCGATCATGGTCAAAGTGACCAGCATCGTTGCGCTGGGCTTTGTGTGGGTCACGCTCATTCGTTCTATCCACCGCAAACATGCGTGGCTGCTCGCCACTGTGATCGTCGGATCTCTCCTGGTGTTCTTCGTCGTCGGGCTCTCTTTTGCTTCTGGCCTCGGCCTCCAATGGCTGACGGTGCAGGGCGGAGCAGCTGATATCGTCAGCTGGATGTCGATTACCACGCTCCTCGGCATTTTTGCCGGTTTCCTAGGTAGTCTGCTCGGGCTGGGTGACCACACTGAGGCGATGACGTCGTTTATTCACGTGGTGGGGTTGGCTGTTGCTGCGCTGTGGATGGTCCGCATGCTCGTGGCCACCTATCGCGGTCGCCTCCACCCCGTCGGCGGATACGGGGTCGGGATGCTCGTGCTCGTTCTTCTTTTCCCCGTGGTTCACCCCTGGTACGCATTGTGGGCCATTATTCCGCTAGCGGCGTGGGCGAACCGCGCTCTATTCAGAAATACGGCCGTCATCTATTCGATTATTCTCAGTTTCTTCGTTCTACCCCGCGGGTTGAAGCTGCCTGCGTGGAGCGTGACACAGACATATATCGTTGCCGCAGTGAGCTTCGTTGTCTTGGCAGCGCTGGGGTATTTCATTCTCAAAGTCATCGAGGTTCGATCCCCAGGAATTGTGCTCGGCCATCAGGATCCGGCCCTCACACCTAAGCCCAGAATCTCACGAAGCACCCACCACAAGACGACGAAGAACACGGACAATCGTGACCGGTCGCGTTCACTGCGGTAGCAACCGCTGAGTCTCTCTGTCGGTATCAGTTCGTCGCGCTACACTCGTACCCTGTGACTCACTCGAAAAATTCGCGTGGTGATGCGTTAATCCTCGATTCCGTCGTGCGGACTTTCAAGTCCCGGCGGGCCGTCGATGGCATCAGCTTTTCAGTTCGTCGTGGCGAAGTTTTCGCTCTGCTGGGCCCGAATGGTGCTGGTAAAACGACGACGATCGAAATGTGTGAGGGATTCCAGACTCCCGATTCCGGATCGATTGAGCTTCTGGGAATGGACCCGTCGACGCAAACTGACGAGATTCGTGCCCGGATCGGCATCATGCTCCAGAACGGGGGTTCGTACCCAGGCATACGAGTCAAAGAGATGCTCTCTCTATTGGCGAGTTACAGCCAGAATCCGTTAGATCCCTCCTGGCTCCTGGAGATCGTCGGGCTGACTGACCATGCTCACACGCCGTATCGTCGGCTCAGCGGTGGCCAGAAGCAGCGGCTCTCGTTGGCCTGCGCATTAGTCGGCCGGCCGGAAGTGATCTTTTTAGACGAGCCCACTGCTGGTCTGGACGCTCAGTCACGACTTGCTGTGTGGGATTTAATCAGCTCCCTCCGTCGCGATGAGGTGACCGTATTGCTCACCACCCACATGATGGATGAGGCGGAATCATTAGCGGATACCGTGTTGATCATTGATCATGGTCGCGTCGTCGCCCACGGGACCACTCAGGAATTAACGAATGCGGATGATGCACGAATTTCCTTAACGACGTCGGGCGCGCTGGATTTATCGGCCGCCAATAGTTTCTTGGCAGAGAACAACCGGACTGGCGCTACCCACGCAGGAAATGATGACACGCCGAAAGTGAGCCAGCCACCGCTCCGTGTCTCGGCTGTGCGCCCACAGCATTACCGCGTGGATGGGCAGGCGAACCCAGAAGCAGTGAGTGCTATCGCAGCCGCTGCTAGTGCTCAAGGAATCCTAATTACCGATCTAACGGTGGACCATCGGAGTCTTGAGGACGTCTTCTTGGATATCACCGGACGAGAGATGAGGTCCTAAATGATGGCAGACAATCGCGGCACACAGTCTCTTACTGGCACCCAATCTCCCACTGAGGCCTCTGCTCAGGACACTGAGACCACCGAGGATTCGCGTTTTGCGCCGGGGACGTTTACACCACAGCCCCATCGAGCGTCGACAACAAAGCTTGTTTCCGCTCAAGCGAGAATGGAGACTCTCCTGTTCTTGCGTCACGGTGAGCAGCAGCTTCTCTCGATGGTCATCCCTATTGCCATGCTCATCGGCTTCACACTGATGCCGTTCCTCGACCTCGACGATCCGATCGCGCGGCTGTTCCCCATGGTCTTAGCGGTTGCAGTGATGTCTGCGGGATTCACGGGGCAGGCGATTGCCGTCGTCTTCGACCGTCGATATGGAGCCTTGAAGCGGATGGGAGCCTCAGCCCTCCCGAAGTGGGCGATTATTGCAGGTAAAGCGTGTGCCGTTGTGGTCGTGGTGTTGCTTCAAACCCTGGTTCTTGGTGCGATTGCCATGGTCATGGGGTGGTCGACGACTCCCCTCGGCGTCGTGATGGGGATCGTTTTCCTTATCGTGGGAGCTGTCGCCTTCACCGCGCTAGGGCTGCTATTGGGCGGCACGCTCCATTCTGAGGTTGTTCTGGCACTGGGGAATCTCCTGTGGTTCGGGCTCATGGGTGTGGCGGCAATCGTCGCCATGGAACCGGGAATCCGCGAGGGGATCCATGCGCTGCTCATGCTCTTCCCCTCGGTCGCCTTGACTCAAGGACTTATCGACGCTTTCCACGGGAGCTTTAACGTCTTTGCTCTCGTGATCATGCTCATGTGGTCGGCTCTCGGCGGTTTCGCTGCGAGCAAGCTGTTCCGCTTCACCGCCTAAAACGTTGCCGTCGTCGGCTAGATCTGGGTTATCAGAGGCGTCCAACTCCGCGTGAGGATTTTCGTGAATAACCCCACGTGTGTGCGATCGTGGTGTTCGCCGTGCGGGCTGTAGGCTGGAGAATCGTGAGTGCAATTCAGACTAATGATGCTCGGCGTGACGAACCGACACAATTAGGTCCCGGCTCCCGTGAAGATGCGACTACTCCTCCATCGACGGCAGGAGGATTCGTCCGCGGCTGCTATTCCTTTGCTCGTCGTACCCGCTTCCCCGTGTGTACTGTGGCCCGCCAACGGCTGTTTGCGCTGGCGTTGTTAATTGCCCAGATCGGCATCACATTCACGGGCTCGATTGTTCGTGTGACAGCTTCAGGGTTGGGCTGCCCGACGTGGCCCGAGTGCCAACCGGGATCGCTGGTTCCAGAATCTGGATCAATCCCCTGGGTTCACCAGCTCATTGAATTCGGAAACCGCACGCTCACCTTCGTTCTGACCATTTTCGTCATTTTGGCGTTTCTCGCGGTGTCGCGTGCCAAACGGCGTTCAGAAATCATCATCTTGGCGTTCATCCAAGGAATCGGCGTGATAGCCCAGGCGGTCATCGGCGGTATCTCCGTCCACCTTGATCTGGCGTGGTGGATGGTTGCGCTGCACTTTTTACCCTCGATGGTGCTCGTATGGCTTGCTGCCTTGCTGTGGGTTCGCATCGACGAACCCGACGACGGTAAAGCCCAGGTGATGTACCCGCAGCCTTTGCGCTGGCTGGCTCTCATGTCGTCCATCGCCATGGGGATCACCCTGATCACAGGAACCATGGTGACGGGTGCTGGTCCTCACGCAGGCGACTCGGAGGTCCCCGCCGATTCACGGCTCCAAATACCGCTTGATCTGATGGCGCACCTGCATGCGCACGCGATGTACCTGTACCTGGGCCTCGTGGCAGGTTTATTGTTCGGGCTTCTTACTGTTCGGGCCGACCGAGCGATCATGAAGACGACTCAATGGTTGGTTGTCTTGATTGTTCTTCAGGCTGGGGTTGGCATCGTCCAGTACTGGCTGGGCGTTCCGCGGTGGACTGTTCCGCTTCACGTCATTGGTTCTGGCGTGATCTGTGCTGTGACAGCAGTGTTGTGGGCACAGGGTAAACGACGCGCCGCTCCGAGGATTTAGGTTAAAGATTTTAGGAAGCCTGCTGTGCGTTGTAGCGGCTTCCGTCGATCATGTTCTTGTCCGCCGAGGAATCCCCACCTCCCCATGGAGGTGTCACGGGTTTATGTGTACCGGGGGTTCCGGCGGACTTTGCTTTGTCTACACGAAACGGTTCTACGAGAATTCTTTTTGTCGAATAGATGATTGTGCTCGGTGATCAGTTCTTAAAAGCCGAGAACTTCGTGAAGCGGTTGTAAATTGATCACGGCGTCAATGGAGAGACCAACGAACAACAACGACAAGTAGTTATTCGATAAAATAAATAACCTAATAGGTTTCACTGGTTTACCAGTAGAGATTCGCTTGTAAAGGCGAGTAGCGCTGATAATGAACCATGCCCCTGCCCCGATTGCGGTGAGAGTGTAAAACCACCCGGAGGCGAAAATAAGGGTTAGTGACGTAAGGGCAGTAAGCCAGGTATAGAGAAGAATTTGTTTCGCAACCTGAGCTCGCGTTTTCACTACTGGCATCATGGGCACCCCGGCGCCGCGATAATCCTCTTCATATCGCATACCTAGAGCCCACGTGTGTGGCGGTGTCCAGAAGAAGATGATCATGAATAAGGCGACGGCTTGCAGCCATCCAGCCACCGAATGATTGGACGTGTTATCAGCAATAACGGCCCAGCCGACAATGACGGGCATGCACCCTGCTGCCCCGCCCCAAATCACGTTCTGCCACGTCCGGCGCTTGAGCCATTTCGTGTAGATAAAGATATAAAAGAGGATGGTCAGCATCACGAAAACTGCTGCTAAGAGCGAATGGCACAAGAACGTGAGGAACAAAAAGCTCAGCACAGTCATCGATGAGGCAAAAACCTTGGCTTCCGTGAGAGTCAGCCGGCCGTCCACCAAGGGACGGTTCTGGGTCCTCTTCATAACCTTGTCGATGTCACTGTCGACGATCATGTTGAAAGAGTTGGCAGCAGCAGCTCCCATCCATCCCCCGACAAGCGTTAACAAAATGAGCCAGAGGTGGATAGTACCGCGATCCGCCTGAAGCATGGCGGGAATCGTTGCGACCAGGAGAAGCTCAATTACCCGTGGCTTCGTAAGCGCCACATACGCCTTTATCTTCTCCACTTGCCTCTTTTTCCTCCATGTCCGCTGACAGTCCTCATCGCTGACTGATCGTTCATGCTTGTCTCGGCACTGGTGATGGGCATCTGTGCGTCGTAGCTATGACCATATTTAGGACAGTCACCGCCCTAGTCTAACAATCACGGTGTTATTCGTTGACTCGCCACGGGATTTTTACTCGAGGAGGAAATTCCATCCTGAACACGTGACCCCGACGGGGCTCGTAGGCGCCGCGTTTCGTCAGGCCACGCTGACCCTCTGAAGAGGGTGCCTGAGGCGGGCATGAGAGCCTGTGCAGATACCCTTTGAATAGCTTCGTAGACCGCGATGAAACTTCAGCCTAAACTGGTGTTCGTTTACTCCGAGGAGTTTTATTCCGCGGGAATGTTGCTTCAGCGGGAACCAACTTAGCGGTCGCTACGTAGACGGTAGGCATGTCTACGGCACGCGCACAGAAAGGTGATCAGAAGGTGATTGATAAGACTTCGGCAGTCATCAAGCGGTATGCAGAAGCTCGGGAGCTCGTTCCCGACCATATCCGCAGAGCCGTGGAACCAGCTTTCCCCAAAGACTGGGATGAGATCGACTCGCGATCCGTCGACACAGTCCGCGTCTTAGCTGCAGATGCTGTTCAGAAGGCAAAATCCGGTCACCCCGGCACTGCGATGAGCTTGGCTCCCCTGGCCTACACCTTGTTCCAGCGAACAATGCGCCATGATCCCTCGGATCCCGACTGGGTAGGCCGCGACCGATTCGTCTTATCCTGCGGGCATAGTTCGATGACTATTTACGCTCAGCTCTTCTTGGGCGGATTTGGCCTAGAGCTCGACGACCTCAAGCAGCTCCGCACGTGGGGCTCATTGACTCCCGGCCATCCGGAGTACGGGCATACCGCGGGGGTTGAAATTACGACCGGTCCCCTGGGGCAGGGTTTGGCCTCATCCGTCGGTATGGCCATGGCCGCCCGTCGTGAGCGGGGGCTTTTTGACCCTGATGCTCCGGCAGGACAGTCCCCCTTCGACCACTTCATTTATGTGATTGCTTCCGACGGTGACCTGGAAGAAGGCGTGACCAGCGAGGCGTCATCACTTGCAGGGACACAGAAACTCGGCAACCTCATCGCTTTCTGGGATGACAACCGTATCTCGATCGAAAACGATACGACGATTGCGTTTAATGAAGACGTCTGCGCCCGGTATGAAGCCTATGGATGGCAAGTTCTCAATGTTGAGTCCGGTGAAGATATTCAGGCGCTTGAAGCCGCGATCACGTTAGCTCAGCGCGAAACCAATCGTCCGACGCTCATCCGCGTCCGAACCGTTATCGGTTACCCTTCCCCCACCAAGATGAACTCCGGTGCTGTTCACGGAGCAGCACTCGGTGATGATGAAGTTGCCGCCGTTAAGCGCATCTTAGGTTTCGATCCTGATCAGACCTTCGAAGTCTCAGACGAGGTCCTTTCTCATACGCGGTCACTTCGTGAGCGGGGTGCCCGCGCTCATGAGTCCTGGTCGGCCGACTTTGACCGGTGGGCCGCGGAGAATCCGGATCGGAAAGCCCTATTTGATCGCCTGTATGCCCGGACACTTCCCGATGGCTGGGATGCTGGTCTGCCTGAGTGGGAGGCTGATGGTTCCGGAATTGCGACGAGGAAAGCCTCGGAGGTCACTCTTCAGTCGCTGGGTGCGGCGCTACCGGAGCTGTGGGGAGGCTCTGCCGACCTAGCTGGATCGAATAACACAACTATCAAGGATGCGGATTCGTTCGGCCCCTCGACCATTTCTACTGATTCATGGAATGCGCAACCCTACGGCCGGGTGCTTCACTTCGGTATCCGTGAGCACGCGATGGGTTCTATTCTCAACGGGATTGCTCTCCACGGGCCGACGCGCCCCTATGGCGGCACTTTCATGGTCTTCTCTGATTACATGCGCCCTGCAGTACGTTTGGCTGCTTTGATGAAGACCGACGTGTACTACGTGTGGACACACGACTCTATCGGACTGGGCGAAGACGGCCCCACCCATCAACCTGTGGAACATCTTGCAGCCCTTCGCGCCATCCCAGGCCTTGCGGTCGTGCGTCCTGCCGATGCGAATGAGACTGCCTCCGCATGGAGAGCAGCGATTGATTCGCCCGAGGGGCCTAAAGCGTTGGCATTGTCCCGCCAGAACCTACCCGTGTTGAAGGGGACCAAGGAACTCGCTCGGGACGGTGTCCGTCGTGGCGCGTATGTCCTGGTTCGTGAGTCGGCAGAACACCCACAGGTCATCGTGATGGCCTCGGGTTCGGAAGTCCAGCTGGCCGTCGAGGCTGCCAAAGTTTTGGAATCTCGCGGTGTAGCAACACGTGTTGTGTCTGTGCCATGTATGGATTGGTTCTTGGAGCAAGATCAGTCATATCAGGACGAAGTCCTTCCTCACGACGTCACCGCCCGCGTATCAGTGGAAGCGGGCATCGCAATGCCGTGGTATCAGCTTCTCGGGTCGCGCGGTAAAGCCGTCAGCCTTGAACACTTCGGAGCATCAGCTGCCGCTAGTGAGCTCTTTGAAAAGTTCGGCTTTACTGTCGACGCCGTCGTCGATGCTGCCACCTCTGTTGTAGAGAACTAAGACCATCTACGTCATATTTGCGCGTTACGTGATGAAAGGATTTGATCGTGACCTCTGATAACGCACCCCACGTACTGGGAGGCGATTCGAGTTTTCCCTCCGAGTATCTCCCCTCCTCAGCCAATGAGAATGTCCGTCAACTAGCCGACGCAGGCACGTCGGTGTGGCTCGATGACCTTTCTCGGGACCGTCTGACCTCTGGGAACCTGGTCGAGCTCATTGCCGACGCGGGAATCGTCGGCGTGACGACGAACCCGGCGATCTTTTCGAAAGCCATGACTGTTGGCACCGCGTATGACGACCAGTTAGCGACCCTGAGTTCGCAGGGGCATTCGGCGTCGGAAGCGGTCTTTGACATGGCTATCGACGACGTCCGTGATGCCTGCGAAGCCTTCAAAGATGTATATGAGGCATCGCGGGGTCAAGATGGACGCGTATCTATCGAGGTCGACCCTCGTTATGCACATAATCCCGAGAAAACGGTGGCACAGGCTAAAGAGTTGTGGGATCGTGTGGGCAAACCCAACGTGATGATCAAAATTCCTGCCACAAAACAGGCTCTACCGGCGATTACGGATACTATCGCCGCGGGAATTAGCGTGAACGTCACCCTCATTTTCTCAGTGGAGCGATACAAGGAAGTCATCAAGGCCTTCATCGACGGTCTTGAACGTGCCCAGTCGGCCGGCAAGGATCTGTCCTCTATTCATTCCGTGGCTAGTTTCTTCGTCTCTCGGGTCGATGGTGCCGTCGACCATAAACTTGCTGATATCGCACCAACCGCATCCCGCGATGTAGAAAAACTTAAGGGGATGGCGGGTATTCATAATGCGCAGCTAGCTTATGAAGCATTCCGTCGCGTTTTCGGAGGCGACGACGTTGAGACCAGCGCCGCTGTCAATAACGACGATCTCTCGTCGGAGGCTGAGCGTTGGCAGAAACTTGCGGGCGCCGGGGCTAACGTCCAACGGCCGCTATGGGCGTCGACCAGTGTAAAGAATCCTGATTACACGCCTACGTTGTACGTCACTGAGCTTGCCGGTGCTTGCACCGTCAACACCATGCCAGAGGGGACGCTGGACGCTCTCCAGTCTGATGGTGGTGTTCACGGGGACGCGCTC
Organism: Corynebacterium kroppenstedtii DSM 44385; assembly: GCF_000023145.1. Lineage (NCBI taxonomy): Bacteria > Bacillati > Actinomycetota > Actinomycetes > Mycobacteriales > Corynebacteriaceae > Corynebacterium > Corynebacterium kroppenstedtii. The sequence goes on from NC_012704.1 coordinate 1,145,628, forward strand.
ACGGGCACGGGAAATGACGCCCGAACATATTTTGACGACCTTGAATCACTGGGCATTGATTTCGCTGACGTGGTGAATGTGCTTGAGGATGATGGCGTCGCTAAATTTGTGGATAGTTGGAATGAATTGATCGCCAATATTGATTCCCGCTTATCCAGCTAACCACTCAGCGAGTTGTTTACCAGAAGTAGCTGTTGCTCCCCCAGCATGGTGACACTGCCGAGTCGGGGTCAACCAAGGACCTGATGAGAAAGGCATGGACAATCGACCGTGAATAATCCCAACGCGGCCGCCGCGTCACACCGGCAGACCTACACCCCAGAAGGAGAAACCGACAACGACGTGAACAAAGGTCATGCTGCGGCTCATCAGGAGCCGTCCGCCGAAGAACAGCTCAACCGGGTGACAGTGGAGTCCAATGAAAACCTGCTGGAAACTAGCGGTTTTCCCGATAACTGGACTAATCCGCTCCGCGACCCCAGGGATAAAAGGATGCCCAGGATCGCGGGACCATGTGGGCTCGTCATCTTCGGGGTCACAGGCGATCTAGCACGAAAGAAACTCCTCCCCGCGGTATATGACCTTGCCAACCGCGGTTTACTCCCCGCGGGATTCACCCTCGTGGGATACGGCCGTCGTGACTGGACTAAAGAAGATTTCATTAAAAAGGTGTACGACGACGTTCGCGCGGGATCTCGTACTCCCTTTAGGCGATCGGTATGGGAGCGCCTGGCCGAGGGGCTGATCTTCGTCAAAGGGACATTTGACCAAGATGAGTGCTTCGATGCATTGGCCGAGACGCTGGCGGAGGTCGACCATACCCGCGGCACCGCCGGGAACTGGGCTTTTTATCTCTCTGTTCCTCCTGCCTTTTTCCCGAACGTGTGTCACCAACTTCAACGCTCGGGCCTCGCTAAAGATAGCGCTGGCGGTTGGCGGCGCGTGGTTATTGAGAAACCCTTTGGTCATGATGAGGAATCAGCTCGGGAGCTGAACCGCATTGTCAACAGCGTTTTCCCTGAACGCTCAGTTTTCCGTATCGACCATTACCTGGGCAAGGAAACAGTTCAGAATATTATGGCGCTGCGCTTTGCGAATCAGCTCTTTGAGCCCCTGTGGAGCGCATCCTTTATCGACCACGTCCAGATCACTATGGCAGAAGACATTGGCCTAGGCGGACGGGCTGGTTATTACGATGGCATCGGCGCTGCGCGGGACGTCATCCAGAACCACCTCATCCAGCTTCTTGCGTTAATCGCCATGGAAGAGCCTCTGGCCTTCACGCCCCGCGATCTGCAGACTGAAAAGATTAAAGTCCTGAGAGCCACCAGTGCCGTTCCCCCGTTCTCTAAAACGACAGCCCGAGGCCAGTACACCGCAGGATGGCAGGGCTCTGAATTCGTAGGTGGCCTTCGCGATGAAGAGGGATTCGCCGAGGACTCGAAAACTGAGACCTACGCGGCTTGCACATTGGAGATTAATTCTCGACGCTGGGCGGGCGTGCCATTTTATCTACGCACCGGCAAGCGATTGGGCCGACGAGTGACGGAAATCGCTTTGGTGTTCAAAGATGCGCCCTATCTTCCTTTCGATGCTGATGAGACGACTGCTCTTGGCCCCAATGCGGTCGTCATTCGTGTGCAACCCGACGAGGGAGTCCTGATGCGCTTCGGCTCGAAGGTCCCCGGCTCCGCCATGGAAGTTCGTGACGTCAACATGGACTTCGCCTATTCCGAGGCGTTTACTGAGGCATCCCCCGAAGCCTATGAGCGTTTGATCCTCGATGCTCTCTTGGATGAAGCTAGCCTCTTCCCCACCAATGAAGAGGTGGAACTCTCGTGGAAGATCCTCGATCCCATCGTCAAATATTGGGCTGAACGAGGACGTCCTGACGATTATCCGGCTGGAACGTGGGGCCCTGAAAGTGCTGATCGTATGCTTTCGCGGTCAGGACGCACCTGGCGGCGCCCGTAAAATTATCACCGCTCGTCCTCACATCACACGCTCAATTTTCAGGGAATGAGAAAACCGACGCATGATCATTAACCTCCCCAATACAACAACCCGCGACATTTCTAAACGCCTCGTCACCGTCCGTGAGTCGGGTGGCGAAGTCACGACCGGCCGTGTGCTCACTTTGATCATCGTCGCGTCAATTAACGACGATTACGAAACGTTTATTACGGCGGCCAATGAAGCCTCACAGGAGCATCCGTCTCGTATTCTCGTGTTGCTCACGGATGATTCCTCCTCAACCGCGAGCCAATCTGATAGTGATGACAACGGCAATTCGCAGACTGGGCTTGCGGACTATGAGAATCTCGAAGAGTTTGAGCGTGCTCTCGACGCGATGCCCACCACGACGCAACCCGAAACGTCCGACGAGGAAACCACGCAGTTAAGTGCCACAGACGACGTAACGTCCAGCGGGCGCGTTGATGCCGAAATACGCATGGGAGGCGACGCTGGTGCCGCTGAAGTCGTCGTCATGAAGTTGTATGGCGCTGTTAGTCGCCATCTCGCAAGCGTTGTGATGCCAATTCTGTTGCCAGACACTCCGATTGTGGCGTGGTGGCCGGCCAGCCGTCCCCCGGTCCCGGCGACTGATCCGATCGGTCGTCTTGCCGGCCGACGAATTACCGACTCTCTATCGTCAAGTATTGAAGACGGCATTTTTAGGTGCCGATCGTCGTATGCGCCCGGTGACTCTGATCTTGCCTGGTCACGTATAACGCAGTGGCGTGGAATTTTAGCGTCGGCACTGGATCAGCCTCCGTTTTCTCCCATCCGTGGAGTTACCATTGCTGGCCCATCGGAAGACCCGAGCGTTGATATAGCCGGCGGATGGCTTGCAGACCGTTTAGGGATGAATGTAACCCGTGAATCCACTGACTCGCCCAAGGTACCTCTTGATTCCGAAGGGCGCCCCACTATCGGCGTGCAAAGCGTGACGATCCATCGAGATAGTGGCGATTTGATCCTCCGCACCTTTAGCGCACATACGCTGACTATCACACGCGAGGGATCAGGCCGTGAAAGTCGCGTTGCCCTCACACGACGCGGAACAGCTGACTGCCTCGCGGAAGAGTTGCGTCACCTTGACCCCGATGTCATCTACGCACAAGCTCTCCGAGGGCTATCCAGAGTTCACCGCGTCGATGCTTTCGATTCAGACGAGTCGCACGCACCTGACGACGCGAACGACAGTGACGTCGAAGCAGACCGTGAATAGGTCGTCGGCAGTGCAATAAACCCCATCGTTGTTGTGGTAGACCGCAAGAAGAAAGGCGTATGGATGAGCGAAAAGTCTAGTTCCGATTCAGATGTCCGTATTGTCGCGTGTGCAGATCAAGCAGAAGTGGCTATGCGGGCAGCACGCGATGTTGAAAACGTCATAGTCAGTATTCAGGAAGGACGTGAGGGCGCTAGTAACACCACCGGGGTTACCCCGGATGGTTACGCCCGGCTCGTGGTCACGGGTGGAAGTACCGGTATCGCCGTGCTCCACCAGCTGTATATCGATAGTGAAGCCGGCAACGCGGGTATTGACTGGAACCGTGTCCACGTTTTCTTCGGTGATGAGCGCTGGGTTTCAGCAGATCATCCGGAGCGGAATGACAAACAGGCAGCAGAGGCCCTGTTCAGCAACATCGATATCCCGCAGCAGAATCTCCACTGCTTCCCTGCCCCATCGTCCGACAGTGCGTATGGAGAGACCGAAGGATCCCGCAGCGGAAACGTCGACGTCGCGGCGCTCAACGAAGCTGCTGCATCGTACGCAGATACCATCACTACGTACGCTCCCGATGGATTCGACATCCACCTCTTAGGAATGGGGCCGGAGGGGCACATTAACTCCTTGTTCCCCCATACGCCTGAGTTGACAAGTGATGACACCGTCGTATCGGTAACTGATTGCCCCAAGCCACCGCCCACGCGTTTATCCCTAAGCCGTCGCGCGCTTAATTCATCGACACGTGTGTGGTTCGTCGTTGCTGGTGAAGGAAAAGCTGAAGCTCTTGGGCACGCAGTCTCAGGCGACGATGCAGACATGTGGCCAGCTGCGGGCGCACGTGGGCAACAAGATACTGCTGTCTATGCCGACGCACCGGCCCTATCCCAGCTGCAGGGCCCATCGTCATAAGCCACCAAAAATTGCCGACGGAGATAGCGCATCTCTACTCGGTCTGAATAAGGATTGCGTTGTCCGTCGGCAAAATAAGTAGGCCCTTCGCGTGAATCGCTGGAGGGCCTCTTTTACGCGGCGTTGTGGCCGTCGCTAGATCACATCCACCGCTGAATTCCACCCACAATAAGCTCGTAAAGGCTGGGAAAACGTGGAGGGCTAACCGTCGATGATTATCCGTACGCCTGAAGTAGATTCAGACCGATCACTGCAGCTAACCAGATAATTGCGCAAACGATGGTAATGCGGTCGAGGTTCTTCTCTGCAACCGTAGATCCCGAAAGATTGGATTGCATTCCGCCACCAAAAAGGCTGGACAGTCCGCCGCCCTTGCCTTTGTGCAACAGAACGAACAGCCCCATGAGCAGGCTGAACACAACCAAAACGATTTGCAACGCGAGATGCATTGGTGTGGGTGCTCCAATCAGGAAGTAATGTCACCGACCGTTAATAACCACACCAGTTTAACGTACTGGCGCCGTGGAGTGAATGTGCCCCACTCCATGTGTCACATGAAGCCGCAACACTGGTTGCGTAAGGCCCACGAGATTCGTTCGCGGATAGGGGAAGGCATAATAGGGATTGTGAGAACTCGAGCTCGCCTACTTTCTTTGACGGACCACTTTCATGCTGCAGCTCAGGGGGTTGGAGTAACCGTACACGCCATTGCCGACGCGCTCATTCGTCGGTTGCATCTTCAGCGGGTGGTAGGTGCACTTCCTTTTATTCCGCCTGGGCTACGGGCTGCTCTCGGCTACCTGGTTCCGCTGAAGCCGGCGGATCTTCCAGAGCGTCTCCCCCATGTGCACGCGCATAACGACAGTTCCCACAGGTTTCCTCTCCGCGAGGCATTGCTCCGCGGCTTTGCCTCAGTGGAGACTGATGCCACCCTGTACCGCGGGCGATTTCTCCTAGGCCACAGTGTTTTAGAAAAAGCCGGGGTCTGGATTTAGAAAGAGACTATCTCGAACCACTCGCCACTATGGCGCGACTGGGTCCCCTCTTCCCCACCGAAAGCAATGACACCGGCAGCACCCTGGTAACTCCACAACCAGGTAATGAGGAACCCGTTTATGTCCACGTTGATATCAAATCGGCTGGGCTTCCTGCGTTGAAACAGCTCGAAGCTATCGCGTCCCGCTACTCGGATGTGCTGAGTGAATGGACCGGGGAAAAATATATTCCTCGACGTCTGACTCTGATTGCGACGGGAAATAGCCTGAGGGCAGCCGATGAATGGTGGACGCAGCCGGCGACGAAGGACCACCATCGTCGGGTATTCCTCGATGGTCGCCCGGAAGATTTAGCTGCCTGCCCTCCAACGTGGCTGATGCCCATAGTGAGTACGGACTTCACGCACTTCTCAGCGTGGCGGGGTTTCCGCGCTATCGCGGCTTCGGAAGAAGCTGCAGTGAGGGAATTCGTGTCTTCCGTGCATGAGCAAGGACGGCAGGCACGGTTATGGGGCATCCCAACATGGCCCTACGCCAACCACGCACGAGTAAGCCGGTGGCTCCTCAATGCCGGACTCGATTGGGTGAGTGTCGACAATTTACGAGGAGCACACCGGCTCATTCATTCGGCGCTCTAGTGCACGTAGCAGCACAAGCACTAACTAGCACCCGCGCTAGCGCCGTGACCCGCCTACTCGGAGCTACGTCACTCCGAGTAGGCAGAAGAGGTCTTAAACGCTACCGTCGGCAGCGAGGGCAGAGAGCTTGGCGAAGTCTTCACCATCGAGTGAAGCACCACCAACAAGCCCGCCGTCAATATCTTGTTCCGCAATGAGTTCGGAAACATTGCCGGTCTTCATGGAGCCTCCGTACAGGATGCGGATCGACGATGCCGTCTCCTCATCTGTCAGCTCAGCGAGGGCACCACGAATAGCGTGGCACACTTCCTGAGCATCCGAAGCCGATGCGGTTTTACCCGTTCCGATCGCCCAGATGGGTTCATAAGCGATAACAGACTTTGCGATTTCGTCCTTGCTCAACCCGGCAAGTGACTCCTTGACCTGGTCGACGACGAAGGAGACGTGCTTGCCTGCCTCGCGAACGTCCAGAGACTCTCCGACACAAACGATCGGGGTCATATCGGCGTCGAGAGCCTTCTTGGTCTTCGCAGCAACGATCTCGTTGGTCTCGGAGTGGTAGTCGCGGCGCTCTGAGTGGCCCACGATAACCCAGGAGCATCCCAACTTGGACAGCATCGACGGTGCGATTTCACCGGTGTACGCACCGGAATCGTGGGTCGAGATGTCCTGAGCGCCATAGGTGACGCGCAGCTTGTCCCCATCCACCAAAGTCTGCACCGAACGAATGTCGGTAAACGGAGGAATGACCGCGACATCAACCTTGTCGTAGTAGTCCTTGGGGAGTGCAAAAGCGAGTTTCTGTACCACGGAGATAGCCTCAAGGTGGTTGAGGTTCATCTTCCAGTTACCAGCAATAAGTGGTTTACGAGCCATGAACAGTCCTTTCATACAAAGGTGAGCCCCGGGTCAACAGTGATGTCGACCGGGGAATAGAAATTCGCCTAGCAGTCGTGCTTAGCGGTCGAGTACAGCAACACCCGGAAGGGTCTTACCCTCGATGAGCTCCAGTGAAGCTCCGCCACCTGTGGAGATGTGGGAGAACGCTTCGTCAGCAAAACCGAGGTTGCGGACGGCTGAAGCAGAATCGCCACCACCAATCACGGAGAATGCTCCGTTCTTGGTCGCCTCTGCAATGGCCTCCGCGAGCCCCTTGGTGCCATTAGCGAATGCTTCGAACTCGAACACACCCACTGGACCGTTCCAGAAAATGGTCTTGGCCCCGTTCAGACGCTCGCCGAAGGTCTTAATCGACTCTGCGCCAGTATCCAGGCCCATCCAGCCGTCTTCGATACCGTCGGCAGATACCGTCTTGTGCTCGGTGTTCGCATCAAATTCCTTGCCGACGACGATGTCCGATGGCAGGACGATCTTGTCCGAGTATTCGGAGAGCAGGTTCTTGCACTCGTCGATCATGGACTCTTCGAGCAGGGAGTCTCCGACGCCGTAGCCCTTAGCCTTGAGGAATGTGTAGCACATCCCACCACCAATAATGAGGGTGTCAACCTTCGGCGCGAGGGCTTTAATAACTCCGAGCTTGTCGGAAACCTTCGATCCGCCGAGGCAGACCGCGTAAGGATGCTGAGGATCATCCGTACACTTCGAGAGCTGCTCAAGCTCCTTCTCAACGAGGTAGCCGACGTAGGCCGGCAGTTTCTTTGCGACGTCGTACACGGAAGCTTGCTTACGGTGGACAACTCCGAAGCCGTCCGAAACGAAAGCACCATTGTCGCCCGTCAGAGCTGCGAGCTCAGAGGCCAGTTCCTCACGCTCGGCGTCGTTTTTGCTCTTCTCACGAGGATCGAAGCGAACGTTTTCGAGGAGCAGGACGTCGCCATCATTGAGGCCGTTGGCACGTTCGTGTGCGTCTTCGCCGGAAACATCCGATGCCAGTGCGACGTACTGGTCTAAGCGCTGGGACAGAGCCTCAGCAACAGGGGCCAATGAGAATTGGGTGTCCTGCGGTGACTTCGGCCGTCCTAAGTGAGCCGCAACGATCACGCGCGCTCCTGCCTCAGTAAGAGCCTTGATCGTCGGGAGGGATGCGTCAATGCGACCGGGGTCGGTAATGACCTTGTCCTTGAGCGGAACATTGAGATCGGCGCGGACGAGGACGTGACGTCCCTCGACACCTTCCTTGAGCAAATCAGCGAGTTTCTTTACTGCCATAACAACTCCTCGTTAGTTTTATTGATATATAAAAAGACGGGCCGACGGCGTGCCGTGGCACAGCCCCCGGCCCGCTAGTTCACTCGGGCGAGTGGAGGATTAGAGACGCTGTCCGATGTAATCGGTCATGCGAACGAGCTGGTTGGAGTAGCCCCACTCGTTGTCGTACCAGGAAACAACCTTGACCTGGTTGCCGAGAACACGGGTCATCTCAGAGTCGAAGATCGAGCCGTGCGGGTTGTGCTGGATGTCAGTGGAAACCAGCGGCTCGTCAGAGTACTCGAAAGCAACGCTGAGCTTCTCGTCCTCGGAAGCCTTCTTCATCGCAGCGTTAACTTCCTCGACGGTGACGTCCTTCTTCGGGACGAAGGTGAGGTCAACGAGCGATCCGGTCGGTACCGGTACGCGAACAGCGAAACCATCAAGCTTGCCGTTGAGGTCCGGAAGAACGAGTCCGACGGCCTTAGCAGCACCGGTGGTGGTCGGAACGATGTTCAGAGCAGCGGCACGGGCACGACGCAGATCCTTGTGAGGAGCGTCATGCAGGCGCTGGTCACCGGTGTATGCGTGGACGGTGGTCATCAGGCCGGACTCAATGCCGAAGGCATCGTCGAGGGCCTTAGCCAGCGGAGCCAGGCAGTTGGTGGTGCAGGATGCGTTCGAGACGACGGTCATGTCGTCGGTGTACTCCTCGTGGTTGACACCGTAAACGAAGGTGCCGTCAACTTCCTTACCAGGAGCCGAAATAATGACCTTCTTGGCGCCTGCCTCGATGTGAGCCTTGGCAGCCTCGCCCTTGGTGAAGAAGCCGGTGGACTCGATAACGATATCGGCGCCTAGCTTGCCCCAGTCGAGGTTCTTCGGGTCCCGCTCTGCGGAAACCGCGATGCGGTGGCCATCAACGGTGATGGACTCGTCATCGTACTCGACCTTCGCGTCCAGCGGCCCCATGATGGAGTCGTGCTTCAGAAGCAGGGACAGGGTGCGGTTATCGGTCAGGTCGTTGACGCCAACAACCTCGATGTCTGCACCCTGCTCACGGATAGCGCGGTAGAAGTTACGGCCAATACGACCAAACCCATTAATACCGACACGAACGGTCACGGTAATTCTCCTTAGCTGTGTAGCTGTCTAGGTTAAGGACGTAATCAGGCGATCTTCGTATAGCCTTTCCGTCCTTGCACTGACTACTTTACAGCTGAACTGAGATATATGCAGCAATCAGAGCAGAATGAGACAAACAACACTTTTGCATAACCGGACATTCGATCCCACGAAACGGACATGAACGCACATTTTGTGCTCAGCGACAGAGCTTTAGCCGCACAAAGACGCCTGTGACACGCCTAATCCTCATCAAAAAGGCCACTGGTGACGGCAGAAAAAGTATCGGGAACTCCTAATTCAGCTGCTCGTCTGTCTGCCAGTGACAGAAGACGTCGAATCCGTCCGGCAATGGCATCCTTGCTGATCGGAGGATCGGCCAGCTCACCGAGTTCTTCAAGCGACGAGTGACGATGCTCTGTCCGCAACCGTCCGGCTGCTGCAAGGTGCTCTGGAATATCATCGCCCAGAAGCTCAGTGGCGCGCTGAACTCGGGCCGCAGCGGCGGCAGCAGCACGAGCCGAGCGTCGTAAATTGGCGTCGTCGAAATTCGCCAACCGATTCGTCGATGTATGGGCCTCACGACGTTTGCGTTGCTCGTCCCATTCGATCCGTGTGCGATGGGCCCCCATCCGGCTTAACAAAGCACCGATAGCGTCGCCCTCGCGAACCTGAACACGCTCTGCCCCACGGACTTCACGGTTCTTCGCGGCAATACCTAGTCGACGTGCACAGCCAATCAAACCGATGGCGGCCGCGGTTTGTGGAGCGATCACCTCGAGTGCCGACGACCGGCCCGGCTCCGTCACCGAACCCCGAACCAAAAACGCGCCCCGCCACGCTGCTTCACAATCGACAGCTGTTCCGTGGACAATTCGCGGTGGAAGCCCCCGGACAGGACGGCCAGCCCGATCCAAAAGACCAAGACGTCGCGCAACCTCCAGTCCCTCGCCCCGACGGTTCCACTCAATCTCAAACACCGGTTTCTTGGATGATTGCGTGCGGTCCGACACAACAGCATGAATGTCGTACAGATCGACAATGTGTTGACGCGCCCGCTCTGCGACGTCGGACGAATCGACGTCCAACGAGACCACCAATGACTCCGGTGACCGACCCGGGTTATTGTCACCCAGTCGAAGCTTGCCAGCGAAGCGGATCATCGCGCCGACTTCGGACCGTCGAGCATTAGACGCAGTGACCGTGGTACCGGCGATTTCGGCTTTAATATCGGTTGTTAAACCCACGCTATTTGGTTCTCCTTACCGATTTTTGTTCCTGAGCTGCCGAATACACCTCAGACAGTACGCGGGCCAATTTCCTCGGCGAGTGGGTGCTCAGCCACCGCCCTTGTTCATCGTCATGACGGACATCGCCGATGGTCAGTTCAGCACCGAAATTCGCGGCGGCGCGGCTCAGGTGCATGCGCTCTCGTGTTCCCGTCACCGAGTGCTCGTCGACAATCACGGTATCGAGCGAAAGATCCTGACAATGCTGCTGAAGCATGTGGAGGTGCCGTTCAACGGTGAAGCCCGGGGTCTCCCCTGGCTCCGCAACGAGATTAACGACGACGACCTTGTGGGCTTGAGTCTCCTGCAGGGCTTTCACAACGTCGGGAACCAAAATGTGAGGCACCACGGACGAAAACCAGGATCCCGGACCTAATGTCACGACGTCGGCATTCATGATCGCGTCGATGACAGGGGCGCTGCTCGGCGGATTCTCGGGGATCAACTTCACGCGTCGGACCTGGCCCGGTGTGGTAGCCACGGCGACCTGGCCACGCACCGGAGATACCACCCGAGGATCATCCTCCAGCCCGCCGACCTCAGCCTCAATATCCAGCGGCTCTGGGCTCATAGGAAGCACACGACCACGGATGCGCATGAGCTTCGCGACCTCAGCTAATGCCTCAACCTCATCCCCCATCACATCAATGAGACCTTGAATGATGAGGTTTCCGACCGCATGGCCGGCCAAAGCGCCGCGTCCACCAAACCGGTGCTGGAGGACGCTTTCCCACAAGCGGCCCTCGGGATCATCGGCTGCTAACGCGGCTAACGCCATTCGCAAATCGCCCGGCGGGATTGAGTTGAACTCTTTACGCAGACGTCCTGACGACCCACCATCATCTGCCACTGTGACGATTGCCGAGACATCATCAGACAAGGTACGCGCTGCTCGGAGCGTCGCGAAGAGTCCGTGTCCACCACCTAAACACGCCATCCGTGCGATATGGGATAGCTGCGTCGGAGGGGTTTCCGCAGAGGAGTCGTCGTGAGAGGACTTGTTCTTATTTGCGTGAGTCAAGGGTTCGTCGCTCATCGATGTTTGAGGAGAAGCAGTATTCATACAAACTCAATTCCAATAATGATTACTCGGTTTTATGACATCAACGGCTAGTGCCAGAGCGGCCTAGTCACGGTCAAAGTCGCGGTGGGTCACGGTGACATCGTCACCTTGAGCACGTAAGCGTCGAGCAATCTCCTCGGCTACGGCAACACTACGGTGGTGGCCGCCGGTGCATCCGATAGCCACCGTCGTAAAGCTCTTCCCCTCTTGTTTGTAGCCTTCCTGCATAACGTTAAACATGTCCACAAAGGAATTAATGAAACGGTCAACATTTTCATGGCTGAGGACATAATCAGCGACTTCATGATCGGTTCCCCGGAATTCCCGCAGATGAGGAACCCAATACGGATTGGGGAGGAAACGAACGTCGAGAACGATATCGGCATCTCGAGGAATCCCGTGCTTAAAGCCGAACGACTGAATAGTGACATGCTGGACATTCGAGTCGAGCGCATCAAAACACCGCTCAATTTCCCGACGCAGGTCATGAACGGAAAAGTTGGTCGTATCAATGACTATGTCGGCTTGATCACGAATGTCCTCCAGCACTTCACGCTCGCGCGCAATCCCCATGTGGAGAGTATCGGTGCCCTGGAGCGGATGCTTGCGGCGGACTGTATCGAACCGCTTAATAAGCGTCTCATCGTCGGCGTCTAAGAACATGATGATCGGCCGTCGGCCATCTTCTTCTAACGATGACAACACGTCCCCGAGTGACCCTGCAAAGTCACGCGACCGCACATCTGTGACGATCGCCAAGCGTTCGATCGGCGAGTCGGGAGAGAACGAGAGCTCAACCATGCGCATGATGAGCTCCGGCGGCAGGTTATCGGCAACATACCATCCCATTTCCTCTAGGACGTTCGCTGCGGATTGCCGGCCTCCCCCAGACATGCCAGTGATGAGGACCAGCGAATTTTCGGCCACATGGTGTGGGCTTTGGTCCTCAGGAGAGATCCCGTGTGCTGGGGTGATATCCGTGGCAGCTGTACTCGAAGAACGCGCAGAGTCAGGCATACTCATTACTTTACTTGTTTTGGTTCCTATTTTTCGGGGCGGGATCTTCTGAGACACTAGTCGGCCCGTCAGAATCCTGATCCGACTTTCCGTGGAGGCCCTCGTAGACCAAGGCAGCGAGTGCCGGACCGATGCCATTAGCAGTTGTCAGATCATCAATACTCGCTTTTTTAATCTGCGCGACACTGCCGAATGTTTTTAATAAATCGGCCTTCCGCTTTTCGCCCAGTCCTGCGATGTTATCCAGTTCTGATTGGCGCAGCCGGCCCGTCCGTCGCGACCGCTGATACGTGATTGCCACGCGGTGTGCTTCATCACGGATGTTTTGGAAGAGATACAAGCCCTCGGAACGACGCGGCAAAATCACCGGAAATTCCTCGTGCGGTAACCACACTTCCTCGAGGCGCTTAGCTATACCGCACAATGTGACGTCGGTAATTCCCAACTCATCTAGTACCTCTTGAGCAGCATTAACCTGCGGCGCGCCACCGTCGACGACAAAGAGCTGGGGAGAATAAGCAAAACGTTTCGCCGCCGATGGATCGGCCAGGTCAGCATTGGTGTCAACCTCAGCCACCTCAGACGGAGCCAGCTTGCTTTCTTCAGCCGCGATACTATCCGCCACCGCACCGTCGTCGGGAACTTCTGTGGAACCCTTCTTGTACCGCAAAAATCGTCTGCGAACTACTTCTTTGATACTTGCAACATCGTCGGAATGTCCCTCCCCCGCTGCTTCCTTAATCTTGTAGCGGCGGTAGTCCGATTTCTTCGGGGCCCCATCCTCAAAAACAACCAGGGAGGCCACGACGTCGGTCCCCTGGAGGTGGGAAATATCGGTGCACTCGATGCGAAGCGGCGGCTCGGCCATGCCCAAGTTTTCTTGGATTGCTTCGATGGCGGCGCTACGGGCTGTGAGGTCCCCGGTTCGACGCAGTTTGTGCTGGTGGAGAGACTCGGCAGCATTACGAACGACGGTGTCCATGAGAGCTCGTTTGTCACCACGTTGAGGAACGCGAATGTCAACATGCGCACCCCTCAGCCCCGACAAATACTCACCGATCTGCGTGATATCCTCCGGCTCCTCCATAACAAGGACCTCACGCGGCACGGGTTGGCGAACGTCGTCGAGAACCCTGGAGCCTTCAACAGCTGTCGTCTCTTCTGCGGTCTCCTGAGCGCGTTCGACTTCATCGCTGTAGTACTGCAATAGAAACTCACGAATGAGCGCACCGATGGAATCCTCCGAATCACCGCTGCGCTCCACTACCCAGGCACGCTGACCGTGGATTCGCCCCCGTCGAACAGTGAAAATCTGGACAGCGGCTTCTAGTTCATCTGCACAAACTCCGATTAGATCGGTATCTGTGTCCTCAGGGAGCACAATGGCTTGCTTTTCCGACACAGCTTTTATCGCTTCAATGTCGTCGCGAAGATGGGCGGCTTTCTCGAAATTGAGTTCCGTAGCTGCCGCTTCCATATCGGCCGTCAGGCTCTTAATGATGTCACGGGAATTACCCGCAAAAACAGAGCACAAGCCCGTAATTAGCTTCCGGTGATCTTCTTCAGAGATACGCCCAATGCACGGTGCAGAACACTTGTCGATGTAGCCCAGAAGACATGGCCGCCCCAGGAGCTCGTGGCGGTGGTACACGCCTTTTGAGCAGGTCCGCACAGGGAAAACTTGAGTGAGTGATTCGAGGGATTCCCGGACAGCCCATACTTTGGGGAACGGACCGAAATACCGCACGCCCTTCCGGCGTGGTCCCCGGTAGACCCAGGCACGGGGGATTCGCTCCCGCTGAGACACTGCGAGCATCGGGTAGCTCTTATCATCCCGGAAGACCACGTTGTATCGCGGGTTAAACCGCTTGATCCAGGTGTATTCGAGGTTGAGAGCTTCATCTTCCGACGCCACCACTGTCCACCGAACTTGGGACGCCGCAAACACCATTTGGCGCGTTCGCGGGTGGAGATGTTCGGGTGTCTGGAAGTAGTTAGATAACCGAGCCCGAAGATTTTTTGCTTTTCCGACGTATAATACGCGGTCTTCTGGATCCCGGAATGTATATACTCCCGGCTCGGTGGGAATGGTCCCTGCCGCCGGGCGATATGTGGCGGGATTGGCCACAGGCTAGTCCTCCGGAAGGTAGGCGTCTTCTAGTAAGCGGAAATTGTTCACGGCGTCGACGACTCGATTACCGTCGGCAGCTTGGAAAGCCCACATGGACACGAACTCGAAATCAGGGAGTTCTAGCCGGGCAGTGCGCGAGTTTTTCGGGAAGCTTAAACCGTGCACGATCTCCCACGGATAAAACTGGGGGTTGAGGAAATTGCGTACCTCGACGCCGTCTCTATTGACGCGAACCCGTGGGCGTAGCCCCAGCATCCATATTCCCGAAAAGATAATGCCGATCCCGATAAAAGACCATTGATCCACAGTGGTCACCGCCGCACCTGTGTAACCGAGACGGACGACCAGGGCCATGAAGATGTGAATGGCCATGATGACAACGACGCCGGCCCAGGTCCACTGCTTTAATTTTGTGGACGTCACTACGAGTTCCCATGGTGCGGTGCTCGTGGTGGGCGTGTCATATGCGAGGTAGTCCTCAGACATGTTCGTTTCGCTCACACCATTACTCACGGCTCCGACCCTACCTTTTTTCTTCACTGTTACCGAATTAGTGCTCGGCGTGGATGCTGTTCGTGGATACTGCCTCTGTAGTCAGAACACTGCGGGGTTGATCTTTTAATCCACTTTTAATCCGCGGCCATGCTTTTCAGTGTTTGAGCAGTATGAATGGCAGCGATCATGGCCTCAGCGCCCTTATTCTCATGCGCTGTCGGGCCACCAGCTCTGTCGACGGCTTGTTCATGGGTGTTGCAGGTCAGAACACCATTTCCGACGGGTGTTTCTGTCTCCACGGCAATTTTCGTCAATCCATATGTCACCGCGTTACACACGTGATCAAAGTGAGGCGTTCCACCTTGGATGACACAGCCCAGGGCTACGACAGCGTCATACGTTTGGGTGGCTTTCTTGACGACGACGGGGATCTCGAGCGCACCGACGACAGGAATGACGGTGACCTCTGCCCCGGCTGTCTCCCCTGCCTGTTGTGCCTGAGATGCTAATTCATCGGTAATGTCTCGATTCCATTCCGAGACAACGATGGCGACACGGAGTCCGTGTGCAGATCCGGGTTCGATGGTGATGGTGGGGCTTCCCTCGCCACTCATGAGTTATTCCTTCCGGTGGTAAGTGCGGTAGTGACATGCGGTGACACGAGCTTTGTTCGCGTTCACGGCACGGAGATGGATGTAAAAACCGATGCGCCTTTATTCCGGCGGGTTGTTAGACGGTTCGGCGTGACCCGGCGTATGAGCGGCCTCCCAAGCATTCAAACTAGGCAAATCGTGGCCCATCTTGTCGCGCTTAGTGCGAAGATAATTGAGGTTTTCCGGGTACACATTGACCTCAATACTTCGACGTCCCCTGATTCGTAAGCCATGCCCCTTCAGCCCCGCTCGTTTCGTCGGATTATTGGACAAGAGAATCATGGATTTAACGCCGAGATCGGAGAGTATGGCGGAGCCTGTCCCGTATTCACGCGCATCAGCCGGCTTACCCAGTTCAATGTTGGCGTCTACAGTGTCATAACCGTCATCTTGCAGCTTATAGGCCTGCAGCTTGTTCAGAAGACCAATGCCCCGCCCCTCGTGACCACGCATATACAGGACGACGCCGCGTCCCTCCTTGTACACCTCTTCCATTGCTTGATGGAGCTGATCGCCACAATCACACCGGCGCGAACCAAAAACATCACCGGTGAGGCATTCGGAGTGGACTCTCACGAGGACATCTTCCCCACCGTTATCAGAGGGATCACCGACGACGAGGGCTACGTGCTCGAGTCCGTCGATGACGTTTCTATATCCGATGGCAGTAAACCGGCCATACGACGTCGGAAGTGTGGTTTCTACGACACGCTCAACAAGCTGCTCCGTGTTCCGTCGGTAAGCGATGAGCTGGTCGATGGAGATCATCGTGAGCGAATGTTCGTCGGCAAACCGACGTAACTCGGGTCCTCGTGCCATGGTCGTGGGATCGTCTTCACTCACTACCTCACAGAGCGCACCGGCAGGATTGAGGTGAGCGAGGCGCGCGAGGTCGACGGCAGCCTCGGTATGCCCGGCGCGAACAAGGACTCCTCCTGGTCGAGCTCGAAGAGGGACCACATGGCCGGGTCGTGTGAAATCCGCGGGGCCGGAGTCAGGAGACGCGAGTAGCCGAATGGTATGCGCGCGATCGGTGGCTGAGATACCGGTGGTTCCGCCTTCTGCCGCGTCGACGGTGACCGTATAAGCCGTGCTTTTCTTGTCCTGGTTTCGTGTCACCATGGGCGGGAGATCGCACCGGTCAGCGTCGTCATCAGTCATGCCGACGCACACATACCCCGACGAATATCGCACCATGAACGCGAGCGATGTCGCAGTAATTCGATCGGCAGCGATGATCATATCGCCTTCGTTTTCGCGATCCTCGTCATCGACGACGATCACCGGCTTGCCTGCTGCAATGTCGCGGATAGCCTCGTCAATGGTGTTGAGCTGGATATTTCCGCGATACGTATGCGAATCCTGAGAATCAGAGCGTTGATCGTGGGAGTGGCTCTGGGGCTCTGCGAGATCGGTGTGGTGTGTAGTCACGGCGTGCTGTTCCATCGTCTTTTCTTGTTTCCGTCTTCTATTATTTCGACTGCTGAGCTGCTGGGTCGGTCACCGCGTGGAGATAACCACTGACATTGGCATTGCGTTCAATGTATTTGGCGACAATATCGACCTCGATATTGACCGGGGCATCCACTTCAAGCGAGCCGAGGATCGTGTCCCGCATGGTGGTAGGAATTAATGAGACCTCAAACCACGGGTCGGCAGTATCGGGAGGTGCCACCGCGGAAACAGTGAGCGATGTCCCACTAACCGCGATCGATCCCTTTTCAACAACATATCGAGCTAAATTCGACGGAAGACTGAAGCGAAAGACCTCCCATTTATCGTGAGGGTCTCGTGAGAGTAACCGGCCTGTTCCATCAACGTGGCCTTGAACTATATGTCCCCCGAGACGCTGTGATGGTTGGACTGCCCGTTCAAGGTTGACCTGGTCACCGGGGCGAATATCGCCCAACGTTGTGCGATTAAGCGTTTCGCCCATGACGTCCATGATCACCGCTGTTCCCTCATGGCCAGCGTCAGTCAAGCACACGCCGTTGACTGCGAGCGAATCGCCCTTAGAGAGGGTATCGGTGACTCCAGGCGCGTCAACAGTAATCCTGATGAAATCGGGGGTATTGCGTTCCTTGTTCGGCGACGACGCCTCAGCCTGATCTGAGGGCGATTCCGCTCCCCGATCAATAGCGACGACTGTTCCAAGAGCTTCAACGATGCCAGTAAACACGATTGCCATTCTATCTTTCTGTGTCTGTCGTTCGGTGCTTAAGCATTCCGATAATGCTCAGGGCGATTCCGCCTGCCGGTCATTCACTCTGACGACGGCTCAGCCTGTCGGTGAGCGTCGACGAGGAGATCAGGACCGAGCTGCGTGATGTGTTCAATGGTGAAGTCACGTCTGTCGGTGAGCGTTGATACGCGGGGAATCTGAATCGCGGGCAACCCGGAACCAAGAATGCTCGGCGCAACATACCAGTGAATTTGGTCAACAACCCCCTGCTCGAGCGCTGCGGAGGCCAACATCGGCCCGCCTTCAATGAGGAGATCGACGTACCCCTGTTGGGTGAGCTCCTGAATGACGTGGGATAGATCGTGGGTATCAAAGTGCCACGACCGTGCGTGCGCGAATATCTTCGCTTCCTCTGGAACCGGTCGAGAACCAACAATCACGTGATCCGGCTGATGCGCATAGAGAGTCCCGTCCGGTTTCCGAGCCGTCAAGCGCGGGTTATCGGCTATCACGGTCCCCGTTCCGACTATCAGCGCATCGCGGGTAGCGCGGTCGCGATGAACATAGTTACGAGCGTCAGCAGATGTGATCCATTGTGATGTTCCATCAGGCGCGGCGACTCGGCCATCCAAGGTGGCAGCAACTTTTAGAGTGACCATTGCCCGGCCAGTACCAATACGATGCAGCCAGGAACGTAGCGCGCCGCGACGCACCTCATCAGCATGGAAGCCACCAATGACAGTGAGACCCTTTTCGGCTAATACCTCGTGCCCGCCATGAGCGATCGGGTTCGGGTCTGGCACCGCATACACGACGGTGGATATCCCCGCGGAAAGGAGCACGTCCGTACAGGGTCCAGTCCGGCCGGTGTGAGCACACGGTTCCAGGGTGACGATGGCCGTAGCGCCGGCTGTCGCATCGCCAGCATCGCGAACCGCCATGACTTCCGCATGCGGACCGCCCGCCGGTTGCGTATGCCCTTGGCCAACAATTCGCCCGTCGGCATCAATAATGACTGCTCCTACCGGCGGATTTGGGCTGGTCGTTCCCTTGGCTTCCCACCCGAGTTCGGCAGCCCGATCCATGGCGTGCTCGATAACGCTCACCGGATGCCGGCCGATCATCTCACCGCGGGATGGCGTCGACTCGTGCATTAGTCTTGAAGCCCGCCGGAGTTTTGAGTTCCATGGCCGGCCGACGAATACCCCGCCCGCGCATTCTCACGAAGTTCATCAATGGCAGCGTTGGGGGAATCGGCTTGATACACCGCCGATCCAGCGACGAAAACATCAACACCGGCTTCGGCAGCGCTAGCAATAGTGTCGGCGGAAATTCCACCGTCTATTTCGATGAGGCAGCGCCCATCCGCACTATCGTCGTCTGTTTCCTTCCCCCATATCTGATCGGCCCGTTCACGCAGGGCGCGTACTTTGTCGAGAACCTCGGGCATAAATTTTTGGCCGCCGAATCCGGGTTTCACCGACATGATCAACACCATGTCGAACTCCTCGAGGTGCGCGAGAACCTCGTCAACTGGTGTTTTCGGCTTAATACTGATCCCGGCGCGAGTACCTGCCGCCCGCAATGTTCGTGCCAGTGCGATAGCGGCGTCGATATCATCGACCGCTTCGGCGTGGAAAGTGACGGAATAGAATTCGGCGTAGTCGGGAGCCCATCGTTCGGGATCGTCAATCATCAGATGGCAATCCAGAGGGAGTTGAGTTTCCCGCGCAACCGCTTGCGCAATGGGCAATCCGAAACTGAGATTCGGCACGAAATGACCATCCATCACATCGACATGGATCCAGTCAGCGTGGGAAACCGCGTCAAGGTCCCGTGCGAGGTGGGCGAAGTCTGCTGAGAGGATCGATGGGGCGATAAGTGGGGTGGCCTGTGCGGATACCCCAGCGGATGGTTCCAGTCGTGATGTCATGGCAACATGTTACCGCTCTGGCGTCGCGCTCCGGCGGAAAATTTGAACGAACATCGCGTCCGTTCCGTGGCGGTGTGGCCACATTTGGACGGCATTCTCGCCGGCGCGGCAGTGTTGCATTCCACACATGTAGTCGACCGTATCTAAAGGCTGAAGTGGACAGTTCTTTTCTGCCCAGTCGACAATCTTGACGGTCTCTTCGAGGTGGGGCGAGCACGTTGAGTACACCACTATTCCACCGGGGCGCGTAAGTTCAGCTCCCGCAGCAAGCAGCTCTCGTTGCAGCGTAACGAGCTCGGGGACGTCATCCGGGGACTTTCGCCAGCGCGCTTCGGGCCGACGTCGGAGCGCTCCGAGTCCTGTACATGGGGCATCAACCAGCGTGCGATCATAATGCGCCTCGAGGCCCGACTGTCGCCCATCGACCGTATGGACTGTCACCGGAAGACCGGTGGTTGTTTTTTCGACCAACCGCGCCCGGTGAGGAACAGGTTCGACCGCATCAACGTGGGCACCATCAATGCGCGCAAGGCACGCCATCAATGCAGTTTTTCCGCCCGGACCTGCGCAAAGATCAAGCCACTGACCCGTCTCATCTCCTTCAAGAGGCGCTTCTGCGGCAGCACGGGCGATCAGCTGGGATCCTTCATCCTGCACCGCAGCCATGCCCTCACGAACAGCGGGGATGGCGCCGGGATCGCCCTCCTCGAGAACCACGCCATAGGGCGAATATGACGTCTGCTCACCACCTGTGACGAGGGCCAACTCTTCCGCAGTGATCTCGCCGGGGCGGGCGACGAGGTGCACGCGCGGCCGTGCATCGTCGGCAATTAACGCGTCTGATAATTCGGAAATGGCGTAGTCACCCAGCGAATCGCGGAATACTTTGACGATCCACTCGGGGTGGGCTGTCGCCAGCGCCATGCGTTCAAACGGGTCAGCATTCTTAGTGAGGTGATCTATCCACTCTGATTCGGTCCGCTGTGCGACGGAATGCAGAACAGCGTTAACGAATCCCTTAGCTTTCGGTTTATCGACCTCTTGGCACAAATCCACCGACGTATTGACTGCAGCGTGATTGCCGACGCGCATACGTAACAGCTGATACGTGCCCAGGCGGAGCACGGCAATGACGGCGGGATCAATGGCCTCAAGGGGGCGGCTCGAACACTCACCGATCACTGCATCCACAAGTCCTTGGGCTCGCAGTGACCCGTAACCCAACTCGGTGGTGAATGCCGCATCCCGGCCCGACAGGCCGTATTCCTTCATGAGCGACGGAAGAATAATGTTGCCGAAAGCGTTTTCGGTGTCTACCCGGAAGAGCGCTTGCCACGCCACATAACGTGGTAGATCCCGATGATGCTCACGTGCAGGTTTTCTATTCGGTTTATTCCCACCCGATGAACCCTGTTGACGCTGGTGGCGCTTGTTATTGTCGTTGCGCTGGCGGTTTCGCCGTTGCTGTTGCGCTTTCCTATCCGAGTGCGACGCTCCCCTATTCGACGGTGTCTGCTTCGTTCCCTTGGCATCAGACTTGAGGTGACGCGCTGATTCACTGCGCGAACGAAATCCTCCACTCATTGAAAACGCGTCCCTTCATGCGGTGTGTCGTTGTACGATTCATCTCGTTCTGCTGGATTATTCTGAGCCGACTTATTGTGTGCCGATTTATCGTTGTCGAGGCCATTGGCAAGATGCGCGCCCCTCACCCACGCTCCGGCCTCCATCATCTTCTTACCTGGCGCCTGGACAGAGCCGAGCTGCACAGGATAATCCGCGGTTCCCACCCACGCGCGGTTCTTTTTCCACGCAATCTCTCCGGGCGCTAAAGACAGCGACTTTTCGATAGGGTCCCGCGGATCGGTAATAGGTCGTACGGCTCCGATGCGGATTCGGTCATCCTCAAGTAGTGTCCATGCTCCGGGATCAGGCGTGACCGCACGGATTGCCTGGTCGACCGCCGATGCGGGCTTGTTCCAGTCGATACGCGTATCTTCCGTCGAGATTTTCTTGGCATAGGTCGCGCCATCGTCACTTTGCGGTGTCGGTGTTGCCGATCCATTCTCAATAGCGTCCAGGGTGTCGACGAGAACCTGGGCACCCTGATCGGTCAGCCGTTCCATGAGTGAACCGGCTGTGTCATCGTCACGGATGTCGGCGGGTGCCGACGCAAATATGTCGCCCGTGTCCAACCCTTCCTCAATGCGGAAGACAGTCACACCCGTTTCCTTGTCCCCCGCTTCAATGGCGCGCTGCACAGGAGCCGCACCTCGCCAACGAGGTAACAACGAAAAGTGCAGATTGACCCATCCCCACCTCGGTAGCGTAAGTACGTTTGGGGGCACTAAAGCACCATAAGCGACGACGGGTATGCAGTCCGGCTTGTATTCCGCGAGGGAATCAATAACCGACTCGTCCTTTAACGTGGAAGTCTTAATGGCAGGGATATCGTGCGCTTCGGCGAGCTCAGCAACAGGACTCGGATAGAGCCGACGGCCACGCCCACGAGGAGCATCGGGACGCGTTAAGACGGCAACGACGTCGTGATGTGAATCAAGCAGTGCTTGTAAAGCAGTCGCTGCTGGCGTCGGGGTTCCTGCAAAAACAACGCGCATTAGTTCTTCACTCCATCTTTGTCGCGGTATGCCAGCTCAGGATGTGCGAACCATTCGGCAGTACGGATCTGTGCCATCGTCTCTTTACGAATCTCTGGCTCCAGCCTGCGCATGTACATCACCCCGTCAAGGTGATCGGTTTCATGCTGGATGCAGCGTGCCAGAATACCGTCGGCCGAAAACGACACCGGGTCCCCGTCGACAGTTTGCCCGGTGACGGAAACGTTCATCCATCGTCGAGTATTGGCGTGAATCGATGGAACAGAAAGACAGCCCTCCGGCCCATATTGGGTTTCATCGCCCTCGTGTTTCCACACCGGGTTAACAATGTGCCCGCGTCTGCCCCCACAGTTATAGACGAAGACTCGCCGCAAAACCCCTACCTGATTCGCCGCAAGACCAGCACCACGGTAGTGATCCATAGTCTCCATCATGTCGTCGACGAGGATCCCCAATGGCTCGTCAAAGTCGGTGACCTGTTCTGCCGGTGTTGTCAATACGGGGTCTCCAAAAATTCGGATACGACGAAGACTCATAACGACGCAACACTCCCAACAGCGGCAATAAACGACAACTAACGACGCGATGAACGACTATGCGGTGAAGATGGCTCACAACAGTAAGCATGTGTGAATGATGCCACTCACCAGCGACATAAACGCGGTCATAGTTTAGCCGATGTGAATGGGGTCCACGATCACCCGAATGGCTAAGTCCACCTTATTCACGGCGGCTTTGATTCGTGCAGCACGCAGCGCTGAACCCAAGGCGAGTGGTCCATGACTCGTATTCGCTCGGATGAGCAGCCGAAGACAGTCTTGGGCTGGTGTGTTAGCGGGAGGATCTATTCCCGGTGGCAACGGAACCGGCCCGAGAAACTGAAAATCCGGGGGGACATCGATAAGACGCCTGAATTGCGAAATATCGTGCTCTGTTCCATCAATGGCCGCCATATGTACGGCGGGCGAAAACCCAGCTTCCCGACGGTGTTCCAGCTCGACAGCGGCAGCACCGACGGGATCCCACCGGATCAATGACTGGACCACCGGCGTCTGCGCATCAGCAACCACAACGACTTCTCCCCCGTCGTTATGCGACTCGACCAAGGACGCGACATCGAGCCAGGATGTGAACGCTTCCTCATGGGCACGAACATCTTCACGCTTCAACTCCGACCACGTGTCCAAAATGACGGCGGCCCCGAATTTCTTGTCCTCGGCGATAGGAGCAGAGCCCGGCGTAGCAATCACGAGGCTCGGTTCGCCCGGAATAGATGCGACGATGTTGTCCCCCGTACTGACGACGACGGGGATACCGGGGAATGAGCGCCCCAATTCTTCAGCGGTACGATCCGCCCCGACGACCACCGCGCGGATCCTCGTCGAACCGCAATTGTCACAACGAAAAGACGGATCAGGCCGCCCGCACCAGCGACAGGTTGGGTAACCCGCATCAGATGCTTGCTCACTAGCAGGAGACGTAGCAGTTCCTTGTGCTGTCTGGCCTGGCAGACCTAGTGGCCCGTTACAGTACCGGCACCGCGCTGGCTCGCCGCAGCGTTGGCACGCCAGCGTCGGAACATACCCTTTTCGAGGAACATGGATGAGCGCGGAACGTCCGCGACGATGGCTGGACCGTATCGCTTCAAAGGCAACATGCGGAATTCGGGCTCGTTTGGCTGCGGGATCTTTTGCCAGTTCAAAGTCGGTGTCGCCGATGGCGCGAATACGGGGCATGGTGGCACGAATAGCCTCCCGTGAGGACACCAAATTATGCGCCCACCCGGATTCGACGAGGAGTTGGGCTTCCGCGGTTCTCCCGACGCCTCCCACTATCATCGCTGCTTTTTCAATGCTCGCCCGTAGCGTTAATACTTCACGCGCGTGGACATAGGGAGCTCGTGGATCGACGAGATTGTCGTCGCCGTCGTCGAGAATGACGATGAGGGAGAGATTCTTGACGGGAACAAACGCTGCTCCTCGTGTGCCGACGACTACCCGATTGACCCCATGAAGGATATCGATGAATCGACGGTATCGGGCGTGACGACCCAAGCTAGCGGTCAATTGCGTCCACTGGCGGGAGCTGAGCACCTCTTTGAGGGCATGCGATAAACGATTAATAGTCCGCTGATCAGGAACGATGATGAGAACTCCGCCGCCGCCACGAGCGGTCTGTGCAGCTAGTTGCGCAATGTGCATGGGCCACTTGTCCCCCGGCGCGATCTGCCACACTGCTCGGGGAGCCTCCCCGCGCAGCACGGCATTCACAAACGATGTGCCGAACCGGTAGCGTGTCCAGGCTGCGGCGACAGCCGCGTTGTTGTCGTCAGCATCATTCTCAGCGCCATCTTTTTTGGCGTCACCGTCGTCTTCGGCCTCAGCAGCAGACGCCCATGGATCATCCCCGTGCTCAATGGCGTCGAGAGCTGCTTTCTCTGCAGCGGCATGACGGGGAGGAATGGCAGACCGAATAATATCCGACCGCAATCCACCGTATCGCTGTGCCAACGTATAAACCAAGGTCCGAAATGTTTCCGGCGCGACGACCTCGTGGCTAATAACCCTATCGATCCACGAGAGATGCCCGGCGTGGTCGGACTCATCCTCCCGCGATAACACCAGCGCGTCGGTGAGCCGGCCTGAAAAGTGGACTCGCACCATGACCCCAGGTTTGACGTCCTCATCCACGGTTGCATCAACAAGGTAGTCGAATTCGCGGTCGAGGTGCGCCACCTTGAGAAGCGGAAGCACCCGAGCCACGGGACGCTCGGGTGCAGGGGTATGGGGCGAAATAGACACGGCTACATCTTAATGGAGTTGGCCACTACCCAACTCCGCGCTAAAAGTGGCTGGACCGACCCACCTATTTTGCGTGCTACTTACCGTGAAATAGCGGCTTTGAGGTCATCCACCCTATCCAACCGCTCCCACGGCAGGTCCAGGTCGGTTCGACCAAAGTGACCATATGCGGCGGTTTGCGCATAGATCGGCCGCTTGAGATCCAGTTCGCGGATAATCGCTGCTGGCCGGAGGTCGAAAACTTTCTGCACGGCTTCCTGGATTGCTGAGATCGGCTCTTTTTCTGTGCCGAAGGTCTCAACATACAAGCCCACCGGATTTGCGCGCCCAATAGCGTAGGCGACCTGCACCTCGCACCGATCCGCTAGTCCAGCGGCAACGATATTCTTCGCGACCCACCGCATCGCGTAGGCAGCCGAGCGGTCAACCTTGCTCGGGTCCTTACCGGAGAACGCTCCGCCACCATGCCGGGCCATACCGCCGTAGGTATCGACGATGATCTTGCGCCCTGTGAGGCCGGCGTCGCCCATGGGTCCACCGACGACGAAGGAACCGGATGGATTGATCAACACGGTGAGTTCATCGTCGACGAGGTTCTCCACTCCGGCGTCCTTGATGACTGGGGTGATGACATTTGTGCGCAACTGTTCTTCCAGCCATTGCCGAGAAACGCCCGGATCGTGCTGCGTGGAAATAACGATGGTGTCAATGCGAATCGGGTTATTGTCATCGTTGTACGCGAGCGTGACCTGCGTTTTCCCGTCCGGACGAAGATGCGGAACGATATCGTCTTTGCGCACCGCGGTAAGACGCCGCGCGAGGCGATGCGCAAGAGCGATCGGCAGCGGCATATATTCGGGGGTCTCGTTGGTGGCGTATCCGAACATGAGGCCCTGGTCGCCAGCGCCCGCACGGTCATCGTCCTCAACCTCTGCCCCGTCGCGCGCCTCAAGTGCGGTATCGACACCTGCACCGATCTCTAACGACTGTTCACCAATGGAGACGGATACACCGCACGTTGCCCCGTCGAAACCCATATCGGAGGATAAAAAGCCGATGTTCCGGAGTGTTTGCCGGACCAGGCTGGGAATTTCTACGTATCCGCGGCACCGAACTTCACCGACGACATGTACTTGTCCTGTCGTCACGACGGTTTCTACAGCGACGTGGCTATCGGGATCCACTGCGAGCATGGCGTCCAAAATCGAATCGGAGATTGCGTCGCAAATCTTATCTGGATGTCCCTCGGTGACAGACTCGCTGGTGAATAGTCGTTGAGTCACGGTTCCTTCTTCCTTGATGAGGTGGCGATACCACGTATTTTATTAGATGTTTTGTTGGATACTGTGCTGGCTGCCGATGCAATAGACCAAGCTGTCTAGATCCTTATGTAGCTTAGCGCACTCGGTCCTCATAGTTCGCAACCGCATCCCACATTGAATCCGCTAAGCCAAACTTCGATGTCGACGGGATATCGGTGACCTCTCCGTCTCGCGACAAGACCCAGCCTCGGTTCGTATTACGCCCGAACACTTTCCCCTGGCCGACGTCATTGCAGACCAATAATTCACAGCCTTTATCCTTCAGCTTTAACTGAGCGTGCTCTAACGGGGTGTGGTTCGGGTCCCCCGTCTCTGCAGCGAAGCCAACAATGATAGTCGGTGTAGCGCTGTTCGGAGTCGAGCTTTTGTCCGGCCCAGCGTGGTCGTCTCCGGTGGTCCTCTCTTGCCGACGAGATACAACGCTCTTGAGAATGTCCGGGTTCTCCACCATCGACAACGTCGTGAGTGAAGTCGACTCCGCGCTCGCGGATTTCTTCATCTTCCACCCCTTTTCTTCGGCTGGGCGGTAATCCGCAACAGCTGCAGCGCACACGACAATATCCGCGTCCTCGTCGCGCTTCTCGACTTCCCGGTACATATCGCGGGCCGATTCCACGCGAACAACCTCAGAACCAAGCGGAGTGGGAAGCTCGTGCGTAGCCCCTGCTATCACAGTCACCTCGGCACCACGAGCTGCGGCAACCTCCGCAAGAGCAAACCCCTGTTTCCCCGACGACCGATTGCCGACGAAGCGCACGGGGTCTAAATTCTCGTGCGTCCCTCCAGCGGTGATGAGTACCCGACGTCCTTCTAAATCGCGAGGAAACTGACTTTGCCGCCGGGCTACGGACAACGCCAAGTTGACCACCTGCTCAGGCTCAGCAAAGCGGCCCGGCCCAGAATCGGGTCCGGTTAAACGCCCATGGGCAGGATCGACAATGGTGACGCCCCTCTGGCGAAGGGTGGCGACGTTGGCCTGCGTCGCCGGATGAGTCCACATCTCGGTGTGCATCGTGGGGAAAACAACGACGGGGCACCTCGCCATTAATGCCGAGGCTGTGAGGAGGTCGTCGGCCCGGCCATGAGCTAAGCGAGCGATCACATCAGCCGTTGCCGGAGCAACAATGAATAACTCCGCGGTGTGCCCAATACTGACGTGCCGGACCTCGGGAACGCCGTCGAAAACAGATGTCGAGACAGAATTCCCAGAGAGTGCCTCCCACGTTGCACGCCCGATAAACTCCAGCGAAGTTGCTGTCGGAATAACCTGAACGTCGTGGCCTTGCTCTTTAAGTAGTCGGACGACGTGACAGGATTTAAACGCGGCAATTCCACCTGAAACACCGAGAACGATCTTCACTGCTTCCTCAATTCAGCTGTCGCTATGCAAAAACCGCTGATCACACCGTGGGTGGCGCGATACAGCGGAATGCTAGGTCGATGATGAGATGAGTACGAGCGGAAACACGTGCAGGAATTGGCTACCCGTCACATGTACCCCGCTGGCCCTCACCGTAGAACTCTTAGCCCTCAGTGTGGTCGAGCAGGCCGTCGTTAATCTCACGCAAAGCGATCGAGAGCGGCTTCTCACCAGGCTCGGGGGTGACAAGTGGGCCAACGAACTCAAAGACCGAGTCATCGACGCTCTTGAAGTAATCATTGATCTGGCGAGCTCGCTTAGCAGCAAAGATGACAAGGGCGTACTTTGACGACACCTTGCCCAGTAGCTCGTCAATCGGCGGGTTGGTAATACCTACCGGCGGGTCAAATACATTGTCGTCATTGACAGAAGCCAAATTAGGTGTAGTCACGATGTCCTTTCGGCCGTGAGTAGTGCGGCAATAGCGCGAACAGCGTTGTCCACGGAGTCATTAACCACGATGTGGTCGAACTCATCCTTGGCGGCCAGCTCTCTATGGGCAGTCTCGAGGCGACGTTCAATAACATCCGGCGGTTCAGTGCCCCGACCTGTCAAACGCTCGACGAGAACCTCCCACGAAGGTGGCATGAGGAAAACGGTGTGAGCCTCCGGAAGAGCTTTCTTCACATTCCGAGCACCCTCTAGGTCTACCTCGATGAGGACTGGACGGTTACTGTCAAGAGCGTCACGAACGGGGCCAGCCGGTGTGCCAGAACGCTGAAGACCACCATGGATTTCAGCCCACTCCAACATATCCCCGGCTTCAACATGGCGAGTGAATTCGTCGTCGGAGACGTACAAATAATCCACGCCATTTTCCTCGCCGGGGCGGGGGGCCCGTGTCGTCATAGACACGCTGAAATACAAATCGGGCACCGTTTCACGCAGACGATGAACCACTGTGGACTTTCCTACTGCGCTGGGTCCCGCGAGAACCACAAGATTGCCACGATTTGTTGTCAAGGTTTATTTCTCCGGGTCGAAGCCAAAGCGCTCAAGCAGAGCACGACGCTGACGCTCACCTAGGCCACGCAAACGACGTGTCGGGGCGATTTCCAGCTCTTTCATGATTTCCTGAGCCTTAACCTTACCCACCTTCGGCAACGCCTCGAGCAAAGCCGAGACCTTCATCTTGCCCAGGATTTCATCCTCGTCGGCCTTCTTCAACACTGCCTGAAGGTCGGTCTCACCTTTCTTGAGCTTTTCTTTGAGCTCGGCACGTGCCTTGCGAGCTTGAGCAGCTTTCTCGAGTGCAGCAGCACGCTGTTCGGGCGTTAACTGGGGAAGGGCCACGGTTCCTCCGTAATGTCAATCGATGAATACTTCACTTACTGATGTTCGGGTTTCGGTGCGGGTCACAAGGTGACCGCGTAATTGTCTCCAGGTTCGTTGAAGCACCCGACCAACTTCGCAAATAGTGAGCCTGGCAAACAGCACCAAAGACTATAGACGCTGACCAGGTCAAAGTTAAGTCTGCCCCTGGTTGAGACAACGCGAGTCATTCTAACACCATACCGGGGTAGTCCTGGGCATTCGCCTCTACAGCCTTCTGCAAGCTACCTATATCTGGGCCATGTTTCAATATTGCCCTCGATATATTGGGGAAAGCTAGGGGTTCGACGTGTGTCGTGAGGCGGCGGACATCATCCGCACTCGCCCCTTGAGCCCCTACCCCAGGAAGAAGGACAGGGCCGTTGAGGGCAGACAGATCCGGAGCCTTGCGCACTGCGTCTGATCCCTGTGTGGGTAGCCCTAAGGTAGCCCCCACTACGACACCGATGTTTCCGAATCGGCTACCGGTTTTCCGACGGTACAGCTGATTACGCGTAGCACATTCGTCGACGATGTGTTGGGCGACGCTGTCGCCGTGGTCGGCATTATGCGAATCGTTCCGACGACGCTCGTCCCGGCGCTGTGGGCCACGAGAGCGCTTAATCCGCGCCGATTGCAAGGTCTCAGCCTCTGGATTCGACGTTGCCGCCAAGACGTACACACCCTGTCCTTGACGCTCTGCAAGGTCCAGCACAGGCTCGAGTGCGCCAAAACCGGTGTAGGGGCTGACGGTCACGGCGTCGCATCGCAGCGGCGAGGTCTCCCCAAGCCAGGCATCGGCGTAGGCCGCCATCGTCGAACCAATATCGCCGCGTTTTGCGTCGGCAAGAACAAGTGTCCCCGCCTCGTGGAGAGCAGCGATGGCCTTCTCCAAGACTGCGAAACCTCGCGAACCGTACGATTCGAAGAAGGCTACTTGCGGCTTAACCAAAGCGACTGTCGTGCCGAAGGCCTCGACGCATCGCATGGTGAAGCTCTCGAGCCCATCAACTGTGGCGGGAAGCCCCCACTGGTCAAGGAGACCCGGATGGGGATCGATGCCGACACATAACCGCGAACGATTCAGAGCGGTTGCGGCAAGGCGATCACCAAATGACGCATGCCCACGTGAGACATGCGTCGGCACAGACGGCTCTTGACCTGCCGATGCTGAATCGCCCGCCGAAGACGACGTCGACGGCTGTGGATCACACATACTTACCTTCTCTCACGAGCCTTTCTCACGAGCTTCACTAACGGATTGGCCAGCTCATGCATGAAGATCCTGGATTGCTGCCACCATCAGCGATGTGTTTGGCCTGCGATCATCTTGGTCAGCACCGTCCTGGCCTCGCTGCGGGTTTCCTTGTCCATCGCTCTGGTGCCCCGTCGGAGCCGTCTCAGAGATGCCATGGATGGATTCGATCGCCTGGACTGCTGCGACCGCTGCCTGGACCGTCGTAATGCAGGGGATCTCAGCGTTCAAAGCTGCCGCACGGATCTCGTAACCATCGTGACGAGCGCCAGAACTTCCAGCTGGTGTATTGATGATGAGATCAACCTGTTCGTCCAAAATAAGGTCGACGATGGACCGGCGGCCGTCCTTATCCCGATGAACGGTCCCCACCTCAACGTGATCGACGCTGGGGTTATCTTCATGGACTTGCGATTGCTTCGCGACGACTTCGCACGGGATTCCATTGCGCCGGAGCATCCCCGCGGTGCCTTCCGTCGCCAGCAGAGAAAATCCCAGCGTGGCTAAACGTTGGATCGGGAACACCATGGTCCGTTTGTCGTGGTTGGCGACCGACACAAACACCGTCCCCGATACGGGGAGGCGTCCATAAGCCCCAGCCTGTGACTTGGCATAGGCCGCACCGAACGCGCGGTCAAGCCCCATGACTTCACCGGTCGACTTCATCTCTGGGGACAGGAGCGAATCCAACAGTGAACCATCCTGCCGACGGAACCTACGGAACGGCAACACCGCTTCCTTGACGGCAATCGGCGCGTCGAGAGGGAGCGAACCGCCGTCGTGGTCGGTGGGGATCATTCCTTCCATGCGCAGCTCCTGGAGCGTGGCGCCGACGGATATGCGAGCGGCGGCTTTCGCCAACGGAACACCCGTCGCTTTGGACACGAAAGGCACTGTTCGCGAGGCTCGCGGATTCGCTTCGATGACGTAGAGAGTGTCATCTTTCAGGGCGAACTGGACGTTCATGAGTCCACGTACACCGATTTCACGAGCCAGCGACGCCGTGGACCGTCGAACAGTGTCGATATCCTCTGTGCCCAAAGTCATGGGAGGAATAGCGCAGGCGGAGTCGCCTGAGTGAATACCGGCTTCCTCAATGTGCTCCATGACGCCAGCGAGATAAACCTCTTCACCATCGCACAAAGCGTCGACATCGATTTCAATGGCATTGTCCAAGAACCGGTCAACGAGGACGGGATGATCGTGGGTGATCTCGGTCGCCCGGGAAATGTAGTCGGCGAGAGAGTCGTCATCATAGACAATTTCCATGCCACGGCCGCCCAACACGTAGGAAGGCCGGACCAGCACTGGATAGCCAATTGACGACGCTACCGCCTGAGCTTCCTCGAGGTTCTTCGCCGTCCCATAGGCCGGTGCCGGGAGTCCAGACCGTTCGAGAACCCCTCCGAACTCACCGCGGTCTTCCGCCAGGTTAATGGCCTCGGGAGTTGTTCCGATCACCGGAACGCCGGCCTCTTTGAGCTGCTCAGCCAGGCCTAGCGGTGTCTGTCCGCCCAACTGGCAGATGACGCCTGCCACATTTCCCGACTCTGATTCGGCGTGGTAGACCTCCATGACATCTTCAAAGGTCAATGGCTCAAAGTAGAGGCGGTCAGCCGTGTCATAGTCGGTAGAGACCGTCTCTGGGTTGCAGTTAACCATGACCGTCTCATAACCGATGCGTGAGAGCTCCAATGCCGCGTGAACACACGAATAGTCGAACTCAATCCCCTGGCCAATACGGTTGGGGCCAGAGCCGAGAATGAGGATCTTTTCTTTCTCTCGCTGCGGAGTCACTTCACTTTCAGCGGCCGGATCAAGTTCATACGCGCTGTAGTGGTAGGGAGTTTTTGCCTCAAACTCCGCCGCACACGTATCCACCGTTTTGAATACCGGGCGGATACCGAGGGACCACCGCAGTGTCCGCACACCATTTTCTCCGGCGAGTTCGGGCCTCACACTGGCAATTTGTGCGTCGGACAGCCCAAGGTACTTCGCTCGACGCAACAGGACTTCGGTGAGCACCGGCGCCGCCTCTAGCTCCTTACGGAAAGCCACCAGTTGCTCGATTTCCGCAATAAACCAGGGGTCAATGCCGGACGCTTCGTGGACCTCATCGACGTTGGCGCCCAGCCGAAGAGCAAGTTCAACGAGGTACAAGCGTCCTTCTTTGGGCACGCGGAGCATATCGACGACAGCCGCTTTGTCCTTAGCCGATTCGCCAGCAAAGTGTTCGTCGGGGTATGTCCAGAAGCCGCTTTCTTTGTTCTCCAGGGAACGGAGAACCTTGTTCAGGCCTGCAATATAATTGCGCCCCAATGCCATTGCTTCGCCCACCGACTTCATGGACGTGGTCAGGGTGTCGTCGGAACCCGGGAATTTTTCGAACGCAAAGCGAGGAGCCTTGACGACGACGTAGTCCAGCGTCGGCTCGAATGCCGCTGGGGTCACACCGGTGATGTCATTGCGGATTTCATCTAAGGTGTATCCAATTGCCAGCTTGGCCGCGATTTTCGCGATGGGGAAACCGGTTGCCTTCGATGCCAATGCTGATGAACGCGACACGCGTGGATTCATCTCGATGGTGACGATGCGACCATTATCAGGGTTCACCGCGAACTGGATATTACAACCGCCTGTATCGACGCCTACCTCGCGCAGAATTGCGATGGCCTGGTCACGCATGACCTGAAATTCACGGTCGGTCAGGGTAAGCGCAGGCGCAACGGTGACGGAGTCACCAGTATGGACGCCCACCGCATCCACGTTTTCGATTGAACAGACGATGACGACGTTATCGTTGCCGTCCCGCATGAGCTCAAGCTCATACTCTTTCCACCCCAGAATGGATTCTTCGATGAGCACATTTGCTTCCGGTGAGGCTGCTAACCCGCCGCCGGCAATGCGGTCGATGTCGTCGTACGTGTAGGCAAGGCCAGATCCCAGGCCCCCCATAGTGAACGAGGGGCGAACAACAACAGGAAGGCCGAGCTCAGCGACGGTTTCGTGAACTTCCTCCATGTTGTGGCACACCCGCGACCGAGCTGACTCGCCACCAATTTTTTCGACGATGTCCTTAAACTTTTGCCGGTCCTCTCCCCTCTCAATAGCCTCAATATCAGCACCAATCAGTTCCACGTGGTGTTTGGCGAGGATCCCCCGACGGTCAAGCTGAATGGCGGCATTGAGAGCTGTCTGTCCACCCAGTGTGGCGAGCACGGCATCTATGGGGTGTCCTTCGGCAGCTTCTTTCTCGAAGATCTTCTCGATGTATTCGGGATCGATCGGTTCAATATAGGTATGGTCCGCGAACTCAGGGTCGGTCATGATGGTCGCCGGATTGGAGTTAATTAAGGTGACGCGGAGTCCTTCTTGTTCGAGGACTCGACATGCCTGAGTTCCGGAGTAGTCAAATTCACATGCTTGGCCGATGACAATAGGGCCAGACCCGATGACCAGCACGTGGTTAAGGTTTGTACGGCGTGGCATTTACTTGGCCTTTCCTTCTTGCATAACGGTCACGAACTGATCGAAAAGCGGATTCGCATCATGGGGACCCGCAGCCGCCTCTGGGTGGTATTGCACAGAGAAGGCCCGCCCATCGTCGAGAGCGACGCCTTCCACCACGTTGTCGTTCGGGCAAATGTGGGTGACGTGGGCCGGTCCGAAGGGGGTGTCGAAGCTGGCTGTCAGCTCTTCGGTACTGAGTGTTTCCGACGCGTCATCAACATGCGGAGGAAGCAAGGCGAATCCGTGGTTTTGGGCGGTGATGGAGACGCGCCCCGTGGCGACGTCGACAACGGGGACGTTAATTCCGCGGTGACCGAATTTGAGTTTGTAGGTACCTAAACCTAATGCTCGGCCAAAGATCTGGTTCCCGAAACAAAT
The DNA here is from genome assembly GCF_000023145.1 of Corynebacterium kroppenstedtii DSM 44385. Classification (NCBI taxonomy): domain Bacteria; kingdom Bacillati; phylum Actinomycetota; class Actinomycetes; order Mycobacteriales; family Corynebacteriaceae; genus Corynebacterium; species Corynebacterium kroppenstedtii. Next base: position 1,180,056 of record NC_012704.1, read on the forward strand.
TCCGAAGAACGGAATTTTTGCCGAAAGAACCTGGCGGACGATGTCGACCATGGTGTCCGCCGTCGACGGATCCCCCGGACCGTTCGAAATAAACACCCCGTCAGGGTTGTACTTCTGGATGTCGTCGAATGAGGTATTCGCCGGGACAACGACTGTCTTAATGCCGCGTCGCGCGAAATTTCGCGGCGTATTGGTCTTAATTCCCATGTCATAGGCGACAACAGTCAGAGTATCCGACTGCGACGACGTTCCCTCAGGCTCAACGATATAAGGCTCGTCAGTGCTCACTTCTTCGGCAAGATCCTGGCCTGCCATGGACGGAATCTCGTTAACAATGGATAGGAGCTCGTCGACGGGTTTCGCGGCCTCATCCCCAGTAAAGATCCCAGCGTTGACTGATCCCTTGTCGCGCAGATGGCGAACCAATGCACGGGTGTCGACGTTCTTAATGCCGATTATTCCCTGTGACGCCATTTCATCCTGGAGGGAACGCTTGCTCCGCCAGTTAGACGGGCGCGCGGAAAGGTCACGGATAATCAAACCGGATACCCAGATAGTGGATCCACGCGACTCATCGTCTTCGTCATTCCACCCGGTGTTTCCAATTTGTGGTGCGGTCGCGCACACTAACTGACGACGATAGGACGGATCCGTCATCGTCTCCTGGTAGCCGGTCATGCCCGTGGTGAAGACGGCCTCGCCGAGGGCACGGCCTGTGGCCCCGAAGGATATCCCGCGGAAAACGCGTCCATCAGCGAGAACGAGAACGGCGGGAAGACTCCCCGACTGTACGTCGGTATTCGAGGAAGGAGAGTCGGTCGTGTGTAGCGATGTGGGCGATGTACTCACTAGTGAACCTTTCTGTCCAAGGGCTGGGAGGCTTCACCGTCTAGGCAGGTGATGTGCCCACGGAGAATCGTGGTGGTGACTTTGGCGCGGAATTCCATACCCTCGTACGGAGTGTTATCGGCTTTGGAAGCGAGGTCCTTCCCGCTGGCTACCCACCGGTGATCGGGATCAATGGCGGTCAGGTTGGCTGGCTCGCCAACCGCGATAGGACGGCCCTGCTCCGGAAGCCGGACGATCTCCGCTGGGCGTTCGGACATCACCGTGGCGACAAAACGCCAATCTTCCAGTCCCGTTTCGACAAAGAGCTGGGAGATGATGCTCAGTGATGTTTCCAGCCCCAGCATTCCCGGACGGGCATGGTCGAACTCACAGCATTTCTCTTCGGATCCGTGCGGGGCGTGGTCGGTGGCGACACAATCGATGATGCGGTCACGCAGCGCATCACGCAGCGCGAGAACATCCCGCTCTTCGCGAAGGGGCGGGTTAACTTTGTTGACACCGTCATAGGTGCGGAGGCGTTCATCAGTAAGGATAAGGTGATGGGGCGTGACCTCAGCGGTGACAGGAAGTCCCTGTTCTTTGGCCCATTTCACCAAGGAGACCGTGCCTTCGGTGGACGCGTGACAAATATGGACGCGGCCGCCATAGTCCCTGGTCATGATGGAATCGCGAGCGACAATTGATTCTTCGGCAACGCGTGGCCATCCCCGAAGACCGAGCTCGGCAGCGATCGTTCCCTCGTGGGCAACAGCGCCCTGGGTTAACCGTGCGTCCTCACAATGCTGGGCGAGTAAAACGTCGAGCCCCTTGGCATATTCCACAGCTCGACGCATCACCTCGGGATCATTCACGCATGTTCCGTCGTCGGAGAACATCCGAACTTTAGCTTCTGAATCCCGCATCATGCCGAGTTCAGCAAGCTCTTTCCCTTCACGTTGTTTCGTGATGGCTCCGACGGGATGAACATCGCAGAGGCCGATATTTTGGCCCTTGTACCACACCGATTCGACGATGGATGGGTCGTCCATCACCGGTTTGGTATTCGGCATGGTGAAGACCGCGGTGAAACCGCCACGCGCTGCAGCTTGGGAGCCGGTTAACAACGTTTCTGTGTCTTCACGGCCTGGTTCGCGCAAATGGACGTGGATGTCAATGAATCCTGGCAACAACACCTGACCAGACAGGTTCAAGACTCGAGCGCCCTCAGGTGCGTCAATTGTCGGGCCAATTTCCGCGATAACGCCGTCGGTAATCAGAACCGACGTGGGGTCGCCTTCACCATACGGGCGCACTCCTGTGAGAAGGATCGAACCGCGTGCAGGTGGTGCCTGTGTGCCGGTTTCCGGCCACGACTGAGCACTCAATTTATGACTCCTTCGTTGTGTGAGATTGTCCGTGGGTACCGATGATGAGCGAGAACAGAACCGCCATGCGGACGTGGACACCGTTGTTAACCTGTTGCAAAACCGCAGTTCGGGGGGCATCCGCTACGGAATAATTAATCTCCATGCCACGAAGCATGGGCCCCGGGTGCATGATGATGGCCTTATCTTTCATCTTGGCCTCACGCGCAGTGCTCATTCCGTATAACGTGGCGTATTCGCGGTGGCTGGGGAAGAACCCTCCGGCCATGCGTTCGGCTTGAACGCGCAGCATCATGATGGCATCGGCGTCGGCAAGCTCGGAATCCATGTCATAGGAAATCCGGACCGGCCACGTCTCTACCCCATACGGGAGCAGCGTCGGCGGGGCGACATAGACGACTTCCGCCCCCAGTTTTGTCAATAACTCGGCATTAGAGCGCGCGACGCGCGAGTGGAGGATATCCCCCACGATCACGATTTTTCGCCCGTTGATTCCGCCGAGGCGTTGCCGAAGAGTAAGCGCGTCCAACAGTGCCTGTGTCGGGTGTTGATGGGCACCATCACCAGCGTTGATGACGCTGGGTCCGTCCCCGTTGGGAGCCACCCAGTGGGCTAATTGTTGCGCCGCTCCGGAGCTGGGATGGCGAATGATGAGAGCGTCGGCGCCAATCGCTGTGAGAGTTAAACCGGTGTCTTGGAGGGACTCCCCCTTTTTCACGCTTGAGGACGATGCACTGATGTTGATGACGTCGGCGCTCATCCACTTTCCTGCTGTTTCAAAGCTGGATCGTGTGCGGGTGGAGTTTTCGTAGAACACGGTGAAGATTGTGCGGCCTCGGAGGGTGGGCAGCTTCTTGAGTTCGCGTCCTTCGAGGGCTTCCTTAAAGTTCTGCGCTTCGTCTAAGAGGCCAGTGATTTCATCGGCAGAGAGATCCGCCATCGAGAGAAGGTGCTTCATGAGTTGCTCCCTTCATGAGTGGAGCTCTCCCCCGCGGTTTCGTCCGCCGACGACGATGAACCACTATTAGCTGGCCGGCGCAGGACAACACCGTCATGGCCGTCGAGTTCTTCGAGGGAGACGATAACGTCTTCTGAATGGGATGTCGGAATATTTTTCCCGACGTAGTCCGCGCGGATAGGCAGTTCGCGATGGCCTCGGTCCACCACGACAGCAAGCTGGACGATGCTGGCACGACCGATATCACGTAGCGCATCTAGCGCTGATCGCACGCTTCGACCGGAGTACAGAACATCGTCGACAAGGATGACGGTCTTTCCGTCGATTCCGTCGTCGGGAATTGATGTGCGTTGGAGAGCCCGGTGAGGTTTATGACGAAGATCATCGCGGTAGAGGGTGATGTCCAATGCCCCCGTGGCTACTGTGATTCCCGCGAATTCGTGAATGAGGTGAGCTAATCGCTCGGCTAAGGGAACGCCCCCACTGGGAATTCCCAAAAGGACGACGCGCTTGGCGTCGTCGGCATCCAGTGCTGTTTTTTCGATTATCTGGTGCGCGATGCGTGCAACAGTACGGCCGACGTCGTCGGATGAGAGAATTTCTGTCTCTATCGCGTCGGTAGTCGGCGTAGACGTACGTGCTGTATTCATCGTGACCTCCTTCCCTGCCTCTCGGTGCAGTCCGTTAAAGGATGTCACTCCTAATGATGTGAAATTGTTGATACCGCTCAGCACTCTACCACGGCCATGAGACGATTGCAGGCTTTCTCAGCCCTCATTTGTGTGTACCTGTGTGTATCGGTTCACGTGCTTTGACGCATATGAACAGTGTTTCTGGATTACATCGAGTGAAGCCGAGTATCCTCAACACGTTATCTTTTGTCGGTCGACTCTGCTCAGCATTGTCACCTTTTGAAGAGTAAGGATGTCAGGACTATGGCAGAAGGAGAACGTCCCACCAGCGTTCCATCTGTGGAGCCCACACACGAAGCTGAGCTATCTCAATCTTCTCGGTCAGCGAAACAGAGTCCGAAAGAGTTTCGCCCCATCCTCCCACCGTTCAGGTACATGTCGACGAAACAGCTCACGATCACCCGTCGCCTTGCTGTCTCTGTGTGGGTACTTGGACTCATAATGTGGATCACCTTTCGAGGATGGCCTTTTGGCAGGTCAACGCTGTTCATTGTGTTGACTAGCGGGCTTGCTGCATTGTCGATTGGGCGCCGCCACCTCTATCAATTAATCGTTGATTGGAGCCCGTTCTTCCTGTTTCTTGTTGCTTATGACAACACGAGAACATGGTCTTTGCAGCTTGGGCTGCCCGTCCATTGGCACTTAGCCCCGGATATCGATAAGGCGATGTTCGGAGTCGTCCCCACGGTCTGGTTGCAGGAGCAGATTCGCTTCGAGGAACCGCCGTGGTGGGAACTCATTTTGGCCATTGTCTACATTTCTTACTTTGTGACGCCATATATCATGGCCTTCGGCGAATGGCTTCGGTCGCGCGCCGATTTCGCGCGTTTCGCTGCTGGTATGTTGACGGTGTCGTTCATTGGTCTTATCGGCTATGTGTTCGTTCCTGCCGCACCCCCCTGGGCTGCTGGGCGGTGCGCACCCGCGGATGTTGCCGACGGGCCACGTAGCGTCCGTTGCATGTTCGTCGACGATCATGCTGGTGAGGGCTCCATCCTCGGCCCTGTTCACGCGAATCACGATGACACTCACCCGTGGGTTGAGCGCTTGAGTGCTCGCGGGTGGGAGAAGCTTAATCACCTCAGTTTCTCGGCGGCCGTGGCCCATGCTGAAGAAAGCCCGAGCGAGGGTGAGACCAAGACGGTCGCAGCGGATACGTCGGAGGGTGACTCACAGTCCTCGACCTCAGACGAGTCTTCAGGGATTGGTGCGCTGATCGAACGTGGCCAAAAGGAATCGAACCTTGTGGCGGCTATCCCATCCCTACATGCTGCGCTCACCATGTACTTGGCGACGTACATGTTTGCTCGACGGCGTAAAAAACTTGGTGTTGTGTGTCTTATCTACGCCTTCGCGATGGGCTTTACCCTGGTCTTTTTTGCTGAGCATTATGTGTTTGACATTTTGCTGGGTTGGGGCATCGCGATCGTTGTTCCCCTTGTCGGCGTCGCCCTCGAAAAGTGGTGGACCCGAAACAATCTGAGTAGCCGGCTCCCGTGGAAACGTGGCGCATTGAATCCGAACCGCGAACTAGCCGAATCGCTGAGCTAGTGCTCGAAGCTCTATCTAAGCCCCCTCGCGGGGCTTTTTTATTTTGCCCTCGCGTGAGTGCAAACGGAGCCACAGCCGGGGTGTCATCCGCCCCCTCCGACCCGAAGCGTCTGTCACGATCCGCATTTCTCTATCGACCCAGATAGAGCCCCTCCTGCGGCGCGACGCGCTGTGGGGCCGGGATCCACAATGGTGACACCACGTCTACCGCTCCTTTGGCCCCCTTGATGAGCATGGCCCGGAATAGTGGGTAAACGCTGACTGGCTGTGGCTCCGTCGGCATGACTAGGTTATACGAACGGCAGTCGTTTTCTACATCCAGTTTTACAATGTCTTTCAATAGACCTTTCTGTCTGTTATCAGATTAATCTGGCACCGATTGCACACCGATAAGTTATCTCTATTTCAGCCATACTAAAACTCCAGCTCTTAGCTGTTATCAATCTGTAACTCGTTTGTTACATTGCTAATCGTAGAAATGTCCCTCAGGTCCCTTAACTGAAATTATGGCGCGAAAATTACCCCATTTTGGGGTTGGTTAGGGCGGCTGTAGGGCCGGTATCGACCATGCCGCTCACTTGTCGTCGTGACTTAATTACGCCCGACGCATCGTGGTAGCGGAGCACCCCACCATAAGAAAAAGGCATAGAAAAACTCCGCCGGTGAGTACCGACGGAGCTATTCGACTATGACCATTTGAGGCGCAGAGACTTCCCTACCGCGCGCCGAATGTCATGATTCGTCATTCGACTGCGAACGCTGCACTTCTCCAGCGATATCATCCAAAACCGCATTGACATACGCCGGGGCAACATCCGTTGAATACTCGGAAGCCAACTCGATCCCTTCAGAAACCGCGACCTTCGGAGGCACTTCCTCATTGTGAAGCAACTCCCACGTCGACACCCTCATGACAGCTCGGTCAACAGCAGGGATACGGTCCAAACGCCACGTCGAGGACAAGTGAGAGGCAATCGCGGAATCTATGCCATCCAAGTTCTCTGCGACGCCCGACACGATCGTCGCCGTGTAATCGGACACGGGTAAGACACCAGATTCCGAATCCTGAGACAGTTCTCGTCGCTGCTCGACGACATACACAGGATCTTGATCTCTAAATTCCGCCTCGAACAAAATATCGACGGCGCGACGTCGGGCTTTATACCTTGACCCATGCCGCTTGAATCCACTACGAGTGGACTTTGTTCGCTTCTCGGCGGAAGGCTGGCCACCCTGCTGGGGATGGTCACCCGTCTCATTCTGTATGGGCGTGCCCGCAGATGAGGACGCTCCAACGTTGTCGTCTGCCACGTCCATGTTCCTTAGTTATTCACGCGTGAAAGGTAGGAGCCATCACGCGTATCGATTTTCAGGACATTGCCGGTCTCAATGAAGAGAGGAACCTGCACCTCTGCTCCAGTCTCAAGGGTTGCTGGCTTCGTGCCACCTGTCGAACGGTCACCCTGCAAACCGGGATCGGTGTGCTTGACCTTCAGTTCAACGGAGACCGGCAACTCGACGAACAGCGGTTGATCCTCATAGAAAGAGACCTGGACAGGCATGTTTTCCAACAAGAACCGAGCACCGTCACCCATCAGCTCCGGCGAAAGAGGAATCTGCTCGTAGTTCTTATCGTCCATGACCACGTAATCAGTGCCATCGTTGTAGAGGTACGTCATATCACGGCGGTCTACCGTCGCGGTCTCAACTTTGACACCAGCATTGAAAGTCTTATCGACGACTTTCCCGGATACAACGTCCTTGAGCTTGGTACGGACGAACGCTGGCCCTTTACCCGGCTTGACGTGCTGAAACTCCACAATCTGCTGAAGTTTGTTGTCAAGTTTCAGAACTAGCCCATTTTTGAAATCGGCAGTAGTTGCCACTGAAAACTCCTCATCCTTCAGGACACACCATGATCCTGAGATATCGATTTCACATAACCTTGGCACTTCGTGAGTGGATATCGACAATCCGCGGTGGCTTAAGCCGATTCCACTACCGTGACGAAGACCTCGTACAGGGTCTACCCTACTAGACGACCGTCAGCGCCGGACTGCTGGTATTGAGTGGGCGCGAACCGTCCTCTGTCACGACCAACGTGTTTTCGATTCGCGCTCCCGAGAGACCGGGCACGTAAATCCCGGGTTCGATGGTCAGAGTTTGACCGACGTCGATGGTCTTTGATTTATCGGTACGTGACGCAGAGTATGGCCTCTCATGGACGTCGAGCCCCACTCCATGACCAGTCGAGTGAACGAAGTATTCGCCATAGCCTGCGTCGTCGATAATGTCTCGGCACACCTTATCGATAGCGAATAGCCCTGCGCCTGGCCGTAATGCCTCGCAACCGGCAAGGAAAGCACGGTAGACAGTGTCCGCAATCTCGCGCTGCTTCTCCGGGGGCTCCCCGACCGACACCAATCGAGTTTGATCCGAAGCATACCCGTTGAGGTACACACCAAAGTCAATGGTGATGAGGCCCTTCGGGATCGGATCAGTACTTGCGCTGTGGTGCGGTTTTGCACCATTAACTCCCGACGCCACAATCGTCTCGAAGGAGATTCCGTCTGCGCCGAATTTCCTCATGCGGTACTCGAGTTCGGCAGCCACGATGTTTTCGGGAACACCCTCGCGGATGACTTCATCCTCAAGGAGCGACAACCAGGCCTTATCGGCCACGGCAGCTGCAGCGTCAAGAGCGGCAATTTCGGATTCGTCTTTGGTCATTCTCAGATCCTCAATGAGGTCTTGAGTGACCGTGTACTCGCCTAAACGCTGTGCTTCACCAAGGCTGAGACTGGTTTCAACGCCGATTTTCCCATCGAATGTTTTCCGAACAGCAGGAACTGTGTGCCGTTCGATGAGAACTTCAATGCCGGGGGCTTCGTCGGCAACCTGGGTGGTGTATCGACCATCGGTACCGAGGAGTTCCTTGCCATCAGCGGTCAGCAGGAGTGCTGCGTTTGATCCACTAAACCCCGTCAGATAACGAACATTTTTTAAATTGGTAACTAAAAGAGCAGGTACATCGGCCTTATTAAGCAACTCTCGCGCCGCATCTCGACGATGAGCATAAAGTTTTTCACGATCCATCAATTAATTCCTCTTGAGTAGTGAAGTATTAACAGAGTTTTATTTTTCACCGCGCGCAAGGAAATCCAGAGCGTAGGTGTAGCCCTCAACTCCCAAACCCACAATAACCCCGCGGGCAATCGGGCTCAGATAGGAATGCCGTCGGAAATCCTCACGAGAATGCACATTTGAAATGTGGACTTCTATAAAGCCTGCACCGTCAGCGATCTCAGCCAACGCATCGCGGAGGGCCACCGATGTGTGCGTCCATCCTCCCGGATTAATAATGACAGCTTCGCCCTCATCGGCGGCATGATGAATACGATCGATCATGTCGCCCTCATGGTTCGATTGATAAAAGCTCACGCTAATACCGAGGGATTCAGCGCGTTCGCGGAGCATGGTTTGGACGTCCTCGAGCGTCGTGGATCCGTAAATATCCGGTTCCCGTTTGCCCAGACGATCCAGGTTGGGACCATTGGCAACTAATACTCGCAAAGCTGTCTTGTTATCAGTAGTCACTACGACTCCCCTCTGTTATTCATGCGAATAAAGGCAGTCTGAAGGTCCTCATAATTAGGCCCAGCTAGCCGAATAGGGCATGGGACCTGGCTGGAATTATCCCCAGCTGACAACCCACTACCCGTATCAGGATCGTGGGAATCCGAATCATGGGAAGAAAGGATCACGAATCGGATCTTCCCGTCCCTGTTCTTCTTATCCATCTTCATCGCATCGATGAGATCATCGAGCGCAGCAGCATCATAATGCGTAGGCAAACCCAATGATTGAAGAATCGTTCGATGCTGCTGCACGACCGCGTCACTGAGATGCCCCGTCACGCAGGCAAGTTCTGCCTCAAAACACATTCCCACCGCAACCGCATGACCATGAGGCCACATGTAGTGCTCGACCTTCTCAATAGCGTGGCCAAAAGTGTGCCCATAATTGAGAATCTCACGCAAGCTTGATTCTTTAAGATCTTGCGAAACCATCGACGCTTTAACAGCGATGCTTCTGCGAATTAACTCGGGTAAATCGCCGGTCACATCGAGACACCGATCGGGATCACGCTCATAGAGTTTGGTGATCTCCGGATCCGCAATAAATCCGGTTTTCACGATTTCTGCGCTACCTGCGACGATCGCCTCACGAGGAAGATCGTTAATAAAGTCGAGATCAACAAATACAGCCGATGGCTCATGGAAAGCACCCACCAAGTTTTTGCCAGCTGGTGTATTAATACCTGTTTTCCCGCCGACGGCCGCGTCGACCATTCCCAACACCGTGGTCGGCACTTGAATGACATCGATGCCGCGCATCCATGTCGCCGCCACGAATCCGCCGACATCAGTTGCCGCGCCGCCGCCGACGCTGATAATCGCGTCGCGTCGGCCCACGCCATGTTTGGCGCACTCGTCCCAACACCGAGTGACGACGTCGAAGGTTTTCCCTTGTTCAGCGTCGTCAATTTCTACGAGGAAGGAGGATATATCGCGTGCCGCCAATGTATCGGCTATGCGGTGGGCTGCGACGGCAACTGTGGGCTGGTGGATAATTCCGACTTTTGAGTAGGAATCAGCTGCAGCTTCGATTGAGCCTACGAGGTCGTGGCCTATCACGACGTCATACGGTTTATTGCCGTTCACCGGGATTGTCCACGGCCCTGTACCGCTCGCCGTGTTGGTCGACTCGCGACTAGGTGTACTCATAGAAATTCCTCTACTGCAACAGCGGATTCATCAGCGGTGTCGGGGATCATCGACCCCCGGGACTCACTCGTTTCAAGATAATTCAGAATGGTGGCGACGACTTTCTGGGGGCCACGGCGATCACTCCGAATGCGAAGAGTCGCGACCTCCTCGTACAGGGGACGACGTTGCTCATCCAAATCGCGATAGCGCTGCTCTGGATCCTCTGACTGCAGCACCGGCCGGGTGAGGGAACCACGGGTGCGTCGATAACCTTCTTCCGCGGATACATCTAGGAATACGACTTCATGGCCGACGAGGCGTCGACGAGTCACCGACGAAACAATTGCCCCACCACCGAGTGCAACAATGCCTCCGGTAGTCAAGGCGTCGGCAATGACGTCCTCCTCGACTAACCTGAATTGCTCTTCACCCAAATGGTCATAAATACGGCCACACGTCATTCCGCCCCACCGTTGTTCAATGAGTTCATCAGAGTCAACGAGGTCGAGGCCGAGAGCACGGCTAAGCCGACGTCCGATAGTGGACTTCCCGGCACCAGGCAGACCAATCAATACAACCCGTGGTTTCATTCACTCTCCTACCTCAGAGTCAAAGCTCAAGCGTTGACTCACCTGATGAAGATAGCTTTGAACATTGTTCTTGGTTTCCGCAAGGCTGTCACCACCGAATTTATCTAAAGCGGCCTGTGCCAACACAAGGGCTACCATCGCTTCCGCGACGACGCCGGCGGCGGGAACAGCACACACGTCGGAACGCTGGTGGATGGCAGATGCCGCATCGCCAGTCTCCATATCAATGGTGGATAGTGCTCGCGGAACTGTGGATATTGGTTTCATCGCGGCGCGCACTCGGAGCGTTTCGCCATTAGTCATTCCGCCCTCGAGGCCACCGGCACGGTTCGTCAGCCTTGTGACGTGTCCGTCGTTGCGAACCATTTCATCGTGAGCTTCCGATCCACGCCGACGTGCTTCGGCGAATCCATCGCCTATCTCGACTCCCTTAATCGCCTGGATACTCATCAATGCGCCAGCTAAACGGGCATCCAAACGAGTCTCCGCCGACACATGCGATCCCAATCCGGTAGGAAGGCCGTCGACAATAACCTCAACGACGCCGCCCAAAGTATCCCCGGCTTTTTTGGCCGCCTTGATTTCATTAATCATGGATTCTTCGGCCCGCGGGCTAAAAGCACGTACAGGCGATTCGTCGATGCGTGTGAGATAGCTAAAGTGCGGCTGGGCTGTGTCGTCGACCTCCGACGCGCCAATACTGACGACGTGGCTAAAGACTTCAACGCCGAATACTTCACGGAGGAAAGAACGAGCAACGGTGGCGATGGCTACCCGGGCAGCAGTTTCCCGCGCAGAGGCGCGCTCCAAAATGTTCCTCGCGTCATGGGCCCCGTACTTCACCATGCCAGCGAAGTCCGCGTGACCAGGACGTGGCCGAGTGAGTTGCGCTCCCCGGCCGGAGTTCATAGCTGCCTGGACATCTGGATCGTTACGGTCAATCGGATCTTGCGCCATGACGGTGGTCCACTTGGGCCATTCCGTATTGCCAATCACGATGGTGATGGGACTACCCAATGTGCGGCCGTGACGGACACCAGTGAGAAGTGTGACTTCATCTTGTTCAAATTTCATCCGTGCACCACGGCCGTACCCCAGACGACGTCGTGCTAGATGATAAGCCACGTCCTGTGTTGAGAGTGGGACGCCAGCAACCATGTTTTCCATTGTGGAGACAATCGCTTCACCATGCGATTCTCCGGCGGTGCTCCAACGCAACATACAGTCATTCTTCCACGTAGTAGCCATGTAAAGCTATCAGAATTCTAAATCTACAAGCTTGGGTTGTCAGAGGGACGATAACGGGTGCATCGTTCCTCGCGGGACTGACCCCGTCTGTCCGTATTGATCGTGACCGTTTTACATCATGCCTGCCATAGTGGCGACGACTACCCCACCCATCATCGCTGGAATGTGGGCTATTTCTGGTGGCCCATGGCGGTACACGATGTACAGGCTGCATAGGACCGAAATGATGTTGGCGCAACCTATGGCCACAATGACCAGCAATGCTCCCCCTTGCGTGAGCCATGCTCCGCATGCTGCAGCAACTAAAATGTCTGCGCCACCAATTCCCGGCCGTCGAGAACCAAGGAATGCCCCCACTAAGGCAACAGAGGCGTAAAAACCTGACCAGATGGCGGAACAGCACAGTACATCTGTCCACTCGTGAAAAAGCCAGGATTCTCCGGCGATGACCATCGCCGAACCGATCAGAGTTAGGCGCCACGGGATGAGGCGATATCGGCAATCAAGCCATACGATCCCGAGCGCCCAGAGAATGCTCGCCACAATGAAAGCTGTGACCGCAATGTGATGGGTCGAGAGGGCCAGGCCTAGTAAGAGCGGATGCTCACTCTGTTGCATGGTCGCGATTTCATCACGATCAGGGAGGGCAGAGTGATTCTATTCGCGCTCACGGACACCGAAGCTGTGGATAAAACGAGCCTGTGGATAACTTCCGGCGCTATCTCACCGGAATATCTTTAGCTCGCACTCCCCGGAACGTCGAGAACCCCGACGGGAACCCCAGAGGCTTTTTTCAAAGCCTGTCGCATCGCCGCTTGAGGAGCTTGATGCCCGGTGAACTGCTCAAATTGGCTGAGCGATTGGTAAAAAAGCATCGTCGTTCCGCCGACGCACGGCGTTCGTACCGCGAGGCAGTGCGATATCAGTGGCGTCGGCCATGGACTGTAGATCACGTCGCATACCGCCGAAGACCTCGACAACAGGTCTGCGTAGGGTTCGGCTGCCACCGCCGGGACTGTTGACACCAGGACGTCGGCATGAGCACATGCCTTCTCTGAGCGCTCGAACAGTGTCCATGAAAAGTCGACACCCAGTTCTTCCGCTAGCGGACGAAGCTGTTCCGCGCGCGATGATCGAGCTACCACAGTGACGTTGCGGCATCCCAACTGAGCAAGAGCCCACAAAGCAGGCCGGGCGGTGCCACCGTTACCCACGATGACAGCGTTCGTGACCATGGTCGCGTCGTCGGAGTCGTTCCCGGAAGAAGAGGTCTCGGCTGTGAGAAGCTCCCGAAGGGCTCCTACTACGCCCTCACCATCGGTGTTATCTGCACGCCACTGAGTCGATCCAGAAACACTACCTCTTGACGGCTCTTCAGCGCCTGCTAAGGGCTTTTTCACCAGCGTATTGGCAGATCCGATGAGCTTTGCGCGTTCAGTGACTTCGTCCGCAAAATCCAGGGCCTCAAATTTGCCCGGCATGGTGACTGAGAAGCCCTCATACTCGGGGCCTAAAGAATTAATCGTTTTTTCAAGTTCGCCCTGGGGACAACGGATACGTTCGTACGACCAATTCTCGAGGCCAGCCGCCCGAAAGCCATTGTCATGGAGCACGGGCGAAAGGGAATGCTGGATAGGATCTCCCAGCACTGCGGCGTAATGCCGATTGAGCCCTTCTCGACTGTCGCTTCCTTGCCGTTCTTCGGAACTAACGGGCACTGTCAAGAACTCCACTTTCTTGGGCTTTTTTAATCGCTGCCTCGTGGTCAGCGAAATCGTGGCTGAACACGGTCGTGCCGTTCTTGTCGATCGTCACGAAGTACAGCCAGTCACCGTCGGCAGGTTTTTCCATCGCGTGCACCGCAGATAGCGATGGCGATGCGATGGGGGACGCAGGCAATCCTTCCATTGCGTACGTGTTCCACGGAGTCTTTTTCTCACGGTCCTCGTTCGTCGTCGCGACCTCTTGCTCGTCCAACCCGTAGTTAACCGTCGAGTCGAACTCGAGTTTCATCGGTTTATCGAGGCGATTCTTAATGACTCGCGCAACCTTCGCAAAATCCTGCTGGGGTGCTTCACGCTCGACGAGTGACGCAGCCGTCAGTAGTTGATATTCCGACAGCCCCACGGTTTGCGCTGCTGACGATAATCCGGTGCCTTCGTATGCCTTGGCACCTTCGCTGACCAGTGTTTTGAGAATATCTGTGGGCGATGCAGTGGGGTCAAAAATGTGGACACCGGGGTTGATAAGCCCCTCCAACCGTTTGGAATCGTTTCCACGCGCCGACACTGCTTTGGACGCCCATGATGGAACACCCAATTCCTCTAAACTGCTATTCGCCGCGGCTTTTTCAAGATCACTAGTAGAAACACAGTCACTATCTTTAGAAACGCACGCTTGTTTAGCGACTAAAGAAAATATGCCTGCCCGCGTCTGTCCGCCGACAACATGGACATCATGCAAAGTAGCCCCGGTCGAAATGTCGACGACCCCTCGTCGAGCTTCGTCGGACATCAGCGCGTCGATAGCAGCTTGGGAGGACATTTTTTGATGCAGGACATAATAGCCTTGCTGCAGGTTAACAGCATTCCCCTTGCTCTTCGCCGCATTCATCAACGAACGACGCGACGACACGATTTTCTTGTCCACCAACGTCGAGGACAGCGAGGAAATCGTGTCCCCTTCGTCCACTCTGACCAGGGCCGACGTCGAGTTTCCGTTCCCCGAAAAATCGTCCTTGTCCCCTGCTACGTTGTGGTACACGACGTAAGTAATCACGCCGGCCAACAACACAGCTAACGCCACCGTCACGGCTATGGCGTTTTGTTTATGCCCAGCAAGATGACGGCGACGACGTGTTCGGCTCGATGGCACAAATTCTCCTAGCTCCGGGGACAGGGAAAATAGATACAGGACAAATAGGTAACTGTAGCCATTCCACTAAATCAGAGAGCGTGGACGTATTCAACTACCACAAATGCTCTCTGACTGTCGAAGAATTGCTACTTTTGGTGGGCGGTCACCACCATTCCGCTAACGTCGTTGACGCTGATCTAACCAGGTCTGAAGGATCTCGACCGCCGCTGCCTGATCAATAACTGATCGCCCCTCTTTGACACTGATCCCAGCGTCGTGGAGGTTGGATTGGGCCATCACGGTAGTCATGCGTTCGTCGACATATCGAATGGGGACATCAACTCCGTCGCGTTCCAGTCGACGACGGATGCGGAAACCCACATCCTGAGCGTGTTTAACCGATGAGCCGGCGGATCCGTCCAACATCCTTGGCAATCCCACGATGACTTCAACCACCGAGTAGTCGTGCGCGAGCTGAACGATGGAATCAATGTCTTCGCCATCGGGCCCGCGCCTTTTCGTCGTTCGCGCGACGGTAGAGACCGGCGTGGCAAGAATGCCATCGGGATCACTCACAGCAACGCCAATACGAACCGTGCCGACGTCCAACCCCAAGCGACGACCGGGGCCAGGATCATCCTCTCCTGGACGGTCAGGGACAATGTTTTTCACCAATAAATTATCCCTGCTTCTTAAGGTCATCGAGGACGGCATCCAGTGCGTGCGAGATGCCGGTGGCATCACTACCCGAGCCCTGGGCCATATCGGGTTTTCCGCCGCCACGACCGTTGACTGATTGGCCGATGGTTTTCACGAGCGAGTTCGCGTTGATCCCATTACCGGTTGCCTGTTCGTTCGCTGACACGACGAAGGGCACTTTATCGCCAGTAGAACTGATCAAAACGACGACTGCAGGCTCATTGCCTAACCGGTTTCGGACGTCTAGCGCCATCGGACGCAAATCCTTGGCCTCCACGTCCGACACGCTCTCCGCTACCACCGTAACGTTGTTGAGACGCTGAGCATGAGCCACGAACTCGTCCGCCTTAGATTGGAGAGCCTGCTGGTGGGCACGTGCAACAGCACGTTCAGCGTCGTGAAGACGGGCAGCTAACTGGTCAACGCGCTCAGGAACGTCGTCGGCTGGAGCCTTGAGCGACGTCGCCACTGTGGTCAGCGTCGACTGTTGCTGAGCCAGGTAACGGAAGGAGTCCATACCTGTATAGGCTTCGATGCGGCGCGCACCGGATCCCACTGACGATTCGCCTAGAACAGCGATGGGCCCAACCTGTGATGCGTGGTCAACGTGTGTGCCACCGCAGAGTTCCATAGAGAACGGGCCACCAATTTCGACGACGCGAACCCAGTCACCGTAGCTTTGACCGAAAAGCGCCAGAGCCCCCATCTTCTTTGCCTCGTCGAGGGAAGTCTCGATGGTGTTAACGGTGTAGTCGGCGTCCACCGCGGAATTGGCGATGTCCTGAATATCTTTCAGTTGGCCATCGGTAAGTGGGCGGTTGAAATTGAAATCGAACCGCAGGTAGCCAGGCTTGTTCATAGACCCAGCCTGGACCGCTGTTGGCCCCAACACCTGCCGCAGAGCAGCGTGAATCAGGTGCGTACCCGAATGGGCTTGGCGTGCAGCGTGCCGCCACTGGGGGTCAACTTTGCCCTCCACTTTCATCCCGACGGCGATCTCGCCACCGGTTACCTCGGTCTTGTGCACCCACAGTTTCTTACCGATCTTCTGCACATCATTGACCTTCAAGCGGGCACCGGCCGTCGACAGTTCTCCATGATCGGCCATTTGCCCGCCGGACTCTGCATAGAAGGGGGTGCGGTCAAGAATGACGTCGACGTGGTCACCCTCAGTTGCTTTTTCAACGAGCTGACCATTGGACACCATCCCCAGGATGGTTCCCTCATCTTCCAGGGTGTCATAGCCGGTAAAGACCGTCGCATGGTTGTCGACGAAGGGGCGATACACTGACAGGTTCGCGTGTCCGTGTTTCTTCGCACGGTTGTCGGCCTTAGCCCGGGCCTTCTGGTCCTGCATGTGACGATCGAAGGCATCACGATCCAAGGTCAGCCCTTGTTCATTAGCCATTTCTGCAGTCAGATCGACGGGGAAACCGTGCGTATCGTGCAGGATAAAGGCGTCGGAACCGGGGAAAACAGTCTCACCGCGGGCTTTGAGGTCCTCCGCGATGGTTGTGAAGAGCTTTTCACCCGATTCCAGAGTCGCCAAGAATGCGCGTTCCTCGGCTACAGCGGTGGACCGAATGCGCTCCCAGTTGTCTTCGATCTCAGGGTACGACGGGGTCATGGTGCGACGGACGGTTTCCATGAACCGCTCCATGGTTTCGTGCGTCGCGCCCAAAAGACGAGCAGACCGAACGATACGCCGCAGGAGGCGTCGCAAAATGTAGCCGCGTCCCTCGTTACTGGGGGCAACGCCATCGAGAATGAGCATCAATGCGGTACGGCAGTGATCGGCGATAACTCGGAATCGGACATCATCAGCGTGACGTGCCCCGTAGGGAGCTCCCGTCAGTTCTTCGGCAACATCAATAACTGGGCGGAGAAGGTCAGTTTCGTAGACGTTATCAACGCCCTGCAGGATGCAGGCGACTCGCTCGATACCTAAGCCGGTATCAATGTTCTTCTTCGGGAGTGGCCCAAGAATTTCGAAATTCTCTTTGCCGGTCCCCTCGCCGCGCTCTTTTTCCATGAACACAAGGTTCCAGATTTCGATGTAGCGAGTGTCATCGACAACAGGGCCGCCTTCTTTACCGTATTCCGGTCCGCGGTCGTAATAGATTTCGGAGCTGGGGCCACATGGTCCGGGGATTCCCATCGACCAATAGTTATCCGCCATACCCAGCCGCTGGATACGCTCACGCGGAATACCTATCTTGTCGTGCCAAATGTCGCCAGCTTCGTCGTCATCCTGATAGATGGTGACCCACAACCGATCAGGATCAAGGCCGAATCCCCCGTCGTCAACTGAACTGGTGAGCAGCTCCCAGGCGTGGGTAATTGCGCCTTCCTTGAAGTAGTTACCGAAGGAGAAATTGCCCGCCATCTGGAAAAACGTGTTGTGGCGCGTCGTAATGCCGACTTCGTCGATATCCAGTGTGCGCACACATTTCTGGATGGAGGTAGCCGTGTTAAACGGAGGGGTTTGTTGACCCAAGAAGTACGGCTTGAAGGGAACCATTCCCGCGTTAACAAAGAGCAGGTTCGGATCGTCCAGGATCAGCGACGCGCTGGGGACGGACGTGTGCCCAGCTTTAACAAAGTGTTCCGTGAACCGTTCCCTGATCTCGTGTGTGTACACGAACGAACCTCGCTTTATACATGGTGAAGCCCCACAGTCTATCGGCCGGCGTACGTCCCCCATAGGGTGAAAACCACGCAGCGCATGAGCGCCTGATGGTTAACATCCTCGGATGACCGTAGTCCGACAGGTGCGGAGCTGACGTTAACAAAATGGTCGGTAAACACTGTACCGTCTAGCCAACAGAGTACAGCGTGCCGCAGTGCTAAGGACAACGGGCTTCGGACTATACAGAACGGAATAGACCAAGTGCGTTAACCGACGGATCTCTGAGCCGGAATGCCCGCCGGATGTTTGGAGAGTTGTGCTTGGTCTACTTCACGAAGCCCTCCTCGCGGAGCCAATCCCACGCTACCTCAGAAGGTTCATCACCATCCACGTCGACTTTCGCGTTGAGATCTTGAAGAACGTCATTGGTGAGTTTCTGTGCCACTGGTTCAAAAAGGGGTTCTAACTGGGGATACTTCCTGATGAGATCAGTCCGAAATACGGGAGCTACGTTATACTTGGGGAAGAAGTGCTGGTCGTCTTCCAGAGTTCGCAAGTTCAGCGCTTTAATACGACCATCCGTTGTGAAGACTTCACCAAAGTTACACCCCCCACGATCAGTCGCGGAATAAATAGCACCTGTATCCATTAAAGAAATGTTGGACGAAGGCACTGGCGGAATCCCGTACTCCGCGAGCATCGGCTGGAAACCGTCATTACGATTGGCAAATTCAGCCTCTAGACAGAACGTTCGCTCATTCAGGGGAAGATCCTTCATCTGAGAAATCTTCGTGATATTGAGCTGCTTAGCTTTCCCCTGCCGTATTGCTAACCCATACGTATTGTTCATAGGAGCCGGCGGTAACCAGGTTAAGCCGTTCTTTCTGTCAGCATCGCGAACGGCGATGTACTGCTGGTGGCTATCCTCAATTGGATCATCGTGACCGAGATACGAGATCCATCCTGTGCCCGTGTATTCCCACTGCATATCAATATTGCCGCGAAGCATCGCAGATCGAGCACTATTGGATCCTGGAATATTGGTCAGATCGTCAACATGGGCACCCGCAGATTTAAGAAGTGTGACCGCAATTTTCCCCAATACAATTTGCTCAGTGAAGTTTTTGGATCCCACGGCGACATGGGCTCCATCAACAGACTTCCCCTCGACGGGACCCGCTAGCTCACCATTGTGGGTAAAACCTCCCGACGTGCCCAATCCGCACGCAGTTAGCGAACCGATTAAGAACACCGATAACACGGAAGCAACGATCGTGTACGCGGCCCTCCGCACTGAGTAAGTAACGCGCTCACCTTTACCAGGCCTTATTCCGCCGTTCAGGGTTCTTGTGCTGGATGGATGATTACCGAAGTTATGTGAGCGGTTACGTGAGCCGAATCTCATGATATTCCCTTTGGGGTCACTGTTATCTCGACTATTCGGCCGATCCAATCCACAAACAATGCCAACAATGCGACGAGTATTGCTCCAGAAACCAAGACGCGGTAACGGAATAAGACGATTCCGGATTGAATCAGAGCACCGAGCCCACCAGCATCAATAAAGGTGGCGAAGGCCCCGACACCTACTAATAGGACCAATGCAGTGCGAACACCATTAAGAATGACCGAGGACGCCAGAGGAATTTCGATGCGCCACAGTATTTGCCACGGCGTCATTCCCATGCCCCGAGCGCTTTCGATAAGTTCTTTGTCGACGCCCTGGAGTCCGGCGATGGTATTCGCCAATACGGGGAGAAATGCATACAAAGAGAGGGACAAAATAGCGACCGGAGTGCCGAAGCCCAACCACATCGCCAGGAGCACGATCACACCAATAACAGGTGCCGATTGCCCCGCATTACCGATTCCGGTGACGATGGGGACTAAAAACTTCATGCGCTGTCGTGTGAGCACGATCCCCAGAGGCAGGCCCACGGCGAGCACAATAATCGCTGAGATCACGACGATGCGAAGATGCTCCAGAGTTCGACGGCCAATCACTGACCAGGCCAATTGCCGCATTTCCACATCCGTCAGCGTTGTGGTCGTCCGCCATATGAACCAGGCCCCGAACACCACGAGGATAAGGACCGGCGTCCCAAAGACAAGGAGCTTATCCTCCTTAGTCATCTCAAGATTGCGCATCTTGCTGGAGAGCCCACGACGTGATGCGCGATGGGTATTGTGCGATTGCTCTGGTTGAAGGCTTCGTGCCGTGGACAAGTCTTGTTGGTCCGTCACTTTAGACATCGACATCACGTTCCGTGCCCGAGTTCCAGAGGATGGGTTTTGCCTCATGATCCGGTCGTGTTTGCTGGTGGACATACTGATTAACTTTGTCGTAGTTAATAGTGCCGACGTATCGATCGCGATCTGTCACCATTGCGCCACCATGGCTCGAGGAGAGCATGGAATCTAAGGCATTGTTGAGCGTAGATCGGAGGTCCACGACGGTTTGAAGTTTCACCGTTGGCGTCGGGACGTAGTCAAACCGTGAAATACCGTCAAGATAAACCCAGTCTTTAGGCCTTCCGCGTTCGTCGAGAATGACGACAGAATCCTCTCCAGTGCGCATTACCCGTTCGGTAACCTCATCGACTCGATCACCTATGTGGCATATTGGCGGTTGATCGAGTTGCATATCCGATACCCTAAGAAGCGCTAACTGCTTCAAACGAGATCCTGATCCTACGAAATCAACGACAAAATCATTAGCCGGGGATGCCAAAATATTTTGGGGCGTGTCATATTGCTCAACAACCCCACCAACGTTAAAGATAACGATTTTGTCGCCTAGTTTGATTGCTTCATCAATGTCATGGGACACGCAGATGATCGTTTTGTGAAGATCTTCTTGAATAGAAAGAAGCTCATCTTGCAGGTGGTTTCGCGTGATCGGATCCACGGCCCCAAAAGGCTCATCCATCAAGATGACCGGAGGATCAGCGGCAAGACCACGAGCAACCCCCACACGTTGTTGCTGACCTCCCGAGAGTTCCCGCGGGTAACGGTCCCGATAGACCGATGGGTCGAGGCCAACCATGTCTAAAAGCTCGTCCGTTCGAGCGCTGATATCACTCTTTTTCCACTTCAAAAGTCCAGGGACGAGTCCGACGTTGTCCCCTACTGTGAGGTGTGGGAGAAGACTTCCGCCCTGAATAACATAACCAATCTTCCGTCGAAGCTCGGTGGCATTTTTCTTGGTCACATCGTCACCGTCGATAAAAATATGCCCCGACGTCGGTTCAATAAGCCGGTTAATCATTTTGAGAGAAGTGGTTTTCCCACAACCCGACGGCCCGACGAAGATGACGGTATTACCGGCATTAATCGTGAGATCTAAATGCGTGACAGCCGGCGTCTCTTGGCCCGGAAATTTTTTCTGTACGCCGTCGAGCACAATATCGACGCCTGATCGGCCTGAGGTTTCGCCGACAGGGTCTGATCCTTGTCTCGTGTGTCCCGAGTCTTGGATCCGGTGATGATGGGTATTTAATGATGACATTTTTACCTTCTCAAGCCTTGCGGGATGGTGAGCCGGCCGAATCCAATAAGCGCAAAATCAACAATGAGTGCAACGATAACAACGCCGACTGTTCCGACTACCGCGTAGTTCACAGCGTTCGCGCCGCCAATTTGGCTCAATCCGGTGTAGATGTAGCCACCAAGACCAGGCCCTAGTGCATAGGCAGCAATAGCGGCCACTCCCATGGACATTTGAGCCGATACACGAATACCCGTCATAATGACTGGCCAGGCGATAGGTAACTTTACTTTGGTTAAAATTCCAAATGAGCTCATACCTTGCCCGCGGGCAGCTTCAACTAAAGTCGGGCTAACTCCATCTAAACCGACCACAGCATTTCGAAGTATCGGTAACGTGGCATAAAAACACACGACGACGATAGACGGTAAAGTCCCAATTCCGACTATTGGAATTAGCATTCCCAATAGAGCGAACGACGGGATTGTGAGGCCGATAGCAGAAATTGCATTGGCAATAGGCGCTAGTGTGCGAAAAGACGTGACAATAACCGCCAAAATTAAGGCAATAATGGAAGCGATAATCAGCGACTGGATAACGAGGCTTCCATGTTGGTAGCACCGAAAAAGAATGTCTTGCCACCGCGCAGAAATAAATTCCGCCATGCTGTGGTCAACTCCTCGATGGTCACGCCTTCGCAATGGCCATCAATCGTTAGAAGTACGTAGTGACCACTATAGGCCCCAGCAAAGCATTCTGCAGAGTATCGAAAAAGAACAGTAGATGAATTTTTCGTGTGTCGAAAAATTCAACAGTTACGAATTCTTTCCTCTCACAATTTTTTCGATGGCCTCGAGACGCGATTGTAGGGCTCGCTCTTCGCCATGCGCAGTAGGCACGTAATAGTGCTGCTCTACCACCTCATCCGGCGGATATTGCTGCGTAACAACGCCACGAGGGTCATCATGCGGATACACGTAACCCACAGCGCTACCGATACGCTTCGCACCTTCATAGTGGCCATCACGTAAGTGTCTGGGGATAGCTCCAGCCTTCCCCTTCCTGACATCCTTGATCGCTGAGTCAATGGCCACAATCACCGCATTTGATTTCGCAGCGGTAGCAAGGTGGATGGTCGCTTGGGCAAGCGTGATACGCGCTTCAGGCATGCCGATCATCGATACCGCGTGCATCGCCGCGACGGCAGTCTGAAGGGCACTGGGATCCGCCATCCCGATATCTTCACTCGCAAGAATGACGAGCCGGCGCGCTATAAACCGTGGGTCTTCCCCCGCTTCCACCATCCGCGCCAGATAGTGCAAAGCAGCATCAACATCAGATCCACGAATTGACTTAATGAAGGCACTAATCACGTCATAGTGTTGGTCACCATCACGGTCATATTTCACCAGAGCCCGATCAACATTATTGGCGACGATCTCCGGCGTAATGGTCTCGCCATCGTCCAGTGACTGTGCTGACGCCTCCACATAGGTCAGCGCACGTCGGGCGTCGCCGCCTGCCATCGCGACAATCGAGTTCACAGCGTCGTCGTCGATACGAATTCTTCCAGCGAGCCCCCGCTGTGATGAGACAGAGCGGTTAATGACCGTACGTATAGCCTCGTCATCCAAAGGCTCCAACTGAACTAGCAATGACCGTGAGAGCAGTGGCCCGACGACGGCGAAATTGGGGTTCTCAGTGGTCGCAGCAACAAGCAGCACTGTTCGGTTTTCGACGGCCGCGAGAAGTGCATCCTGCTGGGTTTTTGAGAACCTATGGACCTCGTCGATAAAAAGGACGGTCTGAACGCCGTCGATAAGGGCTTGACGTGCTTCTTTGAGGACGCTCCGAATCTCTTTGACTCCAGAACTCAGAGCAGAGAGTACCCGGAAGCGACGCCCCGTCGTGGAGGAAACAAGGGACGCGATCGTCGTTTTACCGGTCCCCGGTGGACCAAAAAGGATCACCGACGAATCCCCCGCCCCCTCAACGAGACGGCGTAATGGCGAACCCTGCCCAAGAACGTGCTCTTGGCCGACGACCTCATCCAAGTTACGCGGCCGCATACGCACTGCTAGAGGCGCCGACGACCCGGGATGAAAATAGTCCGCCGACGAATCCGTTGAAGAAGAGGTGTCGAGCGGGTTGCCGAACAATCCGGATTGACCCGAGTTCGTGTCATCATCCGTCATAAATGGGGTTCCTCATAAGTTACGAGCCGGAGCGCTCCAGATTTCTCACTGCCGTGCAGACCTCTCGGCTGAACGCTGAGACAGCGGGGAATCGGGGATCCTGGCCATGCTCGGCTAAAGCTCCGAGAGCTTCAAACGTCTGAATAATGTCGCGGCGAATGACCAGTTGATCTCGCGTTCGCGCACGACCGTGGAGGATATGCTGTCCCCTAAAGTCAATGGACCGGTCCAGATCCGAATCCTCAGAGTCCTTCGTACCGACGGTTCCACCGGCAGATGTGTTGTCTTCGCCGCTGTCACTGGTGAGCCGCACCTTATCGATCAGCGCGGTGAGCCCTCCAGCTTCCAAGATGGCTAGTGACAGAAGCGACCACCCCACCAGGGCGGTGACTATTCGCGCCCGCAAGCGTTCGTCGTTGAGGACATTGGGCCACATTCCGCTCACTTCGTGACGCCACGCATCAACAAACTTGCGGCTGAGTTCTCCGTTAAGAGCAGTGCCCTCGGCGTATTGAGGGAAGCCGGCGATAACGCACGCAACGTCGAAGGTGACATCGCGGAATCCAGCCCACTCAAAGTCGAGATACGTGATCCTCTGGTTTCCACACAGAATGTTGTCGGGTGAGAGGTCGAAGGGAGTAAAGGCCCTGTGCTGCCCCGACGCCAACCGTCGTGATGAATCGGCAGCAAAGTCTGACACTTCTGCCGGGACAGAAACGCCGAGCTTCCCCACCATGCTTAATCCGTAGTCAATGGCGTCAGTAAGAACACGTCCACGAGCGACGACTAACTCACGGCCGGCTTTTGCGCGGGACATCATGCGACGAAGGAGAGTTGCGAAATCATCTTCGGCCCCAGCGGTCGCACGATGCATGCGTCCCAAGGATGTTCCGAGCCGCCTCACCAGCTTCGCTTTATCGTCGTCAGAGCTGGTGTTCCATACGTCGATCAGATTGTCGACGGAACCAGCGTCTGTGGTGACCATCAACCGCTTATCCAGGTCATATGCCAACATGACCGGACCAGGGCGAGATTCGTTAGCCAGCGAATTGGTGAATTGATAGGCGACGATCTCACGAATGAGTGCTGGATCAGGGCCGCTCAGCGACTCTGGCGGCAGTTGCTTAATGATCACTGTTCGTTCATGCAAGAACGGGTTAGTGGCGACGCGTGCACGCAAGACTAACGCAGACCCTGACCCTCCTAGATCCTCTGGATCGGACAGGTGGGGTTGGCCGCCAAGCCTGTTACCCAATAAGTCAGAGGCTGCGCTCATGACCGCATCAGTGGATAGCACTGTGTGCCACTACTCCTTGTCTACGCCGGGACATTCCCGTTCCATCACGTACAGTAAACCCGCCGAAACGCTGTTCGCATGGAAAATCAGTTCTTCGTTTCTTTCTTCTTCGGTTTAGCGTCGATGCCTGATTCTTTGCGCTGCTCAGGAGTGATGGGCGCTGGTGCATCAGTGAGAGGATCGACGCCACCACCGGACTTCGGGAATGCAATGACATCGCGAATGGACTCAAAGCCACCCAAGAGGGAGACTATACGGTCCCATCCGAAGGCGATACCACCGTGCGGCGGTGCACCGAACTTCATTGCCTCAAGGAGGAATCCGAACTTCTCCTGTGCTTCTTCGTCCGAAATACCCATGACATTGAACACACGCTGCTGCACGTCCGAGCGGTGAATACGGATTGAGCCGCCACCGATCTCGTTTCCGTTGCACACAATGTCGTAGGCGTAGGACAGTGCAGACCCAGGATCTTTATCGAAGGAGTCCATGCACTCTGGCTTCGGGGACGTGAAGGCGTGGTGGACGGCGGTCCATGCGGAGTGCCCTAAGGCCACGTCGCCTTCTGCCGTCGCGTCAGCTGCCGGCTCAAAGAGCGGAGCATCAACAACCCAGGTAAATGCCCAATCGCCTTCCTTGATAAGACCCAGCTTCCGGGCAACTTCACCGCGTGCTGCGCCTAACAAGGCGCGTGATGATTTAGCATCGCCGGCCGCGAAGAAAATGCAGTCGCCAGGCTTAGCTCCGACATGGTCAGCGATACCTTCGCGTTCAGCGTCGGTAATGTTCTTTGCGACAGGGCCGGAGAGTTGGCCGTCGTCGCCAACGAGAATATAAGCCAGCCCTTTGGCGCCTCGCTGCTTTGCCCAGTCCTGCCAGGCGTCCAGCTGACGACGTGGCTGGGAGGCTCCGTCCTCCATCACGATTGCGCCAACGTAGGGGTTCTGGAAGACGCGGAATGTGGTGTTCGCGAAGAACTCCGTGCACTCCACAATCTTGATGTCGAACCGGAGGTCAGGCTTATCCGACCCGTAGTACTTCATGGCGTCGGCGTAGGTCATGCGCGGGATCGGGGTCGGAATGTCGTAACCG
Organism: Corynebacterium kroppenstedtii DSM 44385; assembly: GCF_000023145.1. Classification (NCBI taxonomy): domain Bacteria; kingdom Bacillati; phylum Actinomycetota; class Actinomycetes; order Mycobacteriales; family Corynebacteriaceae; genus Corynebacterium; species Corynebacterium kroppenstedtii. The sequence goes on from NC_012704.1 coordinate 1,206,332, forward strand.
ATCTCTTTCCAAATGGCGGTGAGGATTTCCTCGGCGACGCTAATGACGTCGTCCTGGTCGACGAAGCTCATCTCGACGTCGAGCTGCGTGAACTCGGGTTGCCGATCAGCGCGGAAATCTTCGTCGCGATAGCAGCGAGCAATCTGGAAATAACGTTCCATACCGCCAACCATCAGCAGCTGCTTAAACAGCTGAGGAGACTGCGGGAGAGCATAGAACGAGCCCGGACGTAGACGAGCGGGAACGAGGAAGTCACGAGCACCCTCCGGCGTCGACCGTGTCAACGTGGGGGTTTCGATTTCGTGGAAGTCGTGCTTCAGGAGCACTGACCGCGCAGCCTGGTTGACGTTCGAGCGGAGAACCAACGCATCATGCTGGGTTTTCCGTCGAAGATCCAGGTAGCGGTATTTGAGGCGAGTTTCCTCACCGACTTCCCCGGACGATGACTGATCGTCAATCTGGAAAGGCAAAGCCTCCGACGAGTTCAGAATGGTCAGCTCATTGACGTTCAACTCGATGGCGCCCGAATCCAAGTTAGGGTTCTCGGAGCCCTCGGGACGAGCGTCGACTACACCCGTCACACGGATGCAGTACTCGCTGCGAAGGTGGTGTGCCTGTGCAGCAACATCAGAATCGCGGAAAACAACCTGCGCCAGACCCGATCGATCGCGTAAGTCAATGAAAATCACGCCACCGTGATCACGACGACGAGCGACCCAGCCACTCAATGTCACGGTCTGGCCTACATGGTGAGAACGAAGTTCACCGGCAAGGTGTGTGCGATGCACAGGGCAGTCCTTCCAAAATATCCTGAGAGATCTATCACTAGAGTGAGGTGATACCACCTATAAACGGTTGTTGGCACACTCGGCCCCTCACTCTACCCGATACTCAATCCTATTTGGCGTCCGGCTCTCTACTTCTGTGCAGCATTTGGCAGAATATGAGATGTGACGTTTAAGAATGATTTTCAGGCCTCGGGCTCGCGCGCTTCCCACGGTGGTGGACGGATCGCTGCAGGTGGTGGCATAGGCTCCATCGTTATAGTCGGCTTATACCTCCTACTTGGTGGAAATCCGGCTGATCTCATTAATAGCAGTGGCGGGGGTGGACATGACCAAGCGAACCGCGAGGAATGTAAATCTGGTGCTGACGCGAACAAATATGATCACTGCCGCGTCGAGTACACAGGCATTTCCCTGGACCGGGTCTGGAGCAGGATTTTGCCCGAACAGGCAAATATCGACTACACCAAGCCGGGCTTAACCCTATTTTCTGGGTCAACCTCGACAGGGTGCGGGCAGGCTAGCTCCTCAACCGGCCCGTTCTACTGTCCGTCAGACTCCACAGCCTATTTTGATACGTCATTCTTCCAACAGCTGAAAGACATGGGCGGCTCCAACGGGCCTTTCGCGCAGGAGTACGTCGTTGCCCATGAATTTGGGCACCATATCCAAAACCTTCAGGGCACGCTGGGATTGAGCGACTACAACAACCCCGGAGAAGACTCCAACGCTGTCAAGATGGAGCTTCAGGCGGATTGCTACGCCGGGATATGGGCAAACCATGCTGCTCAAGGCGATGACGCGATCCTTGAACCACTCAGCGATGACCAAGTCCAGCAAGCAGTGACTACGGCCCAAGCCATTGGCGACGACGCCATCCAGAAACAATCGGGCCAGTCCGTCAACCCAGACCAGTGGACACACGGATCATCGGAAGAGCGTAAAAGTTCTTTCCTCAAGGGGTATAAGAACGGCACGATGAGCGCGTGTAAACAATCGTTTAACGAATAACACGGTGGCTGCTTTTATACCCTCAACTACCGTCGAATACTGTTTATTAATCCTTAGGAGTTCACTATGTCCGTCCGTGTCCCGACCCCGCACTCGTCGGCTGACTCAGATTCACCAGAATCAGATCGCGATAGGTTGGCTCGCGAGCTTGCCATCCTCGTCGACGATTTTAACGGCACGATTACCTTTGACGACGATGTCATCGCTGCGCATTCCCACGACGAGGCTCCTCAACCGACAAGTGGCCGCGCCTTGGCCCTTGTGAGAGCCAGGAGCATCGCCGACGTCCAAGCTGTCGTTCGATTCGCATACGAACACGGCATTCCCGTCGTGCCTCAAGGAGCCCGAACTGGCTTAACCGGAGGGGCTAATGCTAAAGAAAACTGCATTCTGCTCTCAGTGAAGTCGATGGATCGCATCCTCGAAATTAGTGAACTCAACCAGACAGTCACGGTAGAGCCTGGCATTGTTAATCAGGACCTTAAAGGTGCGCTCCGGCCGCACGGGCTACTGTATCCACCCGATCCGGGATCGGTGGGAATGTCCACCATCGGCGGAAATATTGCGACCAATGCGGGTGGAATGTGCTGCGTGAAATATGGCGTTACCCGAGATTTCGTGCGTGAACTCAAGGTTGTCCTTCCCGATGGAACTTTGACTCGAGTCGGCCACAAAACTGCGAAAGGCGTTGCAGGGCTCGAGCTCGCTCAGCTTTTCGTCGGTTCAGAAGGAACCCTCGGAGTTATCGTCGAGGCCACCCTTCGACTGATCCCCCTACCGCCTACTCCCCTAACCGCAGTGGCCACATTCGCCTCGGAGCGCGACGCTGCAGAAACGGTTGCCGCCTACATGGGGGCTGGTTACCGCCCGTCCATGTTTGAGATGCTCGACGGTCTCACCATTTCTATGCTCAATGAGCTCAAGGATTTCGGTCTCGATGAAAATGTCGGCGCGATGCTGATCATGCAGTCTGATTCGACGACGGCGAAGGAAGACACCGAAGAATTCACAACGATTGCGGACAAACACAATGCCATCGACATTGCGTTTTCGGATAATCCCGCAGACAACGATGCTCTTGTTGCGGCTCGACGAATGGTTCATCCGGCCAACGAGCTGTACCAGCGGAATCACGGCGGCGGACAACTGATCGAGGATATATGTATTCCTCGCTCCTCCATGGCGGATTTCTTCGATGGTTTGGCCGCGATTCGGAAAAACACCGGGGTCGTCATCGCGGCCATTGCACATGCCGGCGACGGAAATACGCACCCGGCCTTATTCTTCGACGCCTATGACCAGGAATCCTGCGCTCGTGCCCAAGATGCGTTTGAGCAGATTATCCACCTCGGGTTATCCCTTGGAGGCACCATCACAGGCGAACATGGCGTCGGGGATCTTAAAAGCAAGTGGCTCCCCCATGAATTAGATGAGGGAGCGCAAAACCTGCACCTCGCTATCAAACAGGCGGTTGACCCGGATTCAATCATGAACCCCGGGGGCATGTACCACTATCTACGCCGATAACCGACCACGAACTTCCTGAACGACCTGGTCAAGGGGGACGGCGGTTTGTTCACCTTCGTGTAGGTCCTTGACCTGCACGATGGATTTGGCTAGCTCGTCTTCCCCAATGACCAGGGCAAAACGAGCACCTGCGCGGTCGGCGGCTTTCATCGAGCCTTTGAGCCCACGGTGACCATAGGACATGTCCGCGCGTACTCCGGATTGACGGAGGTCATTAATGATGACGGGCATGCGTCGGTGTGCTTCCTCCCCCATGGCCACGCCGTACACCTCCACTCGGCTCCCGTCGGTCACCGTCTTCTTCTCAGTTTCCAACGCGAGAAGTGCGCGTTCCACACCGAGTCCGAAGCCCACACCAGAAAGGTCGCGGCCACCGAGTTCAGCCATCAGGCCGTCGTAGCGGCCTCCCCCGCCGATACCAGACTGGGCACCGAGGTCATCGTGGACAAATTCGAAGCATGTCTTCGTGTAATAGTCCAGGCCACGCACCATGCGCGGATTGATCGTGTACGGAACCGACAGATCATCCAAAATTCCAGTGACCGTCTCGAAATGCGCGCGAGCCTCGTCGGAAAGATAATCAAGCATGAGCGGTGCGTCGGCCGTCATTTCCTTAACTTCTGGACGCTTGTCATCCAGAACCCGGAGCGGATTAATCTGCGCACGGTGCTGTGTCTCTTCATCCAGTGGTAGCGACGTCAGGAAGGCCTGGAGTTTCTCCCGGTATGCAGGCCGGCAAGTGGAATCCCCCAATGACGTCAACTCCAGCCGGAATCCCATCAGTCCCAACGATGTAAAACACCGATACGCAAGCGCAATGACCTCGGCATCGAGGGCGGGATCATCAACACCAATCGCCTCAACACCGACTTGCTGGAACTGACGATACCGGCCGGCTTGTGGCCGCTCATAGCGGAAGCACGGTCCTGCATACACCAGCTTCGCGGGGAGCTGACCACGATCAAGTCCGTGCTCAATGACTGCCCGCATCACACCAGCTGTACCTTCGGGACGAAGCGTCATCGAACGTCCGCCTCGGTCTTCGAACGTGTACATCTCTTTCGTGACGACGTCGCTGGACTCCCCAACTCCCCGAGCAAAGAGTGAAGTGTCCTCGAAGATCGGAAGCTCAACCGGCTCATACCCAGCTACCGTCGCGCAATGATGGAAAGTCGAGCGAACAGCGTTGAACTCGTGAGAATTCGGCGGAACATAATCAGGAACGCCTTTAGGAGCAGTGAATTTACGTGGCTTCGAGGATGTACTCACGGATTCACACTATAGCGAATGGGGGCAATCAGCTGGCCGACCGACGGCGACCCCGCGTGCTGTAACCGCCCCTCAACGAGATGACACTCGCTATAGGCCGCGGAGAAATGGGCTCTGTTGAAGCTCCTCCTCGATAGAGGTGCTCGGCCCATGTCCAGGGAGAATCACGGTTTCTTGTGGAAGTTTCTTAACGACGTCGGCCAGCGTCGATTTCATGGAATGCGGATTGGAACCGGGCAAATCCGTCCGGCCGATGCCTCCGCGGAAGAGAACGTCGCCTCCGAAACACGTTTCCCCCAGGAAAAGCATGGTCGAACCAGGGGAATGCCCAGGTGCTCCAACGATTGTGAAGGTGCCGACGGCTGTCTCGAGAGTGGTCTGCCCGCCAATAGCGACTTCGGGATAGGTGCCGCTGTGCGGGTCAGTGACGGAGTCATCCATCCACGAAATGTCGTAATGCTCCACACGTTCGGGCTGTTCCATGTGGTCATGATCAAGAATGCGATCAATGTCCCGAAAGGCGCCATCACTGTCTTCGAGCATGAATACATCGGCCTCGTGAAGCCAAACTGGAACTGAAAAACGGTTGGCGATAATTCCCGCATCGCGGCTGTGATCCAGATGCCCGTGCGTCAAATACACTCCAGACACGGTGAGGTCATGGTCATCCATATACGATAAAACGGGTACATGGGCTCCGTGTCCTGGATCAATCACGATGGCCTCGTTGCCACGCGTACATATGTAGCAATTCGTGCTTAAGGCTCCCACTGTGGTCATAGTGATAGTCACGTCGTTAGTCATAAGACCATGGTAGGCATAGTAGGATGTCGGAGCGGGAAACTAGTCGCCGCCTATCACGTGCAATTATTATCACGTGCAACTATGGTTCTGCAGCCCCAACCGTCATTCACAAGACTGATAGAAAGTGATTGTTTGTGAGCACCAACAAAGAAAGGCGCGAGGAAGCCTTCTCAGCGCTAGAGAAAGAGCTGAAAAAGCGTAACCGTGTGGAGAAGGCACGGCCCCTCGGAGTCGTCGTCGCTACTGTCGTCATTCTCGTCGCAGTAGCTGGCGGGATTTATTGGGCAGCAACGTCTGGCGGTGACGACCACGACAACACGGCGGCATCTGCTGATACGACCACGACTGAGCAGAAAAAAAATCAGGATCTTCCAGCCGTAAAAGCGGACTATGGCGATTCGGTAACCTGTGACTACACCAAGGCGGACCAGCCTGATTCGAAACAGGCCGATCTTCCTCAGAGTGACAATGTGCCGGCAAAGGGAACAGTGAACGTCACCTTGCACACGAACCAGGGCGATATTCCGGTTACCATGGATCGTTCCAAGTCTCCGTGTACGGTCAATGCGATTGAGGCTCTCGCTAAACAGGGGTTCTACAACGACACAGTGTGCCATCGGCTCACCACAGAAGGCATTTTTGTCCTTCAGTGCGGTGACCCCTCAGGCACAGGCAAGGGCGGCCCAGGCTTCACGTTCAAGGACGAGTACCCCTCGAACTCTGTGTCCGACAGCGACAAAGAGGGGACCTTTAACTACAAGCGCGGGACTCTCGCGATGGCGAACTCTGGTGAGGACACCAACGGATCTCAGTTCTTCCTTGTTTATAAGGACTCACCACTTCCCCCCAAGTACAACGTGTTCGGTTCGATTTCTGACGACGGTCTGAAAACCATCGACGGTATCGCCGCCAAGGGTGCGAAGCCTCAGGATGAAAGTGGCAATACCGCACCCAATGAGGAAGTCAAGATCACCAGTGCTGCAGTGAGCTAGCACTTAGAGCTCCATCCCGAACGGGCTTCAGAATGCCGGCATCACCCCCGATGCCGGCATTTTTCATATATTCATATAACAGTGCTGCGAGAGGAAAATGCCGCGTGACCGCATCCGATCACTGTGTCACGCCGCAGCACATCCCCCGCTAGTATCCTCGTTCAATCCACTCCTCGAGATGAGGGGCTTCCTCACCGATCGACGTCGCGTCACCGTGCCCCGTGTACACTTCCGTCTGCTCAGGCAGCGTCAGGATACGTGTCTTCAACGAATCGATAATCTTCGGGAATGATGAAAACGATCGTCCAGTCGCGCCGGGCCCACCGGCGAATAAGGTGTCGCCCGAAAGAAGGACATGTGCCTCGGGAAGGTACAAGCAGCACGACCCCGGTGAATGGCCCGGAGTGTTAATAACCGACATCGCGGTGTCGGCGATGCTGAACTGTTCTCCATCTTCGAGTTCCTCGTGAGCGACTCCGGGATGGGTTTGCTCCCACAACATCTGATCACCGGGATGGACGAAGATCCGCGTGTCCAGTTTTTCTGCCAACTCTGGCGCGACCGTGATGTGATCATTGTGCGCGTGGGTGCACACAATGCCCTTCACAGTGCGACCAGCGACGGCGTCGACGATCGGATCGGCCGTGTGGGGGGCGTCGATAATGATGCATTCAGAATCGTCGCCGATGACCCAAATGTTGTTATCGACTTCCCACTCGCCACCATCGAGTGCGAACACACCGTGGGTGACGACTCGGCTAATTTTCAGGCCCGATTCGCTCTGGCCTTCGGTTGTTAGTTTCCAGGAATCCATCGTTATACCACCACCACAGAGCGCAAAACATTGCCCTTCTTCATGGTCTCGAAAGCGTCCTCGACCTCATCGATGTCGACACGCTCGCTGACAAACTTATCCAAGGGGAATTTCCCTTGCTGGAAGAGAGAGACGTACATCGGGAAATCGCGTTCTGGTAGGCAATCTCCGTACCAGGATGGCTTGATGGCTCCTCCGTGGGAGAAGACATCCAGGAAAGGTAGCTCGAGTTTCATGGTCGGTGTTGGAACACCAACGAGAACGACGCGGCCAGCGAGATCACGCATATAGAACGCCTGAGTAAAGGTCTGCGGAACGCCGACAGCGTCGATGGCTACATCGACACCGAAGCCATCCGTGAGGTCCTTGACCGCCTTGACGACGGGTTGCTCTTCGGGGGAGACATCCTCGTCGTCGCCCTTGGAGTCCAACGACGTGGGGTTGATCGTGTGCGTCGCGCCGAACTCCTTGGCTTTTTCTAATTTGTTGTCGGAGACGTCGATAACGATGACCTTCGTCGCGCCGGCTAAGGCTGCACCCGCAACGGCTGCCATACCGACACCGCCAGCGCCGATCACGGCGACGGATTCACCGCGCTTGACCTGCCCCGTATTAACGGCTGCGCCGAGTCCTGCCATGACGCCGCACCCCAACAGGCCTGCGGCGGCGGGATCGACGTCGGGATCAACCTTCGTGCACTGCTTCTCATGGACCAGAGTCTTTTCGGCAAAAGCGCCGATTCCCAGCGCTGGTGTCAGCTCAGTTCCGTCGGTCAGTGTCATGGGCTTCGACGCATTGAACGTATTGAAGCACAAGTGCGGCTCTCCCCGTTTACACGCGCGGCACTCGCCGCACACTGCACGCCAGTTCAAAACGACCGTGTCGCCCTCGGCAACGTGAGTAACTCGTGAACCGATCTGTTCGACGACGGCGGTCGCCTCATGCCCGAGTAAAAACGGGTAATCGTCGTTGATACCGCCATCGCGGTACGCCAAGTCTGTGTGGCACACCCCGCAGGTTTTAATCGATACAATAACGTCGTTATCGCCTGGTTCCGGAATAACGATGTCTGTTAGCTCAACGGGCTCCTTTTTTGCCCGGGAGATAACGCCCTTCACTGTTTGTGATGCTGCAGTCATTAAATATCGCCCTTTCTCATTAATGGACCGTCATCGAGTGTAATGAAGTCTTGTACACTCCGCTGTGTCATAGAAAAAGGAGACCAATCAGGGCTTATGCGATCGAGGCTGCGATTGCTGTTACCAGCAAATACACATTACTAAATATAAATTATTGTCAATAACGCACTATAGTGCCCAATTACAACGTGTGCAGTTACCCCTCTGAAAGAAGTTAAGGAATGCCCGAAGGCCACGTCATTCATCGGCTCGCTTCATCACTGAACCGCGAATTCGCCGGACAGGAAACTGCTGTTAGCTCGCCACAGGGGCGATTCGCGACAGAGGCCGATCAGCTCAACCACACCGTGCTTAAGCACGCCGAAGCGCACGGAAAACACTTGTTCATTGACTTCGAGGCCAATCAAGCGGCACATGTCGTTTATATTCACTTAGGTCTCATTGGAAGCCTTCGTTTCTCAGACCTCGCGGAACCACGAGGCCAGGTTCGTTTACGAATAGCCTCCGACACACGGGCAGCTGATTTACGCGGTCCACAGTGGTGCCGGCTCATCACCGACGAAGAAAAAGACACCGCGATTGGGAAACTCGGGGCTGACCCACTCGACCCACACGCCGATCCCAGCCGCAGCTATCAACGAATCAAACGGTCGTCGAAACCGATTAGTACCTTGCTGATGGATCAGCACATATTCGCAGGCGTCGGAAATATTTACCGCGCCGAAACGCTATTCAGGTTAGGACTTAACCCTGAGCTGCGAGGTAAAGATCTTACCGATGACGACCTCCATGCGATATGGAATGACCTCGTCGAAACGATGACGATGGGGTTCCGGGTCGGGAAAATCGACACCGTTCGGCCAGAACACACGCCTGAGGCCATGGGGCGGGAACCACGCGTCGACGCTCATGGTGGTGAGGTTTATGTTTACCGACGTGCCGGGCTCCCTTGCTACGTCTGCGGAACCACTATTGTCGAGCGCAAGGTCGACGGCAGAAACCTCTTCTGGTGTCCCACCTGCCAGGCGTGACGCCACTATCCGCCCGACGTGACCCGGAAAACGTCGAAGACACCTTCAATGTTCCTCAGCTGGGTCATCAAGTAGCCAAGCTGTTTGACGTCAGAGACCTCGAACGTGAAACGAACAACCGCAACGCGGTCTTCAGCAGTGTGAGAATTCGTCGCCAAGATAGCGACTTTCTGTTCTGACACGGCCCGGGTGACATCGGATAGCAACCCTTGACGGTCAAGCCCTTCGATTTGCAGAGTCACCGTGAAGACAGCTCCACTGCGCTCTGCCGCCCACGACACCGCAATCAGGCGTTCAGGCTCTTCTTTCAGCTTCGGAGCATTAGTACAGTCTGTGCGGTGGACACTCACCCCACCGCCCCGGGTCACAAAACCGAAAATGTCGTCGCCGGGGACGGGCGTACAGCACTTGGCCAGCTTCGCCATATAGTCGGCGTCGCCTTCAACAAGAACCCCCGCCGAATCGGCACGAGAATTCTTCTTTGACCTGAGCTGAGACAAAGGAGTGCGGGCAGCAAGCGCATCTTCCGCCTCCTCCTGTCCCCCAAACTGCTCCATCAGCAGGTTAACGACGCGCCCAGCCGTGATGTTGTTATTGCCAATCGCGGTGTACAGCTGGTCGACGGAGTTAAAACTCAGTTGGCCAGCGATAGTTTGCATCGATTCGGGAGTAAAGAGCCGATGCATGGGCAGCCCTCCCCGCTGGATTTCCGCGGCGAGCGCATCCCGACCGGCCTCCAAAGCAACCTCTCGACGCTCCTTCGCGAACCACTGACGAATCTTCGACTTTGCGCGCGGCGACACGACGAATGATTCCCAGTCCTTCGATGGGCCGGCGTCCGGATCTTTCGACGTGAAAACTTCGACACGATCGCCGGTGTGGAGCTCCGACTCGAGCGCGAGTAGCTTGCCGTTCACCTTCGCGCCGATACACCGGTGCCCCACTTCGGTGTGGACAGCGTAGGCGAAGTCGATAGGCGTCGATCCCGATGGCAGGGTGATCGCGTCCCCTTTCGGGGTAAACACGAAAATCTGGTTTGAGGAGAGATCAAACCGCAGATTCTCCATAAATTCGTTGGGGTCGGCAGATTCCCGTTGCCAGTCGAGAAGCTGACGCATCCATGCCATCTGGTCCAGTTCTTTTGCAGAACCTTTGTTGTGCCCCTTGGTCTCCTTGTATCGCCAATGCGCCGCAATGCCGAACTCAGCGTTGTAGTGCATTTCATGGGTCCGGATTTGGATCTCGAGAGGTTTATTATCCGGCCCGATCACCGTCGTGTGGAGCGATTCATACACCCCATAACGAGGCGTAGAAATATAGTCTTTGAACCTTCCGGGCATCGGCTGGTACAGCGTGTGCACTGCCCCCAGTGCGGCGTAGCATTCCTGCACGGAATCGACGAGGACACGGAGTCCGACGAGGTCGAAGATTTCATCAAAGTCTCGGCCACGAACGATCATCTTTTGGTAGATCGACCAGTAGTGTTTCGGTCGCCCCACGACCTCCGTACTGATGTGGTAGTCCTTGAGCCGTGCTTGTAGCTCTTTCGACACTCGGGCGATATATTCATCGCGCTTCGGCGCCCGATCTGCCACCAATCGCACGATTTCTTGGTACTTCTTAGGGTACAAAATAGCGAAGGAGAGATCTTCTAGCTCCCACTTCACCGTCGCCATTCCCAACCGGTGAGCCAGCGGAGCAATGACCTCCAAGGTCTGCCGAGCTTTCCTTGCCTGCTTTTCCGGTGGGAGGAAACGCATTGTGCGCATATTGTGCAGGCGATCAGCAACTTTAATGACCAGCACGCCGGGATCGTCGGCCATTGCGACAATCATTTTCCTGATTGTTTCGGCTTCCGCGGCTGATCCCAAGGCCACTTTGTCCAGCTTGGTGACCCCATCCACCAGGTGAGCCACTTCAGGGCCAAAGTCGTGCTCGAGTTGTTCGAGCGTGTAATCAGTGTCTTCCACCGTATCGTGCAGCAGCGCTGCGACAATCGTGGTGGTGTCCATGCCGATCTCAGCGCAAATCGTCGCTACGGCAAGCGGGTGAGTGATGTACGGTTCGCCAGATTTACGAAAAACACCGTCATGTAATTGCGCCGCGGTCTCATAGGCGCGGTTGATGAGCGCAACATCCGCTTTCGGGTGAACCTTGCGATGAATAGTCAGCATCGGTTCCAAAACCGGATTATATTTCGCACGGTTCTGCCCCGTCAGGCTTCGAGCCAGACGGGCACTCACCGAACCAACCCGAGAGGGCGACCGATCACTCACTACGCTCCCCTACCACCGTTAGAGGAAGGTCGGCCAGGCGTTTCCGACCTTCCAACGCTTCAACTTCGAGAATGACGGCCAAGCCGGCGACATTCGCCCCGGCTTCCTCCAGGAGAGCCCGGGAAGCACACAAGGTACCGCCTGTGGCAAGAACGTCGTCGATAAGAACAATATTCTTTCCCTGAATATTCAGGCCCTCTCGAGGAATTTCCAGCGCTGCATGGCCGTATTCCAAGTCATAGCCTCGATGAAAAACCGGCGGCGGGAGCTTACCTTCCTTGCGTACCGCGAGGATCCCGAGCCCCAGTTGGTACGCCACAGCAGACCCCAAAAGGAATCCGCGAGCGTCGAGCCCGCCGATGATGTCTGCGTGATAACTCCGAGCAGCCTCGGCTAATTCGTCGACGATTAATCGGAAGGCGCCCGCATCTGCCAGCACCGGAGTGAGGTCTTCAAAAACCACACCTTCAGACGGAAAACCGGGCACGCGGCGAACTAAGTTTGCCACTGCATCGGCTGCGGATGAATACTCACTGTCGGTCATCTAATTCTGATCTTTCTTCCATCGATCCATGTTCCAGCCGACCCCAACATTCGAGGTGCTAGGCACTAGATTACTCACTGCGTTGTGTACGACCACGGCGCGGGGTTCAGCAGACAATGGGATCGTCTGCATGCTATCCCATAATCCTTCTTCCGCTTGCCGACGCTCATCGATGGTTCCACCGACGAATGTCGAGGTTGAGAAGTACGTTGCGGGGTCAACCGCCTGGAGGAAAAAGTCGGCTCTGTCCGTCAGGGCGGTGCTGTCAGCATGATCTGCCGACACATCATCGACGGTGACTCCACTCTCCTGGCAGGACTCCCGGATAGCGTTTGCCATGGCGGCGTACCGATCATTCGTGCGGTCGTACGACAAACGAACTGTGGATCCCTTCGCTGCCTTTCGGGCCGCAGCGGTGTCGTGATTTCCATGCTTCAGCGCGACATCGCTGACCGCATCGAAGGATGAGCTCGTCGCCGGCGTCAATCGAAGTCCATAGGCTGGAACCTTCATTGATGAGCGGGCTGACGATGCTTCGGCAACAGCTGCCCGGTCAATGCACTGCGATACCGCTTGGCGCATGCGTTTACTGGCCATGACCCCATGGTCGGCAGGGATGAGCGAGTCAATCCGACGTGAGAGCATCGTCATCACACCGTATTTCTCCGAATCCACCGTCAAACGGGATGCAGAGGCCGAGGAGCCGCCGTCGTGCGGAACTGAGAATGCGGGAAATCCCTCATTATCATTCGTGGCTGGTTTATTTGCTTCCGACGACGGCATCGATTCGCCTGGAGCGTTAGATGCGGAGGAGGTTGGCGTCGGTGATGAAGATGGAGCAGCTGACGATGACGTCTCAGATGCTGGCGATGTTTTGGATGGACCTGCCTCGGACGATTCTGTTGTGGATCGTGCTGGCTCAGATGGTTCTGCGGAACCTTTCCCCTGCGATAGACGGAATTCGGAGGGAAGAGCTTGATCATTATCAACGACTCTGAGTGACTTGTGGTGGGCAAGGTCGCTCAGAGATGCTGAGCGAGGATAGACCACGATGTCATCGATTAACGCCGGATCACCCCACCAGTGAGGATTCTTCTGAAGCGTTACTGACCGCGTATGTGTAGTCGGATCCTTATCTGTGATCGACTTCACCGAATACGGTCCAGTGGACACAATATTCTTAAGATTGTCTTCGTTCAGGAGAAAGCTCTTCTTCCACAGATCGCCCACTTTTTTGACCACCTGGTAGTCCGCAGATTCGAGCGCACCAGTTAAATCGTCAACCCCAGCGTGAGACGCAATGATGTGGGAGGGCATAACCGACCCGGCAGGAAAAAGATTCTGGTATCGGGACCCGTATCCGCGGGCAAAATTCACCCGAAACTTTTTCTCGTTATGCCGGCACGTAACTGATTCAACCTGTTCTAGAAGAGGATTATCGGAATCAAAATATTCTTTTTTATGCTGGGCAAACCATGCCAGGTAAAAGTCATCACAGGTAACCGGTTTGCCATCCGAATATTGGGCCCGGGGATTGATGACGTATTCAGCGCTTCGGTTCTCATCAGGTGCCTGGATTGACGTGAAAAGATCGTTATTGACGAAGGCCTGGCCATTGGGCCCATCGATGAAAGCTCCGGGATATAAGCGGACGGATAATCGCGCTGCATCGGAGGCCTGTCCTTGTGAACTAGCACCGTTAACAGTGGTGAGGGTGCTGCCACTTACGTAGGCAAACCCGGCGTTTGTGTGGTCATCGCCTGCATCGTCATTGGTATCGCAAGCGGCTAAACCTGTAACTAATAAGGCTCCCGACATTGCCGTCACAATCTTGCGGAGGTGGGCACGTGGGGAACACGGTAGTGAAGGCATTGCCGACGGGAACTGGGGACGTGACTTCTTGAATCGCTGTAACACGGGTGGAGCCGATCGTGTCAGAAAATGGACGTACAAAGCGCACTGACGCCGTGTTCGTAAGAACACAGGATGTGCTGTTAAGAAAAGTTTAGCGCCCTTGCTTCGAATTAATGAGCAAGGGCGCTGTACGGCGGAAATTCTAACTATACGACCGGTTAAGAAGGTGTCATGCGGAACGCTAAGCCAGGAAACACGATGCGTAAATCTTCTATTCGAAGAACACGCGTTGGATACCGACTCAGCTTTTAGTTTCCATCAAAGGGTGAGTTGTTGCGACGGCGGTTATCGTCGGGACGCCATGACGCGCCGCCTCCTTCACGACTGTGGAATCTGCCCGCCTCGCGATCTCGATCGGAGTGGTGAACGATACGTGATGAGCCTCTCCTCCGTGAGGCACGTGCGGATGGCTCTGAATCTGAGCTTTCACTAGGAGTGATCTCTGATCCATCACTGGTTACGGCAACCAGTTCATTCTCTTGGTTCGATGACTCAGCCTTGCGAGATTCTTCGACACGTTTGGTGTGCTCGGAATACTTCTTCTGACGAGACTTGAGCGAAACCAAGATTGGCGTCGCCAAGAAGATGGATGAGAACGTTCCTTCGATGACGCCAAGTAGCTGCACGAGCGAGAGGTCTTTGAGTGTGCCCACGCCCAGCAACCAGACCGCGACGACCATCAATGCGCCGATCGGGAGGATCGAGAACAATGATGTCGAAATGGAACGCATCATCGTCTGGTTGACGGCGAGGTTAGCTTGCTCGGCGTAGGTCGACGTAGTTGTCTTTGTCAACCCAGCGGTGTTCTCGTGAACCTTGTCGAACACAACCACGGTGTCGTACAGCGAGTAGGACAAGACTGTCAGCAAACCGATAACCGATGCTGGTGAAACCTCGAAACCGATGATCGAATACAGCCCTGAGACCACAATCGCGTCAACGGCAAGTGCTGATATAGCCGCGATGGCCATATCGCGCTCAAAGCGAACCGTGATGTACAGGAAGATCAGCGCAAGGAAGACGATCAGCGCTAGAACCATGCGGTGAGTAATCGTCGATCCCCACGAGTTACTCACGGTCGAATCACCGATGGAGTCGGGAGTTTCTTTACCCGAGGCGTCTTTCGGGTGGTACTTCGAGAACAAGGCTTCCCGAGCCTCGGAGATCTCGTCGTCGTTAAGGTGCTTTGACTCGATTTCCACATTGCGAGCGTTACCGGAGCCGATGATCTGGACTTGCTGGGCCTCGACCCCAGTGGCTTCGTGGAAGGTGTCGGCGACTTCGGTCTTGGACACGTCACCGGCGGGCATCGTTATCTTGGTACCGCCCTCAAAGTCGATGCCCAAGGTAAATCCACGGAAAATAATGGATACGAGGCAGATCACCAAGATGATGGCGTAAATGCCGTACCAGCGACGGCGCTGGGAGACGAACTCAATTCCGCCTTCACCGGTGTAGATACGTTCGAAGAAAGGCCGTTTACTCATTACTTCTCCTCCTTCGAGGTATCGACACGCGATGAGCCGCCCGACGATGACTCATCAGTTTCTGAGAGACTATCTGCGAGCTTGATGTGCCGCCGTACAGGTTGATCCTCTTTGGCGTTTTCAGCGCGCTCAACGTCATACGGAAGCTTGATACCAGCAGCACGGCGACGCTCCGCAACACGCATGACCGCTCCGAGCCCGTTCACAGACGGCTTAGAGAAGAACGGCTTGCGCGACGCCAGAATAATCAGCGGTGCCGAAACCAGGAACACCACGAACAGGTCGAAGACCGTCGTTAAACCAAGGGTGAAGGCGAAGCCTTTAACGTCACCAACAGCCAAAATGTACAACACGACAGCTGCGATCAGGGAGACCAAGTTACCGGACAGAATAGTGCGGCGAGCACGCTCCCAGGCCTTTGGTACTGCAGATCTGAATGTTCGGCCATCGCGTATCTCATCTTTAATCCGCTCGAAGTAGACCACGAAGGAGTCCGCTGTAGTACCGATACCGATGATCAAGCCGGCGATGCCCGCGAGGTCAAGGCTGTAGCCAACCCACCGCCCGAGTAGCACGAGGCTGCCGTAGATGAGTAGCGCCGAGAGCAACAGCGAGAAGATCGTGATGACGCCGAGTCCTCGGTAGTAGGCCAGCGCATACAGGGCAACCAAGATTAAGCCGATGCCTCCTGCGATAAGTCCTGCTTTCAGGGAAGCAAAGCCCAGCGTGGCGGGAATGGTGGTGGCGGTACCGCCCTTCTCGCCGTTTTCACCAGCGAAGCTGATGGGCAGCGCACCATACTTAAGATTGTTCGCTAAGTCTTTAGCCTCGGCCTCAGAGAACTTACCAGTAATCTGGGTCGTCGAACCGGCGGGCGTCGGTGACTGAATCGTCGGAGCAGAAATCACTTCGGAGTCGAGAGTGATAGCGACCTGCTGCCCCTGATACTTTTGCGTCACCTCGGCCCACGTATCGCCACCCTTATCTTTATTGGATGTCTTGAACTTGAACGTGATGGCCATTTGTCCGCTGTTGGAGTCGTACCCACCAGTAATCGGAGAATTGGTATCGATCTCCTCACCAGTGAGCCGCTGGGGATCTTTCTTCCCCTCCTGCCCCACTAATACTGGTGCCGCATCGAGCAGGTGAACGCTCTTATCTTGGTCACACGTCACGAGAGGCTTAGCCGGATCATCCTGGCCTGCCAACGGATCCGATCCCTTACATTCCAACAAGGATCCCGCGGCCTGCAAAGTGGTCGGATCTTCTGATTGCCGATCCTTGAGCAGCATGGCGGATGTTTGTTCACGCTGCTTGTTTTCTTCGATGGAGTTGGCTGGCTTAGCCTCTGGCTTCGCCGTGATCTTCATCGACTCGGGAATAGCAAAAGCCTCTTGCCCTTGGGCTTGACCACTGCTGTTGTATTGCTCCAACTGCTTCTTTAGCTCGTCGAGGGCCTTCTGGGCGTTATCCGGCGA